>CAVUTF010000018.1:0-30284 GCA_963744305.1 uncultured Gammaproteobacteria bacterium
ACGGCGCGTCCATCGTCGACCAGGGTACTCCGCTCGGAAAGACGAAGCGCGCCGCAGCGGATGGGATCACGGATCTCAAGAACAGCATGACGGGATACGTGATCGTCAAAGCCGAGTCTCACGAAGCAGCTGCCCGGATGTTCGAGAACCATCCGCACTTCACGATCTTCGCCGGCGACTCGGTCGAGATCATGGAGTGTCTCCCGTTGCCCAAGATGTGAGCGGGCAGGGCGGGTCGAAGCCCGCCCTGCTCGCGCGTCCTTTCCAGCTAACGCGTCGCCGTTTCGCGCTTGACGTTCGTCAGCAAGCTCGGCGCGCGGCGCTCGCGTTCAGCGCCACCGTGCCGGCTCCCTCGTCGAGCGACGACTTCGCCGACGAGCGACAAATTGCCGGTTGCCGTTCCCGAGCCGTTCACGTCGAGCTCGATGACGGAGTAGGGCGCGTCGCTTTTCGCCGCCGGGCTGGCCACGGACCAGCCCTTGAAGTCGTAGCTGCCGAGGCGCTTGTCCGTGACGAGCGTGATGCGCTCGCCGCCGTCGGGTTGCGGCGCGCGGTGCGCGTACTTCACGGAGTAGCCGACGGGGCTGCCGTTCGGCCAGACGTAGCCGACCGTCGGCAGCTTGCCGAGCGGCGTCGCCGCGTCGGCGCCGGCCGCGAGCGTCGCGACGGCCTCTGCGCGCGCGTCGGCGTCCTGCCATTCGAGGATCTCCATGCGCAGGTTCACGCCGGCCGGCGTCATGTTCGCCGTCGTCGCGGTGAACGTGTCGGCGACTTGCCTCGCGTCGCGGCGTGGCATACCGTCGGCCACGTGAAGGCCGGTAGTGCTGCCGCCATTGCGATCAGCCCCACGGTGACGAACCGGTGCTGTTTTCTCGCTGACAGACTCTGATCGCTCTTCATGGTGCCTCCTCACGGGGTTCGAGCGGTTTTTCGAGTGAACGGCGGAACTTAAGGGCAGGATATTTCCGGTTTCAAGTCCCCCCTCGGAGAGCCGTAGACAGCGCGCCGGACGCGCGGTGAAACTGCGGGTCCGCGGAGCTCCGGGGGGCGCATGACGTTCGGCAGTGCGGGGAAAATGATCTGGCTCGGTTCGCGGCCGCGGGCCTCGTCGTGGCGGCGGCGCCGGCGCACAGACGAGCGTCGGCCGCGGGGCGCGCGATCCCGTCCAAGCCGCCCTCATCGTCGGCTCCGAAGGCAAGGGTCTGTTCGTCGGCGCCGGCATTCCCGAGGGCAACACGCCGATCTTCGCGGCGCAGAACGGCGCCGTTCCGGCCGGCGTCGAGCCGCTGCCGCACGACATCTTCACGACGACGGATTTCTACAAGGACCGCGACCTCTGGTTCGACCCACGCTATTACCGCTGCAACTCGGCCGTCGGCCTCGAGCAGATCTGGGGCGCGTACGAGGTGCCGCTGATCGGCGACGATCCGCCGCGCTCGGCGGCCTGGGGATTCTGCGACCGCGACTACCCGCGCGAGGAGATCGTGAGCCCGTACGGGTTCACGACGGCCAAGGAACACTACGCGGCGTTGCTCGCAGAGACGAAGGCCGAAGGGCGGGCCGACGGTCTACACGCAGGCGACGTTGCCCGATTGGAACGGCCGTTATCGGCGCCAACGCGAGAAGACGTCGACGTGGTACAACGGCGCCGTCCTGCAGATCCCGACGTATCTCTCGCTGCTGACGCCGGAGTATCAGAAGCGCTTCGTGCAGCAGATGTATCACTACTCGGGCAGCAACGCCGCGCAGTGGCCGGGCTCGTACTGCTGGCCCGAAGGATTCATGCGGCGCTTCGCGCAATACGGCGGCGGCGGCGACGTGAGCCTCGTCATGACGCCGGAGCTCGATCCTCGACATGCGCAACGCCGCGAAGACACTGATCACGCAGATCCACGTCGGCCGCGAGTTCGACGAGAGCGGCGTCGTGCCGCGGCTCGGTCCCGACGTGCCGCAGTGGTTCGGCGAGACGATCGGCTTCTGGGACGGCGAGGCGCTGATCACGTGGACCTCGAACATCCAGGGCTGGATCTCGCACGGCGGGTTCGAGTTCAGCAACAAGCTGCAGTCGATCGAGATCTACACGCCGCGCAAGGATGCGAGCGGGGCGCTCGTCGGGATCAAGCAGGAGATCGTGCTCTACGACGAGGAGAGCCTCGCCGAGCCCGTGCGGATCGTGCACTTGCTCGACAAGCGCCGCGAGCTCAACGAAGGCGATCCGTTCGTGATCATGGAGTGCGTGCCGCAGAGCTTTCCCGTCGACGGCCACACGACGCCGATGTCGCCGGGCCAGACCGTCGAGTACCGCGTGCCCGACATCTACGGCCGGCCCGTGGGCGCAGATCTGGGAGCGCTATCACGAGGAAGGCATGGAGCGGCCGCGCGAGCAGGCCGGCAGGTTCGGGCTGTGATCGAGTGGACGAGAGGGGATGCGTGCAATGAGTCGGAGAATCGTGAGCGAGCGCCGCGCTCGGAGTAGTGGTGTCGTTGGGCCTCGTCTGGCGTCGCGCCGCGCACCACTCGTTCGCGATGTACGACGTCAAACAGACGTACGTCATGACGGGCATCGTGACGCGCATCGACCCGAACCCGAACCACTTGCAGATCTTCTTCGCGCCGCTCAACGAGGCGCGCGATCAGGTGTTGAAGGATGACGCCGGCGAGCCGATCGTGTGGGCCGTCGAAATGGACGGCGCGGCAGGCGCGGCGCGCGACGGCATCAGCGTCAACGGCTTTCCGCGCGGGACGATCATCAGCATCGGCCTGCATCCGCTGCGCAACGGTTTTGCGGGCGGAGGCCGCGGCAAGTCGGGCTTGTACAAGTGCCCGCCCGATACGCCGCCGGCGCCCGGCAAGCATTGCGACTCGGTGCAGGGCTCGACGTCGCACGGCGAAGGCGTGCTGCCGGAGCCGACGGGCGAAGCGCCCGCGCAGCCCGAAGCGCTAGTCCGCCTCGAACAGCTCGTCGTAGTCCTGGTTGTTCTCGGCGCAGACGTACTCGCCGATCTCCCACTCGGGATGCAGCGTCAGCGTGCCGGAGTAGCGCAACGTCTCGGCGAAGACGTTGGGATCGGCGACGATCGGCCTCGTACGCGATCGTGTCGTACGCGGTGCGCGTGTAACGCTCGATGACGCGCAGATCTTCCGTATGCCGGTAGCCGGCGACGACGGTTCGATCGTTGAAGCCGCGCACGTCGACGACGAGCGTATCGCCGTCCCAGCGTGCGACCGAGTGGCCCATCCACGCCGGCGCCAAGTATTCGGCGTGCTCGCGGCCGATCGGCGCAATCCTGAACTGGTGATACGCCTCGTAGAGGATCGCGAGCGTGTCCGGCGTGTGCACGATCTGGAACGGGAACGGCAGCATCGTCGCGGCGGGCACGCCGGGCGGCAGACAGTCGTCGCCGGTGCCGGCGTCGCGCTCCGTCTGCCTCGACGACGCGGAACGATTCCGCGCCGGGCTCGAGCTTCGGCGTCGCCGACGAGGCGCACGTTGCGGTCGGCGCTGTAGACGCCCGATAGATCGGGCTTGCCGTCGGCGAGCCGAGGAATCGCAGCGGTCGCGGCTGCCGCGGCTTGCGGGCGGCGCGGCGGCCGTCGTGCCGGCGACGGTCACCGTGACCGTGCGCGTCGTGGCGCCGCCGGGGCCCGTCGCCGTCAAGCGTGTACGTCGTCGTCACGCGCGGGTGCGACGCGGCGCGTGCCGCGCGTCGCGACGGCGCCGATTCCGGGCTCGATCGTCAGCGAGTAGGCGTTCGAGACCTCCCAGCGCAGCGTCGCATACCGACCGGGCCGCCTCGATCGTGGCGGGGTCGGCCGAGAACTCGCGAATCACGACGGGCGGGCTCGGCGGCGGCGTGCCGGGAAACCCGCGGGCGGCGGCGCTTGCGCGAGCGCGCAGGGAACGCCGGCAAGCAGCAGCGTGAGTAATGGGCGCGCTCGCATCGCGCGCTTTAGACGCGGCTCGAGACGCGGTAGACGGTGCCGTCCTCGACCTCGATCGTGACGGCACGCATCATCGGCGCGCCCGATTTCGCGCGCACGCCCGTGAGCTTGACCTGCATGCCGGCTTTCAACGTGTCGTGTCGCAAGCCGTAGCGGTTCAACAGCGTCGGCGGGTCCATCTCCATCGTCCACGCGGTCGGTTCGGCGCCGTCGCTCGGGCACGGTGAACTGGACGACGACGTGCGGGCTCGCCCACGCGATGCCCGTGATGCTGCCTTCGATCGTGATGACGTGGTCGCCGTCGTAACGCGACCACGAGTGATGCGCGCCCGCGGGCAGCGCGCCGAGCGCCGCCGCAAGCAGCACGACGACGCGCGGCAGATCGCGCTCATCTGCCCCGGCGCCGGCGGCGCGACGCTCGTCGGCGCGGTGGCCGCTCAGGATGTTGAACATCGCGAGGTTACCCTCGTGGCACGCGTACTCGAACATGCCGTAGCCGTCGTCGCGCTTCAGCGGCATTTGCATCGTCCACGGCGCGGTCCAGGTCTGCGG
Organism: uncultured Gammaproteobacteria bacterium; assembly: GCA_963744305.1. GTDB lineage: Bacteria > Pseudomonadota > Gammaproteobacteria > Steroidobacterales > Rariloculaceae > FEN-1219. The sequence goes on from CAVUTF010000018.1 coordinate 4,495, forward strand.
ATCCTCGACGGTCATCTGATAGTCGATGACGTCGTCGGCGACGCGCGTGAAGCGCTCCGTGATCTTGAGCGCCTCGCTGTGCCGCTGGCCGCCGCCGTTGACGCCGACGCCGGTGCGGTCCGTGAAGTTCGTCGTCTCGACGACGAGCGTGTCGCCTTCGAAGCGGCCGCGCGAGTCGCCGAGCCACATCTTGATCGAGGAGCCGACATGCGGCCGGCCGTCGAGCGGCACGACGCGTGTCTCGTGGATCATCTCGTTGACGATCGTCACGTAACCCGGCGACTGGAAGATCTGCGTGCCGTTGTTGTAGATGACGGGCAGGATCGAGCCCGCGAGGCCGCGCGTGATGCAACGGTCGTAGTTGCTGCGGTCCGTGTACGAGTCGGCGGGGCCGCGAGTCTGCCGGAATTCGCGCAGCGCGGCCTGGCGCTCCTGCGCTTGCGGCGTGAACGCCGGCATGCGGCCGTTCGGCGGGTCGACGATCAGCGACGCTTGCCGCTGCGGCTGGCCGCGCTCGAGCCAGTGCGGAGGAGGCGAGACGGCGCCGCCGACGTCGCCGCCCGGCGTGCTCGCCGCGTTCTCGAGCTCGAAGTCGGCGTTGTCCTGCTCCTCCTGCTGCGCCGCGCGGCGCTCGCGCTCCGCGAACTCCTCGTCGGTCAGCTCGTTGCGGAGCCCAAGCTTCTCGTCGCGCTGCATCGGCACGCCGACCATCTCGGTGCCGGGCCACTTGCCCGTGAGATCGGGATCGCCCCACGCCGTGCGCGGCACGGTGTAGCCGCTCGCGGCCTGCTGTCCGCTGCCGGCGAGCGGCAAGGTAGCGCACAAGACGGCGCCGGCGCCGAGCGAGCGCGCGGCCGATGGCAAACGACAATCGCTTCAGTTGCACGGAGTTCCCCTCCAGGTTCGTTCAGCGGCCGGCGGCAGCGCGCTCTTCGGCGCGATGCCCCGACAAGATGTCGCCGAGCCCCAAGTTGCCTTCGTGGCACGCGACTTCGAAGATTTGGCCGTCGCTCGGGTGCAGCGGGACCTCGACGGTCCACGCGCTCGTGAAGATCGTCGGGTCCTCGATCGTGGCCTGATACATGATCGTGTCGTCGGCCGTGCGCGTGAAGCGCTCGACGACGCGCAGGTTCTCGTCGCTCAAGCCGTTCAACTAGCCGACGCCGAAGCGGCTCTGCTCGTTGAACTTGAAGTTGCGCGTCTCGACGACGAGCGTGTCGCCCTCGAACCGGCCGCGCGAGTCGCCGATCCATTGCGCGATCGCCGGCGACGTGTGCGGCGCGCCGTCGAGCGGAATGACGCGCGGCTCGTGATTCATCTCGACGAGGATCACGACGTGATCCGGCGTTTGGAAGATGCGGTAATTGTTGTTGTAGGGCTCCGGCAGCATCGGCACCGTCGCGCCGAACATGATGCAGCGCTCCGTGAGCCAGCGGTCCGACGGGCGATCGGCCGGGTGCGCGGCCATGTAGGCGGTGCGTTGCTCGACGGCCGCTTGCGCGGCCGGCGTCAGCGCCGGGATGCGGCCGTCGCGCGGCTCGATGACGAGCGAGGTGCGGCCGGTTCTTGACGCCGCCAGAGCCGCGCTCGAAGAAAACGTCGTTGTAGGAGCCGACTTCGCCGGCGCGCAGCGGGCGGTCGGCGTTCGTCGCGGCGCGGCGTTGCTCCGCGAACTCCGCGAGCTCGTCGGGCGTGTAGAACTCTTTCTCGCCGAGCTCCGTCGGCCGTTGCAGCGGCGTCAGCGTCGCGTTCGTCCACGTCCCTTGGAGGTCGGGATGGCCCCAGGGCGTTCGCGGGGCCGCGTCTTGTGCCGCTGCGGTGCCTGCGCCGAGGCCGCTGCGATTGCGATTGCGATCGCGAGTCGGCGAGCTCGGCTTCATGGGTGACCTCGGCAACTGCTCCTGCATTGCTCTACCGCGGGCATCCATGCCCGCGTCAGCGCGGCTCGATGCGCAGCACCGCGCCTTCGTCCTCGTCGGTGATCACGTAGAGCAGGCCGTCGGGACTTTGCTGCACGTCGCGGACGCGCTGCCGCAGGTCGACGAGCAGCGACTCGCGGCGCAGCTCTTCCATCTGCTGGTTGAAGAGAATGCGGTCGAGCTTGCCCGTTCCCGGGATCTCGCCCGTGCGCAGGCCGCCGACGAACATGTCGCCCTTCCACAGCGGCAGCTTGTCGCCCGTGTAGAACGTGATGCCCGAGACCGCGATCGCCGGCGTCCAATAAACGGCCGGCGGCTCGAAGCCTTCGTGCGTCGGCAGCTTCGCTTGCCACGGGCCGGGGTACGTGCGGCCGTAGCTCACGAGCGGCCAGCCGTAGTTCTTGCCCGCGCGAATGATGTTGAGCTCGTCGCCGCCGTTCGGGCCGTTCTCGCTCTGCCAGAGCTCGCCGGTCATGGGGTGTAGAGCCAACCCGAGCGAGTTGCGATGGCCGAGCGTGTAGATTTCCGGCCGATAGCCTTGCTTGCCGACGAACGGGTTGTCGCTCGGCACGCTGCCGTCGTCGCGCACGCGCAGCACTTTGCCGCCGAGGTTGTTGCCGTCTTGCGCGTCTGCCGCCGCTCGTCGCGATGTACAGCATGCCGTCGCGGCCGAACGCGATCGGCGTCGGGCCCCCGTCGCCCGGCTCTGCGACGAACACGTCCTTGGCGTCGGCGAGCGCGCTGCCGGTCCAACGCGCGCGCGTGACGGCGAACGTCGTGCGGTTGTCGGCGAGCGGTTTCGTGTAGCTCAGAGTACAGCGTCTGGTTCTGCGCGAACTGCGGATGCAGCGCGATATCCATGTAGCCGTGAACGGCGCCGGGCAGGCCCGACGTGCCCGTGGAGAACGATGCCGGGCCTCCGGCGACGGGGTTCGGGTCGAGCTTGCCGTCGCGCATGACGCGCAACTTGCCGTCGCGTTGCGTGACCAGCATCGTGCCGTCGGGCAGGAACGTCAGCGTGAACGGAAACGACAACGCCTTCGTGACGCACCGTGACGCGAATGTTCTGACCTTCGCCGGTCGCATAGTCGAACGGTCCTTCGCCGAGCGGCTTGTCGGCGAGCCCGGACGGCGCGACGGGGATGCCCCCGCGGAACGGCACCTCGCGTTGAGCGAGCGCGAGCGACGAGCAGGACGTGGCGATAGCGAAGAGCGAGCAGCGAGCGAGCGGTGGACATTGACAGGACCCCCAAGTTGGAAGCCGCAGTATAGGGCGACTGCCGAAGGCTCCCAAGCCATGAGCGGCCGTGTGCCGAGAGAAATTTGGATTCGTCGCTGCAACCGCAGCAGCGAGTTCGCTTATGATTCCCGCCGGCTTCGAAGAATCACGATGGGGTTGGGGGGCAAGATGCGGCAGGGGTTCTTGGTCTCGTTGGTTGCGGCGCTCGTGCTGTCGGCGGTCCCGCTGGCCGCGAATGCGCAAAACCGCCCGCGAGTCGGCGGCAAGCCGAATCTGAACGGTATCTGGCAGGCGATGAGCACGGCGCACTGGAACCTCGAGGGGCATGCCGCCTCGCAGCTCAAGGATTTCTGGCGTCTCGGCGCGATCGGCGCCATCCCCGCGGGCCAAAGCGTCGTCAAGGAAGGCAAGATCCCGTACCTGCCGGAAGCGCTCGCGCACCGCGAAGAGAACCGTGCCGGCTGGCCGAAGACGGACCCCGAGGCAGCCTGCTATCTGCCGGGCATTCCGCGCGCGACTTACATGCCGCATCCGTTCCAGATCGTGCAGGGCGACGACGACATCCTGTTCGTCTACGCCTTCGCGAATTCCAACCGTGCCGTGCACATGAAGGATCACCGCACGATCGACGAGGTGCCCGTCGATCTGTGGATGGGCTGGTCGAACGGCCGATGGGACGGCGACACGCTCGTCGTCGAGGTCATCGCCAACGACGATCGCACCTGGTTCGATCGCGCCGGTAATTATCACAGCAGTCAGCTGAAGGTCACGGAACGCTATACGCCGCTCGATCAGAATCGCATCCAGTACGAGGCGACGATCGACGATCCCGAGACGTTCTCCGCGCCGTGGACGATCTCGATGCACCTGTATCGCAACACGGAGCCGAACGCCGAGCTGCTCGAGTTCAAGTGCGTCGAGTTCTCGGAGAACCTGCTGTACAACGAGTTTCTGAAGGAGCCGCTGCCTTGAGGCAAGGCCAGTGGCCTCGGACTAGTCGGTTTTGGAGTTAGGAGAGGAGCAGCTATGCGAGTCAATGGTTGGTTAGGCGTGTTCGGCGGCGGCCTCGTGGCCGCCATGGCCGCGCCCGTGGTCGCGCATCACTCGTTCGCGGCCGAGTTCGACATCAATCGGCCGATCAAGCTCGATGGCGTCGTCACGAAGATGCAGTTCAGCAATCCGCATTCGTGGTTGCACATCGAGGTGACGACGGCGACCGGCGAGAAGCAGCAGTGGGCCGTCGAAGGCGGCGCCCCGAACGCGCTGATCCGTCACGGTTGGAACCGTAACTCGGTGCCGGCCGGCACGAAGGTTCACGTCGAAGGCTTCCAGGCGAAGGACCGCACGTTCCGCGCGAGCGGCCGCGACATCACGCTGCCCGACGGCTCGTCGCTGTTCATGGGCCAGGGCGGGGCGGCGGCGCCGAGCGCCGAATAGCCCAGCAGCGGCTCGGACGAACAAGGCGCCGCGGCTGAAAGCCGCGGCGCCTTTTTTTATTCGCCGGCGTGATGTCGAACTTCGTGGCTACGCGCACTCGAACGTCTCGTAGTTCGGCTACGCAGCGATCATGAGACGGAACGTGAATGGCGCAGTGTAAGCTACTGGATCGTTTAGGGTTACGACTGCTCGATCATGTCAGGTCTTTTGAGCCGAACGCCTCGTCGCGTAGGTCGCGGACGAGCTCGCGAACGCGTTCCGCGTAAGCGCGGATCTCAGCGTCGTGCGCGGTGACGAGCGAGCCCGCCATTCGAACGGGGTCGCCGAAGAAGAAGCGCTCGTAGAGCACCTGCCGGCCGGCGAATGCCGAGATCGCGACGTCCCACGCGAGCTTGAACAGCGGCACTCGCTCGAAGGCGTCGGCGCGTGCCGCTTGGTAGTAACGGCGGATGTCGTCCGCGAGCGGGCCTTTCAAGTCCTGCTCCGTCGGCATCGCGACGAGGCCACTGGCGCCGATCTGCTGGATGATCTCGATCATGCGCGGATAGAGGCGCGGAAACAGATTGCGAGCGGCGTCGAGCGGGTTCCACGCCGGCCGCACGACACCCCACTCGTCGGGCGCGGCGTCGACCTCGGCTGCGCGCAGCAACGCGCGCATCGTCTCGAGCGTTATCCAGAGCTCCGCGAGCTTCTCCTGAACGTGCTGAAAGCCCTCCGCGCCGATCGTGTCGACGAGCAGCGCCGCGAGCCCGAGCACGAACTCGGACTTCGCGATGTTCTTGACGACGACCTGGTGCGCCATGCCGACGACGGCGCCGGTGCGCGCGTTCGCCTCGTTGCAGCGCTCGACGTCGCGGTAGAGCAAGACGTTCTCCCACGGCACCTGCACGTCGTCGAACACCACGACGGCATCCATCTCCTCGAAACGCGAGCCGAGCGGATGGTCGAAGTGCGATCGACCGTAATCGACGCTCTCGCGGCAAATGAACTTGAGTCCCGGCGTGTCGTTCGGAATCACGAAGCCGAACGCGTAGGGGGCATCCTCGGCCGTCGCTTTCAGCAGCGTGGACGGAAGCACCATGATGCGCGTCGGAGATCGGCAGCGTGGCCAACATGCGGCAACCGCGCACGACGAAACCGGCGTCGGTTTCCTCCTTGATGCGCGCCGCGAGGAACGGGTCCGCTTGGCCGGAGGGCCCGACGCTGCGGTTCGCTTGCGGGGGTATCAGCGAATGGGTCAGGCAGAGATCCGCCTCGCGCAGCTCCTCGTGCAGGCGCACGGCGTTCGCACCGAAGCGCGGGTCGCCGGCCGCGAGGTACTCCGCCGCGCCGCGTATGCGCTGAGCGCGCGATTCAGATAATCGGGCGCGCGGCCCATCATGCCGTGCGTGTGGCGGGCGACGACCGTCATCGCGCGGCCGATGCCCGCGAGCTCCGCCGCAGTTCGCGGCAATTGGAACGAGCGCGCAACCTTGCGGCCGCTCGACGGCGAGTCGAACAGGCAGTCCTCGGCGCGCTGCCACTGTAAGTCGTAGAGCTCGGCAAGCGTCGCGACGCCGCCGCGGAATGCTGCGTGCGTTGGTGACGTCCGTGACGCGCTCGCCTCGATACCACAGCGCGGGCGGGCGCTCGCGGAGGCGGTTCAGCACGTCGGCGCCGCGACGGGCGCCATTTCGCTGTGGCGGTGCCGCGAGCATCAGCAACCAGCGGGCGTCATGCCGCCGCTTGCCCGGCGGTCATCGCCGCCGCGATCTCGGCGAGCTCCGTCTCGCGAAGCTCGGGCGAGAAGTGCCGTATACGGTCGAGGAGCTCGGTCGTCTCGAAGTAGTTGCGCGCACAGTGCGCGTGCAGATAGCCGCCCGGGCTGAACCGATAGTCTTCGAAGAACACGAGCGCCAGGCGCCATTCGCCTTTGGCGATGAGCTCCCGGCAGCTGCGGCAGTGCGCTCGCCCCGACGTCGCTCGCTCGGCGCCATGCAAGCGCGGCACGCGCCGATGCTCGATGCCGAAGCGCGCAGCCGCAGTGAGCGGCTCGAGCTGCGCCTCGGCAACTGCGCCTTGCGCTTCGAGGAACGGCTCGGGGCGGGAGTAGGCCCCGCAGGGTAGGTGAAACCACAGCGTCATCTCGCCGTCGCCGAATGCGTTGGGTTGGCGTTCCCCGAACCGCAGCTCGTCCTTGGCGATCGGTTGATCGCAGCTGCGGCATTTCGCGCGGCCACTCGAGGCAGGTTCAATGATGTGTGCCACCCTCGAATTATATTGCGTGGCCGGCGGCGGGGCTGCCTCGGCGCGCTTGCGGCGGCTCTGCTAGGCTTCGTCGAACAGTGTCATCGAGTCGGCAACCCGTGAGCTCGCCTTCCGCAGCCACAGCCTCGCAACATGCCGCAACGACGGCGTTCTCCGTGCTCGCCGCCATCAGCTTCTGCCATCTGCTGAACGACATGATGCAGTCGCTGCTACCGGCGATCTATCCGACCCTCAAGGACAACTACGGGCTCACGTTCGGTCAAATCGGGTTCCTGACCTTCACGTTTCAGGTGACGGCGTCGCTGTTGCAGCCGGTGATCGGTTTTTTCACCGACAAGCACCCGCAGCCGTACTCCTTGTCTGTCGGCATGGGTTTTTCTCTGTTGGCCTGCTGCTGCTGGCGAATGCGGGCAGCTATCCGCTGCTGCTGGCCGCTGCGGCCCTCGTGGGAACCGGCTCGGCTGTCCTGCACCCCGAATCCTCACGCGTTGCGCGCATGGCGGCGGGCAACAGGCCCGGCCTCGCGCAGTCGCTGTTTCAGATGGGGGGCAATCTCGGCTCGTCGATCGGGCCTCTGTTCGCGGCCGTCGTCGTGTCTCGCCACGGGCAGGGCAGCATCGCCTGGTTCGCGCTCGCGGCCGTCGTCGCAATGGTGCTTGCTGTTCGGCGTCGGCCGTTGGTATACCTCGCACGGCATGGCGCGCATGCGCGCCCAGGCGCCGCGCCATCGCGAGCGGAACGCTGTCGCGGGGTCGCGTGACCGCGGCGCTCGCGATCCTGGTTGCGCTGATGATCTCGAAGTTCGTCTACAGCGCCAGCATCACGAGCTATTACACGTTCTATCTGATCGAGCGCTTCGGGCTCTCCGTGCGGTCGGCGCAGCTCTATCTGTTCGTCTACCTGGCGGCCGTAGCGGTCGGCACGCTGATCGGCGGGCCGCTCGGCGACCGGTTCGGCCGCAAGTTCGTCATCTGGTTCTCGATCCTCGGCGTCTTGCCGTTCACGTTGACGCTTGCCGTACGCGAACCTGTTCTGGACCGGCGTTCTCAGCGTGCCGATCGGGCTGATCCTCGCATCGGCGTTTCCGGCGATCGTCGTCTACGGGCAGGAGCTCGTGCCGTTTCGAGTCGGAACCGTTGCGGGGCTGTTCTTCGGGCTCGCGTTCGGCCTCGGCGGTATCGGCGCCGCGCTGCTCGGGCAGGTGGCCGACGTCACGGGCGTGCAATACGTGTTTAGCTTTGCTCGTTCCTGCCTGCGATCGGATTGCTCGCGGCGTTCTTGCCGCGGCGGGGCGGAGTCGCAGCGCTCGCCGGCAGCCGCCTAAGAGCGCGCGTCCGGCGAGGTAGGGACTCGAACCCGTCGCGCGTCTTTGCGTGTGTCTCTATATATATGTGAGCGCTCCCCCTCGAATACGGGCGGGCAGAGCGACACCGAAAAAAGACCCACACGCCTGTGCACTACGACCTATGGCCGATGGCGCAAGCCAGCCGAAGCAGCAATCTTCGCGGTTGCGACATAACAGATGGTGCGCGCGATTCGGCCAATTCGTTCAGCGGCGGCGGAATTTCCGGTACGGATCCGCGCGCCGCGCTCGGCCCGCCGAGCCGTCCTGACGAGTTCGTCTACATAGAAGCGGCCGCGCGCCCGGCTCCACGCTGCTCGCACTGACGGCAGGGAGGCGTGCCGCGCACCGGAGGGACCGCTCGCCTTTGACCTCTAGGCATGCGCGCAGACATTTGACTACACTACGACTTAGTCGCTGCGTGGAGCTGGGCTCGTCAAGGTCGGCAGCGGGGGTGGTCCAGTTGGCGCCCATCCTCGTAGCATGCAGACGGCGAATAACTCGAACTAGATTGGGTTGCTATGGCCGAGACCCGCGTGATTCGGGCGAAGGGATCGAGGATTCCTTCCGGTCTGGCAGGGGGAGCTTGTGTACGGTGATTTAGCTCATCGGAACATTACGCGTGCGGCGTGCGCTGCCGAAGGGCGGCAGTGCGCGCGTGTTGTAGGCACGCACTCCTTGGTGGATCATTGGATTTGGGGCGGCACTTCGCGAGGGCGAGCGTCGCCTAATCGTTTTGGCTTGATAGGAATGATGGCTCGTTCACCAGCGCCGCTGGCGCGAGTCGAGTGCAGGTAATCTTCAGGAGGCGCTTGTTGTCATGATCCCCACCAAAACCAAAGTAGCGGGAGCTACTGGCCCACGATGGATCCACCTCTTGGTGGCGCTCGTGCCGGCCATATTCGCCGCACCTGCCGGCGCGCAGTTGCAAGAGGCGCTGACGGCGCAGGTCAGATGGACTCGGCCGCCGCGCAGTCGCAAGAAGCGATCTCACGAATCGCGAGCGAACCCAGGACGCGCCAGGTCGCTACGCGCAGGCGATGCGCCGACGCGGAAAGCCTCGAGCGCTACAACAGCCAGCTCGAGGAGCAGGTGCAGATCGCAGGAGGAAGAGATCGCGTCGATCGAACGGCAGCTGGTCGACATCGAAACGACCAACCGCGAAGTTCAGCCGCTGATGCAGCAGATGGTCGACACGCTCGCTCGTTCGTCGAGCTCGACGTGCCGTTCCTGCTGGAGGAGCGCACGAGTCGCGTGCAGAACTTGAAGAACATGATGGTCCGCGCGGACATCACGATCTCCGAGAAGTACCGCCTGATCCTCGAGGCTTATCAGATCGAGCTCGACTACGGCCAGACGCTCGAAGCGTACGAAGGCCTGCTCGGCACCGGCGCCGACGCTCGCACCGTCGAGTTCGTGAAGCTCGGGCGCGTCTCATTGATGTATCAAACGCTCGACGGCTCAGAGACGGGCTATTGGGACGCCGAACAAAAGAATGGGTCGAGGACAACAGCTACGCAGAAGCCGTCGAGGAAGCCCTGCGCATGGTCGATGGCGAGGCGCTCCAGATTTGTTGACCGTACCTGTTCCGGCGCCGCAGGAGGTGCGGTCGTGATAAGAATTAGAAACGTGCTGCCGTTCGCGGCAGTCGTCTTCGCTGCTCCCGGCCTTCGCTCAGCAGCAATCTCGCGCCGCTTCGCACGAAGAGCTGCTGAAGCAAGTCGGAGCAAGTCCGCGCGGACGAAGAACAGAAGTTCCAGCCGCCGTGGCCGAATACAACGGCACGGCGGCGCAGCGAGAAGACGCAGCTGCTGCCGCGCGCTGAGCAGCAGCGCGACTCGGCTCGACGCCGCGTCGAACGGTTGGCGGATCAATACTCGGCCAACGAGCTTCGCATCAACGATCTCAACACCAGCTCCGCGAGAAAGCCACCGCGCTCGGACTGGCCGAGGTGTTCGGCTTGGCGCGCCAGGTGGCGAACGACGTGTCGACGACGCTGCAGCAGTCGTTGATCACCACGCAGTTCCCGCCGGCGAGTGGAGAGCTCTCGCGCGACGAGTGGTTGCGCGAGTTCGCCGCCGCCCGCATTACGCCGACGGCCGCGGAGCTCGAGCGTGTCTGGATCGAGATCCAACGCGAAATGACCGCGAGCGGCCAGGTGGCGAGCTACCAGACCACGTGTCGTGCAGCCCGGCGGTGCGGCGGTGGACGCCGAAGTCGTGCGCATCGGGCCGTTCAACGCGACTTCCAACGGCCAGTTCCTGTCGTACTTGCCGAACGTTGCGCAGCTTGAACGTTCTGCCGCGGCAATTGCCGAGCCGAGTTCATGGACGATTGCCGAGACGTTTCGAGAACGCGATGAGCGGGTATGCGCAGGCGGTCGTGGACGCCAACCGCGGCGTGTTGCTCGGGCTTGTACGTCGAGCGGCCGACGCTCATGGAGCGCATCGAGCTCGGCGAGTGGATCGGCTACATCATCATCGTCGTCGGCCTGCTGGGGTTGCTAGCTTTCATTGTCCAGCTAATCAGCTTGGTGATGGTGCGTTTGTCCGTGAACAAGCAGCTCAGGAATCTGGATCAGCCCTCGAGCGAGCAATCCGCTCGGGCGCGTGCTGCTTGCGTTCAAGGGCGACAAGGCCAATCGATCGAAGAGGACTCCGACGTCGCGGAATTGCGCATCACCGAGGCGGTGTTGCGGGAGGTGCCGAAGCTCGAGCGGTTCCAGGCGTTCTTGCGATTGTGCGGTCGCAGCCGGTCCGTTGCTGGGACTGATCGGCACCGTCGTCGGCATGATCATCACGTTCCAGAGCATCACCGAATCGGGCTCCAGCGACCCGAAGCCTCATGGCGACCGGTATCGGTCAAGCGATGATCGCCACGGTGCTCGGCCTCGGTATCGCCATCCCGCTGCTGTTCGCGGGCGCCCTATTGAACTCCCTGTCCCGCGGCGTCGTCCAAATCCTCGACGAGCAGAGTGCGGGCATGTTGGCGGAAGCCATCGAGAAACAGCGCCGTGCTTGATCAGATCCCGCTGATCCGCGGCATCGTCGACGCTGTCGAACGACGGCGGGCCGTGGGTCCCTTGGATCTTCGCGTCCGGCGTGCTGATGTGGACGCTGATCATCGAGCGCTACTGGTACTTCACGATGCTGTTGCCGAAGCAGGCCGCCGCACTGCAGGCGGAGTGGCAGGCGCGCAAGGACCGAACGTCGTGGTGCGCGCGGCAAATCCGCACCGCGATGATTTCGCGGTTGAACGGCTCGATGACGACGGGTTTCCCGGTCATGCAGGTGCTCGTGCCGATGTCGCCTCTGCTGGGCCTGATCGGCACGGTCAGCGGCATGCTCGAGGTATTCGACTCGATGGCCCTGCGCGGCAACGCCGACGCCCGCAGCATGGCCAGCGGCGTGTCGGCAGCCATGATCTGCACGATGACCGGTCTCGCGGTCAGCATCACGGGCCTGTGCCCGGTGCATTACTTCCGAAGACGAGCCACGCGCGAGACCGAGATTGCTGGCGGACAAATTGAGCCTCTGAGCATGCGCAAACGACGACAGAGCCTCGGGGGCAGATCAGGAGCACGACCGGCATCGATCTCGCGCCGATGCTCGACTTCGTCGTCAATCTGCTGATCTTCTTCATCATCACCGCCGTGTTCGTCAAAGAGGTCGGGCTTGACGTCAATCGTCCGACCAGGTTCGAGAGCCTCAAGAGAATGACTCGGAAAGCATCAACATCCAAATTCTCGACAATGGCGAGATCTGGGTCGACAACCGAGCAGTGGACGTGCGCGCCGTTCGCGCCAACGTCGAACGCCTGAGCGCCGTCAGCCCGGATAGCGGCGTCCTGATCATCGCGGATGCTAACGCGCCGACGGGCATTTTGGTCGAGGTCGTAGACCAAGTGCATCTCGGCGGGATTTACAACATCACGTTTCACCAGGACGCAGTTGAGGCCGAGAGGGAAGTAGAGGATGCAGTCGCGGCGACATGCTCCAGAGGCGGAAGATACCGGCATCGACTTGGCGCCGATGCTCGATTTCACCATGAATCTCCTGATCTTCTTCATCATCACGACGTCCTTCATCAAGGAGGCCGGCGTCACCGTATTGAAGCCCGAGGCGAGTAACCGCAGAGCATCGCGACTCCGGCAATTTGCTGATCGCGATTCGCGAAAACGGCGAGATTTGGATGGACCGCCGACGCGTGGAGCTGCGCGACGTACGGACGTTGATCGAGCGGCTCCACATCGAGCGGCCCGACGACACCGTGGTCATCATCGCGGACAAAGCGTCGAAAGCCGGAGTGGTCGCCGAGGTAATGGACGAGGTGCGTCTGGCCGGAATCCAGGAGATTTCGGTTGCGGCCGATCCCGGATCCGGCAGCTGATCGAGGTACGGAGGATAGCGACATGTCAGCCCTCAGACTTCCAATTGCGATCGCGCTTGGCGGCCTGTTCACGACCTCGATGTTTTGGCTGCTCTGGAGCCTAGTGGGAGCCGCGGTCGACGTCGGGGATATGGCGGAGGCAACGCGCATCGATTTCTCCCGCATGCGCCGCGACACCGAGGTGCAGACAAAGCGCGACGAGAAGGTGGAGCGCGAGCGGCCGCCGCCGGCGCCGGAAATGCCGCGCATGGCTTTCAACGTGGGTGGCGTAGACAACAACGTCGCGCAGCTCACACCGATGCTCGACGCGCGCGGGGCGATGTCGCGAATGACGATGCGCGCCGGCTCCGACCGCGACGTCATTCCGCTCGTGCGTATCGCGCCGGACTATCCGCCGCGCGCTTTGAGCCGCGGCCTGGAAGGCTGGGTGCAGGTCCAGTTCACGATCACGCCGACCGGGCAGGTCAAGGACCCGATGGTCGTGAACGCCGAGCCCGAAGAACATCTTCGACGACGCGGCGCTGAAGGCGATCGCACGGTGGCGCTACAACCCGAAGGTCGAGGGCGGCGTCGCGGTCGAGCGCGTCGGTGTGCAAACCATCATTCGCTTCCAGCTCGAGCAATAGCCGACCATTCGGCAGATTCATCCGAAGGAGCTGGAGAGACACCATGGAACATCATGCCAAGGATCGGCCATTTTCAAGCGCTCGCCGCGATGGTGTCGCCTCGGAGCGCCGGCCTAAGGCACGTCGCCGTTGCTCAGCGGGCGGAGCAAGAGGGTCAGGGTCAAGCGCAGGGCCAAGGCCGGCGGAACGCGCCGGCGCCAACGATCGATGCAGCGACCGGCAAGGTCCTCAACGAGGCGATCGAGCTGCTCAACATGGAGAACTATGCCGGCGCCAAGCAGAAGATCGGCACGCTAAACCTCGAGAAGCTCAGTCCCTACGAGCGCAGTAAAGTCGAGCAAATCCTATTCAGCATCGCGGTATCGGAAGAGAAATACGACGAGGCGCGGCAGCATCTGAAGGCGGCCATCGACGCAGGCGGGTTCAACGAGCAAGAGATCGATCAGGCGCGGTATCAGTACGCGCAGCTCTTCATGCAAGAGGAGAAATGGAAGGAAGGTGCCGCGGCTTTGGAGGAGTGGTTCACAACGGCCACGAATCCGAATTCCGCCGCCTACTATCTGCTCGCCGTGGCGTACTACCAGATGGAGGATCACAACAAAGCGTTGGCGCCCGCGCAAAAAGCCGTGGAGCTCATGGACAAGCCGCAGGAGGCGTGGGTCAGCTGCTGCTCGCTCTGTACCTCGAGGAGGAGGAGCACCGGGACGCGATACCGCTTCTCGAGCGCTTGATCGCGCTCGTGCCGGACAAGAAGACTTACTGGATGCAGCTCTCGTCGGTCTACGGCCTGATGGAGGACTATCCGAAGGCGCTTGCTGTCATGCAGCTAGCGAACTCGGCAGGCCTCGTGACCGAGGACGGGGAGATTCGCCGACTCGCCGACCTGCTGCTATTCAATGACGTTCCGTACCGCGGAGCGACCGTGCTCGAGACGGCGATTGAGAACAAGACCGTCAAGGTCGACGACAAGCTCTACGAGAAGCTCGCGAACTGCTGGATCGCAGCGGCGGAATACGATCGCGCCATTCCTCCGTTGCAGCGTGCCGCCGAATTGTCGGGCACGGGAGATCTATTCGTGCGCCTCGGCGAGGTGCAAGTTCAGCGCGAGGATTGGGAAGGTGCCATCGCAGCTCTGCAGCGCGGCCTCGACAAGGGTCAGCTTCGGGATACGGGCAACGCGCAGATGATGATGGGTCTGGCCCTGTTCAATCAGAAGAACTTCAGAGCGGCGCGCGAGTGGTTCAACCGGTCGAGGACGTCGGAGAAACACCGCAAGCTGTCGAACGACTACATCGAGCTGATCGACGCACAAAGCTGATTCCAGGCAAGCTGATCGTTAGGATGTTGCATGACGTGCAGTGACTCGAACAAGAAGCGCGCTCTCGCCGTTGCCCGCGCGGCACTCGTCGCCGGCGTCGCCGGCGTCGTCAGCGTAGCGCTCGCCCAGGACAGCGGGAACCGCTACGCGCGGCTGCGCGCCGAAGCAGACATCATCACGCGTTCCAACGCTCACGCCGAGGTGCTCCTCCAATCGCAGCAGATGGAGATTGCGTCGCTCGAGGAGCAGATCGCGGCGCTCGACGCCGTGGCTCTGGACGTGGCTCCGCTCCTGCAGCGCATGTTCGACGATCTGGAGCAGTTCGTCATGTCTGACGTTCCGTTCTTCCGGAACGAGCGGACGAGCGAGTCGCTGCGGCTGCGTGACCTCATGAATCAGGTCGATACGCCGCCAGCCGAGAAATATCGCCGGCTCATGGAGGCCTATCAGATCGAGCTCGAGTATGGGCGGACGATGGAGCGCCTACAAGGGAACGCTCAGCGACGGCCGGGACGCCGAATTCGTGCGCTTGGGCCGCGTGGCTTTGATGTATCGCGACCGCGGAAGGCGACGAGACTGGGTACTGGGATAAGGATCAAAACGCATGGGTCGTCGACGATGACTATGATCGCGTGATCGAGCGAGCGTTGCGGATCGCGAAAGAGGAAGAGGCGCCGGATTTGATCACCGTTCCCGTACCGGCGGCGCAAGAGGGACGCTCATGATGACCCGTGCCAGCAATCGGCGCGCAGTGATCCTAGGGACGGTCCTCATCGCGTGGGCTCCGTTGCATCCGCGCAGAATCAAAATCGACAAGGGCAGCAGGCGCCGCCCGCGCAGCCTGCTCAACCAGCGCAGCCCGCACCTGAGCCGCGTATAAATTTGAACCAACTTCCCCAGCGAGTGCAGCGCCTCCGGGACGAAGAGCGCAAGCTTGCCCAGGAGCGCGAGACGCGCTTTCGGAACGAGCTGCAGCGCAGGAACGGCAAGCGCAAGAGGCGAGTAAATCGCCGTAACGCAGCCGAGCAGCGCAGCACGCAGCTCGATCGGCAGTGGAACGACAACGAGGCGCGCATCGCGGAGGTCACTGGCCTGCTGCGCGAACGGCGAAGGCAATCTCGGCGAGCTGTTCGGCGTGACTCGTCAGGTCGCGGGCGATGCCGCGACGGTGCTTCAGCAATCACTGATCACCACGCAGTACGGAACGCCGACGGAAGGCGAGGAGCGTGCGGAGTTCTTGCGCCGCTTGGCAGGTGCGCGGGCTTTGCCGTCAATTACCGAGCTCGAGCGGCTGTGGTACGAGCTGCTGCGCGAGATGACGGACAGCGGCAAGGTCACGAAATACACCGCACGCGGTCCTGCAATTGGACGCCACGGCCGTCGACAAGGAGGTCGTGCGCGTTGGACCGTTCACCGCAGTCTCCGATGGCCAGTATTTGGGATACCTGTCTAGCCGCAAGTCGCTCTCGGAGTTGAGCGGCGAGCTGACGGGTGAATTTCGCGCCATCGGCCGCCGTCTGCAAACGGCGGCGCCGGACGGCGGGTACATGTCCGCTGTCGTTGATCCGGCCCGGGGTGCGCTGCTAGGACTCTACGTGGAGCGCCCGAACGCCGTCGAGCGCGTGCAGGAGGGGGAGGTCGTCGGCTACGTGATCATCGCCGTCGGCGTTCTCGGCGTTCTTCTGGCGGTTTTCCAAGCGGCTCTATCTCATCATGACGCGGCTGGCAGTGTCGGCGCAGCTGCGAAATCTCAACGCACCGAAACCCAACAATCCTCTTGGCCGCGTGCTACTGGCGTTTCGCGGCGACGGCAAGCGCATCGAAAGCCCGGAGCTTGCGGAGTTGCGGATTTCGGAGGCGGTGCTGCGTGAAGTGCCCAAGCTCGAGCGTTTCCAGTCGTTCTTGCGTTTGGCCGTGGCCGCCGGGCCGTTGCTCGGCTTGATCGGTACCGTCATCGGAATGATCATCACGTTCAAGGCTATCGTAGCGTCGGGGTCGAGCGATCCGCGCCTCATGGCGACCGGTATCGGCCAGGCAATGATCGCGACGGTACTTGGCCTTGGTATTGCCATTCCGCTGTTGTTCATCAACTCCGGCCTAGTCACGCTGTCGCGCGGCGTCACGCAGATACTCGATGAGCAATCGCACGCCTTGTTGGCGGAAAGCGCCAGCGGAGAGCGCAAGCACGCTGCCGTTTGATCCGACCCCCGAGATGAGCCGGCGCAGGATCGCGCCCGGTTCCTTGCGTCCCGTCGCCGCCGCGTCACCGGGCGCTCTTTGTGTCTGAGCGCGGCTTGTCTCGGCAAGGTGTCTAGTTGATCCAGGCGTTCAGTGTCCGCGACGGACGGCTGCAAGCCGTCGACGATGTGCTCGAGCAGCTCCCAACCATCGTCTGGATCGATCTCTTGTCCCCGACGCCCGAGGAGGAAGCGGCGCTCGAGGGCAAGCTCGGCGTCGATATTCCGACGCGCGAGGAGATGGAAGAGATCGAGGTCTCGAGCCGGCTGTATCAGGAAGACGGCGCCGCTTTCATGACCGCCACATTGCCCGCGAGGACCGAGACCGACGAGCTCCTGATGGGCGCCGTGACGTTCGCGCTCGTGCACGACAAGCTCGTGACGGTGCGTTATCACGAGCCCCGGGCCTTCAAGACGTTCCCGCAACGCGCCGAGAAGGTGAGCATCGGCTGCACCGACGGGGAAACCGTGCTGATCGCACTGCTCGAGGCCATCGTTGACCGGCTCGCTGACATCCTGGAGCGAGCGCAGCGCGACGTCGACGCCGTTTCGCGCGGTATTTTCGGGAGCGCCGACACCACGCAAAGCTGGAAGCGGGACTTGAACAGCGTCTTGCGCACGATCGGCCGCAAAGGCGAATTGAGCTCGAACATTCGCGACAGCCTAGTGTCCTTGCAGCGGGTCAACGGCTTTTTCGGGCAAATCACGGCGCAGAAGGCGAACGGGAAAGAGCTCAAAGGCCGCTTGAGGACGCTAGGGCACGACCTGCAGTCATTGACGGACCATGCATCGTTCCTATCGCAGAAGATCACCTTTTTGCTCGACGCGACCCTCGGCATGATCACGATCGAACAGAGCAACATCATCAAGATTTTTTCGATCGCTGCGGGCGTTTTTCTTCCACCGACACTGATCGCTTCTATCTACGGCATGAACTTCGTGCACATGCCCGAGCTTGATTGGATCCTCGGTTATCCCCTGGCGTTCGTGCTCATGCTGGCGTCCGCCATCTTGCCGTGGTGGTATTTCAAGCGCCGCGGTTGGCTCTAGCTGCCGCCTTCAGTCGACGACGTCCGGCCAATCTCTCGCAAACGGCGCGCTGTGCCGCTCCTCGAGCTCGTCGCCGGCGCGAACGAGCATGACCGCGGCGATGCCTTCTCGATCGGCCGTGGCGAGCGCTCGCTCCGGTCCGAGGCACAGCAACGCGGTGCCCCAAGCACCTGCGATCGCCGCGTCCGAGCCCAGCACGGTGACCGCGACGAGGGCATGCTGCACGGGCCAGCCTGTATGCGGGTCCAGAATGTGGCTGAACGTGCGGCCCTGCGCTGAGAAGCTTCGGCGATAGGTACCGCTCGTTGTCACCGCGGCGGGCCTGTCACGCGGTAGGCGTAATATGCGCTTCACGGCGCCTCCATCGGGGCGTTCGATGCCGACTTGCCACGGCTCGCCGTTCGGCTTGCCACCCCGTGCCACGAGCTCGCCGCCGATCTCGATCAAGTAATTCTCCAAGCCGAGGCTTTTCGCGATGCCGCCCAAACGGTCGGCGGCATAGCCCTGACCGATGCTCGCGAAATCGACCTGCAGATCCGCGACCGTTTTTCTGACTTCCGTGTCGTTTAGGATCTCGAGCTTGTCGAAACCAACGTTCTTGCGCGCAAGCTCGATTGCCTCGGCATCGGGAACGGCCGGCTCATCTCCGTCGAGGCGCCACAGCCTGACCAGGGGTCGCACGGTAGGATCGAAGCACCCCTCGCTGCTCTCGTGCACGGTGGCTGCCAGCCGGAGAAGGCGCACCATCTCGGTGGGCAACGACTGCGCGTCCACTGTGCGGGCGGCGTTGAAGCGCTCGATAACCGAATCCTCGCGATAATTCGATAGCAGCTCGTCGATGCGCTCGAGCTCTTGCTCGCGCTTCTGATCGCGAGCTCGTCGGCATCGAATGGCTCCGGGTCCACCACTTGATCTCATAGGTCGTGCCCTGCGCGAGATTGCTGATGGACTGTATGGTCGGCGCCGGCGGTGGCCCCGAGCATCCAGGCGCGATCGTAACTACCCCTAGCGCGACAAGGGCTGCCGTTGCTGATTTTGAGCGCACGGGCGAATGATCGAGTTCTGATCGGACGTTCGCAACAACTGACAGCGCCACACGGCCCGGAGCGGCTTGGCCCTCGAGGACGTATGTGGTCACCTGAGCCGCGAATATTCAACCGGCTGGGGCGAACGTATATAGTCGAACCCCGGGTTTGGGAGGGGGCATGGTCGGAGAGCGACCCTTTTATCGCGCTGAGCTCATCGTCGGGGTGCGTCCGGCGTAGTCCGGGCGACACGATCGCGGCTAACAACGACAATGCCGTCGCTCTGGCAGCAATGGGTGCACCGGCCGCAGCGCGTTTGGCTGCGTCGCGCGCTGATGCAGATCCATCTGTGGGTGGCTCTCACGATCGGCGTCTATGTCGTCGTCATCAGCGTAAGCGGCAGCGCTGTCGTATTTCGTCGCGAATTCAACCAGTGGCTCGTGCCGCGAACCGTCTCGGCCGTCGGCGTCCGGATGACGGAACAGGAGCTTCGGGACGCCGCGCAGCGCGCCTACCCGGACTACGCTATCGCGGAGATCCGAGAGCAGCGGCGACCGGAACGGCCGGTGTTGGTCTCCCTCAAACGGGGCGGCGCCGTGAGCGAACGGCTGTTCGATCCGTACACAGGCGAGGATCTAGGCCACTCGTACCCTCCGGCTCTGCGGTTCGTCGAGTGGCTCGTCGATCTGCACGACAATCTGCTCGCAGGCAGAACCGGGCGGATCGTCAATGGCGTGGGCGGTTTGCTCGTGATGGCGCTGTTGTTGACGGGTGCAGTGATCTGGTGGCCCGGCAAGGCGCATTGGAGACGCAGCCTCGTCGTGCGCCGGCCGTTCAATGCGCACCGTTTCGTTTGGCACTTGCACAGCTTCATCGGTTTTTGGGCTTTCGCGCTGCTGTTGATCTGGGCGGCAACCGCAGTCTATTTCGCGTTTCCCGAGCCGTTCGAGAAGACGATCGATCGGTTCGATACTGACTTGAACGATCTATATCGACCCGGCGAAGCCGCTCTACTGATGCTGATCAAGCTGCACTTCGGTCGTTTCGGCGGGCTGGAGATCAGGATCCTTTGGGCGCTGCTCGGTCTGCTGCCCGGCGGTGCTGTTCATTACCGGTTTCATCCTATTGGTGGACGCGGGTCGTGCGGCGTCGCTCGAGCTGACGGCTGGAAGACGAACATAACGTCAGTACGGCGGCCGAAAGAAAGTCAGCATGCGCCCGCACAGCATGACGCCGACGAGAAACACCAGCGAGGCCGCGGCGACCCACTTCGCGCTCGGCGGCGCATCCTCGTCGGGGCCGAGCACGCGAATTCGAGCGAACTCTCGCCAATAGAACAAGGCCACGTTGAGCCCCATCAACACCAGAAATACGACCTTCAGCTTGAAAGCGTCGTTGTAGAAGTACTGATCGGGCGTGCCGGCGATGAACATCACGCCCGTGACCACGGATAGCTGCGAAGCCGGCGACCCCCCACCGCAAAGCGGGTGGAGCGCGGCGCGGAGAGATGCCCTGCGCGAGGCCGAGGACGCGCAGGTCGAAGAGTCCGACGTGCCGGCGATCAGCGCGAGGCCGCAGAAATGGATTGACTCGCTGATCGGCCACACCCAGCGGTAGGTTGGAGACGAAGTGAGACAGCCGCGTAGCTGACGATCCAGTCGATGAGGGCGTCCCTCAAAAACCGTCGCCGGCGATCAGGATGCATGTAGGTGTAGGCGAGCAAGGCGCCCGCGAGGATCGTGCCGACCCAGAAGAGGAGCGATAGCACCGCGAGCCGCCGCGCGCGCGCGTGACTCGCGCGTGCGCCGTGCCTCGCGCCGGCGACTCGTGGCTTGGTGCGCTGAGCGCCCACAGCGAACCGCGACCACACCATCTTCGGGAAGAAGACCCAGTTCGTGAGCGCCTTCGCGGGGTAGCACCAGCAGCACGAACCCCGACAGCGCGTTGACGCCGAAGCCGAGCCACATCACGCGAAACACCCCGGCAGGTCGAACGACGGCACGCGTCTCGCCAGCAAGCAGCCATACGTCGAGGCCGACGTTGATTCCGGCGAGCATCGCGAGCCCGAGCGTGTGCAGGTAGAGGATGAACGGGAACGCCAGCAGCGAGGGCGATTCGCGGACCCAAACGCTGAGAGCGGTCCGCTCGATGCTGGCGAACAACGCCATCATCGCCGCGCTCGACCACCGACATCGCGCTCGGACGCGTGCGCATGTGAATGAGCGGCCACGGCGAGCTTCTCGCGCCGGCTCGAGCGCGACCTCGATCAGCGCCGGGCGGGCCGCCGCGAGCTCCGTTTCGAGCGCGCGCTGCAGCTCGTCGCGGCTTCCTCACGCGCTGCGCAGCGACGCCGAAGCTCTCGGCGAGCCGGACGAAGTCGGGGTTGTCGAGCGCGAGCCGATCGTTCGGCCGCCGAACTGCATCTCCTGGTCGCGCAGCACGTTGCCGTAGGAGTGGTTGTTGAACACGATCGTCACGAGCGCAATGCCGTATTGCGCGGCCGTCGCGAGCTCTTGAACGCCGAACATGAAGCCGCCGTCGCCGGTGATCGAGACCACGGCCTCGTCCGGGTTCGCGACCTTCACGCCGAGCGCCGTGGGAAAACCGAAGCCGAGTGTGCCCTGAAAGCCCTCGGAGATGTAGGTTCGCGGCTCGAAGACCGGGAAGGCGCCCGTGTAGGTCGTGAATCCGACCTGCGACAGCTCGGGCACCACGATCCGTCGCGCGGCAGGACGGCGCGAATCGCCTCGAGGAAAGGCGGTCTGGGGCTGGATGCGCTCGAGCGCGGCGGCCGCGACGCGTTTCGCCGCGGCGATTTCGTCGCGCGCGGCCGAGCTCGGCGCAGACGCGGCCGGCGAGACGCTCCACGAGCAGGCGGCACGCGGTCGCCGAATCGGCGACGATCGCCGACGTCGGGCTCGAAGCGCAGCATCTCGTCGGGGTCGATGTCGATGCGAATCAGCTTCGGCCCGCGCGACGGTCTTGCGCTCGTAGCGCATCGGGTCGCCCCAGCGGACGTAGGGCATCTCGAGGCGGCTG
Organism: uncultured Gammaproteobacteria bacterium; assembly: GCA_963744305.1. Classification (GTDB taxonomy): domain Bacteria; phylum Pseudomonadota; class Gammaproteobacteria; order Steroidobacterales; family Rariloculaceae; genus FEN-1219. Next base: position 26,363 of record CAVUTF010000018.1, read on the forward strand.
CCGACGCCGAGCAGACGTCGACGTCGTCCCAAGCTCGCGCGCGGCGACGCTCGCGACGCCGAGCGCGTGATCCTCCGGCACGACTCCGCGGCCGCTGCGAAAGCGGTGACCGGCGCCTGAAGCGTCTCCGCGAGCGCACGCGACCTCCGCGCTGCGTGCTGCGCGCCCGCGCCGCACATGATCATCGGCTTCTTCGCCGAGCCGAGCAGACGCACGGCGGCGTCGATCGCATGCGGGTCGGGCTCCGGGCGGTCGCGGATCTCGCGCCGGCTCGATGCGGCATCCGCTTCGGCGGCCATCGTGTCCCAGCACATCTCGACCGCGACCGGGCCCGGGCGGCCGCTGCGGCGTGCGAAACGCCGCGATTGACGAGCGGAGCGTCGCCGGCCGCGTCGATTCGCAGGCGTCCTTGATGAGCGTGCGAGCGTGCGCGCGCTGATCCGCGAGCTCGTGCAGATGGCCGCGCCCACGGCCGAGGAACGACGAGGGCACCTGGCCGGTGAGGCAGACGACGCGGTGCGCAGTTGCCCATGGCGGTGCACAGCGCGGCCGCCGCGTTCAGCACGCCGGGTCCCGGGCACGACCGTGAACACGCCGGTCCGGCCCGTCGACTTCGCGTAGCCCATCGCCATGTAGGCGGCGGCTTGCTCATGACGCGGCACGATGAGCTCGACGTCCGTGCCGTAGAGCGCGTCGAACAGCGGGTAGATCTGCGCGCCCGGCACGCCGAAGACGTCGTCATGCCATTAGCGCGCGCGGCCTCGACGATGGCGGCGCCGCCCGTGAGTTTTCGCTCTCCAAGCTGCATCAATAAAGTTTTTATAAGAGTATGATATACATAATTACACTATTGTCCGACTCTGTGCAAAGCGACAGCTCCTCGAGCTCCGGAGTGACATGACACTCGAGCGAGGGCGGTGCTAGCATCCGCGCACCGCAGCAACGGGGCTGTCGACTACGGAGCTCCAGGATGGCCCGCGATCGCACGAGTCGCAGTGTATCGAAGGCGCTCGCCGCGGCCTTGGAGTAGCGAAGGATGCCCACCGCTCGCTTGCGATTCATCCTGCGGCGTAACCGCGCTCGTCGTCCTGCTCGCCTCCGGCGTTGCGCAGGCGCACGGCATCGCCGGGGACGATCAAGCGTTTCTGCTGCGCGCGACCGGCGCCCACATCGGCCCGTACGTCTACCTCGGCGCGAAACACATGGTGACCGGCTACGACCATCTGCTGTTCCTCGCCGGCGTGATCTTCTTCCTGTATCGACTGAGGGAGGTCGCGCTCTATGTGACGTTGTTCGCCGTCGGGCACAGCACGACACTGTTGCTCGGCGTGCTCGGGGGGCTGGCACGTCAACTCGTATCTCGTGGACGCCGTCATCGGCTTTCGGTCGTCTACAAAGCATTCGAGAACCTCGGCGGTTTCCGGCGCTCGGCTTCCAGCCGAACACGAGGCCGCCGTTTTGATTTTCGGCTTCTTCCATGGCTTTGGTCTGGCCACGAAGCTTCAGGACCTCGCGCTGTCGAGAGACGGGCTCGTGACCAACATGGTCTCGTTCAACGTCGGTGTCGAAATCGGCCAGCTCTTGGCTCGGCGTTGATGCTGATCGCGTTCAACATGTGGCGACGAGCGGCGCGTTCCTTCGCCACGCTATGCGAGCAACGTTGCGCTGTTGGCCGCCGGCTTCGTGCTGGCCGGTTATCAGCTCGACGCGGGTTCTTCCCGCGTAGACAGCGGTTGTCGCGTGTCGTCAAACAGCGACGGTTGGGGGCGTGCGCGCGTATCTGGATTATCGTGCGCGGCTCGCGCGACGGCTAGCAAATCCCAGTAGCGATGTTCGCGCACCATACGCCTCTGTTGTTTTCGAAACGGAAGGGGACTACCATGTATATTCAGCGATGCTGCTTGCTAGCGGTATTGGCGCTCTGCTTTTGGACCCGTGTCGCTCAGGAGGACGCGCGTGTCAGGTGCGCCGTCAGGAGATCGACAGAGCGCGCAAGCGACGCTGGACGAGCTATTCACGGCGCAATCCAGTGCTCGAGAGCTATACGACCGCGCGGCCGGCTACGCCGTGTTCACCGCAACCAAGGCCGGATTCATCGTCTCGGGCGGCGGCGGCACCGGAGTGGCCGTCAACAAGGCAGCGGGCAACGAACGTATATGCGGATGGGTACCGGCGGCATCGGCCTTGGCATCGGCGCGCAGCGGTATAGCCTCGTGATCCTGTTCGAGAACGAGAATCGTCTCGAGCAGTTCTTGCAGGCGGCTGGGACTCAGCGCCACCGCCGAGGCCGCCGCCGGCCAGGAAGGCATCGCCGTCCGCTCGAGCTTCATCGACGGCGTAGCGTTTTTCCAGATTACTGATAAAGGCCTGATGGCCCACGCCGACGTCACCGGTACCCGTTTCTGGGTCAAAGAGGAACTGCGGTAGGTAGCGCGTTTGGCATACTGCGGGCGGCCGACTCGGCCGCCCGTTGCTTTTCATGAGCGTCGGACCCACTCGATTTCTACGACGTCCGTTCGCTGCTCAGGGAAGACGAGCGCCTGATCCAGGATAGCGTCGGCCGTTTCGTCGACCGGGAGGTCTTGCCGATCATCGCGGAGTGTTTCGGCGGCAACGGTTTCCCGGTCGAGCTCGTGCCCCGGCTCGCGGCGCTCGGCTGCTCGGCGCGACGCTGCGTGGCTATGGCGGCGCGGGTCTCAGCACATGAGCTACGGGCTCATCTGCCAAGAGCTCGAGCGCGGCGACAGCAGCCTGCGCAGCTGCGTCTCCGTGCAGAGCAGCCTCGTCATCGGTTGCATCGCTGCGTGCGGCTCCGACGAACAAACGGACGCGCTGGTTGCCAGCGCTCGCGCGCGGCGACGAAGTCGGTTGCTTCGCGTTGACGGAAACGCACGGCGGATCGGATCCGGCGAGATGCACACACGCGCGCGCCGGCGCGGCAGCGGATTGGGTGATCGACGGCGGCGAAGAGTGGATCACGAACGGCGCGCTAGCGAACGTCGCGATCGTGTGGGCGCAGACGGACGACGGGATCACCGCGTTCCTCGTCGAGCAAGGCGACGGCCGGGTTCGCCGCACGCGAGTCCGCGAACAAGTTGTCGCTGCGGGCATCGATCACGGCCGAGCTCTCTTTCGACGACGTCAGCGTTCCCGAGATCGCTCGCTTGCCGGGAGCCGAGGGGCTCAAGGCCGCGCTGCGTGCCTCGATGAAGCGCGGTTCGGGATCGCATGGGGCGCTTGCGGCGCGGCGCGTGCCTGCATCGAAGGCGCTCGACTACACGCGCAGCGCGCGAGCTGTTCGGCCGGCCGTTAGCCACACACAGCTGATGCAGACGCGGCTGGCGGACGCCGCACGAAGCTCTCACGGCGCCAGCTTCTCGCGTGCGGCTGGCGAAGCTGAAGGACCAGGGCGAGTGCTCGAGTGCCCAGGTGTCGCTCGCGAAGTGGAACAACGTGCGCACTGGCGCTGGACATTGCGCGCGATTGCCGCGACATGCTCGGGGCGGCCGGGATCACGCTCGATCATTGCGCGATTCGTCATATGCTGAATCTCGAGAGCGTGATCACCTACGAAGGCACGGAGACGATCCACGAACTGATCGTCGGCCGCGCCCTGACAGGCAAGGCGCGTTCTAGACGGGCCGCGGGGCGCGCGCCTGTGCTAAATTGCGCGCCGTTTCGCGGCTAGGTGGCAGAGTGGTGATGCAGCGGCCTGCAAAGCCGTGTACAGCGGTTCGATTCCGCTCCTAGCCTCCAATAACCACTCCCCACGCCTCCCTAGACCTGCGCGCATCCCGCGCGGAGAGTAGATCATTGTATTAGGAGCGGTTGCCTACCCGTGGGGTTACCCAAGTTTTGCGCCGAGCGCACAACTTGCGGCACAACCCTGAGGCGCCGTCCATACACTGCCGCAGCGTGTGCG
>CAVUTF010000019.1:0-12159 GCA_963744305.1 uncultured Gammaproteobacteria bacterium
CAGGCGGCGCTCGACGCGCCGCGCTGAAAGCCGCGCCGACGGATGTAGTCCATCCATGTTCGTGCTACGTTCTTTCGCGGCACGGGCCGCGAGGCGTTCCAGCGATGGCGAGACCCAGCTCAAGCTTTGCGCGATTTTGAGCGCCGACGTGGTCGGCTACTCGCGGCTGATGCAGTCCGACGAGGCGGCCACCGTCGGTTTGCTCAAAGAATATCGCACCGCGATCGGCCGGATAGTCGAGCGGCACAAGGGTCGCGTTGTCAACGCGCCCGGCGACGCGCTGCTCGCGGAGTTTCCGAGCGCGGTCGAAGCCGTCGAGGCTGCCGTCGAAATTCAGCACTGCGTTGCTGGACGCAATCTGGAGATCGCGCCCGAGCGGCGCATGCAATTTCGAATCGGCGCAAATCTTGGTGACGTAATCGAGGAGACTGACGGCACGCTTTACGGCGACGGCGTCAACATCGCTGCGCGCATGCAATCCCTGGCCGAGGCGGGTGGTATTTGTGTCTCTGGCGCGGTGCATGAGGCGGTCGACGGCAAGATCGATGTGCAGTTCGAGTCGCTCGGGCCGCAGCAAGTCAAGAACATCGCCAAGCCGATCAACGTATACAAAGTGCGCGCCGCGGATACGAGACGCGCGTCCCCACAGCGTGCCCGGCGTACGCGACGGTGGACGTTGGCGGCGACTCGGGGCGCGGCCGTGGCGGGCGCGGCGACTTTGGTCGTGCTGATCTCCGTACTGCGACCATCCGGCGAGCAAGTGCCGGCTTCCGCCGCGCCCGAGCCTGCAGCCAACCTGGCGCCCCCGGGCGCGGCCGCGGCAAGTGGAACCGTGCCGTCGCAGCGCACCGACGTGCTGCCGAGCTCGGTTGCCATTTTGCCGTTCGCGAACTTGAGTCCTGACGCCGATGACGCCTATTTCGCAGCCGGCATCCATGAGGAAGTGCTTTCGCAAGCTCGCAAAGCTCGATAACGTCAACGTGATCTCGCGAACGTCGGTTGCGCGCTACGCAACCACCGACCTCTCCATTCCGCAAATCGCCGCCGAGCTTCGCGTCGGCGCCGTGATGGAGGGCAGCGTTCGCTATGCGAATGATCGTGTGCGGATCACCGCACAGCTCGTCGATGCGGCAAGCGACCAAGCCTTGTGGTCGGACGTCTACGAGCGCGACTTCGCAGACGTGTTTGCGATCCAGGCCGACATCGCAATGAACATTGCGAACGCGCTGCAAGCGGAGTTTTCCGTGGCTGAGCGGCAGAGCCTCGAGCGTGAGCCGACGTCCTCGCCGGCGGCTTATGCGCTCTTCCTCCAAGCGTTGAGCGGGCTGCGCCAAATCGGTGCCGGGCGGGGTCGAGATGGCTCATGGCTTGCTCGATCGAGCCATCGCGATCGACCCAGACTTCGCCCGAGCGTATGGAATGAAGGCCATACTTCACAGCACATCCTTCATCAACACTGCGGGGGGTACGGCTGTTGCCACGGAAGCTCGCTCTGAAATCGAAAGTCTCGTACGCGAATACTCACAACGCGCGCTGGCGCTCGATCCGACGGATGGGGAGGCGCGACGCTCTTGCCGTCCTGCATCTCCTAAGATGGAACTGGTCGACCTACCTCGCGACGTATGATGAGGACGAATCGACCTATGCGCCCGTCGAGGTGTGGATTTACTCCTGGATGGGCGACCACGCGCGCGCCGTGCAGATGGCCGAGCGGGCTCTGGATCTGGGTCCGAACGATCCCGCGCCTCAGCGGATTTTGGGCGTCGCGTACGCCTACGCGGGGAATCGTGCGGCGTCGACCGAGATGCTCGGCAAGTCGCTCTAGTCCGCCCCGGCGAACCCGTTGACGCGAGTGTGGCTGGCTTATAACGCGGCGGCGCTCGGCAACGCCGACGAAGCGCTCGCCCAGCTGCAACTCGTCGAGCGGTTGCTCGGAACAAACCGCGCCACTGCGTATCTCCCGGAGCTCGCTTATGCCTACTCGCGCATCGGGCGCGCCGAGGACGCGCACGGGTGTTCGAGGAGCTACAAGCGCGCGCGAAGGAAGTCGAGGTCGGCGCAGGCGCGTGGCCGCTTGCGTATCTTGCTATCGGCAACGAGGACGAGGCGCTGCGGTGGCTCGAGACGTTGCGCGGAGGTACGCAACCACGAGATCGATCCGGGCTACCTGAAGGTCATGAATCTCAAGATGAATTTCCTCGCCGATCCGCGCATCGAGGAGCCGCGGTTCGCGGAGGTGCTCGGCCGCATTCGCGGCGACTAGCCGTCGGGGCGATACTTCTTGCTTCACATGGCGACGAGCTAAGAGGGCAAGCTGATGTTCCGATCGAGGGTCTGGCAGCACTCTTGGGCGTCACCGTCGTCGCGTGCTCGCCCGAAGGCCCACCCGAAACCGCAGGCGACACGCTCTGGTTCGAGGGAGCTCGGCTGATCGTCGGGGATGGAAGCGGTCCGATCGAGAGCGCCGCGTTCCTCGTCGAAGGCGAAGCTTCACGTGGGTCGGAAGAGTGAGTGAGCGCGACGCGCCTGCGGGCGCGGTCCGAGTGGACCTCACCGGAAAGACGGTGATCCCGGCGCTGATCGACGGGCACAACCACATCGGGCTCACGGACGTTCGGGACGGAACGGACAGCAAGGCGAACTACACGCGCGACAACCTCGTGGACCAGCTGCAGCGGTATGCGTACTACGGAATCGGCGCCGCTCTCTCCATGGGACTCGAGGCCGATCAGATCTCGCCTACGAGCTCCGCGACGAGGTGATCGCCGATGCCGCGCGCTTCCTGACCGTCGGCAAGGGGATCGCCGCGACGCCCATGGCCGGTCCGCCGACCGAGGCGCGCCTCGGCATTCCCTATGGGGCTGCCACTGCGGAAGAGGGCCGGCAGAACGTGCGAGCGCTGAGCTCGCAGGGCGTGCACTTCGTGAAGATCTGGGTCGACGATCGCGACGGCACGGCTCCAAAGCTTCAGCCCGACGTGTACCGGGCGATCATCGATGAAGCGCACTCGCTCGGCATGGAGGTGCTCGCGCACCTGGGACGGACGACGGCACTCGAGGACGCCAAGGATCTTTACCGGGCGGGTATCGACGGATTCGTCCACACCGTCCGCGACAGGGACGTCGACGAGGAATACCTCGCACTCGTGAGAGCACACCCAGATGTCTGGACGGGTCCGAACATGCCGCCGAGTCCCATGACCCGCGACGACCTCGCGTCCCTGAGTGAGACGTTGCCGGCGGAGCAGATCGCGAGAATGCGCGACGCAATCGAGCGTCGCGAGGCCGAGGGGAACACGGAGCCGAGCGAGGTGTTCCAGCTCCACTGCCGCAACCTTCGGCGGATTCACGACGCCGGCATGATCCTCGGGCTCGGCACGGATGGAACGGGCGACGGGTTCGGCGTCCACCAAGAAATGGCCGACTACACGAAATGTGGCCTCACCGCGCACGAAGCGCTGATCGCCGCCACGGGGACCAATGCGCGTATCCTCGGGTTGCAGCGGATGGGGACCGTCGAGGCCGGCAAGAGCGCCGACTTCGTGGTGCTGGGACGCGAACCCTCTCGACGACATCACGAACACCCGCAGGATCTCCGACGTGTACCTGCGGGGCCACGAGGTCGATCGCGCGGCCCTGAGCGCGCGTTGGGCCTCTCGCACTAACCGCTCACAGTGATGACCAGCTTGCCGCGCGCGTGCTCCTGCTCCATGTAGCGAATCGCTTCAGGGACGCCAGCCAACGGGTACGTCCGGTCGATCACCGGAACGATCTTGCCGGCCTCGAGCAGCTCTTTCAGGAACCGGATGTCCGGTCCCTTCGGCACTGCCATGAGATTGCCGACTCTTGCCGCTCGTCATCGATAACAGCGGGCCGGCCGTCATCGCTTGCAGAATTTGCTTCCCGCCGCCCCCGGTCATCACGTAAGTGCCGTTCGCCTTCAGCGTCTTCACGTAGTCGCGAAGCGGCCGATAGGCATTCGCAGCCAGGATCAGGTCGTATTGCCGCCCGCCGCGACGAAGTCCTCGCGCCGATAGTCGATCACGTGGTCCGCGCCGATCAAGCGGGCGATATCCACGTTGCGCGTGCTGCAGACGGCGGTGACTTCGGCGCCGAACGCCTTCGCGATCTGGATCGCGAACGTGCCACTCCGCCGGAGGCGCCGTCGATGAGCACCGCTGCCCTGCGCGTATCCGGCCCTTGTCTCGCAGGCCTTGCAACGCAGTGTATGCCGCCGTCGGCGTCGCAGCCGCCTGCTCGAACGACACGTTCGCGGGCTTTGCGACGAGAGTGTCTTCCGGCACGCAGGCGTACTCGGCGAACGCGCCGAATTGCTCGCACCGAACACCTCGTCATTCGGCCGAAACTGGCTAACGCCCTTGCCCACCGACTCGACTCGTCCGGATAAGTCGAAGCCGAGCACGGGCCGCCGCGGCTTCAGCGGACCGATGCCGAGCCGGACGAGGAACGGCTTGCCCCGAAGCAGGACGCGATCGGCCGCATTGACCGACGCCGAGTGGACCCTGACAAGCACCTCGCGCGCTGCAGGCGTCGGCCGGGAATCTCCTCGAGCCGAAGCACCTCCGGCGAGCCGTATCGGCGGTAGACGACGGCTTGCATGAGCCGGCATGGTACCCGCTCCTAATGGCAGCAGCCGTACTCGATCTGCTCGTCCGCGTTCGGCCTCCCCCCGGGCGTCAGGTCGAACAGCGTCCAGAGCGGCTCGACGGTGCCCAGGTGCCGCATGTCCTGCCCGGATCGCTCGGCTCGAAGACGAGCTCGGATGCCCAATGTAGCCGGATCGCGCCGTCAGGCCATCGCTTGAATACGGTCATGATCGGGACCTGCTGGCCCGTCGGCGTCCTCGCCATGATAGTCGCGCTTGAAGGTGTTGTCCGCAGCCGATAGCAGCCGCATGTGCTTCCATCCCTTATCGCGCGCGAACGCGGCGACCCGCTCGATCGGGGCCTTCGCGACCACTGCGAGTTTGCCGCCGAGCCCCTCGAAATGGGGCATCGTTCCCTCCCACATGTCGATGAGCGCGGTACACGAAGGGCACGGCCCCTCGGCCAACGGTACCTGCGCCATGGCTCCCACCGTCGGCCCGGGCCGAGTGTCCTGGGCATGCCGGGGGAACATGTAGTGGTAGAGCATCAGCGTGTCTCCGCCGCAGAACAGCTCGGACAAACGCACCTTCGAAGGCGCGCCGTCCGTGCCGATGCAGTCGAACAAATAATCTTCTGGCACTTCGCCGCCCGGCGGCAGCGCCCTCAATTCAGTTGCGACGGCCTCCATTTCCCGTCGCAGCGCCACCTCGCGCTCCAGCAGCGCAGCACGCGCGGTCCGGTAGTCCGGCGTTTCGTTCGGGAAAGTCACACTCATGATCCTCTCCTTGCCGTGGTCAGAGTGGAAAGAATATTGAGAGACGGTTTCTCAACAGTCGTTCGGAATCGGCCGGAATCGACAATGGAGATCGCGCCGCAACCGGCGCCGGTTGCGCCATCGAGTTGAGAGACAACGTGCACGGCGGGAGGGTCCCCGCCGATTGTCAACCTGAGTTACAAATCGCGGACTTTGTCAGTCGCGTGACAATCGCCCGGTCGGGTCATGCGTGCACAGGGCGGAACGGTGCTCACTCGCCGGCGTTGATGTCGAAGAACGCGTTCTCATCCTCCGGCAGCGGCGCGAGGTCGGGGCCGCTCGGCACGCGTTCGGGCGGCGGCAGACCTTTCGCCTTCGCCTCCGCTACGGCCCGCTCGTACGCGCGCTCGCCGCGCAGCGCCTGCGGCACCGCGACGTTGCCCTCGTGGCACGAATACTCGTAAATCGTCGTAGCCGGGCTGAGTGGTGTACATCAGCCGCACGGTGAACGGCGCCGTGTACGCCGCGGGATCTTCGGCCGTGATGGTGTACTCGATCATGTCTGGATCCACGCGCGTGAAGCACTCCGTCATCTTCATCGCCGCGCTGTGCCGGGGCCGCGGCCGTTGCGGCCGAAGCTCGTCTGATCCGTGAGGTTGCGGGTCTCGACGACGAGCGTCTCGCCCTCCCAGCGGCCGCGCGAGTTGCCCAGATATTGGTGAATGTCGTCGTCCAAATGCTCGCGGCCATCGAGCGGGATGAGCCGCGTGTCGTGGATCATCTCGTAGCTGATCGCGACGTTCGTCGGCGTCTGCACGATGCGGATGCCGTTGCCGTAGGCGACCGGCAACAGCGCCGCCCAGGATGCCGCGCGTGATGCACCGGTCGTAGAGCGTGAAATCCTGCGTGCTGTCGTACGGTCCGGGGCCGTACGTGCCCTCGATCGCCGGCCGCGCGCTCCCGGCTTTCGTCAGCGGCGGCAGGCGGCCGTTCGGCGGATCGCACGAGCGAGGTGTAGCCGAATGTGCGGATGCCGACATCGTTGCGGCCAGAAGGTCTGCTGCGTTCCGTGCGCGGTCGAGATCCTCGGCGTTGCTCGCGAAGCGTTCGGCGAACTCCGCGGGCGTGAGCTCGGCGCGCTTGCCCATTGCCTCGGGTCGCTCGTACGGGACGCTGCGCATGTCGTCCGTGCTCCAGATGCCCTCGAGGCTCGGGTGGCCCCACGACGTGCGCGGCGCTTTCCAGTCGGGTCGACGACGGTGGCTGCGCTCTTCTCGGCCGGCACGGGCCCCTCGCTACGTTGTGCAGCAGCGTCGCCGGCCGAGAGCGCGGCTAACGCAATGGCTGTCGCTGCACTGATCGGTCGGATGCTGATCATGGTGCTCTCCCGAGCGTGGTCGCGCCGCGGTGGCGCACACTCTACGCTTCACTTAAGCTACTCCGAACGCGTATGACCGGAAAGCGCGAGCCACTCGCCGTTGGGCCGTTTCAGGACGGCGATCGGTAGACGCGTATGGAGGTGTCCGCGCCGCGCGAGGACGATCGCGCGATCACCGTGAGGCACGTTTTGGGAGGTTTTGAAACGTGCTCACGGCGTCGCGCGTGAGACATGACCAGGAGCCTTCGTTCTAGACGATCATTCCACCGCTCATCGTGCGGCTCGCCGCGGAGCCGCACGAAAGCGCGGCGCTGCCGAGGCAACGCCGAGAATAGTAGTCACGCTTTCGCGGTGAACGCGGGCGGTTCGAATACCCAGACGAGAACGCGCAGTCGCAGCCCGACATCAACGTGGTAGGAGAAGCAAGCGGACGGTCTCGCACCGCCCCCAGTGCGACTCGGCAAGAAAGCTGTCGCGTGGCCCCAAGGCGAACTCATGGCGCTGAACGCGGCGCGCATAGCGGGCAAGTCTGACGAGGAAATCGGTGCGCTCGTCAAGAGACTCGTATCAGCGCGTGCGCGCGCGTTCGAGAAGTACGAGACGCCTTGATGTGCACGCATACGAGATCTGATGCAGTTTGAATTGCTCGCGTAAAGCCAATCGCGAAATTCTGGAAGGCTTGGACGTCCGCGCCGCCCTGTGACTTCGTGCGGGGATCGAATGATCCTGGCGCACCTTGTTCAACTCGCTCCGGTGGCGTCGTGATGTCTGTGCTCGAATACACACTCGTCACGGATGCAAAGGCAAGGCCGCGTCGTGCTAAGCACTTGACTCACCCATCGACTTGGGTGATGTTGCGGGTGTTCCGTTGCCTTACGTCGGCGTGCGCGGCACGAAAGGCAACCCGCGAAGTGTCGCGCCAGTTTATGTAAAATTCTAACATTGCAGAAAGGGCATCCATATGAAGAAGCAAAAACAGATGACTCTTGGTGTGGGCTTGGCGTGCGCGATCTTTTCCGGCAGCGTCCTCGCCGATCCGAAGGAAGGAGGTCCCGCTAGCTGCTTCGGCTATGAGGCGGCCGACGTTTCGCCTCCGGGCAGCGAGGACGGTGACGTTCTCGCAATTCGGGATGCCGGGGATCCTTGCCTTCATAGACTCGTTCATAGACCTCGGCATATTCAAGAATCGCGGCCAGGCGGTCCAGAATCTCAGTCACTTTCACGAGGGATCTCACGAAGCCTGCGACACCGCCATAGGCATACCGCCTGACGAGGAGTAACGCTTGACGGGCCACGGACCCGGTGCGGCTCAGGCCGCCCCGGACCCCGGCTCCCCGCTCACATAGCCCCATGCGAGGCATATACCGCCGCGCGGGCGCCCTCGCCCTCGTTGTTACGGCTGTCGGCGGTGGCGCGGCGCTGCTCGGCCTCGCGCCAGCCGACTCCGGCGTCGAATACGAGATCGCGATTGCGCGCCGCGGCAGCGTCGAACGCGTCGTCACAGTGAACGGCACGTTGGCGCCGGTCAACAGCGTGACCGTCGGATCGGAGCTCTCGGGCCGCATCGCGGAGCTCCACGCGGATTTCAACGACGCCGTCATGCGCGACCAGCTGATCGCCCGCATCGATCCGCAGATTTTCATCGCGCGCGTTGAACAAGCTGGAGCCGACGTGGCGGCCGCCGAAGCCGGCATCGCGCAGCGGCAGGCGGAACGGCAGCGCGCCCTGGCCGAGCGAACGCTGGCGAAGCGCTCGCTCGAGCGGCGCGAGCGGCTCGTAGCCGAAGGGCATGCGTCGTCGTCCGAGCTGGAGGAGGAAGAAGCCCGATTCGCGATGGCCGATGCGCAAGTGAGCGTCGCCGATGCGCTCGTAATGAGTGCCCGCGCGGTGCTCGAGCAGCGGCGCGCGGCTCTGCGCGTGGCCGAGCTCGATGTCGCACGCACATTCATCCGTTCGCCAGTTTCGGGCACCATCATCAGACGAAGCGTCGAGGTCGGACAGACCGTGGCGGCGAGCTTGCAGGCGCCAGAGCTGTTCGAGATTGCTCAAGATCTGTCGCTCATGAAAGTCGAGGCAAGCGTGGATGAGGCGGATATCGGCCTGCTGCGAGACGAAATGCCGTGCCGCTTCAAAGTGGACGCGTATCCGGAACGGCTGTTCCACGGTCGCGTCGAGCAGATCCGCATGGCGCCGGACGTCGTGCTCAACGTCGTCACGTACAAAGTCATCATCAGCGCGCACAACGAGGACCACGCCCTGCTTCCCGGTATGACGGCCAACGTGGAAATCGTCACGGGACGCCGGGACGGCGTCGTGGTGGTGCCGAACGCCGCCCTGCGCTTCGTCCCCGACTCCGCGTCGCCGCATACCGGCGCAGATCAGATCGGTGGAGCGCCCGCGCGCACGGTTTGGACGCTGACCGACGGCGCACTACGGCCAGTGCCCATCGTGACAGGATTGGCGGACGAGGAGTTCACCGAAGTGATGCAGGGGCTCGCCGAGTCGGATACGGTCGTGCTGCGCGACACTCGGCCCGCGAGCTGACGTGGTTGGAGCCTCCCGAATGAGCTTTCGTGAGTCCGCGCGCGCCGCTTTCGGCGCTCTGCGGGCCAACATGGTCCGCAGCTTCCTGGCGTTGCTCGGCATCGTGATCGGAGTGGCCGCGGTGATCACGATGGTCTCTATCGGCATGGGCGCGCGGGCCTACATTGACGCACAGATCGAGGCGTTGGGCGCGAACGTCGTGCTCGTGACGGCGGTTGCCCAGCAACGCGGCGGCGTGCGTGCGACCGGCAACCGCCTGCGGCTCACCGAACGTGACGCTCGGGCGTTGAAGACGGAGCTTCCGAGCGTCGTCGCGGCGGCGCCCACGATCAGCATGAGCGCGCAGGTCGTGAGCGGTAACCGAAACTGGCCGACTACTGTGCACGGGATCGAAGCCGACTACCTCTCGGTCCGCCAATGGGAGATCGCTGAAGGGCGGGACTTCGACGTGGAGGAGCTGCGGTTTGGCGGCCGGGTCGCGCTGCTGGGCGCCACGGTAGCTCGAGAGGTTTTCGGCAACGCGAACCCGCTCGGACGCACGATCCGGGTCAACCGCGTGCCCCTGACCGTTGTCGGCGTTCTAGAGCGCAAAGGCCAATCAGTCACGAGCAACGATCAGAATGACGTCATCCTCATGCCCTTGGCGGCGGCACGAACGCGCCTCGTGGGCCGCCAGCCCACTACTCCCGGCGCCGTGGACCTGATCATGATGAGCGTGGCCGATACCCGCGTTCTCGGCGCCGTCAAGGAGCAGACGCTCGCTCTGCTCCGCCAACGCCATCGCTTGAACGCCGGGGCGAGCGAAGCGTTCCGGGTGCTCGAGATGACCGAGTTCCTCGAAACCCGTGCGCAGGCCGCCGGAATTCTCCAGACCGTGCTCGTGATCGTCGCTTCCATCTCCTTGCTCGTCGGCGGCATCGGCATCATGAACATCATGCTCGTCTCCGTGATGGAGCGGACTGCTGAGATCGGGATCCGCCGGGCGGTCGGCGCGCAGCGCACGGATATTCTCCAGCAGTTCTTGACCGAAGCCGTCATGCTGTGTGCGGTCGGCGGGGCTGCAGGCATCGCGCTCGGCATGGGCGCATCGGAGATCCTCGCCATCTGGGCGGGCGTGCCGGCCGTCTTCCATCCCGTCGTGATTGCTATTGCGGTGCTGTTCTCGGCCGCAATCGGTCTCTTCTTCGGCTATTACCCGGCGCACAAGGCCGCGACCTGCGAGCCGATCCAGGCGTTGCGTCACGCATAGCGCCCTTGCGGGCGCGTGGGTCACTCGCACTCTTCGAAGGTCTGTAGCGGCATGCCGCTCGGCACGGACTCGGGGATCAGTAGACAAAACTGGAGCACGCGATCGTCGAATAGCGCATTGCTTACGAAGTCGACGAGGTCGCGGCGCTCCTGCTCGTCGAAGCTTGACCGGCTTCCGCAAGAGCGGATCGATGCCGGCGGCGAGGATGCTCCTGAATGGCCCGACGGCGAGGTCCGGGGGAACGCCGTTCGCCGCCGGATCGTAACTCCGTAACGACGCCTCGACATCCAGGTGGTGCACGATCGCGGCCTCGAGCGTGTCGAAGGCTCCATTGTGAAAGAAGGCCGGCGCCACCTTCAGATTGCGGAGCGGTGCGGTGCGGAACATGTAACGCAGAGCCGGATCGCCCTCCGTCTGCTCGAAGCCGAAGTCTTCGTTCTCGCCCGGGCCGTCGAAGATCACGTTGCCCGTCCCGACGCCGAACAGCGGCGCAAGCTGTGGGCCGCCGATTCGGTGCGGCTGGAAGTCGCTGAACATCTCGTTCGCGTTGCCGGCCACGGCGTGGCAGCCGACGCAGCCTGCCTCACCGAAAAAGAGCAGCGCGCCGCGCTTCTGACTCGCCGTCATCGCGTCCCACTCACCGCGGGCGAAGCGATCCAGCGGCGCATTCGCGGCGGTGAGCACAGTCTGAAATTCTGCGATCGCTCGCCGCCGCATGCTGATCGTGATGCCGTCCGGGAGCGCGGTCGCCGCCGTTGAAGACGTCCGCGAACCTCGCGAGATACTCGGGATTGGCGTTCAGGCGCTTGTCGACGGCTGCTTGAATGGGGAAATTGTGAAAGCCGCTATCGTCCGGTTCCGGCAGCGGGTCGCCGTGTCCGTCGTCGAATATCTTGAAGCGCGCCTTATCGAACGGCCCCGGGTTTGCTTGGATCCCGGAGAAGCCCGCCATCTCCACGAGCTCCGTGGAAGGCAGCGAACCTTGCGCGGCAAGCAGCGTCGGCTTCCCCGTGATGACGCCTTCCGGATCGGGAAACTGGAAACCGAGGAACGCATTGAACGGATCGCCGGAAACCGCGACGAACCGCGGCGTCCACATCAGCGCGGGATAGAAGATCGTGTTGCCGACCAGGGGCGAGCGGCGCTGGTTGCGGGGGCCACGGCGGTTCGCGCCGACGACGTCGTTGTTATCGACGCCAATGGCCATCGGCTGCGAGTCGCCGAAGCCGAAGGCCGGCGCATGGCAACCAGCGCACGAATTGTCGTTATGCAGACCGAGGATCTTGTCGAAGAACAGCAGCCGCCCGAGTTCCGCGAGCTCCGGATCGACACTGCGACCGAGCCGCGCTTCGAGCATTGCTTCGATGTTTCCGGTGAACCCGGCGTTGCGGAGCACTCGGCTGAGCGCTACGTTGAGCCCCGGCGGGCCGTTCCCTCCGGGTGGGCCGGGGTTGGGCGGCGGTTGTGCGCCGACGCCGAAGACCGAGCAAATGAATATGAGTGGCGGAAGCGTCCAAACTAAGCGCCATCGCCTCAAGGCGAATCGACGTTGATGGCTCATTATTTCTTCTTCTTCTCCCGTGGCGGAGTCTGAGTCGTGTGCTGCAAGTTGGCAAGCGCCGGCGAGC
>CAVUTF010000020.1:0-22715 GCA_963744305.1 uncultured Gammaproteobacteria bacterium
GCGTCAGCCCGGCCCGGATCGCCGCATCGGCACGAACCCGGGTAGTGCCTCGATGCGCGCGAGCCACGCGCGGATATTGCCGTACGGCTCGAGCATCACGCCGCCTTCCGGCGCGTGCGCCGTGTAGGTGTACATCGCGACGTCCGCGATCGTGGGCGTTGCGCCAGTCAAGAACGCCTGCGCAGCGAGCGCCTGCTCCATCACGGCGAAGAGCTGCTCCGCGACCCATACGGCCCGCCCGTGGTCGAGCCCGCGGCCGAACACTTTGATGAGACGCGCGGTCGCGGGACCCGTCGCAAGCTGCCCCGCCGCAACCGACAGCCACTGCTGGACGCGCGCGGCCGCGAGCGCGTCGCGCGGGTACCAAGCGCCGGACTTGTCGTAGCGCAGCGCGAGGTAGACGAGAATCGCGTTGCTGTCGGCGAGCGTGACGTCGCCGTCTTCCATGACGGGGACTTGGCCGAAAGGGTTCTTGCTCAGGAACTCGGGCGTTTTGTGCGCGCCGGCGCGAAGATCCACGTCGACGAGCCGAGCGGGGATCTCGAGCATCGACAAGAAGAGCTCCACGCGGTGCGCGTGGCCCGAGAGCGGATTGCGATAGACAACGATGTCGGTCATTGATGCGCGGCCTCCCACCGCTCAGCGCGGCAACGCACCGATGGCAATTCCGAGCGCGCTCGCCGCGACCTGACCGCGCTCGTTTAGCATCTCGACCGTGCCATCCTCCTTGACGAGCCAGACCTCGATCGCGCCTGCTGCAAGATACGCCGCCGTCTTCTGTTGCATCTCAGGCTCGGAGTTCGACGGCGATAGCACCTCGATACAGAGCTCCGGCGCACGCGGTAACGGGCTCGGGGTGCCGTGGCGGCTCATGAAGTCCGGCGATGCCCAAGCCACGTCCGGCACACGGACGCCGATGTCCGTCTCGATCGCGCACTCGGTGAACGTGGTGCCGTCCGGCCGCAACCTCCGCAGCTCACCCGCGACGAACGCCTGAAAAATGCTGTGACGAGTGCTCGGCGGACTCAACTCGATCGTGCCCTTCTCGGTGAGCTCGAGCTTGCCCGGAATGTCGGCAAGCATCGGGTCGCGCAGCATCCGCTGCCAACGACTTCGCAACTCCGCCGGCGACAACCGAGCGGGAGCGTGTTGTTTGACGATTGTTGCGTTCATGTCGGAACCGATCGCTCGTCCGAAGGGATTGATTCAAGCTTAGGCGCCGCCGATGCGTTGCTGCAAGACGCGAATGCTCGGAAGTCGGAATCGAAATGCGGCGGCGGCGCGAGCGGCATCTCTTGACGCGCCCGCGCTGCGACGCGCGCCTTCAATCAGAGCGGCGAGCTCACCGCATGAACGCCGCATCAAAACGTCGGCGAGCTGATTCCAGCTCCCCGACTCGAGCCGCAGCACTTCGAGCGTTCGCCGCAGTGGATCGACGAGCCAGGCATGAGACACGCGTTCGCGTGCGTAGATGCGCAGCTTCGTGCCGCGATCGAGCGTCTCGGTGGACGCCGACGCACCTCGCAGATCCAATCGGGCGCCAGCGTCATATATGCGTCCGAGGCAGTGGGATGTCGCGGCGCCAGCCGGCGAGGTCCGGCACGAGCACGTCGTTTTCGAAGTGCAGCTCCGGCTCGACGAGGATCACCCACCCGCCCGGGCCGTTTCGGCCGCGGTGAGCGGCCCAGCTCGACGCTGAGCACCGTGGCGGTGCGAGCGTGCAGCAGCGAGGGTCGCGGCGTCGCGTAGAGCTCGCCGTCGAACATTTCCGCGACGAAGTTTTCCGGTACGTCGCGAAGATCGTCGTACGTCGCTCCCTTTTTCAACGGTTTCGGCGTCATGCGCAGCGCGACGCGTCTGATCAGGCGCCGCCCAAGTGCTCATCTAGATCGAATGATAGGCGTTGAGCACAAGTGCGAGTCAATGGCGAAGCTCGGGGTCTCGGTCAATTCGTGCGGCGGCCCGATCATATCGGGCTCCGAGGCCGGTCCGGATACTGCCGGCCCATGGAGACGCGCAGCAAAAAACCGAACCGTGCCGACGCCGAGCGGCGCTACGAGCGCGCATTGTTTGCGTATCTGCGCGCGACCGACGAGTTGGTCGAGCCGCTCGACGCGCTGATCGCGGATCATCCGGGCTTCTTGCCGGCGCGCCTGCTCGCGATCGGCAAGGCGGTCGCCGCGAAGGACGCGGGTGCCCTGCGAACGCTCGAGCAGGCGCTCACGGCCGCGGAGCCGCTCGCGGGTTCTGCAACCCGCGCCGAGCTCGAGGCGCTCGCGGCCGCGCGCGCGTGGCTCACCGGTGAGCACCTCCGAGCGGCGCG
The DNA here is from genome assembly GCA_963744305.1 of uncultured Gammaproteobacteria bacterium. Classification (GTDB taxonomy): domain Bacteria; phylum Pseudomonadota; class Gammaproteobacteria; order Steroidobacterales; family Rariloculaceae; genus FEN-1219. Next base: position 2,324 of record CAVUTF010000020.1, read on the forward strand.
CCTGTACTCGGAGCTCGCGCTCGCGACCCCGGGCGACGTGCTGTCCCTGCGGCTCGCGCAGTCCTGCTGGTACTTCCTAGGCGAGCGCAACTGCGTGCGCGCAGTCGCCGAGCGTGCGGTCGCTCGCTCGTCCGACACCCTGCCAGGTCACGACTGCGCGCTCGCGATGCACGCGTTCGGTTGCGCCGAGACCGGCGACGGTGTGCAAGCGGAGGCGCTCGCGCGCCGCGCGCTCGCACTCGAGCCGCGGTCGCCGTACGCGATCCACGCGCTCGCGCATGCGCTGGTGATGCAGAGCCGAACGCGTGAAGGCGCGAGTTTTCTCGCGGCTACGGCACCGGTCTGGCGAGCGGGCGGCCGCATGGTCACGCATAACGCCTGGCACCTCGCGTTGTTCCGCCTACAGAGCGGCGAGCACGAAGCGGCGTTCGAGTCGTTCGATCGCGACCTGTTGCCCGCAGCCGCGCTCGACGTCAGCAACGCAGCGGACGCTACGGACTTGCTCTGGCGGCTCGACCTGCTCAGCGTCGATACGAGCTTCGGCTGGTCGCGGCTCGCGGCCGCCTGGGTGAAGCACCTGACCGCGGGCTTTTCAGGTTTCCTCGACGTGCTCGCGGGGCTCGCGTTCGGGCGCGCTGGCGAGCATCAGCTCGTGCGCTCGCTCGCGAAATGCGTAATGCGCACGGCGTTGGAGACGGTATCCGCAGAGGGCCGCGCGTCGCGGCTCACGACGGTGCGCGCGCTATCCGCGCTTCAAGCGTTCATGACCGGCGATCTCGAGCTTGCGCACGCGGCGCTGCGCGAGGTGTTGCCGCGCTTGGGCGGCAGCTTGCCGCAGCGCGAGCTGCTCGAGCTCACGCTCGACGCCGTCGAGCGAAGGCTCGCGGCGGCGGATTCAGTGTCGGTCGCCGCGTAGCGGCGGTCATTTCAGTCCACCTTCGAAAAAGGAGAGCGTCAAATGTCAGCCATTCAACCGACCGAAAACTCGATTCGCTATGCGCGTTCCATCGAAGCCTCGAAGCGCATCCGCTGGGACATCGACCACGACGTGCTCCGAGGTCGTTCGCTCGACGTCGCGCAGAAATTCCTGCCCGACGGCCTGTCCTTCGTGAACGAGCTCGGCTTCTTGACGCCGCACGAGAGACGGTTCATGAGCCAGGTGCAAGGCAGGACCTACGCAAACATCTTTGGTCTCGTCGAACGCTTCATCAACGCGAAGGTGCTCGAGATCAGCAAGGACTATTGGCTCGGCGACCAGATCGCGCTCGAGGCTCTCGTGCGCTTCAGCGACGAGGAGATCAAGCACCAAGAGCTGTTCCGGCGCGTCGAGAAGCTCGCGGCCACGAGCATGCCGCCGGGCTACAAGGTGATGCCCGACCCGAACGACGTCGCGCGCTTCGTGCTCGGCAAGTCGACGTGGGCGGTGCTCGCGCTCACGAGCCATATCGAGATCTTCACCCAGGTCCACTACAAGACGAGCATCGAGCCAGACGCCGAGCTCTCCGAGCTCTGGAAGGACGTGTTCCTGCATCACTGGCAAGAGGAGTCGCAGCACGCAATCATGGACGAGCTCGAGTGGCGGCGTGAGGACGCTAAGCTCGACGCGCCGGCGCGAGATCGCGCGGTCACGGACCTGATCGAGCTCGTCGGGGGGGTCGACGGCATCTTGCAGCTCCAAGCGCGCTCGGACGCCGACTATTTCTTGGGCGTGAACGACCGGCCGTTCACCGAGGTTGAGCAGCGCACGATACGCGACACGTTCTTGAAGGCCTACCGCTGGCAGTACATTGTGTCGGGTGTTCAGCAAGGTCGATTCGTCGAGATGCTGACCTCGATGATCACGCCGGCGCAGGCCGAGCGGATCGTGAGCGCGCTCGCGCCGCTCATGTAAGCGTTCAGTCGGCCGGCGTGCTCGAAAGCGCCCCGGCCGTCGCGCCGTCTCCGCCGGCCGCGCGCGCCTTCCGCCACGCGGCCGGCGGCACTCCGAACTCGCGCTTGAACGCGCGGTTGAACGCGGCCTCGGACTCGTAGCCGCAATACTCGGCGATCCGCGCGGTGCTCTCGGTCCCCGCACGGAGGCGCTGGGCCGCGAGCGCGAGCCGCCAGCGAATCAGGTACTGCATCGGCGGCTCGCCGATCAGGTTCGCGAAACGATCCGCGAGCGCCGAGCGCGACAACGCAACCTCGCGCGCGAGCTCGTCGACGGTCCAAGCGCGGGCCGGGTTTCCGTGCAGCAGCGCGAGCGACTTGCCAACGTACCGATCACGAAGCCCGGCGAGCCAACCCCGTTGCTCGGCGGGCAACGATTCCGCGTAACGGCGCATCGCCTCGACGAACATGAGCTCCGCGAGCTTCGCGAGCATCGTCCGCGCGCCGGGGCCCTGCGCGCTCGACTCGCGCACGCCCACGCGCAGCAGCTCGAGCAGCCAGGCTCCCTTGCTGTCGTCCGCGACCGTGATCTTGAGCATTTGCGGCAGCGCACCGATCAGCGGCCGACAGATCACCGGATCGAACGCGAGATATCCGCAGACGCAGTGCGTCGCGTCGCCGCCGCCACCATGCCGGATCTGCACAAGGTTACTGCCGGTGTTTGGCGTGAATCCGCCGTCCGTCGGCTTCAGGCTCACGTCGCTGCCGAGCAAATGGAGGTGGTCGTGCGGAAACAGCAACACGTCGCCCGGACGAAGGTTCACGACCTCGGCGCCGTCGGTGAGCCGCGCCTCGCATGCGCCGTCGACGAGCACGTGGAAGAACGCGATGTGATCGGAACGCGGCAGCCGCGTGCTCGCCGAGTGCAAGCCGAACTTTGCGTGAACGCACCACGGCGCCGTGAACTCCGCGTTGATGTAAACGGCGCCATCGAGCCGGATCGCCTGCAGAACGTCGGAGAGAGCGTCCATGGTCTGTGATTGTTATCGGCTGACCCAGCCGTGCGAGTACATGTGGGTGTGGACGTCGATTACCTTGGCGCTGAAGTGTACCGCGCCTCGCAAGGGTTAGCGCCGTCCCGTGCGTGGGACGCGCTGCGCGAATCCGGGACGTTTCGCAGGCCGTAACGACGACCGAACCGCACGCGCGCGAGCCATATCAATGAGTTATCGGCGAGCCAGTCGATTGGCACGTTTGTCGCACTTGCCGCGTGAGAACAGTGGTCCTCGACGACGCGTCCGCAGGGAGACATCGCATGACCATGATCTTCGATTCGCTGGGCGGCGACCTGCGCCGCGCGCTACGGGTACTGCGGCACCGCCCGACGTTTGCGTTCGCCACCGTGCTGACGCTCGCGCTCGGCATCGGAGCGACCACCGCGATCTTCAGCGTGGTCTATTCCGTGCTCATCAAGCCGCTGCCGTATCCGAACGCGGATGAGCTCGTGAGGATCAGGCACAGGTCCGCGGTCATGAACGTCGACGATCTCACCACGTCGACGACGCAGTACTTCACCTACCGCGACGAGAACCGGACGTTCGCGCATTTCGGCGTGTGGCAGGAAAGCGGCCAAACGCTCATCGACCGCGGCGAGCCGGAGCGGCTGCGCGCGCTCCGCGTCACGCACGGCCTCCTTCAGGCGCTCGGCGTGCAGCCGACGAGCGGACGTTGGTTCACGGAAGCTGAGCACGAGCCCGCGGCCGAAGGTCCGCAGCCCGTGCTTCTCTCGTACGCATTCTGGCAACGGCGATTCGGCGGCGACGAAGCGGCGCTCGAGCGCGAGCTATCGATCGACTCGCGGCCGGCGCGAATCGTCGGCATCATGCCGCGCGATTTCAGATTCCTCGACTTGAACCCGCAGCCCGACATGATCGTCCCGTGGCAGCTCGACCCTGCCCGGCTCGCCATCGGCAATTTCGAGGGTCACGCGCTCGCGCGGCTTAGGCCCGGCGTCACGCCGGCGGAGGCTCGCGCCGACATCGAACGCATGTTGCCGATCTGGATCGACGCGTGGCCCCTCATCCCGGGCATCGCGCTCGCGCGCGAAACCATCGCGAACTGGCAAATCGCCCCGATCGTTTCCCCTTTGAAAGACGACCTCACGGGCAACGTCGCGAGCACTTTGTGGGTGCTCATGGGCGCGATCGGCGCGGTGTTGCTCGTCGCGTGCGCCAACATCGCGAATCTGATGCTCGTGCGGGCGGACGCTCGACGGCAAGAGTTCGCCGTGCGCGCGGCGCTCGGCGCGGTGCCGGCGCGAATCGCCAGAGAGTTGCTCGTCGAAAGCCTCGTCGTCGGCGCAGCCGGCGGTGTGCTCGGCTTGGTGCTCGCGCACGTTGGCCTCCAGGCTCTCATCGCAATCGGCCCGAGCAACTTGCCGCGCCTTCAAGAGATCTCGATCGATCCGGCCGTGCTCGCGTTCTGCGTAGTTGTTTCGCTCGCGTCGACGCTCGTGTTCGGCTCGTTCACGGCGTTCAAACACGCGAGGGGCCTCGACGCGACCGTGATCGGCGGAGCGCGCGGCTCGAGCGCGAGCCGCGAGCGCAACGCGACGCGCAATACTTTAGTCGTCGTGCAGGTCGCACTCGCAATCGTGCTGGTGGTGAGCGCCGCGCTAATGATCCGGACGTTTCAGGCTCTGCGCGATGTGGACCCCGGCTTTTCGGACCCCGCAACGATTCAAACGGCGCGCATTTGGATGCCGACTACGCCCACGCCCGAGCCCGAGCGTTACATGCGCATGCAGCACGAGATCCTCGACAAGATCGCGGCACTTCCGGGCGTGGCCGGGACCGCCTTTGTGAGCCAGCTTCCGCTGGAGGGCGGGCAAATCGGCATGGTGATACTCGTGGAAGGCCAAACGCTGCCGGCAGGAGGCACGCCGCCGCCGCGCAGATTCAAGTTCATCTCACCCGGTTACTTCCAAGCCATGGGCACGAGAGTCATCGCGGGACGGGACCTCACTTGGGGCGACATCGACGCGGGCGGCCGCGTGGCCCTGATTTCCGAGAGTTTCGCGCGCGAGCTCGCGCCGGATCCGGCGGGCGCCCTCGGCAAACGTATCCGGCCGCCCCTGGAACAGGATGATTGGCGCGAGGTGATCGGTGTAGTGCAGGACGTTCATGACGTGGGTGTGTACGAGGAAGCACCGACCCTCGCGTATTGGCCCGCGCTCGTGGCGGACTTTTTCGGCAGACCGCTCGTCGGAATGCCGGCCCCGACGCTCGTCATTCGCAGCGAGCGTGCGGGTATCGCAAGCTCGCGGACGAGATTCGGCAGACGATCTGGTCGGTGAACGGCAGCATTCCCGTCACCACCGGAGGCACGATGCAGGATCTGTACGCCGCCTCGCTCGCGCGAACGTCGTTCGCGCTCGTGTTGCTCGCGATCGCGGGCGGGATGGCGTTGGTGCTCGGCATCATCGGGATCTACGGCGTGATGGCTTACGTCGTCTCGCAGAGAACACGAGAGATCGGAATCCGAGCGGCGCTCGGTGCCGAGCCGCGGCAACTCGCGAGGATGTTCTTGCTGCACGGACTCGCGCTCGGCGCTGTGGGCGCCACGGTGGGAATCGTGGCTGCGGCCGCATTGGGACGCTCGATGCAATCGCTGCTATTCGGCGTGAGCGCGTTGGATCCTGCGGCCTATCTCGGCGCGCTCGCCGTCATCGTCGCGGCAACGGCGCTCGCGAGCTACGTGCCGGCGCGGCGCGCGGCGGCGATCGATCCAATAGAGACGCTGAAGCAGGAGTGACAAAAGTGCCATCGGTACGATCGCGGAAACCTAAGGCGCGTCCGGGAGATCTGGTCCGACGGCTGAGCGCGCTCAAACGCCTGGATATCTCCGTTACCTAGCACGCGCCGGCCCCGCACGTGCAGCGAATGCCGGCGGTTGGGCTCAATTCGAGCGTTGCACCCGAGCGGTGGTTAGCATAGGCTTAGGCATATGCCAAAGTCGAGCGCAAGTCGCCGGGTTCGACTCTTCAAGAACGGACGCAATCAGGCCGTGCGTATTCCGCGCGAACTGGAGCTCCCGGGCAACGAAGCATTGTTGTATCGGGAGGGGAACCGTCTCGTGCTCGAACCTCTTGCTCGTCCATCGCTGTCGGCATTGTTGTCATCGTGGCAACCGATCGACACCGACTGGCCGAACGTCCACGATCCAGCGCCGCACACGGTGGACCTCGTCGACTGATGCCGCGGCGCTATCTGCTCGACACGAACATACTCTCGTATCTGATTCGCCGCCCCGCCGACATGGGCAAGAGAATTGCAGCCGTCGGCGAGGACGCACTCTGCACAAGCGTGATCGTTGCTTGTGAGTTGCGTTTCGGTGCGCGAAAGAAAAACTCCCCGCCGTTGACGGCCCGCGTGGACGCATTGCTCGACGCGATCGCAGTCTTGCCGCTCGACACGCGCATCGACCGCCTGTATGCGGAGATCCGCCACAAACTGGAGTCGGCCGGGCATCCGATCGGCGGCAACGATTATCTGATCGCCGCGCACGCGCTCGTCGAAGAGTGCACGTTGGTAACCGAGAACGTCAAAGAGTTTCGGCGCGTGCCGAGGTTGACCGTCGAGAGTTGGTTGCCTGCGAGGCGCTCGTGAGAATGGCCCCCGGGTCGAGTAGCGCGGGCACCTCTGCCGCGAGCGAGTCGATTGCCGCCCGCCGCCTCGCTAGTCCTGAGCGGCCGTCCGAGTCGGCGGGCTTCAGCTCACCGCATCGCTGAGCCTGCGCGCGAGCGCTTCGATCCGCAGCGCCTGCGCATCATTCTGTGCCCCTTGTCGTTGTGCTTTGTGCGAAGCCGCGATGGCGAGGAGTATAGGCTCGCTTGTCTGCCGTTTCCGAGAGGGTGAAGATGGAGCATGAAGGTTCAGCCACTCGGCAGCGAGTCCACTGACGCCGCCGCGAACGCGGCTCGTGCCTCCGATGATGTGGGAGCGGAACCGGCGCTCGAGCTCACAGCCGTCGTGGCTCCGTTCGTCGAGTCCTCCATCGAAGATGAGATCCCGTCCGAGATCTTGAATCGCCGGATCTGCGACTTCGACCTGCGCATCGAGGGACACCCGCTCGAGCAGATCATCGAGCGCTTCCGCGCTGAGATGCGCGAGCGCGGGATTACGGCACTCGAGCCGCGCTTCTACCTCACCGACGAGTGGGGCGTTCCCGAGGGTACCGTCGCGATCGGCATTCCTTTCTATTTGGCGGACGAAGAGCTATTGCGCGTGCACGGATTGAAAGGCGGATTGGTCGAGGGGCAAGACGAGGAAGACATCTTGCGCTACTTCCGGCACGAGCTCGGCCACGTCGTGAACTACGCGTACCGCCTATACACGAGCGAAGAGTGGACGCGTCTCTTCGGGCCGATGTCGCGGCCGTACCCGCAGGAGTACCGAGCGCTGCCGTTCAGCACGAGCTTCGTGCGCCACCTTCCCGGAGGCTACGCACAGACGCACCCCGACGAAGATTGGGCCGAGACCTTCGCGGTGTGGATGACGCCCGAGTCGGCCTGGCGCGAGCTCTACGCGGATTCACCGGCAGCGCTCGCGAAGCTCGAGTACTGCGATCGGATGCTCGCTGCGCTGAAGGACAAGTCTCCCGACGTGACGAGCACCGCGATCGACTACGAAGCGAACGAGATCAACGCGACGGTCCAGGAGTTCTACGAGTCCTTCGAGGTCGGCGACGTGCGCATCCCGCGCAGCCTCGACGGCGATCTGCGCTTGATCTTCGCGCGCCGTACGGACTCGGCAGCGCCAGCAGCAACCGCACAAGATTCGCCGCGCACGGGCGACGCGGCGCTGCTCTTGCGCAGGCAGCGCGACGCGCTGGTGGGCGTCGCCTACCGCTGGACAGGACTCACGCCCGAGCTGCTCTGGAAGCTCATCGATCACCTGATCGATCGCGCGGCGGAGTTGAAGCTGACGTACGCCTTGTCGGAGCGCGACGCGATCTTGGTCGAGCTCGCGGGGTTCATCCACACTCTGGCGATGAACTACATCTACAGAGGGAGCTTCATCGGGAACTGAGCGGTCCGCTCACCTCCACGGCGCCCGCGTGTGTGCTGGCGTACAGACCCGCGACAGACTTCGTGCGTAACTTACCGGCTAACCCTCTTTTCTTGGCAGGAGCCGAACATGAACGACGAAGATCACGCTACCTACGGCATCGACAAAGGTGAAACCGGCGGTGCGCCCGGACCGACCATGCAGCGGCGGGGCCCGGGACCCGGCCTGATGGGTGCGACGACACTGATCGGCAATGACGTCTACAACAACGAAGGCGAAGACCTCGGCGATATCAAGGAGATCATGTTGGACATGTCCAACGGAAATATCAGCTATGCCGTCCTCTCCTTCGGCACTTTCCTCGGTATGGGGGAAAAGCTCTTCGCCGTGCCGTGGAGCGCGTTGACGCTCGACACGGAGAACAAACGCTTCGTCCTGAATACGGAAAAGGATCGCCTCAGACGTGCGCCGGGATTCCACAAGGACCAATGGCCGAACATGGCGGACCAGTCTTGGGAACAGGAAATCCACCGTTATTACGGAACGAAACTGCCGAGTTCCTGCGAAGGGACGACATTGCAGCCGATATCGCCGGTTGGACAGCCCCCCTTGGAATCGGACGAGCGGCGCGCAGCGCGCTGAATCTGGGCGATCAGACGAAGGAGAAGAGCAATGTTTCTACCACGATTCGCTCTCGGGACGGTACGTTGCGGCGTTGCTGACTGCCGGGCCTGCGTTCGCGCGGAGCACGGACGAACAGCAACGAGAGGAGCTGCGCGCACGCGCGGCGGCGACGCTCGACGAGCTGTTCATGCAGGTCAAGGGCTCGAAGGAGCTCTATGACAACGCTGTCGGGTATGCCGTGTTCGCCGTGACCAAAGCGGGCTTCTTCGTAACCGGAGGCGGCGGCTCGGGCGTGACCGTCAATAAGGCCACGGGTGACACGGTTTACATGAAGATGGGGATGGGCGGCGTCGGCCTCGGCTTCGGCGGACAAAAGTACGACATGGTGATCCTGTTCGAGACGGCCGATCGGCTCGAGACCTTCATCGACGGAGGGTGGGACGCTCGTGCGGCTGCCAAGGCCGTCGCGGGCAGCGAGACCGCAGGCGCCGGCTCGGGCTTCATCGACGGCACGATCGTGTACACGCTGGGCGAGAAGGGTCTGATGGCGTCGGCCGACGTTTCCGGCACGCGGTTCTGGGTCGATGAAGAGTTGAATAAGCGAACATTGCTCCCTACGGATTCTCAAGCGAAGTCGACACAATGGGACGGCCGCACCGGGACGGAATCTCAAGACGGTTCGTCAGGGCGATAGCCAGCCCCAAAATTCCGTCAGATGAGCGGGCTTCAGCTCACCGCGTCGCTGAGCCTGCGCGCGAGCGCTTCGATCCGCAACAGCGCGTTCATGTCGTTCTTCCGAGAGGCGTGCTCCATGGCTGCGAATAGGTGGGACTGCTCTAGTTCCAGGCGTTCCGGGTGGCGCTCGAGCAGCGTTACGTAGTGCGAAAAGACGCGGTCGGCGTCGGGCTTCGTGCGGCGTGCGACGGCGTGGCGAACCACCGCGTGCAAGCTGTAGCGTTCGCGCACCGGCTGTTGCACCAGGTGCCAGCGCTCGAGCTCGGCCAGCGCCGGACCGAGCCGCGCGACTCGTGCAAGCTTGGCCAGCGACACCGCGTCTACGTGGTCGCCTTCCACATGCGCGAGCACGGCGAGCGTGCGGCGGGCTGCGACGCTTAAGCGCGGCCAAGCCCAATCGACGAGCAGCGCGATTTCGGGCAAGTCGTCCTCGTGCTCCAGTGCTCGCACGTGTGTCACACCGGCGTCTCGCAAGAACTCGCCGAGCGCCTTCACGCTCGCCGCACGCGACGCCACGATGCCGTCGGCGATGTCGAGCGCCAGCGGGTTCCAGCGCAACAGACGAGTGAGGGCTGCCACGCGTGGAAACGCACTCTCGCCGGAGGTGACGAGCGGCGCAACGACGGGGAAGATCAACACGCCCGCGAGAAGGCAGCGGCGAGCGGTGATGACGAAGGTTGCCTTGGAGTCGGGGAACGCCTCGAACAAGCGCGCTACGGCGGCATCGTTTTCGTGGTTGTCGAGCACGATCAGCCGCTGCGGGCCGCGCGCCAGGAATTGCTGCAATCGCTGCACGCGACCTTCGCCGCGCCCGGTGCCGAAGCGCAGCGCCAGCATTTCGCTCAACGTGTAAAAACTCCAGGCGCCGGAGCGGAACCAGTCGACGCGGCCGCCGAACGCAGCGCGCAGGCGGTGACCGAGCGCCGCCGCCAACATCGACTTGCCGCTCCCGCCCGAGCCGACCAGTGCGATGCGGGTGGGTCGTGTAGCGACGATGGTGCGTGCGAGCGTGCTCACCTCGGCGCTACGTCCTTTCATGCCGTGGGGACGCGGCGGAAATATCGAGCGGCGAGACGGGAAGGGGCGTCTCACTCGTTTATCTATTTCCGCTCGAACCGAGCAGCCTTCCTGGCGATGGCTCGCAGCCACGCCGCTACGCGAGCCATCAAGGGTGGATGCGCTGCCTCGGCGCCGACGCCGCTTCTGCGGCGGTCAGACGGACCGCGATGCTGCGCGGCGTATTCTTCGACTGCGCTGCGCAACGATGCGAGAGACGCCTCGAGCGCGCGCGCATGGGCATCTTCAGTGGCGCTTCGTCGGCGCCGGCTGTCAGAAAGGTGCGACGGCATTTGGCGGAAATGATTTGTAGAAGTGACCCTCGACTGTCAGCAGCAGGTCGATGAACACGTCCTTCTCGTGGGGAGCCGTGGCGTCGTACACGCGTACGAAATGCACGCAGTTTTCCCGCTTCGCGTGGTCATATAGGGGCTTGGTGCGCCGCAGAAACTCGTTCTTCGTCAGCGATTCGGCGGGGTCGACGTTCGGCATCGGAAGCCGCGCGCGCTCCGCAGCGCGATGCGGATTCGCGCGCTCGCGCATGGCGATCCCGTCGCTGCGCAGAACCACGTCGTAGAGCAGATCGATCTCGCCGTTCTCCTGCACCCAGCATGGACGACCGCCGATACCTTGCCCGAGTCTCGCGAGCTGGTTCTCGTAGCGTGTGAGGAGGCCTTCCTGATTCTCGACGCGATAGCTCAACGAATGAAGCTCCTCCGCCACTTGGCCGCCGCGGCCTGCCTCCATCGCCTGCGCCGCGCGCTCGACGCGCGCAACCGCACGCTCCATTTCCTTGAGAAGCTCCTGCGCCTCCGATAACACCGTTTGTCCGCCAGGGCTTCGCGCGGCGGCGTCCACGACACGCACGAGGCGCGTGAAATCGTCGGGCAGCTCCGCCGGCACGACGCCGAGCGCTTCGCCGATCTCCTCGAGCGCGGCTTCCGCTTGCAACAGCGCCTCGACGCGCGCCGGCTCGACCGGTGTCTTGTTCGCAAACGGCCGCAAGATCTCGTCACGCTGTAGATAGTCGAACGCGATGAGCAGCAGCAATATGAAGATAATGAGAATACCGACTTCGGCCATCGTGAGACCGAGCACGAGGCCCCTGCGGTACGCCGTGTGCTGCTCGCCGATGCGGCCGTCGAGATTAGTGCTCATTTTGCCTTCTCCACGGCACGTGCGACGTGCGACGGGGCCGACGCCGCGCGCACGAGCGCCGTCAGCTCCCGCGTTATGTCGGTGAAGGTTTGCAGGACTCGGTTCGCCGCCTCGTGCACGCGCACGGCTTCCGCGGACGACTCGCGTGCCTGGCTCTCCAGCTCCGCGAGCACCGCCTTGTCCTGACGCAACGTCTCCCCCGCCGCGCCGAGCGCCTGGCGGAACTGCTCCGCGGCTTCGGAGACGTGCCGCAGAATCAGCGCCTGCTGCTCGCGGCTTTCGCGGCTCGCGGCATCGAGCTGGCTGGCCGCGGCGCCGATCTGCTGCATCGCCTTCGTGACCTCGGCGGTCGTCTGCTGCAACGAGCCCGTGATCGCCTGGATCGGCTCCGACAGCGCATCGAGGCTGTCGCACACCTTGTTCAGCCGCGTCGCGAGCCGTTGCGGCGGGGGCGCCACCTCTTTCAAGCGATTGATCGCGGCGCGCGCGCCTTCCGCCATCGCGTCCAGCTTCTCCGCCGTTCCGGCGGTGCGCGCGAGAACGTCTCTCTGAGCTTCCTCCGTTTTCTTCAGGAGCTCCACCATCGCGGCGCCGACGTCGGTCGCGAACGCAGTCAGCACCTTGTTGACAGCTTCGCCGGCGCTCGCGATCACGTCGTTCATGCGCTGGCCCGCTTGCCCTTGGAAGAGGGCGATGTTGCCGCTCACCTGATCCAGCTGCGCCTTCACGCGCTTGGACGCATCCGCGAGCTCGATGCGCGTCATGTTCTCGACGTCCGCGGGATCCACGCGCATCTGGTGCAGCAGCACACGCAGAAAAATGCCGGCGATCGTGCTCCCGAGCGCGACACCGAAGTTCGCGATGATCGACTCCACGCCCGTGCGCGCCGTCGCCGCCGGATCACCGAGCGCGGTGCCGCTGAACTCGTAGAGCGCGACGGCCATGCTCACGAGCGTGAACAGCAGTCCCAAGTAGTACGCGTTGTCGCCGGCCTGATCCAATCGGACTCTGAGCCTCGGTACCTTCGCGACCGTGGCGGCGTACGCGAACATCACCGAGATGATCGCGAGCGTCTGGCTCAGCTGCCCGAGCCCGAACCACTTGAGCCCTGCGTAGAGCGCAAGCCCGCCCAAAAACGCGAGAAAGAACAGGTAGATGTCGAGTCGACTCTCCCGACCAGGCCCAAGACGCTCGTTGAAGATCGGGTCAGCCACTAGTCACCGAAAATCCGCTCGACGGTTTCAACCGTCGCGCCTTGCGCGCCGAAGTAGTCGTCCCAGAACTGAATGTGCTCCGCGCCTTGGATCCTGTGATCGGAACGGTTCATGTAGTAGAGATGCACGCGGACCGCGTTGAGATCCGCGCGCACTTGAGAAAAGTACGGCGACGCCTTGAAGTCGTCGAAATCGGGAACGCCGCGGTAGTGGCTGGCGCCGTCGCCTTTGGCCGGCACGTTCTGGAGCAGATCCGACACGACGATCAGGCGCTTCGGCACGCCGTCGTACTCGGGTTTGTTGAAGGACCGCACGGCGACGGCCTGAACGGCCTCGAAGATCGGGGATGACGCACTGTCGGGCGCGGCCAGCAGCTCGTCGAGCTTCGCCGCCAGCATCGCGGCGAAGTCTTGCTCCCAGCGCTTGCGCGCGAGCTCGGGGTTTTGGTAGATGCGGTTCAGATCGTCGCCTTTGCCGGGGTTGCAGAGGCCGATCACCGGCTCGGCCACGACGCCGGCCCGGCCTTGCACCGCGTACGCTTCGACGTATGCAAAGCGAGGCAGCTCGGTATACATCAGCCGATTCAGATGATTGCGCACCGAGAGCAACTGCACCTCGGTGAGTCGATCCGACATGTCCAGAATCACGGCGATGACTTCGGCCGGCGGCTCGTCGATCGGACACAATGTCTCCGCGTTTGTCGCAACGTAGGAACGTTGGCTCAAGACATACGCGCCGATCGCAACGCCGACGAGCCCGACCAGCACGACGACAACCGCGCCGATGGCGAGTAACGAGCGGCCGCTCCGGTCCGGAGCATGGCGCAGCGGGCTTCGCCCGCTCGGTGAGCTAGGCGCTCGCGGGTTGCTGCGAAGCGGCATGCGCCTCCTCACTCGTACGCGGCAGGTCGTCGAATCGATACGCCGCACCATACTTCGACATCTCGGAATTCACCTCCTTGATGAAGTGCCGCATGCGCTCGACCGCTGCTTCGCGCGCGTCGGTGTCGAGCTCCGGGACCGTCGCGAGCGGCGGCGCTTCGAGGAACGCGAGACGCCGCGGTGACTCGCGGAAGTACTTCGGCACGGCGACGCTGCGGGCTTCCTCGTTCGCTTCCCTATACATCGTGACCAGCCTTTGATGAGCCGCCGCGAGATGATCGAAGTACGCGCAGAGGTCGCGATGCAGCCGGTTACGGCCGTCGATCGCGAGCCGCTTGTCGTACTCCTGCCGCCGCAGGGCCCCGATCACTTGCGTCATCTGGTCGACGGCCTCGTCCCGTCGCGTCATGAAACCCTCGAGCGCGATCGTCTTCTCGTTGTTGAAGCGCGCGAACGCCTCCTCGCGTGCGCGGCCGATGTCGCCGTAAAAGAGATAGCGATCGTCGAGACCTGACGCGCTGATCAGCGCCGACAAGCTGAATCCGACGCCGAGGAAGGCCAGCAACCACGATTGCGCATCGGATAAGACCAACGGCGCAGCGATAAAGTTTTGCCAAAGCAGCGGCGCCGAGACGTTGCCGGCGGACGCGATGAACGCGTCGCGGAAATGCGCGATCAGCAGATTGAGCCCAAAGAGCCAACCGACGTAGAGGAGCAGCGCCACGAGGCCGACGGCCTTCACCGTGAGCTGCGATAGATCAGCAAGCGCAAACCATAGATCGCGAACAGAATCGCGGCGCCGATGTTCAATATCGACAACACGACGGCCTGCACGAAGCCGCCGATGAGCCCTGCCTCGCTGCCCTCCGCGAAGAAGAGGCCGTTCAACACCGACTCGAGCACGATGAAGATGGCGATGATCGTGCCGCGAAAAAATCGCTCGCGGGGGCTCACGATCTTAGGCAAGCGCTCGAGGCGGTGCTTGCTGCGGAACGAGCGGTATTCCGAGTCCCTACCCTTTGCCTCGTGCTCCAACGTCGCCAAGTGATTCGCGTCGTTGACGGCGCGGATGCTGAAGTCGCTGACGGCGCTCTCGCCGGCGCTCTCGACCTCGACGCGAAGCTCGGAGGAGATGATCGCGTCGCGGATGCGGCTTTCGTAGAGCTCGAGCGATGCGCGGTACTCCTCGGCGGCCTGGCGTGCGCGACGCTCGATCTCCTCGCCTATGCCGAGCTCCTCGGAGTCGGGGGTTTCCGCGTCCTCGCGCGGCTTGCCCTCGGCGCCTTGCTTGCGCCCTCGGGCGTCGATCGATAGCTCGGCGGCGAGCTGCTCGACGTCGAGCGGCGGGAACGTCTGAATGCTCGGCTTGATGGCGTCGCGCGTGCCGTTGATCAGGGTGAGGATGCTTTGGAGGGGCTTGGGCATTGGCGGTGGCGATATAGTTCTTGTGCTGGTTCCGCGGCCGCACGGAGGTTCACTGTAAACCAAGGGGTGGGGCTGGAGAAGTTTGCGGGCGGCGTCGATGGGAATCGTGCGGCATCTGCGGGTGCTGGCGGCGCTACGGGCAGCGGAGTCATAGGCCGCGCACGGAACGGTGACGCGGGGCAAATGGGGCGGTCGCCCTCGACCGGCAGGTCGCGATCAGGGAATGTGCGTCGCGAAGAAATACGCAAAGCCGAGCAATACGGCCATCTGCCCGAGCAATGCCGCATACATTTGCCGCGTGCCGCTGCTCGCGCTCGCGTGAATCTCGGCCCTGAGCTCGCCACGCAGCTCGGAGAGCTCGCTGCGCAGGCTTGCGCGCAGCTCCGCCATCTCCGTGCGCAGGCCCGACATCCCGTCATGCAGCTCCTGGCTCAGCTCTTGACGCAGCAACAACAGATCCTGCTTCGTCGCAAGCGTGTCTGTCGCGCCGGCGATCTCATCATCCCTGACAAAAGCGCGCTGTCAATCGACCGATCGTGACAGCGTGCGACGCCATCGCCGAAGCATCAGGGCTGTCGCGCGCCGCCGCAACTCTCGGAATGTCCCGAGTTCCATAAGAAAGCTCGCCCGCAATTGCGGGCCATCCGTCTTTCGTCTAGGGTCTTTCTGGACGGCGTGACCCGTGCACCGGAGGGCATCCAATGAGTGTCGTTTCACTGCGCGTCAACGGCGCGACCCACGAAGTGGACGTCGACGCGTCGACTCCTCTTCTATACGTGCTGCGCAACGACCTCGGTCTGCGCGGCCCACGATTCGGCTGCGGGCTCGCGCAGTGCGGAGCCTGTACCGTCATCATCGACGGCGTCGCGACGCGCTCGTGCATCATGCCCGCCGCGGCGGTGAGCGGCGAGATCACCACGCTCGAAGGTCTCGCGAAGAACGGCACGTTGCATCCGCTGCAGCAGGCGTGGATCGACGAGCAGGTGCCGCAGTGCGGCTATTGCCAGAACGGCCAGATCATGACCGCCAAGGCGCTGCTCGACCGGAACCCGAACCCGACCGACGCCGAAATCCGCGAAGGCATGGAAGGCGCGCTGTGCCGCTGCATGACGTATTACCGGATTCAGGCGGCGATCAAACGCGTCGTGCGCGGGACGCACGGCGTCGACGCGCGCGAGGAGGCGGCGAATGAGCACCACCCTGCAGCTTCCGAAAGCGATCGAGGACGCGCTTCGCAGGCTCAACCCGTCGATTTCGCGCCGGAGCTTCCTCCGGTCTTCGGGCGCGCTGGTCTTGAGCCTCGGCGTCAACGCCGTCCCCGGCGGCCGCGCGCTCGCGCAAGCCGTCGGCGCGGGTCCGTATCCCGACCGCGATTTTCTGCAGCTCGACACCTGGATCGTGATCCATCCGGACAACACCGCAACGTTCTTCGTCGGCAAGACGGATGGCGGCCAGGGCACCGGCACGGCGTTCCGGCAGATGATGTGCGACGAGCTCGACATCGCCTACGACAAGACGAGCCTCGTCATGGGCAGCACGGACATCACTCCCGACCAGGGCGGCTCGGGCGGTTCCGACGCCATCGAGCGCGACGGCTGGCCGATGCGCAGAGTGGCCGCCGAAGCGCGGCGCGTGTTGCTCGAGCTCGGCTGGCGAGCAGCTTGGGCGCGCCCGTCGCCGAGCTCGCGGTGAGCAACGGCGACGATCGCGCTGAAGTCCGATGCCGTCGAAGTCGGTCACCTACGCCGAGCTCGTCGGCGGCAAGCGTTTCGACGTCGCGCTCACCGGACGCAACGTCGACGCCACCACCGGCACGGCCGCCGTGAAGCCGGTCAATGAACTGCGCGTCGTCGGCCAGTCAGTGCAGCGCTACGACATTCCCGCCAAGGTCGACGGATCGTTGACGTGGGCCGTGGACATGAAGGTGCCCGGCATGGTCCATGCGCGCAACGTCCGGCCGCCGATCGCGGGCGCGACGCTGCGCAGCATCGACGAGTCGTCGGTCGCCGAACCTGCCCGGGTTCGTCCGCGTCGTGAGCAGCGGCAACTACGTGGCCGTGGTCTGCGAGCGCGAGGAGCAGGCCATCCCCGCCGCGCGGCAGCTGAAGGCCGAATGGGCGCCGCCCGCGGCGGCGCCGTTCCCGGCGTCGACGAGCTCTTCGACTACATGCGCCGCGCGACGCCCACGTCGAGCGAGGAGCCGAGCGTCACGGGCGACCCGGACGCGGCGCTCGCGAGCGCGGAGCGCGTCATCGAGGCCGAGTACGAGGTGCCGTTCCAGGGGCACACGGCGATCGGCCCGGCGCACGCGCTGGCCGATCCTTCCGACGGGCAGATGACGATCTACTCGAACGACATGAAGTCGTACGGCTTGCGCAACGGCGTCGCGCAATTCCTCGGCATGCCGCGCGAGCACGTGCGCGTCGTCTACATGGACGGGCCGCAGGTCTACGGCCGCACGGCGGCCGACGACGTCGGCTTCGAGGCCGCGTTCCTCGCGCGCGAGCTCGGCCGGCCGGTCCGCGTGCAGTGGATGCGGGACGAGGAGACGGCCTGGGATACCAAGGGCCCGGCCTACGTCTTCAAGCTGCGCGGCGGGCTGGACGCGCAGGGCAAGCTGGTGGCGCTCGAGTACGACGCGCGCGCCGTCGACTACAACCACTTGGGCTACAACGAGCCGGACACCGTGCTGATCGCGCAGCTCATGGGCCGGCGGCGCGAGACGCCGGCGCGCCGGCGGCGCCGAAACGCCGTCGGTCAAGTACGCGCATTCCGAATCGGCGCATGACGGCGCACGTCGTCGCGCTGCCGATGATCTGGGAGACGCCGCTGCGCACCGGCAACCTGCGCGATCCCAACGGTCCGCAGGTGACGTTCGCGTTCGAGGGGTTCATCGACGAGCTCGCGGCGGCGCGCGGAAGCCGATCCCGTCGCAGTTCCGCCTCGATATGCTCGAGGCGAGCACCGAGGACGACGTGTTTCGGCAAGGCGCGCTCGCTCGCCGTCGTGCGCGCGGCGGCCGAGGCCTATGGCTGGGACGCGCGGCCGTCGCCGAAACCGCGCGAAGCGCGGGCGCCGATCGCTGACCGGGCGCGGCATCGCCTACACCTACCGCAGCAACACCGTCGTCGCGGTCATCGCCGAGGTCGAGGTCAATCGCGAGACCGGCGGCGTCTGGGTCAAGCGCTTGGTGTGCGCCCACGACTGCGGACTGGCGATCAACCCGAGGGCCTGCGCCACACCGTCGAGTGCGGCATGCTGCACGCGTTGAGCCGGGCGCTGTGGGAAGAGGTGCAGTTCGATACCGAGAAGGTCACGAGCGTCGACTGGGCTTCGCATCCCAGCCTGCGGCATTCGGATACGCCGGAGACGATCGACGTCGTGCTGGTCAACGGCGATCCGAATCCGAATCGTCCCGATCTGCCGCCCTACGGCGCTGGCGAGACGAGTCACAAGCCGGTGATCGCGGCGGTCGCCAACGCGATTCACGATGCAACCGGGGTGCGGTTGCGGCGGGCGCCGTTCCGCAGGGAACGGGTGCTGGCGGCGCTGCGGGCGGCGGCAGTCGTAGGCTAGCTGGCCTTCGCGGCGAAGAGCGCGCCGACCTCGATAGTGACGCCGGGCAAGAGAGCGACGGCCGCAACAGCCGAATCGGCGAGCGACGATATTTCCAGGTACCGCCCATCCAGCGGCGACCGATGCACGTGAATGACATCGGCTTGGAGATCCACGATCCAGAGCTCGGGTACCCCGCAGCGCGCGTAGAGCGACGCTTTGACGTTGCGGTCGTACTGCAGAGTCGTATCGCTGACCTCGATCAGCAATAGCGCGTCATCAGCGGTCGGGTGAGTCGACTCGTAGTAGTCGTCGCGGAACTTCACCACCGCAAGGTCCGGTTGAACCTCGGAGTGCTCGCTCAAACGCACCGGCCACTGCGTCCGGACGATGGCGCGGCCCCGATCGCCGCGGTCAAGAAGTCCGCCAATCGCGATGCTTTCCCTGCGTGCCGGCTGCCGATCGGCGGCATGTCGACGATCTCTCCCTCGATCAGCTCGACGCGGGCGTCGTGCTCGAACACGCCCGCCTCTGCCATAGGGTGGTAACGATCCACCGTAATCCGATGCCGCTGCGGCCACTCTTGCATTGAACGACTCATGAGTGTGCGGATGGCACAGAGTATCGCGGCGCTCACAGTGGTGCGAGGCCGCGGTATCGCCGCTCGGGATGCGACGAATCCGTGCAGTGCGTGGAGTAAAGTCGAGTGCCTGCATCGAGCCGCGCGCCGACCACCACCACGCCGGCGCGGAGGAAACTCGACGCGCAGCCTTGAACCAAACCGCGCTCCTCTACTTAGCGACCGTCGTGGTCGCGAACGACAGAAATAATGCGAAATCGCGGGATTTTCATCGTTGGAAAGCGCGGGATTGCGTTGGTCGGCCCGGGTACCCGCGTACTTCATCGTGATCGATAGTTTCGGTCGATCTTCTGAAGCCACTGCGTGACGTCCCGCAACAACCCTTCAGCCCTCGGCGATGCACTGTCGACGGAAGAGTCGTCGATGTCTTCACCGGTGTAATCGAAGACGTAACGTTTGCATTCAAGGGTATCGAGAACGGTAACCCGGTTGGCTGTCACTCCAATCGTGAGCGTGAGTGCTTGAACGACCGTCGCGTGGTGGCCCGGTCGTTTGGTGTCCGGCCGTACCCATGCGCCATGAGCGCGGCGAGCGCCGCTTGCATCATTCCCTTGTAGGCCGCGCCATGGAATGAGGAACCTGCAGGATTCGGTGGCTGATGCTGACGCGCGCATCTGCGAGATTGCGCGACGCAGCGGCAAGCAACCGCTGTATCTCCTCGGCGTCGGATGGGTGCTCCTTAAGCTGCCCGATCTTCATTGTGAGCTTCTTGAACTCACGGGCATCTCCTCAGGAGGAGAGGTAGTCGGTTCACGCGCCACGCGGCCGACGAAACGATCGCGGTCGGCGACTTGCGGGAGAACGCCCCATTTCGTCATAACGACGGGGTCCGCGTCACGGCGCAAACGCTTGCCCGCAGCGCTCAGTGCTTCAACCACGGAAGCAAAGGACGGAGCTCCAACAACCAGAACGTCGATATCGCTCGCGGCGGTCTCCTTCTTGCCCTGCGCAACGGAGCCAAAAACTAACGCCACGCGGATCCTCTCTGCGAGCGGTGCCAGCGCCTCGCGAAGCACGTCGGCCAATCCGACTGTCTTGCGGAAGATGCCGGCAAGCTCCTCTTGAATCGGACAAGCTCGATCGACCTGATACCGCACCTGGTTGCCTGCGGCCGAGCGTTGCAGCAGCCGAGCATCGCTCAAGAGCTTCAGCTCGCGATGCAAAGAA
>CAVUTF010000021.1:0-165735 GCA_963744305.1 uncultured Gammaproteobacteria bacterium
TGCGCGTTATGGGGCGCGGAATCTAGGGCTGCCCGCGACAAACGGCAGTTGACACCCGGAATATTACCCCGGTAATGTCCGTGCATGGCGCTAGCTCGATCCAAGCTCACGGCACAAGGCCAAATCTCGGTGCCCGCGGAAGTTCGCAAGAAGCTCGGGGTGGGTCCCGGCTCCACGCTCGAATGGCACGAGCAAGACGACGAGATCGTAGTTCGTCGCGCGGGCCGGTTCACTTCGGCTGACATACACGACGCGATCTTCGGTGCGCATCCCACTCGAACCGGACCAGTCGACGTGAAGGAGGGTATTCGAGCGTCAATTCGCAAACGGCATGCGCGCGGTTGACACCAACGTACTCGTTCGTCTCATCGCGCGAGATCACGCGGCGCAAGTGAAGGCCGCCGAGGAATTCGTGGCAAGCGGTGCCTGGATTTCGCATCTCGTTCTCGCCGAGACACTCTGGGTTCTCGATGCAGTGTTCGGAATGACCGCGCAACAGGTCGCCGCCGCCGTCGAGATGCTCCTCAATCACAAGGATCTGGTCGTCCAAGACGCCGACGTCGCCGCTGCCGCTCTCGTGCAGGTTCGCGAGAAACCGACTATTGGCTTCTCGGACTGCCTCATGGTGGAGATTGCCCGCAAAGCCGGTCACCTGCCGTTGGGCACCTTCGATCGCAAGCTCGCTAAACTAGCGAACGTCACCCGTATCGGCGCTTGAGACAACAATATGAAAACCCCGATCCTATGTCCGCAACATCGCCACGCTCTTGTTGTCTGGGCGGAACGGTCATGGTAGCCGCCTCCGCGCAGCCGCCGGCCGCGCCGAATCCGATGATCAAGCAGGGCGCGATGCAGAAGGTGGGCGCGCACTCGTACGTGATCCTCGACGACAACGTGGCGTTCGTGCCGAACGTCGGCATCGTCGTCGGCGACAAGGCCACGTTGATCGTCGACACCGGGCTCGGCGAGGCGAACGGCGCGATCGTGCTGCAGGAGGCTCGCACGGTCTCCGATAACACGGAGTTCTATATCACGGCGACGCACTATCATCCGGAGCACGACTTGGGCGCGACCGCATTCCCGCCGAACGCGAAGATGATTCGTTGGATCGATCAGCAGGCAGAAGCCGACGAGCTCGGCGCGCAGACGAACGAGCGGTTCGCGGGTTTCTCGCCGGTCCTCGCCGAGCTCTTGAAAGACGCCTCGTTTCGCCCCGCCGACATCATCTTCGAGGACGAGATCACCCTCGACCTCGGCGGCGTGCACGTGCGCGTGCTCGGCGTCGGCCCGAATCACACGCGCGGCGATACCGTGTTTTTCGTCGAGGAGGACCGGGTGCTCTATACCGGCGACGTAGTGATGTCGGTGTTCCCGGCCGTGAGCGCACAGTCCGGCAGCATCGCGAAGTGGATCGCGAACATGAGCGAGTTCGAGGCGTTGAATCCCGCGGCAATCGTGCCTGCGCACGGCCGGCTCGGCGACGTAGCCTTCGTCCGCCGCTACCGCGAGTATCTCAGCGCCGTGCAGAGCCGAGTCGCGCAGGCCAAGCGCGACGGCGCCACCGTGGAGCAAGCGACGGCGACGCTCGCCGAGCCGCTCGCAAAGCAGTTTCCCGAGCTCGCGCCCGCGAGCGGGCCGGCCGCGGGGCGGGTCAACGCGGCTATTCAGGCCGCGTATCGCGAAGCGCCGTGATGGGCCAGGTCGCAGGCGCGCTAACGCATCGTGCGAGATGCTCCCTGTAGGGATAGACTTGATCGACGACGTCCACGAATAAAAAGTAGGTCGAGCATGCGCGACGCTCCGCATCGATCGGCATCCGGTCGGCACCGGCGACTGGCGTTGCTCGGATGCGTCGCGATCGCGGCGGGCTGCGCGGCTTCTGCGCCGGAGGAATCTCGCGTCGCATGCACGATGGACGCGCGGCAGTGTCCGGACGGTTCGTACGTGGGCCGCGTGCCGCCGAGCTGCGAGTTCGCGCCATGCCCCGGCGGCGGCGCACGGTAGTCGCAGTGCGTCGAGCACCTTCCCGCGCCGTAGTGTTCTCGATCGCGATTCACGCGGCGCTTTTGCTCGTCGTGGCCACACTCAGGTACGAGCGCGGCCCCCCGAGCGACGGCAAGATCATGTACGCGGCGCTCGTGCGGCTGGGCGAGATCTCCGCCGAACGCAGCGACGCGGCGCCTGCGACCGACGTGACGGCCGAGAAGCTCGCGAACGCCGCCGAAGCGCCGCCGCCGAGCGCACCGCCGCCGGCTGCGCCGCCCGAGCCGCCGCAACCGCGTGTGGCCGAGCCCGCGGCCGAGAGCGAGCCGGCGGTGCCGGACGAGCCGTCGAGTGCGCCGATTGCGCCCGTCACACAAGAACCGGTGCCGTCGCCGGTCGAGACCGCGCCGCAACGAGTCGTCGTCGGAGACGAGCCTGCGCCCGCCCCGCCGCCGCCCGCGGCGGAGCCGCCGCAGCAGCGGCCGATGCCTGAGCGCGAGCGGCGTATGTTGAGCTCGCGCTTCGCGGCGGTGACCGACCGCGCGCTCGCGAAGCACGCGAGCGAAAGCGTCGTCTGGAGCGAAGCCGGGCGCGAGTACACCGCGACGTTCCGGCCGCAGCCGGCCGAGAACAGCATGGGAATCGATCGAATCGTCGTCGAGGTAACCACGGACGAGAATGGCAGCCGACTGTCGACGCAGCTCACGATGAAGCGCTTGGCGTTCTCGAGCTTCGCACAGCTCATCGATCGTTGGGATCCGGAAGTGCAAATCCACGACGACGAAATCGACGGCCGCTTCCATTCGAACTCCGAGATCAGGGTCCTGTACAACCGCGAGGCGCAGCCGATTTTTCACGGTCGCGTGACGACAGCCGCGCGCGGCATCCAGAACGATGCCACCGGCCGCTTCGATCGAGACGAGATGTTCCTCGGCGGCCTGGAGACCGGAGTCGGGAGAATCAGCTTGCCGCCGCGGTTCGCGCTCCTCGATGAGGAATCGTCCGACGGGAGTAGCACGCATGTGCAGCGTTTCACGCAGGACACGCGTATAACGTTCCACGCCGACGGCACCTACAGCGCGCGCGATGTCGACCTCGTAGAAGGCGAGCCACGACTCGTCACAATTCCGGCGGAGCCGCACTACCTGATCGCCGCAGAGGAAAGCAAGCTGCACGTGCAGGGCGTCGTGAAAGGCAAAGTGCTCGTCTACTCGCCCGAGGGCATCGTGATCGAGGGCGATCTCGTGTACGCGCACGATCCTCCCGGTGCGGCCGACGATT
Organism: uncultured Gammaproteobacteria bacterium; assembly: GCA_963744305.1. GTDB lineage: Bacteria > Pseudomonadota > Gammaproteobacteria > Steroidobacterales > Rariloculaceae > FEN-1219. Next base: position 3,265 of record CAVUTF010000021.1, read on the forward strand.
TCCTGGGGCTCGTGTCGGATAAGTCCGTCGAGATCGCGCCGTCCGACGTTACGGGGCCCGGCGACTTGGCGATTCACGCCTCGATCTATGCGAAGCGCCAGCTCGCGGTACGCGGCTATCGCGAGCGCCATTCCGGCACGTTGTTCATCTTCGGCAGCGTCAGTGCGGGCTCGGTCACGGCGACGGAGCCGCGCTTCGCCACGAGGATCGAATTCGACGATCGCCTCGAGGACGCGCGCGCGCCGAGCTTCCCGTTGACGGACCGCTACGAGCTCGAGGACTGGAAGGGCGAATGGCGCGTCGACGACGAGCCGCCGCTCGAGCCTTGATGTAGATGGCCGCGTCCGCGCCCAAGATAAACGTGTTTCGGCACGACTCGCCGCTCGGCAGTTGGACAGTCACGACGCTCGAGCCGCACGCGCTGTTGCGCGGGATCGTGCGCAGCATCTGGCAGGGCGAGGGCCGGGTCACCTATGCGCGCGACCGCATCTTGCCGGGTGGGCAAAGCTATTTGCTCGTCAATCTCGGCCCCCCGCAGTACCTCGTCGCGCCGGGCGCGCACGAGCGGAGGATCCCGTTCGACGACGCCTGGTTTTGCGGAATCAGCGAACGGCCGATCGACACCGAGGCGCCGCACGGCAGCGTGGTCGTCGGCGTCGAGCTCACTACAACCGGATCGGCGGCTTTGTGGCCGTGGCGGCAAGCCGAGCACGCGAATCACATCGGGCCGCTCGAGGACTTGCTCGGCGCCGGTGCGGCGCACCTGCGCGAGCGGCTGCTTCACACCGCAAGCGCCGCTGGCCGTTTACTGCTTCTAGAGGATTGGTTGCTCGCGCGCTGCGTGACCGGGCGCCGGATTCATCCGCTCGTGCATTGGGCCACGCAGCGGCTCGCCGAGAGCGGCGGCGGGGTACGGACCGCGGTGCTGGCGCGCGACGCCGGCTGCAGCCGCAAGCATCTCGTCGAGCTCTTCAGCCGCCAGGTCGGGTTGCCGCCCAAGACGCTTGCACGCGTGCATCGCTTTCGGAAGGCGCTTGGGGTCAGCCGCTCGAGCCCCTCGCCGTCGTGGAGCGAGATCGCCGTCGCCTGCGGCTATTACGACCAGGCGCACCTGATTCACGACTTTCAGCAATTCGCCGGGATGCCGCCGGCCGCGTTCTCGCGCTTGGCGATGCCAGATTCCGCTAGCATCGTCGTGAGGTGACATTTTTCCAATACGGCGCCGCGCTGCACCGTTACCGTCGACAGGCGTCCGACCAACAACAAACGGAGTAGGTCATGCCCGAGTTCAATGTGTGGGCCGTAGTGGCCGCTGCGGTCTCATCGTTCCTTCTCGGCGGTGCTTGGTATTCGCCGGTGCTATTCGCTAAGCCGTGGCAACGTGAAGTGGGGCTCAGCGACGAGCAGCTCGCGCGCGGCGGCATGATGCGGATCTTCGTGCTGTCGTTCGTGCTGAGCTTGATCGCGGCGCTCGTATTCGCGCTGTTCTTGGGACCCCGGCCGCCGCTTCAGCTCGGCTTGGGCGCGGGCTTCGCGGCCGGGCTATGCTGGGTCGCGAGCAGCTTCGGGATCAACTACTTGTTCGCGCGCCGCAGCTTCAAGCTGTTCTTGATCGACGGCGGCTATCACACACTGCAATTCACGCTGATCGGCTTGATCCTCGCGCTCTGGCATTGATCGGAGAGGGGTCAGGCACTGTGCCTGACGCGCTCGTGCCTGACCCCGTGCCTGACCCCGTGCCTGACCCCGTGCCTGACCCCGTGCCTGACCCCGGCGTTCAGTGCGTCATCGCGTAGATGACGTAGTTGACGCCGAAGCGGTACGCGAGCGCCGTCATCGGCGCCGGATAGTGCTCGTCGTCGGCGTGCTCCCACGCGTCGCCCATGTCGATGTTGTGGTTGATCGCGACCATGAGCCTGCCGTGATCGTCGTAGATGCCGCGCCAATGCGGCGGACCTTCCATCCGCCAGCCCAGGTGTCGCTCGCCGGGAATCTGCGTGCGTTTGTCGAGATCGAACATGATGTGGATCAGCATGTCGTCCTCGGGGATGTCGATGATCGGCCGCCCCGGAAGAATCGCCGTCATGAGCTCCCGGAACACGAGCCACTCCCCTTCGCCGTGGAAATCATCGACGACGAGAAAGCCGCCGCGCATCAGATACTCGCGCAGATGCACGACGTCGTCGGGACTCGGCTCGAAGCCGCCCTGTGAGGGCTGCTGCAGCAGCAGCCACGGAAAATCGAACAGCCTTTCGTCCGCGAGCGTCAGGAACATGCTGTCTTCGGCCGCCTCGACCCGCGTCATCCGTTCCACGGCCGGCAAGAAGTGACCTTCAGCGTACGGGTAGTCGATCGCCCACATCGGATTGCAGTAGCCGCGTGAGCCCGCGCAGCCGCGCGAGGCATACGCGAGCCGTCCCATGTGAAACTCGGCCTGGGGAGGACCCGCTGGAGTCACTTCCGGAGCCTCGCGCCAGAACTGCGCGCTCGCGACTCCGCCGAGCAAGCACGCGATCAATCCGGCCACTGTCGCCTTTCTCGCCATTGCCGGCTAATGTGCCATCGTTCGAGCCCATCGTCCAAGCACACCGGGAGAAAAGCGATGCTTCGGTTGAATGCGAGCAAATCCGCGCTGTTGTTTCCCCTCCTTCTCTGCGCTGTCCAGAGCAGCGCGCAGCAAGCACCCGCCGCGCCGGCAGCGACCGCGACGCCGGTGCTAACCAAACCTCTCGCTGGAATCGCCGGCAAAGAAGGTTTGCTCGTGACGGTGGACTACCCGCCCGGCGTTGCGTCGGCGGCGCATCGGCACAACGCGAACACGTTCGTGTACGTGCTCGAAGGGACGGTGGTGATGCAGGTCGCGGGCGGCGAGGAAGTGACGCTCACGAAGGGCCAAACGTTCTACGAATTGCCGACCGACGTGCACACCGTGTCGCGCAATGCGAGCGCAACGCAGCCTGCGCGCATACTCGCGGTCCTGATCAAAGACATCGGCGCGCCGCCGACCGTGCCGGCCAACTGAGCGCGACGCGCGCCTTTACATCGGCACCGCGTTGAACTTCCCTTCCTGGTAGTCGCGGATCGCGGCGGAAATTTCCTCGCGCGTGTTCATCACGAAAGGTCCGTAGGCGACCACGGGCGCGCCGATCGGCTCCGCATGACCGAGCAACAGCACGGCATCTGTTTCCGCGACGATGTCGACGCTGTCCCCGTCGTCGCTGAGCTCGATCAGGTGATACTGCGGCGCCTGCTCGCCGTCGATCTGCACGGTGCCGCGAGCGACGTAAAGAAATACGCTGCGGCCAGCCACGTTCGGAAGCGAAAGGCGCCCGGACGCCGTAAGCTCGACCGTCGACATGAAGATGTCGAGCAACGGCCGCATCGCGCCTTCGTGGCCGTTCCAGCGGCCCGAAATGAGGTTCACGGTTCCTTTGCCGTCGGGCGTGCGCAATGCCGGGATCTGGTCGCGTTGCAGCCCCGTGTAGCGCGGCGGAGTCATCTTGAGCTTCGGCGGCAGGTTCACCCAAAGCTGCAATATCTCGAGCGGTCCCCCGCGCTGCTTGAAGTCCTCCGGTGAGATCTCGGCGTGCACGAGGCCGCTACCGGCCGTCATCCACTGGATGCCGCCTTCCTTGATGATGCTCTCGTGGCCCGCGCTGTCGCGATGAGCGAGCTCGCCGGTCAAGATGAACGTGACGGTCTCGAAACCTCTGTGCGGATGCGGTCCGAAAGGCAGGCCGTGATTACGCGGCGGATACACCTGCGGACCGTGATGGTTCAAGAACAGGAAGGGATCGACTTGCTCGATATCCGGCCCGGGCACCGGACGCCGGGTCGTGAGATCCGCAATGTCGTCGCGATACGCGGCGTGCCGCCGTTTGATTGTCTTCGTGCCCATACTTTGCAAGCATACAGCAGGCGTCAAGCCGCTCGGATTTGAAGGGGGGACCATGAAAGCCTATCGATCGCCGGCGCTTGCCTCGCTACTGCTCTCCGCTTCGTTCGCGTACGCCCAAACGAATCCCGCCGACGCAAACGGCCCGTGGATCTTCGATACGCATACACCGGGAGCCTGCTCGCCGACGGGCGCACCGCACGGCGGCTGCGATCCGGGCGAGCTCATTCGCATCCGCGTGACGACCGTCGTAACCGGTCTCGTTAGGCCTTGGCACCTGACGTTTCTGCCGGGCGGCACCGACATGCTCGTGACCGAGCTGCCCGGCGCCTTGCGCATCATCCGCAAGGGAGTGCTCGATCCGACGCCGATCGCCGGATGGCCCGACGCGTCGATCGCCACGCGCAGCTTGAACTCGATCGTGCTGCACCCGCAGTTCGCGCAGAACCGGCTCGTGTATTTGTCGTACGTGAAGACGCGCGGCACGGAGACGACGATCGCGGCGGCGCGCGCGCGCTTCGACGGCAAGTCGCTCACGAACGTCGAGGAGATCTTCGAGGCCGACGCCTGGGGTACCGGTGCGACGGCCGGACGCGCGGAGTTCGGTCCCGATGGCAAGTTCTATCTCACCGTCGGCGATCGCGATGCGGGAAACATGACCGACGATCACGCGTATCGGATTCTCGCGCAGCATCTCGACACCGACGTGGGCAAGGTGCTGCGGCTGAACGACGACGGCAGCATTCCTGCCGACAATCCGTTTGCGAAACGCGACGACGCGAATCCGGCGGATCTACACCTACGGCCACCGCAACGCTCAGGGACTGGCGTGGCATCCCGATACCGGCGAGCTCTGGGCCACGGAGATCGGCCCGATGGGCGGCGACGAGCTGAACTTACTTCAACCCGGCAAGAATTACGGTTGGCCGATCGTCTCGCTCGGCAAGATCTACAACGGCCACCGCGTGTCCGAGCAATCCTGGTGGCAGGCCGGTATCGAGATGCCGGTGATGTTTTGGATGCCGGCGATCAGTCCGTCGAGCGTCATGATCTACAGCGGCGACAAGTTCCCGCAGTGGCGCGGTCACTTCTTCATCGGCGGGTTGAGCGGCCAGCAATTGCAGCGCGTCGCGTTCGATCAGCCGCTGCCGCAAGCCGAGCGCCGCGAGCCGATGCTCGTGCCGCTCGACGCGCGCGTGCGCGACGTGCGCCAAGGTCCCGACGGCAACATCTACGTCGCGGTGGAGCGCGACCTGCAATTCGGACCGGGCAGCGCGCGGCTCACGCCCGAACGGATCGATCTTGCGCATCGAGCCCGAGCGAACTAGCAAGCGCGCGCAGCTCGCAGCGCATTGCCACCGTCATCGCGTGCGCGGTATGATCAGCACGCCTTCCCTGCCGTCGTTCTCCGCAAGCGCGATTTTGGGGGATCAATAATGAATAAGAAACTGGTTCGGGGACTTCTGGTTGCCATTCCTGCCGTCGTCGCAGCACCCATGGTGTATGCGCATTTCAAGATGCTCTCGCCGGCCGGGTGGATTGTCGAAGATTTGCGCGGTGATCCGCAAAAGATCGCGCCGTGCGGCGGCACGAACGCCGACGCCGGCACGCCGACGGGAGCGGTGACGCCCGTCAAAGGCGGAGGCAGGCTCACGATCTCGATCGACGAGACGATCTTCCATCCCGGTCATTTTCGGATCGCACTTGCGCGCTCGCGCGACGCGTTGCCCGCCGATCCCGAGGTCACGATGCAGGAGACGGAGCGCGGTCCGCGCTCGCGATCGGCGAAGATCGAGACGAATCCGCAGCCGCCGATTCTGCTCGACGGCCTATGGCCGCACACGGAACGGCCCACCGCACCCTACGGAATGTATCTCGAGGTGCCGAACATCAACTGCGAAGGCTGCGTGATGCAGATCATCCAGTTCATGGCGAATCATCCGGGTGTGCGCGAGGGCGGCTTCTCGTATCACCATTGCGCGGTGCTGAACATCACGGCGGATCCGGAGAAGCCGATCGACGCGCGCTGGTAGAGTTGCGGCGTCGGAGCGCGCGGGGCGTCAACAACCCGACGCGCTCCGTAATCAACGCTCGGCACCACGAGGCTCGGCTACCTACTCGCGCTCGTAGTCGAGCTGGAACAGCAGCCCGAGGTTGATGTTGCCGTGGTTCGCCGGATTCTGCGGATCGTCGCTGCCGGGCACGCCGGGATTCAGGCTCGACGCGGTGTCGTCGGGAGGGAACAGAACCAGCGTCTGCGAGAAAGTCGATGATCTTGCTTTGGTTCTCCGCGCTCAACGCGACGTACGCCCGCGTGACATCCTCGGCCTCGCCGCCGTGACGGCGAATCACGGCATCCAAGTTCACGCTGCGGCCGTCGTGGCCGTACGGCGCGGTCGTTGCGACGCCCCAGAGCGGCTCGGTCACGTGGCTCGTTATCCGCGAGCCGTCGAAGTCGCGCTCGTGGAAGTTCGGCCCCAAATCGTGGCGCTTCAAATCGGTGAACACGTTCTCGACGAGGAACTTACCGCCGATCGGCAATAGCTGCGGATAGGGATCGCCGTCCTTGAGCGGCCCGAACAGCGGATAGACCTCCGTGAAGAGCTCGTTGAAGATTCCGCGCTCGGCATCGTAGGTGGTTTCCGCATCTGCGACGCGCCGATCGTGACTCACCTCGAGATTGCGCACGTGGCAAGTGGTGCAGCCGATCTGCTCCATGAACTGCAGACCTTCCGCGGCTCGCGGCGTCGTGCGGTACTGTCCGGGCTTGAAGTAGTTCAGCAGGTAGAACTCGAGATAGTCGACGAGAGCCGGGTCGATCTCGCCGGCGTGGCCGTCGCCGTCCGGGTCTTCCGCATTCGAGCAGCTTGGCGGGCGCTCGAACTTGTCGAGCGCGGGATCGAACTTGAATCCCGAGGGGCTCGTCATCGCTTGCGGCTTCACCGGATCGGTCGCCGCGCAAATGATCGGATCCCAAGCCTGCAGTCCCATCTCGGCGTTCAACGCGCCGACGATGAACTCGCGAATCGAAGCCGTTATGCCTTGATGCAGGAACGGCCTCACCCGCAAATCGGTGTCCACGCCGCGGACCGCCGAAGTATCGACGCGGCCGTCGGGAAACGCCGTGATGCGGCCGAAGTCGATGCCTTTGCTCGACAGGCGCGCTGTAACCGGACCGGGCTCGCCATCCGGGCTAGCTGCGCCGCTCGCTGCATCGGCCTCGCGCGTATCGCGCAAGGCTTTCTCGCGAATCGCGCGCAGATCGGCCGTGATCTCGTCCGAGAGCATTTCGATCAAACCCAAGCCGAACAGATGCGGCGCGTCGCGGCTGTCGGGGAACGTGGCGACGTCGCCGCCGGCACCGGCGGAACCGCGCGGCCGACCGTGGCAGGACGCGCAGCTATCGGAAAGGCCGGCGCCGAGCGCGCGATGCTTCGTGATGTCCCCGCGCGAAAACGCGTTCAGGCGCGGCCCAAGACCCTCGTCGAGACTGAACTTGCGTTGGAAGAGCTGCCGCCCGCGCCTAATCGCCCGTGCCGGATCTCGCTTGATGAGGTATATCGAGGAATACTGCGTGTTGACATCTCCTTGCCCCTGGCCGAGCTGCTCGCGCAGCGGCTTCGCGATGCAGCCTCCGGCGCGTTGATGTGGAAAGCCTCGTCGATGAGCTGGCAGTCGGCGAGCTGCGCGCGACTTTTCAGCGGCAAACTCATGAGCGCTGCGAATGCGCAAGCGGTGAGCGCCGCAGTTCGACGGTTCATGATTGTCATTTCGTCCTCCCTGTCGTTGAAAAAATCCCGGGGAAAGGACGGCGCAGGCCCGTGCTCAACGCCGAGCACCGACTAGTCTGGACTAACGAACAGAGCGGTAAAAACGCATTGCGATAGCCGCTCAGCGAGCGGCGATCGAATGTCCTACTAGAGCGAATTTTCCCGCACTGGCAGCCCCGCTGTCTTCGTTCCCTGTGGACCGGTGGCTTTGCTCCCCATCTTACGACGGGTGCCCTTTTTTCTGACTCGGTCGGAGAGTACGAGCATCGGACGCGTCGTTCAAACTGTCGGCGAAGGCAGACGCTGGTGGAAGTGACAGCGTCGTCCTAAGCGGAAGTTCTCGACGAGCCAAAGATCTGACTCGGCGGCTATGCGCTTAGAGAAGATTACGCTCGAGAACGACCGATCCACCGAGAAGGATTGCCGCAGGGCAACCAAGCCGAAATCCCTATTGCTGCTTTCAACGCCGAAACTTCGGCAATACAATGGCCTGCGATCCGATCCATCGCGGTGACTTACAAGAAATACGAGCCGCGGCTGCCGGAGCCAAAACGAGTTCTGCGGTGATTTTCGCCCTGATTGGCGCGGGGAGCGTCTCGGCCGCCGAGCTTCAAACCAAGAACGCCGACGGGAGCAGCAAGCCCGAGCCGGCCTACGGAATCTTGAACGCGCAAATCGTCTATCGACCGGCGGCGCGGCCTTGGGAAGTGTCGCTGTTCGGCACGAATTTGACCGACGAGTGGTACGTAAACGGCGGCTACGACGTGGGGCTGTTCGTCGGCTTCGACTTCGGCACGATCGGCAGACCGCGCGAGGTCGGTGTCGGCGTACGGTTCACGTTCGACTAGGCAGCGCTGGTCGTCTCGTCGCACCATCGACTCGATCGACGTGGACGCTCCTGTCGCCCGCGCACTATCATGTTCGGTACTATCGCCGTGCGATTCAACGTGACTGGAGGGACAAGAATGACAAACCTCGGTGCAGCGTCGAAAGTTGCCGTTGCAGCCGGCGGCATTTTTTCCCTCCTTGCAACGAGCTCGGTACTCGCTCAAGCCGTGCTCGAAGAGATCATCGTCACGGCCTTGAAGCGCGCCGAGAGCCTGCAAGATGCGCCGGCGACGGTCACGGCTTTCGGGGCCGACACGATCGAGGAAGCTCGCATTCTGAGCATGCGCGACTACGTGAACCTCACCTCGAACATGACGCTGATGGAGACGCAGAACAACGCGTTCGCGTTCGTGAACATCCGCGGCTTGGCGCAGATCCGCAACGTCGACCCCACCGTCGCCGTAGTGGTCGACGGCGTGCTGTCGACGACGAGCCTCGCGATTCTCGCAAGAGCTCTACGACGTCCAGCAGATCGAAGTGCTCAAAGGGCCGCAGGGCGCCCTATATGGCCGCAACGCGTCGGGCGGCGCAATCAATATTACTACCAAGCAGCCCACGGACGAGGCGGAGGGTTACATCAGGGGCGGCTACGGGAATGGCGAGCACATCAACGTCTCGGGCGTCGCGAGCGGCCCGCTCGTCGAAGACAAGCTGCGCGGCCGGATCGTCGTTGGCTACCGGGACGCCGACGGTTGGCACGACAACGTCGCGACGGACGTGAAGGCCGATCCGTATGAGAACCTCACGGTGGCCGGGAAGCTGCTATGGGACGTCGGCAGCAACACCACTTGGATCTGCGCCTCACCTATGCCGACACCGAGTCGACCGGATCGCAGTTCGTCTCCAATGCTCCGAATTTCCTGACAGGCCTGGTGGGCAATGCGCAGTATCCCGGCAACGGCTCCGCGCCGCCGTGCCCGGCCTGCCCGCGTCGATAACGGCGCTCATCGGCGACCCGAACAACACGAGCATCAGGCACCAAGGCAACGAGCCGGGCATGGACGACCGCGAAGCCGTGACCTTGTCGGCGAAGTTCGACTGGGAAACGGACGTCGGCACGCTTACCTCGATCACGTCTTACGACGAGCTCGACCACGTAACGGTGGGAGAGCAGTTCGCCTACTACCCGTTCGTCGAAGTGGCGGGCACTGCGGGCGCGGGCTCGCATCCGGCCGGCGTCGTCGTGCCGGCGACGGCTGCGGCGCTGGACGATTTCGGCACGGGCCAGAACTTGACCTTCGGCCAGAACCGCTTTCACGACGCGATCAGTCAGGAGCTGCGCATCACGTCCCCCGAGGATCGACGCTTGCGTTGGATCGCCGGCGGTTATTACGTGCAGACCGACCTCGACGTGATGATCGCCATCAACAACGATTTCGGCACCGGCTTCGTGGAGCAACGCACGGATCCGAATATCGGCGGCATCAATCCTACCGTGAACTGGACGCAGCGGTTCCTGGCGCCGTTGATACCGATACTCGGCTTTCCGGGTGCGTCGGCGCTCAACCCGAACACCAACCTCAACGCGTTGGCTTACAACTTCGACAGGAATAACAACACGGCCTACGCGCTATTCGGGCAGCTCAACTACGATCTCAGCGACAACGTCGAGTTTTCGGCCGCCTTGCGTTACGACCGCGACGAGCGCGAGCTGACGATCATGGCCCAGAACCAGTACCTGCCCGTGTTCGCGTTTCCGAGCGGCCGCCAAGGCGACGTGCGCGAGGCGGAATTCGATTCAGTGCAACCGAAGCTCACGCTGAGCTGGCGGCCCGGTGACAATTTGACCGTTTACGGCACGTACGCGGAAGGGTTCCGCAGCGGCGGTTTCAATCTGAGCGGTGTCGCGACCGGCGTCGCCACGCTGGTCGCGGCCGGCGTGCCGGGACTACCTCAAGGCGTGCGAGACTCCTACGAGCAGGAAGACACGAAAGGCCTGGAATTCGGTTTCAAATCGACCCTGCTCGACGGCGAGCTGCGATTCGATTCCGCGTTGTTCTACACGGAGGTGGACAACGGCTTCACGTTCGTGTTCGTCGCGCCGTTTACGGCGCAAACCACGCGCAACATCAAAGCGGCGGAGATTCAAGGCGTGGAAGCGAGTCTCTCGTGGCTCGCGACGGAGCGTCTCCAGCTCGACGTAGGGCTGGGCGTGCTCGACTCGGAGGTCACCGAAAGCGACTGGATCGGCGCCGGCGGCATCAGCATCATCGGCAAGAAGATGCCGCAGAATCCGGAATCGACAGTCAACGTCGGCCTGAGCTATCACGGTCAGCTCGGCGGCAATCGCGAATGGTTCACGCGGCTCGATTATCGACGGCTCGGCGAAGTGTTCTGGGAGCCCGAGAACTTCGTCGCGCGCGATCCGCTCGAGCTCGTCGACTTCCGGTTTGGAATCACGAGCGATGGCGGCTGGGAGCTCGCCGCTTGGGTCGACAACGCTACGGACGAAATATGGATCTCTGAGGAATCCAATCCTAACGGTATCGTCTATTACGGCAAGCCGCGGCAGTACGGAATCGAGGCGACGTACCGCTTCTAAGAGGGACCTCGTTGGGGCGAACTCGGACGCGCATCGTCCGCAGTGGTGAGCGATTGACCCGCATCAAGATTGGGGACTGGACCGTCACGCCAACGTTGAATCGGCTCGAGCGCGACGGCGCTTCGACGAAGCTCGAGCCGCGCGCGATGGATCTGCTCGTGTATCTCGCCAATGCGGGCGGCCGCGTCGTGCCTGCGGACGAGCTGCTGCGGGAAGTCTGGCAAGGCCGCGTGTTCGACGACGGCATCGTCTACAAAAGGATCAACCAGCTGCGCAAAGCGCTCGGCGACGATGCTCACGGCACCCGTTTCATCGAAACGATTCCCAAGCGCGGGTATCGTCTCGTCGTGGCCGTGGCCACGCTCACGGAGAGCGACGATCCGAGTGCCGCTGATGCGACGGCAGCTGTCCCCAGCGGCGAGATCCTTCGGCTAGCGAAGTCGCCGTAGAGACTGACGAGCTCGATCGGCGTCAGCTCTCGAGCTCGCGAGGCTACTCCGCACGTAGGAAGGCCGCCTATCTATTGACGGGCATATTGGGATTGGCGCTGGTGCCTTTCACCATTTATCGATATTCCGGGCCCGCGGCTTCCGCCGGCGCATCGGCGTCCGTGCCGCAGGCGAGCCCTCCCGCCCCGACCATCATCCCGCTGACCTTCGACGGCGGGCTCAAAATGCGGCCGCGCATCTCGCCGGACGGAAGAATGGTGGCCTTTCAGTGGAACGGCCCCGAGCGCAACAACACGGATGTGTACGTCAAGCAGATCGGCCGCGATACGGCGCCGATCCGAATCACCGATCACGCGTACTTCGACGGTGAAGCAACGTGGTCGCCGGACGAGGAGACCGTTTTCTTTTCCACGGAGCAGCCCGGGCAATCGGAACTGTGGCTCGTGGAGAATTTCCGCTAGACGTTTTAGGCGGCCGCGTTAAGGCCGCAGCGGGTCGAGGCGCATAATGGTCATCATTGAAGTGCGCGTTAAGCCGGGCTCGCGCGTGAGCACGCTCGAACGTGCGGCCGGCGGCGTATGGCTCGCACGCCTTAAGTCGCCGCCCGTCGATGGCAAAGCGAACCACGAGTTGATCGCGCTCGTTGCGAAGCAGTTCGGGCGCCCTAAGTCGGCCGTGTCGATCAAGACCGGCGCGTCCGGTCGCACGAAGCTCGTCAAGATCGACGGCGCCTGAACAAGCCGCCGGTACCCCGCTGTTCCGCCTTGTCCCTTTGGCGCGGAATTCGGGGTGATAGTCGAAAAACCGAGGAGATTCGGATCGTGATCACTCGCTCGCGTAGCGCGAAGCTACTTCGGCGTGCTCTTTGGCGCTGTACACTGACCGTTGTCGACGGAGACTGATGAGCACGCTCATGGAACCCTGGCCAAGGCGACATCGCTTGACGGTCAATGAGTATTACCGCATGGCAGAGGTAGGGCTGCTCGCACCCGATGCCCGAGTCGAGCTGATCGAAGGAGAGATCATCGACATGGCGCCGATCGGGAGCGAGCACGGCAGCGTAGTCGATTTGCTCAACCGCTTGCTCATCCAAGCGGTCGGCGAGCGCGCGATCGTGCGCGTTCAGGGCGCCGTGCGTTTGAGTGAGATATCGCAGCCCGAACCCGACGTTGCGCTCTTGAAACCCCGCCCGGACTTCTATCGACACGAACAGCCGACGGGTTCCGACACTCTGTTGATCATCGAAGTGAGCGATTCGACGCTTCGTTACGATCGTGAAATCAAGCTGCCGCTATACGCACGTCATGAAGTGCCCGAGGTCTGGATCGTGGATCTCCCGAACCGCTGCGTGCATTTCAATCGCTCGCCCGCGGGTCAGGAGTACGCGACCAAAGCTTCTCGATCCGCGCTCGGCGCGATGCCGATCGCGTCGTTGCCGGAGACAAGCGTCGACTTGTCTCGCGTGTTCAATCCGTAGACCTTCGACCGGGCGCTACTCGTCAGCGGCGCACTCCCCACCGGGGCAGCGGTTGTTCTCCTGGCAGTGGAACTCGTAGAGCCCGACCTCTTCCCACTCCGGATGCAGCGTCATTTGCAGCTGCTCGGTCCATGACTGCGTGAATATCTTCGGATCCTCTACCGTGAACTCGTACGACAACGTGTTCGCGTCGACGCGCCGTAGCCTTTCGATCGTGCGAAACGCGTCGCTGTGCATCCGATACTCGTCGGGATTCACGTAGTAGTAGTCGTCGAGCGTCCAACGCTTGAAGTTGCGCGTGTCGATTACGAGCGTATCGCCTTCCCAATGCCCGACGGGATCGCCGTAATAGGTTGGCTCGATGCTCTCGCGGTGCGGTCGCCCGTCGAGCGGAATGAGCCGGGTGGCGCGCTCGAACTCCGTGACCATGACGAGCCAGTCGCCGTTTTGGACGATTTGCACGGGATACGGACCGAAATACGCGGACGGGAAACCGGAGGGCAGACAAAAGGCCCGCGGCTCGTCGAGAAAGGGATCACCGGTATGCGGCTTGTAGAACAGCGCTTCGCCACCCGGCACGAACGGCGGCATTTTCTCTTTCGTGAACGTCGTCGCGCCGCCGCCGGCGCGCGGCTCCACGTGGCGCGGCTGCGACCAGAATCCCGAGAAATCGGGTTTGCCGTCCGAGGTGCGCGGCAACTCCCCGCTCTGAGCCTGCTGCGCTTGAGCGAAGGCGGCCGAAGACAGCGCGAGTGTTAAGAAGCAGCCACACTGCAGAGTACGGAACAGGTGATTGATCATTTTCAACACCTCACGCTAACGGTTGTCGGGTGCCGCCACCGCGTCCTCGTTCGACGCCGTGAACACGTTGCGACCATCCGGGAATTTCACGCTTCCGCCCGAGGCGTTGTTCGAGCCGTCCCGTGCGCGGAAGCCTTCGACGTTGACCATGGCACCGATCTTGAGCACGTCTTTCGTGATCCCGCGACGCATCAGAACTCCGGGCGGTGCACCGGAGAACCCCCACTCCGTGACGTCGCCGTTGGGTTCCTTCACGTCGACGTAAAACCAAATATGAGGATTGAGCCACTCGACTCGCGTGATCGTTCCGGTGACGGCCACGGGCTTCGTCGAGTCGAATACGGCCGCGAACGAATGATGTGCGTGCGCTGGGACGGCCGCCGCAAACAGCAAGCCTACGAACGCCGCGGATAATGACCCTCGTTTCGTGCTCATCGTCTGTCGTCCCCCTGGATGGTCTGCCGGCCCGCAGACTAGCGCCGACTCGGCGTCAAGGGGCCGGCGCGCTCGGCAGCATGTTGCGGATGGCCGCGATCTTCCACGCACCACCCTCGCGGCGCAGCACCATCGACGTGAGCATCCGCTGGTCCGTGCCGTCGGTGCGGCCGACGCTGTCGTAACGCCCGTCTGCGATCGCGACATCGGCGCCTATGAAACGCAGGGAGTCGACGGTGATCGTTCGCTTGCCTCCCGTGCTCTGCTGCGTCGCGAGCGAGCCAGACACGACGGCATCGCGGCCGCTGCGCATGCTTCCCGAGGTCTGACGCTGATCGACGTCCGTGGTGAGCAGCGCCGTCAACGCGGCCGCGTCGTTGGCTTCGCGCGTGTCGATGAACGCCTTGATCACTTTTCTCACGGCCGCTTCATCGGCCGCGCGATCCGAGGTCTGCGCGCCGGCGGGCGACGCGCCCGCGAGCATGACGATGGCGAATACAGCAAGGCTGCGCATGGGGTTCTCCTTAGGTGCGGTGATCGACGACGATTTCGCCGCCCTTGATCACGACTTCGACGTTCAACAGGTTGAAGATCAAATCGAGCGGATCGCCGTCGACAATGACGATGTCGGCGATCTTGCCCGGCGCGAGCGTGCCTAAGTCGTCGCTCATCTCGATGAATGCGGCCGTGTTCGGTCCCATGAGCTTCAGAATATCGATCGGCGAGAACATCAAGTTCAGAGTCTTGAGCTCGTGCTTCAGCCCCTCGCGCGGCAGGTAATTCGTGTCGGTGCCGAAACCGTAGACCACGCCGTTGTCCCATAGCGTGCGCGCATTCACTGGCTTTTCGCCCGCGGCGTTGGAGCCCGTGCCCAAAATGCCCGACGGCCACGGACTGCCGTCGCGAAACGTCGGCACGTTGTCGTCGTTGAATACGCCGAACACGGGCACGGCAAAGCCGACGGTCGACAGGTTTTCGATGCCGGCGGCCGCGACCATCCGCGCCTGCTCGTTCGTCATGAAGCTGTCGTGCGGCGTGTGCACGAGCTTCGCTGCGCCCGCCTCGACGGCGGCGATCATCGCTGGCACCGTCACAGCGTGCACCATCACGTCGAGACCGACCTTGCGGGCTTCTTGCACGATGACGGCGAGCTGGTCCTTTTGCTCGGGCGTCACCGACGACTTGACGATCTCGACGCCCATCTCTTTGAGCTCACGGATTCGCGCTCGCGCTTTTTCCGGCGTGCCGTAGTCCTGCGGATCCGCACGACCCGACGTGATGACGCGCGGACTTTCGAGGTTGCCCGAATCGACCCGGCGCTTGAGCTCCATGATGCCCGGCGTCGGGCCGCCGCCCGACATCAGCGTCGTGAACCCGGCCTCGAGAAACTCCCGCATGCGCGGAACCGATTCTTCGCGGAACCAGGTTTCATCGTCACCGCGCATGATGTGGCGGTGCGCGTCGATGAAACCCGGCAGCACGGTCTTTCCTGCTGCGTCGACGATCAGCGCGCCGCGGGCGGTCGCGGTGCCGGCCGCGACCGAGACGATCCGACCGTCCTCAACGACGATCGAGCCGCGGTCGATCGACAGGCCGGTACCGTCGAGGATTCGCGCGTTCGTGATCACGAGATCTTGCGCGCGCGCGGCCATTGCGAATGTCAGCGCGAGCGCGAGAACCGCAAGCTTCTTCATTCCCCTTCCCTCCCGGACGTCCGCTATTGAGCCGGCGCGCCGGATCGCGCATAGGCTTGTTGCCGGTGGTCGTCCAAGACTACCGGTGTTTGCCTTTGCGTTTGCCTTTGCCCTTGCCCTTGCCCTTGCCCTTGCCCTTGCCTTGCCTTTGCCCTTGCCCTTGCCTGTCTTTGCCGATTTGGATTTCTTGGCGCCGGAGCGTTTGCTCTTGGCAGCTTTTTTCTTGGCCTTCTTCTTTTTCGCTGCCTTCTTCTTTGCGACTTTTTTCTTCGCCTTCTTTTTCTTGGATGGCGCCTTCTTGGCTTTCTTGGCTGCCGCTTTTGGCGGAGCCGCCGCCGCTTTCGGCGGAGCCCCTGCGGCCGCCGTTTCGGCGGAGCTGCTGAGGCTGCCGCTTTCGGCGGAGCTGCTGCGCCTGCCGCTTTCGGCGGAGCCGCTGCAGCTGCCGCTTTCGGCGGAGCCGCTGCGGCTGCCGCTTTCGGCGGAGCCGCTGCAGCTGCCGCTTTCGGCGGAGCCGCTGCAGCTGCCGCTTTCGGCGGAGCCGCTGCGCCTGCCGCTTTTGCCGGAGCTGCGGCGGCGGCCGCTTTCACGTCGACCGCCAGCGTGTGCCCAGCAAAGAAAGCACCATGCGGATCGGTGAACTGCGCGATCTGGTCGCCACCGGGAACGTCCATCGGACCATTCAACAGCGCGCCGCGCGCGGATTTCACTCGATCGACGGTGTCGCGAACGTTCTTAACGCGGACATACGACACCCAGTACGCCGCGCCCGGTTTGCCCATGTCGCCCTTGTTGAACATGCCGCCGAGCTGCGTGCCGTCGCGGCCGAATATCAGATAGATCCCCATCGGACCCATGTCGAACTCGCTGAGCTTCTCCCAACCGAACAGAGCCGAGTAGAACTCGAACGCGGCCCCCGGCTGCGCTGTCGTCGCGAGCTCGTGCCAGGAGAACTCGCCGTGCTTCGGCGGCGCGACCGGAGGCGACTGTTGCGAAGCCGGTCCTCGATGAACGCCGAAAGTGGCGCCATGCGGATCAGTCAGCACGGCATACGTGCCGCCATCGGCGATCGACGTCGTCGGCTTCGTCACGCCGCCCCCGCGACGAGTCGCCTCTTGAACGGTGGCGTCGACTTCGTTCGTGCCGACGTACGGAATCCACTGCGGCGCACCGTCGCGCGACTCGATCGAGGCGCCCAAGGGTCCGTTGGGACCCACGAACATCACGTACGATTTGTCGTGCTCCCACGCTTGCGTGTTCCAACCGACTGCTTTCTTGTAGAACTCGTGCGCGCCGGCGCCGTTTGGTGTCATGAGCTCGTGCCAAACGAAACGTCCGCGTGCGGTACTGTCCGCCATCACCGTCTCCTTATCATTAGTGTGGGCAACAGCAGTCTAAAGCACGGAACGCGTGGCGCAAGCAGGCGATGGTCTACCTGACCCCGGGCATGCGGCTTCAAGTCGACCTCAGCGCACGACGATGAAGAGTTGCGAGTCGCCGCGCACCACGTTCAACGCGATGGCCGACGGCGCCGCGCGTAGCGCCGCTGTTAGCTCTTGTACCGACCTCACGGGCGTGCGGTTCACCGCCACGACCACGTCGCCCGCGCGCAAGCCGCTGCGTTCCGCCGGGCTGCCCGCCGGAACGGCGGCCGTCAGCACACCTTCGACGCGCCCGTATAGCGGATGCTGCGGGTCCAAATCGCGGAATTCCACGCCTTGCAGCCGCTCGATGGTCACCGGGCTGCCCGCGGTTGCGGTGCTCGACTCTTCGATCGCAACTTTCACCTCGCGCTGCCGCCCGTCCGAAAGCACGGTCAGGGCCGCGCTCGTGCCGACCGGGGCGAGCCCGGTCTTGTTGCGTAGATCAGCGGCGCCCGTGATGGGCTCCCCGTTGAACGCAGTGATCACGTCGCCCGCCTCGAGCCCCGCGCGCTCGGCCGCCGAGCCCGGCTCCAGCTGCGTGACGACGGCGCCTTCCGCGACGTCGAGCTCGAGCGCCTCGGCTAGATCCGGCGTCAAGCTCTGAATGTAGACACCGAGCCGGCCGCGGCGCACCTCGCCGTACTCGAGCACTTGACTGATCACCTGCTTCGCCATGTCGGCGGGCACCGCGAAACCGATGCCGACGTTACCGCCACCCGGAGTGAGAATGGCCGTGTTGATGCCGATGAGCTCGCCGTCGAGATCGATCAGCGCGCCGCCGGAGTTGCCGGGGTTGATCGAGGCATCGGTCTGGATGAAATCTTCGTAGCCCTCCACGTTGATGCCGCTGCGTCCTAGCGCGCTGACGATACCGGAGGTCACCGTTTGCCCTAGCCCGAACGGGTTGCCGATCGCAACAACAAAGTCGCCGACTTGAAGCTCCTTGGAGTTGCCGAGCGGCACGTCGTGCAGATTCGTCGCGTCGACGTCGAGCAGCGCGACGTCGGTGCCGGGATCGCTGCCGATCAGCGTCGCGGTCAGGCGGCGCCGGTCGGTCAACGTGACGATGATCTCCTCCGCGTCCGCAATCACATGATGGTTCGTGAGCACGTAGCCTTTCTCCGCGTCCACGATCACGCCCGAGCCCACGCTCTGACTGGGCACGGACTCGGGTTGCTCGCCTTCCGGCAACTCGAAGAAGCGCCGGAAAAACGGATCGTTGAGTAGGGGATTCTGCGGCGCTGGCCGCTGCGACATCACGGAAATATTGACGACTGCGGGTGTCACCTCCGCAAGCAGCGGCGCGAGCGACGGCCGCTCGCCGCCGCCGACCGCCACGGGCTGCGCGTGCGCAACCGTCGTCAAAGCCAAAAGCACCACACCCGCCATGACCGTTGTCTGCCCGTGCCGTCTCATCGCGTTGTCTCCGTCGCGCCAGTCGATTCGAGCATGCAAGTTCTACGCCGGTCTCTGTGCTGGCTTCTCGGCAGTGGCGCGGCGCGACTCTTGCACCGCTCGGACCTCAAATTGCGGAAACTCGGCTCGGAGGAGATCAGCCATGCCCGACAGAGCAGCAAAGCCCCGCGTCGTCACAGGGATGGAAAGCGCGCAACTCACACGCGAGGAGTTCGAACGGCGCTTCCGCAGGCACTTCTACGATCCGTTGTTTGACGCGGCAGATAAACAGATTGCAGCGGTAGTCGAAACGGCGTGGCGAAGCTACAGCGAATACCACAAGAGCCCGCGGACGCGAAAAGCCGGCCCTGGCTTCGCGGATCCGAGCTACGAGCTCTCGGTCGAATGGTCGGCGGCGCACGCCGCGATCGAGGAAGCCGAGCGCCGCCAGCAAGATCCGTCCTCGCCGTCGCGCGTCCTACTGATCAACGCATCCGCGCGCACCGACCAGAGTTGCCCGGGCGAAATGTCGAAGACCTACCGCCTCGCGAAGCTCTGCAAGGCCACGATCGAGGAAAACACGAGCTTCAACGTCGACTTCCTCGATCTTTCGGTGCTCGTGTCGCAGTACGGACGCGTGATCTATCCGTGCAAGGCGTGCGTATCGACAGCGCAACCGCTGTGCCACTGGCCGTGCTCCTGCTATCCAAATCACGCGCTCGGCCAGAGTCAAGATTGGATGAACGAGATCTATCCGCGCTGGGTCGCGGCGCACGGCGTGATGATCATCACGCCCGTGAATTGGTACCACGTGCCCTCGGTGCTGAAGCTCATGATCGATCGGCTCGTCTGCGCCGACGGCGGCAATCCCGACCCGACGAGCACGCACGGCAAGGATGCCGTCCTTGCGAAGCAGATCGAGCTCGACGGTTGGGACTTCCCGAAGCACCTCGCGGGCCGCGCGTTCGCCGTCGTTGTCCATGGCGATGCTGCGGGCGCGGAGGAGACGCGCCGCGCACTGTGCGACTGGCTCACATCGATGGAGCTGATCCAAGCGGGTCCGTCCGCGGCGCTCGAGCGCTACATCGGCTATTACCAGCCGTACGCGACGAGCCATGACGAGCTCGACCGCGATGAAGCCGTGCAGGAAGAGGCTCGCAACGCCGCCCGCAGCTTGGTCGAGGCCGTGCGGCAGATCCGCAGCGGCGAATACGCGAAGTCCGGACGAGCATCTCGAGCCGCCGCGTAAGAAATAGGGGCCGCCCGCCTATCGGGTTAACATGCGCAGCGAAGGAGAGGTGCGATGCTGCGCGTGTGCCGCCACGCCGATGCCCGTGACTTCTTGACTCGCGCCGAATCGTGGCTCGCGGGCTCGGAGATCGAGCACGCCGTTGCGCTTGCGAGCGCGCGGAACGCGCGCGCGAACGATTCGCACTACGAGAGGCCTATCTACTGGGCGACGATCGAGGACGAGTCGCAGATCGTCGGTTGCGCGTTTCGAACGCCGCCCTATCGGCTCGGCGTCTCGGCGCTGCCGGCCGCGGCGATCCCCGTCCTCGTCGCCGACGTCGCGGCCCTCTATCCGACCTTGTCCGGCGTCGCCGGCACCGAGCCCGCCGCGAGCCAGTTCGCCGGCGCCTGGACCAAAGGTCATGGCGGCTCGTGGAAGGTCCAAGCGAGCCAACGGCTGTTTGCATTGCGAGCGCTGGAGGCGCCCGGCTCGCACGCCGGCCGGCCGGTTGCGGCCTGCAACCGACGCCGACGCCGTGCTCGCGCAGGATTGGGGAGCGGCTCACGCTCGCGACAGCGGTATCGCACCGCTCGACGGACGTTTCTGCGCGAGCCTCATTCGCGAACGGCGCTTGCACTTCTGGGACGACGGCCGACCGCGCTGCATGGTGGGAGTCTTTCGCGAAGCGCCGGGCGCGGCGGCAATCGGCATCGTTTACACGCCGGCTGGGCTGCGCAAACGCGGCTATGCGACAGCCGCCGTGGCCACGTTGTCCCGCCAATGGCTCGACCGCGGCACCCGCAACTTATTCGTCTGCGCCGACCCAAAGAACGCGGCGGCGCATGCGCTGTGCCGACAGCTCGGCTTCGAGCCCTTCCAAGACTCGGTCGACATCGACTTCGAATAGCCGTATTTCGCCGTGGCAGATCGCGCGGATCAAGAACCGCGGCTTGACGGGAATCGTCTCAGGTGCTCGTCTTACGCGATTCCGGGGCCGCCGCGCTGCCCCTGACCTTCTCTTTCTCTTTCTCGTCCTTGTAGAGCTTGTACTCGAAGCTGTCGACAAGGGCCTGCCAGCTCGCGTCGATGACGTTCGGCGACACTCCGACAGTCCCCCATTTCGCGGACCCATCGCCAGATTCGATCAACACACGAACGGTGGCTTCGGTGCCCGCGCCGCTGCCGAGCACGCGCACCTTGTAGTCCAAGAGCTCGACCCCTTCGAGCTGCGGATAAAACCTCTTGAGGGCCTTGCGCGCCGCGCGGTCCAGAGCATTCAGGGGGCCGTTGCCTTGCGCCACCGTGTGCTCGACGCTGCCGTCGGGCCCCTCGATCATCACGGTCGCCTCGGAAAGCGGCGGCTCGTTGGGCTTGCTCTTCTCGTCGCTGACGCGAAACGCGAGCAGCTTGAAATGGCTCACTTTGCCGTTCAGCGCCTCTTGCATCAGCAGCTCGAACGATGCCTCGGCGCCCTCGTACTGAAAGCCGGCATTTTCGAGCTGCTTCACCTTCTCCAGAACGGCCTTCACGGCGGGACTTGCGCTGTCCACGTCGAGGCCAAATTGCTTCGCTTTGTAAACGACGCTGCTGCGGCCCGACAGATCCGACACGAGCACGCGCTGGCGGTTGCCGACGAGCTGCGGATCAATGTGCTCGTAAGTCTCGCTGTTCTTCTGAACGGCCGCGACGTGCAAGCCGCCCTTGTGCGCGAACGCGCTCGCGCCGACATAAGGCTGCCGCTTGTACGGCTCGATGTTCGCGAGCTCGTAAACGATACGCGACAGACTCGCGAGCTTCTTCAGCTGCTCGTTGCTCACGCACGGAAGCCCAAGCTTGAGTTGTAGATTGGGGATCACAGAGCACAGGTTTGCGTTGCCGCAGCGCTCGCCGAACCCGTTGATCGTGCCCTGCACCTGAGTCGCCCCGGCCTCGACGGCCGCGAGCGAGTTCGCAACGGCAAGCTCGCAGTCGTTGTGGCAATGGATGCCGAGCGCTTTCGCGCCGACGGCGGCTGCCGCGCGCATCGCATCGCGCACCTGCTGCGGCGTGCTGCCGCCGCGCGTATCACAAAGCACGAGCACGTCCGCCCCGGCGTCGGCCGCGGCCTTCAAGCACGCGAGCGTGTACTCGGAGTCGGCCCTGAAGCCGTCGAAGAAATGCTCCGCGTCGAAAATCACCTCGTCGACGCGCTGCTTGAGATAAGCGACGGAGTCGCCGATGACGTCGAGGTTGGCCTCGCGGCTGATCCGCAGATCGTCGCGAACGTGCAGGTCCCAAGTCTTACCGACGATCGTCACGACCGGCGTCTCGGCCTTGAGCAGCTGCCTTATGTTCAAGTCGTCCGCTGCGGCCGCATTCGCGCGGCGAGTCGAGCCGAACGCGGCGACTCGCGCGTGCTTCAATTTGAGCTTGCGAACCTTGGCGAAAAACTCCTCGTCGCGGGGATTGGATCCGGGCCAACCGCCCTCGACGTAGCTGATGCCGCAGTCATCGAGCTGCTCCGCGACGCGGAGCTTGTCCTCGAGCGTGAACGCCACGTCCTCGGCCTGGGTGCCGTCGCGCAGCGTTGTGTCATATAAATGGATCTTGCGCACAGCGCGCATACTAACACCGGGTCGACACCGCGACGGCACGGGTTATGCACGGAGATAGCAACAATAGTCCACCTGGCGCAGAACTTATGGGGATGCCCGAACTTGAAGTCAGCCTCCCGGCTGCGAAGCGACGCGGCCCGCGCGTCGGTCTCGTGCTTGGCAGCGGCGCCGCGCGAGGCTGGGCGCACTTGGGAGTGATTCGCGTGCTCGAGCGCGAGGGATGTCGGCCCGATTTCGTATGCGGGACGTCGGTCGGCGCGCTCGTCGGAGCTGCATACGCAGGCGGCAATCTGGAGCGCTTCCAAGATTGGGTGCTTGGAATGCGGCGCAGCGACGTGATCTCACTCATGGACGTGGGGCTGTCCGGAGGTTTGCTCAAAGGCGCGCGGCTCATGACGTCCATCCGGCGGACGTTCGAAGACTGCAAGATCGAGGAACTGCCGATGCCGTTCGGCGCGGTGGCGACCGCGCTGCATACCGGCGCCGAGGTGTGGCTGCGCGACGGATCGTTGCTCGAAGCCGTGCGCGCGTCGATCGCGATGCCGGGGCTGTTCACGCCGGTGCTTCGCGACGAGACGTTGCTCGTCGACGGCGCTCTCGTGAATCCGGTGCCCGTGTCGCTCGGGCGTGCGATGGGCGGGGTCATCTTGATCGCCGTGGACTTGAGCTCGGACATCTTGGCGCGGCATCTCGTCATCAGCGCGCAAGAGGAAGCGCCCGTCAACCAGGGCAACGACTGGATGCGCAGGATCTGGCCCGGCGGCCGAAGGACCGAAGCGGCCGTCGATGCTCGGCGTCGTCACGGCTGCACTGAACATGATGCAGGTGCGCATCACGCGCAGCCGCATGGCCGGCGAGCCGCCCGACGTGATCGTCTCCCCGCGGCTCGCCCAGTTGGGACTGCTCGACTTCCACCGCGCCGAGGAAGCCATCAAGGAAGGCGAGCGCGCGATGGAGGCGGCTCTCGAAAGCTTGCGGCTGCTCGGCATCGGGGTCGGGTACTAATTTCGGTTACGACCGTGCCGCCCGCAAGGCGGTGGTCGAAAGTAGTACCCGACCCCGATTAGCGGTGCTCGTGCTGAGCGAGCTCTCCGGTCGCGTAGACGACCTTGCCGCCGACCATCGTGAGCAGCGACTCGATGCTGCCGATCTCGTCGACGGGCACAGTCAGGTAGTCCTTCGATAGCACGGCGAGATCGGCGAGCTTGCCGACCTCGAGCGAGCCCCGCACGTCGTCATCGTGCGAGAACCATGCGCTGCCGAGCGTGTAGAAGCGCAGCGCGTCGAGACGGCTCGGCGTCTCCTCGGGCCCGCGGATCGAGTTGCCGCTCACGGTCTTGCCGTCGAGAAACCACTGCAACGCCGTGAACGGGTTGTACGACGCAACGCGATGCGCATCGGTGCCGGCACCGATCGCAACGCCGAGCCGCTGGCCCGTCACGACCGGCGGCACGCGCCGCGCGGCGTCCGCGCCCTGCTGGCGTACGAATTGGTCGCCGCCGAAGTACATCGCGTCCTGCACGGTCCAGCCGACGCCGAGCGCCGCCATGCGCTCGAGCGTTTCTTCCGATGCGTCGTTCAAGTGCGCGATCGACCAGCGCAGCTCTGCGATCGGCGTCACGCGATTCACCTGCTCGAAGATCGTCAGCAGATGATCGACGGTCGAGTCCGGTCCCCAGTGCATCGTCAGGGTCATGCCGCGATCGGCGGCCCATTTCACGACTTCGTAGTAGTGCTGTTTCTGCGTCGCGGTCGGCTCGGGGTTGTTGTTCATTGCAACCGTGATCCGCTCGCCAAGCCCGTTGAAGTGCAGCATGTCGTCGCCGAAGCCCATCGGCAGCAGCGCCGTCAGGCTCTTGAACTCCTCGAGCTCCGGAGCCCGCGACCTGACCGTTCAAGCTATAGGCGATCCGCACGGTCATCTCGCCGCGCCGCCACACGTCGAACAACGCCTGATAGTCCGCGGCGAGCAGGTTGTTGCCGCCCGGATCCATCGCGCCGGTCATTCCGAGGCGATTGAGCTCGCGAAAGAACGCCTTCGTGCCTTCCACCTGCTGCTCGAACGTCGGCTTCGGCAGCCGATCGAACAGCGCGACGATAGCGGCGTTGTTGCCGCTGATCGCGCCCGTCGAGCGGCCACCGGCGTCGCGCTCGATTTTCCCGCCCGGCGGCAAGTCGGCGTCGCCGCGAATGCCGAGCTTCGTAAAACCCTCCTCCGTCATCACCACCCAACCGTAGCCGAGCTGCACGTACACGGGATTGCTCGGCGCGGCGGCCTCGATCTCGGCTTGTGTCGGCCGGCGCTTCTCCGCGAACTGCTGCTCGTTCCAACCGCCGGCGACGATGAGCCATGCTCCGGGCGCCATCGTTTTCGCGGCCGCGCTGATCCGCCGCAGCGCCTCCGCGAGCGTCGGCGCCCCGATCCAGTTCACCTCCGTGCTGAAGCGAGAGCGCGGCGCGGATCGCGTGGAGGTGCGAGTCGATGAGGCCGGGAACGACGGTGTAGCCGCGCAGGTCGATCGCCCGCGTCGCGGGACCCGCGAGCGCGCGGATGTCGGCCGTGCTGCCGAGCGCGAGAATCTTGCCGTCGCGAATCGCGAGCGCTTGCGGCACGGACAATGCCGTATCGATCGTGACGATCTTGCCGTTCAGCAGCACGACGTCGGGTGGCTGCGCTCGCGATGTCGGACTGAAGACTGCGAGCGCTGCAGCCAGTAGAGTCCCGACGAGGAAGGTAGGAACACGCATAGCGGCAGCTCCGTTCAAGCTGCGGCCATGATACCCGCAAGTCGCGGGCGCCAGCGGCGCTGCGCTTCTACGCGGGCGGCGCAATCGACTCCGCGAGGATCTCGTACGAGCGCAGCCGCGCCCGGTGATCGTAGATCGCTGCGGCGACGATGAGCTCCTCGGCCCGCGTGAGCTCGACGAAGCGCGCAAGCCCGTTGCGAACAGTATCGGCCGAGCCGACGAACGAGCATGCGAGCATCCGCTGCGCCTGCGCCTTCTCGAGCGGCGACCAATAAGTCTCGATATCGTCGATCGGCGGCTGGAGCCGACCGCGCGCGCCGCGCAGCAGATTCGTGAAGCCCTGCTGCACCGACGTGAAAAGCCGCCGGGCCTCCGCGTCCGTGTCGGCCGCGATCACGTTGACGCCCACCATCGCATACGGCCCGTCGAGCTGCTCCGACGGCCGAAACTGCGCGCGATAAACCGCGAGCGCATCGTGAAGCGCATCGGGCGCGAAATGCGATGCGAACGCGTACGGGAGCCCAAGCGCCGCGGCGAGCTGTGCACCGTACAAGCTCGAGCCCAGGATCCAGAGCGGCACGTTGAGCCCGGCGCCCGGCACCGCTTGGACGGCTTGGCCGGGCTGCGTCGGCCCGAGAAACGCCTTGAGCTCGAGCACGTCCTGCGGAAAGGATTCCGCGGCGCAGAGGGTCGCGGCGCAGCGCCCGCACCGTGAGCTGATCCGTGCCCGGCGCGCGGCCCAAGCCTAGATCGATCCGGCCCGGATAGAGCGACTCGAGCGTGCCGAATTGCTCGGCAACGACGAGCGGCGAGTGATTCGGCAGCATGATCCCGCCTGCGCCCACGCGAATCGTGCGAGTGCCGCCCGCAACGTGACCGATCACGATCGATGTCGCGGCGCTCGCGATCCCGACCATGTTGTGATGCTCGGCGAGCCAGAAGCGTCGATAGCCCCAGCGTTCGACATGCTGCGCGAGATCGAGCGTGTTGCGCAGCGCGTCGGCCGGCGTGCAACCTTCCGGAACGAATGCAAGATCGAGAACGGACAGCGGGATCGACATCGCGACAATCTAGTAGGGCGCATCCTGCGGCGCAATGACGCACGCGCGCTGCGCGCGGATCTCGTAAAATTCACACATCATGCCCGAGGCCCTGCTGCTCGCCCGCATCCAGTTCGCGTTCACGATCTCGTTTCACATTCTGTTTCCTGCGTTCACGATCGGCCTTGCGAGCTGGCTCGCGATGCTCGAGTTTCTCTGGCTCAAGACCGGGAAGCCCGCCTACCAGAGCCTGTATCGCTTCTGGCTCAAGATCTTCGCCGTGTCGTTCGGCTTGGGGGTCGTATCGGGGCTCGTGATGAGCTTCGAGTTCGGCACGAACTGGAGCGAGTTCTCGAAGGCCACGGGCAACGTGCTCGGGCCGTTGCTCGGCTACGAGGTGCTCACGGCTTTTTTCCTCGAGGCCACGTTTCTCGGAATCATGCTGTTCGGCGCCGATCGCGTCGGCCGACGCATCCACTTCTTCGCGACCTGCATGGTCGCGCTCGGCACGCTGATTTCCGCGTTCTGGATTCTGGCTGCGAGCAGCTGGATGCACACGCCGGCCGGCTTCACGTTACGCGACGGCGTCTATTATCCGGAGAGCTGGCTCGCGATCGTGTTCAATCCGTCGTTCCCGTACCGGTTCGTGCACATGACGCTGGCCGCGTATCTCACGACCTGCTTCGTCGTCGCGGGCGTTGCGGCGCGGTACCTCAACCTCGGCCTGTTCCCGCAGCGCTCGAAGCTCATGCTCCAGCTTGCGATGGTGTTCGCGAGCATCGTCGTGCCCCTGCAGATCATCGCGGGCGACTTGCATGGCTTGAACACGGTCGAGCACCAACCTGCGAAGATTGCGGCGCTCGAGGCGCATTGGGAAACGCGCACCGGCGCGCCGCTGATCCTGTTCGCGTGGCCGGACGAGGCCGCGGAGAGTAATCGCTTCGAAATCGCCGTGCCGAAGCTCGGCAGCCTGATCCTGCACCACGACGTCAACGCGCAGGTCACGGGCCTCAAGGCGTTTCCGCCGAACGAACGCCCGCCCGTCGCGTGGCCGTTCTACTGCTTCCGGATCATGGTGGGCATCGGTCTGCTCATGCTCACGGCGGGCTGGTGCGGCCTCGTGCAGCTCGTGCGCGGCAAGCTCGTCGAGACGCGGTGGCTCCTGAAAGTCCTGCCGTGGATGATCCCGGCCGGCTTCGTCGCCCTGCTCGCGGGCTGGTTCACGACCGAGATCGGCCGGCAGCCGTATGTCGTCTACGGGATGATGCGCACGGCCGAGGCCGTGTCGGCGGTCCCCGGAGCGAGCGTCGCTACGACGCTCGCGCTCTTCCTCGGAGTCTACGGCGGCATCTTCGGCGCGGGCATTTATTACATCGTGCGGTTGATCCGCAAAGGACCGCTCGAGATCGAGCCGGCGGGGCACGGCACGCCCGCTCGCCCAATGAGCGTGGCCGACGAGCCGCTCGAGGAGCTACGCGCATGAGCGGCGAGTGGCTGCCGCTCGTCTGGCTCATCGTGATCGCATTCGCGATCTTCATGTACGTGCTGCTCGACGGGTTCGTGCTCGGGACCGGCATCCTGTTCTCGTTCGTCGGCAGCGATGCCGAACGCGACACGATGATGACGTCGGTCGCGCCGATCTGGGACGGCAACGAGACTTGGCTCGTGCTCGGCGCGGGCGGCCTATTCGCGGTGTTTCCGCTCGCGTACTCGGTCGTGCTGCCGGCGTTGTATCTGCCGTTCATGGTGATGCTGCTCGGCCTCGTGTTCCGCGGCGTCGCATTCGAGTTTCGCTTCAAGGCTACGCGGCGCAAGAAGGTGTGGGACCGCGCGTTCCAGTGGGGATCGGTGGTCGCGACGTTCGCGCAAGGCGTGGTGCTCGGCGCGTTCGTGCAGGGCTTCGAGCTCGAGGGTGCGCGGTACGTCGGCGGCGCGTTCGGCTGGCTCACGCCGTTCGGCGTCGTGACCGGCGTTGCGCTGCTCGCGGGCTACGCACTGCTCGGCAGCACCTGGTTGATCATGAAGACGACGGGCGAGCTCGAGGCTTGGGCGCGGCGTGTTTCGTCACGGCTGCTGCTCGTCGTGCTAGCGCTGATCGCGGCGATCAGCGCGTGGGTTCCGTTTCTCGACAACGACATCTCCCAGCGCTGGTTCTCGTTGCCGAACTTCTACGTGCTGTCGCAGGTGCCTCTGTTGACGATCATCTGCGGATATTGGCATTGGCGCACGACGCGCCGCCGCGGGCACGTGCTGCCGTTCCTGCTGACGATGGCGTTGTTCATGCTCGGCTACGCGGGTCTTGCGATCAGCCTGTGGCCGAACATCGTTCCGCACGAGATTCCGTACTGGGAAGCGGCGGCGGCACGGTCGAGCCAGGAGTTCTTCTTGGTCGGCGTCGCGATCACGCTGCCCGCGGTGCTCTTCTACACGGCGTACTCGTACTACGTGTTCCGCGGCAAGATCGTGCGGCCGCTCGGCTACTGAGCGGCAATGAGCTCGTTGCACACTCCTTGACCTCAGTGAACCGCGGCTGCGGCCCGTTGCTGCAACTGCGTGCCGAGCCACTGCGCGAACCCGGAAGGATTCGAGGCAAACTGGTGATGCTGCACCGGAAACCATTCCTCTCGGACCTGCAGAACAAACGTCGGAAAGCCGCCTGAGCCGATTCGGGCCATGAAGCGCTGCGTCGCAGCGACGTGCTCATCGACCGGCACCGAATCGAGAGCCGCCGCGAACTCTGCTCGAGCGAGTCCGCACTCGACCGCAATGTCGCAGAGCACGTCGCGCTCGACGACCCGGCGCCCCTGCTCGTAGTGGGCGTGCTGGATCGCTCTCAACATCGGCAGGGCGCTGCGGCGATCGAGGGACTGCGCGGCGAGCACGGCCGCGATCGTCGGCCGGGACTCGAGCACGAGCGTCGGATCGAGGAGCAGCCCCGAGAGATACGCCTGGCCGAACGGCTGACCGCTGATCTGCGCGATCCTTGCGTCGGCGTCCCGAATATAGTGGCGCATCTCGGGCGGAAGGTGCGTCGGCTTCGGCCAAAGCCCACCCGCGTGGAGCTCGAGCTTGAGGTCGAGGACGGTGCCCGCCGCGCGCACGAGCGGCTCCGCACCGTAGCACCAGCCGCAAAGCGGGTCGTAGATGTAGTGCAAGATCGCAGGCATGCATCGACTCCGTCGGATAGCGTCGAATTCTGACACTACCACAAACGCGCGCGGCCGCATCCGCGCGCACGGGCTCCGCTGTTACGCCGCCCGCGCAGTCGGATAGTCGACGTAACCGAGCTCGCCCGGCGTATAGAAAGTATCCGGCCGCAACGGATTCAGCGGCAGATCGTTCGCCAGGCGATGCGGCAGGTCGGGATTCGCCAGGAACGCGCTCGCAAACGCGGCGAGGTCCGCAAGCCCCGCCGCGAACGCGGCTTCGGCTTTCGACTTGTCCAAGCCGCCGTTGACGATCAAGGTGCCACCGAATGCATTCTTCAGCGCGCGGTTCAATTCCTCGCCGACGCCCGAGTAGTTCACGAGATGCAAATACGCGAGCTGCGAGCTCGCCGAGCTCGCGCGCGAGCCGCTCGTACTGCTGCGGCGTGTCGTTGTGTCTCGCCATGTCGTTGAACGTGCCGAACGGCGAGATGCGGATCGCCGTCCTGCCGGCGCCGATGGCATGCGCGATCGCGGCCGCGACTTCGACCGCGAAGCGGTTGCGGTTCTCGAGAGAGCCGCCGTATCGATCGCTGCGCTTGTTCGATCCGGGATTCAAGAACTGCTCGATCAGATAGCCGTTCGCGCCGTGGAGCTCGACGCCGTCGAAGCCTGCTTCCATCCCGTTCCGCGACGCCGCGACGAACTGCGCGATCACGCTCGCGATCTCGCCCGTCGAAAGGGCGCGCGGCGTCGGGAACGGCTGGAGCCCCGCTTGATCGGTCCACATCTGGCCGGCCGCGGCTATCGCCGAGGGCGCGACGGTCTCCGCGCCCTTGGGCAAGTTGTAATAATGAGTGATCCTGCCCGTGTGCATGAGCTGGAGAAAGATCTTCGCTCCGCCTGCGTGAGCGGCCGCCGTCACTTTCTTCCAGCCTTCCGTCTGCGCAGCCGAGAACGCGCCCGGGATGCGTGCATACCCCAACGCGTTCGGCGCCGGCGCCGTGCCTTCGGTCACGATCAGGCCCGCGCTCGAGCGCTGCCCGTAATACTGCGCCATCAAATCGTTCGGCACATTACCGATCGCGCGGCTGCGCGTCATCGGCGCCATCACGAATCGATTGCGCAGCGTGAGATCACCCAGCGAGTACGGCTCGAACAGCTTCATGCATATTCCTTAAGTTATAACCATCGTCAAACCCAACCTTCCCTTTCGCAATCGCGAGCGCCCCGCCAGCTCAGCGCACGCGTGCGGCGTCGCGCGCGAGCCGCTCGGCGTTCTCCGCGGTACGGCGCCCTTCGGCCGCCTCGCGCAGCGCGTTGTCGGCCTGCCGCTCGACCCTCTGCAAGTCGCTGCTCAAACGATCGACTGCACGCTCGAGCTGCTCGATGCGGCTCGCGAGCGCGACGTCGGAACCGGCGAGCGCGCCCGGCGCAGCCGAGCCGCGCCCCTGCACGCGCTTGTCGAGATCCGCCAGCGCGCGCTCGAGCGCGACGACGCGCTCTTCGGTAGTGGGTTCGTTCGCCGGCTGCTGCGCGCCGGCGAACGAGCTCACTGCGAGGGCGGGCACGAGCGCAGCGATGAGATAGCCCAATTGTTTCATAGCCGTCACCCGTTGAGTGGTGTTTCGCGAAACGGTCAGCTTACGCGCCTCGGCCGGCTAAAACTGCTGGGTGACGCCGATACTCGCCCAAGTGAAATCCCGCGATCCCGATCCGTTCTCGATCTCGTCCGTCTGGCGGCGCACCGTATAGCTCACGCTAACGCCATTCTTCAGGACCGTGGTCACGCCGACCCACGCTTCGAAGAGCCCGCGGCTCAAGCGCGCCGAGGAGTATTCGACGTCGCTGTCCCGAAATTGTCCTTGCAAGAAGCTGTTGTAGGCGCGAGCACGGAGCCTCAGGCCGGCATCGAGAATGAACTCGCGACGGCCGGATGGCGCAAGGGCGCCGGCCGCCACTGCCGGCTGACCCGCGTACTCCGAGAAACCGGGCGGCGCGCTCCACCACGGCAGCCGCGCCCCGCCGACGCGCAGCGCGATCTCGGCGCTAGCCTCGGTCACGTAACCCACGCTCGCGCCGAGCCCATAGCGCACATCGAACGGCCGCGCGCGGAGCGACCCGACGGGAAGAAGCTGCTGCCGCCGTACGGCATAGCGAAACGTCGGCTCTCCGCCGTCCGAGATCTGGTGCGAGTAACCCATGGGCTCGCGACTACCGATGGCTCTGTGAACGCCGCGATGCACCGTTTCGGCCAGCGGCAGACCAACAACGCCGAGCGTCAGCGTGGATTGATACGCCGTCTCGCGCGTCGGATCGTGCACGACCTTCGAGCTTGCGACATACGCCAAGCTCGCGTACGGGCGATCATCCGGCAACGGCTCGCTCGCGCTCAGATCTTGCGGCGAGAACAGCAGCAAGCCGATGTCCAACGAACGTCCAGCGGGCTCGCCGTCGTCCTCGAGCGCGCTGAACCGCGTGCGATCGTTCGCCCATTCGAGCGCGCGCGCCAACGACAACGGATGCCGCGCCGCGGCTTCGCCGCCGAGGGACAGCGCAACACCCGCCGTGTAGTCGCGGTCCTCGTCGGCGAAGGCAAATAGATCGTTGTCCATGTGCACGGTCCAGCTGCGCGGCTGCCGCTCCGTCATCCACTGTTGCTGAACGGCCGCCAGCGCGGGCACGCCAACGCCCCATAGGAGCAAGGTCGATAGCACGAGTACGGCGCGCATCGGTGGCTCCCATACGCGCGCTAATGCAGCAAAGCCTCGACGCCGTCGCGATACTCTTGCGCCGAGCGCGCGCCGACCAGAATTCGCCGGATCTCACCATCCGCGATCAGCATGACGGTCGGCACGGAACGCACGCGGTACTCCGCGGCGAGCGCGGCGTTGGCATCGATGTCCACCTTCGCCACCGTCAATCGGTCGGCGTAGTCGAAGGCTAAAGACTCGATGATCGGCGCGATCGCGCGGCACGGTCCGCACCATGCCGCCGTGAAATCGACGAGCACGGGTTTCTCAGATAGCAGCACGGTCGTCACGAAGTCGGCGGAGCCGACGTTGCGCGACAGGGTGTCTCTTTGTTCCATGTCAATGACCTCCTCTTCGTTAGCTGTCCGTTTCCCAGCCGCCGCCGAGCGCGCGGTAGATGGAGACGACAGATGCATTCAGATCCGTTTCCGCCGAGGCGACTTCGTCCTCGGCCGCAAGCACAGTGCGCTCGGCATCGAGCAGGCGCAGGAAATCCAATGCCCCTTCGCGGTACTGAATGCGCGCGAGCTCGGCCGCGCGGCGTGACGCCGCAGCCTGCTCGACCACGGCGACGAGCCGGAGACGCTCTTGGCCGTAGGTCACAAATGCGTTCTCCGTCTCCTCGAGCGCGCGCAGCACCGTGAGCTCGTAGGCTGCGAGCGCGCCCTCCGTCCGCGCCTCGGCCGCGACGATGCGCGCGCGCACGCCGTGATCGAAACCGGCCCAGGAGAGCACTGGCGTGAGGCTCCACGCGCGGCTCGCGGACTCGCCGAGCTGGTCGGCGTCGCCTGCGATGAAGCCGATGAAACCCGAGAGGGATAGCCGCGGGAACAGATCAGCCTTTGCGACACCGATCCGTGCTGTCGCGGCCGCGAGCGAGCGCTCCGCCGCGCGGATGTCGGGCCGGCGCCGCAACAGCGCCTCGGGCGAGTCCACCGCGAGCGTCGTCAGGTGCGGCGCGAGCTCCCGAGGCGCAAGCTCGCCGTCGAGTGCACCCGGATTCTCTCCGAGCAGCACCGCCAAACGGTGCGCCGCGATCGATTCCGCTGCCGCGAGCGGCGGAATGCTCGCTTCGGTCGCGGCGTAGCGCGCGCTCGCGCTCGCGACGTCGAGCTCGCTGCCGCGGCCGAGGTCGAGGCGCACGCGCGTAAGGTCGAGCGTCTCGCGCTGATTCGAGAGATTGGCTTGCGCCACTTGCAAGCGCTTCTGTGCCTCGCGCAGATCCAGATACGTGTTCGCCACTTCGGCCGCAACGAGCACCTGCGCGTCGCGCAGGTCGGCTTCGGCGGTTTCGGCATCCGCCGCCGCAGCTTGCACCCCGCGCCGGACGCGGCCGAACAGATCGAGCTCCCACAGCGTGACGATGCCCACCTCGTAGCTCTCGGCGTCGATGCGCGTCGTCGTGAATCCGGGTTGCTGAGCCTCGCGCTCGTCGTGCACGACTTCGACGGATGCTGCGGGCCAACGAGTGCGCCGTTGCGCGCCAAGCAGCGCGCGCGCCTCGCTCACGCGCGCGGCAGCGATCCTCAAATCGAGATCAGCCGCGAGCGCGCGCTCGATGAGGCCGTCGAGCACGGGATCGCCGAACTGCTCCCACCACGCAGCCTCGAACGGCTGCTGCACCACGCCGGCCGGCTCTGCGGCGACGAAGTCGGTGGCCGGCATCACCGGTGGCCGATAGTCCGGTCCGACGGCGCAACCTGCGACGAGCGCGGCTGCGAGCAACACAAATGGCCTGTTCATGAGTCACTCCTTCACTATCGAAATCGGGGTCAGGCACCGATTTCCGCGGGGGTGTTCGATTCGTGTAAGGGCGCGGCGGAAATCGGAGCCAGACCCCGGGTGAGGCGGCGCACGACCCAATAGAAGACCGGCGTCAGCAGGAGGCCGAAGATCGTGACGCCGAGCATTCCCGAGAACACTGCGACGCCCATCGCATTGCGCATCTCGGAGCCCGCACCGGTCGACAGCACGAGCGGCACGACACCCGCGATGAACGCGATCGACGTCATCAAGATCGGGCGCAAACGCAGCCGGCACGCCTCTATGACCGCGTCCCACGTGCTCGCGCCCTCCTCCTCGCGCTTGCGTGCGAACTCGACGATCAGGATCGCGTTCTTGCAGGCGAGTCCCACGAGCACGATCAGTCCGACCTGCGTGAAGATGTTGTTGTCGCCGCCGGATAGCCACACACCGGCGATCGCGGACAACAAGGTCATCGGTACGATCAGGATCACGACGAGCGGCAGCGTGAAGCTCTCGTACTGCGCCGCGAGCACGAGGAACGCGAGCAGCACGACGAGCGGGAACACCCAGATGGCCGTGTTGCCGGCTATCTGCTGCTGATACGCAAGGTCGGTCCACTCGTAGCTCAAACCGTTCGGCAGCTCGCGCTCCGCGAGCTCCGCGATCAACGCTTGCGCCTGCCCCGACGAATAGCCCGGCGCCGGCGCACCCGTGATCTCGGCGGTGGGGTAGCCGTTGTAGCGCATCACGAGGCTCGGGCCGGCGCTCTGCTCGAGCGTGACGAAAGCGCCGAGGGGGACCATGTCGCCGGCCGCGTTGCGCAACTTGAGCCGCAAGATGTCTTCCGGCTCTAATCGGAACCGCATCTCGGCCTGGGCATTGACTTGGTACGTGCGCCCGAAGCGGTTGAAGTCGTTGACGTAGAGAGAGCCGAGATAGACCTGCATCGTCTCGAAGAGGTCGTTGAGCGCAACGCCCTGCGCCTTGGCCTTTTCGCGATCGACATTCGCGCGCACTTGCGGCGCGTTGATCTGGAACCCCGAGAAGATTCCGGCAAGGGCCGGCGCAGCCCTCGCGAGCTCGACGAGCCGCTGGGTCTCTTGATAGAGCGTCTCGAAACCCAAGCCGCCGCGATCCTCGATCTGCAGCTTGAAGCCGCCGATCGTGCCCAAGCCCTGGACCGGCGGGCGGAGGGAACACCGCGATGTAGGCATCCTGGATGGCGCCGAGCTTCTGGTTCAATGCAGCTGCGATTTCCCAGGCAGAGCGCCCGGAGTTGACGACTTCTTCGCCGTCCTTCGAGAAGTCCGAGAGCCCAGCGAACGCGATTCCGGAGTTCGGGCTGTTCACGAAGCCGTTGATCGAGAATCCCGGGAACGACACGGCGTGCTCGACTCCGGGCTCCGCGAGCAGGATCTCATCCATCCGGCGGACGACCGCCTCCGTGCGATCGAGGCGTCGCGGCTTCGGGCAATTGCGCATAGGCGATCAGGTACTGCTTGTCTTGTTGCGGGATGAAGCCCGTCGGGACGCTCGCAAACCCGAGCCACGTGAGGCCGATCAGACCGGCATAGACGGCCACGCGCGATTGCGGAACGGCGCAGCAGCCGGCTGGTGAGTCCGACGTAGCGATGCGATGACCACTCGAACAGCCGATTGAACGGCTTGAGCACCCAGCCGAACGCGAAATCGATCCCGCGCTGCAGCCGATCGGGCGGAACGCCGTGCGGCTTCAACAGCGCCGCGGATAACGCCGGCGACAACGTGAGCGAGTTGAACGCCGAGATCGCGGTGCTGATCGCGATCGTGAGCGCGAACTGACTGTAGAACTCACCCGACAAACCGCTGATGAAAGCGGTCGGCACGAACACCGCGATCAGCACGAGCGCGGTGGCGATGATCGGGCTCGTGACCTCGCGCATCGCTTGCTGCGCGGCGGCCACGGGCGTGAGACCGCGCGCGATGTTGCGCTCGACGTTCTCGACGACGACGATCGCATCGTCCACGACAATGCCGATCGCAAGCACGAGGCCGAACAGCGACAGCGCGTTCAGCGAGAACCCGAAGAGATGCATGACAGCAAGCGTGCCGACGAGCGATACGGGCACGGCCGCGAGCGGAATGATCGAGGCGCGCCATGTCTGCAGGAACAGCACGACCACGAGCACCACGAGGAGCAACGCTTCGAACAGCGTTTCGACGACGGCCTCGATCGACTGGCGAACGAACATCGTCGGGTCGTAGACGATCTCGTAGTCGACGCCTTCGGGGAACTCCTTCGCGAGCTCGGCCATCTTGGAGCGAACTTCGTCCGAGATTTGGATCGCGTTGCTGCCCGGCCGCTGGTAGATCGGAATAGCGGCTGCCGGTTCCTTGTCTAGCAGCGAGCGCAGTGCATACGTGCTCGCCCCGAGCTCGACCTGCGCTACGTCGCGAAGACGTGTGATCTGGCCATGCTCGCCGGTCTTGATGATGATGTTCTCGAATTCCTCCTCGGTGACGAGGCGGCCTTGCGTGTCGATTAGGAGCTGGAACTCCGCCGTGTTCGGGGCCGGCGGCGCGCCGAGCTGGCCGGCCGCCACTTGGACGTTCTGCTCGCGGATCGAGCGCACGACGTCGCTTGCGGTGAGATTCAGCGCCGCGACCTTTTCCGGGTCGAGCCAGACGCGCATGGCGTAGTCGCCCGCACCGAACACGCGAGCCTCGCCGACGCCATCGATCCGCGCGAGCTCGTCGCGGATCCGCAAGTTCGCGTAGTTGGCGAGATAGAGCATGTCGTAGCGGTCATCGGGGGAGACGATATGCACCACCATCGTGAGATCGGGCGTGGCCTTCTCGGTCACGACGCCGAGGCGCTGTGTCACTTCCGGCAGCTTCGGTAAGGTTTGCGCGACGCGGTTCTGCACGAGCACCTGCGACTTGTCGAGGTCGGTGCCGAGCGCAAACGTGACCGTGAGCGTCATTAGGCCGTCCGCCGTCGATGTCGACGACGTGTAGAGCATGTCCTCGACGCCGTTGATCGCTTGCTCGAGCGGCGCGGCAACGGTTTCTGCGATGACCTGCGGGTTGGCGCCCGGATAATTAGCGCGCACGACAACGGTCGGCGGCACCACGTTGGGATACTCGCTGATCGGCAAGAGCCGCAGCGCCAACGCGCCTGCGATGAAAATGATCGCCGACAGTACGCCGGCGAAAATCGGCCGCCTTACGAAAAATTGCGAAAAGTTCATGACGGAGGCTCCCCCTACCAAACGTTGTGCGCGGAGCGGCTGTCCTCGACGGCGTAGCGCGCAAGCGAAGTCGCATTCCGGTCCATCGCGACTTGCGTCGCGGACACGGCGATTCCGGGCCGCACGCGCTGCACGCCGTTCACGATCACGATGTCGCCGGAGTCGAGCCCGCTCGTGACGGTGCGCAGGCCCTCCACCAAGCGGCCGATCTCGACGGCGCGGTATTGAACGACGTTCTGCTCGTCGACGACGAACACGAACTTGCGGCCCAAGTCAGTGCCGATCGCACGATCGTCGACGAGCGCCGCGCGGTATTGGTTGGGGCTCACGAGCTTCAAGCGTGCGAACAGGCCTGGCGTGAAACGCTTTTCCGAATTGTCGAGAATCGCGCGCGCGCGGATGGTGCCGTTGTTCGGATCGACTTGGTTGTCGACGAAATCGAGTCGCGCTGCGTGCGGGTATCCTTCCTCGTTGATGAGGCCCACGTAGACGATGGCTTCATCGTCACGCGCCGCCTTCGCGACGTGGTCGAGGTAGGTCTGCTCGTCCGCGTCGAAGTACGCGTAGATCTCGCCGTCGGAGACGAGCGTGGTCAGAAGCGTCGAGCTGTCGACGAGGTTACCGGCCGTGACGATCGCGCGTGAGACGCGGCCGGCGATGGGTGCCGTGACGCGCGTGAACGACAGATTCAGCTCAGCAGCGGTTAGCGCCGCACGGACGGCCGCAAGCTGCGCCTCGGCAACGGCCGCTTCGGCTGCGAAGGTCTCGAGCTCTTCCCTGGACGTTGCGTTCTGCGCGAGCAAGCGCTCGGCGCGCGCGTGATTCGACCGTGCAAGCACGAGCGTCGCCTCGGCGCGCTTGCGTTCGGCGGTGAGGCGGTCCACCTCGGCCTGGAACGGACGCGGATCGATTTGCAGCAACAGATCGCCCTGCGCGACACGGCCACCTTCCTCGAAGTGCACCGCCTCGATGTACCCACCGACCCGCGCCCTGATTTCAACGCTATCGACGGCCTCTAGCCGACCGGTAAAATCAGCCCACTGGCGAAGATCCGCGATCAGTACTGCGGCGGTCGTGACGTCTGGGGCCGGGGGCGCTGTCGGCGCGTTCTCGGCTTCACCGGAAGCGCACGCTGCGATGACGATGGCGACGAGGGCCAAGAGGGGTAGGCCGAAAAATTTTGCGATTTTCATGATCATTCCCTTTAGAAACAGTGCGTTATCAGCGCTTACGGCGCTTCGGTTAGTGGACCCGGGTTTAGTTGATTGCCGTTCACTCGTCCCGTGTTACTATACCGTTCAGTTACGCGAGATGTTAATTACCGGTAAGTAACATGTCAACACCCAATGCTCGTCCGGCTCCCACCGGCCCGTTCACCCATTCCTCGAAGTGCGAAGGCGCGCCGAGTTGCGCGCGCGACCGGATCTTTCAGGCCGCGAAAAGCCTCTTCTATCGATTCGGTATCCGCGGCGTGAGCGTCGACGCGATTGCGGCGGAAGCCGAGACCACGAAGGTCACGCTGTATCGCGTGTTCGCTTCAAAAGACGATCTCGTCGTGCAAGTGCTCGAGGATCACATTCGGCGGTTCTGGCAATGGTGGGACGCAACGATCGCGCCGCACGCGGGCGATCCGCGCAAGCAAGTCGAAGTGCTGTTCTCTTCTTTCACGGTGGGTCTTTGCAGCGACGAAGCAGAGCGCGGCTGTCCCGTCGCCAACACGGCCGTGGAGATCGTCGAGGCAGATCACCCGGCGAAGAAGATCATCCGCGACCACGAGGTGGAGCTCTCGCGGCGCATGCACGCGCTTTGCCGCGAGATGGGCGCGAAGCAACCGCAGCAACTCGGTGATGCGCTCACGTTGCTCTTGAGCGGCGTGATGGCCTCGCGGCTGCTATTCGACAGCACGGAGCAGATCGCCGCGGTTTCCGCAGCGGCCCAGGCACTGCTCGACTCCCCTGCTCTCGGCGTCGGTCGCGCAACGCGCGCCTGACTCGCTGCCGGAGAATCGCGAGCCCGCGAATGACGAAGCAAGCCGAGCTGTTCGGCTCTCCGTCGCCGTTGCCGGACGGGCTACGTTACGGCGGCCGACTACGACTGTCAGCTGAGAGTCGAGCTCTAGCCGGTCCGCCCCTGTCCCCGCGATTTCTGTTCGGCTTAGCGCGCACGACTCGCCGAATGGATCAACGTAGCTCCCGAAGATTTGAGTCACGCGCTGATCGCGGAATACAGAGCGGGCACGCATGCTCGGATGGCATCGCGACGTCCTGGATTTCGAGGCAATCACGGGTGTGTCGCTGCTCGGTCATGCGCGAATGCGCTTTCGACCTACCCGCCGCGCACGAGCCGTCGCGCGGCTATTTCGGTCACCCTCGAGCCGCGCTCTGGCGCTACGCAATGACGGGGCAAGCCCGTTGGGGCTGCCAGCACGCGATCTCTCACGATGCGATAGTTGATGTCGGGCCTGTTACTGGATCTTCCAGCCACGATTTCGTAGACCGGCGATCTTTGCCGGATCCTTTGACATGAGCTCCCAATGAACGCTTGGACTACCATACGACGTCCTTTTCAATCGCCCGCGAGGAATTTCGCGAGCGCAGCCTCGATCCGAGACATGCCATTGAGTTTGCCACGCGCCTTGGGCAGCTTCTCGAGCTTGCCCGCGGCGAAGCCTTCGAGCACGCCCGGATGAATGTAGTAGCGCTTGCAAACGGCCAGTGTGTTACCGAGCATTTCGGCAGTCTGCACGCCGACCTCATTCACGATGCGCGCCGTTTCCGCCTCCGTCGCGCCCGGCTCGCGTCCGACGAGCTCACCGAACGCGTGCACAGTTCCGGCCCAAGTTCGAAAATCTTTCGCGGTGAACCTCTGTCCCGTGATCTCCTCGAGCAACGTATTGATGTCGCCCGACGTGATTGCATGCGCTTCGTGATTCTCATCGACATAGCGGAATAAGCGCTGCCCCGGCAGCTCGTGGCAGCGGCGCAAGCGCACGGGCGGCGCGCCCGTCGTGCAAGAACAGCCGATACTCGACGCCACCTTTGCCGACGAAGTGGAACTTGAGCTCGCTGCCGTCGATTGCAACGTTCGCTTTTCGCAAAGTCGTAAGCCCGCGGCTGCCGTTTTGCCTTCAAATACTCCTCGTTGCCGATTCTGATCATGCCGCTGTCGAGCAAGCGCAACGCGAGCGCGAGCACGCGATCCTTGTCGAGATTCGGTCGACGAAGGCCGCTGTCGATGCACTGGCGGATCGCCGGCAGTGCGCGTGAGAAATCGACGAGGCGCGCATAGTTCGCGCGGCGCCGCGTGGTCGCCCAAACAGGGTGATAGCGATATTGCTTGCGATCGCGCCGATCTCGACCCGTTGCCTGCAAATGCGCGTGCGCCGATGGTGCGATCCAGACACCGTTCCACGCGGGCGGTATCGCGATCGCCGCGATCCGCGCCATCGTGAAGTGCTCGGTCAGGCGCCTGCCGGTGGGAGTGAAATAGGCGAAACCGCGGCCGCAGCGTCGGCGCGCGTAACCAGGTTCGTCCGCGTGAACGAACTCGATGCGCTCCGGCCACTCGAAGGCTGCCACAGTACCACTCCTCGACTGAGTCGATCGGGAGCGGCTTCAAGAAACGTGCCAGGACGGGCCGGCTACGAGTCGCGCGGGCGTGGGGGCAGCAGCCGCCGCAGCGCCGCATGCGCCATCACGACATCCGGATCCGCTTGCAAATACACGAGATAGGTCGCTCGGAATTCGCCGGGCTCATCCAAGAGCCTCACGATTGAGGAAAGCACCTCGTCGATAGCGGCCGGATCGCCGTCCTCCGAATCCGCGAGCTCGTCGAGCGCGGCAATCGCGCGCGACAGCGGCCGCAACCATGCGAACAGGGGGTCATCGACGAGCAGCTGCAGCAGCGCGCCGGGACCTTGCACGCGACCATGAAGCTTCTCGAATTCTTTTTGCGTCGCGGCGATCAGCTGCTGGTGCAGCGCACGAAGCTCGTGGCTGAGCTCGCCGAGCACGCTGCGCCGATCGCCAGCGTTGCGCACGGTGCCAGCTCGCGTTGTATCAGCCCGGCGCCGCGGGCAGCTGATCTTCCGGCACCCACCAACCGTGAATCTGGCCGAGCGCGCGCATCGGCAGCTTCACGACCGCGACCGGGCCGTCGGCCAGATGCTCCGCGTCGAGAATCACGAGATCCGAGCGGCCGTTCTCGTCGGTGCGGTGCGCAACGCCCATGAGATACCCCGAGCCTTCCGGTGCGGTCTTGCTGCGCGGCGCGAAGCAGCACTCGTTGAGATTCGTTGCAGTGCCGAAGTTGAACAGCGTCGCCGTGCGCGTCTGATGATCGAACCGCACATAGCACGCGCCGGCCGAGCGTCGGTCGGGTGCATTCGGATCGACGGTCCCAGGAAACCATAGCGGTACGGCATCGTGTTGTAGCGGTCGTCCTGACGCGGCAACGCTCCCTCGTGCGGATACATTTGCTCGATGCCGTAGTCGCGCGCGCGGCCGCGCGATAGATCCGCGGACAAGCGCGTGATGTGGCTCGAGCCCGCGATCGGATTCCACTGCGAGCCGTCGCGCATCGGCATGAACGGGAACGGATTCGACATCGACATCTCGACGTCGACGTAGACCTTATCGCCGTCGGAAAATGCGCCCATCACGTGCGTCGCGCTGCGCGTCGGACCCTGGATCCATTGGACATCCTTTCCGTCGCCGCCACGGCGCAGCACGCCGAAGTACGTCGGCTTGCTCGGATCCCACGACCAATGGATGCCGCCGCTCTTGATTTGCGCCTCGTCGAACGCGAGCGGAATCACGTAGAAGATGATGTGCCGCTGCGTGACCGCAAAATCGTGCAGCATGCCGACGTATGGCACCTCGATCGACGCGTTCCAGACGCGCTTGCCTTGCGGCGTGAGCTCGAACACAGACACGACTTTGCTGCCAAAGCCCGTTGCTTCGTAGCCGAACGCGACCATGTTGCCGGTCTCCGAATCGAGCTTCGGATGCGCGGTGAACGTTTGGCTCGGCAACTGGCCGTCGAACGTGTAGTTCGGCACTTTCGTCTCGAGCGTCAGAAGATCCATCGCGGCCGGCGGGCTGTCCTCTTTCAGCGCGAGCAGATAGTTGCGGTGATTGATGATGTGCGTATTCGCAGTGCTCCGGCTCAAACCCTTCACGCTCGGATCGTCCATCGACGGATTGCGATACATCGGGAACAGCGCGCGTCCGGCCTTATCCTGAGCAAGCCAGCGATCGTTGCGCACGAAGCGGCTCTTGTAGTCGACGCGGCCGTTCTTGATCCGGAACATGCCGACGTGGCCCTCGCCGTCGAACGGAATATTGCGCGGGTTGAGGGGATACTGCGGATCGGGACCCACACGATAGAACGCGCCGTTCAGATCCGCAGGAACCTTGCCTTCGACGTCGCAATGGCGCACATCGGCCTCGAGCTTGTACGAAGTCGCGGGCCGTCGCATGGAGACGGGAATTGCGTCCGGAGGTGGACCTCCCGCCGGCGGCGCGCCCGCGGGCGGCTGTTGCTGCGCGTTCGCATCGGCAGCGAGCAGCGCGCTGACGCCAATACCGGCCGCGGCGCCTAAAGCGCCCGTCACGAACGAACGGCGATCGAGCTCTTGGTCTTCTCTGTCACTCATTGGCAGTCTCCGGTGTCTTGCTGGATTCGGGCAGCGTCACGACGTTGCCCGTCACTGGGTTCGCGTAATGATACGGCGGCAAAAAGGCGCGCGGGTACATTTCGAACGGCGAAGTCGGCGGCAGCATCCGGCGGATTGTTCGTCGTGAGACTTGGGCGGCGGCCGCGGCGCAGCGTCCTTCCAGCCCACGGCGTACGGAATGAAATAGGTATTGAACAGGCGGTCGATTTGATCTTCCAGACGCCGTCCTCTTTCACGAACGTGTTCTCGTAAACGCCGCCCATCCACATCGAGTAGTACCGCGACTCGCCCATGATGCTGAACGCGCGCGAGCGAATCTGCGCCGTCGGCCGTCGGTCGGCACATGGATCACCGGCTGGTACTGCATGTGGTTGTGCAGCAGCCCGTGCTTGTTGCCGGCCTCGCCGTAGAGATTCAGATTCTGCCGCACGCTCGATGTCCCGCGTACACGCCGCGCATGGCGATCTCGATCGTTCCTTCGCGCGAGAAGATGCCCGTCAGGTTATCCCATTCGTTGTGCGCAAGATAATAGCCGTAGACAGAGTTCAGCTTCTCGAGCTGCTCGACGTCCTCGAGCAGGCCGACGCGCTGCTCGAGCCAGGTCAGCGTCGCACGTCAACTCGGCTGCAGTCATCGAAGGGGCACGTTCTTGTGCGGCGGCGCTTTCTGCGTCGGCCGCGTTGCTCATCACGGGATTCGCGTAATGGAACGGCGCGACGAACACGGCGGGATACGCCTCATGCTCGACGCTCGGTGGCCGATCGGCGGGCAGATCGGCCACCGGCCCGGGTTCCGGCAGCGCTGTCTTCTCCCAACCGTCCTCATAGGGCGTGTACATCGTGGTGAAAAGGTGCAGCGATTGGATCTTCCAAACGCCGTCCTCTTTGACGTACTCGTTTTCATAGACGCCGGCGCCCCAGTTGCCGTACTCGCCGTGCACGGCTTCCTGCGCGAACATGTGCCAACGTCCCTTTGCTGTGACCCCGTCCGGCGCCACGTGGATGATCGGTTGGAGCTGCATCTGATCGAACAGCCGCCCGTCTTGCGGAAACTCAGGGCCCTGCGAGCGAAGGTAAGCCAGCACACGTTCCTTGCCGACGTAGACGCCGCTGCGGCCGACCTCGATCGTGCCGTTGCCGGCGAACAGATCCGCCGCCTCGCTCCAGAGCTGTTTATCAGCATAAAAGCCGTAGATCCGCTGCAAGTTCTCGATCGCGTTCTCGTCCTCGAGGCGCGCAACGTCATGAGCTAGGGCGGCCGCGCGTGTCGCGACCGATTCGAACGAAGGTGCGTCTTGAACGCAGCCGAGCACGCTCAAGCTCGAGACACCAATCGTAAGGAGCGCCGGAGCTTTCATTGGGCGCCCGCCTCTCCAGCGGCAACATACTTCCCGACGGGATTAGGAAAATGGAATGGGGGGACATAGACGTCGGGCCAGGTTTTGTACTCCACTGACGGCGGCCGATCGGGCGGTAACGTGCTCGACACCCACTTGCCGCCGTTCACGTCGGCGTTGGGCTGCCAGCCGCCTTCGTAAGGCACGACCATGCTCTGATACCAGTGCAGCGTCTTTATCTTCCAAACGCCGTCCTCTTTGACGTACTCGTTCTCGTAAGGCCCTTCGCCCCAGATCGCGTTCTCGCCAAGCGTTCCCGCCATGATCAACGCGCGCCAACGCGCCTTGGCCGTGCGGCCGTCCGGTGCCACCGTCACGACCGGCATCAGTTGAAAATGCTCGTTGATCTGACCGTACAACAAGCCATGGCGTCCGCCGCCAAGGGCGTAAAGGTACTCACGCACGCGCGCCTTGCCGACGTAAACGCCGTCGAGCCCGATCTCGATCGTGCCGTCCTCGGCGAACAGATCCGCGACCTCATCCCACTGCGCTTCGTCGATGTAGTATCCGTAAGCGCGCTGCAAGCGCTTGATGTCGTTCGCGTCCTCGATCAGCGACTTGCGCTGCTCGAGCGCTGCGATTTGACTTTCGAGCGCGGCGAGCTCGCGGATTT
The DNA here is from genome assembly GCA_963744305.1 of uncultured Gammaproteobacteria bacterium. GTDB lineage: Bacteria > Pseudomonadota > Gammaproteobacteria > Steroidobacterales > Rariloculaceae > FEN-1219. The sequence goes on from CAVUTF010000021.1 coordinate 48,206, forward strand.
CTTCGGAAGATGGACCTTTGCTGCAGGCGCCGATGCAAAGCGACGTGCCTATCGCAAGGCACAGCGCCGATGTGGACTTCACGAACGTTCCCCCGGTGGTCCGGTCTATCGCCATTGTGACATGGCGTGTGATGATTCCGCGATAAACATGCAGCCGTTCCATTTAACTTCCGGTGTTCCCGTCGCGCGCTTGGGTCAAGGTACCTGGGCGATGGGCGACGAGCGCGCCGCGCGCCGCGAAGAGCTCGCAGCATTGCGCGCGGGACTCGACCTCGGGCTGCAGCTCATCGACACCGCTGAGATGTACGGCGACGGCCGCGCCGAAGAGCTCGTCGCCGAAGCTATCGCCGGTCGGCGCGAGCAAGCGTACCTCGTCAGCAAGGTCCTGCCGCGCAACGCGAGCCGGCGCGGCACGCTCGAGGCATGCAAGCGCAGCCTGAAGCGTCTCGAGACGGACTACCTCGATCTCTATCTCCTGCATTGGCGCGAATCGCGGCCGCTCGCGGAGACGCTCGAGGCTTTCGTCACGTTGCGGGAGGAAGGGCTGATCCGCCATTTCGGCGTCAGCAATTTCGATCGCGACGATATGGAGGAAGCGCGCGCGCTGCCCGGCGGCGAGGGTATAGCCGCGAACCAGATCCTCTACAACTTGCAGCGGCGCGGCAGCGAGTGGGACTTGCAGCCGTGGTGCGCCGAGCACGGCGTGTCGATCATGGCGTACACACCGCTCGGCAATTCCGGCCGCGATCAGCGTGCGATTCTCGGGGACGCGACGGTCAAGAGAATTGCGGCGCGCCACGGCGGGACGCCGGCGCAAGTCGCGCTCGCGTGGCTACTGCAACGCGACAACACCGTGACGATACCGAAAGCGGGCACCGAAAAGCATGTTCGCGAGAATCGCGGCGCGCTGGATCTGAAGCTATCCGCGGCCGACTTAGCCGAGCTCGACGCCGCGTTCCCGCCGCCGCGCCGCAGGGTTCCGCTCGAGACGCTTTGAAGAGAACAAGAAAGGTAACCCCGATGAGAAACACCGCCCTCCTCTGTGCCGTGCTCCTCACGATCTTGGCCGCGCTTCCGCCGCCCGCAGCCGGGCAGCTTCTGAACAAGGAAGCGCCGGTGATCGTCGGCCACTACCACTTGAACGTCTCGAGCATCGACGCGCACAAGAAATTTTGGGTCGACACGCTCGGCGGGAACTGCGACCAAGATCGGCGATATCGATGCGATCCGTTTTCCGAACGTGTATCTCATGCTCCGCCTGCAGGCGCCGACAGGAGGCACGCGCGGCACGACGTTCGATCACATCGGCTTCGCCGTGCCCGACGTGCCGGCGCTGACGACGAAAGTCGTCGCAAACGGCTACGCGCTCACCGTCGGGCGGGAGCCCGCGCCCGGCGAAACCGCGAGCCCGCCGACCGCCGGCAACTACGGCCGGTTCTCGTATCTCGTGGGGCCGGATGGCGTGAAGGTCGAGCTCGTGACGAACATGGAGCCGGGCGCGCCACCGATCGTGCATCACCACGTGCATTTCGTGAACCCGGAGTTCGTCGCGATGCAGCAGTGGTACATGAAGGCGTTCAACGCCACCTTGCGCGAAGGCCAGACCGACTTCTTCATCGGCGCGGACCTGCCCGGCGTCGGGTACATGCTGAACTTCTTCAGCTGGCTACCGAACGAAGAGCTCGTCGGCACGGGCGGCCGAGCCGTCGATCACGTCGGCTTCGAGGTGCGGGATCTGCAAGCGTTCTGCGCGGAGCTCGAGCGCAAGGGTATTGCACTTGCGCAGCCGTACCGCAAGAGCGGCAATCTCGCGACGGCGATGCTGACCGATCCGTGGGGCACGTCGCTCGAGCTCACGGAGGGGCTTCGCGACTTGCCGTGAGGTGGCTCGCGCTCGGCTTCGTGCTCGAGAGAGGGACCGGGGCGAATGCCCCGGTCCGTCGGTGCGCCGGTTGCCGGCGCCGTTAGCTCGTCACTCGACCTGCGGGCGGTTGCCGAAGTTGTAGTCGAACGTGAGGCCGTACTCGCGCGGCCGTCCCATCGTGAGGCCGAGCGCCGAGCGCTCGGGCGCCGCGATGCCGGTCGCGACCGGAGAATCCCAGAATCCGCCGCCGAAGCGGCTCCCGTAGTTCGCATACACCTCGTCGGTGAGATTGTTGCCGAAGAAGGTCAGCGCCCACTTTCCGCCGGTGCTCGTGTAGCGCACGCGGCCGTTCAGCAGGCCGTAGTCCGGCAGCTCGTACCGTGAATCGAAGAAGTAGTTCGGAGTCGGCATTCGGCGCGCCCGTGACCGGGTTGAAGCAAAGCTGCGACGTGCCGCCCGGATGCGTTTGCTGCGCCCCGGTCCAGGCATAGCTCAACATCACCGTGAGATTGCTGCCTCGTTGCATCGGCATCGACCAGCGGCCGCCCACCGTGTAGCTCTCCTCGACCGGTCCCGGGAACAGGAAATCGCCATTGTTTGCGCACGGGTCTTTGACGACCGAATCGACCGAGCCTGCGGAGAAGTCGAGCGTCAACCGTCTCGGTCGCGGCGATCTGGCCCTCGAGCTCGATGCCGTCGATATCGACATCGCCGGTGTCGACCGTTTGGATCCGGAAACCCGTCGGCGACGACGAATCCGGTATCTGAATCGGTCCTTGGCGATCCGAGTACGCCATGTCGAAGTACGTGATATTCAAGCGCAATCGCTGATCGAGCCACTCCGTTCGGAAGCCGAGCTCGTTGTTCTCTACGGACTCGGGCGGCGTGAACGCCGGACGAGGCCATCGGCGATGGCTTGCGTCTGCGCGTCGCCGCTACCGGAGGCGGGGCCCAGCGCCCGGCGCAATCCCGGCCACGCTGTAGCTATACGCGCCGGCCCGGTACGCCTTCGAGGACGTGAGATACACCATGTGGTTGTCGGTGAGCTGATAGTCCAACGTGAGCCGATAGTCGGTGTCGTTCCAATCGTCCTGCGCGAAGACCTCCGTCGACCGCACCGCTGAATGGGATGAAGTCATCGGCCGCGAACCGAACTTGCGTGACCTCTTTTTCGTCGTATCCGTAGCGCACACCGGGCGTCACCGTAAAGCGGTCGGTCAGGTGCCAAGCCAAGTTTGCGAACACCCCGTACGACGTCGTGGTTTGATCGATTGCGGTGTCGGTCGTGACGAACAGCCCGTTCGGACCGAACGTGCTCGTTGCGACGGCATCCGGCGGCGTACCGGGCAGTCCACCCGTAGCGTTATAGATGCTCGTGCCGCGCCGTTCGTGCACGGCTCCCGTCGAGCTCGAGTCCTCCCCGAAGAACGAGACACCCGTGACGAGGTCGACGCGCCCGAAGTCCGCGGTGAGCTGCAGCTCCTGGTACACTACGTCGGACTCGACGTTGGTCGGGTCGACCCTGGTGCCGATCATCACCCAATCGGTGCGGCCCGCGCTCTCGAAGTCCGACACGCCGGTGATCGACGTGAAGCTCCAATCCTGGTTGATCTGCCAATTGGCGTTGATGGAGAACTGACTGTAGTCGGACTCGTTCGTCTGCTCGCATGACGTATCCCAATCCGGATTGCCATCGTCAAGAAAACACCAATCCGCCATCGTGAAATCATCGAGCACCAACCGCGAATCGTTGTTCGGGTCGAGCCTCGGCTGGCCCGCCAACGCGAGGAAGTCCGAGAGCCAGTCCGCACGCCCGCCCTGGTAATTCAGGTTCGGGTTCATGTCGAACGTCGCGAGGTCCTGCGGGTTGCCGTCGGACTCGGAGCTTTGCATGCTCGCGGCGAAGGTGACGCGCAGGTTCTCGTTCGGCACGAGCGCGAGCTGCATGCGCCCGATCGTGTCCTCGGATCCGCCGAGCTCCTGAGTGCCGCGGCGGACATAGCCGTCCTGGTTCAGGGTCGCGCCTTGCACGCGGAAGAACACCGTGTCCGTGATCGGCACGTTCATCATCGCGTTCAAGTCAGCGCGGCTGAAACTGCCCGCCGACATGCGCACGTGCCCCTCGCGCTCGCTATGCGGTTGTTGCGTGAAGACGCGGATCGCGCCTCCCGTGCTGTTGCGCCCGAACAGCGTTCCTTGCGGTCCCCGAAGCACCTCGACGCGCTGCACGTCGAGCATGCTCATGAAGGGCCCCGTGGTGCGCGGCATGAAAATCCCGTCGACGTAGAGGGCCGCCGATCGCTCGCCCGTGGCTCCGCCGCCGCCGGACAAGCCCCGAATCTCATACGTCGGCGAAGCATTGCCGAAGCCGCGACCTCCCTTGATGTCGAGGTTCGGCGTGTAAATGGCGATGTCCTCTAGAGTTTCGATGCCTCTGAGCTCCATCGCCTCCTCGTTGAACGCAATGACCGAAATCGGTGTCCGCTGCAACGTCGTCTCGCGGCGCTCGGCCGTGACGACGATTTCACTGAGATTCTGTGCGGAAGCGCTCGCCGCGCTCCCCAGTGCCGCAACGACTCCGACGCAAATGAGGGATCGTCGGCAGACGGTCCCATACCCCACCGTGTATTTCATGGTCGAACTACTCCTTTATCGACTGGTATCGACTGGATTCCCACTACGAACGGACGAGATCCCCACTGACTAGGAGAATGCAATTAGCGCTGCGAAACGAAATTTCATATGTCGCGGACGTACGACAGAGACTTGCGGCGCTGCGAATGCGCGCAACGACATTGACCAGGGGCCAACGAAATATTCCCGAGACCGTGCACTCCGGCGCGTAGCTTGACATAAAGCTGGCATGCAAGCCAAAAAATTTGCTCGGTCAATTCTCCCGCGGCCGCGGGAAGAGCTGCACGGACGCCGACGTCTGAAGCGCCGCCGCTAGTCGCTCCGCCGTTTCCGGCAGAAACGGCGCAAGCTCGTCCGCGATGCACGCGAGCGCCGCGTAGAGCTCGCCGAGCACGCGCTCGAGCTCACGTGTCTTCTCCGCGTCTGCGCGAGCCGCCAGGGCTCCGTCCGATTCACGTACGCATTCGCGGCCGTCACGACCTCCCAAATCGCATCGAGAGCCCGATCCACCGCAAAGTCCTCGATGTGACCCTGCACCGCTTCGCCGAGGCCCGCCGCGAGCTCCGACGGTGTGGCATCAGGCACGCCGTAGCGGCGCCCGAGCGCAATCGTCCGCGAGACGAGATTGCCGAAATCGTTCGCAAGCTCGTGCGCGTAGACCTCGTCGAAGCGCGCCCACGAGAAATCGCCGTCGCGCCGGCTGCCGATGTGGCGCAGCAGGTAGTACCGCAGCGCGTCGGGGCCGTGCGGCGCGCATGCTTCAGGCGGCGACACGGTGTTGCGCAGCGATTTGCTGATCTTCTGGCCGTCGATCGTAACGTAGCCGTGCACGAGGAGCTCGGAGGGCAGCCGCAGCCCGGCCGACAACAGAATCGCCGGCCAATAGATGGCGTGGAAACGGATCACGCCTTTGCCAATCACGTGGGTGATCCGCGCAGCGTCCGTCCACAGTCGGGCGAACGACTCCGATGAGGTCGCGTAGCCCGTTGCGCTGATGTAATTCGCGAGCGCGTCGAACCAGACGTAGATTATCTGCGAGGGATCGCCGGGCACCGGCAATCCCCAACCGCGCGCCCGCTCGACGCTGCGCGAGATCGACAGGTCGAGGAGCGGCGACGCGAGAAAAGACAGCACCTCGTTCTTGCGATGCGCCGGCCGGATCGTGAGATCGCCGCGCTCGATGAGTTTCACGAGGGCGTCCTGGTAGCGACTCAAGCGGAAGAACCAGTTTCGCTCCGCGACACGTTCCAGCGCCGTGCCGTGCTCCGCGCAGAGGCCGTCGACGAGCTCGTCCTGCGTCTGGAATTGCTCGCAGCCGACGCAGTACAGGCCTTCGTAGCTGCCGAGATAGACGTCGCCGCTCGCGACGCAGGCATTCCAGAGCTTCTCGACCGCCGGCGCATGGCGCGGATCGGCGCTCGTGCGCAGGAAGTCGTCGTAGCCGATGTTCAGCAGCGGCTTGAGAGCCGCGAATTCCTCGGCGTTTCCGGCGACGAACGCAGCCGTCGGCACGCCTTCGGCCGCTGCTGCGAGCGCGTTCTTCAGGCTGTTCTCGTCCGTGCCCGACAAGAAGTAGAGGTCTTCGCCGCGGCGGCGCCAGTGCCGCGCGAGCACGTCCGCGATCACGAGCTCGAGCGCAAACCCGATGTGCGGCGCCGCGTTCACGTACGGAATCGTGGTCGAGATGAAGCGCTGTTCCATGGCATTTCTCCAAGGCAAAAAAAAACCGGGCCACCTCGTGGAGATGGCCCGGCTTCGTGACAGACGTCTAAATCAAGAAATCAGGTCGCGCGGCACCCCCACATCGGAAACGTGGTCATGCGCATGCGCATCGAGTTTACGGGTCGGTTCGACATGGGGCGGATCATAAGGCGGCGTACACGGCAAAGTCTAGGACTTGGGATCAGCGCTGCGTGCATTCGTAGGGCAGCAGCTGCACGCTCGGCAGCCACAGCCAATACTGCTCGAGCACGACCGGCTCGGTGAAGGTCGCGGGATCCGTCACGGTCATCTCGTAGTCGAGGCGGCTGCCGTCTGCGGTCGGTGTGAAGCGCTCGACAATCTCGACCGCCGGCGTCTGCGGAATTCCGAGCTGGCTGAAATAGGGCCAGTCGATTCTCCTGGTCCTGACAACGAGCGTGCGGTCTTCCCAGTGGCCGACGGAGAACCCGAGCGGGGACGGCGGCGGTGCCTCGATCGCGCGGCCGCCCATGTGGATCCGCCGCTCTAGGTCGTATTCCTCCAGACGCAACAAGATGTCGCCGTAGTCCCCGCGCACGAATTCAATCGGATACGGCGCCTCCATGATTGTAGGCATGCCTTTAGGCACGCAGTTCGCGGTCGGGTTATCGGTCGCGCGGTCGAACTTCGCGAGCGCCGCGCGGGCGGCGGGCGTCATAGGATAGGACTGGATGTCGAAATTCGGGTCGGTCGCTTCGCGGAACAGCCGCGCTTCTGCGCGCGTGTGGCTCCAGACGCGAAACAGCCCCAGATCGGGCCGTGAGCCGTCGCCCGTGCGCGCCATCAGCAGCGACTCGTCGCCGAGGGCGCGCTGCGACCAACGCGGCTTCAGGCCGACGTTCAGCAACAGCTCGCGGCCATCGGGCAGCAGCAGGTGCCGCGCGTACATTTCCTTCTTGTCGCTCAGCGGCGGGTTGCCCGCGATGCGCACGCGATCGCCCACGTGGATCGTGCCGACGTCGATGCCCATGCGCTTCAAGACCGTGAGCGAGCTCGTCTCGACATCCCAGTCGATCGCTGCACCGTTCGCGTCGACGGCGTGCACGCCTGAGGTACGCGTGCGGGTTGCGCCACAGGAGCTCCGTGACCTCGCCCTCGATCTCCGTCACGGTCCCCGTGTCGAAGCGTCCGAAGAAGCTGTGGTGAGCGTTTGCGCAGAGCGGCGCGCCCAACGCGCCCACGCAGATTGCCGCAGCTATCGGTGCCAGCGCCCGCTTCATCGCGTCCACGTGCTCACCCCCGCTGCGAATGCCGTTCGATGAACGCGCGCGCGACGCGCGCGATCTCCGCGAACACATCTTCGGTGCTTTCGCGCGAGCGTTTCAATACCTGATAGCCGTGGTCCGCCGTGTCGAGCCAGTGCAGCTCCGCGTGCCGCAATCCCGCAACCAGCGGCTCGAGCAGACGACGCTCGGCGAGCTTGTCGCGCGTGCCCGAGAGAAACAGCATCGGCCGCTGAATCCCGGCAAGGTGCTCGGCACGCTTGACCGCGGGCTGCCCCGGATTGTGCAGTGGGAACGAGCAGAAGATGAGCCCGACGGCCGCAAGATGCCGATCGAGCACCGCGTGTGAAGCCATTCGGCCGCCGAACGAGTGGCCGCCGAGCCAGATCGGCAGCTCGGTGCGCTCCTGAGCCGCCGCGAACGCTTCAGCGATTCGCGCCGTCGCGATCGCGGGCGGATCGACACGGGCTTTGCCCTCCTCCATGTATGCGAAGTTGAAGCGCAGCGTTGCGATGCGTTGCCGCTCGAATGCATCCGCGAGCCCCTGCATGTGGCGATGCGTCATGCCGGCGCCCGCCCCGTGCGCGAGCACGAGCGCCGCGATCGCTTCGTCGGGACACTGCCACAGCATGGGGTCAGGCTCGGGGTCAGGCACCGTGCCTGACCCCGATTTCAGTTCGGCTTGCGGAAGATGAAAAAGGCTTGATCGGTGGTGCCGCGGGTGCCGGGCGCAAACACCATCTGCGTGCGATCATCCGCGGGGTTCGCGAGCAGGTCGCTTTCGACGGCGAGCTCGAAACCCGCGGCCGTCACTTCTTGCTTGATCGTGTCGACGCCCATGCGGTGAATCGTCGCCGCGTCGCGCCAGCCGGAGCCGTCCTCGGCCTTGTGGTCGATGACCAAGTAGATGCCGCCGGGCTTCAGCGCCGCGAGGATCTTCGCGTTCATCGCCGCGGTATCGATGCCGTTCGGCTGCAGGTCGTGGTAGTAGAGCACATTCCAGACACTGTCCACGTTCTGCGGAAACGAAGCCGTGTTGTAGTCTTCCTGGTGATAGACCACGTTGTCGTGCGTCGCGTCGAACGCGCGCGACGCTTCGCCCGCGAAGCGCTCCGTGTACGGAAGATCGTAGACGTCGATCATGCCGCTCGGCCCGACGGCGACGCTGAGCATCTCCGTGAAATATTGGCCGAACCCCGCGATCTCGATGATGCGATCGCCTTCCTCGATGCCCGACATCACGAGAATTTCGGCCGGCTTGCGATTTGCGTCGCGGGCACGCTGCTCCGCGCTGCGCGTCGGGCGAATCGACCGCGCGCTGGATGTGCGCCGGAACTGCTGGCGGCGGCGCCGGACTCTTCGGCGCGCTCGCAACCGGCGAGCACTGCAACGGCTAGGACTGAAACAACGGCGATCGTGCGCATGAAGGTCACCTCCGAGCCGCAGTGTGTCGCCCTTGTCGCGGCGATGCAATTGCGGCAACCGGACGAGCGGAGATGCGAGCGCAGCGCGCAGCGTACAATGGTTCATGGATCCCGTCGAGTCATGCGGCGCTCGGCGCGAGCTTTGGAGCGGGCGGCGCTCGCAGCAGCGCCGATGCTCACCGCCGGGCTCGCAGCCGCCGCCGCTGCGATGGCTCCGGATTTGGACGCGCTGATTCAGTCGTCCAGCGGACCCGCTGCTGTTCCTCGAGTACCATCGCCAATTCACGCACAGCTTGATCGTGACGCCGGTCGGCCGCGCTGTTGTGCGCGGCGCTGTTTCATCGTTTCACGCGCGCGCATCTGACGTTCGCGAAAACGTACTTCGCGTGCTTGCTTGGCTACGTGAGCCATCCGCTGCTCGACGCCTGCACGACGTACGGCACGCAACTACTGTGGCCGTTCTCAAACACGCGCTTCGCTTGGAACTTGATCGCGGTCATCGATCCGCTGTTCACGCTCCCGGTCATCGCGCTCGTGGTGCTGGCCTGGCTCAAGCGCCGCGTGTGCTTCGCGCGCCTCGCCGCCGCGTGGGCGATTGGGTACATCGCGCTCGGCGGCGTGCAGCACATGCGCGCGGCCGATGCCGCGCGCGAGCTCGCCGCGAGCCGCGGCCATGAGGCCACGCGCCTCTTCGTGACGCCGGGACTCGGCAGCCTGTTGCTGTGGAAGACCATTTACGAGCATGACGGCCGCTACTACGTCGATGCCGTTCGCACGGGTGTGGGCGCGCGGGCGCTTCCGGGCGAGAGCACCGAGAAGCTCGAGCTCCCGCGGCATTTTCCGTGGCTCGCGTCCGGAACCCAACAAGCGCTCGACGTCGAGCGATTTCGCGATGTCGCCGCGGATTATCTTTCGATCGACGACGATGCGCGGAACCGCGTCGTCGATCTGCGCTACTCGCTGGTGCCGAACGAGATCGAGGGTTTTTGGGCCCTGGTGCTCGATCCGAGCGCGGGGCCGACGCAGCACGTGGAGCTCGTGACGACGCGCGAGAACGCGCCGGAGCAAGCGCTGCGACTACTCGATATGATGTTCTAAAGGAGCTCTCGCGTGTTGCAAACCGTCGCGCTGCGTCACGTCGCTTTCGAGGATCTCGGCCTGCTCGCACCGATTCTGGAGCGGCGCGGCCACGCGATCCGCTACGTGGAAGTCCCAATCACGCCGCTCGACGATTTCGATCCACTCGCAGCGGAGCTGCTCGTGGTGCTCGGCGGACCGATCGGCGTTTACGAGGCCGACGCCTATCCGTTCTTGACGCCGGAGATCGAGCTCATCGCGCGGCGCTTGCACGCCGATCGTCCGACGCTCGGCATCTGTCTCGGCAGCCAGCTCCTGGCCGCAGCGCTCGGCGCGCGTGTCTACTCGAGCGGCGTGAAGGAGATCGGTTGGGCGCCGATCGAGCTCAGTGCCGCGGGCGAGGCGTCGTGCCTGCGTCATCTCGAGAACACGGCGGTCTTGCACTGGCACGGCGACACGTTCGACCTGCCTGCCGAGGCGGTGCGACTTGCATCGACGGCCGTGTGCAAGAATCAGGCGTTCAGTTGGCGGGCGCACGCCCTCGCGCTGCAGTTCCACGCCGAAACCGCGGGCACGGCTCTCGAAAGCTGGTTCGTCGGCCACACCGGCGAGATCGCGGCGACTCCGGGCATCAGCGTGCCGCAGCTACGGGCGGACACGGCGCGCTGCACGCCCGCGATCACGCGGCAGGGGACGCGCTGCTTCGAGGAGTGGCTGTCGTCCGTAGATCTGTGAAAAATCGGGTCACTGTGGAGAGACTATTCATGATGAATCGAGCGGAAGCAGTACTGGAATCCTGGGTGTTTCGCAGCCGCTGGCTGCTTGCGCCGTTCTTCGTCGGGCTGATCCTGGCCATCATCGCGCTGCTGCTGAAATTCCTGAAGCTGCTCGGTGCGCTCGCAGTAGATATGTTCACGCTTTCGAGCGAGGAGATGATCATCTCGATCCTGACGCTCGTCGATGGGGCGCTGATTGCGGCGCTGCTCCTGATCATCGGATTCAGCGGCTACGAGAACTTCGTATCGAAGATCGGCACCGGCGAGCACGAGGATCGCCCCGCATGGATGGGCAAGGTCGGCTTCTCCGACTTGAAGATCAAGCTCATGGGCGCGATGGTCGCCATCTCCGCCGTCGAGCTGTTGAAAGCGTTCATCAATGTGAGTGAGTACACGCGCGAGGAGCTCGCGTGGAAGGTTGGTATCCACGCGACGTTCGTCATCTCGGGCGTCCTGTTCGCAATCACCGACCGCATCACCGAGGGCAAAGCCGGCGGCGGCCACTGACGCGCAGGTGAGGCGGGTCTCCCGTCGGGCTTTTGTTGGGGCGTCCTTGGGGAGGAACAGCAACAAAAGCGGCGCTGACGGGAGACCCCTATACGACGTCCTCAGCGAACCTAAGATGCGTCTTTCGTGTGTTAGATGCGCGGACGAGCGAAAAGGTTACCGCGCGAGCCAACGCAGAACCGCAGGCCATCCGAGGAGTACCGCCAATAGCACGAGCGGCGCCCAGTACTCGGCGAGCCACGCCTCGTTGTTCCAGTTTTGTGACAGCAGCACGAGCGCGCGGCTCGAAGGTCTAGAACTTCGGCGAGCGGCCTTAACGAGATCGCAACACCGGCGAGTGCGGCTGTAGACAGAACGATCCTTCGCACCCACAGGCGGCGTCTCGCACGTCGCATCACGCCCTGGACGAACGGCTGCGCCGGCAGCGGCGGCGAGGCGTCCTCGAAGAGCCTCGAAAAAAAAAAAATCCAAGACGTCGATTGACTCCATGATTCCTCCGGCTTCGTTGGGCGCCCTACAAGGGGCGCTGTTACCTCCCGTGCAGATGCCGCGAACCGGTGTTTTGGATGCAGCTTCGTTATGTCGAAACCGCCCATTGGGCAGCTCGAGGCTGTCTCATAATCTCAACCGGCGGGTAAAGCCAAGGAAAAAAGCAATGAAGGCTAGCGATGTCCGGGTGCTCCCGGCGCTGGACCCCGGCGAATCCTACGTCGATCCCAATTTCCTGCTCGTCGAAACCGTGCTCGACGATGATGGGGACGGCATCACGACCATCGACCACGTGCGCAACCGGGTCGTGAACGGCAAGCAGCGTTGGGACGTTGCGACGCTCGGCCAGTCCGTGTCGATGACCCACGAGTCCGCGCGCGAATGGGCCGTGTCCTATGCCGCGAGCCGCGACATCCCGCTCGTGTACGAGCGCGATCAAACGCTCGGCGGGCCCTACGCGGCCGCCTCGAGCTCCCGCAAATCCGCATCGCGAAGGGCTTCGAAATAGTCGCCCGCAAAGCGTAGCTGCTCGGCCGCCGACTCCGCGCGGTTGACCACGTCCCGAAACGCCGCGTTCTCGGGCCGGTCCTTCGCATACCACGACAAATGCTTGCGCGCGATGCGCACGCCGGCGGTTTCTCCGTAGAACTCGTGCAACGCCCGAACGTGCTCGAGCAAGATGCCGCGAATCTCCTCGAGTGACGGCGGCGGAAGGACGCTTCCGCTAGCAAGGTAGTGCGCGATCTCGTGGAAGATCCAAGGTCTGCCTTGCGCCGCTCGGCCGATCATCAATGCGTCGGCGCCCGTCTTGCGCAGAACCTCGCGCGCCTTGCGCGGCGAATCCACGTCGCCATTCGCGATGACCGGGATCGTCACGGCCTGCTTGATCGCGGCGATCGTGTCGTACTCGGCTTCGCCCGTGTAAAGCATGTCGCGCGTGCGGCCGTGCACCGCGAGCGCGCGAATGCCGACGCTTTCCGCGATCCTGGCGATGCGCACGCCGTTCTTGTTTTCGCGATTCCAACCGGTGCGGATCTTCAACGTGACCGGCACGTCGACGGCATCGACAACCGACGCGAGAATGCGCGCGACGAGCGCCTCATCTTGCAGCAACGCCGATCCGGCCCACGCATTGCATACCTTCTTCGCGGGACAGCCCATGTTGATGTCGACGATCTGCGCGCCGAGCGCGACGTTGTACCGCGCGGCTTCGGCGAGTGCTTGCGGATCCGCTCCAGCGATCTGCACACCGATCGGCGCCGGCTCCCCCGCGTGATCCATGCGGTGCCGGCTCTTTTTCGTGCTCCAGAGTCGCGGGTCGGCTGTCGTCATTTCCGAAACCGCGTACCCTGCGCCGAGCCGCTTGCCGAGCAGCCGGAACGGCTTGTCCGTCACGCCGGCCATCGGCGCGAGGATCAGCGGCGGTTCGATTGCGTGGGGGCCGATGTGCATGACGTGTCGCTCGACTCGCGGCGCAGTGTACCGCAGGAAGCGGCGAGCGAACGAGAACGGCGTCGACTGGTAGCCGGGCGCCGGACGCGTGAAGCTACTTCACATTGAAGGCAACCTCGGGCAGCTCGGCAACGAGCGCGCCGCGCCGCCACACGGAGGCGGCAACGCGATGCTCGCCGCGCGCAACGGGCCAGCGATACGCGGGATCGTCTCTCGAGAAGCTGCGACCGTCGATGATCCACAGCACTCTGTCGGTCGGCGCAGCGCCCTTGACCAGAAACTCGAAAATCTGCGACTCGGCTGGGAGCCGCGGATCGAACGCGATTTGCAAGCCACTCGTCGGTTGGCTCATGTGTATCGCCTGCACCAGGCGCGAGGCGCCCGACGCCGGGCGAGGTTCCGGAGACGTGCCCGGCAGGAACCATTCGGCGCGCTGCACACATTCCCCCGCGCCGTTCGTCGGCGGCAGCGGCACGCAAACGTCGTGGCGCGTGAGTGCCTTGCTCAAGTACAGCGGGCGAGTCTCCTGTCCGCGCGTGAGCTCGGTGAGCACGCCGCGCAGGAGCAGCGCCGGACCGACTGAGCCGGTAACGCCGTCGGAAGGTGTTTGGTCGAGGTTGCCCATCCAAACTCCCACGACGTAGCGATAGTTGAAGCCGACGGCCCACGCGTCGCGAAAGTCGCTCGATGTTCCGGTCTTAACGGCGGTCTGCAGCGGCAGCGTGAGCACGCTGTCGCGTCCGAATTCGAGCGCACGCGCATCGGCATCCGCCAAGATGTTCGCGATCAGCGAAGCGGCCTCCGGGGAGTACAGCTGCCGCCGCGCGTGCACCAGCCGACTCCTGAAGCAAAGTCGACAGCGGCCGAAGCTCACCGCGATTGGCGAGGGTCGCATATGCCTGGACGAGCTCGAACAGCGTTACTGCGCCACTGCCGAGCGCGATGCCGTCGCCGTAGAAGGCCGGATGCTTCTCGAGGCCTGCGAAACCGAGCTCGTGCAGGCGTGCGAGATAAGCCTCGGCACCCACGTGCTGCAGCGTCTTGAGCGCCGGAATGTTCAGCGAATTGCCGAGCGCGTCGCGCAGCGTTACCGGACCGTAGAAACGGCGGCTGTAGTTCTCATAGCTGTGGAGTCCGCCCGACGTCGACTCGGTGAGCGGCGCATCGTCGATGATCTCGGCGGCGGACCAGCCGCTGTCGAGCGCTAGCGCATACAGGAACGGCTTCAGCGCCGAGCCGGGTTGCCGCGGCGTCGTGACGGCATCGATGTGGCTTGTTGGGCCGTCTGCGCCACCGCCTCCGGCGACCACCCAGGCGAGCACCTCGCCGGACGTGTGATCCACGGCCAGCACAGCTCCGTTTGCGACCTGCTGCGCGCGCAGATAGCTCAACCGCTCGTCGAGCATCCCCTGCACTCGGGCTTGCAGCCGTGCATCGAGCGTAGTCACGGCACGGGGCGCGACGCTTCCTGAACTCGCGAGCGCGGCACGCGCGTACTGCACGAAGTGCGGTGCGTTCACGGCAAGGCGCGGCTCTTCGAGCGACAATGGCGCCGCGATGAGCTCGTCGCGCTCGGCGGCCGACAACAGTCCACGTTCGACGAGCGCGGCCGCGAGCCTCCCGATGGCGCCCTCGCTCGCATCGGTTGAGCGCTTGAGATCGAAACGGGTCGGCGCGCGCACGAGCACGGCGAGCGCGAGCATTTCCTTTTTCGACAGCGTGGACACATCGCGGGCGAAGTAATAGCTCGCCGCTTGCCGCACGCCGCGCCGATTCGATGCGTACGGCACCTGATTCAAATAGAACTCGAGGATTTCGTTCTTGCTGAACGCTCGCTCGAGCCGCCCCGCCTCCCAGCCTTCGAGCCAGCGGCTCCAAACGCTGCGTGGCCGCGGGTGCAGCATCCGCACGACCTGCTCGGTGATCGTGGAAGCACCGCGGATCGCGCGCAGATTGCGCACGTTCGTGCACGAGCGCGGAAGCTCGCGCGGACCAATCGACGCCCCGATGCTCGAAGAAACGTTTGTCCTCCGCGACGACGAAAGCCGTGCGCAGAAACTCCGGAATCTCGTGCAGGGCGGCTCGATCGTGCACGTTCCACGCGTTCGTGAACGTGACGTTCAGCGGCTCACCGTGGCGATCGACGACCTGAACGCCGCGCGCTTCCCAGCGCGAGTCCGCAAGCGCAACATCGAGCGAAGCCGGAGTAGGCGTAAGATCCTCGCGCGTGCGCAGCGCGAGCGCCACGATCGATATCGCAACGAGCCCCGCGCACCCGGCGATCGCCACACGAAGCGGTCTCATTCTGCGCCCTCCACGACGAGCGTGCCGGGCAAGCTCATTCCGTAGACGTCAGGGTCGTACATTTCGACCGCCTTCGCGGGCATGCTCGCGAACTCGCCCTCCGCGATGGCTTGAGCGCTGTACGACAAGTGGTAGTTGCCCGGCGGCAAGTAGTCGGAATAAAAGCGCACGGCGTCGTGCCGCACTTCTTGATGGTAGAAGCTCCAGCGCGATGTCGCCGTAGCCGCGCCAGTCACCGAATTGAAACCACCAAGAGCCGCCCGCGGCGGTGAATACGCCGGCGTCGGCATCCACGAGCGAGGTGTTTGCAAAATCGCGGTTCACGGGCTCGAGCCCGCCCGGCACGGGATCGTCGACGACGACGAAATGGCGCGCAGTCGGCAGCGAGACAAACAGATCGACTCGCACGAGCTCGCCGCGCTTGATACGCATCGGGCTCGCAACTAGAACCCATTTCCCGTCGCGCTGGACGCTGAGCTCCTTGCGCACGTCGATGCCGGCGTTGATCGGCATGGCCGCGTCCTCGGTGGGGGCGTAGCTCATCCGCGCCGAGTAGTAGAGCCTGCCGGCGCCGCTTCGCAGCACCGTAATATCGGTGTGCGTGCCCGGGTCCTTGTCGGTGATCGGCCGCCCAATCGTGACGGCCTCATCGCGGACGCTCGCGAACTTCGTCGAGCCAAGCGGCTGACCACCCGCGTTTACCGCGACATTCATCGCGGGCGTTACGCTCTCGAAACGCTGCGCGTAGTCGAGCAGCGCGTTCATGCAGAACATGTTCTCCTGAGTGTTTTCCCAATGGTCGCGGCTGCCGCGCGCTTGCGTGATCACGCGCACCAGCTCGAAAGGCACGTCGCCGGCGACGCCGATCTCGCCGGCGCTCAACGCACCGTCGGTGAGCGCGCTCAGGATCGAGCAGTTGGAGACGAGCGGCGTCGCAGAGATCCGCAGGTAGCCGTCATCGAACACTTCGTTGAAGCTGATCTTGCCGCCGCTTCGGACCGCGTCCCGCAGAATGATCTGCTCAACTTCGCGTGCGATCGTCGCGCCGCCTTCGACGGCGAGCGCGGCCTTGAGATAGTGCGCTTTGCCGAACAGACTCATGTACTCGACGTGGTCGCGGTAGCGCGCAAGATCCGCCAACGTCACTCTGCCCCGCTTCGCGAGCGCAGCGAGCGCAACCGCGCGCACTGTCGAGGCCATGCCGCGGCTGTAGAAGTCGGGGGCGACGTCGCGCTTCAGGAATGCGTCGAGATATTCGTGCAACTTCGTCTCGACCGCTTCCGGTATCGCGTGACCCTCGTCGCGAAGCCAAGTGAATGCGAGCGCCGTGTAGGCGGAAAGGTACGGGCTCACGTAGCCCTCGTTTTGCGACCAGTAGCCCATTCCGCCACTCGGTGCCTGGAAATTCGCGGCCTGCGCGAGCGTCTCGTCGGCCAACGTTGCACTGCCGGGCCATTCCAAGTCCTCGGGCAGGTAGTCGCGCAGGTGGGTGTAATGCGACGCCATCACGCCCTTCGTGAGGCGTTGCTCCCAGCACATGTACGGATAGTCGCGCATGTAGCGGAACGCGCCGTCAACGTTGCCGATGACGGTCGGCGACAGCACGACGCCGACGTCGCCCACGTCGGGATAGATGCGCTCCGGAAACCGCAAGGATTCCGTCACGTATGCGTCGTCGAACGAGCCGTAGTTCGCGGCCGTCTCGAGCGAGCGGCGCTTGTGCACCGGCAGCTCGTGGCGCAAGCCGTCGCCGTCGAGCGAGTCACGCGCCGTCACGGCGAATGCGATTTGCCCGCTTCCCCGATTTCGGTCGAGCGCAACCCTCGTCGCGGTTAGCGGTATCCGCACCGTCGTGCGCTCGTAGGGCTCCAGATGCACCGTCTGCTCGTGCTTCGCGGGCGCTGGCACGTCGCCTTCGGCCGTGATCGTGACCCGGATGTCGCGCGCCGTGTCGGTGCGATTCATCACGCTGAACGCGGCTGTGAAGAGATCCCCTTCGGTGACCTGGTTCGGCATCGCGGGACGAATTTCCGTCGGGCGGTTCACCTTGAAGCTCGCCTGGCCGAGCCCCATGCGATCCGTCGGCGTCATCGCGAGCACGAGGACGCGCCAGCCGGTCAAGTTGTCCGGCACTTTGAACTCGAACTCGCCGTTGCCGCGCGCGTCGAGCTCAACCGACGGATTCCAGTAGCTCACGAACTTGAACAGCGAGCGCATGCTCAGCGCGGCGCCGCCGTCGCCGCCCGGATTCGCGCCTTTCAGCTCGATCTTTTGCCTGCCGACGAGCCGCGTGAGCAAGCTGTAGTTGCGCACGTCGAGGCCGTCGAGCGAGTAGAAGCCGTCGTACGGATCGAAATAGCTCGTGCCGCCTTGAATCAGATCGAGCACGGCTTCATCGAGCACGACGACCGCGGCCTCGATCGGCTCGCGCGTCTCGCGCACGTGCGGCTCTGCGTGGATGCGCGCACGAACCGTCTCGCCGGGCCGGTAGACTGCTTGCTGAGTCTTCACCTCGACGTCGATCTGCTTGTAAGGGTCCGCCACCGGAACGGCGACGTAGCCGAGCTTGAAAGCCGGTTTTCCCAGATCGAGCTCGCCGAGCTCCGGAGGCGGCGTCGCGACGCGCGGCGACATCACGAGCACGGACAAATAGAAGCCCGGCATGAAGTCCTTCTCGACCTCGAACTCGATCATCGGCGTGCTGCCGTCGAGTGTCTGCACCCATTGCTTGAGCGTCCCGTAGCGTTCGATCGTCACGAGCGCACGAGCGCCCGGATACGGATTCTTGAGGAGATAGCGCGCGGTATCGCCGATAGCGTATTCGGCTTGCTCGGGAACGATCTCGAGCGCGTCGTCGTTGCCGTCGCGCCAAACGATTTGACCCGTGCCAGCCACCCAGGTGTGGAGAATCGCTGCTGTGCGCGCGGCCTTCGGTGTCCTGCGCGCTCGCCGTGAGCCGATAGCTGCCCGGCGCGGTCGGCGTGAACGTGCACGTCAGCGGCTCTTCCGTCGAGCGGCCGCTGCAGGAGCCGGCCGCGAGCCACTCGTCGATGAACTCCGTGAGATACGCGTTGCCTGCGCCTTTGACTCGCGCGGCTTTGGTCTCGAGGCGCTCGATGACGACTTGCACGTCCGTGCCGGCGGAGGGCACGCCGCGGGCGTCGACGACGAGGTACTCGACCGCCGCCGGCTCGCCCTGGCGAAACACCCAGCGCTTGCTCTTCAAGCCGACGAGCCGGTCCACGGCAATGAACTCGGCGCTCGCCGCCGATGCAACGTATTTGCCGCGATCGTCGCGCACCGCTCCTTCGACGCTCAACGTGCCGTGCAGCATCTGTTTCCCGAGGTCCTCAGGAATGGAGAACTGATGCGAGAGCTCGCCCTGCGCGTTCACGCGGTCGACGAATTGGGATATGACGACCGACGCCACCTGACCCGTGTTGCCGAACGTGAACGATGCCGCGACCGGATGCGCCGAGCGAAACGGTTTGCTCCCAACTTGGGCCGTGACGCGCGCCTCGGCGTCGATGTACGGGCCGCCGGAGAACAGCGTCGAGCGCGCGGTTGCGACGACGTCGTCGCCGGCAGAGAACAGATCGCCGTTGAGCTCAGTCGTGACGCCGAACGGTGACGGCGTAAAATCGCTGACGAGCACGCGCATCGGCCGGCGGACGATCTCGTGCTCGCCGAGCGCCGTGAATGCTGCGGTCAGCTGAAACTGATACCAGCCGATGCTGGCGGTTTGCGGTATCGCGTAACTGCCGCTATATGCGCCAAACTCCGACAGCGTGATGTCGGCCACCGTGTGCACGGTCTCGCCCGTAGGATCGATGATGTCGAGCTTATAGGGGCCCGCGGGCGCGGCGACGTAAGTTTCGTTGCTCTGGTCGCGCACATACAGCTTGTAATCCATCGTGTCGCCGGCGCGGTATACGCCTTGCGCCGTCGTGCCCCAAGAGTGCAGATGACCGAATTCCGGCAGCGACCGCGGACGACACGCTGAAGCTCGATGCGCGATACGTATTCACCTCGAATTCGTAGCCGAGCGGCATCAGCGCGAACGACGTGCCGCTGTCGACGCGCACGAACAGTCGCGGACAGTTGTCCGGCCCGGCGCCGCAACCGTAGTTGAGCATCCGCAACTGGGGATCGAGCTCGAGCGTCCCCGGCAGGAGCGCGATGCCGGAATCGTCAGTTGCCCCCGTCGCGAGGGCTTCCGCGCTCGCAGCGAGGTTCGCGATCCGATCAACGTAGATAGAGACTGCGGCGGCGGGCACGGGCGCGCCGGTCGCAAGATCGACGACCCACACGAGCGTGTTGAAGTGGCCGAGCTTCACGTGCACTTGGTATGGGGTGACCTGCGCGAACACGCGGTTTCCCCACTCGGAGATCGGCAGCGGCGGATCGGTGGCGAGCATGCCGTAGAGCGCGCCCGCTTCGCCGCCGAGCATCTCGCGAACACCGAGCGGCACACCGTATTGAATGTCCTCGACGTCCGGCAACGTGCGTGTTCGCGCGAGGCCGGTCGCGCTGCCCTCGGCGGTGAGCGTGCGGTAGCGGAACGTCACGCTATCGAGATTCGTGACGTACACCGGCACGTCCGAGTCCACGCCCTGCTCGAGCACTGCAGTCGAATGCACGCGCGTGAAGTCGGGCGGACGATGGCTCGTGCGAAACGCGAAGTCGATCGCGGAAACGAGGGATCGGCCGAACTCGTCCTTGAGGCCCTGCTCAACCGCCGCGGCGCTCAGGGTATAGGGCTCGGCCGCTTTCAATCGCTCGGGCAAGTAGATCGTGTAATGGCGGCCGCGCTCGTGCGGCCAGTTGAGCAGCGTGTGGTCGTGCAGGTTCGCCCACGGATCGTAGTCGGTTCGCCCGCCCGCGAGATCGGGCGCGATCGTCACGTGGTCTTTCACTTGCGAAGCAAGCACGGGAGCCGAGAACGACAAGCCGACGCCGCGCAGCGGATTGCATTCTCCGAAACCGGCCGCTCCGCCGACGGGCAGGAAGATCGGCGGCCCGCGCTCGGCGAACGGGGCGCAAACGACGCCGAGAAACCGAAACTCGGGGAACGTCGCGAATTCGACGACGACGCGCGATTCGTCGCCGAGCTCGTCGCCTTCGGCGGGCACGAGACCGGGTTCGACCATCAAGCGCACTGTCGCATCGAGCGGCAGCTCTTGCGGAGGCGACAGTAACCAGATTCTGCGTGCTTCCTCGCCGTTCACTTCGGTGACTTGATCGTCGGTACGCGCACGCTGCCGCTCGCCGAAGTCGAGCAAAACGCGTTCGCCCGGCGGCCGGATGAAACGCGGCGCTTCGCGCGTCTCTTCGTCTGCCCGCACGTCGAGAGGGATGCGCTCGCTGCGATTTTCCGCGAGCGTCAGGTAGACGTGCTCGCGCACGGACGACTGGCTCACCGGCTGCGTGAAAACGGCACGAATCACCGGCGTGCCGGGACTGCGCCACGTCGCAAAGCCCGCGTAGCTCACGCGCGGCCGCTCGGTTACGAACTCGCGCCTGAATACATCGGCGGTGGTTGCGCCGTCCTCGGCGCGGATACCCGGATTGAAGACGATCGTGTAGCGCGTCGCACGTTTGAGCTCGTCTCCGTCGCCGAGCTGGCACGCGAGCGCGCTCGTGTCGAGCCAGCGCCACTGGCAAGCGAGCGCCGGCGTGATTTCGACGGGAATCTCCGCGGCCGTGCGGTCCATGCGGCCGATCGGCACGACCGCTCGGTTGAACTGAATCACGATCTGTCGGCCGGCCGACACGTCTGTGCCGGACGGGTTGACACCCGTGATCGTGAGCGGCCGTTGCTGCGCCAGCGCCGCCGCGGCCGCGCCGAGCAGGAGTAATGCCGCGATCGAGCTCCGTATCACCACCACGCCTCCCTTTGCCGTTCGTCCGCGTCCTTTACGGAGCCGCACTCTACGCACCGAGAATGGCGAAGTGGCGATCGAAAAATGATGAATAATGGCGGTCCAGCTCACCATTCCCTGTCCCGGGACTTTCTGCTATACCGGATCAACTAGCGAAGCACGGTGCAACGGAGAACGAAAATGGGGCGCACACTCGTTCTGCTCGCAATCGGCGTCACGATCGGAGCCGTCACAACCTATTTCGCGCTTGCCGATCGCGCGAGCCCTCTCGCACCGCTAGCCGAGCCGAGCGCGCCGATCCGCAGTCTTGGCGACGTGCTTGCGCCGCGCGACGAGCGCGAGGCGCGAGTCGAAAACGAGCGTGGTGCGGCGCTCGATGTCGCGGAGCGTGCAGCGCTTTATCAAAGCGTCGCCGCCGCCGACGTCGCGCGCCTGAAGCGCTTGACGCGCGAAGCCGCCGCGCTGCCGAGCTCGCCCGGCCGAACGTTCGCGCTCGAAGCGCTGCTCGCCCGGTACGCCGAGATCGACGCGAGGGCCGCCGTCGAGCTTGGTCGCGAGTTGAAGCTCGACAGCACGCTGCTCGCTGCTGCGTATCGTGCGCTGGGCGAATCGAATCCGGACACGGTGCTCGCGGCTTTGGGCCGCATCGACGACCCGCTTCAGGCCCAAGCTATCGGCCTCGCGCTGTTGCCGACGTTCGGCGATGACAGGCGCGCCGCCGAGCGCATTGCTGCGTCGATGCCTTCGTCCGTCGACCGCGGCCAGTTCATGGTCAACGCGATCGGCGCGAGAGCCCACACGCAGCCTGCCGAAGCGCTCCGCGATGCGATCGCGTTGGCCGATACGGGTCCGCGGCTCGCGACCATGCAGAGCGTCATGAGCACGTGGGCGAGAGAAGACCCTAAGGCCGCTCTCGCCGCGGTCGATGAGATCGACAACCCGATGCTCAAAATGCAATTGCAGGGAACCGCGCTCAACGTATGGGGAATGAGCGATCCCGAAGCGATGCTCGAGTACGTGACCAACCTCGATCCGCAAGCGCAGAGGCAAGCGGTCCTTCAAGGCCTGCAACAAATAGCGGCCGTGAATCCCGAGCGCGCGCTCGAGATCGCCGATCGCCTGCCGGCAGAGCAGAGCGGCTTCATTCGGCAGGTAGCGCTCGGGAGCATGGCCGGACGGGACCCGCTCGCGGCGCTTGCTCACGCGGACAGCATGCCGCTAGGGCCGCAGCGCCAGCAGGCGTATCAGCAAATCGCGCAGGCTTACGGCCGAAAGGATGCGGACGCGGCCTTGGCGTGGGCTCGCAGCATCCGGCCGCCGCAGCCCGGATTGCTCACGATGGTGTTCATGGGCATCGCGCAAGAGGACCCGATGCGCGCTTTCGATCTTGCGATGACGATCGAATCGCCTGCCGAGCAGATGCAAGCCCTCCAATCCGTCGTGAGGTTCCCAGGGATGCGCGGCGGCGACGCCGACTCGAGAGCGATCGCGGACAGGATCATGACGCTTGCGGATAGCTCGACTCGAAGCTCGATGCTGCAGATGGTGGCATCGAGCTGGGGCGCGCAAAACCCGAGGGCGGCGACCGAGTGGCTGCTCGCCCACGGCGAGCAAGTCGGCGCCGACGCCTTTCGGTCGATCGCGTCGCGCTTCGGACAACAAGATCCCGCCGGCGCAGCCGCATACCTCGATCGTGTGCCGGCCGAGGCGCGCACGGACTGGATGACGATGGTTGCGGTCGGCTATTCGCAGACCGATCCCGAAGCAGGCCTGAATTGGATCAGGCAGTTCCGGGGCCAGGACGTGTACGATCCCGCGGCCGCAGCGATCGCTTCAAACGTAGCGCAATACAACCCGCGTGCTGCCGCCGAGCTGCTGACCACCGTCGATCCTTCGCGCGCGGACCTTACCTCCGCAACGGCCAACGTCGCCAACCAATGGGCGACGACCGACCCGTATGCGGCGGCCGATTGGGCGCTCGAGTTCGACGATGCGGCGTCGCGCTCGAACGCGTTGACCGGCATCGCGCAAGCGTGGGGGAGCTACGATCCGCGCGCGGCGCGCAGTTGGGCGTTGAGCCTGCCGTCCGGCGCAAATCGCGACTCGGCCCTGCTCGGTGCGGTGTCCTCGATCGGTGCGACGGAGAGCGTAGACCAAACGTTGCTCGGCGCCTTCAGCAACGACCGCATGCGCCAGCAAGGCGTGATGAGAGCCGTTTCCTCAGTTGCGCAGCGCGACTCCGCCGAGGCGCGCCGCATGATCGAGGACTACATCAGCGATCCGGGCATGCGCCGGCAGGCCGAGCAGATGCTCGAGAGCACGGCAGGACGATTCTCGAACGGCATGATCAACTCGGTTCGCGGGATACATTTCGGACCGTACCCGGCCGGAGGGCGGCCGTTCACCGGGCAGTCCCCTGTCGGCCTCCGGCCAGATCCCCTGCGTTCGTCGCTCCACCGCCCCCGCAGCGCGCACCGCGGGACTAGCGCGCGCTCACGCGACGGGCAGCAACTGCGGCAGCCAGATCAGGTCGGTGACGCCGTAGTCTTTGCCACTCTGCGACAGCAGCGCCGTGACTTGGCCGCGGTGATGCGTCTGGTGATTGAAGAAATGCGTGACGCAGACCCAGAAGTCGTACTCCTGCGGCCCCGGCTTGACGATGCTCGTGTAACGCAGCTTGCCTTCGAGCACCTCGTCGGAAAGACCGGCGGTCCAAGCCTCTATCTCGCGGTCAACGCGCTCGCGCTCGGCACGCAGCGCAGAAAACTCCGCGTACAGTTCCTGATCCAAGCTCTTCACAGCGAACGGCTTGCCAATGAACCGGCCGAACCACACCCGATCCCCCAGTAGAATATGATTCAGTGTCGCGTGAATCGACGGAAAGAACGACTTGCGATCGCGCTTGCGCTCCTCGTCGGTGAGCGTGGCGCAGACGGCGAAAAGCTTCTCGTTCATCCAGCGGTTGTACGCCGCCATCGTTTGCGCTTGCTTTGCGAGCATCAATCCTCCTCGAGTCGTTCCAGGGCGCGCAGCGCCTCCAATTTCCTCTCCGCCGGATGGCCTTCGTAGTAGCGATCGATCAGCCGGCGCGCCACCTCTATCTTGAGGGCACGCGCGCTCGGCGGCAGCGCGCCGCCGATCTGGTCGAACGCAAGCACGAGCTTGAAGAAGTGCTCGAGCTCGGGCTCCGGCACGGCGCGGTCTCCGTCGAGCAGCCGCTCGACCCGTTCGTAGAGACGGGACGCGTACGTCGCCGCCAGGTTCTTCGCAATCTCAATGTGCCGCGCATCTCCTGCCCCGAGCACGTCGTCGAGCAGGGCCAAGCCCTCCGCGAGCCGCGCAAGGCCCTCCTCGGTTTGGTACTCCGCCTCGGCCTGGGCGAGGCATTTGCGCGCGTCTCGGAGCTCCCGCGGTTCGGCCATTCCCGTCTTCCTTCGAGCCTACTGTAATCAAATCCGCACCGTGTTCGTATTACCTACTGAGTCGTGTCCTTAGGAAATTGGGATGACCGAGGAGGTGGGCTTTGAGGAGCTTTACCGGACGCACTACGCACGCGTATTCGGGCTCTGCCGCCAACTCTTGGGCTCCGCCGATCGAGCGGAGGACGCGGCTTCCGAAGTCTTCGTGCGCGCGCATCGCGGCTTGCACGGTTACGACCGCACGCAGCCGTTCGCGGGGTGGATCTTGAGAATCGCCACAAACTATTGCATCGACGTGTTACGTCGTCGCAGCAAGGAAAAGACGCTGTTCGGCACGGAGTCCGACGAGCGGATCGAGGCCGAAGCGAGCGACACGAACGTCTTGCGGGACCTATTGACTGAGGAACGTGCGCAAGCAATCAAAGCCGCGGTCGCTGCGCTGCCGGAACGCTATCGCGTTCCACTCGTGCTCGCGTACTACTGCGAGTCGAGCTACGACGACATCGCCGCGACGCTCGGCATCACTCGCACGCACGTCGGCACGCTCGTGTTTCGTGCGAAGCAATCGCTGCGCCGTTCGCTGCAACATCTGGAGGACGCGTGATGACGAATTGTCCATCGCAGTTGACCTGCTCGATGTACGTGGACGGCGCGTTGGCGACTGAAGCCGCGGCCGAGGTCGAGCGCCACGTCGCGGAATGCCCGTCGTGCGCGGGGTTGATCGCGCAGCTCACCGCCGAAAGCCGCCTGCTGCGGCGCGTCCTCGCAAGTGCGGAAAGTCCCGTCTCGGCGCCTGCCCTCCCGCGTACGGCGGCGCTCGGACTTCTCGGCTTTGCGCTCGGCTCCTTGCTCGCGGCATGGCTCGCGACAACCGTTTGGCAGGACCTGCTCGGCGTCGTCCCGCGCGAGCTGGATTGGATCAATCCGCTCAACCTGGGCGGAGCCTTGGATTTGTTGGTTCGTTTAATTCTGTTCCTCGGACAAGGGGGTATCGCCATGATTGTCACTGCCACCTACACCGTCGGTGTCGCCGTCGCGCTCGCGCTCTTTGCCTTGCTTGCGTTTACGGCATTGAAGACACGTGGCGGCACGGCCGCGCTCTTGTCCGTGGCGCTCGCGATCCTCGCGCTGCCGTCGGGCGGACATGCGCTCGAAATCCGCCGTGATGCGTCACTCGTCAGCGTCGCCGCCGGCGAGACGGTCGACGATACGCTCGTCGTGTTCAGCGAAAGTGTCTCGATCGAGGGCACTGTGAACGGCGACCTGATCGTGTTCACGCGCAGCGTGACCCTGCGCGGCACGGTAACGGGAGACGTCGTCGCGTTCGCCCAGAACGTGAACGTCGAGGGAAACGTCAACGGCAGCGTCTACGGTTTCGGACGATCCGTCGACCTTGCGGGCGGAGACGTCGCACGCAATCTCTTCGGTTTCGGCAGCGATGTCGTGGTGGGCACGGGCAGCAACGTCGGCGCCAACGCGGCGATGTTCGGGAACATCGTGGCCGTACGCGGCCGAGTCGGCAAAGACGTCCGCAGCTTCTCGAGCGAGCTCGAGATCAGCGGCGAGGTCGTGCGCAACGTGGATTCGTACGGAAGGCGTGTGCGGGTGCTCGATTCGGGGCGCATCGGCGGCAACCTCACGTCACACGTCGGCGACGCGAGCAACGTGCAGACTGCCTCCGGCGCCACGATCGGCGGCGCAACCGATATTCAAGTAACGGAGGAGCAGCAAGAGCGCGAGCGCAGCAAGTACCTCAGCGCCTCGTTCTACATTGGTCAGGCTATCCGGCTAGGCGCGGCATTCGTCGCTGGACTGGTGTTGTTTTGGCTGTTCCCGGCGCTGCTCACCCTGACGTTGGACTCCGGCATCCAAGCGGTGAAGCATGCAGGCATCGGCCTGATCACTGCGATCGTCGTGCCGATCGTGAGTGTGATCGTTTGCTTCACGATCATCGGCATCCCGCTCGGGATTATCGGGATCCTGCTCTGGATCCTCGGACTCTACTTCGCGAAGATCGTCGTGGCACTGTTGATCGGCCGTCGATTGTTCGCGGGGCAGACAGGTCAGCTGCCGCATCACGCCGCGCTGCTCGTCGTAGGCCTCGTCCTGATTCTGATCGCGGTGAACATTCCGTACGTCGGCGGGCTCGTGAACTTCCTGCTCACGATCCTGGGCCTCGGCCTGCTCGTGAGCCGGCCTATCGATCGCTACCAGGGGCGCTTTGCGTGAGGCGGCCCCGGGGGCGGACTGCCTCAGAGGGGCAGCCAGGTGAAGCCGTCGTCGCGGCGATAGTAAATGGCAACGGCTCTGCCGAAGAGCTCGCGTTGATCGATGAGGCCGAAGTAGCGGCCGTCGACGCTGTCGCCGCGATGATCGCCGAGCGCGAGCACCATGCCGGCCGGCACGACGAGCTCGCCGATGTCTGGGCCGCCGCCGTCTCGAAGGTTCAGCAGCGCCGCTCGACCGCCGAAGCGCTCGAGCTCGCGATCGCCGAGCGGTGCGCCGTTGATCGTGAGCTGTCCGTCTCCAAGGTGCACGATGTCGCCGCCGACCGCGACGATGCGCTTGATCAGTCGCTTACCGTCCCGCGGCGAATCGAACACCGCGATGTCGCCGCGGAGGGGCGTGCGGCCGCCCAAGAGGTCGACCTTCGTCAGCGGAATGCGCAGGCCGTAAGCCGTCTTGTCCACCACGACGCGATCGCCGGGCAGCAGCGAGTATTCCATTGAGCCTGTCGGCACGTAATAGTGAT
The DNA here is from genome assembly GCA_963744305.1 of uncultured Gammaproteobacteria bacterium. GTDB lineage: Bacteria > Pseudomonadota > Gammaproteobacteria > Steroidobacterales > Rariloculaceae > FEN-1219. The sequence goes on from CAVUTF010000021.1 coordinate 75,749, forward strand.
CCGCGAGAGACGAGCGCGCGGCCGTGACGAGCGCGAGCACCATGAGCAGGGAGCCGAGCTCGGACTTCAACCACTTCTTGCGCGAGGTCATTGTCGTCTCCCGAAAATCCCTGTAGCTCCGCTACGCGACCGCAAAGGCTGATTCATCTATATACCCAATCTCCCACGATCCTTCGGCTCGGACAGCCAAACCTCCGCCGGGTTCCGACCCCGCTCGCTAGCCGCGGGCTACTTCCAGAACATCCACCCCGAAAAGCGCTGACGCGATATTACGCTGCGCGCCCGCCGCCAAACCGGACCTAACGGCATCTAGCTCAGATACCGTCCGAAGTGCTCGAGCGTTCGCCGCCAAGCGTCATTGGCCGCGTCCTGGCGGAAGGCGGCGGGACGCTCGTCGTTGAAGAATCCGTGCCCGGCACCGGGGTAGACCACGACGTCGGTCGGGCAGCCCCGACTGGTCTGAGCCTTTGCGAACGCCTGCGCGTCAGGCACGGAGAAGTACCCCTCGTCCTCGCCGAAGAAGATGAGCCCGGGCGCCGCGATTTTCTCGACCGGCGCCGCACCGGCCGGCGGAAAACCGTAATACGCCACGTACGCATCGACCGCGGGATCGAGCGCGCTTATCAGCGTCAGCGCCCCGCCCATGCAGAAACCGACCACGCCAATCGTCGTGCAGTCCTCGGCCTCCCGCAGATGACGGATGGCGCCGCTGATCTCTTTGGCGGCCTTGCCCCAATCGAGCCCCTGCATCAGGTGAGCGGCCTCGGCCTCCTCGACAGTCGACTTGCCGTGGTACAGGTCGGGTGCGAGCGCGGTATAGCCGAGCTCCGTGAGCCGCGTTGCAACTCGCTCGATGTGGGGCACGAGTCCCCACCACTCCTGGAGCACGATCAACCCGCGCTTGCTTCGGCCGGGGCGCGCCAAGAAGCCAGACGCGTCCCCCGCCGCCGATGCGAATGTAACGTTGCTTCCGCTCATGGCCGTTGCTCCTCAGTGTTTTGCGCAAAATCAGCTCGCCGAGCATTCCTCCGGATTCCACTTCGAGCGGTTCGGCTCGCCGGGAAAATGCATCGTGCGCAGTTCCATAGGCCGGACGGCGACTATCTGAACGTCACCGTGACCGTCGAGGATCGACGAGCGTCGGGGCAGTGTCAACGAGGCGACGCGGGCACGCCCGCGTCGCCTCGATTTGGCGTCGGCGCCTAGAGCTTCCTAATGGTGAACCTGACCGCGAATCTCGCCGCCGGGCGAAAGCGTGGAATGCACGTTCGCGTAGACGACGCCGATACGGATAGCTCTGACCAGCTCCGCGAACTCCATCGCCGCCACACCTTGGCCCGCAGGGCCGCCGCACGTCCGCGGGCGTCCATGTGCCGCTGATCGTCCCTTCGCGCAGCGGACACGTTTGCGGCGCCGGAATCGCCGGCGGGCGGAGTTATTGGTGGATTGTTCGCGCACATCCACACGCTAATACCGCCGTTCGCGAGCGGCTGGCCGATGTGCAGATGCGCCTGCGTGACGTCGGCCTGCATCTGCTCATAAGTCAACGTCCATTCGATTGTTTCTTCGTCCGCGGAGATGTCGGCGCGAAACCACGCGCGCCCAGCGCGTCAACACGACCGGCACTTCCTGCAAGCCGATCAAACGCGCCCAAATGCTCTTGGTGCTGTTGTGCGCAGTTGCCGATTGCGCGAGGACGATCGCGCCGCCGGCGATCGCTATCAGGCAGCCGAGATGCCAACGTTTCATAAATTCCCCCCTGGGTAGGTGTGGTTGATCGAAGCCCGTGCTCTTTGGGCAAACCCGATAGAGCACTCCTTGGTTTTCTGTACCCTCTCCACGGTTGAAAGTTCAAGGCGGTCGAAGGCGGGAGCATCACAAAGAATTCTCTCCGTTCTGCATCGAAACTTCACACATTACATTCAAAGTATCGTCGCAAATGCGCCAGACGACTGAGGGTTTTGCATTCGTCGGTCAAGAGAATGTCGTTTGCCGCGTCGGCGATGCGCGCTTAGCGTTGCTTCGTCTCCAAACATGCCCCAAGGAGGATTTATGGAACGGAAGGGATCTGTGCTTTGTTGGTCAATGCTTGCGCTCATAGTCGCGGCGCCGCTCGCCGTACACGCAGAGGACAAGATCCGCTACGAGATGGCGTCCTATTCGGGCTGGCCTGGCGGCGAGGAGATTGCCGCGCGCGATTACGACGCGGCCATAGCCAAGGCTCGCCGCCACGCGTGGCTCGACGATACGACGGCTCTCGTCGCGACGACCAATCTGTGCGTGGCGCACACGGTGAAGCGCGAGTTGCCCGCGGCCGCTGTCGCTTGCACGAAGGCGCTGTCGCTCGCGCGGCGAGTGGATGGTGGGACGCACGCAAGGCATCCCCGCGAGAGCGCAACGGCCAAGGCGTTGCTGAATCGCGGAGTGTTGCGCGCGGTAAGCGGCGACTCACTCGGAGCAGCCAGCGACTTTCGCACGGCAGCCGGATTGCGAACGGCGCGCGACGCGGCCGTGCGCAACCTCGCGGCTCTCGAGGCTTCGCCGGCGCATCGTCTGGCGTTGGCCGACGCACCCGCCCAGTAGTGCTCCAAGAAAGAGAATTGCGCCGGGGCGCGACGCCCCGGCGCCGCGCCGTTCAGTGATTCGGATCGCTCTGCACCGGGCTATACCCGCGCGGCGACTCCGCCATCAACGCGAGAGAGTTGCCGTCGGGATCGCGAAACGCCGCAATCCACAAGTCGTAGGCTCCGGGGTGTCTTGAGCGACGCAGATCGTATTCGGCGAGCCCCTGATTTACCCTCCCCCGCTCAGCCGAGCCCGCTGCGCTCGCATCGGTTCGCCGACCTGCGGTAGCATCTTTAAGCAACGAGCAGTGAACGACCGCGAAGGAGCAGCGACATGCCATCGAAGATAGGATTGACCCTCGCCACCATCACGGCGTTGGGCGCACTGAGCGCAACTGCGCAAACACCGGCGCCCGCGGCCAGCACCTTCGTCGAAGGCACGCACTATCAACGCATCACGCCGGCTCAGCCCACGATCGCGGACTCGGGCAAAGTCGAAGTCGCCGAGGTGTTCATGTACAGCTGTCCGGGCTGTTACGCATTCGAGCCGTACCTCACGAAGTGGCGGGCGACGCTACCGGACAACGTCACGTTCGTCCGGATTCCGGCGAGCTTCAATGCGATCGCGGCGCTGCACGCGCGCGCCTTTTACACGGCCGAAGCGCTCGGCAAGCTCGACGAGATCGATGCGCCGTTCTTCGAGGAATTCCACCAGAAGGGCAACCGGCTCGATTCCGAGGAATCGCTCGCCGACTTTTTCGGCAGGTTCGGCGTCGACGAGCAAACTTTCAAGACGACGTTCAATTCCTTCGCGATGCATACCAAGGTGAAGCGCGCGGACGAGCTCATACGCCGCTATCGCGTGCCGAGTACCCCGAGCGTAGTGGTCAACGGTAAGTACCTCACGAACGGCCAAATGGCCGGCTCTTACGAAGGCTGGTTCCGAATCATCGATCAGCTCGCAGCAGAAGAGCAAAACGCGAAACAAGACGCCGCCGCGCGCTAGACGTCGCTTTCGTCATCGATTCCTCGCGTGTTGCGTGACAACCACGCGGCTCGCCGCACTGTCATAACACGCCCGACGCTGTCACAAACGGCGACGATGGCGCGGCCAACGTGATCCAGACACTTCCGCAGCAAAGTAGTCGATGGGAGATTTCACACCCACTGTGACAACCGAAATCACATTGTTGTGCCGTGCGCGTATCTGCGCCTGGCTCGCGGCAGCCGCGCTCGTCGCTGGCTGCGGTGCCAGTGGAGGTGACGACACGCGCGTGCAACTCACGCCGATGCCGGAGGGGTTGGCCGGTGTGTACGCCGGCGAGTTCCCATGCCTCAACTGCGAGGCGATCGCGGCGACACTGTGGCTGCGTGCCGGACGAGCGTTTCTTTCTGAAGCAAACGTATCGCGGCGGCGCGCCCGGCGCTTCCGGCGACGCCGTGGAGCTGAGCGACACGAGCGCCTACGCGATGGGCCGCTGGCTTTGGGACGAGCAGGCTGCACTGATCGTTCTCGATAGCCCAGGTCCGCAGCGGCGCCTGAGCCGTCTCGACGAGCAACGCTTGCAGTTGCAGCCGTCCTCCAAGGTAGAGCATTTGCTCACGCGCGATCCCGCCGTGCCCCCGTTCACCGACCGCGTGCGGATCGACGGCGAGAGCGCCATCGTCGACGGCAATGGGGTCTTCAAAGAATGTCTGAGCGGCCTAAGCTTGCCGATCGTGAAGAACAGCGCGTTTAGTGAGCTGCGGCGGCAGCATCGCACGCTGAATCCTTCCGGCAAGATCACGCGCACGGCAATCGAGGGGCGCTTGATCTTGGTGAACCTGAAGGACGTGGTAACCGAGATGCTGATCGTGGACCACGTGCTCAAGCTGCTGCCGGGTACCGGCTGCGAGCCGGAAGGCACGAGCGGCCTGCAGACCTCCGCCCTTTAGCGATTACTCCGGGTCGCCCCCTCCACTTCCACTTTCGCCGGGTCGGGCTGCACGAGAAACACGCGCCGCTCGAAGCGTTGCCCGGCCACCGGTACGCCCGGCTCGCCCTCTATGGGCGGGCCGCTGCGGAAACGTCGCATTACCGCGGCCGGGCCGGCATCGGCCTGCACCACGTAGTCCTGAGGCACAACGAACAGCTCCGGGGACGGCTCGCTGCGATCGACATTGATCAACCGATAAGTCGTCTCTCCGAACCGCGGATCGACGCTACGGCGAAGCACGATCGCCTCGAGGTCCGGCGAAAACCACTGCTCGTTCACGATCTCGATCGGCAGCTCGTTGCCGATAGCTCCGGCGGGGATCGTGTGCGTCTGGCGCGTGCCGCGCGCCAGCACGCCCTCGAGCACCTGCTCGCCGAGATCCTCGGTCGCAGCCTCGCCCCCCGGGAACGCGGCAATCGCGCCGGCGCCCATCGCGGCACCGCGAATTGACATGACGCGCTGCGGCGGCAAAGCAATCGCCACGCGCTGACCAGGCCCTGCCGCCGAGCCCACGCCTGGCGGCGGCAACGGGATCTCGAAGGGCTCGACCGCAATCGCTGCTCCGGCACCCGGCGGGGCGCCGGGGCCGACGCGCTCGTGGAACACGACGCCGGCTTCGGGGGATCCGATCTCACCTGAGGCGAGCGGTGCCGTCGCAAGCGTGAACGGCTTGATCTCGCGCGCTGTGCCTGTACCACTCTCGAGAAAATAGCTCACGTTCTTGACCGGATCGTTGATCGTCACGATCGTTGCGGGCTCGCCCGCGGCCTGCCAAACACCGACGCCGCCGAGCGTGTGCTCGCGGCGCGTGCGGCCTTGCGAGTCGCGATAAATGCGAGCGCGATTCGTGCTCGTGATGCGGTTGCCGTCGGCAAGGGCCTGCGTGGACTCGGTAACCGAATCCGCGGAGTACGGCTTGCCGACGACGACCTCTCCCATCACGCTGCCTTCCGCCCGGATGAAGTCGACGGTTCCGCCTAGCGGCATCACCGGCGCCGCACCATTCGCGACGAAGAACAGCGTATCGCTCTGCGGCGGCTCGGCCGGGTCTTGCGCGAAACCGGCCGCGAGCGGCAAGAGCGCGGCAGCTGCCGCGAGGGCAATCGCGCGTGCAGGCGTGCTGGGTAAATTCCTGGTCATTTTGAATACTCCGTCTATCGTGCAGTCGTGGAAACGAGCAGCGTGTCTTCGGCATCGAATCGAATACCGCGTGCCAAACCGTCCTCGCCGAGCAGCAGGTCCGCTTCGATCATGCCATCGAGCTCGGCACCCGCGCCCATCGCGAGTGACGCGAGCGGAATTCGCACGCGAACGACGCTGTACGAGCCCGTCGGCGAGACGCCGGGCGAGTACAGCAAAGGTTGAAACGCGCTAGGAACCGCCGCGACTGCGGCCGGCGCTGGTTGCGCGACGAACGTAGGTTGCTCGTCGCGGCCGGCTTGTGTGAGCAGCACGAGCCCGCCAGTGACGACGCTCACTACGAGAGCGGCCGCGGACGCGATGAGCGGCACCCGCCGCCAACGGAATCCAGGTCGCGCGACCGGCCGCGCGAAGCGCCGCGCACGGAACGCACTGCGCAACGCGCGTTCGTCCACGGGCGGCACAGGAGCCGCACGCAGCGCCGTGCCGAGCTCGCGCAGCTCTGCGTCAAGGTTGCGGCGCGCAGAGATGTCGTCGGCTTCGCTGGTCATGAGCAAACCTCGCTCGTCGTAAGCAGAGTCGCCGGCGCGGCCGGCGCGCGCTTCGCCGCGTCTGCCGGCGCTGGCGAAGCCGTTTTCATTTCTCCCAGTCGGAGAGCAAGCAATGCCTTGGCGCGATGCAGTCTCGAGCGGATCGTGCCGATCGGGCACGCGAGCACAGCCGCGCTCTCCGCGTAGGAAAGCTCGGCAAGCTCGCACAGCACGATGGCCTCTCGGTACTCCAGCGGTAGCCCAACGATCGCCGCGTGCAATTCATTGAGCTGCTGTTGCTTCATATAGCGCTCCGCGCCCTCGTCGGCCACTGGCACGTCTTCCGGCGACTCGTCCGTTGCGCGCGCATCGCGCCGCATACGATCGACGACCCTATGTCGCGCGCAGCCGAATAACCACGCGCGGACGGTTCCTTTGGCGGCGTCGAAGCCGGTAGGGTCCTGCAAAACGCTCAAGAACACGTCTTGAGTAACGTCCTGGGCGAGCGCGGAGCACTTGGACATCGCGAACGCGAACCGATAGACGTCCGGCTGGCGGCGCCGATATAGCTCGACGAAGGCTTCCTCGTCGCCGGCGGCGATGCGCCGAATCAGATCGGGTTCGGTCGAGTCGGACGGGTTTGCTGGCGTTTGGGTCATGGGTTGGTGCGCGCTTGCACGTAGATATGCGTCGCACACCGGCAAAAAGTTCCCCGGGGGTTGCTGACCCGGTCATTATGCCTGCCCGGAGAACCGCCGCGGTGTAGACTAGCTGCGCAGCTGGCGATTGCCGCGGGAAGAGACACAACAACCATGGATGAAGGGCGAAACACGCGCCCGGCCCGGGCGCCGTTCTCCGACGATACCACCGACCTCGCGCTGCTATTGCGGATCAACGGCGGGGATCGCGAGGCTTTTCGCGAGCTATACACGCTCTACTACCATCCTCTGCTGCGCTTCATCTATCGAATCACCGGCCAGCTCGAAGTAGCCCAAGAAGGCGTCAACGACGTCATGCTCGTCGTCTGGAAAAACGGTGCGGCGTTCGGCGGCAAGTCCAAGGTAGCGACTTGGATCATGGGCATCGCGTACCACCGCGCGCTGAAGCTCCTCGAAAAGTCTCGGCGTTGGACGGAGCGTCTCGCAAACGTCGATTTCGACGACTGGATTGAACGTTCGGGGACCGAAGAGGGACATATCGACCACGAGGACCTACGCGATTTGCTAAACCATGGATTGCGGCAGCTGTCGCCGGAGCATCGGGCCGTCGTCGAGCTGACCTATTTCTACGGGTGCTCCTATGAGGAGATCGCGGGAATCGCAGGGTGTCCCGTCAATACAGTGAAGACCCGCATGTTTCACGCTCGCGCGAAGCTGAAAAAACTGCTGCCGGCTCTCGGGCGAATGGACTTCTAGGTGCACGACCGACTCACGCACGCTCAGGCGTTCGAGCTGCTGCCGTGGCTGATCAACGGCACGCTCTGCGGTGCTGAGCTCGATTCCGTGCAGGACCACGTGCGCAGCTGCATCGCGTGCCGCATTGCCGTGCGCGAGCAGCAGAGATTGCGCGTGGCCGTCCGGGAACAGCCAACCGTGCCCCTATCCGCGGAAGTTGGGTTCGAGCAGTTGACGGGGCAGCTCGATGGGCGCGGCGCTCTCCCGCACTTTTTTTCGGCGCGGCAATTCGTTGGATCCTCGCGCCGGGCGCATCTTGCGGCCGCCGCAGCGCTGCTCGCCGCCGTCGTCGGCGTAGCGTGGCTCGCTGGAAGCGGCGTCAACCGTGCGCCCGAATTCACAACACTGGGCAAAGAGTCCGCGATCGATGACCTGCGTATCGACCTCATTTTCGCGACCTGGGTGAGCGAGAGCGACATGCGCGCGCTCCTGAGCGAAATCAACGCCACGATCGTCGGCGGCCCTAGCGAAATCGGACGCTACACGGTGAGCATCGGCGGGAACGCCGCAACCGAAGGCGACGTCTCCGCGCTACTCGAGCGTCTCACGAGCGACCGGCGAATTCGCTTTGCGGGTCGCACGATGATCGCCGAAGAAGGCAGCCAATGATTCGGGTGCTGCTGGTCGTCGCGGCGATAGCGCTAACGGGATGCAGCGCTGCGCGCGTAGCCCCGCCCGGCGTCTCGAGCGCCGGCACCGACTCGGCGGCCCGGCAGATTCTTCTGACCGTTCGCGAGCAAAAGTCCTTCACGACCGGCCTCACCGGCGCACCGAACCGGCGCTACTTGCATCGCCGCTACGGACCCACGCCGGTAGTCGATCGGACTTTGACTCAGTTGGCGAGGGATCACAGTCTCGAGCGTATCGACGGCTGGCCGATCCGCTCCCTAGACGTGTATTGCGAAGTCTTCGAAGTTCCAGACGGCGCTGCCGTGGACGACGTTCTGGCGCGCGTTGCATCCGATCCGCGCGTCGATCTCGCGCAGCGCATGAATATCTTCGAGACGGAAACCACACACTACGACGATCCGTATGTGGATCTTCAGTCCGGCGCCGCTCAGCTCGACGTGGAGCAAGCACATCGCTTTGCCACCGGGCGAGACGTGCTGATTGCGATCATCGACTCCGGGATAGACGCGGCTCACCCCGACATCCGCGGCCGCGTGCGCGTGTCGCGCAATCTGGTCGACTCGCGCAAGGCGACGAGGGGCGAGATCCACGGCACCGCCGTTGCGGGCATCATTGGGTCGGCAGTCAACAACCACGAAGGCATCATCGGTGTCGCTCCCGACGTGCGCATCGCCGCGCTGCGTGCTTGTTGGCCTGTTGACCCGAACAGTCCCACCGCGCAGTGCTCGAGCTTCTCGTTGGCGCAAGCGCTCGAGGTCGCGCTCGGCCTGCAAGCGCAGGTCGTCAACCTCAGTCTCGCCGGTCCGGCGGATCCGCTCCTGTCGCGGCTGCTGGACCAAGTCCTCGAGCGCGGCATCGTCGTCGTCACCGCGGAGCCGCATGACGCCAAACCGCAAGTCGATTCCCCTCGTCGCATCCGCGGGTGATCGTTGCGCACTCGTCCTTGGAAACGGCTACTGAAACGTCGCCGTACCGGCTGGGGGCGCCTGCGACCGAAGTGCTGACGACCACTCCGGGCGCGCGCTATGCGTTCCTGTCGGGCAACTCGCTCGCGGCCGCGCACACGACCGGGGTCGTCGCGTTGTTGATGGAGCGCGAGCCGACCCTCGACGTTGAGCGCATCACGGCTCTCTTGAGCGGCACGATGACGAGCACGACGGGCTATCAGTCAATCAACGCGTGCCGGGCCCTCGACCGGTTGACCGGCGACGAGCTGTGCGCGCGTGCGGCGGAGCTCGCCAAGTCAAGCTCCCAGTTCTAGTTATCCATCCGCGTCCCGCGGAATGCATACGACACGCTGAGCACATATTCTTCGCCGCGCGGATCGCCGAGCGGGGTGAGGACATCGTAGGTGCTGTCGTAGTATCGCAGGTCAAGAACAACACGACGCGCCACCTTGGAGACGCCGAGGTTCCAGTGCGTGTACTCGCTGTCGCTGGTCAGGTCGACATCGAAGCGCCCGACGGCAGCGCTCAACTCGAAGTTCCCGGCGAGCGGAAACGCCGTCCCGAGCTCGCTGTTCCATGCGGGCGGCCCTCGCGAGAAGAAGTCGCCGGTGTACGTCGTGCTGAAAAAAACTCGGTCGCGAAAACCGATGCTCGCGCTCGCCTCGCTATAGCTGTACGTTTCCGAACCGTCGGGATAGGAATAGTTGCCGAGCGAGAACGTCCATGACCAGTCGGGATTGCGCCGGTGGAAGCCGAGATAGACATCCAGCTCCGTCTCCCGGCCTTCGCCTCGCGGGTCCGGAACGGGATAGTCGACGTCCGCGAGTGTGCCGCCGACGAAGAGTCCGGAGCGATGCTGATAGTCCACACCGACCTGCAGCGCGAGGCCTTCGTCGTTCTGCGAGAGGCCTCGATTCCAGTAGCCGCTCGCGAGCGTGATGTAGCCATCCAAGCCCGGCGCGGCGCTCTGTGCGTCCACGACGCCCGGACCGGCGAGAAGCACGGCGGAGAACAGCGCTACGGCAGGCAGCTTCATTGTTGGATTTCGCGGATGCTGCAAGCGATGAGAACGATTCTAAAGCCGTACCACCTGCCCGCGCCACAGGGATCACGCGAGGGGCTCGAGCTCTCGGGGCTTCAGCACCGCGGGGGGTTCGTTTGCGTTCCGCTGTGGTACGTTAGAGCCACGACTCCACAGGCCGCGGAACAAGGGGACACCGTGAGAGCGTCGCCCACGAAGGCGCTCGGGAACATCGGCTGCGGCCGTTGCCGTGCTAGCGGTAGCCGCCGCGCTGGGCGTGGCCGAAGCCCAAACCGGCGATGACGCGTTACGACGGCAGCCCCACCGCCGAATTCCACTTCGCCCGCCTCGTCTACGCCGACGCCGCCGGCAGCCGAAGGGGCCGCTGGGGCGGCCGCTGGGGCGCCTGGCAAACCGATTACGCGGACGCCGAGTTCCACGTCATGCAGGGCATCAGGCGGCTCACCCGCGTGGACGCCGCGGAGGTCGACATTGACGGCAACGGCGGCCGCCTGATCACGCTCCGCGACGAGCGGATTTTCGACTACCCGTGGCTCTATGCCGTCGAAGTCGGCCAGTGGTACCTGAACGACTCCGAGGCCGCGCTGCTACGCGAGTACTTGGATCGCGGCGGCTTCCTCATGGTGGACGACTTCTGGGCCGAATATGAGTGGTCGATTTTCACCGACTCGATGCTGCGCGTCTTCCCCGATCGACCGATCGAGGAGCTCGGCGAGGATCACGAGCTGCTCCACGTCCTCTACGATCTGGATCAGCGCACGCAGATCCCGGGCCGCGGCGGCCAGCGCCCCGGCACAGTCCCCCACTGGCGCGGCATCTTCGACGAGGACGGCCGGTTGATGGTGGCCATCAACTTCAACATGGACATGGGCGACGCGTGGGAGCACGCCGACGACCCGTGGTATCCGGAGCCGATGACGGCGCTCGCCTATCGCTTCGCCGTGAACTACCTGATCTATTCGATAACGCACTGAGCTGAAACGACCCATGCAGAGCGCTCACTGCATCGTGGGGGCACTGACCCTGCTCGCCGCGGCGACGAACGCCCAGGTGAGCACGCGCGCAGCGCAACCGAGCTACACGCTCGCCGTCGCGAGCTTTGCGCCGCTCAACTCCGATATCTTCATCGCAGCTGCGGACGGCAGCGGCGCGCGGCCGTTCTTGCCGCATCCCGCGCTCGACTACAACGCAACATTCTCCGAAGACGGCGAGTGGATCGTGTTCACGTCGACGCGCACCGGCTCGGCCGAAATCTATCGCGCGCATGCCGACGGCTCGGGGCTCGCGCAGCTCACCGATCACCCGGCGTTCGACGATCAAGCCGCGCTCTCGCCCGACGGCAGAGAGCTCGCATTCGTCTCGAGCCGCGGCGGCACCGCGGATATTTGGATCCTCGATCTTGCGAGCGGGGAGCTGCGCAACGTCACGAACGCTCGCGGCGGCGACTTTCGCCCCGCCTGGTCGCCGGACGGGCGCTGGATCGCGTTCTCCTCGGACCGCGATTCGAAGAATCCGCTGTTTACGTTCGCGACGGTGCATTCGACGGAGCTCTATTTGATCCGCAGCGACGGCTCGGAGCTCAGACGGCTCACGCATCGCGATGCATTCGCGGGCAGTCCGATTTGGTCCGCCGACGGCAAGCAATTGCTCTACTACGAAGCCGACGTCGACGAGGTACAAAGGATCCGCAGCCCGTTGCGCCTGCGTGCCACGACGCAGATTGCGACCATCGACATTGCGACCGGCGAGCACCGCACGCTTACGAGCGGCGCGGGCGAGAAATGGTCGCCGCGTTGGCTCGCCGACGGCCGCATCGCGCACGTGAGCGGAGGGCCGGACGGCGGCCTCGAATTCTCGGCGGGCGCGCCCGGAGCTCGCGGTGAGCTGCGCAGCCCGAGCTGGTCAGCCGACGGCGCACGCATGCTGTTCCACCGCGACGTCGAGAGCGAGCGTTGGCCGCCCGTGCGTGCCTGGCCGAGCCGCGACCCCCAGTTTCGGCTCGTGCGCACCGGCGTGTTTCCGTCGTACACGGCGGCCGGCGACAAGCTCGCCGTCAACGATCAGAAAGCTGCGAGCCTGCGCAACAGCGTTCTGTTGCTCTCTGCAGACGGCTCGGCCACGACTGTCGTGTACGGCGATCCGGAGCGCAACGCGCTCGCGCCGGCGTTCTCGCCGCAGGGCGACCGCATCGCGTTCGGCGTCGGGCGGTTCTTCCAGGCCGTTGGAGGAGCGGCGGCCGCAGACATCGCGGTCATGCATGCCGATGGCTCGAATCTACGGCTCCTCACGGACGGGTCCGGCAACTTCGGGTTTCCGAGCTGGTCTCCCGACGGCGACCAAGTCGTCTACCGTGCGGCCTCCGCGGAGCGCAACGGCCTGTTCATCGTCGACGTCGCCACCCGCACGATCAAGACCCTGATGGACGGCAAGACGCACGTGAATTTCCCGAAATGGTCGCCGCGCGGCGACCGAATCGCGTTCACGGCGGACATCGACGGGGACTACGAGATTTACACGATCCGGCCTGACGGCACCGACTTGCAGCGCGTGACGCGGATGCCGGGCAACGACGCGCACAACTCGTGGTCGCCGGACGGCGAGTGGATCGCTTTCACGAGCGCCCGCGGCGGCTTCAAGGACGAATCGGCCCTACACCCCTACAACCCGCAGCCCTACGGCGATATTTACGTAACCCGCGCCGACGGCACCGACGTGCGGATGCTCACCGACGACCAGTTCGAGGACGGCACTCCGGCGTGGGCGCCGTGATGCCTTCGATGCCTACGGTCACGCTTTAGACTCCGAGCGGCGCTACAATGCCGGGAGCGTCCGAAGGGAGCCGGGCGTCATGCCCAAAACAATGCTCTTTGGCACGGTCCTCTTGGCTGCTGCCCACGTCTCGGCGGCGACGCCCCCATCTAGGCTGCCGCAGGACGAATTGTTGACCGGAACGGTGCTGTTCGGAGCTCCGCTGAAGCAACAGCCGATGGCGCCGGAAACCGTGTTTGCGATCGACGACGAAATACGCGCGTTCGTGAACACAGAAGTTTACGGCGGGCGTTCCACGTCGAAGACGCGGCTGCTGCTGGCCGCGATGCGGGAACGCGGCTTATTCTCGTTGACGTACACCGCGAACATCACGCGCACGGTGCGAGACACCTTTCATGAGCGCCAAGGCAACTGCTTGTCTTTCACGATGCTGTTCGTCGCGCTCGCACGAGAGGCGGGGCTTCGCGCAACGTATCAGATGGTGGACACTCCGCCGGTATGGTCGAGTGATTCAGACTTCATCATTCTCAGCAGCCACATCAACGTCCTCATCAAAGACCAATTTGAATCGGATCATGTCGTGGACTTCAACATCGAGGAGGTCCTCAGCAACGACACTACACGAGCAGTCAACGACCGCTACGTCCTCGCACTCTTCTATAACAACTTCGGCGCGGAAGCCTTGATCAGGCAGGATGTTGCGACGAGCTTCGCTTACATTAAGGCAGCAATCGACGCGTATCCGAAGATCGCCGCGCCTTGGATCAACCTCGGCGTAATCTATTCGCGACGCGGGCTGCTCGAACACGCGGAATCGGCGTATCTCCACGCCTTGGATGCGGACGCGCGCAATCAATCCGCGCTAACGAATCTTGCGAATGTCTACGAGAGGATGGGCAATGCTGCAGCCGCCGAAGAGTTTCGCGCGCGTGCTCGGCATCACCGGGAGCGCAACCCCTACTATCACTACTCTCGCGCTCAGGCTGCCTATCGCGACCGCCGCCTCGAAGATACGCTGGAGCTGCTGCGACGCGCGATTCGCTTGAAGGGGGACGAGCATCAGTTCTACTTCTTGCGGGGCCAAGTCCAGCTCGATCTCGGGCAGCGATCCGAGGCCGCGAGCAGCTTCATTCGAGCGCGGGATTCCGCACCGCGCCAAGACCTTCAGGAACGCTACTCCGCGCAGATTGCAGCACTCGCGGACAACGGCGAACCACGTCGCGAACGCAACACCCGCCATCCGTAGCAAGCCGCCTCATCATTCCTGGTGACGCCACGCGAGCGTCGCGGCCGACTCGAAACCGTCATTCCTAGCGATTCCCCCTGCGGTGCTCCGATCCCAGACTCGGTGCGGCCGGCGCGTTCTGCCCGTTCGCAAAACGCGCAATAACACCACCGAGGGAGGTCAGGACGATGAACCACATGAAGACGTGCAGAGGGGATTCTAAGTTCGCTGCAATCGACCGCTCTGCCACCACCATGCCGCGCGAAGCCTGTTGCTTTAGACGGCTACTTCTTACCTTGCTCTTGTCGATCATGGCCGCGGGGTTATGGAGCGGCCCGGCAGTCGCGGACGACAATGCAGCGCTCGAGTGGAATGCGATCGCAACCGAGGCCTTCCTGCCTACGCAGGGCGCCGATCCGCTCAGTCAGTCGCGAGCCTACGCGATGCTGCACGCGGCCATCCACGATGCCCTCAACGCCATCGATCAACGGTACGAGTTCTACACGCCGGGGTTGTTCGTGATGCCGAACGCCTCCGCAGACGCAGCAGTCGCCGCTGCGGCGCACGACGTTCTGGTCGCGCTGATCCCCACCCAGCAAGCGCTCATCGACGAAGCATATGACGCGTCCCTGGACGCGATCCCCCAAGGACCAGCCAAAGCCAGTGGTGTGCTCGTAGGTGAGACAGCGGCAGAGCTCATCTTGGAGCGTCGCGCCGATGACGGAGTGGTAGAGGCATTCGCGACGCCATACTTGCCGACCGGCGTGCCAGGCGATTACACCTTTACGCCGCCATTCGATGTGCCGCCGCTCGGACCTCTTGCGTTCGCACCCGGATGGGGCGCGGTCACGCCGTTTGGCATCGACCTTCGCCGGCATCGCCTGCCTGGACCGCTGTCGATCCGAAGTGCCGCGTACGCGTTCGATCTTACCTTCGTGAAGGCGATCGGCGAGCTGAACAGTACGGTTCGCACCGAGGAGCAGTCGGAGATCGCCCGGTTCTGGTACGAGGACTCTCCGATCGGCTGGAATCGGATAGCCAACACCGTTCTTGGCGAGCAAAACGTCGAGCTCTGGAAATCCGCGCGCATCCTCGCGTTGACGAACTTTGCGATGGCCGATGGATTCATCGCGGGGTTCGAGGCGAAGTACGACTTCCGGTTCTGGCGGCCAGTCACGGCGATTCGAGCAGCCGCGTCGGACGGCAATCGCTTCACGAGCCCCGACGAGGACTGGAGCTCGTATTTGATTACACCGCCGGTACCCGACTATCCGTCGACGCACACGGTCCTTGGTGCTGCTGCGGCGGCGGTTCTGATTCATTTTTTTGGAGATAGGACCCAGTCTCGACGACCAGCGTGACGGAGCCCGGCGTCACCCGCGACTTCCGGGGCTTCAGCGAGGCCGCGCTCGAAAACGGCGCGTCCCGTGTATATGCGGGTATCACTTCGTGGACGCGGTGACGGATGGCTACAAGCAGGGAACCGGCATCGGCCGCAAGGTCGCCACCTGCTGCCAGCGGTTCACTAAAGACGAGTGAAGCGGCGGATCTAGCCCGGGCCTGCGCGCGGCCTGCGGACCTCAGACTGCGCGGCCGTACGGGAGTCGTGGGATTTGGGACAATAATAGTGACTATGGGGTCGCGTCTCGATCCCCGAGACCTTCATCGACGCGACGCAGGACGGCCCGTCAGATCTCCGACAAGAAGTCCGGCTGAAGCCGCCCGGTGCTGTCGCCGATAGCGTCGACGTGCGCGCCGACCTTGTCGAGCATCGTGAGCAGCATGTTCGTCATCGGCGTGCCGGTGGGGTACACCACGTGCTGGCCCGCTCTGATCTTTCCGCCCAGCTTGCCGAGCAACACGCACGGCAGATCGGAATGGCGGTGCAGGTTGCCGTCGCCCATGCCGCCGCCGAACATCAATAGACTCTGGTCGAGCAGCGTACCGTCGCCGTCCGGCGTCGCCTGCATTTTCGTCCGCGAGGTAGCCGAGCAAGGAAATGTGATAGGCGTCGATCTTCGTCTTCTTCTCGATCAACGCCGGATCGTTCCGATGATGCGAAACAGGATGATGCTGATCCGGCACTCCGATGTTGGGATAAGACCGGTTGCTGACCTCGCGCGCGAGAATCATGCTGAACACGCGCGTCGTATCCGTCTGGAACGCCAATAGCTGCAGATCGAGCATGAGCTTCGTGTGCTCGTCGAACGACCCGGGGATGCCGGTCGGGCGATCAGGCAGCGCCACGGCGTGCTCGTCGCTTGCCTCGACGCCTTGAATGCGTTGCTCGATCTCGCGTACGGAGTCCAGATATTCGCCGAGCTTCGTTCGATCGCCATGGCCAACGTCCGCGGCCAAGCGATTCGCTTCCTCGCGGACCGAATCCAAGATGCTGCTGGTCTTTTTCGTGCGGGCGAGCCGCTCGGCGCTGCTGCCGCCGTCACCGAACAGGCGCTCGAATACGACACGCGGATGGTTCTCTGTCAGGTTCGGCGTGGTCTCGCTGCGCCACGACACCGTGTTGATGTAGAAGCAGTCACCGGCGTCGCACGCGCTCTGCGTTGCCGTATCGACGGCAAGCTCGAGCGAGCGCACCGGCGTCTCTCTCCCGAGCACGTCCGCTGCCAATTGGTCGGCGCTGGTCGCGAGCTTCACCTCGACGCCGGGGCGCGTGCGATCCCAGGCGTGCACGCCGGTGAGCCATGCGGCGGACGAGCGCGGATGGTCGCCGGTGCCGTCCCCGAAGTTCTCGGCCTGCGCGTGATCGAGGCCGCTGATGACGGTCAGATACTCGCGGAGCGGCGCGAGCGGCCGCAACACCGGCGAGAGCTCGAAGTCGGCGCCCTCGCCGCGCGGCCGGAAGGTCCTGTGGACGATGCCGTTGCCGACGTAGACGAATCCCAAGCGCGGTGTCGGGCGCGTTATGTCCGCGCCGAACGCCGGGACCATCGCGTCCAGCATCGGCAAGGCGATCGTGGCGCCGACACCGCGCAAGAACGTGCGGCGCGGCAAGGTCTTCTTCGTCACAAACGTCCTCGTCATGAACGTCATCGCTCGCCCCCTAGGCTCGACGATTCCTCTACGATAGCCGAAAACGCGCAATTGTTCGCGGCCGCGCTTGCGGGTCGGACCCCTCGGGATCACTGGCGAGCCACGAGCGAGTCCAAGGCTGGATCAGCGCGGAGTGTCTGACCCGGCCCCCGGGCCCGTCGCGCATCTGGAATGGCACGCTTGCGACGATGCCCTCGACTAGGCCTGAGAACTCGTAGTTGTTGGCCGCCGCCGCGCGCACAACGGCACGAATCGCGGGCGCATCGTAGTACTGAACGTTGCGGCCGAGCGCATACATCATGAGCTTTTCCGTCACGGCGCTCACGAAGAGCTTCCGGCTTCGCTAGCAGCAGCGCGTTCACGCCTTCCAGACCGTCGACGACGCTGCCGTCCGGGAGCTCGCTGGCGGTATCGATCGGCTTGCCGGCGTCGTCGTCGCGCCAGCGGCCGACTGCGTCGAAATGCTCGAGCGCAAAGCCGATCGGGTCCATCTTCGTGTGGCAGCTCGCGCACGCGGGGTTGGCGCGATGCTTGACCATCGCGTCGCGCATCGTGAGCGGCGCGCCGCGCTCCTCATCCTCCGTCGCGAGCGCCGGCACGTCGGGCGGCGGCGGCGGGCGGCGGCGCCGCAAGCAGGTTGTCGAGCACGTACTTGCCGCGCAGCACGGGTGACGTGCGCGTCGAATACGAGGTCACCGTCAAGATGCTGCCCTGGCCGAGCAAGCCGCTGCGTCGGCCGTCCGCGCCGAGCTCCACGCGGCGGAAGTGGCTGCCCTGCACGTTCGGTATGCCGTAGTGCTTCGCGAGCCGCTCGTTGACGAACGTGTGAGTCGCGGTCAAGAGATCCACGACGCTGCCGCCGCCGCGCAGCACGCTATCGACGAAGAGCTCCGTCTCGCGCTCGAGGGCGCTCATGAGCGTAACGTCGTGGTCGGGGAACAAGAAAATGTCCGGCTCCTTCGCCTCGACGTCGCGCAGGAACAGCCACTGCGCAGCAAAGTTCGTGACCATTGACTCCGAGCGCGGATCGGCGAGCATCCGCTGCACTTGCGCTCGGAGCGTGTGTGGCTCGCGTAAAGTGCCGTCGATCGCCGCCTGCAGTAGCTCGTCGTCGGGAATGCTGCTCCAGAGAAAGAACGACAAGCGCGATGCGAGCTCGACGTCACTCACCGCATACGCCGCGCCGGGCGACGCGTCCGCCGCCTCGCGTTCGATGCGATAGAGAAACTGCGGGCTCACGAGCACGCGCTCGAGCGCGAATTGAATCCCGGTGTCGAAATTGCTCTCGGCCCTACCCTCCTCGTAGAACGGCAGCAGATTCTCGATGTCGGTTTCCGTGGCAGGGCGCCGGTACGCGCGCCGCGCGAGCGTCCTCAAGATCTCGCGCGCGCACGGCAGCTCCTCTTCGACGCTGCTCGGCCGGCATACGAAAATCCGTTGCCGGCTCGGTGTATCGCCGGGGCCGGTCGCCGCGTACGGACCGCGAATCGTCGCCATCGCGATCGCGGGCAGCGTGCCACGGCTGCGCATGCGGAGGCGCACGAGGCCCTCGTCGAGCGCTTCGGAATGCTCGACGAACGTGACGCCGACCAGGTGCGGGCCAGCCGAGATCGGCACGCGGAAGCTCGCGTGCTCGGCCGCGCGCGGGCCGGCAGGCCCCTGCGGGCCGCCAATGGCCGCGATTGCGACGCGCGCGCCGTCGACGCTGAGCTCGATCTCGTGCCGCTCGCCCGCCGCGCTCGCTGTTTCCACATCCACCGTGTACTCGGCATCGAGGGGGAAATAGCTCTCGACGGCGAGTCCGCCGCGAGTGCCGAACGGCAGCTCGCCGACGCGCTCGTCCTGCGGCAGCTGTTCGGAGAGCTTATGGATGTTCACCATCACCGGCGCGCGCATATCGCCGACGGCGAGGCGCGCGATCTTCTGCGCCGCAGCGATGTAGCGCTCCATCACCACGGGCGACACGAACAGCAGATCGGCGATGTTGTCGAAGCCGCTGCTCGCGTTGTCGGCGGGCAGCAAGAGCTCGAAATCGAGCTCGCTCGGCATGTGCTCGACGGCGAGCAAGTCGCGAATCGCGTTGCGATATTCCGTGCGAGTCAGGCGCCGGAACAACGGCACGTCGCCTGGCATCGGAGTCGCGGCGGCGGCTTCGTCGAGCTCGGCCTCGAGATACGCCGCGGCGGTCGCGTAGCCTTCCTTGTCAGGACGCGGGTCCTCGGGCGGCATCGACTCGGCCCGCAGCTTGCGCACGATCTTTTCCCAGTGCTCTGCGTGCGCCCCGATCTGGTCGAGGCTCGCGGGATCGATGGCAAGCTCCGCCGTGAGCTCGACGGGGTTGTGGCACTCGGTGCAGTAGCTCGCGAGGAGATCGCGCGTCGCGCGCTCGCCGTGCTGCGCGCGCACCCACCAGGCGACGCCGACCCCGAGCCCTACAACCGGGACGGAGAGGAGAAGCACTCTGGCGATCCGCAGCTTCACTGTTCAAGCTCATGGTCGACTGATGGCGCTCATTGTATATTGCGGAAAGAGCCGCCGCAGGGGGGAGGCACGGGTGGTACGTTCGCTGACCGGATTTCGCATTGCGCTGCTGTTGGCTTGCGGCGCTCCGCTCGCCGCGATAGCAGAGTCGACCGCGCTGATCGAGGCCGTCAAACGCCACGACCGCGTGGCCGTGAATGCGCTACTCGACCGCGGCGCAGAGGTCGCTGCGGCCGAAGGCGACGGCACCACGGCGCTGCATTGGGCGGCACAGATCGATGATCTGGACATGATCGGGGTCTTGCTCGACGCGGGCGCGGCGGCGACCGCCACGAATCGGTTCAACGTCACGCCACTCGAGCTTGCGAGCAACAACGGTAATGCCGCGGCCATCGAGCGGCTCCTTCAAGCGGGCGCCGATCCGAACGCGCTTTCCCGCGAAGGACAAACGCCATTGATGAGCGCGGCGCTGAGCGGCAACGTCGGCGCCGTCGAAGCGCTGCTCGCGCATGGCGCCGAGGTCGACGCTGCCGAGGCGTGGCGAGGGCAGACGGCCTTGATGTGGGCCGCGGGCGAAGGCAACGTCGACGTAGCGCGTGCGCTGATCGCGGCGGGCGCGAACGTCACCGCGAAGTCGAAGTCGGGGTTCACGCCGCTGCTGTTCGCGGTCCGCAACGCCCAGATCGAAACGATGCGGCTCTTGCTCGACCACGGCGCGAACGCGAACGATCTCGCGCCGGACGATGCCACGAGCGCGCTCAACGTCGCGGTCGTCAACGCGTTCTACGAAGCCGCTTCGGTGCTGCTCGACTACGGCGCCGACCCGAACCTGCCCGATGCGCGCGCTTCGCCGCTGCACACGATCGCCTGGCTGCGCAAGCCGGGCGTCACGGGCGATGCTGGCGTCGGCGAGCTGCCAACGTCCGCGCCGCGGCCGACCGGCAAGGTCGGAAGCTTGGAGCTCGCGCAGAAGTTGCTCGATCATGGCGCGAATCCGAACGTGCGCGTCGATTGGCAAGAGATCAAGTTCGACACGGTCGGCGGCATCACGCGCAATCCGCCGGGGTTGACGCTCGGGCGCCATTTGCTCACCTACAACGGCGCGACGGCGTTCTACGTCGCGGCCAAAAACGGCGACGCGGAGTACATGCGCCTCCTCGCCGCGAACGGCGCCGATCCATCGATCACGAATCGCTTCGGCGTCACGCCGCTGATGATCGCGGCGGGGCTCGACACGTGGGAAGGCGAAACGCCGGGCCCGTTCACGGGAGTGTCGGAAGCGGAGCGACTCGTTGCGGTCAAGCTCGCGGTCGAGCTCGGCAACGACGTGAACGCGGTGGCAGATTTCGGCGACTACTCGATGATCGGCGATCCGCAGTACACGCTGCTCTACTATCCGCACAACATCGAAGATCTGCTCGAGCTCGGCACGGGCGATCCGCGCTGGAGCGGCAGCACCGCACTGCACGGCGCGATCATTTCGAATCAGCCGTCGATCGTTCAGTACTTGGTCGACGCGGGCGCGCGGCTCGACGCCAAAACGGACACCGGTTGGACGCCACTGATGATGGCCCGCGGCGTGTTCTTGACGAACACAGGCCGCGAGTTTCCGGCGGCCGAGGCGATTCTGGTCAAAGCGCTCGAGGAGCGGGACCCGCAGAGGTGAACCATGACGACGCGCATCGCGGGAGCTTGCTTGATTGTCGTCTTAGCCTTCTCGGCGAGTCCGTTGTCGGCGCATCACTCCTTCGGCGCGGAGTACGACGTGAACCAGCCGATCACGCTCACCGGTGTGCTCACGAAGGTCGAATGGACGAACCCGCATAGTCACTTGTATCTCGATGTGCGCGACGACAAGGGCAACGTCGTCAACTGGCAGTTCGAGGGCTATCCTCCGCCCGCGTTGCTGCGGATCGGCTGGAAGCGGGACGTGACGATGAAGACGGGCGACACGATCACCGTGTTCGGCTGGCGTGCGCGGGACGGCGGGAATTGGGCGCACTCGCGTGAGATCACCTTGCCGGGAGGCGAAAAGATGATGTTCGGTCCTCCAGCCGGCACCGGCGACGGAGGAGCTACTCCGGCCGTGGACGTGAAATGACTCGGCGCCTCCCCGTCGCGGTTCTCGCGGCAGCTTGCTGGTCGGTCTCCGTCTCAGCGCAGATACCGCGCACCGCGGATGGAAAGCCGGATCTCACGGGTGTCTGGCAGGGCGGCAGCACGCAACGCGGCAGCTGGGATGAAGCCAATGCCGGCCTCGGAGTCGGCGGCTCGGGGCGCAATCCGTTGGCCCCGGCTACTCCCTCGTCGGCCGATCGGCCGGCGGGGCGTGAGGGCGCGCCGTACCAAGAGTGGGCCGCGAAGAAGGTTCTCGAAGCGTTCAACAGGAGAGGCATCGATGACCCGACGGGACTGTGCTTGCCGCCCGGGATTCCGCGTACCGTCATGCTCGGTCTCTTCCCGCAGCAGTTCATTCAAACCCCCACCCAGATCGTGATCCTGTACGAGTACATGAGCGTCTTCCGCGTGATCCCGCTCAACGCCGAGCATCCCGACGACATGATTCCGAGCTACATGGGCAACTCCGTCGCGCACTGGGAAGACGACACGCTGGTTATCGACGTCGTCGGCTTCAACGACAAGACGTGGCTCGCCGGCACGGGCACGTTTCACACCGATGCGCTGCACATCACGGAACGCTATACACGCGTGGATAAGGATCGCATCGACTACGAGGTGACGATGGAGGATCCGAATGTGCTAACCAAGCCCTGGGTCCTGCAATCGAGCCTGATGCTGCGCGAAGGCACGCGGCTTCAGGAGTACGTTTGCGCCGAGAACAATTTGGATCCCGCGCGTTACGAGCGGCTGCTCGAGGGCGGAGTCGACTTCACGAGGGAGTAGCGCCCCGCCCTATCTCGCGCAGCGACGTTTTCCGCGTTCTCCACGCCGCGTCGCCAGCTCGAGCGTAGCCTCCCTTCAGTTGTCACGTGTTTTTTCACCGCTGTCGGCGATTCTTCGGGACTTGCAACGCGCCACGCAGCTAAACACCCGAAGATCGAATTACGTCATAACATGGCTTCGGTTGAAGCAGCACGCCTCGCCGAAGTCGCGTCGAACGACACTCACCGGCACGCGGGAGCGAAGGGCGTGTGCTCGGCTGGGATCGCGATTCGCCGAACTAGTCGTTCGACGATCTCGGAGGGTTCCGTGCCGACTTGACCGGTGACCCGAGAAGCCTAGTTGCGTTGCAATTGCGTTCTTGTCGCGGCAGCGCCCACGGTCACGCAACGCACAGAAAGTGCGCCCGCAACCGGCTTCGTGAAGCAAGCACGGCCCATCGAAACGCTTCAAGTCCGTTTCGCGGCGGACATACGACGCCTAGTTTCCTGCGTTTTGAGCGCGACAGGGCAGCGCCGCCGCCTCAGGAGGCCATACTCTTCGTCGGCAGCAGCATCTTCCGCCAGTGGACTACTCTTGCGGAGCAGATGGCTCCTCTACCGGTGTTCAACCGAGCTTTCGGAGGATCGAGGACGTGGGAAATCCTGGCCTACATGGACAAGATCGTCCTTCCGTATCGGCCGAGGATCATCGTCTATTACTGCGGCAGCAATGACGTCAATGCGGGGGAGCCCGCGGCGGCGATCGTCGGGCGTTTCAAGCAATTCATGGCGCGCGTAGCGGCGGAGCTGCCCGACACACGGGTGTTCTTTGTTTCGATCAACCGCTCGCCCGACAAAAGAGCCAGGTGGGACGTCGTGGACGACGCAAACGCCGAAATAAAAGCATACGCCTATGCGACCCCGAACCTCGACTACATCGAGTTGAATTCAGTTCTTTTCGATGCAAAGGACGAGCCGCGCCAAGAACTGTATTTGGAGGACGGCCTGCATTTCCACCCGCCCGCATACGAGGAGTTCACGAAGATCATAAAGCCGGTGCTCCTCCAGGCCTGGTCCGAGCACTAATCGCGACGGCGGTTCCGATCAGCCGATCGGATTGACGATCATTGGAGCCGGCCCCGGGCCGCCGTTGAAAAGCCGTCTCGAGCCGCGCTCGTTAACGGATCGTCTCACCTCCGAAACGAGACGCCTACAGCGAGCTGCGTCGAATCTGGTATAAGCAGTATGGACGCAGATTTGCCCCGGGGGATCGCGCATGCGCACACTCACATCGTTCGCGGTCACTATGGTGCTCACCCATTCCGTTGCCGGCACGGCGAGCGCGCAGATCACGAACCCGCTGCCGGCGCCCGTCGACAAACGTGGCCTCTTGGTCGAGATCCAGGACGTTGCGCGGCTGCCGGAGACACGCAACCTGCGTCCCGTCGATCAAGACGTGACGCCTACGGGCTGGGCGCGCGTGAGCTTCGTCCGCGATCTACCAGACGGCCGGCGCTTCACGAACGATTCGCGCGGCTTTTTGTATCTGCTCGAGGGCGATCGGCCTTCTCTTTATGTGGACGTCGCCGCGATATTCCCGCGTGCGAACTACAACCGGCTCGAAAGCGGCTTCATCGGCTTTGATTTCCACCCGGAGTTCGCGCGCAACGGTCTGTTCTACACCGTGCACAGCGAGTACGCGCCCGACAATCCCGCGACCCCGAATTTTGTCCCCCCGGGTTTCACGGCGCAGGACGCCACGTATCACAACGTGATCACGGAGTGGCACGCGCGCGATCCGGCTGCGCGCACGTTTGACGGCACGCGCCGCGAGCTCTTGCGCGTGGCGCACGTCGTCATGAACCTCACTCACCCGTTCGGCAACGTCGAGTTCAATCCTACCGCGCGGCCCGGCGATGAGGACTACGGCCTGCTCTACACGAGCGGCAGCGATCTCGGTTTCAGCAACGGCGGCGGACCGAACGCGAATAATCCCGGCCAGACGCAGCGGTTGGACTCGGTCATCACCGCGATCCTGCGCTTCGATCCACGCAGTCCGTCGGTGACGAACGGCACCAAGGGGCTCGGGGACTACACGATTCCCGTCGGCGAACAAATTCGCCGCCGACGGCGATCCCAAGACGCTCGGCGAAATCTACGCGTACGGCTTTCGCAACGCCCACCGGCTGTCGTGGGATCTCGAGGACGGAACGATGTTCGCATCCGACATCGGGATGAACCACATCGAGGAGATCAACATCGTTCACAACGGCGGCAACTACGGCTGGATGAAGCGCGAGGGCTACTGGGAGAACGGCATGACGCGGCCCGGCGGTGCACTCAATCAATTGTTCGAGCTGCCGGCGAACGTGTTGAACGGCCGCAACCAAGACGAGTTCACGTATCCGGTCGCGATCTATGACCACAACGAAGGGCAAGCGGTGAGCGGCGGCTTCGCCTACCACGGGCGCATCGAAGCGTTGCGCGGGAAATTCGTGTTCGGCGACGTGCAGCGCGGACGTTTGTTCGCCGCGGACCTCGACGCAATGAAGGCAGCCGACGACGGCGTTCCTGCAACCGTTGCGCCCGTCGAAGAAATCCAATTGTTCGTTCGCGACGGCTCGGGCTCGCGCGTGTACGTAACGTTTCGCGACCTGGTGGAGCGGACGATGGGCGCGTCGATGGCGCGCGCCGACTTGCATGTGAGCCGCAGCCGGGACGGCGAGCTGTTTCTCACGTCGCGGCAGGACGGGATGATCCGGACGCTCGTGCCCGACGCGGATTCAGCGGACGCGCGGCGGTCGAACCGACGTCGCGAATAAGGAACGCGATCTGCCCGATGCCTACCGCTTCACCGAGCCGTGGGCGATCCGGTCGCCGGAGAACGTCCCGATCCAAAATCGATCGTCGACCGTCAGCACCATCGTCGCGTTGCTGAATTTCGCGTTGACGGGCGTTTCCGCGATCACGGTGTAGCTCATCGTCGCCGGATCGATCGAGAGCCCGATGGACGGGCGCGGGCACGTCGACAGCTTCTCGAGATCGTGTTGAGGCCCGGGCGGGCCGCCGCACTCCGGGACATCGTTCGCCATCCCGGCCGTGAGTAGGCGTCCGTCCGCGCCCATATGCACGTTGTCGGGCGTGAACGGCAGCGGCCTCGTGGAGCGCAACTGCGTCGCGGGATTGCTGTTCGAGAACGCGACGATCGTTTGCAGGCCTGACGACGCCACGTAGATCTCGCGTCCGTCCGCGGACACTTCGATGCCGTTGTTAGCCGGCAACTCCGTGCCGCGCATGAGCGTGAACCCGACGTCCCCCGGCGACCATTCGTACACGGCACCGGTCGGCCTCTTCGCGATCGAATCGGCAAACGTCTTGCCTGGCATGAGCAGCACAGTGGCGACCAACGACCCGTCCGCAAATGACGCGACACTGTTGGCCGCGAGCCCTTCGGGCATCGTCACGCAGCCTTTCCACGTGAGCGCGGGTCGAGCACCGCTCGTATCGACGTCGAACACTTCGATCGCCTCGCGCGCGCCGTGACCCACCACGTACAGCGTCGCGCGGCCGTTCGCGCCGCGGCGAATGTTCAAGCCGTGCGTGTTCAAAGCGGCTGGCAGACGGCGGAGTCGCGCAGTTCGGGAATGCAGCGGCGTCGTGCTTGGCTTTCGGTTGCAGCGCGCTCGCTGTCGCGTCGCGCGAATCGACGAGGTAGAACCCGGCACCGGCGGCCATGCCGCTCGAGATGATCCACTTCGTCTCGGGCACGAGCACGAGATCCTCGGCGTTCTTCGGCCCGCAGACGAACTCGACGCCGCCGGACGGCTCGCAGCCGTCATCCTGTGCATGCGCCGCGCCCACGAGTCCCAAAACCGCAACAATGATCGTTCGCAGGTTTGTCATGGTGTTTGCCTCGTTGGCTTGTTGGTCTTGTATGCGAGGACTCTAGCACACGCCTCGCCGCGTACGTCGTCAGACTACGCTAGACTACGCCGCCTCGCAGTACACCCGCCATCGCTCGTAAGATCAGACACCGCAGCGCCGCAAGCAAGACATGACAAGTCTCACGAACCTGACGAATTGGGGAATCGTGCTCGCGACCCTCGTTGTCATCGGCGCCACAGCGGGTCTGCACTATGAAGTCCTGTCGCGCTGCAGACGTTGGTTGCCGGTGATCAGCCGTAAGCGTCCGCGCCGCGTCCTGATTCTCGTGTTGATCATCGTGCTCGCGCACGCCATCGAAATCTGGTTCTTCGCGCTCGGATACTATGCGCTGTCACCCTTCGAAGCGTTCGGAGTCATCGAGGGCACCGCCGAGATCATGACGGTGCTCGACTACGCTTATTTCTCTGGCACGGTCTACAGCACCCTCGGTTTCGGCGATCTTGTGCCGATGGGCGCGATACGGTTCATGGTAGGCATGGAGTCTGTCACGGGCTTGGTCATGGTCGCGTGGTCTGCCTCGTTTACGTTCCTCGAGATGGAAAGGGATTGGCCGGACCGACCGCGGCTGGGTGACGGGCTCATCGCTTCGACCACGCCGGCATGCCTCGCGACGGGAGCACGATACGGCGATTCGGCCGGCCGATGAGATCGAGGAAATTGTTGAACGCGGCATTCGCCAACCGCTCGCGTTGCGGCGGCCAGCGATGCGGTCGCCGCACGGATCGTCTGCTCGTCGCCGCCGGGCCCCGCCGCAGCAAGCTCTTCATGCATCGTCGGCAGCTGGAGCCAGCGCTCGATCAGGGCCGCGTCGGCTTCGAGATGAAACTGGAAACCATAGGCGCTCCCGCCCCAGCGGAATGCCTGCTGCTCGCAGGTGTCCGTGCGCGCGAGTTGCACGGCGCCCGCCGGCAAATCGTACGTACGGCCGTGCCATTGAAACACCGGCGCGCGCTCGCCGAGCACGCCCAGCACCGGATCCCGCGACCCGCCTCGGTCACGAGCAGGTCGTACCAACCGATTTCGTGCTGCTCGTGGCGGCGCACCGGCGCGCCGAGCACATGGGCGAGCAGCTGCGCGCCGAGGCAAATGCCGAGCACGGGCTTCTCCTGCCGGAGAGCTCGCTCGATCGCCAAGAGCTCGGTCTTCAGGTGCGGCCGCCGATGCTGATCCTCGACGTTCATCGGTCCGCCGAGCACGATTAGGCCGCGATAGCGGTCGACATTCGGTTGAGCGTCGGGGTGGCGCTCGAAGTTGTGAAAGCGGATGCGGTGCCCGCGTGCGCGGATCAGCGCGTCGAGCGTGCCGAGCGGTTCGGCGGCGACATGTTGGAAGACCAGCAGGCGGGGCATGCGGTCGTCTAGCGCGGTCCTGCGTCAGAAGGGGGCGGCGAAGATCCGGCAGAGCGGCGCCTGACGAGCGGCAGAAGCGCCCTCGCGACGTTCAAGCCTTGCGCGACCCGGACCAACCGCCCTCCCGTTGAAAAGAGCACGAGACCGCGCGCGATCGCGTGAAATGCCCGCGTGCGTCCCAGTGCGAGCAGAGCGACGAGTCCACCGACGATCACGACGGGATGCAAAAGCGTGCCCCGCGCCACGGCCGTCACGCGATCGACGGTGCGCAATCGCGCCTGGATGCCGTGCACCTCGGTGACGACCGCGCGCCGTTGCGCCGCGCAACGCAACAGCAGCGCTGCCTCGCGTTCTGCGAGCTCGCGTACCCTATCGCTCATGATCTTCGGCTCATCAATTGCGCGCGATCCTTCGCGAGCTCGGCGCGCGTGGCGTCGAGCATGGGCGGCTTGTCGCGCACTTTGACGCGCAGCGTGACTCCCGCAACGATCGCGATCGCGAAGAACGCCGCCGTGACGACCACCGACGCGAGCACCCGATGCGTGTCCCAGAACACGAAGATGATCGCGAGGGAAGCCAGGAACAAACCCATCCCCGCCGCGAGCAGACCCACCAACGTCCAGACGAGGATCTCGGCGACGCGGTGCATCTCCTCTTGCAGCTCCGTCGTGAGCAGCTCGAGACGCGTCTGCACGATCGCGATGATCTTCGCGAACAGATTGGCGAGCGACCTGAACAGTCCGATGACCGGACCGCTTTCGGCCGGGATCTTGTCGTCCGGCGGCGTGTCGAGTGTGGGCTCCACCGGGCGTGCTCGGCGCGGGCTTCAGCGGCGACTGATTAGGAGCCCGAGCACGAGCGCAACGCCGGCGGCGATTCCAACCGCAGCCCAAGGATTGCGGCGCACGTATTTGTCGGCCTCTTCTGCAAGCGCTTCGGCGCGTTGCAGCGCCTCGCCCTCGACCTCGGCGAGACGGGCTTTGGCTTGGCGCACCGACTCCTCGGCGCGGGCCCTCACCTCCTCCACCTTGTCGCCGCTCTGCGCGGCCGTAGCCTTGAGCAAGCTCTCGGCATCACGAACGACGGCGTGGAGATCTTCTAGGAGGTCATCGGCGGAAATTTTCTCGGCCATTGCTGTTGTTCTCCCGGCGCGCCACGACTGGCTGCTACTGGCCGTGATCAGATGTTATGCCCTACGCTCGAGCACGGGCAAGCACGATCCATGCCAAACGATGCGTTTACGCGCGTTTCAACTGCGCCTTCAGGGCGCCACGACGCGAAACCGCAAACGTTTGAGCAACTGCTTCTGCGGCGTGAGCACGTCCACGGTCCACGACCCGCCCGCATCGTCCGGAAACTTGAGCTTGCGCGAGTAGGTGCGGAACCCGTCGCCGGCAACGCCGCCGTGGATTTGCTCGACGATGCGCTCGCTCTCGCCATTGTGGCGCCACTCGAAGATCACCTCCTGCGCCAAGCCCGCCGGAGCGCGGATCGCGGCAAAGGCGATCACGCCGCGCGGGAGGTCCGCGAGCGTGAGCGTGCGGACGGGCGCGCCGGGCGTCAGGTCCTCGATCGACTGCGTGATTCGCGCCTCGGTCACGGCGAGCCCTGCGGCGGGCACTTGGCCGCGCAGCGCCCATAACAAACTCGGCACAACGATCAGCGCAGCGATCCACGCGACTTTGCGGCGGACGCTGTGCAAGGAATGCAGCGACAGCGGCAAAGTCGCCACCAACCACACCCCTACCGCCGCCAACGACACCGGCAACGCGCGCTCGAGCGGCAGGAGCAGCACCATCGGCAGCACGACGAGCGCCGCGATCCAGCTGCAGTACGCGTGAAATAGCAGCCTGCGCGCGGCTCGAGTGGCGACGTAGCGCTCATACAGCGGATCGAGCGTGCTGAGCAACGCGGCGGCTGCCGCAAGGCCCGTGAATGCGATTTGCCCGGCGTCGAGCTGCGTGGCGCCGATCAACAGCGGCAGGCTGAAGAAAAGCAGCTCCTGCTGCAGCGATTGACTCACGAAGTTGACCACGAGGTTGCCCATGCGCGGCTTGCGCTGCTCGATGCGCCGGCGTAGCCACGGCTCGATCAAGAGCCATGGCCAGCCGAGCAAAGCGAGCAGCGCGATCAATCGCGCGAGATCCGCTCCGCGCTGGACCATGACGAAACCGAGCCAACCGGCGGCGAAGCTCGTTGCGGGCAGCAACCAAGGAGCGCGCGCGAGAACTTTCGGTACGCGCTCGAGTGCCAAATCCATCTCCGGGCCTTTCACGATACGACCTGATTCCGCAGATTATCAGCCCACGCACCCGCGCGGCATCGGCAGGTTCGCGACCCGCAATCCGATGGGGACGAGCGCCCGCGCTTGGACTACGATACGGCGCAATAACAACGCGACGAGGCTGCGCAACGATGAAACACCGCGATCCCGGCACCGACCATTCAAGCAGCACCGACACATTGCAGCGCCGCGACCTCCTGCGCGGAGCCGCGGCGTTGATCGCCGCGGGCGTCGGCGCAACTGGCGGCGCGCGGCGCGCCGCGGCTCAAGCGGGTGCGGACGACGCGAAGTGGTTTCCCGGTTTTCGCGCCGAGAACGTTCCGACCGACGGCGCGGTGATCCACGCCGTGATCGGCGGCAACGGTCCGCCCGTGCTACTGCTGCACGGTGCACCGCAAAGCCACGTGTCGTGGCACAAAGTCGCGCAGGAGCTCGCGCGCGACTACACCGTGGTGGCCGCGGACTTGCGCGGCTACGGCGACAGCAGCAAGGTGCAGGGCAGCGACACTCACATCGAGTACTCGAAACGCGTGATGGCGGCCGATCAAGTCGCCGTCATGCGCCATTTCGGCTTCGAGCGCTTCAGCGTGTTCGGCCACGATCGCGGCGGGCGCGTGACGCACCGAATGGCTCTCGACCATCCGGAGCGCGTCGAGCGCGCGGCGGTCCTCGACATCATCCCCACTCATTATCTCTATACGCACGTGACGAAAGAGTTCGCGGAAAGCGCCTACCACTGGTTCTTCTACTCGCGGCCGACGCCGTTCCCGGAAACCGTGATCGCGAACAGCTTGGAGTCGTTCGTCGGCCGCGGCGCGGGCGAGCTCGGACCGGAGTATTTACGAGTGTTTCGGATTCCAGGCACTTTGCACGCGATGTGCGAGGACTATCGCGCCGGAGCATCGATCGATCTCACGCACGACGAGGCCGATATGCGAGCGCAAGATCCAGTGTCCACTGCTCGTGCTCTGGGGCACACAGGGCTCGGTCGCGGGCCGCTACGACGCGCTCGCGATCTGGGGAGAGCGAGCCGAGCGCGTCACCGGCAAGCAGATGCCGGGCGGTCACTCGTTCCAGGAGACGCATCCGGCGGAAACGGTCGCCGAGCTGCGAGCGTTTTTGCGCGTCTGAGATTGCGCTAACCGCTTCGCAGCGCCCGCGTCCCGCGGGAAGCCTGCGACCTAACTGCGCGGCCCAAAATGAAACGACCGACTGGGTGCTGCTTGCACCACAGCCGGTCGCCTTCCTTGCCGTCTTAACCTGGCAGGAACGTTTCGAGCTGCGTGATGATCCTCTCCACGTTTGCGCCGAGGAGTCGTGAAAGCGGGACCACGGCCAGCGAGATCAACCCCCCCGCGACAGCGTATTCCACGGTCGTGAGGCCACGTTCATCACGCACGAACTTCATAATGGTCTTTTTCATTTTGTTACCTACTAGGTTTGTACGTTTGTCTCTCAATACTTCCATGTCCAGCTCCAAGAGCTGCACGCCAGCATTTGTACGCCGTGCAGTAATGTTCTAGGTAGGAGTCTTTTGCAAATTGATAGGACTTTTCTCTCGCGAGATAGACCTGACTTATGTAATCCACGTCTATCGGCTTCAAGCTATGTGAAAACCGTCCTCGCATTCGCTTCGTCCAAAGGCTAAAACGATCGCGCGCGCCATGACTACGAAACGCGCACAGCGAAGCAATCTCACGGCCAGCGTCGTTTATGCCGAAGCTACAAACCCTATGGGTCGATCAACTCGTGTCTCTCAAAGAGGGCGAGCTTCCTGTCGGCTTCCGCGAGAGCTGCGAAACGATCTACTGCCCCGACACGCAACGCGTACACGAGCTCTTGGACCGGCACGAGATCGACTTTGTGTGCTTTGACTTCGACTACCCGGACCGCACGGCACTGCGGGTGTTGCGCGACTTCAAGCGCACCTATCCGTCACTGCCGGTACTGATGCTCACCGTGCAGCATTCCGAATCTCTGGCCATCTGGGCGTTCAGAAACAAGATTTGGGACTATCTCGTGAAGCCCGTGCCGCAGCACGAGATAACACGTTGTCTCGCAGCGTTGACAGAGGCCGCGGCCCATAGAAAGTCGCAAGCTGCACGCGAAGTTGCAGCCCACTCGGACAAGATTCCGGACGAAATCGCATTCGCACCCAAGGCTGAAGAACAATCGCTCGCGGCCGCGATCTATTACGTCGAGCAGAACTTCCGGTCGCGCGTCAGAAGCGACAAAGTTGCCGCGCTCTGCGGATTGACGCCGATCCGGTTCAGCCGACTCTTCAAAGACACTTACGGGATGACCTTTCGCGACTACTTGGTGAAGTATCGATTGAAAGAGGCGTGTCGACTACTCGAAAACCCGGCTGTTTCGGTAGCGGACGTAGCTTTCGCTGTGGGCTTCCAGGATCCGTCGTACTTCACACGTATCTTCAAGGATCGCATGGGCATGACCCCGTCACTGTTGATCGGTCAGCGCATGCCGGAGTCCGTAGAAGCGAACGATGACGCGGTCGCCCCTGAGCTCGTGATTTAGTCTAGTCGCGCGGCTCGACGCGCCCGAACACGGGCCGCACGGTTCTACCGCGGCCACTAGAAAAACAAGAAACTCCCGTCGTTTCGCAAAAAAGTCCTATCGCGCTTGCCGAAGAACGGCGTACAAAGTCGTCCGCTAAAGCACGCTCGCCCGACCTCGAGCGAGCAACAATAACTTCGGAGCGGTGGTACGTGACGTTTGCCGAAAATCCCGAGATGATCGCCATAGCACTGTTGCTGCCGTTTCTTGCGGCAGCGGTGACCACCGACATGTTGAGCCGGAGCATTCCGAACGTGTTGGTGATCCTGATGCTTTCCTGTGGCGTCGCTCTTCAAGCGCTGTCGCTGACGCTGGGCGCCGTCCTCTGGAGCCTCGGTGGAATTCTCGTCGGCTTCTCGATTCTCGTGCCGTTCTACGCGTTCGGTGGGATGGGAGCAGGCGACGTCAAGCTGCTGGCGGCGCTCGGCAGCTTTCTCGGGCCGTGGGGTACGTTCGTCGCCGGCATGGGAACACTGGTCGTCGGCGGCGTGCTCGGGCTCGGCGTGATCGCGTGGCGCCTCCTGCGTGCGTTGCGCGAGCGGCCCAGCCTCCCCTTGCCGGCACCCGCGGGAAGCGGAGCCTGTTGACTTGCCGTATTCGCTGGCGATCGCGGCCGGCGCAGTAATAGCGGTGCTGCAATGGTAGTGCATCCAACCGAGGCGTCGCGGATCGACATCGCGATGGACGCTGAGCTCGCGCGCCTCGCCCCGCGACCGCAGTCGCTCGAAGACACAGGCCTGAGCCAGACATTCGTCGCGGATCTCATCGCGAAGCACCTGCTCGACGGCGGCGTGCTGACGATTTTGCAGCTCGTGCAGCGCCTTGCGCTGTCTGGGAAGCTCATCGAATCCGTGCTGCATTTCATGCGCGAGGAAGCGCGACTCGAGGTGATGGCTGCGCGCGACACGGACGGCGGCCTGCGGTATCGCCTAACCGACCGCGGTCGAAGCACCGCGCTCGATGCAATGCTGCGCAGCGGTTACATCGGCCCGTGTCCCGTGCCGTTGCATGTCTATTCGAAGGTCGTGCGCGCGCAAACCGTGCATGGCCGCTCCATCACGAAAGGCGCGATGCGCAGGGCGTTCGAGGGCGTGGTCCTCGAAGAAGCTCTGCTCGACCGTCTCGGGCCCTCCCTCAACTCGGGCAGAGCCATCTTCGTGTACGGCCCGGCAGGAACGGGCAAAACATACATCGCTCAAAAGCTGCGGCGTTTGTTCCACGACCGAACACTGATCCCTCACGCAATAAGCGTGAACGAGACGATCATCAGCGTGTTCGATCCGCTCGTGCATCGAGCAGCTAGTCGCGATACCGCCGGTGTGAACCTTCGGCTCGAAAGCGGGCATGACCCGCGCTTCGTCTGCTGCGAGCGGCCGGTCGTGATTGCCGGAGGCGAGCTCACGACGGACATGCTGGAGATTCAATTCGACTCCGCGACACGACAGCACCGCGCGCCGTTGCAGCTGAAGGCGAACAACGGCATGTTCATGTTGGACGACATGGGTCGGCAGAAAGCGCCGCCCGAGGCGATCTTCAATCGCTGGATCGTTCCAATGGAGGAGAAGAAAGACTATCTGAGTCTGGGTTCCGGCCGACACTTCAGCGTGCCGTTCGATGTCGTGCTGATCTTTTCCACCAATATGCATCCATTGGACTTGGCGGATGAAGCGTTCTTGCGGCGTATCGGCTACAAGATCGAGTTCAACTACCTTACGCGCGAGCAGTACCGCCAAATCTGGCAGGACGCCTGTCGCGAATACGGTGTCGTCTACGAAGCGGAAACACTCGAATTCGTGCTGTCGGAGCTCCACGAAAAAGAGTCCGTGCGGCTGTTGCCTTGCCATCCCCGAGACTTGCTCGGTATTGCAGTGGATCTGGCCGTCTATCTCGGCGAGCCGCGCCGCCTCACGAAGGAACAGTTGCGCTGGGCGTGGAGCAACTATTTCGTCTCACTGAAAGGTTCTAACGGAGCAGACGCGGAATCTTGCGTGGCTGCCTGCAGGGAGGATTAGTCGATGTTCAAGAGAAGGGGTCTGTTCCTCGTGTTGATCTCGCTCGTGATGGGCGTGGGTGCCGCGTGGGCAGCCAACAAGTGGGTGCAGACACGACTCGGGCCCGCCGCGGAAGACGCGGTGGAGGTCGATACTGTCGTCGCAGCGGCGCTCGATATTCCATACGGAACCAAGGTGGAGGGCCGCCACATCAGGATGCTCACGCTGCCGGCAGGAACCGCGCCGGAGGCAGCCGTTCGCGAGACTGCGCAAATCGAGGGAATGGTAGCCACAATCGACGTCCTCCGAGGCGAAATCCTCATGCGCGATCGGTTCGCCGAGCACGGCACAGGCAGCACCCTGGCGGCATTGGTCCAGAAAGACATGCGGGCGGTGACGGTGCGCGTCGACGACGTCGTCGGCGTAGCGGGCTTCCTCTTGCCGGGCAACCGAGTCGACGTGCTCGCAAGCCGG
Source organism: uncultured Gammaproteobacteria bacterium (assembly GCA_963744305.1). Lineage (GTDB taxonomy): Bacteria > Pseudomonadota > Gammaproteobacteria > Steroidobacterales > Rariloculaceae > FEN-1219. Next base: position 111,057 of record CAVUTF010000021.1, read on the forward strand.
ATGGACAACCAAAGCAGGCGTGCGGTCACAGACACGATCCTCAAGAATCTGAAAGTTCTTGCCGTAGATCAGACGGCGTCGACCGACAAGAACGAGCCGGTGATCGTCAGAGCGGTGACGCTCGAAATGACGCCGGAGCAATCCGAAATCCTCATCAAGGCGAAGGAAGAAGGAACCATTCAACTGACGTTGCGTAACCCGCTCGCGCCGGAAGAGGTCGTCGTCGAAGAAAAACCGCCGCCCGCGCCGCCACCCGTCGTGCGGCCGGCGCCGCGGCCGGCGCCGCCGCCGCAGAAATCACGATGACCGTCATTCGCGGCACGGCCGTCGCAACCACGAAACCGCAGCCTTAATGAGAGTAGTCGCTTCTTAAATCGAGAACCCAGGGAAGACAACAATGACAAAGGAACTGCACTTGAGAACCGGCTGGGTGAGCATCCTACTGCTTGCATCGCTCTGCCTGAGCCGCGCGGGCGCCCAAGACCTGCTTACGCCTGGCGGTCTCGTGGGTGGCAATCAGTTGACCGTGCCGCTATTCAAATCACGCGTGCTGCGGCTCGACGCCCCAGCCACTCGTATTTCGGTGGGTAACCCCGACATCGCCGACATCTTGATCCTGCGCTCGACGCAGCTATACGTGCTCGGCAAAGATCTCGGAACCACCAACGTGCTCGTGTGGGACTCGGAAGATCGCCTGATCGGCGCCGCCAACGTGGAAGTCGTCCACGACCTCGAGAATCTCAAAGAGAAGCTCTACCAGTTGCTGCCGAACGAGCAGATTCTAGTGTATTCGGCGCAGCGATCGATCGTGCTCGCGGGCGAAGTCTCGAGCGTCACTGCAATGAATGCGGCGATCAGCGTCGCGAACACTTACCTTGCCCAAATCGCCACGGCAACCGAGGCGACGCAGTTCGAGCAGCAGAGTCAATCGCGCGCGCGAGGATCGCGCAGTGGGCGAAATCATCAACCTCATGCAAGTAGGCGGCGTCCAGCAGGTGATGCTCGAAGTGAAAGTGGCCGAGATCAACCGGCAGGAGCTCAAGCGGATGCACGCCCAGTTCAACGGCGTCAACCTCAACGGTGAATGGACATTCGGCGGCGTGAACGGTGGAGCGTCGTTCCCCGACGTGGTCGTTCAACGATCCCAGTGAGCGGTCGCTTGCCGGTATTCCCGGATCGCATCGCTCCTTGGGGACCCGCGATCGATGAGTTCGCGCCTAACGACATGCAGATCGTGAACCAAGGACTGTTCGCGAGCTTCTTGAGCGAAGACTCCCTGTTCAACCTGGCGCTCGATATCGCGAAGGAGAATAGGCTCGCGAAAATCCTCGCAGAGCCGACGTTGACGACGCTCACTGGCGCGGAAGCGACGTTCCTCTCCGGCGGCGAAATCGCGATTCCCGTGCCACAGGGAGATTTTCGTACGACCTTCGAGTTCAAGGAGTTCGGCGTCGCCGTGACGTTCCTACCGGTAGTCCTCGGCTCCGGCCTGATCAATCTGAAGGTCGACGTCACCGTGAGCGAGATCACGCGACTCGACCCGGCCAGCACGATCCCGCTGCAACTCGGCACTCGTAGGGCGACAGCAACAGTGGAGTTGCGCGAAGGTCAGACGATGGGACTAGCCGGGCTCATCAACGAGAACCTTCGCGAAGCCGTCGAAAAGTTCCCTGGTCTCGGCAGCATTCCCATTCTCGGCGCCTTGTTCCGGAGTCAGGACTTCATCGATCAAGAAACGGAGCTCGTGATCACCGTGACACCGCGCCTCGCGAAGCCGATGTCACCGGAGGACGCGCGCTACCCGACGGACAACTTCGTCGAGCCGAGCGACATGCAGTTCTACATGCTCGGCAAGCTCGAAGGCCGCGCACCGCGCTCGGGCTCGGGCTCGGATGACAACGCCGCCCGCGTACCGGGCGGCACAGACGGCACCTTCGGCCATCAGCTCGAGTGAGCAAAGGAAAAGAAACAGCCATGAAATCACAGAATGCAAGGACTTTCTTGGGGCTAGCCGCACTGGCAACGTTGGGCGCGTGCACTGCCTATCCAAGAACCGAAGCGGACTTCGGCAACTCGGTGCGCCACATGATCAATAGTCAAGCCATCGTAAACGGACCCGTGGACACCGCTCCTGTGGAGACGACCGATGGCCAACGGCTCAACGGCGTGCTCGAAGCGCTTCGCACCGACGTCGCGCGCGAGAGCAGCGGCCCGCCTCCGGTCACGCTCTCGCTTGGAAGCGGCACGCCTCAGCGTGACGTTGGGAGTTCGGCGATGAAACGCATCACGTAGAGGCTCTTGCGATACGCCGATCCGGCAACGCGGCGCGGTGCTCGTGCTCTTTGCGCTTGCGATGGTGGCCATGCTCGGTCTCGTCGGCTTGGCGCTGGACGGCGGTCACGGGATGCTGAACAAAACGCGATTGCAGAACACTGTGGATGCGGCAGCCTTGAGCGCCGCGAAAACCCTCGATCAAACCGGTGACGAGGCGCTTGCAACCGCGGAAGCGCTGCAAACGTTCTCGACGAATTCCTCGGGGCTCGGCAACAACGAGATGGCCGCTTCTTACGGCGCCGGCGACCTCGACGTCGATGTGGAGTTTTCGAACACACTGCACCCCTTCGCTTCCGGTTCCATTCCGCCGCTCTACGTGCGAGTCAGAGCTACGAACTTCCGGCTACCGGGTTGGTTCATACCGGTTTTCGGGGTGGATGAAATGATCGTCGGGGCGAGCGCGGTCGCGGGACCGAGTCCGACGATCCAGACGGGGTGCAACCTCGCGCCGATGATGGTGTGCGGCGACCCGGACGCGCCGCCCGAAGACAATTTCGGGTATGAGCTCGGAGAGGCAGACGTCTTGAAGAGCTCGACCAACAGCTTCGAGGTCGGCCCCGGCAACTTCCAGCTGGTCCGCCTTGGCGGCGGCCAAGGAGCGGCCGACTTACGGCTGGCGATGGCCGGCAACTATGCAGGTTGCGTCACGACCGGCAACACCGTACCGACCGAGCCCGGCAACACCGTGGGCCCTGTCGTCCAGGGACTCAACACGCGCTTCGGTGAGTATCTCGGACCGATGCGCGGCTCGCAGAGCCAGTATCCGCCCGATGTGGTGGTCGGCGAGCCCGATGCCGCCGCTCACTTACGACACGGATACGGACACGATCTATTACAACTCGCAGCCGCTCGGCGGCGACCCCGAGCCCGACTATTACGACCACGAGGATTACCTAGCCGAAGTCCAGGGCGGATCCTATGACTTCGTTCCGCTGGAGGAAGGAGGCACCGGTGCTTTCGGCCGGCGCACGCTCGCGGTGCCGGTAGGCGATTGCACTGATACCGTCGAACGGCCAAGGCGACGTGCCGTCCTCGGCTTCCTCTGCTATCACTTGTTGCAGAGAGCGCAGCAGCACGGCAACGAGTCGCAGGTCTACGGCCAGTTCATCGAAGAGGGCTGCCAGATCACGGGCCGACCGGGACCCGCGCCGGGTACCGGTCCGGGTCCGTACATCATTCAGCTGTACAAGGACGAGGCGCAGGAAGCCTCGTGACGCCATGAGACATCTACCCACAACGTCGCACAAATCACGATGCCGCGGCTTGGCGATGGTCGAGCTCACGATCGCGATTCCGATTTTCTTGCTGCTGCTGGTGGCTACCGCAGAGTTCGGCCGCGCATTCCTGCAGTACAACGCCCTGAGCAAAGGCGTGCGCGACGGAGCGCGCTACGTCGCAGCGAAAGCGCTCAGTGGCTCGACGGGCGTCGTCACGATTTCGGGAGCCCTGCAGACGCAGACTCGAAACGTCGTCGTGTACGGCAACACGTTGGCCACCGGCACTCCGATCCTCCCTGGCCTCGCACCCGCCCACATCACCGTCGCGAATGCGGGCCTGCAAAACGTCGTGGTGACGGCGAACTACCCGTACAACCCGATATTCGCCTTCCTGCCGGGGTTCTTCTACGGCGGCGGCGTCGACATGAATGGACATACGTTGCGGGCCGCCATCACGATGAGGGCGCTGTGATGCGACGGCGGCAACAAGGACTTACTACCGTGGAGTTCGCGATCGTCGCGCTGCTCGCGCTCATGACGCTGTTGGGCTCGCTCGAGATCGCCCGCGTGTTTTTCGTCTACAACGCGCTCGAGGAGGCGACTCGGCGCGGAGCTCGCGTGGCAGCCGTCTGCCAGGTGAACGATCCCGCGATTGGGCAGATAGCGTCGTTCACGGCTTCGGGAACCCCGTTGGTCGGCGGCTTGACTCCGGCCAACATCGGGGTGCAGTACCTGGACGCTTCCGGCAACGTGCTGGCGGACCCGATGGCGAGCTTCGGCTTGATCAACTACGTTCGCGTACGCATCGTCGGATTCACGCACACGTTGCTTATCCCGCTTTTCTTCACGACGTTCCCGACGCCGTCCTTTGCGACCACGCTGCCTGCGGAGAGTCTCGGCGTTTGGCCAGGAGGTTATTCGCCGTGCTGACGGACGCAGGGAGGCGCCCAAATGCCGAGTAAACATCACATTCTGATCGCGAGTCGGTCACGGCAAGGCATTCTCGCCGTGCATGACTTGATCGGAAACTCCGACGAGCTGTCGATCGAGACGCGACTGATCGACGATCGGCAGCCCGATCCGCTGCACGATCTCGGACAGCGGCCGGATGTCGTGCTGTTTCGAGTCAATGGGAATTCCGTTCGCGAATTGGAAGCGCTCGTTGCTCATTTCGGCGTCGATCGACCGCCGTTGATCGTGATCGGCGATGCAGGTCATCCCGAATGCATGCGGGCCGCTATGCGGGCCGGTGCCCGTGATTTCTTGGCGCAGGCGGTATCGCGGGCCGAGCTCGTTGCCTGCATCGCTCGGGTCGTGGCCGAAAGCAAGCAATCGAAACGCAACGCACGAGCGCCGTATCACCGCGTTCGTCAACGCCAAGGGCGGATCAGGAGCGACGTTCCTCGCCTGCAATATCGCGCATCTCTTTGCCGAGCAGTCCAACATGAAGACGGTGTTGTTGGACCTCGACCTGCAGTTCGGAGCGTTGGCCCGCTACCTCGATATCGAGCCAAAGCGGAGCTTACTGCAAGCTATCGAGGTCGCCACCGACTTGGACGGCACCGCGATCGAGGCGTATCTCGACGAAGCACAAGAGCGGACTTGCCGTGCTTTCGGGCCTTCGCGACGGTGCGATGCTCCAGCAGGACCTGATGGTCGATCGCTTCGATCACGTCTTGGATCTGCTCACAGACACCTGCGAAAGACTGATCATCGACGTGCCACGGCAGCTCGAGCCGTTCAACGCCAGAGCTCTGGAGCGGGCGGATCAAGTAGTGCTCGTACTGCAGCAGTCCGTACCGAGTCTCCATGACGCAGTACGCATGCACGATCTCTTGACGCGTAACCTGTCGATCGCGCGCGAGCAAATCACGATATTGGTGAACCGCTTCCGGAAGGCTGCGTCGGTGGAGCTATCCGACATCGAACAGTCCTTCGGGGACGCTGCGACGATCTGCATTCCGAACGACCACGCGGCGGTGAGCGACAGCATCAACATGGGCGTTCCGATTCACGAACACGCACGTCGCTCGCCGGTGACCAAAGCGCTGCTGCATCTGGAGAAAGAGCTCGGGGGCAAAGGCGCAACGGCAGCCAAAGGCTTTTTTCCGATCCTGCGTCGAGCCGGTTCATGAAGGTGACATAGATGGCGTTTCTCAACATAAATCGTTCCCAGAATTCGAGCGCGGCGCCAGCGCGCCGCTCCGCGTGTTGGCGTGCGCAGCTCCGGCGTCGGCCGGTCCCGCCGAAGGGTCGCTCTCCAAGCTCGAGCTCGAATGGAAAGGAAGAATTCACAGCCGCCTGCTGGAAGTCATCGACCTATCCTTGATTGGCACCCTTGGCGATGACCAAGCGCGCATTCAGATTCGCGAGATCAGCCAACGCCTGATGACGGAGGAATCCGCGCCGCTCAACGTGGAGCAGCGCAAGCGGGTCATCCAGCGCATCGAGGACGAAGTGCTCGGTCTCGGTCCGCTCGAGCCGCTGCTGCAAGATCCGACGATATCGGACATCCTCGTGAACGGCGCACGACAGGTCTACATCGAGCGCGGCGGCAAGTTACAGCTCACCGACGTGCGCTTCAACGACGATCAGCACCTGTTGAACATCATCGACCGCATCGTTTCCGCGGTGGGCCGCCGCATCGACGAATCGTCGCCGATGGTCGATGCGCGCTTGAAGGACGGCTCGCGCGTCAACGCGATCATTCCGCCGCTGGCGATCGACGGTCCGATGCTTTCGATCCGTCGTTTTGCGGTCGAGTTGCTCTCGGTCGACGATTTGGTCGGCTTGGGCTCATTGACCTCGGAAGTCGCGCGCGTCTTGCAAGCGATCGTCAAAGGACGGCTGAACGTGCTCGTTTCGGGTGGCACTGGTGCGGGCAAGACGACCCTGCTGAATATCTTGTCGGGGTTCATCCCAGCGGACGAGCGCATCATCACAATCGAGGACTCCGCGGAGCTGCAGCTCCAACAACCGCACGTCGTCCGCCTCGAGACGCGTCCGGCGAACATCGAAGGCAAAGGCGAGGTCACCTCGCGCGAGCTCGTGCGCAACAGCTTGCGCATGCGTCCGGAGCGAGTGATCATCGGCGAGGTGCGCGGCGCCGAAGCGCTCGACATGCTTCAGGCGATGAATACCGGACACGACGGCTCGCTCACGACCATTCACGCTAATACGCCGCGCGACGCGCTGAGCCGAATCGAGAACATGGTGTCGATGTCCGGGATAACCTTCCCGACAAAGACGCTCCGAGCCCAGCTCGCCTCGGCGCTCGATGTCGTGGTCCAAATCGAGCGGCACGAGGACGGCACTCGGCGACGTCGTGAGCGTGCAGGAGATCAACGGCATGGAAGGCGACGTGATCACGATGTCGGAGCTGTTCGGGTTCGAACGCAAAGGCGTCGACAAGGAAGGCAAGGTCATCGGCGGTCTCAAGGCCACCGGCATCATTCCGGCCTTCCACAAAGACCTCAAGGCCAAAGGCATCGAAATCCCGATGGAGGTTTTCGAACCTACTTGGCTCGACAAAGGGAGATAGCCGATGCCGGAAAACAGCTTACTCGTATACCTCGGGCTCGTGTTTGCGGCGGTGTTCCTGCTGTCGCAAGGCATGATCATCCCCGTATTCGGGGAAGGCCGAAAGGCGAGACAACGGCTGCGCGAGCGTCTCGCAGACATCGAGAAGGCGAGCGGCTCCGAAGCCCTCGCGTCCCTGCTCCGCGAGCGTTACCTGCGACAGCTGTCGCCCATCGAGCGGCAGCTCGAGGCGCTCCCGGGGATGGAGAGGTTGAGCAGAATGATCGAGCAGTCGGGCAACCGGACGCTCGCGTATCGAGTAGTGCTCTTGTCCATTCTGCTTGCCGGAGTCGCCGCGACGGCGGCCTGGACGTTCAGCAGAATGCCGGCAGCGGCAGCCGTAGCGCTCGTCGTGGGCCTAGCACTTCCGTACCTGAAGATCGCTCGCGATCGGGCACAACGCTTCGCACGTTTGGAAGAGCAGCTGCCGGACGCGATCGACATCATGCGGCGCGCTTTGATGGCCGGGCACCCTTTCAATGCGGCCCTAAAGCTCGTCCACGAGGATATGCAGGAGCCAGTCGCGCGCGAGTTTGACCTGACTTTTGCCGATATCAACTACGGCAACGACGTCCGCCGGGCGATGCTCGGGTTGCTCGCAGCGCGTACCGAGCGTGACCGTGATGGCGTTCGTTACGGCAGTGCTCGTCCAAAAGGAAACCGGCGGCAATCTCGCCGAAATACTCAATCAGATATCGACCGTCATCCGGGGCCGGTTCCGTTTTCAGCGCAGGGTCCGCACGCTGTCGGCCGAAGGCAGAATGTCGGCGTGGGTGCTCGCCATGGTTCCGCTGGTCCTGTTTGCCGCCATGGCGATCATGAATCCCGGCTATTTGCCGCTGCTCTTCGATGAGCCCGTCGGGAGACAGCTCGCGGTGTTCGCCGTCGTCTGGGGCGCGATCGGCATCTACTGGATTCGCAGGCTCATACGCATCGACGTATAGGAGCTGAATGTGGACGCCTTATTGCACTGCTGCAACGGTGGATCGACGATCCGCAGACGTTGCGCATCGTACTCGTGGCATTGGTCGCCGGCACGTTTCCTGATCTTCGGGCTACGGCTTAGGACTCCTAACGCTCGGTGTCACGGACCCGATCCGGCGCCGTCTGACGCGGAAGCCGCCCGAGGCGCAAGCCGAGAAGGGCCGTACGCTCGTGTGGATCAATACGCTGCTCGGGCCGGTGGCGAGCTACGTGCTGCCGCAGAACGAGATCGAGCGCAACCAGATCACGCAGACACTCGTGCACGCCGGCTTCCGTTCTCCCACGGCCGTTCAAAGCTACTACGCCATCAAGGTGGTCCTCACCGTGGCGCTACCCGGGATCTTTCTGCTCGTCGCGCGGTGGCTGCCGAACCTCACCACTCAAATGGAGCTTTTCGGCGCCCTAACTGCAAGCGGGATAGGCCTTCTAGTTCCGAACATGGTGCTAACGCGTCTTCTAGAGAAGCGGAAAAAAAGATTGCGCAACGCCTTTCCCGACGCGCTCGATATGCTCGTCGTGTGCGTGGAGGCGGGCTTGGGGATATCGCAAGCGCTGCAGCGCGTGGCCGACGAGCTCGGAGTGAGTCACCCGGAGCTCGCGCAAGAGCTCGCGCTCGTCAATGCGGAGATCCGGGCGGGCGTCGACCGCGTTGCAGCACTGAAGAATCTCGCCTACCGCACCGGTCTCGAAGACATTCAAGGCCTCGTGAGCTTGCTGGTTCAAACGCTGCGGTTCGGGACGAGCATCGCGGAATCGCTGCGCGTCTATTCCTTCGAGTTTCGCGACAAACGCATGCAGAAGGCCGAGGAGCAGGCCGCGAAAATCGGCACGAAGATGATCTTTCCCTTGGTCATCTTCCTTTTTCCGGGCTTTTTCATCGTCGCGGTCGGCCCCGCCGTAATGGCATTGATCTCGGTCTTCGGCACCAAGTGAGAACAATGGGAGAAGAAACATGACCAGGGACGTCAACCAGCGCACCGTGCAGGTGCTCTTGCTCGTAGGACTGCTCACCATGGCTGCGGGTTGTGCAACGACCGGTAGCGAGGAACGCCCTGACTCGGTGAGGCCTGACCCCATAGCGCCCGAAACGTCGATAGCCGCCGGCGACGAAGCCGCGCGGCGCGGCGAGTTCGAGCGCGCGCTCGCTTATTACCTGCGTGCGGTCGACCAAGTGCAGACGGCGGACCTCTGGCTCCGCGTCGGCGCAGCCTGCACGCGTTTAGGACAACCGCAGCGCGCGCTGCACGCGTATCTCAACGTGATCGCGCTGGATCCTGCACATGTAGAGGCTCATGAGGGGGCCGGCCTCGAGTACGTCGCACTGAAAAACCCTTCGGCTGCTAGGGAGCACCTCGCGAATGCCATCGCGCTCGACTCGCAGCGTTGGCGCTCCCACAACGCTTTGGGCATCATCGCCGATCAGAACGGTGACCACGCTGCCGCGATCGCGCACTATGAGGCGGCGCTCGCAATCAAGCCCGAGCTCGCCGCTGTTGCTGAACAACCTCGGCTATTCGCGCTATCTCTCCAACGACCTCGCTCAGGCCGCGCGCGATTTCTATACGGCTACGCAACTCGATCCTAACTACAAGCCCGCCTGGTCGAACTTGGCGATGACCTATGCGCAGCAAGGTTGGTACAGGGTTGCCGTCGAGACGCTACTGGAAGCGAGCGACGAAGCGACGGCTTACAACGACGTCGGCTACATCGCGCTCATGCGGAACGATCTGGCGGAAGCGGAGCAATTGCTCAACGAAGCGATTCGCCTTTCGCCGGTTTATTACCCGATCGCTCATCAGAATCTCGACTCCGTCATAGCCAAGCTGAACAGCCGGCCATGACGCCTTCGCAACGTCGCATCTGGTTAGAGGGCAGGAGTCGGACTTGAAGCGGACTTTGGTGCTGCTGCCGATCTCCCTCTCGCTCGCGACTGGGCCGGCATTAGCCGGCCTCGCCGAGGGTCTAGCCGCGTTCGCAGCGCAGGATTCGGAGCGCGCGCGAGCGGAGCTCATGCCACTTGCGGGAAAGAACGATCCGATCGCGTCCTACTACCTTGGCGTGTTATTCATGGAGGGTCGAGGCGCTCAGGTCGACAGGGAAGCGGGCATTTGGTGGCTCACGCGTGCGGCCGAGCACGGTCACGTCGGCGCACAACTGGCGCTCGCGATCGCCTACGATCTCGGTGAGGGCGTCGCACAAGACTACCGAGCCGCTGCGCGCTGGATGACGGAGGCGGCGTACGGTGGCAACGCCGACGCACAATACTATCTCGGCCAGTACTACCGCATCGGGCGGGGCGTCGTGCAGGACGACGCGCAGGCATTCGAATGGATCCATCGTTCAGTGGAGTACGGAATTTCCCACGACCGGTTGCTCGACGCGCTCCTGTACCTAGGCGGTGCGTGCGAGTGGGGCCGCGGTCTGCGCCAAGATCTCACCGAAGCCTATAAATGGTTTTCGCTGACCGCCAGCTACTCGATGAACGACGTACGGATGCTCGATGAAGCGAGCCGCGCGATGGACGCCCTGCGGATTCGAATGGCCAGCGCCGAGCTCGCGGCCGCCGGCAAGCGTGCGCACGAGTGGCGCGAAGAAAAGTTCGCGATGTATGGACCGCAGCCGCTCGCCGCAAGCGAAGCAAGGCCCTGACAAGCGCCGCGGCGCCTCCGCTCAGATCGCCCGCAACGCCGTGGCCACGGGGAGTCGCGCGGCTTGAACAGCCGGAAACAGCGCGCCGAGCATTCCGACCGCGCATGCCCAAGCGAGACCCGTGCCGACGATGGCGGGCGTCGCCTGTAGCTCGGCGATCAGCGACCCTTGGCCGCCGCCGAGACTGATCGTGTCGCCCGTGAACACGACCCAAGAGATCGCCGCTCCGGCTACGCCGCCGAGCAGCGCAAGCAGCAAGGCTTCGGCAAGCACGGAGACGACGACGCCTGTTGCGCCGAAGCCCAGCGCGCGCAGTGTTGCGATCTCGACCGTGCGGGCGCTCACGGCCGAGTACATCGTGTTGAGAGCGGCGAACAGCGCCCCGAACGCCATGATCGCGCTCACGACGTAGGTCACGAAAAAGAGCAAGCTCGCGATCCGCTCGGCTTGCAGCGCCGCGTATTCCGGCTCGCGCAGAACGTCCACCGCCAAAGCAGGATTCGTCGTGAGCGCGGCCTTGAATTCCTCGAAGGCGTCGATCGACTCGAGCACTACCGTCACGCTGTTCAAAGTGTTCGACTGGTAGGCGGACTGCAGCGTGCTCGCATCCGTCAACATCCCGGATTCCAGCGTGTCGCCGGTCTCGTACACGCCGACGATGGTCCATTCGCTGTTGCGCAGGGCGACGTGGTCGCCGACCGTAAGCCCGCTGAATTCCGTCTGGGCAAGGCGTCCGACGATGACTTCGCGGACGCCGGGTGTGAACAGCCGTCCCTCGACGAGGTCGACTTCGGGCCTGACGGAGGATGCGGCTTGAGACGACACACCGCGCACGGTCAGCGCCGCGACTGTGCCGTTGGATTTGCGCGCTAGATTTACCGACACGAGGATGTCCGCGGACGCGGCAGCGTCACCGGCTTGTGTGCGCGCGATGCCCGGCGCGTTCAGGATCGTCGCGACGGCATCCATGAGCAAGTTGCTGAACGCCTCGGAGTTCGCGCCACCCTGCAAGACGATTGCACGATCCGCCCGGCCGGCTGCGAGCAAAGTCGAGGAAAAGCCCCCGGCCATCGTCAACACCGATACGAGCACGCCGACGACGCAGAGGATGCTGATAACGACGACGCACGAGGCCCCGAGTCGCTGTGTGATGCCGCGGACATTGATTGCGCTCACGGCTGCTATTTGTCGCAATGTGCTCATCGCAGTCTCGCGTCAGCGGCCGGCTAAGGCGTCGACGACCTTGAGCCGCTGCGCGCGCCAGGCCGGCGGGAGCGCACTGGCCAACGCGAGCGCGAGTGCGAACCCGAGGCCGTAGATGACGACCCGCGACTCGAGCGGCAGCGCTTCGACACCAATTGCATCGAACACGCTGGGGAATACCGCGGCCGCGATGCCAAGGCCAATCCCGGCGGCAGTCACGCAGAGAAACGCCGCCTCGAGCACGACGAGAGCCGTCAACGTCCCGTTGCTGTAGCCGTAGGTCTTGAGGACGGCCAGCTCCGGAGTCCGCTCGCGAATCGCCTGCATCATGGTATTGCCGGTCACGAACAACAGCGCGAACAGCACGGCGCTGACGATCGCGTTGACGATGAAGCTGATGTTTCCGACTCTGTTGATCTGGGCGCTTATCCAGTCCCGCTCGCTCTGCGTGAGAGTTTCGTCGGGCGAGTTGGCGAACAGCCGGTCGATGTCGGCTGCGATCTGCGCTGCGCGCCCCGCGTCTTCGATCGTTACCGCGAAGGTGTGGACCGAGCCGTTGCCGAACGCGCGCGCCTCGTCGAAGTACGCGTAGTTGATGAAGAACATGTCGTTGTCCGGAAATTCGTCCTCGGCCAGCGTGTAAACGCCGACAAGGTCGAACTCCCAATCGATCGAGCCGTCTTTGCGCGTCCAGGGCGTCGTCAAGGTGACGCGGTCCCCGATCTTCCAGCCGTAACGGTCGACGAGCTCGGTACCGATGATCGCGCCCGTCCTCGTACGCTTCATCGCCTCCATCTGCTCGTCCGGCACGATAGCCCTCATCAGCGTCGTGAACCGGCTCGCGTCGATCGCCGCGCCGTTGATTGGGTTCTTCCGTTCCTGAAAATAGCCGCCGAAGAAGGCCATGAAGCCGACGGCCCGCACGCCTGGAACACTCTCGATGCGTTGGAGGTGCGCGATCGGCATTCGGCCGCTGCCGACACGAGCCTGCGTGCGCAGCTCGATGTCGTCGGTATATCGCTCCACGGCGAGATCGAAAGCCGACGTGACGCCGTCGAGAATGCCGAAGAGCAAGAAGGCGACGACGACCGAGATCATCGTCAGGATCGTGCGCACGCGCTTGCGCCAGAGATTGGCCCAGACGAGCGGTAAATACTTCACGCTGCGACTCCGAGCGGCGCACCGGTCAGCTCGCCTTTGTCGACGTAGAGCCGCCGCGAAGCATGGTCGGCCGCGCGCGGGTCGTGCGTCACCATGATGATCGTCTTGCCGTGCTCGCGGTTAAGGAGCTGCAGCAGCCCGAGGATCGACTCCGACGTGTCGCGGTCGAGATCGCCGGTTGGCTCGTCGCAGACGAGCAGCCGCGGGTCCGAAACGATCGCGCGCGCGATCGCGACCCGCTGCTGCTGGCCGCCGGAGAGCTCCGCCGGCTTGTGCTTCGCGCGGTCGGAGAGGCCCACGAGCGCAAGCGCGGCCGCAACGTTGCGCCTGCGCTCCTTGCCGGAAAGCTTCGTCAGCAACAACGGCACTTCGACGTTGCGCTCGGCGGTGAGCACCGGCAGCAGGTTGTAGAACTGGAAGATGAAACCGACGTTGCGCGCGCGCCATTTCGCGAGCTTGCCGGAGGACAACTGGTCGAGGCGCTCGCCGGCGACCGTGACCTCGCCTTTGTCGGGCTTGTCGAGGCCGCCGATGAGATTCAGCAGCGTCGTCTTGCCCGACCCCGAAGGACCCATCAGCGCGAGGAACTCGCCGGTCTGGACCTGCATGTTGAGGCCGTGCAGCACCTCAACGCGCTGCTTGCCGCGCGTATAGCCTTTGACGACGTCACGGATCGAAACGATGCTCGACATGGTCTGCTCCTGTCTGTTTGTCTGGTCGATCAGCCTTCGATCCGAATGCGCGCGCCGTCCGTGAGCGCGGCCAGATTGCCGACCGCAAGGCGAGTACCCGAGTCGATGCCGGACAGCACGATTTGGCCTGCCGCCGTGCGGCTTCCCAGCCGAACAGCGCGCCGCTCGACGCGATCGTCGCTGACGACGAAAACGAAGCCGGTGTCGCCCTCCGCCGCAACCGCGTCCTGCGGAACTACGACGGCACGCGACGCAACACTCACGCTCTGCTCGGCGGCGGAACCAGCGAGAAACGCCACACGCACGCCCATCTGCGGCAGAATCCGCGCGTCCCTCGCGTTGAAGCCCACCCGCACCTTCACCGTGGCCTTCGCGCGATCCGCCGTCGGGATGATCGCGATGACCGTTCCGCCGAGAGGCGAATCGGGATAGGCATTCAAGACAATCGAGACGTCCTGTCCGGGCTGCACGCGGTTGATGAAGTTCTCGCTCACGTCGACCTCGACCTCTAGCGAGCCCATGTCGACGATCGTGCCGATCCCGGTGCGCGTGAATCCGCCGCCCGCCGAGATCGGCGAGACCATCTCCCCTTCCTGCGCCGCCTTCACGGTGACCACTCCGCCGAACGGCGCCCGCACGATGGTGTCGTCCAGCGCGCGCTCCGTGAGCGCGAGATTGGCGTCGGCCACGTCGACCGCGCGCGCCGCGACGTCGAAGCTCGCACGCGCCGCGTCGTAGCTGGCCTTGGCCGTGTCGAACGTCTGCGCACTGATGACCGCGCGCTCGAATTGCTGTCGATTGCGGTCGAACGTGGGCGCCGCATTCGTGAACGCGATCAACGCCGCCGCGAAGCTCGCACGCTGCTGGCTGAGCTGCGCCCGAGCCTGCGCCACCTGCGCGCGCACGTTCGTGTCGTCGAGCCGCGCGATGATGTCGCCAGCCTCGACTTGCTGACCTTCCTCGATGAGCACTTCGACAACCTTCCCGGTGATCTTCGCGGATACGGTCGCCTGACGGCGCGCGACGACATAGCCGGATGCGTCGAGCAACGAGCTTGGCGCCGCCAGGGCCGTCTCTGCCGCCGCCGGCTCCGCCGTCGCCACGCTGATCGGAATCGCCGCAGATGACGCCAACAAAAACCAAGCCGCGGCTCCGACTGCCGCGATTGCGGTCGCGGCAGCGGCGATCCAACGCAGCGGCGATTTGCTGCTCGTCTGCGACGCGGCGTCGCGGTCAATCCGCAGTTGGCTCACAAGATTCGATCGTTCGTCCACGCGCGAATCCTTCTTCGTTTTGTCTGGCGCGGGGTCAGTTCGCCGAACTGACGCTGGCCGAGCCCGAGACGTCGACGCGTTGCTCGCGAATCGTCCCGTAGTACTCGACGCGGCTCGAGCCCGACAGATCGGCCAACAGCACGCCGCCGTTCATCCGCAGCACGACACTTGCGGACCCGGACAAATCCACGTTGGCGTCGACGACCGGGACACCGCGTAGATCGACCCGTCCGGAGCCGCTGACATCGATCACGACGGAGTCGTAGCCGCCGCCCTGACCTTCGACGTCGCCCGAGCCGGAAAGGTCGACCGCCAGGCGGTCCCCCGAGAACCCGGAGAAGCGGAGCCTGCCGGCGCCCGAAACGTCGACGGCTGCAAGCTCCGGCATCGACACGCGGGCGGTGAAACTTGGCCCGCTGCGATTCAAATTGCGGCCGCTCCAGTCATAACCCAAGACCAGCCGATCGCCCTCGACGCGCACGCGCAGCGCATCCTCGAGGTTCTCGGGGAAAGAGATCTCGACGGTCCACGCGCTGCCTTGCGTAACGCGTGACGTCCCACGTGCCGCTCACGTCGACGTCGCGAAATCCCGCGAGATCCAGCGTGCGCGTCGTCGGCTGCCCCGGATCGGCGCTGCGTGACGCACCGTCCCCGTTCGCGAGCTGCGAAAGCGCGACTCGCGCAACACCGGCCCCGAGCACAATGGCTAGCGCCGTAACCGCGAGCGCCGCCAACATCACCGTTTGACTTTGTCTCATGACGCCTTACCTCCCCCGTCCCGAGCGAACCGTTCGGCGAGCTCATCGATGCCGATGTCGAGCAGCCGCATCGTGCGAAAAAGCCTCGGCAGCTCGTCGCGAATGAACTCGTTGCGCAGCTCTTCCAGAATCTTCTCTTTGGCGTCGGCTGCCACGAAGTAGCCGATGCCGCGTTGGTTCTCGATGATGCGGCGGTCCGTGAGCGCCTGATAGGTTTTCGTCACGGTGTTCGGGTTCACGCCGACGCTCACGGCGAGCTCGCGGATCGACGGAATTCGTGCGCCGTTCGTCCACTCGCCCTCGAGAATGCGATCGCGAATCTGGTCCGCGATCTGCTGATAGATGCCCTTGGGCTGATTAAACTCCATAGCTCACCTGAGTCTCTCTGACGCGCAACCAGGCGACGAACCAGCAAAACAGCGGTAGGACGAAGTGGTAAGCGAGCTTGACTGCGTCGGCCCCGAGGTCGAACAACCTCATTCGCCCCAAGTAGATCCCGTACATCTCCCCTTCGTCGAACACCACAGGGTCGCTCCCGAACAACAGGAGGCCCAAGAGCGTGATCAAGGCGGCGCAAGCCGCGCCGAGCGCGGCGATCGAAAGAACCGTCTTCCAGAAATGGTTCTTGCGAAAGAACGCAGCGCCCAAGAAGAACACCGACTGCAGAACGACGAAGTGTGGGATCACCTGCCAGACTCTCGGATCGAACGGCCGAAAGAGCTCGTTGCGTTCGCCGAAGAAGAGCAGGCTCAGCATCTCTGTCGAGAAAGACAGGGCAGCCGCGTAGACGAAGAGAAAGCCCAAGAAGCCCACAGTCACGAGCAGGAGCCGCGCGAGCGTCTTTTCCAAAGCCGATGCCGGGAGCAGCAAGAACGACTCGTTCCGGGTCTTGTTGTGGAGCTCGTTGAACGCTCGGCTCGCGACGATCGAACCCCAAACGCACAGCAGGAGCGAGAACCAGATGACGGGAGGCATCGACTCGCCGTTGAAAAACATATTCAACAGAGAAGCGGAAGCGATGAGCACGGCCACGGTTGCGGCATGAATCGCGAACGTCCGATAACCGCCGACGACGTCGTTGCGCAGCAGCAAACCGAGCCGGCGCGCGGCGAAATGCTCGTTCATGCCGCCTCTCCTTGCGTCGCGAACAACGATCCGCCGAGCGCCGGATTCGAGACGATCGTGTTGAACAGCACCTCGAGATCGAGCGTCCCCGCGCTCGCATCGCTGTCTCTCCACACCGACCAAAACCCGCCGACGGCCGGCTCCGTATGCAGCAGCCCGTCGGCTTTCGCGTCTGGGCGCGTGGCCGTGTGCGCCATCCGAATCCGCGAGGTGATCTCCGCGATCGAGTTGTTGAGCAGCACCGTTCCCTCGTGCAGGACCACGATCGGATCGATCAACGACTCCACGTCTCGAACCTGATGCGTCGAGATGATGAACAGGCGGTCGGCGGTCAACGCCTCGGCAACGAGACGGCGAAATTGACCCTTCGACGGAATGTCGAGACCGTTCGTGGGCTCGTCCATGACGAGCAGCGCGGACTGGCATGCGAGACCGAAGCTCAACAGAAATTTTTTCTTCTGGCCGTACGAGAGCGCCGTGAGCTTGCGGTCGCGCGGCAGATCGAATTCCTTCAGATACCGCTCGAGCTCGTCGCGCTTGAACCGCGCGTAGAACGGCGCGCGGCTCCCAACGTACTCGTCGATCGTCACGCCGGGCACGTTCAATTCTTCCGGCAGCACGAAGACCTGGGTGAGGAAACCCGGCTGCCGATTCCGCGGCTCGTAGCCGAGCGACCGAAGCGAGCCGCCATCCGGGAACAGCAGCCCCGTGATCAGCTTGAGCAGCGTGGACTTGCCGGTGCCGTTTAGGCCGAGCAGCCCGTAAATCGTGCCGGGCTTTAGGTTCAAGCTCAGGCTGTGAAATAAGCGCTGGCGCTGGTGATAGCCGAACGAGAGTCGATCGATGTCGATCATGCAGACGTGCCCTTCAACTCTAGTGTACTAGAACAATAGTGCACTAGACATGGGATGTCAAGCGCCGCCTGGGCTGGAGCGCAGCCGGCGTCGCGAATAGACGCTCTTGAGGATGCGGCGGCCTGGGCCGCGCTTAGACGGTCGCCCAGCGCCGCAGGAGATCGTGATAGACGCCGGTCAGCGCGACGACGCTTTCGTTGTCGCCGACCTCTTGCCGCAGCTTGATGATGGCCATGTCCATGTCGAAGAGCAGGGTTCGCTCGGCGTCGCTGCGTACGAGGCTTTGGATCCAAAAGAACGACGCGAGCCGGGTACCGCGCGTCACCGGCGTGACGCGATGCAGGCTCGTCGCCGGATAGAGCACGAGGTGCCCGGCCGGAAGCTTCACGCTGTGCGGACCATAAGTATCGTCGACGACGAGCTCGCCGCCGTCGTACTCCTGGGGCTCGGACAAGAAACAAGGTGGCGGAGATGTCGGTGCGCATGCGCTGCGACGGTGCCGCGCACTTGGCGGATCGCATTGTCGACGTGATTGCCGAACGCTTGGCCGCTTTCGTAACGGTTGAACAGCGGCGGGAAAACCTTCGCGGGCAATGCGGCGGACGCGAACAGCAGGCTCTTGCCGAGCGCGACAAGAACCATGTCGCCGAGCTCACGTGCGGCGACGGAACCTTCCGCCAGCTGGTGGTTGCGCTTGACTTGCGTCGACTGAAAGCCGGCCGTCACCGCGCCGTCGACCCATTCTGCGGACAGGAGAACGCGGCGTGCGTCTCGGACTTGATCAGCCGTCAGGACGTCTGGGATGTGCAGCAGCATCTTTGGGCCGACTCGACACCCGCTCCGTCGGCGGCGGGGCAATTCGCAAGAGATCAAAAATCTATAGTCGCGCTCACGACGGCCGAGCGCGCCGCACCGAGCGCTGCGTAGTGGCTCTGGTACGGCCGCGTGTAGTACACCTCGTCGGTGAGGTTCTGCAAGTTGATTTGCAGATTCACGCGTTGGCCGACGTCGATCGCGGCCATCGCGTCATACCGCCAGTAGTCGGGAATCGAGACCGTGTTCGCAACGTTGCCGAACCGGTCGTCGACGTACGTGGCGCCGCCGCCGATCGTGAAGCTCCCCGTCACGGCAAAACTCGTCCATAGGCTGAAACTATTGCGCGGTGTGTTCGGGAACTCGTTGCCGTCGTTCGGTGCCGACCGGCCCGTCGTCCACGATCTCGCTGTCGAGGAAGGCGTAGCTGCCGAACATCGTCCAGCGCTCGGAGAGATTGCCGCTGATGCCGATCTCGAAACCGTCGACGAGCTCGTCGCCGATGGTTTCCTGGAAGCCACCCGACACCGCGACCCGAGCGTTCTCGGTCTCCGTGCGAAAGATGGCGGCGGTCAGGGACAGCTGATCGTCGACGAGCGACCACTTCGTGCCGAGCTCGAGCGTGCGATCCGCTCCGGTTCCAAGTCCTGGTTATTGGTGGCGATGTTCTCGGTGCCGTCGCCGAGCGTGTTGCCGGAAGGGCTCGATGAAGTGCCCGTCGACAGGTAGATGGTCCCGTTGATCGCGGGCTTGAACACGACGCCGACTTGATGGTTCCAGAAGTCCGCCTCGTTGCGCAGCTGCACGGGGAGGTTCGACGCGAAGGAGTCCTGCACCGTCTGGTAGTCGTCCCAACGCAGGCCGAGGTTCAGGTTCCAACGCTCGCCAAAGCCAAGCGTGTCGAACCCGTAGACCGAGCGCGTGTCGGTGTGGACCAGCGTCGGCTGCGTCGACTGCGT
Source organism: uncultured Gammaproteobacteria bacterium (assembly GCA_963744305.1). Lineage (GTDB taxonomy): Bacteria > Pseudomonadota > Gammaproteobacteria > Steroidobacterales > Rariloculaceae > FEN-1219. The sequence goes on from CAVUTF010000021.1 coordinate 130,659, forward strand.
GATCGTGCCGGTCCACGGATCGTTCGGATTCGGATTGTCGAGCGTCGTGCAGTTGTAGAGAGGACGCGGCGCCGACCGCACCGGGTGCGCTGCAGGACGTAGAGAACGCGGTCACGGCGTTGCCAGTGAACGTGGCCGAGACGACGTACGGGGTGTTCAGCATTTCTTCCTGGCTGGCTTCGAAGCCGAACGCGTAGCTGTGCTCGATCCGGCCCGTCTGCGCTTCGCCGCTCACGTCGGTGAGATTCGCTTCCGTCGTCGTGTGCGAGTTGCGGCTCTTCGAGTTGCGCAGCAAGAAGCCGTTGACCACGTTGCCGCGGCCATCGTCCGGATTGGTGGCGATGTAGTCGTTGGTGGTCCTGCCGTAGCGCGTGGTATTCGACAGCGTCAGGCCGTTCGCGAAGTCGTGCGCGACCTGCAACGTACGCACGTCGGCGCCGGTTTCCTGAAAGTCGCGATTGAGCAGGCCGTAGAAGTTCTCGCGGTCGACGTTGACGGTTCGCCCGCGGGAGCCGTGTTTGCCTCGTTGCGCGCGTAGGGAATGCTGTAATCGGGGACGTCGTCGGTCTCGTAGCGATAGAAATCGAGATTGACGCGCGTCTCCTTGCCGATTCCCAACGCGAGCGACGGAGCCAGGCCGCGGCGCGACATCGATACGCCGTTGCGGCCGGGCACATCGGCGTCCTGCATCAGAGCGTTCACACGGAACGCGCCGCTGTCGGAGAACATGATGTTGGCATCGACCGCCGCACGGCCGTAGCTGTCCGTGCCCGCGCCGATGTTCGTCGTGACGAAGTTTTCGTCCATCGGCTTCTTCGTCACGAGGTTCACGGAGCCGCCGCTTGAGCCGCGGCCCGAGTACGCGGAGCCCGGCCCTTTGATCACTTCGATCTGCTCGAGCGCGAACACATCGCGGGTCTGCGAGCCGGCATCGCGCACGCCGTCGATGAACACGTCCGAACCCGCATCGAAGCCGCGGATCTTCAAGTTGTCGCCGGCCGGCTGACCGCCCTCTCCCGCGTTGAAGTGATGCCAGGCACCGTACGCAACGCGTCGACGAGCGACGTCGAGCCGGTCTCGGTGATCAGCGCCTGCGAGATCACCGTCACCGACTTCGGCGTGTCGATCAACGGCGCCGTGAACTTGCTCGAGCTTGCCTCGGTCTGCGGGGCATGCCCCGTGACGACGATGTCCGCCTCGCTGCCGCGGTCTTGGCCAAACGCCGCGCCGGACGCCACCGCCAGGCCGATTGCGCTTGCGAGGACCCTGGGGCGCGGCAACATCGACGCAGCCGGTTTCTTGTTGGTGTTGGACACGGCAGCAGACCCTCTGAGTGGCTGACTGCCGCGAATGATAATTGGTTGCATTTAAAAACGCAATGAGAACGATTCGCATTAGTATTAGGTGAAACGGGGCGGGAACCGAGTCGCCTGAGGCGTCCTAGCGCGTGACGTCGCGGGCACGGTCCGACATGCCGTCTTCCCATGAGCTCCAGCCGGACGTCATGCCGTAGGGCACGCGCTCGAGCACGGCTTCGATCCGACGCAGCTTGCCGTTCTCGACGCGAAACAGCTCGGCGATGTACCACGTCCACGGTTGCGCAGGACCGGCCGTCACTGCTCGACCGGAAGGCGTCGTGAAGCGTCGCGTGTCGCCGGCGAAGTGGTCGAAGAACACGAACGCGAGCACGAGGCCCCGCTCGGGATCCACCGCCACGTAGCGGCGGTCGCGTATGCGACTCACAAAATGCAGCAGGCCGGACGAGAATTGCTCGAGGCAGGTCCACTGCGCGGAGTAGTTGGAGGCGGCTGGCGGGATCGGGCCGCGTCTCTCCCGCGGGCGTGGGACGATTCGTGGTCTGCATGCCGTTCTCGATACGGTTGCAGTCGTCCGCAAACGGATAGTTTCCCTTGCCGTCGTTCTGCTGCATGCCGGTGAAGTACATGTCTGCCGTTTTGATCAAGTCGGCGCGCGACATGCGCTCGTTCGCCGGAATCGGCTGCGTGAATAACGCATGAGGCGTTCCCAGAGCTTCGACGCGCTGGGCCGCGTCCGCGCTGCGCGCGATTTCCATCTCGACTTCGACAATCTGCTCGCGCGCGACTTTGAGCCGCAGCGCGATCAACGCGGGCGCGGTTTGCGCAGGATTCGCGTGCTCCTCGTGCACGGTTCCAAGCAGCACGACTTGGCCCGCCTCGACGTCGCTCACGAAGAGCCGATACGTCCCCTTCGCTTTCATGCTGCGCCAAAGGCCATCGCCGATCGCAAGACGTTGGCCGTTCTCCGTGTAGCGCACGTTGCTCGCGAGCGGCGCCGCGCTAGGATCGTGCTTGATCAGCGCATCGAGGTAGCGGTCGACGAAGCCCTCGAGACAGCCGCGGTCGCATGCGGGGTTGCCTTGTGCTTCGGCCGTTCCGCCCACCAACAGGCCTAGCGCCGCGGCGCTCACGATGAAGCTCGCGATCGTTCGCATGATTCCCCTTCGATTCAGCGCGCCTGCGCGCGTCCACATGCCGCGGCCGACGAGACGCGACAGCACGCCCCTCAACGCGCGGTCAAGATTTGGTACATGCCCGTGACGTTGTCGGCTCGCCATTGCTGATAGAACTCCCAATCCTTGTAGGCGTCCATCGTCACGCTTTGACGCAGTTGCTCCACCGTACGTCCGGCTGCGATGCCGGCGGCCACTGCCTCGCGGAGCTCTTCCCGGTAGCGCCTATGCGCAACCAAGTCCGCGCGAGTGCCGACATGTCCGTGGCCGGGCACGAAGTGCTCGAACGCGAGCGCCTCGATCTTCTTGATCTCGTCCGTCTCGCCCACGAGCGTGCCGAACGGCAACCGATCGACGAGCGCGAAGTCCACGACGAATATCGCGTCGTCGTCGGGAAACAAGATGATGCTGTTGTCGTCGGCGTGCTCGATCGGCATGTAAATGAGCTCCGCCCGCTTACCGCCGAGCGTAATGGTCTTTTTCTCGGCATACGTGATGTCCGGCGGCCGAACCTGTGCAACCGGACCGCGCGTGATCTCCGCACCGGAAAGCGCGCCGTCGCCGTTCGCGTCGTGCAGCGCAAATTGGCCTTGCAGCGGACCGCCACCTTCCGCCTGCTCGATGCGGCCGTTCTTGTTCGCGTCGGCGGCCGCGGCAGCTTCGGGTAGCGGCGTATTGGCGGGCGGCATCCCCAGGTGCCGGGCGGTGTTCTCGTGTGCGACCACTTTCGCGGTATCGGCGAACACGTCCGCACCGGAAGCGTGATCGTAGTCTTTGTGGCTATAGAGCACGTAGCGGACGGGAACGTCGAAACGCTGCGCAAGCTCGGCCTTCAACCAGGTGGAGAACTCGCGGCCGATCGGATCCGCGAGAACGATGCCCTCGGGAGTCACCATGAACACCGCGAGATGCAGATCGCGATCGCGCGCCCAGTAAACGTCGCCGTTGAGCTTCTGGATCTCGCGCTCCGCCTGAGGCGGCTGCGCCGTACCGGTGCGCGCGATGGCAAGCAGCGCGCAGCCTCCGGCAAGGATGAAATTGAGACGCACGCGTGTCATGACTTCCCCCTTTGTGCTCGAGATCATGGGCCGAGTGCGCACGACAGCGACGGAGCCTCGCAATCGGGCCAGCCGATGCGTCCGACCATCGGCAGCTTCAGCGACAGTTGCAGCGGATCGATGCCGAACGTAAGGCCGAGCAGATTGAGCTCGAGGCCCTCCTCGACGGCCGCGAGCACACCGAGCACGCCGAGCGCGCTGAATTGCCAGCCGGTGCCGCTCGGAGCTGTCGCAAACAGCGCCGCACCCAAATAGTCCTTTCCGATCGCCGTCGCGGGCAGATCCGTCTCGAGCTCCGGCACGGCGCGCAACACGAACGCGGTGAACGTGTTGGAGTTCGGTCCCGGCCATACTCGATATGTGTCCGCATACGGATACGCGCGTACCGCGGCTTCGACGCGAGCGATCATGTCGTCGACACCGACGCCGCGGCGTTCCGCGAGCAACGCGGGCGTGCTGCCGAACCAGCGCGAGTCCGGCGCTCGGTCGTTCTTGTTCACCGAGCTGCCCGTGCGGCGCAACCGCCACCCGCTCACCTCATAGACCGTGAAGCGCGGCGCCGCCCGCGGTTTCACCGCGATCCATGTGTGCACGCCGAAGTAGCCACGCCAGCGAACCGCGCGCGCCGCGTAGACCTGAATGACGGGCTCCGGCGTTACGGCCGGATCCGGCGCCAGCCCCACAGGCGCTCGGCTCGCGGCTCGCCAATCGCCGGTTGCGCCTGCCTCTTGTCGATCGAGATAGGCGAGCGCGAAGAGCAATAGCGGCAGCAGCAATAACAACTTCGCACGTGGACGCGGCATGCGACGCAACATAGAACGCACACCGCGTTCGAAGCAAGTGCGGCGGCCCGCACCCGCGGAGTCTAGTTCGCCTTGTCTTTTTTCAGCTTGTAGACCGAGCTGCCGTAGTAGTCGAGCATCGCCTTCTCGAGCGCGCGCACGGGCGGCGCGGAGCGTTTGAACGCATCCGGATCGAGCTCGATATGCTTACGGCGCCGGTCCTTGCTGTCCGGAACCAGCTTCAAGACTCCGCCGGGCTGCGCCTCCGATGTCAGCGAATAGACGATGCGCGACACGGACGTATAAGGAATGCCGAGCTTGCTCGACAGCGATTTCATCGAATGCGGCCTGCCGTCCAAGTTCGAATCGATGACCTCGAGCGCGATCAGCACTTCCGCGATCGTGCCGTGCCGGCCGGTCTTGTAGATCGCAGTAAGAAGCGCAATGGAGGCTTTGCGCGCACCGTTGGAATCGAATCCTCCTTTGACGGAGGTTGGGTGCTGTTGTTGTTGCATCACCGACAGGTTTTCCCTAGCCACGCTCGCTCCAAATTTTTTTGACGATGTGGCGGAATCATAGTCGCGGGCGAAACGACGCAACAACACCGCACCGTTCGGTACGGAATCGGGATTCGTTTTTTCGCCTAGAAATTGATCGCCAGCTCGGCGAACAAACTGAGATCGACGCTGCCCTCGACGTCCGGGTGCGTGAGCGGTTGCGCGAGCTCGATGGAGCCGGACGTGCGCCGCCCTTGCGTGGCGAAGCCGAAACCAGTGGTCGCCGCCGACTCGCGTCCCGCGACGTCCTGCTTCCATGCCGCACCGACGTCATAGAACCCATAGACGGATGTGCGGCCAAGCTGCGTCGGCGCATTGATGAGGCGGCGGCGAGCTTCGACCTTTGCGCCGACTCCTTGGTCACCGGCGATCTCGGCGACCTCGAAGCCGCGTCCGAGGCGATCGCCGCCAATTTTGAACCGCTCGTTGTAAGGCAAGACGTACGCCGTTTGCTGCAAGAAAGCATCGAGGCGCACCGACCAGCGTTCGCTCAACTGCGTGGCGCGCGTGAGGCTCGCGCGCACCAGCGTGAAGTCTGCGCGTCGTGGATCCTCTAGCAGGTCGGAAGCAGAGAGGCCGCTGTTCAACCCACCGAGACCTTGCACTAGCTCGAGCGAGCCCCCGTACCGGGTGGCCGTGCTCTGCCGCCGGCTCCAGGTGGAGCCGACCACGAGCATTCTTAGGCGCTCGTCGCGCAAACGCACGTCGGAGCGCTGGATCTCGAGGTCTTCGAGATCGAGGCCCGCGAACAGCGCTCCGCCCCAATTCGAGAGGCCGACGAGCGGGTGCGTGTAGCGCGCCGACAGCCGGTCGCGCAGATAGGAATCGTCGCGATCGACGACGGCTTCGCGCGGATCGGAGCGCGACTGAAACCCCGTCACCGCCGCTCTTGCGCCCCGCTCGCCGATGCCGACGTTCGCGAGGATCCCGAGGCCATGGTATTCGTCATAGTCCGACGCTGCGCCGAACATCACGCCGAGGTTGGTGTCTCCCGCGAGCAAGCCGTTCGCGATCGCTTGACCCAGCACGAACAGCGGGCCCACCTCGTCAGTGCCGCGGTTGCTGATGCGGACGGCTCCGCTGACCCGGTCAAACTGCGTGTCGATATCGAGCCGATAGACGTTCGGCAGCTCGAGATCGCGCGCGGTGCTCGCCGCAAGCGATAGCCCGGGCAACGCGCGCATTCGCTGCAGGGTTGCCTGCACCCCCTCTTGGCGAACGACGCTCGCCGCGCGCAGCTCGGAGCTCAAGTGCTCGAGCCGGGCGAGGTGCGGTCCGGGGTCCCCCGTGATCTTGACGTCGGTGATCCGCGCTTCGAACACGTCGATCCGCAGAATGCCGAGCTCGATCATCGCGTCGTCGACGCGGACCTGCGGACGCGAGTAGCCGTCGCCTTCGTATTTCGCGACGAGCGCGGCCACGATCTCGCGCGCTGCTGCGCTCGTGATCGGCCGGCCGAGCTGCTCGCGATAGATGCCGAATAACTCGGCGGCGGAATAGACGCTCGAGCCGCGAATGACGGCCGACGACAGATCGGCCGCGTGCGCAGCCGGGCTGGTTAATTCAAGTAGCGCGGCGATTATGACAAGGGATGCGTATCTGGCGGAGCGTCGCGCGCTTGGATCGCGCCCTTGCGCACGGCAGCGTTGCGCAAAGCGGCGAGCAGTCATCAGCGTCGTGCTCGAACGAAACGGTGGGCGCGCATTATGCACAATGCACATTGCCGATGCCGTGATTGTCCTCACATCGTCGCCCGTCGCCGTTCACTAAGATGTCGCCAACTGACGACATGGAGGTCTACAGGGCATGCGAACGCCGATAGCGACAAGAACAAGCGCAAACAGCTTGGTCGTCTGCTTTGCCGTGCTGGTAACGTCTTTAGCCTTCGCCGCGACTCCACGCTCTCGCGTCGACAATTCCAATCGCATCTTCGTCACCGACGTTGCCGGAACCGTTGTCGGTAACGATGGCGGGCGTCGACACCGACGTGCGCGTCGACTCGACGCTCGACCTGCCGACCCGGATCGTGACCGGGAACGATGGGACGCTCGGCATCAAGCAGGCGCACACCTCTATATCCGTCGCTCCGGACAGCGAGATCGCGATTCCGGAGGAGGCCGCAGACGGCAACTTGATTGCACGGCTCGTGCAATACCGCGGCAACGTGTTCTACGACGTCGCGCCGCGCGAAGTCAGCAAGCTACGCATCGAGACGCCGTTCTTGGTGGCTGTGATCAAGGGGACGCAATTCAACGTCGCCGTGCAAGGGGACAGCACGACCGTCTCGTTGTTCGAGGGGCGGCTCGAGCTCCGCACGCCGGATGACGGCGAAGTGATCGAGCTCAACGCGGGCGAGATCGCAATCCGCAGCGCAGCGGATACGACGATTCGCGTGATCGGCATGGACGAGGACCGCCTGCCGGCCCCGCGCGCGGACGCCGCCGTCGCGGCGGACGCGGCCGTCGCCGCCAACAGCGACGCGACCGCGGCCTCGCGCGGCCCGAGCGTGCTCGTAGCAAACGACGGCGATCGACAACTCGGCACGCTGAGCGTCGCGGCCGACAATCGCATTTCGATCATCGACACTACGAGCACCGGGCTCGCGGCGGATCTCAACCTCGACAAGCCTACGGGCGGCGTCGATTCGGGCGTTGCGCTCGATAGCGCCGAGGTGGGCTCTGGTCTCGAAGGCAACGTCTCGCTCGGCGGGTCGACCGTGACCGTCGGGCTCAGCGCGGACCTCGATCTCCCCGCGAGCGTGGAGGTCGGTGCCGCCGCGGACATAGACCTCGGCGGCGCGAGCGTCGACCTCGGTCTTGCCACGGGTGCAGATCTTTCCGGCGCCGGGGATCTCGGCGTCGCCCTCGACGCTGATGCCGCGCTCGATCTCGGCGGCGACGCTATCGTCGATCTCGGCGTCGATGCAGGCATCGATACCGGATCCGGCATCGGCGCCGGCGTAGATCTCGGCGTCGGCTTGGACGCCGATCAAGGGCTCGGCCTCGACGTCGGCGTGGATATGAGCGTCGGGGGCCTCGATCTCGGCCTCGACCTTTCCGCCGACGAGCCGGTGGTCGATATCCTGCCGCCCCCACCGCCAACCGGCGGCGGCACCGGCGGCGGGGGCCTCGGCGGCCTGCTGGGCCGAATCCTCTAGACCGTGATCCAGCGACCGCGGTTAAGCTGGCCCGCGATCGCGGCGCCGATCCTGGCGCTGACGGCGTTCCTGCACTCTGCGGGGCAATTCGCGCGTGTCGACCAAGCGGCCGCCGACGCACGCGCGGCCGTGCTCGCGCACGACGTGACGTCGGACGTCGTCATCGTCGGCATCGACGCCCGGAGCCTGCAGGCGTTGAACGAATGGCCGTGGCCACGGCGACACCATGCGCGCTTGCTGCAACAGCTCAAGCGTGCGCAAGCCGATCAAGTTTTCCTGGACATCGACTTCAGCTCGACCTCGCCGAATGCCGAGGACGACTCGCTATTCGAGCGCGCGCTCGCCGAGTGGCAGGGAGCACCCGTCGTGCTCGCTGCGCACTTTCACGCGGCAAGCGGCGCCGACAACGACAACGAGTGGATCGTGACCCGCCCTCTGCAACGCTTCGCTCAGCACGCTCGGCTCGCCTCGGTCGTGCTCCTGCCGAGCGCCGACGGCCTGGTCCGGGAAATGCGGAGCTCTTGGCAACTCGAGGGCGAAACGCTGTCCTCCATCTTCGCGCTCGATGGCTCGCTCCCCGCGGATACCCCCGTCGCGATCGATTTCTCGATTAACGAGTCCTCCTTCCGTTACGAGTCGTTCATAGACGTCCTGAGCGGCTTCGTCGGGCCGGGCGAGCTGCGCGGCAAAACCGTCTATGTCGGTTCGACGGCCCCCGAGCTGCCCGATGAGCTCGCCGTGCCGCTGTACGGTTCACTGCCGGGCGTCGTGGTGCAGGCGCTCGCGACCGCAACTGTGCGCGAGGGCCTACTGCGCGCGCCGACGCCGTGGCAGTACCTCGTGTTGCTCGCGCTTTGGGCCGTCGCGTGCACGCTGCTCCTCAAGCAACGCAGCTGGCGAAAGAACGCGCTGATGGTTGCAGTAGGCTGCGCCGTGCTCGCCGCAACCAGCGTTCTTCTGTACGCGTGGCCGCGCCTCGCGCTCGACGTCGTGCCGTTCGCGGTGCTGCTCGGCAGCTTGTTCGTCGCCGCCACGATCCGCTCGCTGGACCAGCAAACTTGGCGCGCGCTCGCATACGCCATCGGCATCCGCCGCCGCGACGCGTTGCTGAAGAGCGTCGTCGAGTCCTCGACCGACTGCATCGTCTGCATCGACGACCACGGTGTCGTGCTCACGGCCAATCCGTCGGCCTCGAGGCTGTTCGCCGCTCCCAAGGCCGGCCTCATCGGCGTGCCGATCAGCGACTTCGTGCCCGATCTAATCGGTCAGTCCTCGCTCGACACGCTGGCCGGCGCCGTTTCCGAGCGCAGCGCGCGCACGCAGCAAGGCCATGTGTTTCCCGTCGAAGTGGCGATCAGCCGGATCGCGACCGAGGAAGGCAGATTGTTCACCGCCATCGTTCGCGACATCAGCGAGCGCAAAGCGCAGCAGCGCGCCCTCGAGCATCAGGCCACGCACGATCCGTTGACCGGGCTCCCGAACCGCACCGCCCTGACGAGGCATCTCGACGCCGTGCTTGCGGGAGCCCTGCCGCAGCAGCGCGCGGCCGTGCTCATGCTCGACCTCTGTCGATTCAAAGAGGTGAACGACACGCTCGGCCACGACGTCGGCGATGAAGTGCTGCGCGAGGTCTCGAAGCGCTTCGCCGCCAAGCTCGCCGGCGGTGCGTTCATCAGCCGCATCGGCGGCGACGAGTTCACCGTGGTCCTCGCGGACGTCGGCCAGCGCTCGTTCATCGACTCGCTTTCGCAGGATTTGCTGGACAGCCTGAAGACGCCGATCGACGCCCGCGGGATCGCGATCGAAGTGGGTGTCAGCATCGGCATCGCGGTATTCCCCGACCATGCACGCGACTCCAAGGAGCTGCTGCGCCACGCCGACGTGGCGATGTACGTCGCCAAACGCCAGGGCAGCGCATTCGACTATTACGAGCGCGAGCACGACCAGCACACGGTCCGGCGATTGAGCATGATGAGCGAGCTGCGCGCAGCAATTGAGAACAGCGGCATCGGCTTGCACTACCAGCCGCAGATCAACCTGCGAACCGGCCGCGCCGAGGGCGTCGAAGCGTTGGTCCGCTGGCAGCACGCAATGCACGGCAGCGTCGGCCCGGGGGAATTCGTGACGCTTGCGGAGTCCACGGATCTGATCCGGCCGCTCACGGATTGGACGATCAGTCAGGCGCTCCACGATGTCACGAGCTGGAACAGCCGCAACCTCGATCTGCGCGTGGCGGTGAATTTGTCCGCGCGCGTTCTCCAGGATGCGGACTTTCCGTCACGCTTGCGGCAGCTCTTGGCCGAGCATTCCGTGCGGCCGAGGCAACTCGAGCTCGAGATCACGGAGAGCGCCATGATGCTCGACCCAGATCGTGCGCAAAGGGTCGTGCGCGAGCTGCGCGCACTCGGTGTGCTGATCTCGATCGACGACTACGGCACCGGCTTCTCGTCCCTGGGCTATCTGCGCGACCTACATGTTCATGCGCTGAAGCTGGATCAATCGTTCGTGATCGACCTGCAGACGCGCGCCGAAAACCGCGTCATCGTCGAGTCGACCGTGCAAATGGCCCATGCGCTCGGTTTGCAAGTGGTTGCGGAAGGCGTGGAGTCAGAGTGGGTGAAGGATTACCTGCTAGCGGTTGGCTACGATCTCGGGCCAAGGATATTGGTTCGCGCGCCCGATGCCGGCCGAGGAACTCCCGAGCTGGACCACGAAATTCAACGCGGCGGCCCCCGACGGCGTGACGGCCGGCCGGGCGGCGCTGCGCAGCGCTCAGTAGGCGAAGACGACGTCGGCCTGCAAGCGGTTGTAGTCGTGCTCGTTGCCCGCGTCTGCGCCCCGCTCGTTCAAGAAGTAGCGGAAGCCGAGAGTCCAGCGGTCGCGCAGCGCGTAGTTGAGCTCGATGACGTGGCCTTTGCCGTCAGTGCCGCCACCCGCGAAATCCGAGTCCGTGAACGTCGCAATGACGGCGTCGGCTTCGAGGTCTTGATACGCGTACCCCACGCGCCACGCGCCCGGCCGACTTGCCTCGCCGTAGTAAGCACCGAGCGCGAATCCCGAGTCGGCGTCGCCGCCTTCCGTATTGCGCGCGACGTCGGCGAACAGCGTGAGAGGCCGCTCGGCCAAGGTCATTTCGAGCTCCGCAAAAAGCTCGACCTCGTTGAAGTCGTTTAGATAGTTGCCCGCGAGATCCACCCGGTTGCCGTTGCCCGCGCCGTCGTAGAACGGTGTCTGGCCTTGCGTCTCGAGGTAGTCGTAGTAGGACATGCCCGCGGTCAGGCGCGAGCCGTTGTCGAGCATGCCGCGATAACCGAACTGGCCGCCGAGCAAAATGGAATCGTTGGCGGAGCTGCGCTCCTCCACCCACAGCCCGGCGTAGTTCGCGAACCAGTCGCCGAACGTGTAACGCAGCGCAAGCCCTTCCGGGTTCAGATCGTTGTCGTAGATCAGGTGATGATTACCCGGCCTGAAGAACGGCGTCGCCATCTTGCCGCCCGTGAAGCTCAGAGCTTCGGTCGCTTGCCAGGTGAAGAATGCGCGGTCCACGCCGATGCTCTTCCGGCTGAATCCGCCGTCGAGAGTCTGATTCGCGGACACTGGGTCGTCGCCGCCCGTTGCCAGAGTCAGGCCGACCCGCACGTCGTCCGTGACGTCCGCGGTGAGGCCGAAGCGCGCGCGCAGGCGCTGCCGGTGCCGCTCCGCGATGCCGTCCTCGTTGATCGACTCGTGGCGGTAGCGCAGATCGCCCGAGAAGCGCAGCGCAGTGGCTTCCCCGGCCGGGATTTGCACGGGCTCTGCGGCAAGGGGCGGCGCATCGGCCACGCCTTGCGCCCGCTCGAGGCGATCGAGGCGCGCCGTCAGCGCAATGATCTCGGACCGGATCGCGGCAATCTCGTTCGAGGCGTCGGGTTGCGCCCAGGCAGGCAGCCCATTGGCATTGGCGATGGCGAGGATAACAAAGCCGAGCTTGCGCATTGATTTCACTCCGGTTTACGCTTCGTCCAATTGGCGGGTGGGCGTACATGGACGCCAGCCGCATCTTGCTACGGGGCTGTTACAGTCCTGTTACAAAATGGCGACGGCGGAGCTCCAAACGGCTCGGTCGATCGTCGCATGATCGAGTTCCGCAAGCCGCGTAGGAGATAGGCCTGGTGCGAGCGCTCGTCGCCATCGTGTTGAGCTCCCTGCTCGGAACGTGCTCGTTCGCGCCTTCCGTGCTCGAGCAGATCATGAGCCGCGGCGAGCTGCGCGTCGTCACGCGCAACAGCCCCGCAGCGTTCTACTACGGCGCCGACGAGCCGCGCGGGATAGAGTACGAGCTTGCCCGGGGTTTCGCCCAGCGCCTCGGGGTGGACTTGCGGATCTACATGGCCGACCAATTCGGCCAAGTGTTTCCGGACGTCGTCAGTGGGAAGGCGGACGTCGCAGCAGCCGCGCTCACGGTGGCCGACGCACGCAAAGAGGCCGTCACGTTCGGCCCGGCCTACCAGAACATCCAACAGCAAGTCATCTACAAACGCGGAACGAAACGGCCGCGAAAAGTCACCGATTTGCTCGGCGGCCGCCTCGAGGTCGTCGCGGAATCCGCGCACGCCGCGCTGCTCGAGCAAGTTCGCCGGGAAGAGCCGATGCTCACGTGGATCGAAGATGCGCACGTCGGCGCCGAGGAGCTGCTGCGGAAGGTCGCGGCCGGCGACATCGAGTACACGATCGCCGACTCCCACGTGTTTGCGCTGCTGCGCCACTTCTACCCCGACGTCCGCGTCGCGTTCAATTTAGGCCCCGCTAACCAAGTGGCTTGGGTGCTGCCGAAGAAGGCCGATGAGCTGCGCGAAAGCATCGCCGCGTATTTTGCCGAGATCGAGGCAACAGGCGAATTGCAGAGGATCTTCGATCGCTACTACTTCGCTTCGCGGGAGTTCGACTACGTCGGCTCCCGCGCATTCGTGCGCCACTACAACACGCGGCTGCCGCAGTACCGCGAGTACTTCCGCGAGGCGGAGCTCGCGACCGGCGTCGACTGGCGCCTGCTCGCGGCAATGGCGTATCAAGAATCGCACTGGAACCCCGAGGCGGTGTCCCCCACCGGAGTGCGGGGAATGATGATGCTCACCGAGCACACCGCCGCGATGATGGAGGTGGAGAATCGCACCGACCCGCGCGACGAGCATCATCGGCGGCGCGCGCTATTTCAGCCGCGTGATGCGCAAGGTGCCGACGCGAATCGCCGAGCCCGACCGCATCTGGCTCGCGGTCGCGGCGTACAACGTGGGGTACGGGCACGTCGAGGACGCGCGGATCTTGACGCAAACCCAAGGCGCAAGCCCGGACACTTGGACCGAGGTCCGCGAGCGGCTCCCGCTCCTCACCGAAGAGCAATGGTACAAGCGCGTTCAGCGCGGCTACGCGCCCGGCTCGCAGGCGGTTACCTACGTCGACAATGTGCGCCGCTATTACGAGATACTGATGTGGATGGAACGGCGCGAGAACCTCACAACCGACGAAGGCGGGCTCACACCGTTCGTCCCGCCGCTGCCCTTCGCCTCCCCGCCGCTCTGAAATCGGGGTCGGGTACCGATTTCGGCCACGATCCAAGACCCTGCTAGGCAAGCGGCCGAAATCGGTACCCGACCCCGCTTCTCAGCGCCGCGCGCTGAAAAAACTCCGCAAGAGCTCGGCGCTCTCCTCTTGCAGTATCCCGCCGCTCACTGCGATGCGGTGATTGAGGGCATCGCTGCCCGCAAGATCGAACACTGATCCGCACGCGCCGCTCTTCGGATCGGCCGCGCCGAACACGACGCGCGCTATGCGTGCGTGGACCAGCGCGCCGACGCACATCGCGCACGGCTCGAGCGTTACGTACAGCGTGCAGCCCGGCAAGCGGTAGTTGCCGACCGACGCGGCCGCGGCCCGCAATGCGACGATCTCCGCATGTGCCGTCGGATCGTTAGCCGCGATCGGCGAATTCGCGCCGCGCGCGAGCACTTCGCCGGCCGCGTCGACGAGCACGGCGCCGACCGGAACCTCGTCGAGCCGATAGGCTTCAAGGGCGCAATCGAGCGCCTCCCGCATGCGCCGCCGATCCTGCTCGAGCGCGTCATGGGCGCTCATCGTGCTCGTCCCTCCACACGCGCCATCCGCTGCCGCGGGCCATGCTGCCGGGGAACGGTGGAGCGCGCAATCGGCATCATGGCATCATCGTTCCTAACGGGATGACTCGAATGCCATCGGGAGCTCCAGTTCGCGTGGTAACTGCCGCATCCTCGTTCAGCGCACGCGCGCCGACTCAAGCAGAAAAGCGCGCATTCGTCATAGTCGTCGTGCTCTACGGCGCGCTCGCGCTCGGCGTGACCCCGTGGGCCACGGCGCCCGGGCTCGTCAATCCGCACATCACGGCCATGGCCGGAACGGCCATCCTCGTCGCGGAACTGTGCACAGCCCTCTTGCTCGGCGCGTGGTACCGCGCGAGCGGCCGTCCAGCACTGCTCGCGCTCACCTTGGGCTATTTCTACGGCGGCATCATGGCCGGGTTGCACTTGCTGACCTACCCCGGCGCCCTGCTGCTCTGCGCCGCTCTTTGGTAACGAGCAGACCGTCACTTGGCTGTACCTCGCCTGGCGCACGGGCACTTCCGGCGGATACCTCGCGGCTGTCCTGCTCGAGGCCGCGCTTGTACCGATAGCCGCGCAGAGCGTGCGGAGCCGACGGCTCGTCCTCGGTTGCGCGCTGACGGCTGCCGCCTGCGTCGCGTTGAGTCTTCTTCGCCGCGGATACGAGTGCGCGCGCGGTGATCGGCGCCAGCAGCTTCACCGCCGTCAGCATGGCGATCACTTTGGGGCTGCGTTGCGTTGTGCGCGGCCGCGCTCGTGACCATTTGGATCAAGGGCGCTTTCAACGAGGCACTGTACTTTTGGCTCGCGGTCGTGCTCGTCGCCGCAATTGCCGATCTCATGCTCGGAAACGTGGGCGGCGCTCGCTACACGCTCGGCTGGCATCTGTCGAGAATGAGCTTCGTCGTGTCGTCCTACCTGCTGCTCGCGTTTGCAATCGGCGTGTTGTCGCCGGAACGGCAGCGCAGGCTCTTCGCGACGGTCGCGGCCTACGGCGGTGCGATCGCAGCCGTGCTCGCCGCGGTCCTCGTGCGCTGGTTGCTCGACCCGTGGCTCGGCACCGCCGTGCCATACGTCACGCTCTTCGGCGCGGTCGCCGTCGCAGTGTGGCTCGGCGGCTGGGCACCGGCCGTGCTTGCGACCGTGCTCGGTTATGTCATCGTCAACTTTATCTACGTCGAGCCGCTCGGCTCGCTGTCGATCGACAGCATGTCGGAGCTCTTGCAGCTCGTGCTGTTCGGGGTTTGCAGCGCGATGGTCATCGGGCTCGGTGAGGGCATGCGCCGCGCCCGCGACTTGTACCGCGCCTCGGACCTCGAGCTCCGCGAGCGCGCGGGCGCGCTGCAGCGCGCTGACGTAAACAAGAGCCAGTTTCTAGCGGTGCTGTCGCACGAGCTGCGCAATCCGCTCGCGCCGCTGCGTAACGGTCTCGCCCTGCTGCGGCTGAAGTCGGGCGACCGCGCGGCGGCGGACAAGACGCTCGGCATGATGGAACGCCAGATCACGCAGCTCACGCGCCTGATCGACGACTTGCTCGACGTGAGCCGCATCGATCGCGGCAAGCTCGAGCTGCGCAGAGAGCGAATCGCGCTAGACGCCGTTGCGCGCTCGGCCGATCGAGACGGCGATGCCCGGTATCGAAGCAAAACAGCACGAGCTCGTGGTTCGCTACGCGGGGCAGCCTCTCTATGTGGATGGGGATCCCGTGCGCCTCGCCCAGGTGGTGGCGAATCTGCTCAACAACGCGGCGAAGTTCACGCCTCCGGGCGGCCGCATCGAGCTCTCGATGCGCGCAGACGGTGGTTCGGCGATCTTGAGCGTCGCGGACAGCGGCGTCGGTCTCGCCCGCGAGCACCTGCGCGAGGTGTTCGACATGTTCGTGCAGCTCGAAGGTAGCCGCCAGACTGCGGCGGGCGGCTTGGGCCTGGGGCTCACCCTCGTGCGCTCGCTCGTCGCTTACCACGGCGGTCAGGTCGAGGCGCGCAGCGCCGGGCCCGGCAAGGGGGCCGAATTCATCGTCACGCTGCCGCTTGCGGCGACCCCGGCCGCGCCGGCGCGGAATCCCGAGCCACTACGCACAGATACGCGCAGGCGGATACTCGTCGTGGACGACAACGAGGATGCAGCGCAGACGCTCGCAGACCTCTTGCGCCTCGACGGGCACGCCGTGGAGGCCGCTTGTGACGGGCCCGGCGCCTTGCGCGCGGCCGAGCGCTTGCGGCCCGACGTGGCCTTCATCGATCTCAACATGCCGGAAATGGACGGCTACGAGCTTGCGAAACGCTTGCGCGCCACGCCGTGGGGAGCGAACGCCACGCTCGTCGCTCTGACGGGGATGGGACAGAAGGCCGACGTAGCCCAGACGCGTGCGGCGGGTTTCGACGAGCACCTAACGAAGCCCGCGGATCCCGCAAGAGTCGCGCTCATCGCCGCGGGCGGAACGGACAAGGACAAAGTGGTGCCGTTGCAAAGAACGCCGGCCTTTTGACCTACTCCCACTCGGTACGGTCTGCGCCGCATGGTCTATGCTCGCAGCATCAGCCGCGAGGATATGAGCTGCGCAGGGTCAGCGTACGGCCCGACCCGAATCTCGATTTCTCCAGGCTCGAACACCGGCTTGAGGTCGACACCCAAGAAGCGCAGCTCCGTCGCCGGCAACTGCAACCGCGCCGTACCGGTTTCGCCGGGCTGGAGGACGATCTTCGTCACGCCCTTCAGCTCGAGCGTCGGGCGTGCAACGCTCGCGACTCGATCGCGAACGAACAGGAACACGGTTTCCTCGGCCGCGTGAGCGCCTTCGTTCGTCACGTCTACGGAGACTTCGATCAAGTCTTCGACCGTAGCGGTTTCCGGGCTCACGGTCAGGTTCGTGTAGGCGAAACGGCCGTAGGTGAGGCCGAAGCCGAAAGGAATGAGCGGAGAGCTCGGCGAGTCGAGATACTTGCTCGTGAAATGATCCTCCGGGTTTTCGGGTCGGCCGGAATTTCGCTGACTGTAGAACACCGGAATCTGTCCGAGCGCGCGCGGCCAGGTGATCGGCGTTCGCCCGGACGGCGACACGCGGCCCGTCAGCACGTCGGCAATGGCGTTCCCGGCTTCCGTGCCCGGGAACCACGCGATCAGCAGCGCGTCGGCCCGCTCGACGAGCCACGGAACGATCAGCGGCCGGCCGCAGAAACAGCACGACCACGACCGGTATTCGGCTCGCGCGGGCGCGCTCGAGCACGGACCTCGGCGAGCGCGCGTTGCTCGCCGGGCAACTCAGGATATGCGCGCGACGCGGCTTCGCCGCTCATGTCGGCCGCTTCGCCGAGGCAGAGCACGACGACATCCGTTCCGCCGCTCAAGAGGTCGACGGCCGCGGCGATGCCGGAAGCGTCGGCGCCGGCGATCGTTACGCCTTCGGCGTGCGCGACTTCCGCGTTCGGCAGCGCTTCGCGCAGTCCCGCGAGCACGGTGACGCTCGGCTCTTCGTAACCCGCGGCCGCCCACGGACCGCGCATTTCGCGCCACGCGTCGGCCAACGGTCCGATCACAACGACACGGCGAGCGCCTTCGGGAAGCGGCAACGTGTCAGCCGAGTTTTTCGCCAACACGAGCGACTTCGCGGCGACGTCACGCGCGAGACGCCGCCGGGCGGCGACGGTTTCGGCCGCCTCCGCGCTCGACCCGCGCCGATAAGGATCGTCGAAGAGTCCGAGACGTTCCTTGAGACGCAGCACCCGGAGCACGCACTCGTCGATCTCGTCCATCGTCACGAGCCCGCGCTCGAGCGCCTCGGGCAAGCCCTTGCGATAGGCCTCCGCCATCATGTCGATGTCCACGCCCGCCTTCAGCGCGAGTACGGCTGCCTCGACGATGTCGGCCGCCACGCCGTGATGGACGAGCTCGCGAATGGCGTTGTAGTCACTCACGAGCACGCCGTCGAACTTGAGCTCTCCGCGCAGGTAGTCGCGAAGCAGCGCCTTGTGCGCCGTCATCGGGATGCCCGCGAGATCGGTGAACGCCGGCATGATCGCCGCCGCGCCGGCATGAACGGCCGCTGCGAATGCCGGCAGATGCACTTCGCGCAGCGTGCGCTCGGAGATGTCGACCGACGCGTAGTCGCGCCCGCCAGTCACGGGCCCGTAGGCGCAAAAGTGCTTGGCCGTCGCGGCCACGGACTCGGGCTGCGCAAGATCGGCGCCCTGGAAGCCGCGGACTTTCGCGCGCGCAATCTGCACGGCCAGCCACGGATCTTCGCCCGGACCTTCCACCGTTCGGCCCCAGCGAAGGTCGCGCGAGACATCCAGCATCGGCGCGAACGTCATCGCGAGGCCGTCTGCCGCCGTCTCCCGAGCGGATTCGCGTGCCGTGAGCTCCCAGATGTGCGGATCGAACGTCGAGGCCTCCGCGAGGGGTACGGGAAAAATCGTGCGGTGACCGTGGATCACGTCGAACCCGATCAGGAGCGGAATGCCGAGCCGCGATTCCTCGACGGCGATTCGCTGCATGTCGTGAACAGCCTTTGCGCCAACGAGGTTGAGCAGGTTGCCGAGAGTGCCGTTGCGGATGGAGTCGGTGGAATCGCCTGCGATCACGGGCCCGGTGACCGCGTAGCCCGCAGAGGTCATGGTGAGTTGGCCCAGCTTCTCCGCCAGGGTCATGCGACTAATCAGCTTGTCAATTGTGCTCATGGAGACAATCATGACCCATCAGCGGGGACATCGCAGGTGCCCGACAAGCGAGACGGCGCCGGAAGAGCAGAGGTCAATTGCCGAAATCGAAAGTGTCCCGGGTGGCCCGGTCCGCCGCAAAACGTAGCCGTTCACGCAGTGTGGGGTCCGCCGCGAGGGTGTTGCACGCGGGCTCGGCTACGACTCGCGATTTAGCGAAGCTCGCGGCGCTGCCGGACGACGCGCTGCTCGAGATCGTGCAGCGCCAGACGTTCCGCTATTTCTGGGAAGGGGCCCATCCCGTCAGCGGTCTGGCCTTCGACCGGCGCACCTCGCGAAAGCGGGCGGACGACGCGGTCACGATAGGCGGCTCGGGCTTCGGAGTCATGGCGCTGATCGTTGCCACGGAGCGCGGCTGGGTCACGCGCGATGCGGCTCTCGAACGCCTCGGCCGCATGCTCGAGCTGCTGCTGCGTGCGCGCTGCTATCACGGTGCGTATCCCCACTTCATGAACGGGCGCACGGGCGAGTCCATTCCCTTCTGGCGCAAGGATGACGCGGCGGATCTCGTGGAGACGTCTTTCCTGATGATGGGCTTGCTCTGCGCACGCGAGTATTTCGATCGAGACACGCCGGAAGAAGCGGCGGCACGATCGCGAATCTCGATCCTCTGGAACGAGGTGGAGTGGAGCTGGTTTACGCAAGGCGAACGCGAAGTCCTCTACTGGCATTGGAGCCCTTACAACGGCTGGGCCATGGATCACGAGATTCGCGGCTGGAACGAGTGCCTCATTACATACGTGCTTGCGGCGTCGTCGCCGCGTTACTCCGTCGAGCCGGCGGTCTATCACCGCGGCTTCGCGAGCGGTCCGGGATTTCGCAATCGCAAATCCTGGTATGACATCGAGCTGCCCCTCGGCATGCCCTACGGCGGCCCGCTGTTCTTCACCCACTACTCGTTCTGCGGCCTCGATCCCCGGGGGCTCACGGACCGATACGCAGACTACTGGGAACAGAACGTGCATCACGTTCGCATCAACCGTGCGCACTGCGTCGCGAATCCGGGGAAATTCGTGGGTTACGGCGAGTCTTGCTGGGGACTCACGGCCAGCGACGATCCGGCGGGATACTCCGCGCATGCTCCCGACAACGACAACGGCACGATCAGCCCGACGGCCGCGCTCGCGAGCCTGCCCTATGCGCCCGCCGAGGTCATGACGGTGCTGCGTCACTTCCTGAAACGGCACGGGAAGCGCCTCTGGCGTGAATTCGGCTTCGTCGACGCGTTCTGCGAGACCCAAAACTGGTACGCAGATACTTTTCTCGCCATCGACCAGGGGCCGATCATCGTCATGATCGAGAACCATCGGACGGGCCTCCTATGGAAGCTTTTCATGGCAGTGCCGGAAGTGCGTGCCGGACTGCGCCGGCTCGGTTTCTCGAGCCCTCACTTGGAAGCTGCGGAGCGGTGACGGAAAGCCTAGAGCAATGGCTCGATCGCGAGTACCGGCACGCCGCGACCGCCATGCTGACGAGCGTTTCCGCCCGCGACATCGTGAAAGAGCGCCCGGGCTTCGGGCAGACCGTGCGGCCGGTCGCGGGCTCCATCGTCGCTTCGCCGGTGCTCGGGTCCTACGATCCGGATCCGGACTACTTCTTTCACTGGTTCCGGGACTCCGCGATCGTCATCGACGCCGTGCGCCTGCTTTACGAAGCAGGACACCTCGGTGCGGAGGCGCTCACGCACTTCGCCGATTTCGTGCGCTTCAGTCTGTCTCTGAAAGCGCTCGATGGGCGTGCGCTCCACGCGTCGCCGCACTGGCGACAGCAGGTGATGCCGGACCACGAGCAATACCTCCGCGGAGATGACCTGTTGACCGTTTCGGGCGACGCAGTCTACGCGGACACGCGTGTGAATCCGGATGGCACGCTCGATATCTCCCGCTGGACGCGTCCGCAGCATGACGGCCCGCCGTTGCGAGCGCTGGCCGTGCTGAGGTGGCTGCGAACTTTGGGCCGTAAACAGGGCCGCGCGAATGAAACCGTCTCCGCTGGACACCCTTGCCGACGCCGAGCGTCTGCTGCGCGTCGACCTCGCGTTCACCGCCGCCCACTGGGGCGAACCGTCGTTCGACATCTGGGAGGAGGAGCTCGGCCTCCACTACTTCACGTTGCGCGTCTCTGCGGCAGCGTTGAACGAGGGCGCAGAGTGGCTTCGGGCCGGCAGGGGAAACGATCGAGGCAACTGCGCTGCGCACCGAAGCGCAGGCCATTCGAGAGACGCTCGATCGTTTCTGGCTTCCGGACGCGGGCTATTACCGGTCCCGCATCATGCCCTCGGGCGTGGCGTCGACGAAAATGCTCGACATCGCGGTGATCCTGGCCGCCGTCCACGCCGGTGACGGCGGCGAGGTACATTCCGTGCGCGATGCTCGAATGCACGCCACGCTGGAAAAGCTCGAGCGGCTGTTCGACAGGCTTTATCCGATCAATCGTCAACGGCCGCGCGAGCGTGCCCCCGCGATGGGCCGGTACGAAGGCGACGTCTACTTTTCCGGCGGCGCCTACTATTTCTCGACGCTCGGTGCTGCGGAGTTCTGTTTCCTGGCCGCCGCGGCGCACGCGCCCGGCGGCGACGAGCGCAAGATATGGGTCGCGCGCGGCGACGCATTTCTCGAAACCGTTCGCGCCTTCACGCCGGCGAGCGGCGATCTTTCCGAACAGTTCGATCAACGCACCGGCGAGCAAACGTCGGCGAAACATCTCGCGTGGAGCTATGCCGGTTTCATCTCGTGCGTGACGGCACGCCGAGCGGTGGTGTCTCCGTGACCGAAACTCCGGACACGAGCAGCGCGGCGGACCTCGACGAGGCCGCGCAAGCTGGGGTCACCCGCCAAGCCGTCATGATCTACCGCGCGATCTTCGCGTCGCCGGTGGGCCGGCGGCTCATCGTGCTGCTGACGGTGATGGTGGTCGCGATTCTCGTCACGAGCTACGGGCAGATCATCCTGAACCGCTGGAACCAGCCGTTCTACGATGCGATCACCCGCCGCGACTTGAACGATTTTCTCTACCAGCTCGGTGTGTACTTCGTGATCGTCGGGAGCCTTCTCGTTCTCGACGTCGGCCAGCGCTGGCTCAACGGAGACCATCAAGTATCGCCTTCGCGAGGGTCTGACGCGCGATCTGGTGCAGCTGTGGATGGCTCCGCGTCGTGCGTTCTGGCTCGCGACCAGCGGCGGTCCGATGGCCGTGAACCCCGACCAGCGCATGAGCGAAGATGCGCAGAAGCTCTGCGAGATATCGACCGATCTCTCGATCGGGCTCTTCCGTTCGGGCGTGCTGCTGGTGAGCTTCGCGGGCGTGCTCTGGACCATTTCCGCCGACTTCACGTTCCGGGTCGGCGGCGTCGACTATGCCGTGCCGGGTTTCATGCTGTGGGCCGCCATTTCATATGCCGTGGTGGGCTCGTTTCTGAGCTATTTCGTGGGCCGGAGCCTGATCCGGCGCAACGCCGACCGCTACGCGCGCGAGGCGGACCTGCGTTTCGCGCTCGTCCGCATCAGCGAGCACGTCGACGGCATCACGCTCGCCGCAGGCGAGGCCGACGAGCGCCGCCGCGTCGAAATGCATATCGGCAACGTCATGATTGCCATGCGCCGGCTCGTTCGCGGTCTCACCAATCTCACTTGGGTGACGGCCGGCTTCGGCTGGATCACAGGTATGGCGCCGATCCTCATCTCGGCGCCGCTGTATTTCAGCGGCAAGACGACCTTCGGCGGCATGATGCTGGCGGCGGCCGCGTTCAGCCAGGCGCAGGGCTCGCTGCGCTGGTTCGTCGACAACTTCGGTGCGATCGCGGACTGGCGAGCCACGCTGCTGCGCGTGGCGAATTTTAGGGCCGCGCTGCTCGCCACCGAATCGCAGCACGACGTCGGGAGCCGGATCGAGTACGCCGAAGGTGCACCCGGCGCGATGGCATTCGACGAGCTCGAAGTCGATTCGCCCGTGGGGCGCGAGGGGCTCCAGGAGCGCCACGTCGTCATCCGCGCCGGCGAGCATGTGCTGATCTGCGGGGCGCCAGGCGAGGGGAAGACGCCGCTGTTCCGCGCGCTGTCGGGGCTGTGGCCCTGGGGCAGCGGGCGCATCGTCCGGCCGCGCGGCGAATCGGTGATGTACGTGCCGCGCGGCACGCCGTACCTACCGCGCGGCACGCTCCGCGAAGTGCTCGCCTACCCGCTGGTTACCGACCGCTTCGTAGACCGCGCTTACGTGCAGGCGCTCGAGCGCACGGGCCTCGAGCGGTACGTGACGAGCCTCGATGCGACCCAGCGATGGGATCGCGAGCTCAGCGAGGACGAGCAGATGGCGTTGGCGCTCGCACGCGTGGTGTTGCACGCGCCGGCCTGGGTCGTGTTCGACGACACGTTCTCTTCGATGGAGGACGAGACGCTCGAGCGGATCATCGACATGTTTACGCACGACGTCAGGCGAACGACCATCATTCACATCGGGCGTAGCACGCAGGCGCACCTGCCGCTGTTCGCGCGGGTGCTGCATCTGACGAGGCTCCAGAGCGAGGCCGGCGAAAAAGAAGAGAATGCAACCGAACGAGTCCTGCGCTCAGCGCGATGAAACCCTTCGCACCGAAAATCCTGCTCCTGATTGCGATCGCCGTGCGGCCGACGCTCGCGGCCGCGCAGGATTTCGGATTCGAGCCTCCCGAAAGTGCCACCGATCCCGCGCTGCCGGCCGCCTTGCGCGATCTCGCCGAGCGCGTCCTGCCGGTCTACCAGGAGGACGATCCCGATCGCTACCTTGCGAACCTCGCGGCGCTGCAGATGGCGGTCGGCGACCCGGCTGCGGCACACGCCACGCGTCTCTCGTTGCAGGAGCGGCTGCAGAGCGAGCAAGGTGGCTCTGCCGGCCCGGTCGCGCCGTGGTTTACGACATCTACACGCAAGCGCGGGCGACCGAAGAGCGAGCGCGGCGCTTTCGCTTTCCCGAGCGCCTACTGCCAGGCGTTCCGGGATACGTTGAATGGCTTCGACGATCTCGACGCCTACGAGCTGGAAGACTGGTTCATCACACCCATCGAGCCGCTGCGGGAGGATCTGCAGCGAGCGCTCGATCAGCGGCGCGGGAAGAGCTCCATCGCGCTCGAGGAAGCGCTGGATCTCGTGCGGGCCTGGTTCGCGTTCGACGCCTATCGGCAGTTTCGGCGGCATAGTCACGACCGCTCCTCGCAGAAGAGAACGAAAGGCGCTACGTCATCGAAGAGAGTCGCGATCCCCGTTTCGAAGGACGCGACGCTCGCGGCGACGTTGGTCCACCCGCGAAGCGGCGCCCGCGCCGGCGCATTGCCGACGCTGCTCGAGTTCACGCTCGATCGGTCGAGCCGGGATGCGCGAGAAGCCGCGGCCCACGGCTACGCCAGCGTGCTTGCGCTTGCGCGCATCGCGGGCGATCCGCAGTTTCGCCCGCGCGCGCCGTTCGAGTCGGACGGCGACGACGCGCGCGCCGTCATCGAGTGGATCGCAACGCAGTCCGTGGAGCGACGGCCGCGTCGGCATGCAGGGCAATGGCTACGGCGGCTTCGTCGCGTGGTCGGCGGCGAAGCGACCGCCGGCTGCGTTGAAGGCGATCGCGACGTCCGACCCAATGGCGCCCGGCATCGACGTGCCGATGTCCCAACCGGATCTTCCTGAACTCCGCCTATCGATGGGTCTATGACATTCTGGCTGCGCCGCGATGACGACCTGGCGAACGACGATGCTCGCTGGCGTGAGATCGACGAAGACTGGTACCGATCTGGCCGCCGCTATCGCGAGTTTCCGACGCTGCCGGGTCGGGCCAGCGCCGATTTTCCGAAGCTGGTTGAATCACCCGAGCTACGACAGGTTCTGGCAGAAGTGGCTGCCGTTCGGCGACGAGTTCGCGCAGCTCGACATACCGGTGCTCACCGTCACGGGGTATTACTCGGCCGGCGAAACCGCTGCGATGTACTACTTCACGCAGCACCATCAGCACGATGCGCAGGCCGATCACGCATTGCTGATCGGCCCCTTCGACGAGCAGAGTGTCGAGCACGGCGCTTCGTCCTCGCTTCGCGAGCTGACTCTGGACGCGGTGGCGCGCATCGACCCGAACGACGCGCGCTACGAGTGGTTCGACCATGCGCTCGAAGGGGCGGAGCGGCCGGCGCTGCTCCGAGCCAACGTCAACTACGAGGTCGCCGGCGCGAACGAATGGCGCCACGAGCCGTCGCTCGAGGCGCTCGAAAGCAAACCCCTGCGCTTCTACCTCGAGGCCTCGCCGGCCGGCGCGCCTCATGCGCTCGTCGCGGAGAAACCTTCGGCGCCGATGTCCCTCACCGAGACTCTCGATCTTCGGGACCGCACCGACGCTGGATGGCGGCCCGCGCGCGAGCTCATCCTCGGCGAACTGCAGTCGCGCGAGGGCGCGCTATTCGTGACGGAGCCCTTCGAGGAGCGGAGTCGACCTCGCGGGCCGGCTCCGGGGCAAGCTCGACTTCACGATCAACAAGTACGACGTGGACTTAGTCGTGATGCTGTACGAGCTGCGTCCGGACGGCGAATACGTGAAGCTCTTCGAGCCCGCCTATGCCTTCCGTGCGAGCTACGCTCGGGACCGCGTCCGGCGTCGCCTGCTCCTGAACGGTGTAAGGCAGCAGCTACCGTTTCAGAGCGAGAGAATGGTTGGCCGCAGGCTCGAGGCCGGCAGCCGGTTGGTGATGACGCTCGGGATCAACAAACGTGCGGATCAGCAGATCAACTACGGCGGCACACACGATGTGAGCGAAGAATCGATCGAGGATGCGGGCGCTCCGATCCGGATCCGCTGGCATGAGGGCAGCTTCATCGAAATTCCGTCACGGTGAGACGCGAGCGTCAGGTCCCCATGATCCAGAACGATCACTTCGCCGCATCGTTCGATACGCGGACCGGAACGATCTCTCTTCGCCGAAGCGATGGCACGCCGTTTCTCACCGCCGGTGCTGCTTGCGCGAACACGGAAGTCGGGAAACAGTCGACCGCGTCGCCGGGCCGGGAGCATGCAGTGGACACTTCCACGTTCCGCGACCGACTCGGCTCCGGGCGGCGCTTGGGTGTAGTCTGCCGGGATCCGCAGAAGCTGCTCGACTTGCGCGTGGAAGTCGCTTTGTACGACCGCCGGCCGATGGTGACGATCGAGACGTTCTGCACCAACGTCTCCTCACGCGACGTGGTCGTCACGAGTCTGGAACCGATCCGCGTCCTCGCGAGCGAAGGGGGCACGCTCCGGGTGCCCGGCGTCGCGTCATGCATCACCAACGGGGAGATGTACTACGACGCGGGCAGGATCCACCCTTTCACAGCCGATCCGCCGCCGGGCTCTCGTCCGCCCATCAAGGGGGCGCGGCTTGCGAACGAATCTATCGCGCTGCGCCACCCAACCGTCGCCAGCTGGTGGAACATCGGGCTGTTCAGCGGCTACGACCGGGAGGGCGTGGTTCTCGGGTATCTGGAGAACACACTGGCGCTCGGTCTCGTTCTGGCGGCCAGGACTGCGGAGAACGAGATCGCTTTCTTGAGCGAATCCGTGTACGCGCCGCCGATCACGTTAGGCCCCGGGCGATCGATCGGCTCCAACCGCTTCATGCTGAACGTGGCCGCCAGCTCCATATGCGGCCCTCGAGGAATACGCCGACGCCGTGGGGACGGTGCAGAACGCCCGCACGCGCTCGATCGTCAACGGCTGGTGCAGCTGGTTCTATACGCTGGCCGAAGTCTCGGAGGACGAGGTCTTGAGGAACACGGCATTCGCTGCACGACACCTCCGGCCGTTCGGGCTCGAGTACGTCCAGATCGACGAGGGTTACCAGCGCGCGCACGGCGACTGGGAAGGCAACGAGCGATTCCCTCACGGGATGAAATGGCTCGCGGAGCGGATCAAGCGGTACGGATTCAAAGCGGGATTGTGGATCGCGCCCTACGTCATCTCGGAGCGGACCGACGTTTTCCGGCGACACCCGGACTGGTTGGTGCAGCGCCGCGACGGTTCGCTGCAACGCATCGGCAACTGGGAGCACGAGAATTCACCAGAGGCGCTGAGCGAGGTGATCAAGCGCTACTGCCTCGACATCACCCATCCGCAGGCGGCGGATTGGTTGCGCGACCTCTTCGAGACGATCGCTCGGCGCTGGGGCTTCGAGATGATCAAGATCGACTTCATGACGTGGTCGATCCTCGCGGCGGAGCGCTACCGGGATCCAGCGGTTTCGTCCGCGGAGGTCTATCGGAAGGGACTCGAAATCATGCGCGCCGCGGCCGGCGAGGGCTGCCACATATTGGAGTGCGGACCGGGCAACACCACGGTGGGCCTCATCGACAGCATGCGCATCGAGGCGGACATCTACTACGGCTACGCCGAGACGGCGTGGAAGCAGTATTTCCAGCACCCCGCATGCAGCACGGCGGCCGCCGCGAAGCGCTACTACTTTCACCGGCGCACGTGGGTGAATGATACCGACCACGTCTGCATGAACCTGCTGACGCCCCAGCAATCGGAGGCGGCCGCCACCAGCATCGCGCTCTCCGG
The DNA here is from genome assembly GCA_963744305.1 of uncultured Gammaproteobacteria bacterium. GTDB lineage: Bacteria > Pseudomonadota > Gammaproteobacteria > Steroidobacterales > Rariloculaceae > FEN-1219. The sequence goes on from CAVUTF010000021.1 coordinate 158,070, forward strand.
CGGGAACATGATCTCGGGCGACCGGCTCGTCGACCTCGACCCGGTGAAGCTCGAAATCCTCAAGAAGATCACGCCGTCGTACGGCGAGGCCGCCGTTCCCGTCGATCTCTTCGATGCCGACGTTCCCACGACGTTCGTGCTGCATGTCGAACGGCCGTTCGCTGCATGGTCGGTCGTCGCGTTCTTCAACCCGGAGCTTGGCGTCGCGGTCGAGCGACGCTTCTCGTTGAGCCGGCTCGGGCTGGACCCGGCCAAGATCTATCTCGCGTTTGACTTCTGGAAACAGCGGTTCATAGGAGAGGTCACGAACGAGCTCAGCGTGAGGGTCGAGCCCGGGAGCGTCACCCTGCTCGCGCTTCATGCTGCGACGGGCACGCCGCAGCTCCTCTCGACAAGCCGGCATGTCACACAGGGAGCGATCGAGATCGAGGACGTGCAGTGGAACGGAACCGACCGCAACTTAAGCGGAATCTCGACCGGTCCGCCGCAGAGCGCGCACGACGTTTTCGTGTACGTCCCCGGCGAGCATCCATGGACGTGGGGAGGACCACGTTCTCTTCCGCGATTACGCGGGGTACAGCCTGAAGCTCGTCGACTCGAACATCATGCGCGTGCACGTGCGGTTCGAAGACGAGAGCCGCGTGCCGTGGAAGATCGACGTCGACGATTTCTTCGGATGACCTCGGCGGTCGTGTGCAGCGCTAGATCCGCCCGCTAGTCGCTTCCCTCCCGTGTCCACAGCACCGGGTTCAGCGGGCTGTCGATGACCTCGCCGATCTTCGCGCCGGGACACCAGCCGTCCCAATCGGACTGCTGGTACCCGTTTCGCGGGGCGGCCAGGCGCATATCCTGGTCCATGTAAATCACCGTCATCGCTTCGCGGGTACGCGTGGAGCTGTTCTTGCCCGCCCGATGGAAGGTCCAGCCGGCGTGGAAGCTCACTTCGCCGAGCTCGAAGGGCTCCTCGACCATCGGCAGGTCGTGGCGCAGGAGTTCCTTTTCTATGTTCGCCTGGCTGGCGTCGCTGATTTCCATGTCGCGGCCGAGATCGAGCACGTGGCTGCCGGCGGCGAACGCCACTGGCCCCATCTCCATCGGCACCGCCTGCAGCGGTATCCAGGCGGTCACCGAACGGTTCGAAGCGAACGGCCAGTAGTACTGGTCCGCGTGCCAGGGCGTGAAGCCGCCCCCCGCCTCCTTGTAGAGCGCCTGGTCGTGGTACAGCCGCGCCCCGCGCGTCCCCATCAGCTCCGCCGCGATCCGGGCCAGCCGCGGGCCGAAAACGAACTCCTTCACGAGCTCGTCCTTCGTCCAGATGTTCATCACCTGCAGGAAGGCCTTCTGGTAGGTCGTCCGCTGCGTCCATGGGAAGGTGCAGCGTGTTCAGCTCGATCACGCGCTTCGTGATCGCCGGCGCGTACGCCGCGATCGTCTCGGGCGAGAACACGCCCTTCAGGCGCACGAAACCGTGGTCCCGGTAGAAGCGGATCTGGGCCTCGCTCAGCCGGTAGTGCGCTTCGAGCTCTTTCATGAGCGAAGGGTAGCCCGGCGTCTCGAGCTCCTCCACGCCCTGCTTCTCTATTTCCGCTACTTGCATAGGCGAGCGACAAGGACAAGGTCGTGCCGTTGCGAAAGACGCCGGGTTCCTGAAGTCGCTTGTGGTCGATTGCTCGCGAAAGATGTCGGAGGATGAAGTGCACATCGCGTTCAACACCAGGCGCTCGCTCCAATGTTCACCGCAAGCCGCTACTCGTCGCGCAGCACCTGCGCCGGAATCAGCCGCGCGGCCTTGAGCGCCTGGCGGCCGACGCCGACCCAAGCGAGGCACAGCGTGATCGCGAGGCTCGCGGCGAACGGCCACGGCGTGAACGCCATCTGCACGACGAACCATTCGACATAGATGTCCGCGAGCAAATAGCCGATCGGCCACGCGATCATGTTGCCGACGAGCACGGGTTTGCCGAACTCGACGAGCAGCTGCCGCAGTATGTCCTTCGAACCCGCGCCGAGCGACTTGCGGATACCGATCTCGTGGCGGCGCCGGTTCGCGATGAACAGCGCCATCCCGAAGATCCCCGCGAGCGCGACGAGAAAACCGAACACGACGACGGTCAAGAGCGCGGTGGTCAGCGCGTTCATGCTGCGCAGGGCGTCGTCGAGCGCTTGGTCGAGGAACATGAGCCGGACCGCGCTTGCGCCGGAAACGCCGCGCGTGGTGCCCGTGAGCTCTTGCCATACGCGCTCGATGTGCGCGAGTCCGCCGGGAACGTCGTCTGCGGCCAGACGCACGATCGGCTGGGTTGCATACGGGTCGAAACGAAACGCCGTGCCCTTCGCACCGAACATCATGAACGTGAGCGGCGCGCGCTCGACGACGCCGATGATTTGAAGCGCTAGGGCGCCGCTCGCCGTGAGTCCGCCCCCGCCTTCGCTCAGCTGATACACGACTTGCCCGACCGCCTCGCCGGGCGTCGACCAGCCGAGCAAACGCACCGTCTCGAGGTCGACGACGATGCCGAGCGCTCCTGCTTGATTCGCGCCGCCGCGCGAGGCGCCCGCGACGAGATCGCGGCCGCGCTCGAACGACCGTCCGGCGAGGAGCTCGGCGCCGAACGTCGCGAAGAAATCGTGGCCGACGAACTGGGTTTGGAGCTTCACCGGTACCTCGTCGACCGCGGCCGAGCGCGCGTAAGGGTGCGGATCGCTGTCGTCGACTCCTCCGCGTCCCACGCCGGTCACGCTCTTGATCTGTGGCGCGCGCAGCAGCGCTGCCGCGAGCACCTCGGGATCGACGTTCACGCTGTCGAGGCTCGTCATGACTTGCACGAGCGGATCCGCCGGCAGGCGCCACAGGTCGGCCGCGCGCATAGCGGCATTCTGCGCGTACATGACCATCACGGCGGTCAGCAAGACGCTGGCGATCGTGAACTGCACGCCGATGAATGCGCTCTTGAACACGCTCGAGCCCGAGCGCTTCGCGCCTTTGCGCAAAGCGTCGAGCGGGCGAAAGCGCGACAGCAAGAAGGCCGGATAGGCGCCGGCCGCGACGCTCGTGACGGCTACGATCGCGGCGAGAAACAGCACGAAGTCGAGCGTCGCGAGGTCCGCGAAGAACATCTGCATGCCCGATAGGTTGCGGATGAGGTTGATGCCCGCGGCGCCAAGCACCAACGCGAGAACGAGGCTCACGAGCACCGTGACCACGGCTTCGAGCAAATACTTCGCGATCACGTGACGCGACTCCGCGCCGAGCACCTTGCTCAACCCGACTTCCTTTGCGCGCGTCGAGGCGATCGCGGTCGCGAGATTCACGTAGTTGAAGCAGGCCATCGCGAGCACCAAGAGCCCGGGCAGGAAGAACACCTGCACGGCCGGAATGCCCGGCGCGATGCCGAGCGTCCCGAGCATGGCAGTCACCAAATCGCCGAAGTGCTCGGTGAGAGGACGAACGCGGAACGCGACCGTTCCGCCGCCCGGCAGAACGATCCTGTCACTGACCGTGGTCAGACGCCGCTCGAGCTCCTCGGCCGACAGCGAACCGTCGCGCGGCAAAAGGACGAGCGTCATCGCGTTGACGTTCAGCTGCTGCGCGCGGCTCCAGTCGTCGGGTGGCTCGCCGCTCGGGATCGGCGCACCACTGCGGGAGCGCAACGCGTCGCGCATGGCCATGTTGAGCAGAACGCTGAGCCTCGCGGCCGACATTGGGTCCGGCACCTCGACGACCGCGCGCACGATGACGTCGAAACGGCGATTGACCGTGAACGTCTTGCCGACGGCGTCCTGCGTCCCGAACATCGTCTGCGCCATCTCCGTGGTCACGACCGCGCTGTTCGTGCCTTCGAGCGCCGTCGCGGGGTCTCCGCCGACGAACGAGTAGTCGAGGATCCGCAGCAGGTCCGCATCGGCGAACATCACCGGCAGCCGCAGATCGAGATCGCCCGCGGCGATCTGCACCGTCTGCGCCGGCGTCTTGCGCGCGAGGGCCTCGACCTCGGGTGCTTCGACCGCGATGTATTTCGCGAGACTCATCGACGCGGCCGAGAAGAACGCTGCGGAGTCGTCGCCGGGCGCGACGCTGCGTTGCTGCACGACGTAGGTTCGGTCGACGTTTGCGTGATCGCCGTCGACGAACAGGATGTAGTCGGCCGCGGCGAACGCGAGCACGAAGCACGCGATCCCGAGCGTGAGCCCCACGACGTTGATGACGGACGTCGCCTTGTGAACGCGAAGGTTGGCCAACGCTGCGCGGATATAGAGGATGACCATGGAAGCCGCCCTGTATCGGTGTATTGCAGTAGCAATACACTTAACTCAGCGGCGGCGCCGATGTCAAGGCGAAGCGCCATGGTGCCGCGACGCAGAACTGCGTGCTGCTGCGCGACGTCGCGTGCTTAATGCATTGCTTTAACTACAGGAAATCCAAGATGGCGCCAGCAGCAGTCACTCCCACTCAATTGTCTCCGAGCCGCCTAACCGTTTGTTTTTGCAAGTTTGCGAGTGGCAGTTTAACGATTTTACCGTCAGACATACCGCAGAAGGCTTCGCTTGAGCGCAATTGATCGCGAAAGACGTCGAACGATTTATAGGCCGGACTCTTTCGCCGCGGCAGTCGATAGATGTTGGGGTGCACGGTCCTCGCGCCGCACCGCGCCCGGACCAAATCCGGTTGTTCCGTAGCGAATAAGCGAGGTTGTAAATTACCGCGCGTCGTTTTCAGCAGCCTCTAAGCTCCTATAGACGGCCTCGACGAACTCGTCAGCGGTCGCAGGGCCAGCGGCCGCCGCGTAGCGCCCATCGTAATCGCGCGCGACCCGAGCGGCCTGGACTTGGTCGAGCGTTTGTCCTTTGCCGATCGCATCCCGCACGCGATCCCGAACGATCGTCATCATATCGCGATACTCCGCGACATCGCCTTCGTCGTAGATCCGGCCGCGGTTCGGTATCACCATCGTGCCTCCCTGCGCGCGCCATTCCGCGACCGTGAGGTCGAGCACGCGATTCAATGCCGCCAGCGTGCCGTCCATAGTTCCGCCGTCGGCCAACCGAATGACGGGATAGGTCAAATCTTCGATGACACCGCCCGTGACGACGACGTCGGACTCGCGGAAAAACACGAGCACGTCGCCATCGCTGGTGGCCGCCGGCACGTGAATGATCTCGATCGGCTCGCCGTTGAAGAAGAGCTCGCGCGTGCCGCGGAAAAACGCGTCTGTCGGCGAATGCCGATCCGACAATCCTGCACCCGCGATGCGCAGCGAGGCGTTCTCATGCGCGATGATCGCCGCGCGCTGCGCCAACGGCGTCGGGCCTGTCGCGAACTTCGCGTTTCCGCCGATGTGCGCCGCGTCGTCGTCGGTGTCGACGATGACACGAATGCGTTTGCCGGGAGCGATTTTGTCGATCTCCGCGAGCACGGCGTCGGCGATCTCTTCGGGCCCCGGATTCACTACCAGCACGCCCTCGGCTCCGACCTGCACGGCGACGTTACGACCTGCGGCCGCGACGAGCCATACCTGCCCCGCGACATGCAGAGAGGTCGCCCCCGGCGACTCGGCGCTCGACCGGCTCGAGCTGCCGCTGCGAGCGCCCGGCGCTCGGCTGTGGCGCAGCCGCATTGCCGTTTGAGCGCAGGCGCGCCACATACTCCGGGTACAGCGTCGCGCTGCCGCCGAGCGCCGCCTCGAGCGGCACGTTGTGCCGCTTCGCGAACATGTCGAGATGCTCGTTGGCGCCCGGCATGAACGACGGCACGGCGCCGCGCTCGATCGCGATCTCCTCGCTCGGCGCGCACTTAAAGAAGACGTCGCTCGCACCGAAGCCTTCACCGTCGCCGCCATTGACGAAACCACCGAACTCGGCGAGCCGGTGTTGCCGCACATGACTGGAAGTCGGTAGACCTTACGAACGGCTCGTCGAGGTGACGGGATCGTCGACAGCCGTCGATGATCGACAAATAGTCGTCGTGCCACACGAGGTACTCGATCATCCGCGCTCGATCGCTATGGGCGATGCCGTTGCGGCGAATGAAGCCGGCCTTCGAGTGAGCGTCTCGATCGAGAAGCCGGTTGCCCTCCCATCGTCCGGTGGAGACACCTTCGTAGGTGTGGGCGGTTCGCCGGCGGAGCGGTCTGCCATCCATCCAGACGGCGCGGCAAGGCCGTAAGTGCCGTAAAGCGATAGCGGAGAGCTGCTGCGTCACGGGATCGTATTCTTTGAGGATCGACAGGCCGCCAGGGCTGCGATACTGGTAGGTGGACGATGCGGAAGACACTGGTGCTCCGGCATCGTCGCCAGTGAAGGGGATACAGCGACGCTTGAAGCGCAACGCATCGTTGATCGGCAGACCGGCGTAGTCGCCGAAATCCGGACCGCCACCACGATCGAGAAACTCCTCCTCGAAAACCGAAGATGCCGCCGCCCGCCTGGTCCCAATCCCCGACGATATGGATCTGCGCCAGCGCAGCCGAGGCGACGCGCCGTCAAGCCAGAGTCCAGCCCGAAGATTCCCGCGCATACTCGCCATCCGTGCTAGTTACTCATACGCGTCTCAGGAACAAAGCCGGAGGTGAAAGGTGCCGAGCGGCGAATCGGTAACGCACGGCGTGGATTCCACTTCGAGTCGTCTGGTTCACGCTTGAAATGGCTGCTGACGACGAATGGCGTAGTGAGGTACTGCGGTCGGCGACGACCGTGACGACCTGCAGGTATTCGTTGCCCGACAGCGAGAGCCGATCGAAGTATTCGGTGACCACGGCACTCTCGCTGTACGGCACACCGTTCTTGCGAAATAGCCGGGGCGCAGAGTTCGTCGTGACGACTTTGAGGCTGCCGCAGGTAGACTCCGGTTGGCAGCGGGCAGCGCCGCCCCCGGGTGGGCCTGCCGGTGCCCGCCCCGCGCGCGCGGCCCCCGCCTCCTGCGTCGGCGCCACAAGGGCGCCGAACGGATTCGCGGGCGGCGGGACGCCCACGAGCCACTCCGCCGCGGAGTGACCCTGCCAGCTCGGCCCACTGTCCGCGCGCGCTGCGGATCAGAAATTGAGCACGCGTACCTGACTGCGCGAGTGGGTTCGATTCGCAGCGTGCTTTCGTGGTCCAAGCGATCTTGAGACACGTCGGGAGGCCGCGCATGATGCCGCCGGCACCGAAGGCGCGGCACGCCTCGCCGGCCGCAGCGTTAGCCGCCGGATCCCAAGCATCTGCAGCCTGCCGGCCGAGTGCGTTCAGCGGCGCCGGAGGCGTAGTCGCCTTTCGGCGGCGTGATCATCCAGGCCAACGCCATCCTCGGTGATCTGGGCGACCCAGTTGCCGGTCACGTCGACCTGCGCAGCAGCGCGCGGTGAACGCGGAGCCGGGGGCGGTGCCGGGGGCTGCGCCAACGCGACAACCGCTAACAGAGACAGCCCGAACGTGACCGCGCGCAACCACCGCAACGAAATCATGAGCACCTACTGCCTACACGACGGCCCGGACCCGCAACGCTAGCGCCCCGGGGCAAGGCCTGAAATCACTTCCGCGAATGACTGCGAATCAGCGCGCGCGATTTCCGCGCATACGAACTGTGGTCATGTGTGCGCGCCGGAGGAAGCCGGCGTTTCTGCTGATCGACGCCGGTTATCCGGACCAGCTCGAATCCGTGCTCCTGCCGCAGATGCGCGCTGCGGGCGTA
>CAVUTF010000022.1:0-166163 GCA_963744305.1 uncultured Gammaproteobacteria bacterium
GGCGTCTTCTGCACGCGACGTTGCTATGACCAGATCGCGATGGGCATCGCCTATCCGAATCTGAACGTCAAGATCGTCGGATTCATGCCCGGCCTGTCGAGCCCGGGCGGACCCAGCCATCAGGCTATAGACGATATGGCGCTGATGCGCGCGTTGCCGAACATGACGGTGATCGATCTCGCTGATGCGACGGAGATCTCGCAAGCCGTGCGCGCGGTCGCCGAATTACGGGGACCGGTCTATTTGCGCCTGAAGCGCGGCGAGATCCCGGTCGTGGTTCGAACCATCCACCGCTTCTCCTTGAACAGGCCACTTGGCCAAGCAGGGAAAGGACGCTGCATCGTCGCGTCGGGAATGATGGTGCCCGCAGCGTTGGTTGCGGCCGATCTGCTTGGAGAGCATGGCGTCTCCACCGCCGTGGTCAATTCGCCTGTCGTCAAGCCGCTCGACGCCGAGACCATTCTCGCCGCCGCACGAGGTTGCCGGGTAATCGTGTCGGCGGAGAACCACTCGGTCATCGGCGGCATTGGGTCGGCCGTTGCCGAGGCACTGGCAGAAGCTGGCACTTCGGTTCCGTTGCGGCGCATCGGCGTCGCCGATATTTTCGCCGAGTCAGGAAGCCGGGAGTTCCTCTTCGAACGCTACAGCCTCGGCGTGTCTTCCCTCCTCACGGCCGTTTGGGACGCTCTCGGGCTTCGTACGCCCGTGCCGGCCGCGCCGCCCGTACCGTCGGCCCCCGGCACTTACTCACCGGTCTAACCTCGAAATTCGGAGAATCTCATGACACGCGATCCCCTCAATCGTCCGACGCCCGACGCTTTGCCGAAAGCGTTCACGCCCATCGCGTCTCAAAACGCCATCATGAGCGTCGATTGGGAGAGCCGCGTCGATTTCGACCGGCTCCGCCGCTATCGCATGCAGCGCGTGCAGGCCGAATTGAAAGCCTCCGATCTCGGCGCGCTGCTGCTCTACGACATGAACAACATACGGTATACGACCGCCGCGCACATCGGGAACTGGGCACGTGATAAGTATTTCCGCTGCGTGTTGATTACCCGCGACGAGGATCCCGTGATGTGGGACATCGGTTCCGCCGCGAAACAGCATCAGATGCACAACCCGTGGATAGCCAAAGGCAACTGGCGTCCCGTCGTTTCGAGCTGGAGAGGCTCGATTCCGGAAGACGTCGGAGTCGAGCGCGCCAATGGTAAAAAGCTCGCGGACTTGCTGCGGGAGCGGGGGCTGCAGAACGAACCGGTAGGTGTCGACGTCATCGAGATCCCGGTGTTGAAAGCGCTCGAAGCCGAGGGACTCGCCATCGTGAACGGCGAGCCGCTGATGCAGCGCGCGCGCGCGATCAAATCCGTCGACGAGGTGTCCCTGCTCGAAACCGCCGCAACGATGGTCGACGCGGCTTACGACGAGCTGTTTCGTCAGATCCGCGTGGGCGCGAAGGAAAGCGAGATGGTCGCCGTCGTCAACAGCGTGCTCTACAACATGGGATCCGAATACGTCGAAGCCGTGAATGCCGTGTCCGGCGAACGCTGCAGCCCGCATCCGCACGTGTTTTCCGATCGGTTTCTCAGACCGGGCGACATGGCCTACTACGACATCATCCATTCATTCATGGGGTACCGCACCTGCTATTACCGGTGCGTGGCGGTGGGCGGCGCCAACGACAAGCAACGAGATTGCTACAAGCGTGCGCGCGAGTACATGGACAACGCGATTGCGGAGATCCGGCCCGGCGCGTCGTCGGCCGACATCGTTCGGCATTTCCCGAAAGCCACCGATTTCGGATTTGCGTCCGAAGAAGAGGCCTTCGGTCTCCAGTACTGCCACGGCATCGGCGTCGGGCTGTGGGAGACGCCGTTGATGAGCCGCTATCATTCGTTCGACCACCCAATCTATCTCGAAGAAGGTATGGTGTTTGCGATCGAGACGTACTGGCCGTCGAGCGACGGCAGCGCTGCGGCCCGTATCGAAGAAGAGATCGAGGTCACCGCGAGCGGCGCACGGCTCTTGACGAAATTCCCCGCCCAGGAGCTGCTGATCGCAGGCCAGCGTTATTGGAACGGTCACGCATTCGCGCACGGCGCCAACGAGCTAAAAAAGGACTAGGTCGGAGGATTCCGGCCATCATCACGGGAGTCTCACAATGAAAGCCGGCGAGTGGCTAAAAGCCGTGGTCGTGCTGTTGACGGGCAGCCGTCCGGCGTTCGCGCAAGTGGATCTGACCGGGATCTGGGCCAACAAGCGGCTTCATGAAAACAACTCGGAGGAAGCCGCGGTCGGCGACAACGCGGGCGTTCCGTTGACCTCGCGGCAGCGCGCGGAAAGCTGGTCGGCATCGCTGCTGACGCTGCCGGAGCATCAGTTGCGGCGGGGTACACAGCGCCGCAGCGCCGGTAACCACATTGCCGCGTTCTAGCGCGGTTCTAGCAAGTCGTGAAGCGTCGTCCACATGGCCGCGATGGGCAGGCCAGGAAGCTCGTCCCAAAAGTTGTGCCGCTTAGTCAAGCCCCGCTGGCCGCTTCTTTCATCTTTTCGAGCACCTGGTCCAGGCTGAAGCTCGCCGCCTTCTGTCGCGGCGGGAACTCCTTGAAGGTCGCCAGGAACTCGCCGACGATGGCCTGTGCGGGCACGAGCAGGTAGATGTGCCGGAACATCCAGTCGTAGTAGGTGTTCGACGTGATCTGCGCGTGCTCGTACGGGTCCATCCGCAGGTTGAAGATGTATGGCGTGCGCAGCACCACGAAGGGCTCCTGCCAGATCTTGAGCGTGCCCTGGACGCGCTGCTCCATGAACAGCATCTTCCAGTTGTCGTAGCGCAGCGCCGCGACGTCGCCATCGTCGGTGAAGTAGATGAAGCCCTTGCGCGGACTCTTGGGATCCTTGCCCGTGAGGTGCGGGAGCAGGTTGTAGCCGTCGAGGTGGACCTTGAAGGTCTTCCTGCCGATCTTGTGGCCCTTCTTCAGCTTCGCGGCGATGTCGGGCTCGCCGGCGACCGCCAGGATGGTAGGGAACCAGTCCTGGTGGCTGACGATCTCGTTCGAAACCGATCCGGCCGCGATCTTGCCGGGAAAGCGCACCATGCAGGGCACGCGATAGGCGCCCTCCCAGCTCGAGTTCTTCTCGTTCCGGAAGGGAGTGTTGCCCGCATCCGGCCAGGTGTTCATGTGCGGCCCGTTGTCGGTGCTGTACTGCACGAACGTGTTGTCGGCGATGCCGAGCTCGTCCAGGAAGTCGAGCATCTCGCCGATGCACTTGTCGTGGTCGATCATCACGTCGTGGTACTCGGATTGCCAGCGGCCGGATTGGCCACGGCTCTCCGGCTTCACATGCGTCCACGCGTGCATGTGCGACGTGTTGAACCACACGAAGAACGGCTCGCCGGCGTCGTGGGCGGCCTGGATGAACTTCTTGGCCGCCGCGAGGAACTCGTCGTCGCAGGTCTCCATCCGCTTCTTGGTCAGCGGGCCGGTGTTCTTGATCTTCTGGCCGCCCTTGCCGTCGGCCCAGCAGTGCAGCACGCCGCGGGGCCCGTACTTCTTCTTGAACTCGGGGAAGTCCTTCTCGTTCGGATAGTCCACCTCCTCGGGTTCTTCCTCGGCGTTCAGGTGGTACAGGTTGCCGAAGAACTCGTCGAAGCCGTGCATCGTCGGCAGGTGCTCGTCGCGGTCGCCGAGGTGGTTCTTGCCGAACTGGCCGGTGCGGTAGCCGAGCGGCTTGAGCGCCTCGGCGATGGTGATGTCCTCGGCCTTGAGGCCCAGATCCGCGCCGGGCAGACCGACCTTGGTGAGGCCGGTGCGCAGACCGCATTGGCCGGTGATGAACGACGCGCGGCCAGCGGTGCAACTCTGCTCCGCGTACGAGTCGGTGAAGCATCATGCCTTCCTTGGCGATCCGGTCGATGTTGGGCGTGCGGTAGCCCATCATGCCCTTGGTGTAGCAACTGAGGTTCGACTGGCCGATGTCGTCTCCCCACATGACGAGAATATTGGGTCTTTCGGATTTCTCGGTCTTGGCCACGTTCTTACTCCGTCAAAGTTGAGGTGCAATCAGTCCGCCGGGATGCCGCTCGGTCAGGCACTTCCCTTCAAGGTGCTCGGTTTTAGTGGACTGCGCGATCTCGTTGGTCCATTGGACTTAGGTCCAGCGTCCCGCGACATTAGACCACATCGCTTCAAGAGCGAGAGTCGGGAGGGGCGACCGACCCGGTATGGGGACTCCGTGAGTCGACCTCTCAGATTCTTGCGGTGAAAATTTGGGGCTCAGTAGGCCCGCCGTGCCGTACAGTGCCGTCTTATCCTACCGACAGCGAACCGTCTGTCTCGGTAGGGTTGCCGTTGACGTAGTTATCGGGGTCGCTCGACGTTGGAGCTGTCGACCTCGGTCAGCTTTCACAGCGCCCACCACAGCAGCACAGCGAACGAGGCCGCGGCCAGGATGCTGAACACGGCCACCGCGCGCCACGCCCAGCGATCGATGAACTCTTCGTGGTTCACTGCGGCCTCGATGTCAAACAGCGCGCTACTTCGATTCCAATTGCCAGCGATTTGTTGAGCCGCTCATGATGGCTCCACCGATCATTGCGACTGTGCCACACGTGGCGTAAACGCCGCCAAGAACGAGCGGATTCGCTGGCGGCGATTATTGCGACGATCAACGAGAGGACCACGGCCAAATACGACACCACGGCTACCGCCGTGAGGAAGAAGAGCATCGGAGTCCCCTTCATTTCGATTTCTTCTTGGGCCGACGACGGCGAAGTGTAGGCCGTCCTAGTGATCCGTGAAGGTGGACTAAAGGCGGATAATTCGGGGACTTGCTTATGCGACGTTGAGCAACTAGCTCATCATCCTTTGCAGCTCCGCCTCCATCGCTGCCACGTTCGGATTGCAGCCAGCGAGAGAACCCGCCTGCCAGATGCTCGTTCCAATTTTCCTCATTGTCATCGTTACTTGCCGCAAGGGCGGCTCCCGCTGTGCGTGTGCTGATACCGCGCTCGCCAAACTTCCGCAGCTCACGCGCCAACGCGGCCGGCTTGCCCCCATAGCGCTCTGTAAGCCGTCGGTACTCGCGGGGAAATGCGTATTGGCCAGCGGCTAGAACTAGCCCTGTCGTCCATTTACGCCGAAGCAGCGGATGACAACGAAGAATACGAGCGCGAGCGATCCGAGTGGAATCCAAATGCCGCTGAGCGTGCTGACTAGTTACTAACTACGCCGCACCGCCGCGAGTGCGGCGATTTGCTAAGCGGCTGTTTTAAATGGTGGCCAGGGGCGGAATTGAACCACCGACACGCGGATTTTCAGTCCGCTGCTCTACCAACTGAGCTACCTGGCCATTTGTGAGACGCGCCGCGGGCGGGGCTCGAGCGGCGAGTATTAGAGCGATGATCTCCGGCGGGAGTCAAGGCGTGTCCGCCGCGCCTTGGAGTCGGTCCACAACTTGCATGACAATGGACCATGGCAGCCACTCGACCCTTCCGCACGTCGTCGGAACACACCGAGCCTCTGGGCGCTCGCTACGAGCGCATCCGCCGCGCGTCGCTCGCGCTCGCGGCGCCGCTCACGCCCGAGGACCAAGTCGTGCAAGTCATGCCCGAGACGAGTCCGACGAAGTGGCATCTCGCGCACGTCACGTGGTTCTTCGAGCGCTTTTGCCTCACTGAGCACGTGCCCGGGTACGAGCCCGTCGATCCGCGCTACGATCATCTCTTCAACTCCTATTACTACACGGTCGGCGAGATGCACGCGCGGCCGCAGCGCGGCCTTTTGAGCCGCCCGACGGTTGCGGAGATCCGCACCTACCGCGAGCGCGTCGACGAGGCGATGCAGCGGCTCATCGAGCAGCGCGCGGACGATCGCGCGTTTCGCGATCTCGTGACGCTCGGATTGCATCACGAGCAGCAACACCAGGAGCTGCTTCTCACCGACATCAAGCAGGTGTTCTTCGCGAATCCGCTCGCGCCCGCGTACGAGGCGCTGCAGACGCCGCCGTCGCCGCCGCCGATGCCGCTCGATTTCGTGCGCCGTCCGGGCGGTGAATTCGCGATCGGCGCGACCGGCAAAGACTTCTGCTTCGACAACGAGACGCCGCGGCACCGCGTGCTCGTTGAGGACCATGCGCTCGGCTCGCGGCTGATCACGAACTCCGAGTATCGCGAGTTCATCGACGCCGGTGGCTACCGCGAGCCGAAGCTCTGGCTCGCGGACGGCTGGGCGAAGCTGCGCGAGCCCGGCGGTTTCACTCGGCCGCTGTGCTGGTCGGAAGACGTGAGCCGCGAGTTCACCCTCGCGGGATGGCGCGAGCTCGATCCTCACGCGCCCGTGTGCCACGTGAGCTTTTACGAGGCGGATGCATTTGCGCGCTGGGCCGGGGCCCGGCTGCCGACCGAGACCGAGTGGGAGCTTGCGGCCTGCGAGGCGCCGATCCACGGCAATCTCCTCGATGCGGGCTACCTGCAACCGATCGCGGCGCCCGCGGAAGCGCGCGCGCGGTATCCGATCCAGCAGCTCTTTGGCGACGTGTGGGAGTGGTGCGCGTCGAGCTACGCGCCCTACCCCGGCTTTACGCCGCTCGCGGGATCGCTGGGCGAGTACAACGGTAAGTTCATGTGCAACCAGCTCGTCGTGCGCGGCGGCTCGTGCGTGACGGCCGCGGATCACATCCGGGCGACCTATCGCAGTTTCTTTTATCCGCAAGATCGCTGGCAGTTTTTGGGTTTTCGGCTCGCGAAAACCCTTTGAGCCGCCTTGTAGCGAGCGAATATGCGCGGCAATGCACCGACTGGCGCGCATCTTGCACTCGTCCGGCGATGACCGACGAGGCCACACCGCACCCGGCTGCCCGCTCGTTCGGCGCGCCGCTCGTGCCGCGGTCCCCCATCGCCGCGGAAAGCGCTATCGGGCTCGATCTCGACGAGGTGCTCGCAGGGCTAACGGCCAAGCAGAAGCGGCTATCGCCGAAATACTTCTACGATCAAAGGGGCTCAGAGCTCTTCGATCAAATCTGCAACCTCGCCGAGTACTACCCGACGCGCACGGAGCTTGCGGTGATGCGCGATCACCTCGACGAGGTCGCCGATCTCGTCGGGCCGCGCGCTGCCGTGATCGAGTACGGGGCAGGATCGAGCACGAAGGTGCGGCTGCTGCTGGATCACTTGATCGACCCGGCCGCCTACGTACCGGTGGATATCTCCGCCGACTATCTCGAGCAGCAAGCGCGCGAGCTCGCCGAGGACTATCCGGACGTCCACGTACAGCCCGTGTTCGCGGACTTCACGCGGCCGTTCGATCTGCCGGAGCATCCCGTGGAGCCCGAGACCAATTTGATCTTCTTCCCGGGGTCCACGATCGGCAACTTCTCGCGCAAGCAGGCGCTCGAGCTGCTGCGAGTAATGGCCGCCGAGGCGAAGCCCGGCGGCGCGGTCCTGATCGGCGTGGATCTGCGCAAGGATCCGAAGATCCTGCGGGCCGCATACAACGACAGCGAAGGCGTGACCGCCGCGTTCAACTTGAACGTGCTCGAGCGCTTGAACCGCGAGCTCGGTGCGAACTTCGACCTCGAGTGTTTCCAGCATCTCGCGGTCTACGACGAGGAGAAGGGCCGCATCGAGATGCGGCTGATCAGCACGCGGCGAGCAAACCGTTGCACGTCGCGGACACGGTGCTGCGACTTCGCGCGAGGCGAATACATCATCACGGAGTATTCGCACAAGTACTCGATCGACGAGTTTCACGCGCTTGCGCGCCGCGCAGGCTTCGCCCCCGAGCGCTCGTGGGTCGACGACGACGATTTGTTCAGCGTCCACTACCTGCGCATGCCCGAGCCGCGGCGCAACGGCCACGCTCCCGGCTGACAAACCGCCCGCCCGCGTTATCATGCGGGCTCATGAGCGACGAGAAGGTCTATCCCGTGCCCGACGCGCTCGCCGAGCGCGCGTGGATCGACGCCGCCCGCTACGAAGCGCTGTATAGCGCGTCGGTCGAAAACCCCGAAGAGTTCTGGCGAAAACAAGCCGAGCGGCTCTATTGGTTCCAGCCGCCGACGCAAGTGAAAGACGTCTCGTTCGAGGCGCAGGACCTCCACGTGCGCTGGTTCGCCGACGGCATGCTCAACGTGTCCGTGAATTGTCTCGATCGGCATCTCACGACACGGGCCGAGCAGACCGCGATCCTCTGGGAGCCGGACGATCCCGCAGAAGACGTGCGGATGTTGAGCTACCGCGACCTCCACGCGCGCGTCTGCCGGCTCGCGAATGCGCTGAAGCGTTTGGGCGTCAAGAAGGGCGACCGCGTCACGATCTACATGCCGATGATCCCGGAGACCGTCGTCGCGATGCTCGCGTGCGCGCGGATCGGCGCCACGCACTCCGTCGTGTTCGGCGGCTTCTCGCCCGAGGCGCTGAAGGGCCGGATCGAGGATTGCACGTCGCGCGTCGTGATCACCGCGGACGAAGGCCTACGCGGCGGCAAGCGTATTCCGCTCAAAGCGAACGTGGACGAGGCGATCAAGGGCTTGCGCGGCGTGCAGGTCGAAGCGGTGGTCGTGGTGGCGCACACGCAAGAGGACATCGCGTGGATCGACGGCCGCGATCACTGGTATCACGACGTCACGGAAGCGGCATCGCCGGTGTGCCCAGCCGAGCCGATGAACGCCGAGGATCCGCTATTCATTCTTTATACGTCGGGCTCCACCGGTAAGCCGAAAGGCGTGCTGCACACGACCGCAGGCTACTTGCTGTACGCGTCGCTCACGCATCAATACGTGTTCGATTATCACGACGGTGACATGTACTGGTGCGCGGCCGACGTCGGTTGGGTGACGGGCCACAGCTACATCGTCTACGGGCCGCTCGCGAACGGCGCGACCACGCTCATGTTCGAGGGCGTGCCGACCTACCCCGACGCGAGCCGGTTCTGGCAGGTCGTGGACAAGCACCACGTCAACATTCTGTACACGGCCCCGACTGCGATTCGCGCGTTGATGCGCGAGGGCGAGGCGCCCGTGAAAGCGTGCTCGCGGAAAAGCTTGCGGATCCTCGGCAGCGTCGGCGAGCCGATCAATCCGGAAGCGTGGGAGTGGTATTACCACGTGGTCGGCGACGGGCGGTGCCCGATCGTCGACACCTGGTGGCAAACGGAAACCGGCGGGATTCTGATCACTCCGCTACCGGGCGCGACGAAGCTCAAGCCCGGCTCCGCGACGCGGCCGTTCTTCGGCATCAGGCCGGCGATCGTCGACGACCAGGGCAAGGTGCTCGACGGCGTCGCGACCGGTAACCTCGTGCTGCTCGACAGCTGGCCCGGCCAGATGCGCACCGTGTACGGGGATCATCAGCGCTTCGTCGATACCTATTTCAAGCAGTTCCCGGGCAAATATTTCACGCGGCGACGGCGTGCGCCGCGACGCGGACGGCTACTACTGGATCACGGGTAGAGTCGACGACGTGATCAACGTGGCGGGCCACAGGCTCGGCACCGCCGAGATCGAGAGCGCGCTCGTCGCGCACCCGAAGATCGCGGAGGCTGCGGTGGTCGGCTGCCCGCACGCGCTGAAGGGCACCGGCATCTACGCGTACGTGACGCTGATCAAAGGCGAGACACCGAGCGAGGACCTGCGCCGCGAGCTCGTCGCGTGGGTGCGCAAGGAGATCAGCGCGATCGCGACGCCCGATTTCATCCAATGGGCGCCGGGCTTGCCGAAGACCCGCTCCGGGAAGATCATGCGGCGCATTCTGCGCAAGCTCGCCGCGAACGATTTCGGCGAGCTCGGCGACACGTCGACGCTCGCGGATCCGGCCGTCGTCGAAGACCTGATCGCAAACCGCGCGAACCGCTGAAATCGGGGTCGGGTACTAATTTCCACTACCACGATCGCGAAATCGCGGTCGGCGGCGGAAATTAGTACCCGACCCCGATTCCCTACTCTGGTTTGAAATCGGGCGGAGCGTCGGAGCCTTCGCCGAAGAAGAATTTCTGCATCTCGGTTTCGAGGAACTTGCGTGCCTTCGGCTCGATCGGCGTCAGGCGATACTCGTTGATCAGCATCGTCTGGTGCTTCAACCAGCGCTGCCACGCGGCCTTCGAGACGTTTTCGTAGATGCGCATGCCGAGCGCGCCGGGATACGGCGGCCGATCGAGCCCTTCGGCTTCCTCGCCGAGCAGGACGCATTGCACTTTTCTAGTCATGCGATTCGCCTTTTGTCTCGCTGGAGCGCCGCCGCGGGCTCGGCGAGCGCGAGCAACAATGCCGCGACCGGCGCCGGCACGCCGACGGGCGGGTCCTCGCTCGGGTTATACCAAAGCCGATCCGCGCGATCCATGACGACGGACGGCGAATCCGCGAGCGTGACGAGCCACGGCGTGAGATCGAGATCGAAGTGCGTGAACGAGTGCTCGATCGTCGCAAGCTCGCGCGCGACGAGCGCGCGGCAGCCGAGCTCGCGTGCGCACCACTCGTCCGGAGACTCGCCGGCCGCAAGCTCGGGCAAGCAATAGAGTCCTCCCCAAATGCCGCGCTCGGGCCGCCGCTCGAGCAGGACGCCGCCGGCCTCGTCGCGCACGACGACAGCCGCCGCGCGCCGATGCGGGCGCGCGCGCTTCGGCCGCGGCGCGGGATACTGGGCCTGCGTGCCCGCGCGGCAAGCCGCGCAATCCGCGGCGAGCGGGCAGACGGTGCACGCGGGCCGCGCGCGCGTGCACAGCGTCGCGCCGAGATCCATGATCGCCTGCGTGTAGGCCGCGACGCGCGTGTGCGGCGTGTGCGCTTCGGCGTGCAGCCAAAGCTCGTCTTGGACTTTCGGATCGCCGGGCCAACCGGGAACGGCGTGATAGCGCGCGAGCACGCGCTTCACGTTGCCGTCGAGAATCGGGTGCCGCTGCCCTTGCGACAGCGACAATATTGCGCCCGCGGTCGAGCGGCCGATGCCGGGCAGCGCGATCAGCTCGTCGAGCGCATTCGGCAGCTCTCCCGCGAAGCGCTCGGCGACGAGGCGCGCCGTGCGGTGCAAGTTGCGCGCGCGTGCGTAGTAGCCCAATCCCGCCCACTGCGCGAGCACGTCATCGAGCTCGGCGGCTGCGAGCGCCGGCAGCGTCGGAAAACGGCGCATGAATCGCTCGAAATACGGAATGACGGTTGCGACCTGGGTCTGCTGCAGCATGATCTCCGACACCCAGACCGAGTAGGGTGTCGGCTGAGCCTGCCATGGCAGATCATGCCGCCCGTGGCGGTCGAACCAAGTGAGCAACGCACGCGCGAGCGAGTCAGGGGCTTGCGGCATTCGCCTCCGTCACGGCGGCGTCGAGCTCGAGGGCGAGGCGCTCGATGCGGTTGACGGCGCGCACGCCGCCGGTCGACAGCACGCGCTTCAAATACCACGGCCCTATGACGGGCGGAACGAAGAAATCCGGCTCCATCTCGAGGCGGTAAGTCATCTTCGTGCCGCCCTCGTGCGGCTCGAGCAGCCATTCGGAGGTGCTGTACTTGAAGTTGCTCTGCTCGGGCAAGGTATAGCTCTTGATCCAGTTCGGCTCGCGCAGCTCGAGCCGTTCGACGCGCTTCATGGAGACGCAATGCCACAACAAGCAGCCTTCCATGAGCGTGTACACGATCGGCGCGCCGTCCGGCGCGGGCTCGAGGTACGCGCTTTCCTTGTACACGCTCGAGATGCGCTGGAACGCGTTGTCGTCGTAGTCGAGGAGTACTGCGTAGATCGACTCGGGCGTCGCCGCGAGCTGCGCGTCTGCGACGAGGTTGTAGCGGCCTTTCTTCTTCGACACGTCGAGACTGTCGATCGACGCAGCGTACACAAGCGTCGCCGTCGCCGTCGCGGCAAGCAGAGCCAAAGCTCGAACCACTGCCGGAAATCGGTGCCTGGCCCCGTGTCTGGCACCGTGCCTGACAGCGTTTTTTGCGCCGATTATTGCGATCGCGTCGTCACTCATCACGGTTCAGGAGGCCTCGCAGGCGGTCGCGGACGCGCTCCTGCACTTCCTCGCGCTGCTCGTCGACGCGCTCTTGAACCTCCCCGCGCTCCTCTTCGACGGCCTCGTCCACGACCTGGCTTGCGCGCTCCTGGATGGCCGCGCTGAAATCCGGCAGCACGGAGGGCTCCGCAATCGTGCCCGTCGCTCGCAGCGGGAGCTGCTGTCCCGCGAGCTTCGCCATGTCGGGATCCGATTGCAGCTTCGGCCCGTCGACGAAGCGCGCGACCAAGTCGAAATCGATCATGTCGTTGAGCAAGTTTACCGTTCCGCTGCCGGTGACCGTCATGAAGTCCAGGTTACCCGTGAGGTCGCGATTCGTGAGCAGCGCGTCCTGCACCACTCCCGATGCGGACAGCGAGGAGAACGGCGTGCGCCGCGGATCGCCGCCGCGCTCCGGCACGGCGACACCGTCGAGCCGCGCGCGCGCGCGACGCAGCTCGTACCAAAGATCGAAGCCTTCGAGAGAGCCGTTCGTGACCGTGAACGCGACGTCGCCGTCGAGTCCCCGGCGTATCTCGCCGAGATTCGTGCCCGCGGCCGTCACGTTCAGACGCACGTCGCCGGTGCCGGTCACGTCTTCCGACTCGAGAAGATCACGCGCGAGCGGCGCGAGATCCACGTCGTCGAGCTGCTGCTGCAGGGTGACGTTTGCCGCGTCAGCTTGCACGTTCACGCGGATGTCGCCGCTGTAGCGGCCGCCGTATAGCGCCGCCTGCGGCCGCAATTGCAGTTGACCGTTCGCCGCCTGTGAGCGCGAACGAGGCGTCGGTGAGAGTCATGCCGCTGAACTTGGCGCGGCCGAAAGTGAGCTCGCCGGACGCATTGAGCCCGCGCAGCGCCGGAAGCGGCAAATCCACCTCATCGAGCGAGCCTTCCTCGGCGGGCGCGTCGCCCTCCGTCGCGGGCGGCAAGTAGCGATCGATGTTGATGTCGTCGATTGCGAGGCTGTAACGCAATGCGTCGCGCTCGAGACCGACGCGGCCGCTCAGCGTGGAGTCATCGAGCATGAGCTGCATGTCCCGTAGACCGATCTGCGTCGAGTTGTACAGCAGGTTCGCCTTCGCGCTCGCGCGACCGAGCACGTCCGAATCGGCCGTCTCGAGCTCGACGTCGAATGCCGCGAGCGTGTCGCGCGGATTGAATTGCGGAATGTCGACCGCGCCCGTGAGGGTGAGATCGCTGAAGAGGCGCTGGCCGGACAGCGAGCCCAGCATCGTCACGCCGAGGAACTCGAGCCGGAGGCCGGTGAGCTCGACGGTCTCCGCGTTCAAGTTCGCTGCGAGCGACTCGAAACCGAGCGCAGCCGTGCCTTCGCCGCCAGGCCACGCGGGCCCGCGGCCGCCGAGATCCACCTCGAGCTCGTCCAAGCGGTATGAGTTGTCGGCGAGGGTGAGCGTCGCCTGCGTCGTCGCTTCCACCGTGACCTGCACCTCCTCGCCTGCGAGCGCGAAGCTCATCGACAACGGAAAGCGCTCGCCTGGGCCAAAATCCTCGGCCGTGAGATCGAAGCTCGTGAGCTCCCAGTTGCTGCCCGTAGCGGCGTCCGCCCAGGTCACGCGCGCGTCCGAGATTTCCACGGCGCCGACGTCGAGATCGAGGTTTGCGCCGCTGGCGCCATCGGCCGGCGCAGTTTCCGGAGCAGCCGCGCCGCCGGAGCCCGCGAGATCCTGCCAATTGTTGCGGCCACGCGCGTCCCGCGCGAGGTTGAGCTCGAGCCCGCTCAAGATGGCCTCGTCTATCGCGATGTTGCCGGACAACAGAGGCAGTATACGCAGCGTCAGCTCGGCGCTGCCGATCCGCGCGAACGGCTGCTCGCCGAACCCGGGCGCGTTGCTCAAGGTTGCCGAGCCGACCGCGATGCGGATCGACGGGAATAGCGCGAGCGTCAGATCGCCGTCGAGCGTGAGCTCGCGGCCGGTGGTGCGCGTGACGGCTGCGGTGATGTCGTCCTTGTATTCGTTCGGATCGAACAGGAAACCGACGCCGACGAGCACCGCGATGAACAACAGCACCACGACGCCGACGACGATTCCGATGAGCTTCGCTATGCGTCCCATGGCAGCGTCCTCGAATCAGCTCGTGAGACCATCCTAGCAACAAATGGCGGAGAAGGTGGAGGCTGCTACGCGCTTGTTACGCGGTCGCTTTTTCGGTCGCGTCTTGGCCGCGAACCGGCTGTTCCAATTCTCCACCACTGCCTCGAGATCCTTCGCGCCCACGGCGGCGCCGATGTAGTGCCGCTGCACTTTGTCGCAGTGCATCTCGCTCATGCCTCGTACTTCCTTCGAGCAACGCTCAGACGACAGCCAAATTCGAGCGCGTAGCACCTGAGATGTCGCTATTCCAGTGATTGATGAAGCTCGGAATATCACTCGCGGGAATCGCCCGGCTGATGAAGAAGCCCTGGCAGCAGTCGCAGCCGATGATCGCGAGGAGGTCGAGCGCGGCGCGATTCTCGACTCCTTCGGCGCAGATCGTGAGGCCCAAGTTGTGGCCGAGCTCGACTAGCGAGCCGACCATCGTGTTCGCTTCGCGGCTGTGCGGAACGTTGGTGACGAGGCTCTTGTCGATCTTCATCTCATCGAAGGGCATCTGATAGAGCCGTGTAAACGAGGAGAACCCCGTGCCGAAATCGTCGAGCGACAGCCCGATGCGCTTCACGCGGAGCCGCGTCAGTACGTCCATGGCTTTCGTCGGATCCTGCATCGTCGCCGTTTCCGTGAGCTCGAGCGCGAGCTGGCTCGCGTCGATCGCAAGCTCCGCCAATAGTGCCCCCACGCGGTCGGGAAAACTGAGATCCGTTACCAAACTCGGCGCCAGATTCACGGCGCACTTGAGCCGCAAGCCCTGGTCATTCCATGAGCGCACTTGCCGAAGCGATTGCGCGAGGACCGCGCCCGTGAGCTCGCTGATCACGCCTGTGCGCTCCGCGAGCGGGATGAACTCGTCGGGCATCACCAACCCAAGCTTGGGATGCTGCCAGCGCACGAGCGCTTCGACGCCCTCGATGACCCAGCCGCGCTGCTCCTTCAGGCTAGCTTTCGGCTGGTAGTAGGGCACGATCTCACCGGCGGCGATGCCGCGGTTGAGCTCGGCAGCGTCGATCGCGCGGTCCTGCTTCAGCATCGAGGCCAGCTTGGTCTGCAGATCGGCAGGCAAGACGGGCTTCGTCAGCATCCCGCACATCGAAAGGCCGCGGCTCGCAGCGACCTCGTAGGCGGTCGTTAGCACTCGCTCGTCCACGCCGGACAGGAGGAGGATGTGCGCCTCGCAGTCGCGCGTCACGAGCAAACGGATCAGCTCGACGCCGTCGGTGTCCGGAAGGTTCAGATCCATCGCGATCAGGCTAGGCCGGAAAGTATCCACCAGCCGGAGGAAGTCAGTGGCGTCCCCGGTGCTCGCTATCGCGAACCCGAGCTTGCGGCCGACCTCCGCGATGAAATCGACGACCTCGGGCTCGTCTTCGACGATCAACAGACGATTGACGTTGTCAGCCATGCTCCGGGACGTTCCGATTGCGGATTGAACGGGTCATGAGAATACGGCGCTTAATCAGGAGCGTACCGCTAGCTCGTTAGCGTCTCTATCGACTCGTACCGGAAATTCTTGACGGCGGCGGCTTTTTAGGCCGCGGAGAACCGATTATGTAAAAACCTAATGGTGACCTGAGTACCAGTTTACGGCGAATTGCACGAGCTGCGGCGCCGTGTGCAGATTGAGCTTCTTCTTGATGCGCTGCCGGTGCGATTCCACGGTCTTCACGCTGAGGTTGAGATTGTCGGCGATCTCGCGCGTCGTCTTGCCGCGGCCGATCAAGTTCAACACTTGCAGTTCCCGGTTGCTCAACCGCTCGATCGGGTCCGCGCTCTGCACGCGTCCCGAGACCGCGAACCGCTCGATCATGCTCGCCCCGACGCGCTCGCTCACGTAGATGCCGCCGGCCAGCACACGGCGAACCGCCACGAGCAATTGGTCGGCCGCCGCCTGCTTCATGATGTAGCCGTTCGCTCCGGCGCTGAGCAGACGCTCCGCGTAAATGTTCTCGTCGTGCATCGACAGCACGAGCACGGGCAGCTGTTGGTACTTGCTGCGAATGTCCTTCACGAGCTCGAGGCCGTCGCTGTCGCGCAGCGACAGATCGAGGATGACGATGTCGGGCTGCATCTTGCTCAAGCTCACGCGTGCTTCCTTGACGTCGGCCGCTTCGCCGCAGACCTTCAAGTCCGGCTCTTGCTCGATCAGCTGCACGAGACCTTGCCGCACGATCGGATGATCGTCGACGACGAAGACACTTTTTTGCCGCGTACCAAACTCAGTCATTGCGATCTCCTCGAGCGACGCCTTCCATCGGGTGGCGCAACGTGCAGCGCCCCGTGGTACCGCTCCCTCCCTCGAAACGATGTTCAGCGTGGCGCCGATAATCGTTGCGCGATAGCGCATGATCTTCAAGCCCATGCCGCCCTTGTGCTCGGCGTGTGTACCGATGCGAGGGATTGAACTCGCTTGGAACCATAGCGGCCAGGTGGCTCCCCCGATCTGTTTCCACAACGCAGAAATGAGCGCTGATGAGTATGTTTCATCGGCCCTTCGGGCGATATCGGGGAAGCCCCTAATCATTAGCAGATGCACGAACTCCCGGCGGCTACCGGCCTGGCGCCGTGCAGCTGGAGCGGTTCAGGGGCGATCTAAGTCGCTCTCCCGCGCGATCGCTCTTTCAAACCGGTGATCCGGTCCGAGAATCATAATTCCCGAAATACCCGGGCGAGAATCGAGAGTCGGAGCGGGCTGCGGGAATCGAACCCGCGGCTCTAGCTTGGGAAGCTAGGGTATTGCCACTAAACGAAGCCCGCCTCTTCCGAGAGGAGCGATCTTACTTCGGACCGCCACGAACGGAAAAGAACCGCGCGGGCTTCGGGATGGCGATTGTTAGTGTCCTCGGATGCGATCGAGGACCTCTGCAAACTCGGGCTGCCTCAGCACGGGATCGTTCGTGGGGTTCACCTTCAGATTGAGCGCGACGGTGAATCCCGGATCTGGCTCTTGCCGGGCGGCTTTCTGCGCCACGAGCTCGAGCTGCTCGAGCGCGTGCTCTTGGTCGCCGATGGCAAGGTAGGCCGCGGCCCAGCCTCCGGCACCGATAGGGACGCCCGCTGTCGCTTCCGCGGCGATCTTGTCGAACAGGCGTCGTGCGTCGCCCGTTTGACGAACGCGTGAGTAGGCCCACGCGAGCTCCGACAAGAACACGATCGGAGGGGCGTCTCCGAGGAGTCCCTCGGTGATTCCGAGTTGAGTCAACGCCTCCGCGTCGTTGCCGCGCGCAATTTCGGTGAAGCCGAGCCAGAGTCGAGCGACCGGGGCCGTCGCTCCTGTGTTCTGCACGCGTTGGTGCCACAAGACTGCCGCCTCGTCGTATTTTCCCGCCATGGTCAGCTTATAGCCCAGACCGAAGGACGGGTTCTGGGGGTCGAAGCCGCGTACGCGCTCGCCGACCGCGAGGGACTCGTCATGTCGTCCCTGGTACGAGAGAAGATAGCCGTACCAAAGGGCCACATTCGGAGCCTGAGGCGAAAGTTCGAAGGCTTGCGCAAAATCGCGTTCGGCTTCGGTCCAACGCCAGTTGAACCACGCGAGCTGCCCGAGGGCCAGATGAGCCAAGCCTTGCTGATCGTCCAGCTCGAGAGCTGTCGAAGCGTAGCGGCGCACGGTCGCCTCGAGCTCGGAGCGCCTCGCCGGTTCCACGGCCGTGGCGTATACCGAGTTGTTGAGCGCGTTAGCATGATAGAAGGCGAGCAACGCGTACGCCGACGCAAATCGCTCGTCGAGCCGGATCGCTTCTTCGAGCCAGCTCACGATGCGCGCATCGTCGCGGGTCAGCCCAGCACCAGCGTTGAGCGCCAGCGCTTGAAGGTACAGCGAGTAGGCTTCAGGGGAACTGGTCGGCGGCCGCTCGATTCGCGCCTGTTCTTCTGGCGAGAACTCTGTTTGGAGTGCGTTCGCGACGTTCATGGAGATGTCAGCCTGCACGGCAAAGATCTCGGCGAATTCTCTTTCGTAGCCGTCGTTCCAAAGAATCGCACCCGACACCGGATCGACGAGCTCGACACCCACCCGTATGCGGCCCGCGGCGTATTGGAACCGGCCAGTCAGGAGCGATTGCACGCCGAGGTCGGTAGCGATTTGCAGCAGCGGCGGTCTTTCCACGGCGTAACGAAGCACGGACGCCCGGCTGATGACTGTCAAGTTACGAAGCTTTGTGAGTTGACTGATGATTTCCGCATGCATCCCGTTCGCGTAATACGCGTGCTCGGGGTCGGAGCTCAAGTTCTCCAGTGGCAATACGGCTACCGAGTTGGGAAGCAACGAGACCGCGCTCGACGCAACGTCAGGTGGAGTGCTCGTTACCCGAGCGTCAGTGCCGAGATCGCTATCCACCGATGTCGTCGGCGCCGCGGTTGCAGAGTGTTCGGTCCCGGCACGTGTCGCGGCGTAGAAGAAGACGGCGCCGATCAACAGAAGCACGGAGATGATCATCGTCTCGGGCGCGCTGCAGGTCGTGAGACCGCGGTGCCCGTGATACCAGGCCAGCGTTAGCGCGACGGGAAACCCGACGACCAGGGCAATGACGACACTTCGCCAGACGCCTTCCGGCCAATGAAATGCATGGCCGAGAAGTTCTGCACCGTGCGCAAGCGCGAGCGCCGCACCGAGGTAGGCAAGGCCCCATTGGATGACTTTGTTGTCGTGAACGTGGCGCCAGAACGCTCCGACCGAAGCGTTCGAAGATGACTCTGGTTCGGCAATGTCCGACATGGACTGACCTACTCCGATCGGAACGAGAGCAGCTGTGGATTCTCCCCGTCGAGATGGTAGTCGCGGTGTCGGCCCCTTACCAGAACATCTCGTCACCTTGCTGCCATTACGACACAGCGGGTATGAGCCGGCGGGCGGCGTAGAGCACCCGCGTTCACGCTTTGAGCCGATAACCCTGGTGGGGGAACGCTTGAGGTTGTAGTAGCGCTGGAAGCGATCGAGGTCGCGTGAGCTGCGTCCCCGTGAGGCTAAAACTGAGGATACTCCGCGTGAGAGCGAGTTAAAATCGCTAGGCGGTCTCGCGCTTCGGCATTGCTCGTCGCGATCACTATAGCGAGAAATCGCGGGATCATTAAGCCCGCGCCGGATTTTGTCAGGTGCAGCAGCTCGTCGAGGGTGTCCTTTCGAGAGCCCCGGACTCTCGATTCAAGAATCTCATCCCGGCGGCGCTTGAAGCGCCGCAGATGTATCGTTCGCCTCGTGGCACTACTATCGTCTCGTGACGCCGTCCAGGAGACGCGAACCATGGCTTCTTCGCATCGTCCCACACTCATTGCGCTCACGACCGTTTTGGGGGTACTAGTCTGCGGCGCAGCGCCGCGCCTGTCCTTGGCGCACGGCCCCGACGCGCGACTCGTGCAGGAGCTGGATTGGCACCGCCCGCAAATCGCCCGCGCCGTGGCCGTGAACCGCTCCGAGCTCGGCCTCGGCGGGTCCGCCTGGAAGATTCCCGCCGAGGTCAAGGAGCTCGACGGCCACCGCTGCGTTGTCGGCGCGCTGATAGCGCTGGACGTGGACGACGCCTTCGCTTTCGATATCGACGAGACCGTCGATCTCACCGTCACGTACATGGCCGGGCGCACGACGCCCTTCACCGTGGGTTGGGAGCGCAATGGCGGTGACGGCTACGCCCTCGGGAGCGAGGTGGTCCCCGAGTCGGGCACTGGCTTGCGCAAGATCACCTTCAGGCTGGCCCGCGCGCGGCTCGCCGGTCAGGGCGCACTCGGCACGGACATCGCCATCGGCGCAGCCCCGGACGGAACTGTCGCGCTGTGCGACGTCGAGCTTTCACGGCCGAGTCCGCAAGCGCGGTCCGTCCCGGATGCGCCGTTCTCGCTGACGGTCGTGGATACCGCGACGCGCGAGCAGGTGCCGGCGCGCGTCGGCCTCTATGCCTCCGAGGGCGGCCGTATGCCGCTGCCCTCGAACGACGCGATCAGCGTCCATCGCTTCGCTGACGATGTGCGCATGCAGTGGCTCACACCCAAGGGAGCGTGGCCGCTCGATCATCGCAGCATTTTCTACATCGCGGGCCGCTATGCCGCGACGGCACCCGCCGGCAGCTACGACCTCGTCGTCGTGCGCGGCCCGGAATACCGCACGCATCGTAGCCGGGTGAAGCTCGTCGCCAACGGCTCCAACAACCTCGTCGTGCGGCTCGAGCGCTATGAAGATATGCCGGCGGCGGGCTGGTACTCGGGCGAGTCGCACGTCCACCTGATGCGCGAACGGACCGAGGACATGGATGTTTGGAATCAGCTCGCCGCAGAGG
This sequence comes from uncultured Gammaproteobacteria bacterium, assembly GCA_963744305.1. Taxonomy (GTDB): domain Bacteria; phylum Pseudomonadota; class Gammaproteobacteria; order Steroidobacterales; family Rariloculaceae; genus FEN-1219. The sequence goes on from CAVUTF010000022.1 coordinate 20,359, forward strand.
ATCTTTACGTGAGCAACCTGGTGGAGATGGGCAATATCGCGACGACTTATTTTCCGCAGCCCAAGTGGGGACGGGAGGGCATCTTCTCGCACCGCGGGCGTTTCCTGGTTTCCGGCCAGGAGGATCCGCGTACCGTCATGCGCGGGCATACGCTGCATTGGAACACGGGCGTCCACGCGCACATGGATGACGCTTTCTTCCAGTACCACACCGTGTTCGAAAAGACCCGTGCGACAGGCGCGGTAACCGGTTATGCGCATCGCGGCGAGAGCTTCAACGCCGAGCGCGGGCTCGCGACGGATGTGCCCTTCGGGCTCGTGGAGTTCATCGAGGTGCTGCAGAGGGGGATGATCAACACGGACATCTGGTACAGCTTCCTGAACTTGGGTTATCGCGTTTCGCCGGCGGGCGGCGCGGACTATCCCTACATCGGGCCGACGCTGCCGGGTATCGAGCGCACGTACGTCAAGGTGCTGGGTCCGCTGACCCCGGAGAGCTGGTTCGAGGGCTTCCGCGCCGGCCAAGGTCTTCGTCACCAATGGACCGCTACTGAGCTTCACGGTCAACGGCCAGCGAAAGTGGCAGCGAGCTGCGCGTGCCGCGCGGCACGAAGCTGACGGTCGCAGCTTCGGCGGCGCTCAATCCCGACGTGGACGCGCTCGACCGCCTCGAGCTCGTGGTGCTCGGCGACGTAGCCAGCACCGTGGAAGCGCGCGGGCGAGACCGCGTCTCTTTGCAGCAGGAGATCGTCGCGGATCGCAGCATCTGGGTCGCGGTGCGCGTTTTCGGCCGTCATCAGGAGACTGAGATGAACACGGTCGGGCACAGCGCGCCGGTCTATGTCGTCGTCGACGACGAGCCCACGTGGAAGCGCGAGGAAGTGCCGGCGTTGATTGCGCGCCAGCGCAAAAAGCTTAAGCTCATGCTGAGCTCGAACGCCTCCAACGTCGATCCGATGGGCGATCTAGAGGCCTGGGAAACGCAAGACAAGATCGTGTCGGAATGGCAGCGCCAGCTGCCGCTGTTGCGACAGCGCGCCGAGGAAGCCGACCGGCGCTATGTCCAGTTGCTGGAGCGTTGGAAGGCGCTTGGCGCGCGGTAAGACCTGCCGCGTGCGTCCGCGGCACGCGTGACGCTGATCTGCTCAAGCGCGGAGCGATCGTCGTGGCATTGACGATTCTGCCGTCACGCATCTGCATGAACCCCGCGGCAGCTGTTCTTATCGGAACACTGTCGATGGCTACGGGGCTCGCATCGAAACGAACGATGACCCATTCGTTCTTCGCGAAATTTCCTTCTCGGGCTTCAACGACCCCTCATGCGCGCGTTGAACGGTGTGATCACTCGCGTACCAAGGACTCGCGGTCCGAGTAAGTCTTCGCAACGGTCGAGCGACCGACGATGGTCGAGTGCTCGTGGCTCCGTCGAACGCATCTCTGCGATTGCATCGACAGCCGGAACTTGGTTCACGCGCAGTCTCACTTTGTAGTTTGTTGGTTTGACAATGACCGAGCGTAACGTCGTGCTCGAACGCCAGACTAAAGCTGCCGAATGACGCCGATCAGTCCTCTCACTTTCCCACTTTGAGCCGGGAATGATCGAACGTGCCCAGGCCCATCCGAGCCCTATCTCTGAAGGCTACGCTTCTCGCCCCTTTCTCCTCGCCCACATCGCATGACACGATCTTGGCGAGTTTGGAGACGAGCGATGCGCTGACCGGCGGAGGTGCGCACATGTACATCCCTCAGGCACGAAGATGCCCGATCCGTTCGACTCTGCAATACGGCAGGGAGGCTCCGACGGAGCGCCGAGTCTTTAGTTGCGAGTGATCCGAAAATCGGACCAACGTCACTACCGAAGATGGTCACGGCGCGGCCGCTTCCACAAGGAGCGGTACGCAGCCCATGGTCGTGTTTCGCCAATCCCAGACCATGCCTTCGGGTAGCTTCTGCGTTCTCATCGCGTCGCCTGCCTGATCGCAACTCTCCCTGCTGGTGTACTGCGCGGGCATTACGAGAGTTTGAGCGACGTACTGTCGAGTCGGATTGCTGTAGTAGCTGATGGCGAGAATAAGTACCCATACTGTCTGCATGTCGTATCTCCTACGTCCATCACGGGCTGCATTCACTTCTGTGCAATGAGGAAAAACCCTCGTTCATTTCAGACAGCTTATGGCTGAAAGAGCACCGGACAACGGACTCTCTCGCTAGTATTCAGTCGGGTGACATTGCGATTGACTTGGCGTCGCCGACCCGATCTAGGGAGTAGCGCTTTGTTTCCTAAAACAAAATCGCAGCGGACAGTGACGTTGGCCTTCGCCCTGTTCACCGTTCTCGCGGCCTCAGGCGTCGACGATCCCGAGGCGGCCGCCCAGCAGAGCTCGGCAGAGACGAACCGCCCTATCGATCAGATCGATGTTATCGGCACCGGGCAGGATCCCTACCGGATCGCCGAAACCTCCATTGCGACGACGACCCTTACGCCGCTGCTGAATATCCCCCAGTCCCCGACGCTGATCAGCGGCGGTCTCATCCGCTGATCAAGCCATGCAGAGCATGGCCGACGTGGTCCGCTACGTGCCTGGCGTTCAGATGGCACAGGGCGAGGGTCATCGCGACGCCCCGGTCCTTCGAGGCAACACGTCTACGGCCGAGCAGCTCGCGTCGCTCACCGCAACGAATCGAACGCCAGAGCCAGAGGAGTTCACCAACACCGAGATCGGGGTCAAGCGGGATTTGAACGCGCGGATCTCGACCACTGTGGCGGTCTACCAACTCGACCGCACCAACGTCGCGATCACCGACCCCAACGACCCGACCCAGCTGTTGCTAGTCGACGGCCAGACCGTCGACGGCGTCGAGCTCGGCCTCACCGGACAGCTCTCCGATCGTTGGCAACTCATTCACGAATTCGTGCAAACGATCCGCTTCTAACAATCGTGTAGTTTCGCACGTCGCCGACTTGGCCAAGCGGAAAGCCAAGGATGAATACAGCGTCTCCCTCGGACAGATCGTGGTGACCTACAACATCATCATGAAATATGGCGTGCTGATCGTTGGCAAAGCCTCGGATCGGAATGTCGTTCTGTTGAAGTAAAAGAGTAACAGGTATCACCGCAACGTCGACGTTCTGCCGAGACACCCAAAGCGGTCTACCAGCACTGTTAACGAGCGATAGGACTAGCTCGCGGGCATCCTCACCCGCACCGGCGTTGAAGCGAACAACCGCTTCTGTTTTGCCTGCGAAGACATGTTGAGCCGTCACGAGGAAAACGTAGTAGGTCTGATCCTGTGCGTTGCCGGGTGCAGCCCACCGCCCGTATAGAAATCCCACCCGCCCACGCGGTTTCGCCGGGCGCGGTACGGTATCCAACGGCCACAACGAAATCCAACCATGTTGGAGGAATCACGCTCATACTATTTCCAGGCGAAACTATACGCGCCCGCCACGTCGCGAGGTCAGGGCTGTTACACAGCGACGGACTTAAGCGCTGAACGACCGCTTTCCCTTCTTCGCCCAAGATGGGGAATTCGACCATCCAGACAGTCGATTAACTGCGAGAGCGTCAATCGAACATGAACCGCACGCCCAACCCCAGCTCGCGCGGCCGACCGATTGTCGCTAAGTCGTAGCCTGCGTGAGCCAAGACTGCTCCAGCATCGAACCCGCCGTTGACATACCACTCGTTGGTGAGATTCGTGCCGAACAGCGAGAGCTGCCATTTGCCGCTCGCGGCGTGATAGACGACCCGTGCGTTCAGTATTCCGTATGCCGGCTCGGGATCGTTGCTGCCATCGGGATTCTTCGTTTGGAATTGGCTCGCCGAATGGCGCTGATATTCGTCCATCCAGCCGTAATTGCCGACGAACAACATTTCGCCGCCCGTCGAGAGGGGCAAGCGATACTGAACACTGAGCGCGTAGCTCGTCTCGGGCGCGTACTGAAACGGAATGCCGGGTTGGAGACCAGTACCGTTTGCCGGCGGATCACCGATGTCGAGATACTCGGTGTCGAGAAGACCCAGCGAAGCAGTCGAGCTCCAAACGCTCGCTGAGCGAGTAAGAAAACTCGACCTCGAGGCCTCTTGCCTGACCCAACCCGTCGCTTGTCGTCACAGGGACGAAGAGCACTTGCCCGGGTTGACCGGGTCGGCGACCTCGACACGCTTCGGCACACGAAGCCGTCCCAACGGAATCGAAAGTAGTCGCGTTGAATCGCAAGCGGTTTTCTAGTCCAATCCGAGCGCATGCCGACCTCTCGCGACTCGACGACTTCTGGATCGAGAACGCACGGGTTCCGGAAAGGCTGGGTCATGTAACGCCGCCGCTGTGAAACCCTCCGCATAGCTCGCATACAGATAAAAGTCATCCGTCTGGCACGATAGGAATCGCGATTTTGGGAGTCGAGATCGTGCCCAGAGTCCTCCGACTCGACCACATCCTGAATCACGCCGGCGACGGCATAAAGTCGCCGGTCGGCTCGGTACCGGGCTCCAACGGCCGGAAAGCGTCGGCCGGCAGATATTCCCCGGTGCGCGAGTCGTCTTCAGCCCACCGAAAGCCGAGCTTGAGATCCAGCCGCTCGAGCAAGCCGATCGTGAACTCACCGAAGAGCGCGCGCTCGCTCGACTCGCCGTAGAAGAGGCGATCCAAAGTGAAAGACGTTCGCGGGATGAAGCTCAGCGACCTCGGCGTTGCCAACCGTTCTGCCCCACCGTCGCACATAGTCGACGGCCGCTTGATTCATCTGCGGACGGCCCCCGACACCGGGCGGCCCGGGCAGTAGCGGCCCGGGATTGGGGCCGGTGTTCGGGACCGCGAATTCCCAGGCGACCCAGGCGGCCGGGCGATTCCAAAGGCTGTCGTCGTAGTAATAGAAGCCGAGTAAAGACTGCAGCCGGCCGCTGAAGTGGTTGCCGATCAGATGTAGCTCTTGCGTCGTTCCCTCGTAACGAGAGTGAAACATGTCGGTTTGCACCGTGAATTCCGATGCCACCGTAGGGCGCAATCACCGCGGCATCGCTTCGGAGATAGGCGGTCAACGACTCGAGAGACAGTTCGTGGGTGATTCGCCAATCAAGCGTCAATATCGCGTATTGCTGGTCGATGATCGTCGGGCCCAGCGTGTTGGATCTCGTCTGCCATTTGCCGAGCTGCCCACTGGGGAATCCTTGCTCGTGCGTCTCGGGCGTGAACCGATCGAAGGGGAGCGCAAACGGCGGATTCGGAAACATGGGATCGACGCGCGCGCCTCCTTCAGATAGTCGGGGTTACCCGCCAACACGTTGTATGCGATGTATGTCGGGTTCTGCGGATTCGAAATGCGCACGATGCGCGCGGGTGAGCCGTCGCGATTCTCTTCGTTGACATTGAACCGGAGGGAGAAGCTCGCGCTCGGCTCCCAGAGAACGTCGGCACGCAGCAGCGAGTTGTCGTAATGGCCCTGCGAGAAGGGGGCGGTCTGACTTTCGAGAAAACCGTCGTTCTGGTCGCGCGACAGCGTCCATTTCGTTTTGACGCTATTGCTTAGAGGTGCATCCACGGCAAGCGTAAGCGTTTGCTGGCCAAACTCGCCGACTTGGAGGTCTAGGCGCGTAGCGCGCGCCTCGGCCGGCGGGCGCGTGAGAATCTGAATCGCGCCGCCGTTGGAGTTGCGGCCGAACAGCGTACCCTGCGGTCCGCGCAGGATCTCGAGGCGCTCGATCTCGACGAAACTGCGCTGCAGAAACCCTACATTGTAAAAACTGATGCCATCGACATAGGTCGTCACGCCTGGCAATCCGCGGATCAGCGTCGCGGTGGCAAATTCGCCCACTGGGCCGGGATTGATGACGACGTTCGGCACCATGATGCCGAGCTCGCGCCCCGTATCGATGCCGGCGAGATCGAGCTGCTCGCCCGAAAAGGCGTGCACGGACATCGGCGTTTCTTGAAGGTTCGTCTCGACGCGCGTTGCCGTGACGATGATCTCTTCAAGCACACCCAGCGATTTTTGCGACTGGTTTTGCGCGTGACTCGGCGCTATGAGAACACCGCATGTTGCAGTGAAGGCAAGCGTGCCGCGCGAAACGCGTATGCCTACCATGACGACCAAGTCACAAGCATGCCCCGTCTGCTAGTTCAATACACCAAGCCGAGCGCGTGGCTCCCGAAATGGCGATTCTTCGAGCTTTGCATCGCCGAATGGATTTAGCTTTATCGTCATGAGATTGTAGAAACCTAGCTCCGGCTCACCGGCTTGTACTCGAGCCACCGCGCGTTCGAGCCAGACGCGGGCCGCGTCATAGTCGCCGATCCCGATCTGCGCCAGCGCCCAGTCACCGGCGCCCGCCTCGAATTCCGTGGACCACTGCTCGAAAAACGCGAACAATCGCATTGCGTCGTCGCGACGGCCGATGGACCCGTAACCCCAAATGAGCTCCGGCGCCCTAAGACCGAGTTGTCCTGGCGGCGCGCTCTGCAGTAGCTCTTCGGCCGTACGAAACGCTGTTTCCGCCTCGACACGACGGCCACGTTGAATTTCGGCGTAGCCGAGCAAAATGAACACCTGCGGAGCCCCCGCACCGCCAGCTGCTATACGTATCGCCTCGCTGAACGCTTGAGCCGCTCCTTCCCCATCGCGCGCCCAAACAAGCACGCGGCCCAAGCTGTAATAAGCATTGGGGCCGCGGTCGCGCACGAGCCGCTGGCGTGATAGCTGCTCAGCTTTTAGGTGGTCGCCGTTGAAGGAGGCGAACCACGAATAGCCCACACCCGCAATCGGATCCCCGGGCTTGAGTCGATGTAACATCTCATACCTGCGCCGCGCCTCAGCCCACTTCCATGAGTATAAGTTCACCAATGTGAGCGCATTCGACGCATATTCCTGTTCCGGATCGAGTTGCAATGCCGTATTGGCGTTCTCGAGTGCGATAGCCTTGAACTCACTGCGCTGCCCGATAGGCACCGCGACGCTATTGTTAACAAGGTTTAAGGCATGAATGACCGCCTTGCGGCCATAGGCCGCCGCGAAGCTGGGGTCTGCGGCCACTGCAGCATCGAGATGCTTTACAGCCGCCGGAAACCCACTCGCGAGCGCTTGTAGGTACGATGCATGGGCTTGCGGTGATCTTGTTGGAGCCTTCGCGACCGCTGCACGGTCTGCTGCCGAAAGCTGCACTTCGAGTGCTCGCGCGATATCGATAGCGAGCTCCGCTTGCATGGCGAAGAGGTCGTCGGATGCGTCTTCATATCGATTGGACCAAACGACCTCCCCCGTACCGGCGTCGATCAGCTGAGCCACGATACGCACGCCCGAGCCGGTATATAGAACGCTGCACGTTACGACCGATCCGACTCGCAGCTCGCGCGACACGTCTGAAATCGAGCCTGCGCTGCCTCCGAAACGGCGCACTGAATCGGGCGAAAAGACATTGAGACCGCTCAAATTGGTGAGCCGGTCCACGATCTCGACATAAATGCCCGAAGCGATAAACGCATCGGCGGGGTTCGGGCTCAGATTCTCACACGGCAGAACCGCGACAGAGTTGGGGATCCGCCGGTCAAGCTCGTGCACCTCGATGGGCTGGGACTCGCTTTCTATCGGCACGGGAACACCCGGGTTGTAATAGCTCAGCGCAGCTATGAGCAGCAGCGTCGCTAAACCGAGCGTGGCACCGCCAACGCGGTAAACGTATCGGCGGCGCGCGCGCGGTTGGCTATCCGGCTCGCACTCCGGCGCCCCGTCGACGACCTCTGCCGCGTCGGTCTCGATAACGCGCGCCACCATCCGATATCCGCGCTTAGGTATCGTCTCGATGAACGTCGGGTCGCGGGAGTCGTCACCAAGCGCCTTTCGGAGCTGACGAACCTTGGTATGCACAATGCCGCGGTCGAACACGCGGCCGCGCCATACTTCGCTAATGAGCTCGTCGACGGAGATAACTTGGCCCGGCCGGCGCGCCAAGTAGACGAGCAGCTCCATCGTGCGCGGTTCGATCTTGACCGAGCGCCCGCCCCGTTCGAGGACGTTTAGAGCCGGTGTGACTCTCCAGTCGCCGACCTTCATCATTGTTATCTGCCAGGCGCCCAACGTGGCGCCTTGAACAAAGCCTATGGCTTCGCGAGGGTCAAGGATAAACCTCAGCGAAAGCTTTTCAATGGGAAAAAAAGAGCCAACCGATAGGGCCTACGCGACGCTTGCGCTCTATTTTGACCGACACAACCACAGGGAGACCAAGGGGGTCGTAATGTCAAACCAAAGAATTCTGCGCTCCTTATTCTTGACTGCAACGCTCATCACGGCTGCCTCGTCAGCGCAGGCGACGCCTGATGAAACGCTGCGGGAGGCGGCTCTGTTCGTTGGAAACTTCCTTCCTCCTCCCCCTACGCCCACTAACGGGATTCTGCGCTACGACGGACGAGGGAATTTCATTGACAATATGATCCCGACAGGTACGGCCGGTAACGTGGTCACGTGTTGTATGGCGTTCGGCCCTGACGAAAACCTTTACGTGTCAAGCCCGGCGACTGGCAGAGTGCTGCGCTTCAACGGAGTCACTGGGGAATTTATTGATGTTTTTGTTCCTGCGGGAAGCGGGTCGCTTTTGCGTCCGCTGGTCCTTCTGTTCCATGGTGGATATCTGTACGTGGGTGACACGGAGGCGGGAATCATTCGTCGCTATGACGCGATTACGGGCGCGTATGTTGACGACTTTGTTGGTCTTCCTAGCCCCGCGAGTGTATTTGATCTGCAGCACTTCGCGTTCGGTCCCGACGGCAACCTCTACATTGCGGCAGAGGTTTCACGCCAAGTGCTCCGGTACGACGGCACGTCTCTTGATATTTTCGTTCCGACGAGCGACGGGTTCAGCCCCAGCGGAATGACGTTCGGGCCCGACGGTTTCTTGTACGTCAGCAGCTTCGCTGGAAGCGAGGTGCGTCGCTATGACCTGAGCACTGGGAGCCATGAGGTTCTTATTCCGGCGGGAGGGAGACTCGTGGCACCCGTCGGGATTGTGTTCGGTCCCGACGGAAATTTCTATGCAACCAGCGTCGGTACCTCACAAGTTCTTCGGTATGACAGTACGGGTCGTTTTTTGGACGCATTTGTGGACTCAGGTGAAGGTGGAATCACGGGCCCGCGAATGATTACCTGGAAGGTCAAGACGACGGTCTGTCACAGCCCGGAAGGGAACGGCGGAGGAGGAGCGAAAACTCTAACCATCGGCTATCTTTCGGGGCACGACCACTTGCAACACGGCGACACGCTAGGCCCGTGCAATTGATTAGTCATCCAGGATCCGGCCCGGAGATCTGAAGCTCGACTAGCAGATGGCAACCCCGTTTGGCTACGGGCCGCACTCGAACTGACCTCATCACCTGACCCAACGGCGGGGACTACGTGCACTCCCAAGTGACCGCGTAGTCCCTGCTTACGGTCACTGACGACACGCGGTCACACCGCACATTGGAGGAGCGGGCCCGAGCGGATGGCGACAGTGACCTCGCGGAAAAGCTCGCAAAGGACGCACAGAGCGACGAGCAAAGCGCCGAACTCGTCCGGCGGATGATTACCGGCAAAGCGTGCTAAGCGGCTATCCTTTGGAGCATTCCTCCCGACCATTGCACTCGGCACCTTCTCCTCAAAGGCCGACTTTCCCAAAAATAGCGCCCTTGATGGGAAAGTCCACTCCGGAGGTCTGCAGCGCCTGTCCGTTTACCTTCTTATTGCGGTCGTTCGGCCCCTGATCGCGCTCGCGGCGCTCGCGATCACAAGCAACAAGGCAATGGCAACGACCAATGCCTCGCGCATCGGGGTTCGTCTACTTCGTCACAGGGTTATGCCACTGGTCGACTCTGATTCGCCCGAGGACAACACCGGCGGCCTGCGCGTGTGCCAGCTCGTGGCCTTCTCGTAGGCATGGGCGAGTTGCAGCACGACTGCCTCGCCTCCCGGCGGACCGCTGATCTGCAGCCCGATCGGTAAGCCTGCGCGGGTGAAACCACACGGAATCGAAATGGTTGGCAAGCCGTTGATGTTGAACGGCGCCGTGTTGCGAAGGTCCGGCGGCCGGGGAGTCGCCACCGGATCGTCTGCAACGGCTTCGGCGATCGTCCGTGGTGGGATTGGCGACGTCGGCGTCAGCACGGCGTCCACCGACTCAAAGATCTTTCGAGCGTCGTGACGCAGTTGGGCAAGTTCTTGACGACCTTGTATATAGGCGAGTGCCGTCACCTCGCGGCCGACGCCGAGCCGCCCGCGAGTGAACGGCTGGTAGAGCTCCGGCGTCTGCGCCAGCCATTCCGAATGGTAGGCATAGGCTTCGGCGTCGGTGACTGCCCGGTCCATGCTCACCGGAATTTCGATTTCTCGAACGCCGGCGGTGAGCGTCCCCATCAAGGTGAAGGCTTCGCTGGATCGCTGCTTCAATGTCCGGATGGAGTCCGTCGAAGAAGAAGCTCCTCGGGCGGCCCAGTCGAAGAGCCGACACCTTCCCACGCAGCGCCGTGGTGTACCGCGAAACCTCTATCCTCTGGCTCGTGGCGTTTTCCGCATCGTAGCCTGCGATGACCTGAAGCAGGAGGGCAGCGTCGGCGACCGTGCGGGTAATCGGTCCAACATGGTCCCGGGACCAGGAAAGAGGGATGACGCCACGCGTGCTCACGAGGCCATATGTCGGTTTCAACCCGACGATGCTGCAGCAGGCGGCGGGACAGCGAATGGATCCCCCTGTGTCCGACCCGAGTGCCCCGAAGCACAGTTCGGCTGAGACGGCAGCCGCCGATCCGCCGGAAGAGCCGCCTGCGATGTGGTTCACATCCCAGGGGTTGTGCACGGCGCCGAAGTGGCTGACGACCGACGTCGCGCCATAAGCGAATTCGTGCATGTTCTGTTTGCCAAGGAGGACGGCGCCGGCCGCTTTGAGCTTCCGCACCACTTCGGCGTCCTCGCGTGGGAACCCGGTCTTTGAACAAGGCGCTGCCGGCAGTCGTCCTGGTGCCGGCCGTGTCAAAGAGGTCCTTGAGCCCGATCGGAATGCCGTGCAACGGCCCACGCCACTTTCCGCGCTGGATTTCTGTTTCGGCATCGCGCGCCTGCGCCAGAGCCGATTCTGTCGAGACCGTGATGAAGGCGTTCAGCGCGGGATTGAGCCGCTCGATCTGGGCGAGGCAGGCTCGTGTCAATTCGACCGGCGAGACTCGCTTCTTCCGCACGAGTTCTGCGGCATCGCTCATCGTCAACGCCGTGAGGTCCCCGCCTGGCGCGTCGGCGACTGCGCCGCAGGGTCGCGAACGTGGCGGCGGACCTCGAGGTCGTGACCAGACAGCCTCCCGCAAAGGCCGCCTTGAAAAATGATCGTCGCGAGACGTCGTGTGGATTGTGCGGCATGAGTGCCTGCCATCAGAGCCGCGATTCCCGAACGCGTAGCTCGATGTCGCGCGGCGGTCGCAGTCTACCGCCGCAGGCGAGCCCCGTTCAATCTGCGAAATGCGAGTGCTCGTACCTTGCGAGAGACGTGCTATTTTCAGCCCTCCTTCGCGGGGGGAGCTTATGTCCGGATGCTCGCTGAATTTGAGCGTTGCATGTCTCGTGCTGTCGCTTGGCATTGCCCGCGGCCGCGCAACGCAGCGCGGCGCCGCTCGTCATTGCCGAACAGGGTAGTTTTTTCGTCGGCGGCCGCGACGTCTATTCCGAGATGCTGTCGACCGTCCCCACGAACCCCCCGACGGGCACGATCACCGTCGAGCAGGTCTACGTGCGCTACCAAGTGCCCGTCTCTGCCGCGCGCCCGCCCATCACGCTCATTCACGGCTGCTGCCTGACGGGCAAGACGTGGGAAACGACGCCCGACGGCCGCATGGGCTGGGACGAATATTTCGTGCGCGCGGGGCACGCCGTGTACGTCGTCGATCAAGTGTCGCGCGGCCGCTCCGCGGCCAATCCCGGCCATCAACCGCGTGAAACTCGGCAAGACGCCGCCCGAGCGAGCTGCCCACGGTCTACTCGTCGCCCACGAAGCCGCGTGGACGATTTTCCGTTTCGGCCCCGAGTATCCGAAGGCCTACCCCGACATGCGGTTTCCGCTCGAGGCGATCGGCGAATCTGGAAGCAGTGGTGCCGACTGGACGCGCTCGTGCCGACGCCCAACCCGACGGTGCCGGCGCTCTCGGAGCTCGCGAAGCGGCTCGACGAGCACGGTGCTCGTGAGCCATTCGCAGTCGGCATCTATCCTTTTCAGACCGCGGCGCTCGAGCACGAAGGGCATGGCGGCATCGTCTCGATGAGCCCGGCGCGTGCCCCGATACGGCGGGCCGGGACCTAAGCCCTACCGCAGATCCCGATTATGGTGCTGTGGGGCGACTACGTCGAGTCATTCCCGCGCTGGGCGCCGCGGCTGGAGGCGTGCGGCGTTCGCGACGGCCGTGAACAGCCGGCGGCAGGGCTCGAGAGGTCGTGCTGCCCGAAAATCGGCATCCGCGGCAACTCGCACATGCTCATGCAGGACGAGAACAGCCTCCAGATCGCGGAATGGCTACTCGCCTGGCTCGACCGCAATGCCGAGCGCCGAGCGCGGCACTGATCGCCCCAACGCAAGGGTCGCATCGAATGACCGCCGCTCTCGAAACGGAACGTGTGGCGGAAGGAAAAAGTCTCACGAAAAGTGAGAGTAGAAGTGAGGCTAGTCCGACTTCCCGAGTGGACTCAGGTGGTTAGATAGGGTGATCTAACTCGCTGAAACCCGTGGTCCTCGAACCCGCAGAAATTGCAACCGTGTGCTGATTGGGTACGCCGTCGGCGGGCTTTGGGAAGCTGAGGTTCTACCATTGAACTACACCCGCCGCGTCCGTGTAGGCTGCCAATTCTACTGATCCCTAGCGTACCGCGTCACCTCCTCACGGTAGAGGAAAGGTAGCCGTTTGCCGCTGAGCACTCTCCTTATACTGATCAATTACGTCTTGGTAGGCATTGATGTACTGCTGTGCCATCCGAAGCGTGGAGAACTTCTCGTCCACACGTCGTATCGCGTTTAGTCCGTGGGCTTCCACAAGCTGTCGATTCTCGAAGTATAAGAGCACCTGACGCACGAAGTGATCCTCATTCTTTGTCTCGAACAGACTACCGGAGACGCCGTCTTCGATTAGATCGAGAAGCCCGCCCGTGTTGGAGCCGATCAACGGCTTGCCGAGTGCCATTGCTTCGAGGTTCGATCGCCCGAACGCTTCATTGTGGCTGGTCGATGCAACCACGTCTGCTTCAGCCATGATCGGAAACGGGCGAAGTTGATGACCAAGAAAATGAACATTCTTGAGCTTGCCCGCCCGCTTGTCCCAACCGTTAGAGCGACCGACGTGCACAAAGTGGATTGGCTGCGATTGCAATCGATGCGCTGCCTGAACGATCAATTCGAAGTGCTTATACGGCCGTAGTGAGGCGACGCACATGACGATAAATGCGTCGTCTTCAAATCCGAGTTTCGATCGAAGATTAAAGGGCTCATCACATTGCGATTGGACCCAACGACTCGATCGACACCGTGTGATATCACTCTAACGTTCCGTGGCCTAAGGAACCTAAAGCTTTCGAGGTATTCTTTTACCGCAGCGCTGACAGCGACAACCCCGGACAGCTTGGGGCTGCGCACACTAAAAAAGGCAGATGGGTTTTGGATAAAACGTGAGGTGACCGATATAGGCACGATAGCCAACTATTGGGATTCCTCGCCTATTCCAGTGAATGAGATTCGCTAGTTGAGCGTTACCGTGGAAACTCTGGATGACTTCGAATTGTCCGTCAGCCCAAAGGCGTTCGATTCCAGCTTGAAACTTCCGGTCAAAGCGAGAACGTGCAGGAATCCGTTCGAGTCGGACGGCGTTCTCCGAGAGTTTGTCGGTCCATTCGTTTTCCTGGTCGAATACAACAGTAAGAGAGGTTCTTTTCGCCAGTTCCAGGAGGAAGAAGAACAGAATGTGGTCGATGTACCGCGTGACGAACAGAATTCTCAACCTAGCTCCTGCCCGAACGGCGAAAAAACGCGGAAAGGACTGCTGCTCCGTGAGCCGGACACTATAGCTTCCCAGGACTAAAGGAGCGTTCGAAATAGAACTTTCGCCTTATTCGGTGTCGGCACCCACTCGAGTCTTGCGATCGTCTCGCGCCCGTGGAAATGTTACCAATGGTTAAAGGCGGCTTTCTTGACACACCCTAATCGGCAATCACACCATGCGACGACCCTTCGGAGAACCGTAAAGATGCCCGCCAAAGCCAGCGGCGCACCGCTCCTCGTCGCCAGTTTCGCCGCGCTTGCCGCGTACGCCGCCGACGACGCCCAGACGTTGCGGCAGCTCGTCGAGCAAGGAGACCGCGGCGCCGTCGCGGCGGCGCTCGACCGCGGCGCGGCCGTCGATGCACGGGGCGCGGACGGCACGACGGCGCTGCATTGGGCGGTGCGCGCCGACAGCCTCCCGATCGTTCAGCAGCTCCTCCAGGCCGGCGCGGAGGCAGGTGCAGCCGATCGCTACGGGATCACGCCGCTCGTACCTCGCCGCGGTAAACGCGAACCCCGCGGTGCTCGCGGCGCTGCTCGACGCCGGCGCCAACATCGAGGCCGCGGCGCCGACGGGCGAAACCACGTTGATGACCGCGACGCGAACGGGCCGCATCGACGCGCTCGAATTGCTCCTCGCGCGCGGCGCCCCAGTCGACGCACGCGATCCGGAGTTTGAGCAAACGGCGTTGATGCTCGCCGTGCGCGAGGATCATCCCGCGGCAGTGGCGCTCTTGATCGAGCGTGGCGCGGACGTGGACGCTCGAACACGCGTCGGCGCGACACCGCAGTTCACCCCGCCTTGCAAGGGTACGGGCTGCGGATCCGAAGGCGTCGGCATCAATCGTGGTGGTTTGCCCGATCGCGGCCGCCGCGCCGCCGCACAGGGCGGTATGACGCCGCTTCTTTATGCGGCCCGCGACGGCCGCGTCGAAGCGGCGAAGGCGCTCGTTGAAGCAGGCGCGAATATCGAGCTCGCGGACTCGAATGGCATCCGTCCGCTGTTGATGGCCCTCCTCAACAATCAGCTGCCAATTGCCGAGCTGCTCCTCGAGCGCGGTGCGAACCCGAACGCAGATGACTTCTGGGGCCGCTCGCCGTTGTTCGCCGCCGTCGACTACCGCAATCTCGAAATGAATAACCGCGACCAGGACAGCCCGACGACGAACGGCGTCGATCGCGCGCCGATCCTTGAGATGATCGAGCAGCTGCTGGCGCGCGGCGCGAACGTGAATGCGCGTACGCGCGAGGTGCCGCCGAGCCGCCGCTGGCTCTACTCGCTCGGCGATGTCTCGTGGGTCGATTTCACGGGACAGACACCGTTCCTGCGCGCAGCCTTGTCGGCCGACACGGCCGCGATGCAGCTACTGCTCGCGCACGGCGCGGACCCGAACTTGGCGACGCTCGCCGGCACCACGCCGCTGATGGCCGCAGCCGGCGTGAACTGGGTCGTCGCCCAGACGTACACCGAATCCAAGGAGGCGCAGCTGCAAGCCGTGCAGCTGTGCCTGACGCTCGGCGCGGACGTCAACGCGACCAATTCGATGGGCCTCACGGCGCTTCTCGGCGCCGCGAACCGCGGATCGAACGAGATCATCCGCGTGCTCGTCGATCACGGCGCGCGGCTCGACGTGGTGGACAAGGAGGGCCGCGACGCGCTGCGCTGGGCCGAAGGCGTGTTCCTCGCGGCCGTGGGTGCAGAACGCAAGCCCGCGACGATTGAGCTCCTCGAAGACCTCATGTCCGAATCGCCGCAGAGCGCCGCGGCCGATGCGCGGTAGAGCGCTCGCCGGCGCCGCGCTTTCGATTGCGGCTCGCGGCCGGCGCCTACTACGCGTGGATGCATCGATCGCCGACCCCGGAGCAGCAGTGGGCACTGCTCGACGAGTACTGCGTCGGCTGCCACAACGCGACCGAGCTTGCGGGAGACGTCGCGTTCGACACGCTCACACCCGACGCGATCCACGAAAACGCCGAAATCTGGGAGGCCGCGATCCTGAAGTTGCGCGGCCACTTGATGCCGCCGCCCGGGGAGCCGCGGCCCGCTGACACGCGATAGCATCGTTCGTGACGTGGCTCGAGACGACGCTCGACGGTGCCGCGCTGGCCGCGCCAAATCCCGGTGCGCCATCGCTGCATCGGTTGAACCGCGTGGAGTACGCGAACGCGGTTCGCGACCTGCTCGATCTCAAGATCGATCCGACCGCGCTTTTGCCCGGCGACGATTCCAGCGAGGGCTTCGACAACATTGCCAACGCGCTCGCCGTCTCCCCCGCTTTGCTTGCCGCCTACGTGACGGCGGCAAGCAAGATCAGCCGCCTCGCCGTCGGCGATCCGGGCGCGAGCCCCGGGATCACCACGTATCGCGCGCCGCGCGGCCTCGATCAGGGCGTGCATTTGGACGGGCAACCGCTCGGCACGCGCGGCGGCATGCTCGTACACCACGTATTTCCGCTCGACGCCGAGTACGAGATCCGAGTCGCTCGTGCCAACGGCGGCTTCGGCCTCAGACCGTCGGCGGCGACGAGGAGATCGAGCTCACATTGAACGGCGAGCGAATGAGCCTGATCGGCCGGGGCGGCCCCCGCGGCTTCGTGCTTTCGATCCCGGCAGGACCGCAAGTTTTGGGCGCCGCGGTCGTCCGCAAGCGCAACGCGCAGGGCGTCGACGACCTCCACTCCGTGCACGCGGCGAGTCCGGGCGTGCAAAACCTCTCGATCATCGGGCCGCTGAACCCGCGCGGCCTCGGCGACACGCCGAGCCGCCGCCGCATCTTCGTGTGCACGCCCTCGCGCGCCCGACGGAGGAGCGCTCGTGCGCGCGAAGAGATTTTGCGCACACTCGCGAGCCGGGCGTTCCGCCGGCCCGTCGAAGCGTCCGACCCCTCGCTCGAGACGTTGCTCGCGTTCTACGACGAAGGCCGCGCGCGGCGGGATTTCGAGGCCGGGATTCAAGCGGCGCTCGCGCGCGCGCTCGTGGATCCGCAGTTCATCTATCGCTTCGAGGAAGAGCCCGAGGGCCTGCTCCGACGGCGCCGTCTACCGCCTAAGCGATCTTGAGATCGCGTCGCGGCTGTCGTTCTTCCTGTGGAGCAGCATTCCCGACGACGAGCTCATGCGAGTCGCCGCGGCAGGCGAGCTTGGGCGTGAGGGCGAGCTCGAGCGGCAAGTGCGCCGCATGCTCGCAGATCCGCGTGCCGATGCCCTCGTCGACAACTTCGCCGGTCAGTGGCTATCGCTCCGGCAGCTCGAGACCGTGAGCCCGGCGACGAACGAGTTCGACGGCAACCTACGCTCGGCAATGCAGCGCGAGACGAAGCTGTTGTTCGAGAGCGTTTTGCGCGAAGACCGCAGCATCGTCGATCTGCTCGATGCGGACTACACGTTCGTGGACGAGCGCCTCGCGCGGCACTACGGCATCCCGAATATCCGCGGCAGCAGGTTCCGGCGCGTTGCGCTGCCGGACGAATCTCGCCGAGGGCTGCTCGGTCACGGCAGCATTCTGACGGTGACCTCGGCGCCGAACCGCACGTCCCCGGTGAAGCGCGGCCAATGGGTGCTCGAGAACGTCCTGGGCACGCCGGTTCCGCCGCCGCCCGAGGAGGTGGAGACGAACCTCGACGAGACTGCGGCACCGACTGCAGATAGCTCCTCGATGCGCGAGCGGCTCGAGCGGCACATGGCGGAGCCGGGCTGCGCCGCATGCCATAACATCATGGATCCGCTCGGTTTTGCGCTCGAAAACTTTGACTTGATCGGGAAGTGGCGAGATGCTGACGGCCAAGAGCCAATCGACGCGCAGGGCCGGCTCATAGACGGCACCGCCGTCGACGGTCCGGCCAGCTTGAGGCGCGCGCTGCTCGAGCATCGAGACATGTTTGCGATCACCGCAACGAAGAAGCTTCTGACGTATGCGCTCGGCAGGTCGGTCGAGCACTACGACATGCCTGTCGTGCGCGCAATCGTTCGCGAGGCGGCCGCGGCCGACTACCGCTTCTCCGCGCTCGTCCTCGGCATCGCGAACAGCGTGCCGTTTCAAATGAAGATGAAGCAGCCCGCGCCGCTGCCACAGCAAGCGAGCGTGCGCTAGGAACCGTCATGTTCATCACGAAGAAACATTTGTCGCGCCGCACGCTGCTTCGCGGTGCCGGCGCCGCCCTCGCGTTGCCGTTGCTGGACTCGATGATTCCCGCGAGTACCGCGCTCGCTCAGACCGCAGCCCGGCCGAAGAGCCGTTTGGGCTGCATCTACATCCCGCACGGCGCGACGATGGACAAGTGGACGCCGGCGAAGGCGGGCAAGGACTTCGAGCTCTCCGAGATCCTGCAGCCGCTCGCGCCGTTTCGCGATCAGCTCTGCGTCGTCAGCAATCTTGCGCATGCGCAAGTGGCGCCGTGGGAAGGAGAGGACACGGGCGGCGCCGAGAACCACGTGCGCGCGGCGGCCGTGTTCCTGTCGGGCGCGCATCCGGTCAAAGGCGACCAGGCATTCCTCGGTGCGACGGTGGATCAGGTCGCAGCTGCGCATGTCGGTCAGGACACGCCTCTGCCCTCGATCGAGCTTTCGCTCGAGGAGCTCGGACTCAACTGCGATAGGGATTTCACCTGTGCCTACCGCAACACGCTCGCGTGGAAATCCCCGACCGTGCCGCTGCCGATGGAGAACAACCCGCAGATCGTCTTCGAGCGGCTGTTCGGCGACGGCAGCACGGACGCGCAACGCCGCGAGCGGCGAGAGCAGGCCGCGAGCTTGCTCGACTCCGTGCGGGAGCAGGTCGGCTCGCTCGGGCTAGGCCTCCCGGCAGCGGACCGCGTGAGGTTGAGTCAATATCTCGACGAAGTGCGCGAGATCGAGCGGCGGGTCGCGCAAGTCGACAAACAGCTCTCAAGCGGGATCGTGCTGCCCGATGCTCCGGTCGGCGTGCCCGAGAATTTCGAGGAGCATCTGAACCTGATGTTCGATCTGCAGGTGCTCGCGTATCGATCGGAGATAACGCGGATCTCCACGTTGATGCTCGCGCGGGAGAACAGCAATGCGTTTTATCCCGGCAGCGGCGTGCGCGAAGGCTTCCACAACGCGTCGCACCACTCGAACGAGCGCAAGAACATGGATCAGTTCGCCGTGATCAACCGCTATCACGTGAAGACGCTGACGTATTTTCTCGAGAAGCTCAGAAACACAGACGACGGCGACGGGACGCTGCTCGATCATTCGATGATTCTCTACGGCTCGAGCCTGAGCGACGGCAACGAGCACAACTTCGATCCGTTGCCGGTGCTCTTGGCGGGCGGGGCGTCGGGTCAACTGCAGGGCGGGCGGCACCTCGAGTACGCGCCGCACACGCCGATGGCGAACTTGCTGCTCGCCATGCTGCACAAGCTCGGAGCGCGCGTCGAAAGCATCGGCGACAGCACCGAGCCGCTCGACATCTAAGCCGTTGCTCCTCGGCGCGTGATACCGAACGCTGGCGTCGCCGGCCATTGCAGGACAAATCGATGACGCTCAAACCCGGGATGCATCTCGGACCGTACGAGGTCGTGCACGCGCTCGGTTCGGGCGGCATGGGTGAAGTCTATCGCGCCAGGGACACTCGCCTGGGTCGTGACGTGGCGGTGAAGGTTCTGCCGGAGGAATTCGCCGGCGATCGCGAGAGACTGAGACGCTTCGAGCAGGAGGCGCGCGCCGCGGCTGCGCTGTCGCACCCGAACGTCTTGGTGGTTCATGACGTCGGTGTACAGGATCGCATCCCGTACGTGGTTACCGAGTTGCTCGATGGCGAGACGCTGCGAGCGCGGCTCAAGAGCGGCAAGATGAGCCCGGATTCGGCAGTCGGCGTATTGATTCAAGTTGCGTCCGCGTTATTTGCAGCGCATTCGCGCGGCATCGTTCATCGCGATCTGAAACCGGAGAACATCTTCTTGACGCGCGCTGGCGCCGTGAAGATCTTGGATTTCGGCCTCGCGAAAGTGAGCGACGCGGCCGGCTCTACCCGGCAAGGCGACACGTCCGCTTTGTTGACCAACGCCGGGATAGTGGCTCGGAACCGCAGGGTACATGTCACCCGAGCAAGTCCGCGGAGTGAGCGTTGACGGACGCACGGATATCTTCGCGCTCGGCGCCGTTCTCTACGAAGCCCTGACCGGCCGCCGTGCGTTCCACGGGAACTCGGACGCGGACACCCTGTGCGCCATCCTGGAAAAAAATCCTGCGCCGATCGCCGATTCGACGACGAGCGGTGCGAGTGGGCTCCACCGCATCGTGGCGCGGTGTCTGGAAAAGGATCCGGCAAAACGCTTTCAGTCGGCCGCGGATCTTCAATTCTCGCTCGAGTCGTCAGTAGGAAACGTTCACGCACAGGCGGGAGAACACACGGAGAAATCGATCGCGGTCCTGCCATTCGCGAATCTCAGCGCTACGAGCGACCAAGAGTATTTCAGCGATGGCCTGGCGGAGGAGTTGATCAACGCCCTGGCTCACTTGCCCGGATTGCGGGTCGCCTCCCGAAGCTCCACGTTTCGCTTCCGCGCGCACAGCTTGGATGTCCGCGACGTCGGCAAGCAGTTGAAGTCGATACCGTCCTCGAAGGCAGCGTCCGCCGTCATGGGACAAGACTTCGCGTTACGGTCCAGCTGATCAACGTAGCAGACGGGTATCACCTGTGGTCGGAACGGTACGACCGAGAGCTCGCGGACGTGTTCGCGATCCAGGACGAGATCACGCAATCGGTCGTCGAGAAGCTGGAGCCGCGTCTGCGCAACCAGTCACGAGCCACTCGCCGTCACACGGAGAATCCCGAGGCTTTCGAGGTCTACCTCCGCGGTCGGCACTTTTGGTATCAGCGGACCGAGTCGTCATTGCGTGCCGGAATCAACTGCTTCATGAAAGCCATCTCGATGGATCCGGACTATGCGCTCGCGCACGCCGGGCTCGCGGACTCGTATTCCGTGATGCGGCCCGTGGGGCTATGTCGGCGCCGCGGAAGCGAAGGAACGCGCCGAGCGCGCGGCGATGCGCGCTCTCGAGCTCGATCCGATGCTCGCCGAAGCACAGTTCTCGATGGCCTTGTACAAGCATTGGTTTACGGAGGATTGGTTCGAGGCAGAGCCCTACTTCGAGAAGGCAATGGCGCTTCACCCACAGTCCTCCGTCGCCATTGTTCAGCACGCCAATTTCTTGGGCGCGAGGCAGCGTTTCGAGGAATCCATCCGCGGCACGGAAAAGGCCATCGCGATCGATCCGCTATCGCCTATTGTCTGCGGCATCGGAGCCGTGTCCATGTACACATGCCGCCGTTACGATCGATCGGTGGAGTTGGCGCGACAGGCCCTCGAAATGTATCCGGGCTTCGCTATTGCGCTCTATGCGTTGGGCCTTGCGTCGTGTCAGATTGGCGACCATGACGGCGGTGTCGAGGCTTGTTCCCGGCTCGTTGAAATTACGAATCGCGGATCCATAGCGGTCGGCATGCTGGGATATGCCTATGCGGCCGCCGGCCGGACCAGTGAAGCGAAGCTACTGCTCGACGAGCTGGCGGAGCGAGGCTCTCGCCAGTACGTAGACCCTATGTGTCCCATGCTGATTTACTCCGGCCTCAAGGACTGGGACAACGTAGCCGACCAGTTAGAGGCTCTCATCCAAGTGAGCGGACCCTTCGCGAACGTAGCGTGTCTTATTTCGCCCTGTCTCGAGGAGCTGGCCGCACAACCGCGTTTCCAGCGCTTGTTCCACCGTCTTCGCTTGCCCGTGCAAACAGCGGCAGTCGTGAGATGAGCGTCACCGAGGCGGCGGCGTGTTGTCGTTGCCCGCAAACTCCGCGAAATAATTGCTCACGCCGTCCGGATCCTGAAGCCAGATCGTGCGCATCTGCCCGGGTTCCGACAGCGGCCGGTCGATCGTCGCACCGCGCGCTCTCGCCACCTCGTCGACGGCCGCGACGTTCCAGACGATGTACTGCATGCCGGCGGTTTCGAGGTCTTTCGGCGAATCGGGACGGAAGCTGTAGAGATTGATCGTGGTTGTCCCGTGACGGAAAACGTATTTCGTCGCGCCGACAGCGGGGTCCTCCTCGGGCCGCAACTCCTCGAGTCCTACCATATCGCGATAGAACGCGCGGCTGCTTTCAATGTCCGAGACGACGATGCCGATCTCGAATCTGTCGAGGTCCTCGCGCAACATGCCGGGCGAGACCACGAGCTCGACCCATTCGCCGTCCGGATCCTGCGCGAGCGCCGAGCGCATGCCGCGCGGCGGCCCTTCGAACACCGGCGCAGCAAATCCGCGGGAGCGGAAACGCGTGAGCACGGCAGCCTCGTCGTCGTAAAAGAAGGTGAGCAGCCGCACACCGATCACGTCGCCGACGGGCGCGTCGTTCGCCGCGCTCGGCGGGCTCGGGAACAGCTTCACCTCCGAATCGCCGACCGGATAGCGGATCATCGCACCGCCGCCCGGCTCGGACGGGGGCAGCGCGGTGAGTCCGAGCACGTAGCCGTAGAACTCGGTCATCCTGTCGCTGCGCTCGGAGGAAAAGCGGCGAAAGACGTTGATCTCGCCGACCTCCGAGCGCGTCATGCCGGGCTGCCAGAGCAGCGGCCGAAGCGTCTCGGTGGCGGCCGGCTGCGCCGGCGCGTCGATACTTGCGACGGCGAGCGCGCACGTGCCGATCGCCGTCCAGATTTCCTTCATCGCGGACCCCCGTTGGTGATGCGAGCATTCTAGAATGCCGCGATGCCCGCGGTTCATCTACGCAAGGTTCGCAGCTTCGTCAAACGTCCCGGCCGCACGACCGAGGCGCAGAAGCGCGCGCTTGCGCAGATCTTCCCGCGCTTCGGCATCGAGCCCGGCAGCGAGCGCCTCGACTTGGTCTCCATCTTCGGCCGCGCCGCCCCGGTTCTCCTCGACATTGGCTTCGGCGACGGCGAGGCGCTCGTCACGAGTGCTGCCAATTTTCCGGCGCTCGACTTCCTCGGAGTCGAAGTGCACGAGCCCGGCATCGGGCATTTGCTGCTGCTACTCGAGAAGGCGCAACTGACCAACGTGCGCGTCATCGCCCGCGATGCGGCTGACATCGTGCGCGACGCGCTGCCGGATGCCTGCCTCGACGGCGTGAACCTGTTCTTCCCGGACCCGTGGCCGAAGAAACGCCACCACAAACGGCGGCTCGTGCAACCGCCGTTCATGACCGACGTTGCGCGCGTGCTGAAGGACGGGGGCCTATTCCACCTGGCCACCGACTGGGCCGACTACGACATGCATAGCCGGACGATTCTCGACGCAAATCGAGACTTCGCGCCGGCCTCGGGGATCGATTTGTGCGACACTCCGCTCGGTTTTCGGCCGCCGACCAAGTTCGAGCGGCGCGGCCGGCGCCTCGGGCACGACGTGGTCGATTTGTACTATAAAAGGACATGCCGGTAAGCCGATCCATGACCTGGCAAGTGTTCGTGAGCGGACGGCTGTGGCTCGCCGCGCTCATGGGGTTTGCTGGCGGGCTGCCGCTGATGCTGACGCTGACCATGCTGCAGGCGTGGCTCTCCGCGGAAGGCGTGAGCTTGCAGACGATCGGCCTGCTCGGTCTCGTCGGCTTTCCCTATAGCATCAAGTTTCTTTGGGCGCCGCTCGTCGATCGCTACAAAGTGCTTGCACTCGGACGACGGCGCGGCTGGCTGCTGCTGTCGCAGATCGCGCTTGCCGCGAGCATCGCCATGCTCGGGATGCAGGATCCGGGCACCAATATCTGGGGCGTCGTGATCGCGAGCTACTTCGTGACCTTCTTCTCCGCGACTCAGGATATCGTCATCGACGCGTATCGAGTCGAATCGCTCGCCGACGATGAGCAGGGTATCGGGGCTTCGTTCTACACGTACGGCTACCGCCTCGGCATGTTGCTCGCGTCGGCGGGTGGGTTGATCTTGGCCGACATCATCGGTTTTCAAGCCGTCTATTTCCTCATGGCCGCGGTCATGGGGGCTTGCGTCATCATCACGTTCGTCGCGCCGGAGCCTGACGTTGGCAAGCGCCAGCCGCGCACGCTCAGCGAATCTTTCATCGGGCCGTTGACCGAGTTCTTCGCGCGGCGCAACGTCAAGAAAGCGCTGCTAGTGCTCGCCTTCATCGTGCTCTACAAGCTCGGCGACAATCTCGCCAATCACATGGCGATACCTTTTTATCTGCAGCTCGGGTTCTCGAATACGGAGATCGGCGCGATCGCCAAAGTCGTCGGGACCAGTGCGCTGCTATTCGGCGTGTTCGTTGGCGGAGCGTTGGGCCTACGAATGGGACTGTATCGGTCGATGTGGGTCATCGGTGTGCTGCAAGCACTGTCAACGGCCTGTTTCGTGCTCCTCGCCCTCGCCGGCTACGACCGGGTGTGGCTCGCGACCGTCATCGCTTTCGAGAACTTCACCGTCGGCATGGGCACAGCGGCGCTGATCGCGTTCATGGCGGCAATCACGAACCGCCAATTCACGGCTACTCAGTTCGCGCTGCTCTCGACGCTCGCCACGGTGCCGCGCTCGTTGCTGTCGGCCCCCAGCGGATTCATGGCGGCGGGGCTCGGCTGGCCGCAGTTCTACATCGTCTGCGCGCTGCTCGCGATTCCTGGCCTGCTGCTGCTGCCGCTCGTGCGTTATTGGTTCGGTGAGAACACCGCGCAAGGATCTGCGCGAGCCGACGAAGCGCCGGCTCTTCAAAGCTCCCAGTCGTAGTCGATCGTGAGCGGCGCGTGATCGGAGAACCGATTGCGCTTGTAGACAGCGACCCTGCGCACCGCCGCGGCCAACGCGGGGCTCACGACCTGATAGTCGATGCGCCACCCGACGTTCTTCTCCCATGCGCGGCCGCGATTCGACCACCACGTGTACTGATCGGGCTCCTGGTTCACCACTCGGAACGCGTCGACGAAGCCGTACTGCCCGAGCAGCAGGTCCATCCAGGCGCGCTCCTCCGGCGTGAAGCCAGGGTAGTTCCGATTCGCTCGCCAGTTCTTGAGATCGATTTGCTTGTGGGCGATGTTGAAGTCGCCGCAGAACACATACGGCACACCGTGGCGTGCGAGCTCCGTTAAACGCCGCTCGAACGCGGCGAGGAAGCGGAACTTCGCCTCCTGTCGTGCGGGGCCCGACGAGCCCGAGGGAAAGTAAGTGCTCACCACGACGAGGGAATCGAAATGGGCCTCGAGATAACGCCCTTCTGCATCGAACTCCTCGACGCCGAGCCCGGGCACCACTTTGCGCGGCGCCACGCGCGAATAGATCGCAACGCCGCTGTAGCCGGCGCGATGCGCCGGAAAAATGTGGCGTTGAAAGCCGCGCACCGTGAACGCGCGATCGGTGAGCAGCTCTTCCCGAGCCTTGATCTCTTGCACGCAAAGCACGTCGGCCTTCTGCCGCGCGAACCAGCGGAAGAAGCCCTTGCGCGCTGCGGAGCGTAATCCGTTGGCGTTGAAGCTCGTTATTCTCAAAAGTGAGAAGCAAAAAACTGCGCGCTGAGAATCGCGGCGCTGCTATCATACAAGGGCGCTCCTTCCTCCAAGTAGAATGAAAGCGTACAAGACCGAATTCCTCGAGCTGGCGTTGGAGCTAGGTGTTCTGCGCTTCGGCGAGTTCACTTTGAAATCGGGACGCGTGAGCCCGTACTTCTTCAACTCCGGTTTATTCAATAGCGGCTACGCGGCGGCCAAGGTCGGCCGCTGCTACGCATCCGCCGTTGCGGCACTCGACATCGAGTTCGACATGCTGTTCGGCCCGGCCTATAAGGGCATTCCTCTCGTAGTGCTGGCAGCCGCAGCTTTGGTAGAGCACCACGATCAGGATTATCCGTTTGCCTTCAATCGCAAGGAGGCGAAAGCACACGGCGAGGGCGGCAGCATCATCGGTGCACCGCTTGCGGGGCGCGTGTTGATTCTCGACGACGTCATCACCGCCGGAACGGCAATTCGCGAAGTGTTGGACTTCATCCGTGCCGCCGGCGCTACGCCCGCAGGCGTTCTGGTAGCCCTCGATCGCGAGGAGGTGGGACCGAAAAGCAGGATCTCTGCGGTTCGGCAGCTCGAGAACGAGCTGCAAGTGCCGATCCACAGCATCGTGTCGCTGACGGATCTCATCGACCATCTCGAGGAAGACGATGACTTCGCGGCACATCTGCCCGCGATGCGCGCCTACCGGAATCGCTACGGAGCGCTTCTCGAAGGTTGATTTCGTCTGCGACTTAACGAAAAACGGGCACTGTTAAGCTTTTCTCCGGGCGTTTTTTGGTATATGTAGGTTCCGAACTCGGTCGCAGGTTTTACATAAGTGGACCACAGCAAGCGCCTGATCCTCGTTGCGATCGCCGCGCTGTCACTGCCGGCGAGCGGGTTTGCCCAGCCCCGGCAGCAGCCGAAGCTTTATCGTTACACCGACGCGAACGGCGTCGTGCAGTACAGCGACAGTATTCCGCCGGAGCTCGCGAATCGCGACCGCGACATATTGAACGAGCAAGGTGTCAGGGTCGGCTTCGAAGAGGGCCAGATCACCGAAGAGGAGCGTGCCCAGATCGCGCGCCTCGCCGCTCTGGCGGAAGCCGAGCAGCGAGACAAAGCGGACGCGGCACGCCGCGACAACATGCTGCTCGAGACGTATCTCTCGGTCGACGATATCGAGGACCTACGTGACCGCCGTTTGGAGCTGCTCGAGTCGCAGATCAAAGTCACCGAGCTGTATCTTGCGAACCTGCGCAAACGTCTGTTGACGCTGCAAGAAGAAGCCAGCAACTACAAGCCGTACACGTCTGACCCGAATGCGCCGCAGGTTCCCGAGAATCTCGCGGTTGACCTCTCGCGAACGACGGCGTCGATCAACCTGTACGAGCAGACGCTATCGCGCACGCGCTCCGACCAGGAAGTGCTGAGAGAATCATTCGAACGCGATATCTCGCGATTCAGAGAGCTCAAGGGCGGCTGAGCCGCCCCGCGCCAATCTCGATATCAGCTTCGGCCTGTATGGCCGAACCCTCCCGTGCCGCGGTCGCTGTTGCCGAACGCTTCGACCACGTCGAAGTGCACCTGCACGACCGGAACCACTATGAGCTGAGCGATGCGTTCGCCGGGCTCGATGCGGAACGAGTCGGTGCCCCTGTTCCAGCACGAGATCATGAGCTCGCCCTGATAGTCGGAATCGATGAGCCCGACCAAGTTGCCGAGCACGATGCCGTGCTTGTGACCGAGCCCCGAGCGCGGAATGATCATCGCCGCCAAACCGGGATCCGCGATGTGGATAGCGATGCCGGTCGGGATCAACGCGCACCCACCGGGGTCGAGCTGTAGCGGCGCCTCGAGGCACGCACGCAGGTCGAGACCGGCGGAGCCCGCCGTCGCGTGCTTCGGTAGCGGCAAATCTTTGCCGACGCGTTGGTTCAGGATCTTGAGCTCGATGCGGCGGGTTTCGGCCATTCGCGAAGAATGCGTCAAACCGCGACGGTCGAGGCACGCGGCTCGCGGCGCGTTGCGCGATAGCGCTCGGCAATCAGCTCGATGAGCTGCCGGGCGAGCACCGGTTTCGAGTTCTCACCGAGCGTGCGCTCGCCGCCGCGCCAAAACACGGCCAACGTATTCGTCTCGCGATCGAACCCGCAATCGGGCCCGACCTGATTCGCTGCGATCATATCGAGGCGCTTCTTGTCGAGCTTCTCGCGAGCGTGTGTCGCGACATCCTGCGTCTCCGCCGCAAACCCGACGGTGAACGGCGGCTTCGACAGCGCCGCAACGCTTGCGAGTGTGTCCGGGGAGCGCACGAGCGGCAGCTCGATCGCCTCGGCGTTGCGTTTGAGCTTCTGGCGGGACGCAGCCTGCGGCCGATAATCGGAGACGGCCGCGCACGCGATGAACAGGTCGGTGCCCGCGATCTCGGCGTGCACCGCGTTGTACATCTCTTCGGCGGTCTCGACATCGACCCGCCGCACACCCGCCGGAGTGCCGAGAGTCACGGGACCGCTCACGAGCACGACCTTTGCTCCGGCCTCGCTCGCCGCGGCCGCCAGCGCGAAGCCCATCTTGCCCGAGCTGCGATTCGTGATGTAGCGAACGGGATCGATTGGCTCACGCGTCGGGCCGGCGGTGATCACGACCTTCATCCCGGCGAGCGTTTGCAGGCGCAGCCGCCCGGGCATCTCGAGCAGCGCGGCCGCAATGTCGCCGGGCTCGAGCATTCGACCGGGACCGGTTTCGCCGCACGCTTGGTCCCCTGCAGCCGGACCCAAGAAGCGCACGCCTCGCGACTCGAGCACGGCGCGGTTGGCTTGCACCGCCGCGTTCACCCACATCGCTTGGTTCATCGCGGGCGCGAGCACCACCGGCGCAGTGGTCGCGAGGCACACGGTGGTCAGCAGGTCGGGTGCGAGCCCAGCCGCGAGAAGCCCCATGAAGTGTGCGGTGCTGGGCGCGACGATTACGAGGTTCGCCCAGCGCGCAAGCTCGATGTGACCCATCGCAGCCTCGGCGGCCTGATCCCACAAATCGTCGCGAACGCGGCGGCCGGACACGGCCTGGAAGGTGATCGGTGAGACGAAATGCTTAGCGCCGGCGCTCATCACGACCTGTACTTCGCAGCCGCGCTCGGCAAGCCGCCGAACGAGCTCCGGACTCTTGTACGCCGCAATACCGCCCGTGACGCCGAGCAGAACTCGGGGTGAACTGAATCGATCGTTGGCCGCCATCTAACCGTCTCCGCGGCCCGAGCTTACTCTTACCGCGAGCGGCTTTTCCACAACCCATTTCGTCTTTTCTCATGTCCTTCGGGACTAATCCCGCATGCGTCCTCGGCGGCGGATAGGCCACCATCCCGTCGTTGTAATCGCTGCGGAGCAAGGCCGGTGAGCTTGAACGATTGGCCGCGATCGGAACGGCCCCGCGAGCGCCTGCTCTCGACCGGGCCAAGCGCCTTGTCGGACGGCGAGCTTCTCGCCGTGCTCATCGGTGCCGGCTTTCCCGGGTGCAACGCCGCGGAGCTCGCGCGCGGCCTACTCGAGCGCCGGGGTGGCCTCGCTGCGCTCCTGTCGAGCACGCCCGCGGAGCTCAGGCGCGAGCACGGACTCGGTCCAGCGAGGATCGCGCGGCTATTGGCCGCCCTCGAGCTCGGGCGCCGGTATCTCGAGGCGCCGAGCGATCCCCGCAGCAGCCTGACCGCACCGCTCGATGCGGCCCGGTTCTTCAAGGCGCGCCTCACCGACCTGCCGCACGAGGTGTTCTGCTGCTTGTTCCTCGACACGCGGCATCGGCTGATCCGCTACGAGGAGCTTTTTCGCGGCACGATCGACGGTGCGACGGTCTATCCGCGCGAGGTCGTGAAGCGCGCCTTGCAGCACAACGCGTCGGCCGTAATCCTCGGGCACAATCACCCGTCCGGCGTATCCGAGCCGAGCGAGGCCGACCGCAGCATCACACTGAAGCTCGCCAAGGCGCTTGCGCTCGTGGAGATCCGCCTGCTCGATCACCTCGTCGTGAGCCGCGGCGGCCACGTCTCGCTCGCCGAGCGCGGCTGGATCTAAATCGGGGTCAGGCTCGGTGCCTGACCCCGAGCCTGACCCCGTTGCGGCGGCACGGGGCGAAACGGTATAGTCCCCGCCCCTTGCGAAGCTTCGAAGGAAAGGGCGATGTCCAAAGTGTGCGTGGTTACGGGGAAACGGCCGATGAGCGGCAATAGCGTTTCCCATGCGAACAACAAGACGCGCCGCCGCTTCCTGCCGAACTTGCACACGCAACGGTTCTGGCTAGAGAAGGAGAAGCGCTTCATCTCGCTCAAGATCTCTCGGCAGGGCCTGCGGATCATCGATAAGAAGGGCATCGAGCAGGTCGTGCAGGACTTGCGCGCCCGCGGCGTGCACGTGTAAGACGTAACGGCGAGGAGAAAATCATGCGCGAGAAAATCAGGCTGATGTCCTCCGCAGGCACGGGCCACTATTACACGACGACCAAGAACCGTCGCTTGCACCCGGAGAAAATGGAGATCAAGAAATACGATCCCACGATCCGCAAGCACGTGATGTACAAAGAGACGAAGATCAAATGAAAAAACCCGCCGCAAGGCGGGTTTCTTCTATCTGAGGGCGGACCTGCCGCTCTAGGCCAACGCGGATTCCCGCAACGCCCGAAACGACTTCAAGTAAGCCACGAAGTCCTGCAGGCCGGAAATGCCGCTCTGCTCGGCGCGCGTGCACCACTCGCGGAAGTCCGCGAGCAGCCGCTCGTTGCTCGTGTGCGCGCCTTCCCACAGGCTCCCGAGCTCCTTGCGAAACTGGAGCACGGTTTGGAAGCGCGGATGGCGCTCGGCGATCTCCGCAAGCCGCTTGCGGGAGAGCTCATCGAGCATGTGCGGCTGCCAGCTCAGGAGCTTGCGTGCCGCTCTGACCATCGCATTCGCGTTGTCACCGCGGCCTTCAACGTCGCGGCGCAACACCGGCAACGTGACGCTCTGCGTGTAGTGCCGCAGCACGTGCATGCGGTTCACGATGATGGCGCGCAGCTCGTCGAGATCCAGCGTGCCGGTCTTGTTGACGAGCTCCGGCGGCGTGGCGACGCGCCGTATTTTCGCGAGCCCGACGAGCTCGAGCGCTTTCAAATGCAGCCAGCCCATGTCCACCTCGTGACGGCGCATCGAGAAGCGCGCCGACGTCGGAAACGCATGGTGGTTGTTGTGAAGCTCCTCGCCGGCCACGAGCAAACCGAGCGGCCACAAGTTGGTCGAGGCGTCGTCCGTTTCGAAGTTGCGGTACCCCTTCGCGTGGCATACGCCGTTGATGATGCCGGCCGCGAGCAACGGCATGTTCACCAGCTGCAGCGCGATCATGATGATGCCCGGCACTCCGAACAGCACGAGATCGGCGACCACGAGGAAGAAGATACCGAGATAGCTCCACTTCGGGTGATGGTAGAGGTTGTTCTCCAACCAATCGTTCGGCGTTCCTTTCGCATACTTCTCGAGCGTTGCGGCATCGCGCGCGGCCGCGCGATAGAGCTCGGCGCCTTCGAGCACTACTTTTTGGAGCCCGAACAGCCGGGGACTATGCGGATCGCCGTCCTTCTCGCAGAACGCGTGGTGCTTGCGATGCACGGCCACCCACTCCCGCGTCGAAGAGCCGGTGTTCAGCCACAGCCAAAACCGGCAGAGATGCCGGACGGCGGGATGCAAATCGACGGAGCGGTGCGCCTGATCGCGGTGGTAGTACAAGGTGACGGCCATCATCGTCGCGTGCATCCAGAGCAGCGTGACGACCACGTAGCCCCAGAAGCTCAAGTTCGCGACGCCGTAGAAGTGCTCGTACAAAAAGTCCACGTGGTTACCGTCCCTTGTAGTGGTGCTAAGAACTGAGTCGCGAAGGAATATAGTCTATCAAAGAAGCCTACTCCAACCGCCCCGACCGACCCGTGCGGTTCGTCACGGACGCCGCCCGAACCGCCTTTTACGCCTGCGCGCGGCCCGGCGTAAGCTTGTCCCGTGCCCGAGCTTCCCGAAGTAGAGACCACGCGCCGCGGCCTTTTGCCCTACGTCGTCGGCGAGTCCATCGCCGCCGTGGAAGTGCGCCAGCGCAACTTGCGCTGGCGCGTCGCACGGGACCTACCGTCCAAGCTCCGCGGTCGGCGCATCGACGATTTGACGCGGCGCGGCAAATACCTGCTGTTTGGAACCGCCGGCGGCACCCTTCTCGTGCATCTAGGCATGTCGGGAACGCTGCGCTATCTGCCGCGGCCGATCGCGTACGGCGTGCACGATCATGTTGACGTGCGCTTCGACAGCGGCGCGACGTTGCGGTTCAACGACCCGCGGCGCTTCGGCAGCATGCACTTCACGACGACGCCGGCGCGCCATCGCTTGCTCAAGGATTTGGGACCCGAGCCGCTCGGCGAGGATTTCACGCCGGAGTATTTGTGGGGAACGTCGCACGGCCGCCAAGTCGCGATCAAGCAGCACTTGATGAACGGCCGCGTCGTAGTCGGCGTCGGCAATATCTATGCAAACGAGGCGCTGTTTCGCGCGGCCATCCATCCGTCCCGCGCGGCAGGCCGCATTGCGCGTGCGCGCTTCGAACCTCTCGTGCGCGCGATTCGCGACGTCTTGACCGAAGCCGTCGAGGTAGGCGGAACGACGTTGCGCGATTTTGTCGGCAGCGACGGCAATCCGGGTTACTTCAGCGGGTCGCTGAAGGTCTATGACCGATACGGGTTGCCGTGTGAGCGCTGCGGCGCTGCGATCCGGCGGCAGGTGATCGGCCAGCGCGCCACCTACTACTGCGGAAACTGTCAGCGCTAGCGCGCTTCGGCTCAGTCGCCTATCGCGACGCCCTCGCGCCGCGGATCGACGCCGCCGGCGAGCCGCTTGCCGCCGTCGGCGTAGTCGATCGTAATGCCGTGCAGACCGCTGTTCAGATTGCGCATCGCGACCCGGTGCCCCAGCGCGCGCAACGCCTCGCCGTGGCCCGCGAGCTCGGTGCCTTCCTCGAGCTCGAGGGGCCCGTCCTCGGCGATGAAGTGCGGCGCCGCGACGGCTTCCTGCACGTTCCGGTCCCAATCGAGCACGCCGACGATCGCCTGCGCGACGAACCCGATGATGCGCGTGCCGCCGGGCGAGCCGATGACCATCCGCAACCGGCCCTCGGCGTCGAGGACTAGGCTCGGCGTCATGCTCGAGAGCGGCCGCTTGCCGCCTTCGATCCGATTCGCAACGAGCCGCCCGCCGACCGAAGGCGTGTACGAGAAGTCCGTGAGCTCGTTGTTCAAAAGGAATCCTCCGACCATGAGCTGGCTGCCGAAGGTGCTCTGCACGCTCGTCGTCATCGACACCGCATCGCCCCATCGGTCGACGATCGAAAAATGGCTCGTCCCCGCCACTTTCGGAAGGGCGCTCGGTGCGAAGATCGACGCAACACCCGGCGTCGGCGTACCAGCCACGACGCTCTGCATCGCTCGATCGCGCGCGATCAAGCTCGCGCGGTCGTTCAAATAGACCCGACTCAACAGGGCCTCGACGGGAGCCGTGACGAAGCTCGGGTCCGCGAGGTACAGATTACGATCCGCGAACGCGAGCCGGCTCGCCTCGGCGACGAGGTGTATCGATGCGACGGGATCGTCGCGGGACCCTGCAAGGTCGAACGTCTGCAGGATCCCCAAAATCTGCTGCACCGTGACGCCGCCCGAGGACGGCAACTGCGGGCCGCAGACCCGCCACTCGCGATACATGCTGCAAAGCGGCGCCGTTTCGTGCGCAACGTAGCCGCGCAAATCGTCGAGCGTCATGCGGCCGGCGCGCACGGAGTTGCCGCGAACCTCGGCGACGATCGCCTCGGCGAGCGCGCCTTCGTACATGGCATCGCTGCCCTCGGCTGCGAGCGTGCGCAACGTCGCCGCGTACTCCCCGTTGATCAGCCGATATCCGGTCGGCCGCGGCTCGCCGCTCTCGTCGTAGAAGTGGGCGCGAAATTTCTCCGCGCGGGCGAACCGTTTGAACCCGTCGAGGAGAAAATGAAGGCGCGGCGAGATCGCGAACCCTTGGCTAGCGAGCTCGATTGCGGGAGCGAATAGGTCGTCCCAGGGCAGCCGGCCGTGCTGCCGATGCGCGAGCTCGAGCATGCGCATCGCCCCCGGCACGCCGACGGACAATCCGCCGGACCCCACGCTGCCGAAGCCCTCGGGGTTGCCGTTCGCGTCGAGGAACATGTCTGGAGTCGCCGCCGCGGGCGCGGTCTCGCGTCCCTCGTAGGCGACGATCGCCGCGGCGCCGTCGCCCTCGTCGGGAGCATCGAACACGAGCATGAACGCGCCGCCGCCGATACCGGAGGACTGTGGCTCCACGAGCGACAACACGAGTTGAATTGCGATCGCGGCATCCACGGCGCTGCCGCCCGCGCGCAGGATTCGGATTCCCGCTTCGGACGCGTGCGGGTTTGCGGTCACGAC
Source organism: uncultured Gammaproteobacteria bacterium (assembly GCA_963744305.1). Classification (GTDB taxonomy): domain Bacteria; phylum Pseudomonadota; class Gammaproteobacteria; order Steroidobacterales; family Rariloculaceae; genus FEN-1219. The sequence goes on from CAVUTF010000022.1 coordinate 54,305, forward strand.
CATCTGCTGCGTCGCCGTGACCGGAGCATCTGCGGCGAAGCCGCAGCGCGCGACCAAGAGCAAGCTCGCCGCGAGCCACAAGGCAGCGCCGGTTGAGACAAAGCGCTGCGAGCCGGTCCGCAGCGACGCCCCGCAAGCTCGGCGTCATCGCGACCGGCCGCTGAGCTTCGCCCGCAAACGCTCGCCGACGTGCGGATGTACGAATGCGTCGATGTTGCCGCCGAACTCGGCGATCTCGCGCACGAGACTCGAGGAGATGAACATGTGCTGTTCGGTCGGCGTGAGAAACACGGTTTCAACCGCGTCGGTGAGGTGGCGGTTCATCGTCGCGAGCTGGAACTCATATTCGAAGTCGGACACCGCGCGCAAGCCGCGCACGATGGCTTTGAGGCCGTGCCGCCGGGCGAAATCCACCGTGAGCCCGTCGTACCCGGTGATCGATACTTCGGGCAGATCGCGCAAAACCTCGCGCGCGAGCTGAACACGCTCATCGAGGGAGAACAGCGGGGCTTTCCGCGGACTCGACGCGATCGCGACGACCACGCGATCGAACAGGCGCACGCACCGTCTCACCAATTCCTCGTGTCCGCGGGTGATCGGGTCAAAAGTGCCCGGGTACATTGCGCCGATTTTCAATGCGGTAGCAGCCCGCGTAAGGATCAGCGCGCATTGTAGCGTTGCTGCTACGCGACCGTCATGTCGATGGCCGCGGACGAATGGAGCTTGAGCAGACCGTACTCGACGGCGCCGGCCGTGGCGCGCCTCCACCAGTCGCCGTGCTGGGTCTCGGGCAGGCCCGCGGCGCGCGGGCGCTCCGCGTAGATCAAGCCGCCCACCTTGAGCCAGCGCGGCAAGAGATCCAGCACCGGCGGCAACGGCGCGTCATAGGGCGGGTCCACGAAAACGATGTCGAAGCGCTCCGCTACCGCGCCGCGGAGGTATGACTCGGAATCCTGACGAACGATCCGCGGCGACACGCCGAACGCCGCAGCGTGGGCGGAGAGCGCGGCGATCAGAACCGGATCGCGCTCGATGAAATGCGCTTGCGCCGCGCCGCGCGAGAGCGCCTCGAAACCGAGCGCGCCGGTGCCGGCATAAAGATCCAAGCACCGCGCACCGACGATCGAGTCGCGCAGCCAATTGAACACGGTTTCGCGGACGCGATCGGGCGTCGGCCGCACGGAAGTTCCATCTGGGATCGCGAGTCTCCTGCTGCGCCATTCGCCGCCGATGATGCGCACGCTGCCGCGCGGCGCTTGCCTTAAGTTGCTGCGCCTTACCATGTGCGCAACACTAGCAGAACGTTTTGTGCAGGAGCTTTTCGGGCTGATGGTTGCGGAATCCGCTGAGGAGCAGGAGGGCGGTTTCTTTGCGAAGCTGAAGGCGCGCGTCAACCGCGGCACGGCGTGGCTCAAAGCCGACCTGCTCGCCCTCGGTAGCCGTGAGCTCGATGATGAGCTCGTCGAAGAGCTCGAGAGCCGTCTCTTGATGGCCGACGTCGGCGTCGATGCTACTTCGTGGCTTCTTGACGAGATGAAGAGCGGCGCACGCCGCGCTCCGGGTGTCACGGCCGTGGAGTTGTTGCGGCAAACCGCGCGCGGCCTCATGCAAACGGTTGAAGCACCCCTCACGATCTCGGCTGCACATCGGCCATTCGTGATCCTCGCCGTGGGGGTGAACGGCACGGGCAAGACCACCACCGTCGGCAAGCTCAGCCACAGATTGAAGGCGAGCGGTCATTCGGTGCTGCTCGCCGCGGCGGATACGTTTCGCGCCGCCGCCGTCGAGCAGCTGCAGGAGTGGGGCAGGCGCGCCGGCACTCCGGTCGTCGCACAACAGCCCGGCGCGGACCCGGCGGCCGTTGTTCACGACGCGCTCGTCGCGGCCCGCGCGCGCGATATCGACGTCGTCATTGCAGACACGGCCGGCCGCTTGCACACGGCGGCGGGCCTCATGGACGAGCTCGAGAAGATCAAGCGTGTCGTCGCGCGGTTCGATCCGTCCGCGCCGCACGAAGTGCTGCTCGTGCTCGACGCGAGCCAGGGCCAAAACGCGCTGGCGCAGGCGCTGCGCTTTCACGAACGGTTGGGCGTCACGGGCCTTGCGATCACGAAGCTCGACGGCACGGCGAAAGGCGGAATTCTGCTTTCGATCGCACGCAAGCTGCGGGTGCCGATTCGACTCGTGGCCGTCGGCGAAAGCTTGGAGGATCTCGACGAGTTCCGCGCAGCCGACTTCGTTCAGGCGCTAATCGGAGAAGCGGCTTGATCCGTTTCGAGAACGTCCACAAGCGCTACCCGAACGGCCGCGAAGCGCTCTCCGGGGTGAGCTTCGCGCTCGAGCGCGGCGAGCTCGCGTTTCTCACGGGGCCCTCGGGCGCCGGCAAGAGCACGCTGCTCAAGCTGATCGCGCTGATCGAGCGCCCGTCCCGCGGCACCGTGGTCGTCAACAATCAGAACACCTCGCGCGTCTCGCGCAGGCGGATTCCCGCATTTCGTCAACGGCTCGGCGTCGTATTTCAGGACCACAAGCTCCTTTACGACCGCACGGTGTTCGACAACGTCGCGCTGCCGCTCGTGATCGCCGGCGCAACTCGCCGCGAGGTCGAGAAGCGCGTGCGCGCGTCACTCGACGTCGTGGGCCTCCTCGGCCGCGAAACGCACGCGCCGATGACCTTGTCCACCGGCGAGCAGCAGCGCGTCGGAATCGCCCGTGCCGTGGCCGGGCGGCCGGAGGTGGTCATCGCGGACGAGCCCACCGGTAACCTCGACCCCGATCTTTCGTTGGAGATCATGCAGCTCTTCGCACGCTTCAACGAGGTGGGCGTGACCTTGCTGATTGCAACGCACGATCTGGAGCGCATCGAGTCGCTGCCGCATCGGCGCCTGAAGCTCGTGGCGGGCCGAATCGAAGCCGACTCTCGTCGCGCGTGACCCGAATGCTCAAAGCGACGCGGCGCTATTTCGAGCTGCACTTGCAGAACCTGATCGGAGCCGTCGGGCGGTTGGCGCGGCAGCCGTTCGCGAGCGCGCTGACGGTGCTCGTGATCGCAATCGCGCTCGCGTTGCCCGCGGGGTTGCGAGTGCTCGTGAGGAACGCGGATGCACTCAGCGATTCGTGGCAGAGCGCGGCGGATTTCACCGTCTATCTCGCGATGAACGTGAGCGACGAACGGGCGGCCGCGCTCGCGCGTGAGCTCGAGGCGCGCGAGGACGTCGGGAGCGTCGAGCTCATTTCGCGATCCCGTGCGCTCGAGGAGTTCCGCGCGCACTCGGGCTTCGGCGAGGCGCTCGATGCGCTCGAGGAGAACCCGTTGCCGCACACGCTCGTCGTGCGGCCCGCGAGCGGCATTGCGGCCGACGTCGAAAGCATCGCCGCGGAGGTTGACGCCCTGCCCGAGGCTGAGCTCGTTCAGCTCGACACGGCCTGGGTCGCACGCCTGCGCGGGTTGCTCGTGCTCGCCGGCCGTGGCGTCGACATCGCCACCGTGCTGCTCGGCTTGGCGGTGGCGATCGTCATCGGCAACACCATCCGGCTCGAGATCAACAGCCGCAGCGTCGAAATCGAGGTCACGAAGCTCGTCGGCGGCACGGACGCGTTCATCCGCCGGCCGTTCTTGTACTTGGGCTTCTGCTACGGGTTGGCCGGCGCATTGACGGCGGCCTTGTTGATCGCGATCACCCTGGCTTTGATCGGGCCCCCGGTCCGGGCCCTGGCCGAGCTCTATGGCAGCACTTACAGCTTGGCCGGGCTATCCCTACGCGACGCCGCGATTCTAGTGGCCGGCGGGGTCGTATTGGGCTGGGCCGGGGCGGCCCTGGCCACGGCCCGGCACCTGCGGGCCATCGAGCCCAAGTGACGCGAGCCAAAGAACTCGACCGCGCCTTAGCACTCTAAGGGCTCGAGTGCTAACATTGCACGCGGGAGGTTAGATGACGATGGCGACCACTGCTTTAGCTCGAAGAGATGCTGAGCTCATGCTCAGCGGCCCCCTTGGCAGCCTCGACCACTACATCCAAGCAGCCTACTCGATTCCCGTGCTGAGCGCGGACGAAGAGCGCGCCCTCGCGATCCGTCTACGCGACGAGAACGACCTCGGGGCTGCGAAAAAGCTGGTTTTGGCGCACCTGCGCTTCGTGATTCACGTTGCTCGCGGGTATGGCGGCTATGGCTTGCCGCTCTCCGACCTCATCCAGGAGGGCAACGTCGGCCTCATGAAGGCCGTAAAACGCTTCGACCCCGAGGTCGGTGTGCGGCTCGTATCGTTCGCCGTCCACTGGATTCGGGCCGAGATCCATGAGTTCGTGATCCGGAACTGGCGCCTCGTGAAGGTCGCAACCACGAAGGCTCAGCGCAAGCTGTTCTTCAACCTGCGCAAGGCCAAGAAGCACTTGGGCTGGCTCAGCAAGGAGGAGTCCGAGGCGGTTGCCAAGGACTTGGGCGTCACGACTCGCGAAGTCGCCGAGATGGAGCAGCGCTTGAGTGGGCGCGACGTCTCGTTCGATCCGGATCCCAAGGACGACGAGGATTTCGCCCCGGTCGCGTATCTGCCGAGCCCGAACGCCGATCCCGCGCAGACGATCGAGCAGGACGATTGGGACACGGACGCCAATGATCGCCTGGACGCGGCGCTCGACAAGCTCGACGCCCGCAGCCGCGACATCCTCGCGCGGCGCTGGCTCACGGATCAGAAAGCGACGCTGCACGAGCTCGCCGCGGAGTACAAGGTCTCCGCGGAGCGCATCCGCCAGATCGAGGCGAATGCGATCACGAAGCTCAGGGCACAGATGGTCCCGGCATAGCGCGACCACGCGGTCGTAAATGAAGAAGGGCGCGTCGTTCGACGCGCCCTTCGTTTTTTGTTTTGCGGCGTTGGGCCTTGCAGCCTACCGATCAAGTCAACGTCAGCGGTACGAGCGTGAGCTCGACGCGCCGGTTCTGCTGGCGGCCGTCGACGGTTTCGTTGGGCGCGACCGGCCGACCCTCGCCCATGCCGACCGTAATGATCCGCTCGTCCAAGACCTCACGCGTGCGCAAGTAAGAGCTGACGGCGGCCGCGCGGCGTTCCGACAGCTGCTGGTTGTACGCGTCGGTGCCCGTGCTGTCGGTGTGTCCCGCAATCTCTATCACCGTCTGCTCGAACTCGTTGACGACGATGCTCACGGAATTCAGCACATCAAAGAAGCCCGCGTTCAAGTCTGCGCTGTTGGTCGCAAACGTCACGTTGCCCGGCATGTTCAACGTGATGTTGTCGCCGATCCGGGTCACGCTGACGCCCGTCCGATCGAGCTCCGCCCGCAGCTTCGCTTCTTGGCGATCCATATAGGTGCCGACGCCGGCTCCGGCCAAGGCACCGAGCCCGGCCCCGACCAACGCGCGTTTCTTGCGCTCCATCGAGCTGTCGCCGGTGATGAGTCCGACGGCCGCCCCGGCGGCCGCGCCGATCACGGCTTGGCGTTGGGCCCGCGCGGTCTGCTCTTCCCGGGTGTAGGGGTCGATGGTCGTACAGGCGGAAACTATGAGCACGGCACCGATCACAGCCGCGCCCAGCTTCGAAATGTCCCGATTTTGCATAACGTGGTTCCCTCCTCACTGACAGCGCCTCTCCTAGGCGGCGGGTATGATGCCAAGCCCAAGCTGAACGAAGCGTGACTTGGCGCTGAATAATCACCATCCGGAACATGCAAAAGACTTGCCGATGACCGCTCACAATCCCTGGAAAACCCTTTCAAAACGAACGGTTTACGATAATCCGTGGATCCGGGTGGAGGACCACGAAGTACTCAATCCGGCCGGACGCCCTGGGCAATACGGCAAGATCTGCTTCAAGAACCAGGCTGTTGCGATCGTCGCGATGGATCGCGAGCGAAACGTCTATCTCGTAGGCCAATACCGCTATACGCTCGGGGTGTACTCGTGGGAGCTGCCGAAGGGCGGTGCACCGCTCACGGAAGATCCATTGAGAGCGGCGCAGCGCGAGCTCAAAGAGGAGACGGGCCTTACGGCGCACCGTTGGCGACTGTTGATGAGCATGCACCTCTCGAACTCGGTCACCGATGAGCGCGGCTCGATGTTCCTCGCGGAGGATCTCGAGCAGGGCAACGCGCAGCCAGACGAGACCGAGCAGCTCGCGATCGAGCGGCTGCCTTTCGCCGAGACGATGGAGTGGGTTCGGACTGGCAAGATCACGGACGCCGTCTCGATCGCAGCGTTGCTGCGCGTCGCGAGCGACGAGCAGACCCAGCGCAGGCCGCAAGCGGCGCGCTGACCCCCGGAAACTCGCGCATGGCCGGAAAACTCGTCGCCGTCGTAGAAGACGAGGTCGCAATTCGCGACAACTACCTAGCGGGCTTGCGCCGCCAGGGCTACCGAGTCGCGGGTTACTCGAGCCGCAAGGAGGCTCTCGCCGCGTTCGAGAATCGGTTTCCGGACCTCGTCATCATCGACATTAATCTCGGGGCCGAGGTCGAAGGCGGCTTCGAGCTCTGCCGGGAGCTGCGTTCGCGCTCCGCTCAGCTGCCGATCATCTTTTTGACGGCGCGGGAAAGCGAGCTCGACGTCGTTTCGGGCTTGCGGCTCGGCGCCGACGACTACTTGACCAAGCGCACGAGCGTCGAGCATCTGCTTGCCCGGGTTGCTGCTCTCTTTCGCCGGATGGATGCGCTGCGCTCCGGCGCGGACGCCGAGCGGCTGCAGCAAGGCTCCCTCACGCTCGACCGCGATCGGATGACCGCGCATTGGAAGGAGCGACCCGTGCCGCTCACGTTGACCGAGTTCTGGGTGGTCCACGCTCTCGCCCAACACCCGGGCCATGTCCGTAACCGCGAGCAGCTCATGGCCGCCGCCAACGCCGTCCTCGACGACGCGACCGTGACGTCGCAGATCAAGAGAATCCGGGCCAAGTTCTTGGCCATCGATCCCGAGTTCGCGGGTATCCAGACCGTCTATGGGATGGGGTATCGCTGGGAATCCGACTGAGCGACGAGGATCGCCTCCTACGGCCCGGAGCCCTTGGATTGACGAGCACTTACGCCGTTCTTATAGTTTCAGACGGCTTTTGGCCTGCTCAGGTCGGTAAAAAAGGGGCCCCTCCGCGGCAGACGAAGGGCCGAAACGACTTGCTGAACGTCCGGCGTCGTCGTACTGCCTCTGCAACATAATGTAGAACCGCGGAGCCAAAGGCTACCGCTAGGGAAAATCATGGCCTTCGCCACGGCGCAAGGACGACAACGAATGAGCACATCATCTGGTCATGGGTTGCCGGAGGCCCACGGGCTCTACCTGCCCGAGTTCGAGCACGATAGCTGCGGCGTCGGCTTCGTCGCTCACATCAAGGGCGAGCGCAGCCACCAGATCTTGCGCGACGCGGATCACCTGCTGTGCCGCATGGACCATCGAGGTGCCCGCGGCGCGGAGGCGAACACCGGGGATGGTGCCGGCATTCTTACCGCGCTGCCGCGCGAGTTCCTCGCAAAGATCGCGAAGCGCGAATTCGGCGCGGAGCTTCCGCCCGCCGGCCGATTCGCCGCCGGGCTCGTGTTCTTGCCGACCGATGCTGCCGAACGGCAGCGCTGCAAAGCCGTTGTCGCCGAGCTCTGCGCGCAGGAAGGTCAGACGCTCGTCGGTTGGCGCCTCGTGCCCACCGACCCCGACAAGGCGGACTTGGGCGACAGCGCGCGCGCGGCGGCGCCGCAGATCGAGCAGCTGTTCATAGCTGCGGGCGCAGGCGTCGAGGGCGACGCCTTCGAGCGCAAGCTGTATCTGATCCGCAAGCAAGCGAGCCACAGGCTGCGCGGCGACTCCACGCTGAAGCAGGCGAAGCAGTTCTACGTCTGCAGCCTCTCGAGCAAGGTGCTCATCTATAAGGGCATGCTCACGCCGGGTCAGCTCATGGTGTTCTACCCGGACTTGAACGACCCGGACTACACGACCCATCTCGCGATGGTTCACTCGCGCTTCTCGACGAACACATTCCCGAGCTGGGACCGTGCGCAGCCGAACCGCTTCATGTCCCACAACGGCGAGATCAACACTCTGCGCGGCAATGAAAACTGGATGCGCGCGCGGCAGGGCGTCGTAAAGAGCGAGCTCTTCGGCGATTCGCTCTCGAAGCTGTTTCCGATCGTCGAGCCCGACTGCTCGGACTCCGGCGTGTTCGACAACGTGCTCGAGTTCTTGCTGATGACGGGCCGCACGCTCCAGGAATCCGTGATGATGATGATTCCGGAGGCCTGGCAAAAGAACGACCTGATGCCGGAAAACAAGCGTGCGTTCTACGAATACCACTCGTGCTTGATGGAGCCGTGGGACGGCCCGGCGTCGATCGCGTTCACGGACGGCAAGTACATCGGCGCCGTGCTCGACCGCAACGGCTTGCGCCCCAGCCGCTACTACCTGACCCACGACAACCGCGTGATCATGGCGAGTGAGGTCGGCGTCGTGCCGATCAACCCGGCCAACGTGAAGGCGAAAGGTCGGCTCGAGCCCGGTCGGATGTTCCTGATCGACTTCGAGCGCGGCCGGCTCGTGCCCGACGAGGAGCTCAAGAAAGAGTTCGCTAATCGCAGGCCGTACGCCGACTGGCTGCAGTCCGCGCGCATCGCGCTACGCGATCTACTGCCGCAAACGCATGAGCGGCGCTTCGACGGCGACACGCTGCTCGCACGGATGCAGGCCTTCGGCTACACCATCGAGACGATGCACTTCATGCTGCAGCCGATGGTGAAGGAGCTGCGCGACCCAGTCGGGTCGATGGGCAACGACAGCACGCTCGCTTGCCTCTCCGACCACCCGCGCATGCTGTACGACTATTTCCGCCAGCTGTTCGCGCAGGTGACGAATCCGCCGATCGACTCGATCCGCGAAGAAGTCATCATGTCGCTCGAGTGCTACGTCGGTCCCGAAGGCAATCTCCTCGAGACCACGCCGGCGCACGCCGAGCGCCTGAGGCTGCGGCATCCGATCCTCACGAACGAGGAGCTCGCCGGCATCAAGAGCATGGATCATCGCGGCTGGAAGTCGCTAACGATCGACACGACGTTCCCGCGCGGCCGACCGCCAGGGACGGCGGAAGTGCCGCGCGTCGCAGGAGCGGCGCGCGGCGATGCGGCAGGCGGCCTGGTGCGGGCCATCGAGCGAATCTGCAACGAAGCCGAGCGTGCGATCGACGATGGCTACAGCATGCTCGTGCTCTCCGATCGCAACGTCGGCCCGGAACGCGTACCCGTGAGCATGCTGCTCGCGTGCGGGGCCGTGCACCATCACTTGGTCAGCCGCGCGAAACGCACTCGGATCGGCATCGTGCTCGAGACCGGCGAGGCGCGGGAAGTTCATCACCATTGCCTCCTCATCGGCTACGGCGCGGACGCCATCAACCCGTACCTTGCGTTCGAGGCTCTCTGGCAAGCGCGCGATGAGCGCTTCCTCGAGGAGGACGATGCCGAGATCGTGTCCGCCTATCGTCTCGCCGTCGCCAAAGGGATGCTCAAGGTGATGGCGAAGATGGGCATCTCGACGCTGCAGTCGTACAAGGGTGCGCAGATCTTCGAGGCCGTCGGTTTGGGCTCGGACGTGATCGACTTGTGCTTCAGCGGCAGCGTGAGCCGCTTGCAGGGCGTGAGCTTCGAGGTGCTCGAGCAGGAAGCCCTGCGCCGCCACGAGCTCGGCTTCCCTCTAAGCGAAGAGGACCGGCTGACCTCTCTGCCGAATCCCGGCGAGTTCCATTGGCGCAGCACGGGCGAAGTGCACGCGTGGGATCCTCAGGCGATCTTCGCATTGCAGGTTGCCGCACGACGCGGCGACGGCGAGGCCTACCGATTGTTCGCGGAGCACGTGAATCGGCACGCGCGCGAAGCCTCGACCTTGCGCGGGCTCCTCGAGTTCAAGCCCGGTGTCGGCGGCAAGCCCGTGTCGATCGACGACGTGGAGCCCGCAAGCGAGATCGTGAAGCGCTTTTGCACGGGCGCGATGAGCTTCGGCTCGCTGTCGGCCGAGGCTCACGAGACGCTCGCGATTGCGATGAACCGGATCGGCGGGAAGAGCAATACGGGCGAAGGCGGCGAGGATCCCGCACGGTTCATTCCGCTGCCGTCCGGCGATTCGCGCAGATCGGCGATCAAGCAGATCGCCTCGGGCCGCTTCGGCGTCACGATCTGGTATCTCGCGAATGCGGACGAGCTGCAGATCAAGATGGCGCAAGGAGCCAAGCCCGGCGAGGGCGGCGAGCTGCCCGGCAAGAAAGTCGACGACTACATCGCGCGCATTCGGCATTCGACGCCAGGCGTGGGGCTCATCAGTCCGCCGCCGCATCACGATATCTACTCGATCGAGGATCTGGCGCAGCTGATCCACGATCTCAAGAACTCGAATCCGTCGGCGCGCATCAGCGTGAAGCTCGTGTCGGAAGTCGGCGTCGGCACCATCGCCGCGGGGGTCGTGAAAGCGCACGCGGATCACGTGCTGATCTCCGGCGATGCCGGCGGCACCGGCGCATCGCCGCTCACGAGCATCAAGCACGCGGGCTTGCCGTGGGAGCTCGGCATCGCCGAAACGCATCAGACGCTCGTCATGAACGATCTGCGTAGCCGCGCGGTGCTGCAGACGGACGGCGGGCTCAAGACGGGCCGCGACGTCGTGATCGCCGCGCTGCTCGGCGCCGAGGAGATGGGGTTCTCGACGGCGCCGCTGATCGCGCTCGGGTGCATCATGATGCGCAAGTGTCACTTGAACACCTGTCCGGTCGGCGTCGCGACGCAGGATCCGGTGCTCAGAAAGAAATTCGCGGGTCAGCCGGAGCACGTCGTGAACTATCTGTTCATGGTCGCCGAGGACGCGCGGCAGATCATGGCCTCGTTGGGCTTCCGCCGTTTCGTCGACATGATCGGCCGCGTCGACGTGCTGCAGCCGCGCGCCGCGATCAACCACTGGAAGGCGGACGGGCTCGACTTGACGCCGCTTCTGGTGCCGGCCGTCAAGCCGCACGACTCGACCGAGGTCTACTGCACGAAGAAGCAGGATCACGGGCTCAATCTAGCGCTCGACAATCGCCTGATCGCGCTCGCGCGCAAGTCGATTCAGCAGCGCAAGAAGACCCGCGCGGAGCTCGAGATCGTGAACACGAACCGCACTGTCGGCGCCATGCTCTCCCACGAGGTCGTGAAGAAGTGGGGCGCGGAGGCGTTGCCGTACGACACGATCCGCTTCAAATTCAAGGGCACGGCGGGCCAAAGCTTCGGCGCCTTCTTGGCGAAGGGCATCACGCTCGAGCTCGAAGGCGATAGCAACGACTACGTCGGCAAGGGCTTGTCGGGCGGAAGGGTGATCATTTACCCGCCGCGCGAGAGCACGTTTACGGCCGAGGACAATGTGATCATCGGCAACGTGGCGCTCTACGGGGCGACGAGCGGCCGCGCGTTCTTCCGCGGACGCTCGGCGGAGCGCTTCTGCGTGCGCAACAGCGGCGCGAAAGCCGTCATCGAAGGCGTCGGCGATCACGGCTGCGAGTACATGACCGGCGGGCGCGCGGTCATCCTCGGCCCGACGGGACTGAACTTCGCCGCCGGCATGTCGGGCGGCATCGCCTATGTTTGGGACGTGAGCAAGGAATTCGCTTCGAAGTGCAACATGGGCACGGTCGACCTCGAGGCCGTGGAGGAGGACGAGGACATCGTCGAGCTGCGCGAGTTGATCGAGCTGCACAAAGAATACACGGGCTCCACTGTCGCGGCGAAGATTCTCGACGAGTGGCCGATGTCGCTGCAGCAATTCCTGAAGGTGATGCCGACGGACTACAAGCGGGTGCTCGCGGAGCGCAAGCGCCACGACGAGGAAATGGAAGCCACCGTTCGCGACGACGACACGGGCACGTTCGCGGCGCACGCCAGATAGGCCAAGAGCGCCGAGCGCATGGGCAAGCCGACCGGCTTCATGGAGTATCCGAAGAAGAGCGTCCCGTATCGGGACGCCAAAGAACGCATTCGCGACTTCCACGAGATTTTCACGCCGGCGATCGAGGAGAACCTCCGCAATCAGGGTGCGCGCTGCATGGACTGCGGCGTGCCGTTCTGCCAATCGGAGAACGGCTGCCCAATCGACAACCTGATCCCCGAGTGGAACGACATGGTGTATCAGGGGCGCTGGCGCGACGCCCTCGATCGCCTGCACAAGACGAACAACTTTCCGGAGTTCACCGGCCGCACGTGCCCCGCGCCGTGCGAAGGCGCCTGCGTGCTCGGCATCACTGATCCGGCCGTCACGATCAAGAACATCGAGAACGCGATCATCGACCGCGGGTTCGCCGAGGGCTGGGTGACGGCCGACGGTGCCGGCCGCGCGCTCGGACAAGCGCGTCGCGATCGTCGGCTCCGGGCCGGCGGGGCTCGCGGCCGCGGATCAGCTCAACAAAGCCGGGCACAGCGTGACGGTGTACGAGCGCGCCGATCGCATCGGCGGTCTCTTGATGTACGGCATTCCGAACATGAAGCTCGACAAACAGGTCGTGAATCGCCGAATCGACCTGCTGAGCGCGTCGGGCATCAAGTTCGTGACCAACGCCGACGTCGGAAAGAACGTGGACGCCGCGAAGCTCAAAGCCGAGCACGACGCCGTGCTGCTCGCTACGGGGGCAACGCAGCCACGCGATCTCAAGATTCCAGGGCGAGAGCTACCCGGCATCCACTTCGCGATGGAGTTCTTGACCGCGAACACGCGCAGCCTCTTGAACAGCAACCTCGAAGACGGCGACTACATCAGCGCGAAGGACAAGGACGTGATCGTGATCGGCGGCGGCGACACGGGCGCGGACTGCATCGGCACGGCGCTGCGCCATGGCTGCAAAAGCCTGATCAACTTGGAGCTTCTAGAGCAACCGCCCGAGCGCCGTGGCGCGGACAATCCGTGGCCGCTTTGGCCGAAAATTCGCCGTACCGACTACGCGCACGAGGAATCCATCGCACGCTTCGGCGCGGACCCGCGCAACTTCGCGGTGATTTCGAAGGAGTTCTCGAGCGCCGAAAACGAGCGGGTCGCTGCGGTGCGCATCGCAAGGATCGAGTGGCAGCGCAACAGCGGCGCGCCGAAGATGATCGAGGTAGACGGCAGCGTTGAGACCCTGGCAGCCGATCTCGTGCTGCTCGCTATGGGTTTTCTCGGCCCGGAAGACTACGTCGCCAAGGCGCTCGGCGTAACGCTCGACGGCCGATCCAATTACCTCGCGTCCCACGGCGCGTTTCAGACGAGCACGCCGGGCGTTTTTGCGGCCGGCGACTGCCGGCGCGGCCAATCGCTCGTGGTGTGGGCAATCAACGAGGGCCGCGGCGCGGCGCGGACCGTGGATCAATATCTCACGGGCTCGAGCACGCTTCCGGCTCCGAAAATCTCGTTGGGCGGAACCTCCTAACGACATCGGCTGTCTGCAATTGAGCGATCGCACGCGATATGTTCAGCCGTAAAGCACAAATGAAGGTCGACAAAGAGCACGCGCTGCCGGGCCGCGCGCAGCCGCTCCCCGTCGCGAATCGCCACTTCGTTCTCGGCCAGCCGATCAAGCCGCCGTTTCCGGCGGGATACAAGGCGGTGCAGCTCGGCATGGGCTGCTTTTGGGGCGCCGAGCGCGTCTTTTGGACGCTCGACGGCGTCTACACGACGGCCGTCGGCTACGCGGGCGGTCACACCGAGAACGCTACTTACGAAGAAGTGTGCAGCGGATTCACGGGCCACGCCGAGGTCGTGCTCGTGGTCTACGATCCAGCCGTCGTGCCGTTCGCGAAGCTGCTGGAGGTCTTCTGGCAGTCGCACGATCCGACGCAAGGCATGCGTCAAGGAGCGGACATCGGCACTCAATACCGCTCCGCGATCTATTGCTCGGACGCCGATCAGCTCGCGCAGGCCGAGCTGAGCCGCGAGCATTATCAGGCACAGTTGACCGCGCGCCGCTTCCCGAAGATCACGACCGAGATAGGCGAAGCTCCGCCGTTCTACTACGCCGAGGACTACCACCAGCAGTACCTTGCGAAGAATCCCGGCGGCTACTGCGGGCTCGGCGGTTGCGGCGTCGCGTACAACGCGGCCTCGACCGCGCCGTGACACCGCTCAATCCTCACAGCTCGAGGAGATCCTTCCCCACGATGACCTGACCGTCGAAGTGCGTACTCGCTGCCTCGATCCACATTTGATTCGTTACCGCCGGATCCTCTGCGGGTATCAAGTGAGATAGCACCAACGTCTTGACGCCGGCGGCTTGCGCAACGCGACCTGCATCCTCAGCAGTCGTGTGGTGCGACAAGATGCTCCGTTTGAGATTCGGCGCATTCGGTACGCCGGCGACGAGACGATCGATCGCGGCAGGGAAAAGCGCATCGTGTACGAGAACGTCCGCGCCTTTCGCGAGCTCGATCAAATTCTCGGATGGTCTCGTATCGCCGGAGATGACGATCGATCGATCGGACGCATCGAATCGATATCCGAACGCCGGCACCACGGGCGGGTGATCGACGAGCGTGGCTGTAACGCGAACGTTCTCGTCCTCTAGGACTACGCCACCCGCTGTCAGCTCGTGGACATGAACGAGAGGCTCGAGCGGTATCCTGTCCTCGTCTTTGATGCGCGTTGCGATATCGTAAGCGTTCATCTCCATGAAGAGCTTGGTCATTTGCTCGAGCGGCGGCGGACCCCAAGCATCGATTCGCGTGCGCAGGCCTGCGGTCCATGCCAGCAGTATCAGATTCCCATAGTCCGCGTTGTGATCTGAGTGCTGGTGAGTCAAGAAGACGTGGCGCAACGTCGCGAGCGGAACACCGGCGAACACGAGTTGACGCGCGACACCGTCGCCGCAGTCGACCACGTATGCCACTTCGTTGATCACCACTACCTGCGCGGACGCCGAGCTCGCCTTTCGAGGTCGCGGGCCGCCTCCCGTGCCGAGCAGGATCAGTCTGCTCGTGCCCCTTTGGGCAGGCGCGAGGCTCGGAACAAGAGCGCCGCTGGAAAGGACAGCTGCAGCGCAGAGAAACTGCCGTCTGTTATTGCGCATGTTCCGGCTGGCTCGATCGAACGCCCGTGAACCGCTTGACGAGGCGCGCCCATTCGTTCCCGCTCGGCATTCTCGTTCATGCGCTCCTCGTACTCTCGTTCCGCAGCCATTGAATCGCGGATGAACTCGAGCTGCCGCGGCGTCCGAGTCCTTTCGCAAACAGTCAGTCCGCAAGTCCTTCATCGTATTCCCGAATGAGTTTTTTCGACGCCGTCATTCGCCACGCTTGTTCCAGAATGTCCAACAACGCAGCCTTCTGAATTTCGGCGAGGTCAACCAAGATCATCGGGTAGTCCCGATAGTGGTCCGTCAAGTGGAAAACGTGCGGAGCCGCCTGGAGCAGCATATCTCTTGCGAGAAAGTCGCACCGGATGGCAAGCCAACCTTCCGCTTCGGATCGTAGCCGAGCCATGAACTTCCCTTTGACCTTGATGGCAGGCGTTCCATAGGAAGTCCCAAGCTCCACTCCAGGAAATCGCTGCGCCAACTTAAAGGCCGCAATGAACTTGCGATTCTCGGATGAGGCTGACACGGAGCTCACCTAGATTGATCGTCAACGGAACGGGCGTGATGCAGCGCTCATGACTCCGCTAGGGGTTGCGGCGAACCATGCGGCTGCCTCCGCATCCCTCGCCAGACTTCCGTGCGGGCGATGACGCGGTCACGAAGTGGACGAAGCTCCGTGAGGCGCGGATCGTCACGATATTCCTGGAAAGCGGCGGCGCTCGGAAAACTGACCACGTGCACCTCGAAAGGACTGCCCTCGCCCGAGCAGCGAACGACTGTTTCAACCTGACCACCATGCTTGGACATGATGTCAGCTGCCGCGCGCTCAAACGCCTCGAAACCTGCGACGTCGTTGTCCCTGATCCAAAGACTGACGACGAGAGACACGCGCTCCGACACTAGCGGACCCATGCTCACCTCCCCTACGCGAGACCATGCCCTCCCACTGGTTGTGTCTCGAAACGCTCGCCAAAACCTGCAATCAAAGGCCTCCCCTTTGCCATGGCCTGTTGCACCGAGGGGAGCGAGAGGGACGCTTGGTGACTGGCGCGACTCTCCCAGACCTCGGTCACCCAGATAGCTTCGGTGTCCGCAGGGTCTTTCGCGACTATGTAACTCAAACAGCCCGGCATAGCCGAGGTGCCCTCAATCAGGATTGCGATCAGCGCGTCCCGCTGACCCACCGCAGTCTTGATCTTGCTAATCAATCCGTACATGTCCTTATCTCTCCGGGGGCGAAGCGCACGCGCCGATGCCTCCTGCAAGTGCAGTCCCCGCCAGCGTTAGCACCTCACGCCGCGTGATCGCCATGCCTGCTGCGCTCAACGGATCGGCCGAAACCTTCAGCCACCGAATCTCCGTAAAGCGCTACTCCATGCGTAATCCGACGCGCTTCGTTCAGCGTCAGGACTTCAACGACGAACCGTCGCCCGACACTGCGATATACCAAGCCAACTTTGTTCACGCCGACGTGTACGGCGAGCAACTCGAATTGCAATGGCGGCTTCGCATCGAGACCCTTGGCCCAGTATGGGCGCACCGCTGACTTGCCTCGAAGAATGCCGCTTGGCTCGTTCATTCTTTCCACGATGAGGGGTGACGACATCTCGAAGTCGTCGACGTAGTGTTCGAGGATGCGTTCCAGGTCGTGGCTATTCCACGCCGCGATCCACTCCGCGGCAAACTGCTGCGCCCAGGCTGTCGTAATCACTCGGCCGTGTCCATGCGGTGAACGGCCGCGCGGTACACATCCGGATCATGTCGTTCCATGAAGGTTTCAGGCGTCTTCAGTGGCGTGAACCCGAATTTCTCGTAGAGCCCATGGGCGTCTCGGGTTCCAAGCATCCACCGACGCAGACCCTGCAGTTCAGGGTGATCGACAACGCACGCCACTAGCCACTTCGCCAGGCCTCTACCGCGATATTCCGGCAGAATGAACACGTCCGCCAGATAGGCGATCGTCGCGTAATCCGATATCACGCGAGCCAATCCGACTTGCCGGTCGCCATCAAGCAGAGCAAAGCACAGTGAGTGCTCTAGTGATTTCGTAACTGTGGCGGCGGGAATACCTTTCGCCCAATAAGACGTCGCCAAGAACTGCGCAATCATCCCGTGATCTAGCCTCGCGGGATCGCATGTGACGGTAAATGTGTCGCGGACCCAGTTCATGCGCCTAGCTCGAACTGTTCGCGACTAAATCTACAAGCAGGCGGCCGTTCACCCGACTACCCTTCACCCAGGCGTTCTCCTTGAACTCGCGGTGATGCCGGTCAACGGCGCTTTCCGATCGAGTTGCGACTTCCTGAGCGGCGTGAATGGACTCGGCCCGCATGTAGCAAAGGAGGTATTCCTTCCCATTGAGCGATATCGAGAACCAGCTTTCGATTGAAACCCCTTCCGCCCGGAGCGTCTCCACGGCGGCCGTGCGGTGCTCCTCAACATACTTCGCCCAGTGCTCCACAGCATCGGAGCTACGCGGTTTCAGTTCGATCAGTGTTGCGACGACGTCCACGAGCGATTCGCTCCCTTGCTGCGCACGACGTTCCGGTTCGGCGGCAGCGCGATGCCGTATCCTGCACGCCGCGATCCCGTAATGAAATGGCCCGCTCGCGGCGCACGACTTGCAGTCTGAAGCTAGCTGTAATATGAATATGATTCATCTTTGTAAAAAGCGGCGGTCGGATGCGAGCGAAGCCGGTAATTCAAGGCCGGTCGCGGCAAAAGCGCGACCGAATCCTCGCGGCAATGGAGACGCTGCTGCGGAGAAAGCCGTTTTCGGCAATCGGCGTCGCGGACTTGGCGGCGAAGGCACGGGTTCCGCCAGCGACGATCTATCAGCGCTTCAGCAACCGGGATGCGACGGCCTCCGTGCTGCTCGAGCTTTACTTTCTGCGAGTCGAACAATGGGCCAGACGACCTCGCGACAACGATGCGACGGCGCAAGCATCGTTACTCCACGCACTTCGGATGATCGCCCGCGAGGCCGTGGAGCAGGTGGCCGAGCTTGGGCACATCATGCGTCCCGCGTATCTGTATTCGAGGCACCGCCCGGATCTCGTTGGCGCCGACTGGGCTCGGCTCGAGAAAGTCGCGCTAGAGGGCTTTCGAGCGTTCCTGGAACGCCGCGCTGATCAGATTCGCGTCCGCGATCGGGACAAAGCTGCTGCCGTTCTTTGCTACTTCTACAACTTCATGCTGCTCGGCCCGCTGCTCCACAACGACTCCTCGCCGTGGACTCTCCTGAAAAGTCCGGACCAGTTTGCGTCCGAGCTCGCCACGATGGCCTTTCGGTACCTGACGTGCGCCGACCACGCGGACGAGGGCGAATAGAATGACGTTTCTCGAGCCCGGCGGTCCGCACAACGTGGGTTCCGTCGTTTGCCATCTCGTCGATACGAGTCGGCCGGTGCATCTTGGCAGCCACTCCACCGGACGGGAACTGATGGTCAAGGTCTGGTATCCGAGCGGTGCTGCGTCCAACGATCCGGAGCTCCTATGGCAAGAGCTGCGCGGGGACTTGCGCGTTCCCGGGGCGATGCGGTTCCTCTTGAAGCTCTCGAGAATACGGACGTCGACGCACGCCGGCGCGGCGCTCGACACGTCCGCTTCTGTTTCCTCCTTCGTCGTCTATAACCACGGCTTGATCTCTTTCGCCTCGGAGAACACTTCGTTGATGGAGTACCTTGCGAGTCGCGGCCACGTGGCGCTCGCGCTGCGGCACGTGGAGCAGTTGGCGGAGCTGCAGTCCTTGAATCGCGGTCGCGCCGGCGCCGCGCGAAAAGCCGATGCCGACATGCGACGCCGGCTCCAACGCGCGACGCGTGCCGAAAAAGCGCGGCTCGCCGTCGAGTACTACGCTCAATCGAGCAACACGAACCGGATAGTCATCGAGAGGGCGCGGGACACATCCTTTGTGCTCGATCGAATCGCAGAGATCTTGCGGCACGTGCCCGGTTTTGGCGGCGTTGCACCTGAGACTCCGGAGGTCCATCTCGTGGGCTTTTCGGTGGGCGGCGCCGTTTCGAACGAGGTCGCAGCGGGTGATTCACGCGCCAAGAGCGTCGCGAACCTGGACGGAGGAATGTACGGCACTCAGCCGAGCCCGCCGATTCGGCAGCCTTACCTCATGATGTACAGCAGCGCGAACGACGGCGGCAATGACTCCCTGCTGCCCGATCACGCAGTGCGTCACGCGCCCGCGGACACCGCTCATCTGAACTACCACGATATTTCCGCCCTGCTTCCCTTGCTCCGCTGGATGGGCGCCACCGGTAAGGTGAGCGCGCGGGAGTTTCTTGCCAGTCGCAACCGCATCGTCGAGGCATTCATCGCCGGAAACCTTCACGCCGAGGCTCGAATTGGGGAGTTGGTGGCGGCGAAGTCCTTGGGCTGACGGGCGACGGGGATCGTCGCGCTCAACCGCTCGTTGCGCTCTCTCGTTTCACGATCGTGTACCCGCTCACGTAGCTCACGCCTTCTACCGTAGAAGACCACGTCCACTCGACGTCTTCATCAGCGGCCAGAACCACGGAAAGGACGTGATTGAGGGGAATACTCGCTGACACCGACGTCGGCGACGGAGCGATGACAGTGCGAGGAGATTGTTGCGATAAGTTAGCCGTAGGACTTCACTCGAAAAATCATTTGCGTCTACCCACAACACGAAGCGCCTTACCAGCAGCCCTTCGCGCTCGCCAATGTCGCACGGCGAGCGGGACTATTCTCCAGGCAACGCTTCCGTCCAACCCCTGACCCGGCGCCAGATTGACTGCGGCAAACATCAAGTTTACGTACCCGAGAAAAACGTACACAGGACCAAAATAGCCCGGTTCACGATCGTCGACGACAGCGGCTATGACAAACACGATGAGCGCTACGGCAACCTGCGCGGCAACACCTGCCCATGCGACGAGAACCGCGTCCCATTCATTTTCTGGTGCGCTGATCTCGCATTGTCCATGAAAAACGGCGATGCGGATGGCGTCCACGTCGAAACCGAGGCGCCGCGCTGCATATGCGTGTCCGAGCTCGTGAATTGTGATGATGGCAAGGTACGACGCGATCGCCAGGGCCGCATAGACCGGACTGCCAAATGACAGAAACGCAAGCAACACGACGGCAACGAAGACACTCCAGTGAACGTAGATGGGCGCACCGAAAGCGACAACCTTCGCTAGCCGGGTCCACCTGCGCACGTAGCGACGCATAGTTCGGTCCAAAGTTCCGGTTCCGCGGCGGCGCACTGACGCTGGTGCGCCGTTCTAAGGCGGCACTGCCGCCAGCGCGGCCTTTTGTTTGCGCGTGAGGCCGGAGCACACGAGCTCATAGGAGTGTCCCACGAGGCGTCGGATCTCTTTGGCCGGTACGTCAGCGTCGAGATTCACGCTGATCCAATACCGTCGATCTAAGTGGGAGCGATGGCCGACGCCGGCGTATTGCTCACGGAGGGCCTGCGCCAGATTCGGGTCGCATTTCAAAATTACATTCTCGATTCCTCGGATTGTTAAGATGGCGAACATCTTTCCCATAACCTTGTAGATCAAGAAGCTGGGCGTGGATGCCTTCGGGGCAGCCATGGGTTTCCCAACGGCACCCGGCTTGGCCTCTATGCAGGCCATTAAGGCAGCTGCTCGCTTACTGAGGTTTGGTTGGGGGCGCTTCGTTCGCGCACGCCCAATCGTGTCTGGACGTTTTCCCATGAGGTCTCACTCATAGAGCTGAGTGTAGGCGGCCTGCGCCGCGTCCATTTGGCGCGGGCGTTGTGCAATTGACCACTCTCGCGTAGGTCGATCAATGGCGACAGTCGTCCATCCATGGCCGTCCTCGCCTGAGATATGAACGAGCAAGGTATCCCGATTGTGCTCCACGCGGACTCGATGCTGAGGCTTACCTTCCTCCTCGAGCCCACGCACCACTCGACCGCGGGGCACGGTTCCAACAAATGAGGTCCAGCGGATGCTTTTTCTCCGCGGCTTAGGGACCGATTTGCTGCACGCATCCGTCATAGGCGAGGCTCCGCGCGGGTGAGGATCGACATGTGACGCCTAACGTCGTCGATGTGTCATCAAGTAATGAGAACGCTGCTCATCGTTGGAAGGCCGCTGGCGCGACACGTCCAAGAGTGCCCGGCGTCTGCTGATACGTACAGATTGCCGGCCTTGTCGGCGATTGCAAGCGCCGATCCACGTGTGGCGATGCAGCCCGTATCGGCGATGCCTTCGAGCCATTTGGGGAGACCACCGATGGGCTTCAACGGATCCTTCCCGGCTATTGGCCGTCGATAGACGGCTCCCTGGCTCGCGAAGTGGTCTGTAGATGCAGACACGAGAATATCGTCTTCCGAAAAGGCTACGGCCGAGCAATATGAAGCATGCAGGCCCTGACGTTCGACGGTCCAAGTAGCGCCGCCGTCCCGGCTGATACAAAGCCCTATCGCAGCCGCCGCGATGACAACGCCGGAATGAAACGGGTGCGCGCAAACTTCGTGGACGTCAGTGTCGATGTCAATCGTGGCTTGCCACGTCATGCCGCCGTCGGTGGAACGCGGAATGCCTCCGACATGAACATTGGCCAAGAGCACGGCGCCGTCCGAGGTTGCCGTCATCGAGCGAACCCCAAGCGGTGGTCCAACCAGTTGACCGTTTATCAGCGCCGAACCTGCGTACCATGTGTCTCGTCCGGGAACAGCTTCGAAGCCGCCAAGCGGATCAATCTCGCCAATTTCGCTGACGCGTAGGACACGCGCATCGTCCGTCCCGAGATAAATCAAATCGCCGACTGCCACCAGGCACGCGAGGTCCAGTTGGCTCGTAGCGATCGTACTCCACACGCCCTTGCCGGTACGACGGCAAAGCGAGTGCCCATCGACGATTGCGAGAGCGCCTCCATTGTGATCTGGCGCGAGAGCGCTCACCACCTGACCGGCAAGTTCCTGGCGTCGTGTTTCGCCGGTGAAGACAAACACCCCGTCGCTCCAGGTGGCCGCAAGTAAGTTTTGAGTCGTCATCTCAGCGCTCCCGTGTTTGCTATGCGATCGCGAGGTTACCTTCCATGGTGTCGCGCGATCTCCTGCTCGCTCAGACGGAGGAAGCGCGCAGCATTGTTATAGAGTATGTCCCGCTTCTGCTCCTCGCTGAGAAAAGAAGCCCCCTCAATCACGGCAATGGAACGTTCGATAACCCCCGGCCATAGCATCTGGTCCGACCCAAACATAACCCGGTTTCCGAATCCTCCCTCCACGATCCCCTGCAGGTATCGGTAGAAAGCGGGCCGCGGCTGAGAAAAGACGATGGCACCCACGTCCACGTAGACCTGCGGGTGCGAGTACAGGACGGCGAGAAGGTCGTCAAGGAAGGGGAATCCAGCATGCATGATGTAAATCCGTAAGCGTGGATGACGGACGAGCACCTCTTCGAGCGTGAGGGCACTGTGCAGCCGGGCGCGGTAGCCGGGCGAACCCAGGTAGATCGCACCAGGCGGACCGGTACCGATGTGGATCCCCACCGGGATATCCAATTCCTCAACCAGCGCCCAATAGGGTTCCATGCGCTCGTCGTCCGGTGCAATTCCAACATACTGGTTCCCCACCTCCGCGAAAACCGCGAGGCGGCCGGCGGCGTGTAGTGCACGCAAGGAGTCCGGAGACGGGCTACCGGGGCCTAGTCGAAATCCGATGCCGGCAAAAAAACGACCGGGAGCGGCGGTCGTCCATGCGGCGACTCGCTCGGGGGTGCCACTCAGGACACCAAAGATGTTGCGGCGCTTCATGACGTTCAGCGTCTCCGTCATCAGCAGCTCGTCTGTCATCGGCGACCAAACAGGGTCATCACAGGGCGGGTTCTTAAGCATGCGCATGAACGTCACGCCATACGGTTCTGCTGGATCCCACGCGGGGAACGGATAGATCGGTGTGCAGATTGCGACGGGGGGTGGTCCTTCTTCGTCCGCCGCGTTCGCATGAAGATGCATATCGATGATTGGAGGCTCCTGCGCATGGACCGACAACACGATCGGCACCAGGAGGGCGCAAAGAGCGACAGTTTTCATGACTCCGTCTCCCCTTCGCCAAGATAGGCGGCCACCGAGTAACGCGCCAATGCCGACAGCAAGTAGAGAACTTAATTCACTCTCGTCATCGTCATTTCGATCGATCCGGTATCCCAGCTCTGCCCCCCGTCATTCGAGATATCGATGCTGTATACAAAACGGTCCGCGCCTGAAACGCGGTAGAACTCGCGACTTATGTTTCCCTGATTTTGCGCGGTTACCACTACTGCGCCTCCATCTAACTCCACGGAGCCGGATCGCGAGTTCACCTGCCGTCGAAGGAAAGAATTGGATACGTTTAGATACTCGATGATCCACGCCCTATTTTCAGGATCGAAATGGCGAATGCTGATGCCGAGGTATGGGCTGCCGTCTGGAGCAGCGGAGTGAATCTCGTCCGCAATCGCCATGCCGTCCAAGATATAGCGGCCGATCCAAGTCAATTCGAACTCGGCATAACTTCCATCCGCGAGTCGCGTCTTTCCAATACCTTCCCACTTGCCCACCAAGAATGAAAATAAACTCAGCTCCTCCGGCGCAGCCGAGTTCTTTAGGCCATAAGTTGTAATCGCCGTTTCCTGAGCCATGACGCGGTCCGTCGATACTGTATTGACCGCGATTACAGCAAGAATTGCCCCGAACGTGAATCCGCCTAAACGCATGCCCTGTCTCCGATGATCTGCAAAGACGCCCCGGTCAGCAGCGGCGGTTAGGCGATGCTGGCACGACCAAGATCACGGTCGGTGATGGCGAAAAGCACCTGATCCAGGATAACGCCATTCTTTATGGCACTTCTCCGAAGAAGACCTTCTCGCGCGAATCCCGCCTTCTCGAGAACTCTATGCGACGCCACATTCGTCACGTACGGCACCGCATAAACACGCGTTAATGAAAACTGATCGAACGCATACTCTGTCACCGCGCGAACTGCAGTCGTCATGATGCCACGGTTCCAAAAGCGCTGACCGAGCCAATAACCGATTTCCGCGGAAACTCGCTCAACGTCGTCGTGGAGTTTCAAACTGATTCCTCCGACGGCCTCCGACTCGATCTCGATCGCGAGGCTAATTGGTCGGAGCTGGTCGGAGGCAAATCGCACCCATGCCTCCGCATCAGCGGCCGTATAGGGATGCGGAAATTGATCGCGAAGGTTGAGCCAGATGTCACGATTGTTTGCGTGAACAACGAGAGACGCCTCGTCTCCAACGCGCCAAGGTCGAAGAAGGAAGTTACTGCTTTCGATTCGCATGGAGGAGGATGGCCTGTCCTACTGCTAGTTCACCGGTGCGGTTGACTGTGCCGTAGATTCCAGCGGTGTTCTGGTTCGCGCGAACGACGGCCTTTAGCACTTCTGGCGCAGGCGTTGCTGAGTCCGGATCGAAGTTGACCATCGAGCAGCGAACATCGCGCATCGTGACGGCTATGGCAGGCCCCTCGTCCCCCTCGCCGAAGGAGAGGACTCCGCCCACCCACTCATCCTCCTGGAAGGGCACCGATCGCAGCGAGCGAACCAAAATGTTCGGGCGGAATCGTCGCACGTCCGAGCTGCAACTCGCGAGTCGTCCGATCTCGCGTACCGTATCGAGCGTGATCACGGAGATGCTCGCCTCATCGAAGATGCCATTTCTCAACCGCATCATCTCCACGGGAGCGCCATGGCGGCGTCCTACTTCTGCGGCCAAGTCTTCTCCGAAGACGGGCATCTCTGCGCCGTCCGGCGTGCGAACATGAGTAGGTATGTCCCCCTGAGCACCGTCCTCACGTCGCTGCGGAGCAAACAGCAGCAGATCGGGAAGTTTGCTTGCCGTCAGCCAGGGGAACCCGCCGTGGTTGTCCATCCGCCGGAACGCCAGACGCCTGTCGCCGTCGAGGCCGTGCCAGCCCAGCGTGGCGACCTCGAGTCGTTCGCCGCGCATGGACTTCACCGGATACCGGAAGAGCGCCTCTACCTGTCCAATCTCGATAGGCATGTTCGATTCCAATGCGCGTGCGTTGGCAGTGTATTGATGGCTATCCATTCACCGCGAAGCGGAAACTCCACGACGACGGGAGGCTGCCGCTCAGTTGCGGAGATGCTAGATACGGACGCCGCGCTCCCTAGGCCTTGGATGGTACCGCGGTGCTGCTCTTTGGGAAGCGAGGCAAGTCATCACGGGTGTCAAACCAAGGCACGCGGGAGCTTGTCCAAACATGGTCGTGGATCTGCACTCGGCCAGGCTCATCAAGGCTGCCGATACTTACTTGCACCCGATCGCCGAGCACCTCTTCGCGCATGCCGAGCGTGCTGCCGCAAGCGGGACAAAAGGCCCTCTCGGCGAACTGGGACGAACGGTACCAGGCAGGCTGTGCGTTGAGCCACGTAAATGAGCTGGCCGGGAAATGAACGAACGCGAGCGCTGGCGCGCCTGAGTGCCTGCGGCACATGTCGCAGTGGCAGATCACGCCACGGAGCGGCTCTGCAACCGCACGATACCGGATCGCTCCGCATAGGCAGCCACCGTCAAAGCTCTTGCTGTGAGCCATACGCATTGCTCGCCGAGCTAGCGCAACGAATCAATCGACGCAGTTGCGACGATCCCTTCGACGCTGCGTGCCAGTTCCGTGTCGAGGGTGACGAACGCGTCCGCCTGTAGCTGAGTGAGTGCAATGTACTCGGCATTGTAGGTCGAGGCCCATCCCAACTGATCCGCCAGTTCCCAGGCCCGACGCCGGAGTACTGCGTCGCCGAGGAGCCTGATCGACATCCGCCCGATGCGCGCTAGGCGGTCGCGCGCGACATCGGCCGGTATCTCTCCCCGTTGAACGGCCTCGTGCAGAGCAGACAACGCTTCGGAACGTAGGAGCGTGGGTGCCAGGAGCTTGTGGCGTGCCGAGACCTTGATCCCGGCGCTCGCCAGGTGGAGCACAGCGCTGGCGTCGACTACGAATCTAGTCACGCGGCGGCCTTGGGGAAGAAACGTCCTAGCCGATCATGCCTCGGTGATCTCCGCTTCCACTGCTAGTCGTCGGGAGGATTGCCGCCCTTGTCCAGGTCACGCTGTGCCTTGGCTTCGAACGCACGGATCTTTTCTCGCGTCACCAGATACAGGACAGCGACTTCAACCCCCGACAAGGACTTCGGATCTCGAGCGAAGCGAGCACGGAGAGCCTCTATCTCTTCGGCCGTCATCTCCCGCCGCAAGCGCTCCAGCTTTTCCCAGTCGACTCCGTCAGCGTCAGTCATGGTGTCCCTATCGCAACCCCGCCTCGCTCGTCAGGTACACCGCAAACGTCCCCAGCCAGTGCCCCCCTTCGTAGTGCTCTCCGGTCACGGCAGGCAACGCCGCCGCACGATGACTCGCCGCCGCAGCGAACAACGCCGGCACCCGCTGGTCACTTGGCTTCAAACCGTGAGCAATCCCCTCGAGCATCCACGCTCGACTCAAATTGAGTCCGTCAATATGCGCCAACTTCGGGTCGGCTCGGTCTGTCACCACCCCGGGCGGCAACCACTCGGCCCTCCCTTTCGACGGAATCTGTGGCAGAAACTCGCCGAGCCACTTCGCGAAGACCTCGGGTTCGAGCACCCGCCGCATGAAGTCCGCCTCGGCCAGGCAAGGCGACAGAAAATCCTGCCCCGACGGCTCGTAACTGAGCGGACAATTGCGATCGCCGCGATAAAACCGCTCCGCTGCATCCACGAGCAACGCCTTCATCTGGGCATCGCCAACAATGCGCGCCCAATCCCACATCAAGCCGAATGCAAACGCGGTCTGATCGTGCTCTCCAATGCGGATGGGATAGTGCAGCTTGGGCAGCCAGCTCTTCAACTTCGAAGCCGCAAGCATTTCGAGCGGCGCCAGCGCGGCGGCCCACTGATGTCCCTGGCTGTCGTCCCAAGTGCGCAACTCCGCGGACAACTGCAGCAACCATGCGAGTCCATACGGGCGCTCGAACGATGCGCGCGCCTCGTTTTCGACGTAAGCGACTTCGCCAGCGATGTTTTTCGGAGTCAGGTTCGCCGACAGAGCCGCTCGTGCGTCCTTCGCAAAGGGCGCATTCGGAAAGAGTCGCAACAGCCGCACGAGCAGCCAATGTGCGTGCACGCCCGAATGCCAGTCGTAGCAGCCGTAGAACGCAGGTGTGAGCACGTGCGCCGGCAGAACATCGGCGTCACTCAGCATGACGTGGGAGATCTTGTTGGGATACTCCTTGTGCAGGCAGGCCAGTGCGAGATGCGCGAAGCGCGCCGCTGCCGCCTCGTCCAGGGAGTTCGAGGCTGGCGGCAGCGCGTCTGCAGGCTGCGCCGCCAGCTCCGCCCCGCTCAATACCGCAACTACGCCAAGCACGCCAATCTGAACCCATCGTCGCACGACAATCACCCCTGATTCGGCTAGCGTTCCTACTCGCCGCGTCTCTGCCGAGGCCCAACGTCACGCCGCCCCACGGCGCTCATATTCCTCGAGTCTCCCACGAAAAGTCGTAGAAAACGCGAAACAGATTGCCATCCAGGTCGGCGACAGTGAACTCATGCAACTTCCACGCCTTTGATTCTGGACGAGAAACAATCGTGCTTGGCAGCGACTCCACGTCTCGTACAAATCATCTACTTCTCGTTTGCTATTGAGGTTGAGCCAGATCATCACCGGCGCAGCGTTACCGTAATGTTCTCGAAAAGCGCGATTAGTAAGGAACATTCTGCAGCTTCCTTTCGAGATTCCTGCGATCCCACCGTCCTCACCACCCCAATCTATGCTGAAGCCTAGTTGGTTCTTGTAGTAGGCCGCGGCTCTGTCGACGTCACTGACAGGGTATTTCAGGGACGGCACCAGGAAATTCGTGCTGCATTCTGGGCTCCACCTTGCAACCACCGATCACGCTCTTGGCAAGAAAGAAACTCTCGCGAAGTCTGCTGTTAGGTCTCCATCCATCGTCTATCGGCAAGGACAACCGACGTTTCGATCTGTCTCTCAGGAATTGACCAGTAGGTTCGGAGCAGTCGCTCTTTGTGGCTGTCTGACACGACTGCGTATCCGTTCCGTCGATAGAACTCGATAGCCCACGACGCGTCCGCCCAGGTGCCAATCAGTACCGGCTTGCCAGCTAGACTTTCGACATGGCGCAGGAGCTTCGTCCCCTTTTCCAAAGCGCTTCGTTTGGCCGCTCGTTATCTTCACCGCGTTCCTATTCATTATAAAGAGTCGGGGAGCAGCCACTTCCGCTAGCGATTTGGCAATCGCGATCACGTCCACCGCCTAACGCCGGAGCTCAGCGGTGGGCCGAGCGAAGCGAGGCCCGTCCCGGTGGAGCGCGTTGTTGGGCCTTATAGCCATCGGCGAACTCGCTTCTTGTACGCGGCAAAAGGTGCTCCAAACAGCCGGTCTAGCACCCGCTCCTCTGGAACGATCTGAAATCTTGTGATGTATAGGGCGAAGAGTACCGGGCCGAGCAGTGACCAAATGGAAGACAGGTACACGGCCCAGGCGAACAGGGCCAACACCATGCCCAAGTACATTGGATTGCGCGTAAATGAGTAGGGGCCGGTGGAGACCAACGCTGCGGACGTTTCCGGCTTCAGAGGATTGACCGTAGTTTGAGCGCGACGAAAGGACATTACCCCACCGATAGCGACTGCAACGCCAATTGCGCCCAAGACCACTGCAACTAACAGTCGGACGAGCTTAGGCAACGGGAGGATCGGAGGAAGGTGCGCAACAGCCCACATGCCGCCGGCAACTATGAGACCCACTACGGGTGGCGGAATCCGGAGTTCTAGGAAGCGCACTCTATGTGGCCCAACGCTGCAGTTCAGCGGCCGCGGGATCGCGTGTCCAGCGCGCCGCAGGCGCATAGTGAAGTGGCGGGCTTGCGGCGCGCAAACAATACCCTATCACGGTCCGCTGCAACTGCTAGCTACCCTGCATCTGCCTATTTGTCGTTCTGCGTTGTCATAGCCGCGATGCTGTTGAACGCGATCTCATACAACCGACGATGCGCTTGTACCCACGGCAACCGCTCTGCCGCCTCGGTCCCGAAGAAGTTCCGGTCACCTGTCTCGGCCGTGGGAAGGAATTCACGCGCAACCGCGACTTGCGCCAGATAGAACAGCTGATAACTGTCAGGATATGGATACGGATAGTCCGGTGGAGCTACACAAAGAAGTGAAATGTGCTGATAACCTAGAACGCGAACCTCTCCGAGGACGCACGCAGTTTCCTCAAGTACTTCGCGACGTAGGGCGGACTCCGGAGATTCACCAGGCTCGATATGTCCGCCTGGCAAATCCCATCCACGATCAGTGAGCTTCGTCATCAGTAATCGCCGCCTGTCGAACGCCAGAACGAAAGCACTTGTTATCAGGCCGGTCGGGGGCAACTCCTCGTCCAGGATGAGGCGGACCCGATTTGGTCTCGGCATCCAGGGAACGTCTGTTTGAGTCTCGATCAGTTGCATCCAAATGTGGCCGCTCGGGATACGCGGGCCCTTCCCCTCGTGCTGCGTAACGTTCCGGTTAAGACGGCGCGCGCCGCGTGTTGCCCGATCACCGTCATGCAACGGTCGCTTCGTTGCTCGAGCAAGGGATATCGGTAAGCTACCAGCCCAAGCCCAGCAGCCGCAAACACGACTTTAAGCAGTGAGGCTCCCAAAACGCTCGGGTCGTAAACAAAGACTTGGAGCGATCCGATAATCAGTGTGAACGCAACCGCCACGCCGGCGAGCGCTATGCGCCCGGACGTCGGCGATCGAAGCACAATGGCGCGCCCTGCAAAGAACGCCATAGGGAAGACGGTTATGGCTAGAACGCAAATTCTCAGCAACGTTACCGGAACACTCACGTCGTTGCGAAGATACAGATACGCTCTCGTGGTGCTTATGAGTTCACCAAAGACCAACGCCGCGTAGATGCCGATGACTGCAAATCCACTCAATAAGAACAGCTGCAGCGACTTGTTCACCCTCTACGCCGTCTTTCATACCATCGCCCGACAGCCTGTCGCACTGGAATACGGTAGGCGCAAAGTCGTGCAAACAATGAACGTTGATTCCCAGATTGTCAGGAGTCACGCGCTTGCGGTGGAACGGGTAGATACCACACACCTTGCAGAAGAAATGAACTGCCGTTTTGGTATGGAACCGGTAATTCTTCTCCAGCGATGCCGTATCACCGTCCGCTGCAACCTGGGCAATGAGTATCCTCTCGCTACTAATCGAGAAACTTCCACGATGTATGCGCCATCGAAGTGCCTGATCCGCACTCCGACGAGAGCTGATGGCTCGAAGTTCACGGCGTTCACCGCAACGGTTTGGTTAAGACGCTTCGTGCGGTATGTGTAGTGCGTAACGCAACCGCAATTCTTGCAGCGATGGTAAGCACGAATCCTTCGCTTCCATGAGTACGTGGATAGACCACCCGTCGGCGCATCGATCGTTACTGCACTCGCCGCATAGTACGCCCAAAGCGCACCGTATCGGCGGCAGATCGAACAGTTGCAGCTCGTCAGAGTGCGAGACACTCGTGGAACGTGAACCCGAATCGCGCCGCAGTGGCACGTAGCAGCGATTGTCGCCTTCCGGCGAGCCATGTTAGCGCCTACGCAGTTCAGCGGCCGCGCGCTGCGCCAAAGGCGACGCCGTATCACGGTCCGCTGCAAGTGCTTCTTAGGCCGCTGGCACAACGCTCATTTCTTGCGCATGACGACCTCATCGGAATTGTTAAGACCGGCAAGCTCGAAACCCAGGCTTCTGCAACAGGGCAAGCGAGCGATAGTTCCGCTCCTTCAGGGTGGCTACACAGGTGCATACGCCGTAGGTCGCCGCGAGCTCTTTGAGCATACCGCTCACGGCCGCGCTCCCAAGACCCATGACGGCAAAACAGGCTGGCGAGCTCGTTGGCGATGTGCGGTGTGCGATCGAGCGCAATGGTGGCTATCCACATACCCCAGCAACATGAGGCCCCTAGGCAACCGGAATGACCGAGTTGAGCGACTGTTCTGCGCCATGAGGGGGGCCAAGCGACTCGAGTCTGGAGAAGCGCTCCGCAGCGCGAAGCCACCGGCTCGGGAGATGCGTTTTCGAATTCGTAGATCGCTGGATCGCTGAGGACCGCGAACATCTCGGCGGCGTGTGCTGCAATCTGGGGTTCAAGAACAAGCGGGCCGGCACTGATGCTATTCATTGCGCGGCCGCTGCTGCTTGTTAGGCCCCAGACCGGCTCCCAGACCAAGCCATGTTCATGTACTTGTTGCCGCTCTTTAGCTCTGAGGGCATCTGATCGAGACGCTTCTCGCGAGCTGGTCTCTAGCTTGGCGCCCTTGATCCAAGCCAAGTAATCATTCTTTTGGTACGCGGGCCGTGCCGGAACCAGCGATCAATGTGCGTTATCGTTATCGCGCCTTTTTGACATAGGCAGGCATCGATTGCCTTGGCCGCTTGAGTGCACGTTTCTGGTGGTCGCCATGAAGCTACTCTCAGGCCTAACAATGTAGGCGACATCAAGCCGCAAATGAATTGCGCAGAAAGGCCGTATATCAGGCTTGAATCGCGCATGACTGCTTGAGAAGACTAGAGCACGGAGGTTGGTTAACGTCAAATGGTCCGCCGGAGATATGCGGCATGAATCTGAAACTTGAAAGCCTCGAAAAGCGCGTGCGCTAGTCAGTGGGCTCCGGGTCCGGCGGCAGATGCCATGACACGAGAAACGTCGCTATCAGCACCAGAACGCCCACCACAACCACGGACGCGACCGGCGAGGCGCCGCGCGAGGATGCCAACGTATAGAGGCCGACGCTCGCGAGCATCGCGATGTTCTGAAAGAAGTTCTGCAGCGCCACGGCGCCGCCGCTGCCGATCGTGCGATGACCGATGTCCTGCAGCGCCGCGTTCACCGGAACGACGAACAGGCCGCCGCAGATGCCGATAGCGGCGAGCATCACGCGCGCCGCGAGCAAGTCGTTCACTTGGCTGAACACAAGGATGCATACGCCCATCACGTAAGCCGCGAACCGCGCGCGGCGTAGCCGCTCCATCGGGATCAGGCGCGGCACGGCAACCGAGCCCACGACGATGCCCGCGGCGAGATACAACGTGAGCTCCGCGATGTCGCTCGTGTTCTGCGTCGCGAGCACGAGCGGAGCGAACGCGACGAGCAGGAGCCGCAGCACGGCGCCGGCGGCCCAAAACAGTCCTGCGCCGAGCATCGTGAAGCGTGCGCGCGCTGACTCCAGGAGCTGTCGCATCATCGCGCCGAATTGCCCGAGTCCCACCGCCTCGCCCACATGCTTCGGCGCAATGCGCGGTACGAGCACCGTGATTGCCAACGATGCGACATACGACCCGACCACGAGAACGAGCGCCGCGGGGATCGATTGATCCGCGACGCGCGCTCCGATGTATGTGCCGAGCACGATTGCGCCGATCGTGGAGCCTTCGATCCACGCGTTCGCTTTGACCATGTCCCCGTGGCCGATGAGCTCCGGCAGGATGCCGTACTTGGCGGGACCGTAAACGGCCGCGCCCACACCGATCAGCGTATACGCCGTGATCGGCTCGATGCCGAAAAACATCGCGGCTGCGCCAAGAGTCTTCAGGAAATTGCCGAGCAGAAGCACGAGCGCTTTCGGCCGCCTGTCCGCGAACGGGCCCACCCACGGCGCGAGGATCACGAACGCGACGAGAAATGCGCTCTGCAACGCCGGCACGTACCAGGGCGCCGTGCTCGGCGCCTGCATCACCATCGCGATTGCGGCGAATAGGATCGCGTTGTCGGCGAATGCTGTTAGGAACTGCGCGCCGAGCAGCGCATAGAGGCCGCGGCTCACGCGGGCGGCTCGCCGGCCGCCACGCGCCGCGCGGCTGCGTAGTCCGTTTTGCCGGAGCCGAGCAGCGGCAGCTTGGCGAGCGTAAGGATCTTTTTCGGCACGTGCAGCTCACCCAAGCCGTCAGCTTTCGCGCGCGCGAGAAGCTCGGCGCGGTTCGCGTCGGCACGCGTTGTCAGGAGCACGAGCTGCTCGCCTTTCTGCGCGTCGGGCAACGCCACGGCTGCGTGCTCCGCGTCCGGCCACGCGCGCAGCGCAAGCTCCTCGACCGCCCCGAGCGACACCATCTCGCCGCCCACCTTCGCGAAACGCTTCGCGCGTCCAAGGATGTGCACGAAGCCGTCGTCGTCCACGGTGACAATGTCGCCCGTGTCGTACCAGCCGGTGCCTTCGTCGGTCTCGGGCGGGCGCAGCTCGCCCGGCCGGTCGGCCAAGAGATAGCCGAGCATGACGTTCGGCCCGCGCACGACGAGGCGGCCGCCTTCCTCCACGCCGGGTACGGGCACGAGCTGCCATTCGATGCCGGGGAGGAAGCGGCCGACAGTGCCGCTGCGATAGTCGATCGGCGTGTTCATCGTGAGGCCCGGGCTCGTCTCCGTGGCGCCGTAGCCCTCGAACAGCCGGATGCCGAACTTCTCGGACCACATCGCGCGAGTGTCGTCTTGCAGCTTCTCCGCGCCCGCGAACACGTAACGGATGCTGTAGAAATCGTACGGATGCGCGTAGCGCGCATAGCCGCGCAAGAACGTGTTCGTGCCGAACAGCACGGTCGCGTTGATGTCGTACGCCATCTCGGGAACGATCCGGTAGTGCAGCGGCGACGGGTAGAAGAACGTCCGCATGCCGGCCAAGATCGGCAGCAGCGTGCCGCCCGTGAGGCCGAACGAGTGGAACATCGGCAGAGCGTTCAAGATGACGTCGTGAGCGCTGAATGCGATCCGCGCCGCCACTTGCTCGCGGTTCGCGAGCAGATTGGCATGCGACAGCACCACGCCTTTCGGCGTGCCTTCCGAGCCCGACGTGAACAGCACTACCGCGGGGCTATCGGGTCCCACGCCGCGATTGAGCCGCTTGCGCACGAAACCGGCGAACGACGGAAACAGGAAGCCGCGTAGCTTGTCCTTGAGATCGATCGTCGCGCGCAAGTCCTCGAGGTAGACCACGTGCGTTTCGGACGCGAGCCGTGCGACCGCGTCGTCGAGCTTGGCGGCCGCAACGAAGCGCCGCGACGTGTAAACCACCTTGATCGGCCCCGTGCGGCACGCCGAGATCAGACCTTGGCTGCCGAGCGTGTAGTTGAGCATCGCCGGAACGCGAGCGAAGAGCTGCAAGCCGAAAAAAGCCACTGCCGTGACGGCGGCGTTCGGCAAGAGCAGGCCGATGTGCTCGCGCACGGCGGTCTGGCGCGCCATCGCGCGGCCGAGCACGAACGTTCCCATCAGAAACCTGCCGTAGCTCAGCGGTCGGCGCTCGAGATCCTCGACCACCACGTGCCTGCGCCCGTGGATGTGGCGCGCGTCGAGCAGCACTTCGAACAGCGTCCGCCGATAATTCGATGTCGCGAACATCATGTCGCTCATGAGGTCGGCGAGCGCCACGCCGGCACGATGCCGGCGCGCGCGGCCGCGAAACGAATCCGGCACCTCGAGCTTGCGCGGCGGAAGCACGGCGAGCCGGATCTTCGGAAGCCAGCGCAGCCGCACGCGGCCGCGCAGGCGCGAGAACGGCGTGTACTGCGCGCCGTCGATCCGCACCGGCAAGATCATCGCCCCGGACTTGTCCGCGACCATGCCGGTGCCGTCGTAGATCTTCATGAGAGCGCCGGTCACCGTGATGCGCCCTTCGGGAAAGATCACGGCCTTGCGGTCGGTCTGCAGATAGCGGATCAGCGCGCGCGTTGCGTACGGGCTCGTCGGATCCATCGGAAACGCGTCCACGAGCCTGAGAAAGGGCTTCACCCACCAGCGCTGCGCGACGCCGGTATTGATGGCGAACGTGAGCTTGTCCGGGAAGAAGGCAACGAGCAGCGCTGCATCGAGGAACGACGTGTGGTTTGCGACGATGAGGACTCGCGGGCCGGCCTCGTGATAGTGCTCGATGCCGGCGAGCTCGACGCGATACAGCGTCGCGAGTAGCCATTTAAGCGCTTGCTTGAGCATTCGCCGTTTCGCCCGCAGGTCAGCGCGGGCGCTTCGGAAACCACACCGTAAACACTACGCCGCTGCGGTCGGGCAGGTCATCGGCTGCGACGCCACCGCCGTGGAACTCGGCGATCAGCGCGACCACTTGCAAGCCGAGCCCCAAGTGGGGGCGGCCGTCGCTCTTGTCCCGCACCGATACGAGCGAGTCGAAGAGCTGGCGCCGCATCGGCGCGGGCAAGGTCGAGCCTCGGTTCGTCACCGTGAGCAGGATCCGCTCCGCCGCTTCTCCAAGCTCCACGTCGATGCGGCTGCCCGCGCCGGCGAAGCTCACGGCGTTGTCCACGAGCTTATCGAGCAGCTGCGCGACGAGCTCGCCGGAGCCTGTGACTCGTGTCTCCTGCGCCGTGCGCCGATAAGCGATCTCGTGACTACGATAGACGTCCGCGTACGCCGTGCAGCACGACTCGACCACGGCGTGCAAATCGATCGTTTCCCGCGCGGTGTCCTTGATTGCCTGCTCGAGCCGCGTGGCCTCACTCATCGCTACGAGAATCGCGTCGAGTCGCTGCGCGCCGTCGCGCAAGCGGCGCAGCAGCGCGTCGCTCGCGGATGAATGGCTCTCGTGCTCCAAGTTGTCGAGCGAGGTGGAGATCACCGCGAGCGGTGTGCGTAGCTCGTGCGACAACTTGCTCGACAACGTCCGCAGATACTCGGTGTAGCCGCGCAGCCGCTCGAGGAGATTCTCGAAGCTGCGCGCGAGGTCGCCGATCTCGTCCTGAGCACCGCGGCCCGGCAACGCGACGCGAATCTCGCCTTTGGGCCCGAGCGCGGTTTCCGCGGCTTGCGCCAGGCGTCGCACGCGCAGCGACAGCACCGTCGCAAAGCCGAGCAAGCCCAACGCAGCCGCGACGCTCACGGCGAGCGTCAACATCATCAACCGGACCCGTGCTTGATTCGTCAGGGTCAGAATCGAGTCGCTCGCCTGCTCGAGGACGACCGCGCCGAGGGGCGCGTGGTTGCCGCTAATCGGCGCCGCCGCGGCGACGATCGCCTCTTGCTCGAAACCCCCGGCGTACCAGGCCGCGATCGGCTCGCCCATCAGAGCCCGGCGCACCGTCGCATCCGCGATCCGTCCGGCCGGCTGCTCCGCCGGATACGGCGGATCGTCGCGGCGCAGCGCGTAGCGGAACAGCCGGTCGATGAGGCCGCCGGACGCCGACTCGAGCGCCGCGCCGGGATTCAAGCTTCCCGCATTCGCGAGCACCCAGCCGTCGCGGTCGAGCACGCGAAAGCGACCGCCCGTGCGGCTGAACTGGCTCACGATTTGGCCAAGCTCCGGCCGCTGATACACGAGCGGGCCCGGCGAGCCCGCCTCGAGATCCCACGTCGCATGAGTGCTCACGGCATAATCAGCGCCGCCGTGATCCACGTCGATCACTGCCACTCCGAGCGCCGCCCCGACGAGCGCGAGCGGCACGCGAATCTCGAGAGAAAAACCCACTGTCGTCTCTTCCCACGCGCTCACGACTCGATCGTCATAGCGGCCCGTGGATTCGAAGCGGATCGGCTGCGTTTCCTGCGCGCGGAACGTGCCGGGCGCGGCAGTGGCGAGCAGCAGCCAGCGCTCGCCGACCTCGTCCGGCCGCGTGAAGAGCACCACACGATCACCGTACGGCGGCTGTCCCGGCAGGCGCTGATAAACGACGTCGCGGTCCTCCGCCGCGAGAAACAAATACACATAGCGACCGCGTATGCCGGTCCACAGGCGCAACCCTGCGCCTAGGACACGCTCCGTGCCGTCGAGCGAAACTCCAATCGTCGCGGCCGCCGTCGACGCGCGGCTCACCGGCGAGCGGCTGCGCGTAGAGCGTCTCCTCGATCGGCGCGCCCGTTGCGCAGCCCGACGGCGCGACATGCGAGCGCCGGCTGATCCGCGAGCGCCGCGGCGACCGTGGTCGCGCTCGCGAGCAGTCGAGCGCTCGAGCCCGCTGCGCAGCGCGGCTTCCATTTCTTGCACGTAGCGAAAGCCGGTCCATGGCAGCACCAGCGTCAGCAGCCCGAACGCGAGCAGTTGCAGACGCAGCGACACGGCGCAACTTACGGCCTAGCGATCGGCGGCCGACATCGAAAGCGGAACTTGGCCGCTTCCGGCGATCGGAAATGCGTCGCGCAGTCGCCTATCGAGAATGACGTTGCCGACGATTTCGTACGGCAGCGTGCTTTGTTGTCCCTGCACGGCGAGCAACCGCGACAGCGACGATACGAGCTCGCTGTCGACGTCGATGCGCAGCGTCTGCTCTTCCTGCGCAGCCAGCACGATCGGCGCGGGCAACTCCCCCGTCAGCAGTCCCTCGCCCGCGAGCCGAACTGAAAAGCGCAGCTCCGCGATCGGCAGCGGCTCGACATTCGGATTCCGTACCAACAGGTTCGCGCGAAACCGTTGGCTGGTGCCGCCGCCTTGGAGCACCGTCACGCCGATCAGCTCGACGCGCGGCGCTTGGATGTCCTTCACGGCGCCCGCACACGCGGCCGCGAGTCTCGCGAGCACGCCCACGACCAGCCATCTGCAATTTGCATGTCGGTTCATCGTTGCCCCATCGCCGGTTGCCAGCTCGCTTCGATCACACGCCACGAATCGTCGTTCATCAGCTTGAGCTCGATCCGATACAACTGTCCCTCGATGCCGCTGAGCAGCGGCTGGCCGGCGCTTTGCCCGACCATGCCCGCACGCACGACGACGCGCGCGGCGTCCGCGCCTTCGATGACGATCTCGTCGACGTGCGTGATGATCTCTATATTGGAGTGCGCGAGCAAATAACCGCGGATCGAATTGAGCAGCTCGTCGCGATCGCGGCCGCGCGTATCCTGATAACTCGGCGCGATGAGATCGCGGAAAAAGCCGCCGTCGCGCTCTTCCGCGGCGGTTTCCGCCGCGGCAATCAGCTCCTTCAGCTCGGCGTTCGGGTCGGTGCCGCCGCAGCCGCCAAACGCGACGGCAGTCGCGAGCGCCGCGGCGACCCGCAAGATACCCATGGTGCGCGATTGTAGTGGACGCGCGCGCAAAGCACGACCGAGCGGCGGGGTCAGGCACGGTGTCAGCCACCGATCGTTGGTCGCGCACACAATCCGGTCGCCCGCGGTCGGTGCCTGACACCGTGCCTGACCCCTCTTGGGGAACGGCGCTTATACTGAGTGATCGAAGGAATCGACCGTTTGCCGGAGTGATCGATGCGCAACCAAGTGGCGCGGCGCGTGGCCGTCGTAGGCGGCATCCGAATACCGTTCTGCCGCGCGAACACGGCCTATAGCCGCTGCTCGAACCAAGACATGATGACGGCCGTGCTGAGCGCGCTCGTCGATCGCTACTCGCTCAAGGGCGAACGGCTCGGCGACGTGTCGCTCGGCGCCGTGATCAAGCACACGCGCGATTGGAACTTGGCGCGCGAGTCGACGTTGTCGTCCGGGCTTGCGGCCGAGACGCCGGCGTTCGATCTTCAGCGCGCTTGCGGAACGAGCTTGTCGGCGTCGATTTTGATCGGCAGCAAGATTTCGACAGGTATCATCGAGGCGGGAATCGCGGGCGGCACCGACAGCATCAGCCAGATGCCGATCGTCTACCCCGACGCCTACGCTCAGCTGCTGCTCGAGAGCGCGCGCGGGCGATCTTTTGGGCAGCGGTTGAAGCCATGGCTGCGCCTGCGGCCGCGCCACTTGAAGCCGGTGGTGCCGGGCGTGATCGAGCCGCGCACGAATTTGTCGATGGGCGAGAGCATGGAGATCACGGCGAAGGAGTGGCAACTCACGCGCCGCGAGCAGGACGAGCTCGCGCTCGCGAGCCACCAGAACGCCGTCAAAGCGTACGCGGAAGGTTTCTACGAGGACTTGGTGGTCCCGTTTTCGGGCGCGTTCCGCGACAACAACCTGCGCGCGGACACGAGCCTCGAGCAGCTCGGGAAGCTGAAGCCCGTGTTCGACCGCGGCCCGAACGGCACGCTCACCGCCGGCAACAGCACGCCGTTGACGGACGGCGCCTCCGCCGTGCTGCTGTGCTCGGAGCCCTGGGCCGCCGAGCATGCGCTGCCGATCTCGGCGTATCTCACGTACGCGCGCGAGGCCGCCGTGGATTTCGTGCACGGCGAGGGACTGCTGATGGCGCCGGCGTATGCGGTGTCCGCGATGCTCAAGGACGCGCAGTTGAATCTCCAGGATTTCGATTTCTACGAGATTCACGAGGCTTTCGCGGCGCAGACGCTCGTGACGCTCAAGGCCTGGGAGTCGGAGAAGTTTTGCCGCGAGAAGCTTGGCCGCGACAGTGCGATGGGATCGATCGATCGCGCGAAGCTCAACGTCAAGGGCGGCAGCGTCGCGATCGGCCATCCGTTCGCGGCCACGGGCACGCGGCTCGTCGGGGCGCTCGCGAAGCTCCTGCACCAACGCGGCCGCGGCCGCGGCTTGATCTCCGTGTGCACGGCCGGAGGCATGGGCGTCACTGC
Source organism: uncultured Gammaproteobacteria bacterium (assembly GCA_963744305.1). GTDB lineage: Bacteria > Pseudomonadota > Gammaproteobacteria > Steroidobacterales > Rariloculaceae > FEN-1219. Next base: position 93,813 of record CAVUTF010000022.1, read on the forward strand.
GATTCTCGAGGCCGCGTGACGCGCTCTTGGCTCAGCTGCCCGCGAGCCACAGCGCATACGACACGAACAGCGGCAGCAGCAAGGCCGCAAGCAGTGTCGACATCAACACGATACCGGCGATGTCGTCCGCGCTGCGCTCGTAGCGTACCGCGAAGAGATACGTGAACACGGCAGCCGGCATTACGCCCTGCAGCACTAATACGCCCTGCGCCATTCCCGTGAGTCCCATGACCTCGCTCACGAGCACCGCAACCGCAAACGCGAGAATCAAGCGCGCCGCGCCGAGACCGAAAGCAAGCTTGAGGTTGTGGGCCTTGAGACCGCCGATCGTGTGACCGAGCGCGAGCAGCATCAGCGGAATCAACAGGTTGCCGAGGAGCTCGACCGTCGCGATCAGCCATTCCGGCAAGGGCACGCGGGTCAGGAGCACGGCAAGCCCCGCCACGGCGCCATAGATCACCGGCGTCGTCACCAAGGTCCTGCCGAGCGATGCTCGGCTTTGCAGCATCGGCACGAGCGTGAACTGAAAGAGCGAATTCGTCACGTAAACGGCAATCGAGAGCGCGAGGCCCCGTTCGCCGAATGCGAACAAAGATAGCGGTAGGCCGAGATTGCCCACGTTGCCGATCGCAAGCGCGGGCAAGTACGTGCGGACGGAGAGCTTCAAGAGCTTGAGCAGGATGACGCCCGCGATGGCGATTGTGATCAGCATTACGACCGATGCTGCCGCCACCATGAAGAACTCCGAGAGCGGCAACGTGAGCTGCGAAAGACTGTGAAAGACGAGACACGGCCCCGCCACGTTCATGATCAGCCGCGTCACGAAGTCCAGATCGAACCGCGCGCCGAGCAGCCGCCATGCATAACCGATGAAGGCCAAACAAAAGACGGGCAACAGAACGGCGGCGATTTGCGCGATCAAGTCGGTGAATACAGCGACGGCGGAAGTCTGAGAGAATAGGCCCCGTGGTCCCATCCGGGAATGGGACAATTATGCTTGGACAATTCTTGGAATTCTCCTTTACGGCGCGGCCGATCGCAGCGTCGTACGAGTTTTATCTCTCGCTCGGCTTTCGAAGCATCGCCGTGGGCGATTTGCTTTCCGAACCGGCGGCGGCGTTCTACGACGGCGCAATCGCGATCGGCCTGCACGACGGCGACAGCCGAAGTCCGATCCTGACGTTCGTACGGCCGCAGTTGCGCGACTACGTTCGCGCGATTCGCCGGCTCGGCGTGGAGGTGGAGCACGTGCACCTCGCCGACGACGAATTCCACCAAGTCGACTTCGTCGACCCGAGCAACCAATCGGTTCGTCTGCTCGAGGCGCGAACGTTTCCGCCGGGCGACTGGGATCGGCGCAACGTGTCGGCGTGCGGCGAATTCCTCGAGTACAGCATCCCGACCGAGTCGATTGATGTGTCGCGAGCGTTCTGGGAAGGCTTCGGCTTCGTGCCCGTCGCCGCCGGCGAGAGCCCGCATGCGTGGCTGCGGCTCACGGGCCGCGGGCTTACCTTGGGTTTGCACGAGGCGCGCTTTCACCCGGGATTGAGCTTTCGCGCGAAGCACGTGGCCGCACGCTTCGAATATCTGAAAGCCAAGAATGTCGCACTCAAGGCGGGGAGCCCGTTGGCCGAGCACTGCGCAGCCGTCCGCGACGGTGCTCGCGCCCGAAGGCACGGCTTTGTACTTGCTCGAAGGATCTGTTGCCGAGGCTTGAGCTCTAGGGCGTAGCCTGAGCGAGCGCGCCGCGCAGCCGCGCATGCAACGGGCTCGTGCGCGGGAAGTGCGTGAGCAGGTACTGCATCTGGTCAGCGAGCACCTTGCGTCCCTTCAGATAGATGTACTCGGCGTAGATCGGCGTGAACGGCACAGCGACGAGCTGGATGCGCGCTTCCTCGGGCGTGCGGCCCCCCTTGTGATTGTTGCAGCGCCGGCACGCCGTGACGACGTTCGTCCACTCATCGCGCCCGCCGCTGCTGATCGGCGTGATGTGATCGCGCGTGAGCTCCGCCGTGCGGAAATGTTCGCCGCAGTACATGCAGAGGTTCGCATCGCGCTTGAACAGCGTTCGGTTGTTCAGCGGCGGCGTATACCGGTCGCGATTGCGCTCGAGCGTGTGCGTGTCGCCGTGCGTCGCGATGATGGAGTTCACCTCGATGATGCTGCGGCTGCCGGAGCGCGCGCAGTAGCCGCCGCGAATCCGGTAAATCGGCGAGCCGCACGAGTAGGCAACCTGATCGCTGTGGTAAAGGCAGGCCGCGACGCGGTAATCGATCCACTCGAGTGGCATCCCCGCGACATCGGTACGCAGCACTTCCTGTGTCAGAGCGTGAAAGTGTCCTTGCATTACGCACCAGCGACCTGGCTAAACGGCGTCAAGTTTCCCTGAGAACCCGCGAATATTCAATGGCCTGCGTCCGCAGGTTTTGTGTCATTATCGCGCGCGCAAACCATAACGAGCCCGTGATTCAAAGCGTTGCCGATGTACAACGCGCAGCCGTCGCAAGCAAACGGAGCCTCAAAAAATGCCGCTCACTATCGGGGTGGTCAAGGAGACCGCGTCGCACGAAGCCCGGGTGGCTCTGACGCCGGACGTCGCCGCCAAGCTCATCGAGCTCGGCGCAAGCGTGCATCTCGAAAGGGTGCGGGTGTGCGCGGCCATTTACCCGACGCAGCTCTACAAAGGCGCAACGCTGCATTCGAGCGCTGCCGAGGTTCTCGCGGCCGCGCAGGTCCTGCTCAAGGTGCAGCCACCGACGCTCGAGGAGGTTGCGCAATTGTCGCCGGGCGCGCTCGTCGATTGGATTCATGCAGGCGCACGCCCAGACGGCGCTCGTGCTGGAGCTTAGAGACCGGAAGATCACGAGCTTCGCTACCGAACTCATCCCGCGCATCTCGCGCGCGCAATCGATGGACGCGTTGTCGTCGCAGGCGGCCGCGGCCGGCTACAAGGCGGCGCTGCTCGCGGCGAACGAACTCGACAAGTTCCTGCCGATGCTGACGACCGCCGCCGGCACCATCCGGCCGGCTAGGTGCTCGTCATCGGCGCGGGCGTCGCGGGGCTGCAGGCCATCTCGACGGCGCGACGGCTCGGCGCCATCGTGGAGGCCTACGACGTGCGCGCCGCAACGAAGGAGCAGATCCAATCGCTCGGCGGCAAGTTCATCGACACCGGCGTCGCCGCAGAGGGCACGGGCGGCTACGCCCGCGAGCTCACGGCCGAGGAGAAGGCAAAGCGCAAGCGATGCTCGATCAGCACATCGCGAAGCGCCGATGCCGTGATCACCACGGCCTCGATACCCGGCCGGCCAGCGCCGCGCATCATCTCGAGAGCGGCGGTCGAAGCGATGGGCGCGGGCGCCGTCATCGTCGATCTCGCCGCCGAGAGCGGCGGCAACTGCGAGCTGACGAAGGCGGGCGAGACGGTCGGTCACCGCGACGGCGTCAAATCTCGGACCGCGCAATCTCCCCGCCGAGCTCGCGCGCCACGCGAGCCAAATGTACGCGCGCAATCTGCTGAACTTCCTGCAGCCCGCGATCAAGAACGGCGCGCTCGCGATCGACTGGCAGGACGAAGTGTTCGCGCGATCGTGTTGACGCACGCCGGCGAGGTCCGGCACGCCGGCAACGGCGAAGCGCTGGGGAGCGGCTCATGAGAAACGCCTCTATGATCGACGGCTTCATCGCACTCTATATCTTCATGCTCGCGGCGTTCACGGGGTACGAGGTGATCGCGCGCGTGCCGGTGATCCTGCACACGCCGCTCATGTCCGGGCTCCAACTTCGTGCACGGCATCGTGCTCGTCGGCGCGATGGTCGCCTTGGGCCGAGCCGACACGACGCTCGAGATTTCGATTGCATTCCTCGGCGTCGTCCTCGCCGCCGGCAACGCGGTCGGCGGTTACGTGGTCACCGAGCGCATGCTCGAGATGTTCAAGAGCAGAAAGGCGGCAAGCGGTGAGTAGCAGCGCCTTGATTCAGGCGAGCTACTTCCTCGCCGCGGTGCTGTTCATCTTCGGCTTGAAGCGCATGAGCTCGCCGGTCACGGCGCGCGGCGGCATCGTTTGGGCCGGCGTCGGCATGCTCGTCGCCACCTTGATCAGCTTCTTGACGCCCGGCATGGAGAACTACGCGCTGATGACGGTCGCGATCGCGATCGGCGGCGGCGCCGCGTGGATCACGGGCAAGCGCGTCGCGATGACGGACATGCCGCAGATGATCGCGCTCTACAACGGCATGGGCGGCGGCGCCGCGGGCGCGATCGCCGCGGTCGAGCTCTTCTCGGGCGCTGCGCACGGCCCGGCCGTGCTCGTGCTCGGCGTGCTCGGCGGCATCATCGGCGCGGTGTCGTTCTCCGGGCAGCCTGGTCGCGTTCGGGAAGTTGCAGGGGCTGATCAAGCGCAGCTTCCGGTTTCGCGGTCAGAAGACCGTGAACATCGCGATCCTCGCGGCTCGTCGTCGCGGCGTGGCATCCCGATCGTGCACGAGCAGCGGCGTCGGCGCGGAAGCCGTAACGGCGCTGTTCGTGCTCGCGCTGCTGCTCGGCGTCACGATGACGCTGCCGATCGGCGGCGCCGACATGCCCGTCGTGATCTCCTTGTACAACGCGCTCACGGGCCTCGCCGTCGCGTTCGAGGGTTTCGTGCTCGACAACGCCGCGATGATCATCGCGGGCACGGTGGTCGGCTCCGCCGGCACGCTGCTCACTCAGCTCATGGCGAAAGCGATGAATCGCTCGCTCGCGAACGTGCTGTTCAGCGGCTTCGGCGATACGCGCCGCGGGACCGGCCACTGGACCGGCGGGCGCGCTCAAGGCAATCGATACACGCCGACGTCGCCGTGATGCTCGGCTTCTCGGAGAAGGTCATCGTCGTGCCGGGATACGGCATGGCGGTCGCGCAAGCGCAGCACAAGGTGTGGGAGCTTTGCCAAGCGCTCATCGCGCGCGGCGTCGCGGTGAAGTTCGCGATCCACCCCGTCGCGGGAAGAATGCCCGGCCACATGAACGTGCTGCTCGCGGAAGCCGGGGTACCGTACGACTTGATCTACGACGAAGGCGAGATCAACGCCGAGTTCGAGACCGCGGACGTCGCGCTCGTGATCGGCGCGAACGACGTCGTGAACCCCGTGGCCCGCACCGACAAGTCGAGCCCGATCTACGGCATGCCGATCCTGAACGCCGACAAGGCGAAAAACGTGATCGTGATCAAGCGCGGGCAGGGCGCCGGCTTCTCAGGCATCGAGAACGCGCTCTTCTATCTCGATCACGCGCGCATGCTCTACGGCGACGGCCAGGCGAAAGCCGCCGAGCTCGTGCACGCGGTCAAGCAGCTCTAGTACCAGAGCTCGTAGCGACCGCGGTTACGTTCGAGCCCCACGAACACGACGGCCTCATGCGCTCGTGGCTCGTGCCGGCGCAATCGTGATCAACGCGACGCCGAGCACGATGACGGCTGCGGCAACGAGCATTCTCGACGTCAGGGCCTCGTCCGCCAACGCCCAACCGAGAAACACCGCGACGACCGGATTGATATAGGCATAAGTGCTGACGCGCGCGGGTGTGCTCACACGCAGGAGCCAGACATAGGCCGTGAACGCGATGATGGAGCCGAACACGATCAAGTAGACCAAGCCTGCCACCGACTTCGCCGAGAACGCGGCCGGATCGAAGTGCCAAGGCTCACCGAGAGCCACTCCGAACACCAGCAATGCCGCGCCGCCGGCCAGCATCTGCATCGCCGTGGCCAGGAACGGCGACGCCGGCGCGGCCGCGTGCCGCGAATAGATCGACCCGGCCGCCCACGAGAGCGACCCGAGCAGCACGGCGCCTGCGCCGAGCAAGTCGGCGCGGCCGCCGCCGAGCAGCGCATCCGGGCCTATCGAGCCAGAACATTCCGGCGAGGCCGAGCGCAAGACCCAGCACGATCTGGAAGGTCGGCCGAGTGCCTCGCGGCCGCAGCCAGTCGATGAGCACCATCCAGCACGGCACGATACCCACCAACAACGCGGCGACTCCGGAGGCCACGCGCGTTTCCGACCAGACGAGGAGGCCGTTGCCGGCGGACAGCAGCAGCAGCCCGATGATGGCCGTGGACCTCCATTGCGCGCGAGTCGGCCGCGCGGCACGCCCGCGCAGTCGTGCCCACGCATAGAGCACGCCCGCCCGCGATCAGAAAACGCACGCCCGCCATCGAGAACGGCGGCAGCGTCTCGATGGCGAACAGAATCGCGAGGTACGTCGAGCCCCAAATCACGTAGATCGCGGCGTAAGCGACGACCATCTTCAACGGCGTCGCGTGCGTAGAGGTCGCCGCTGCTACGTTCATCGGAGGAATCAGCCGTGGGAGTGCGTGCAGGGCACGCTACTGAAACGATCGCCGTCTAGCAATAACCTCGCTCGGCGAAGGAGGTCGGACAGCGTGTAGCTGCCGGCAAAACGGACGAGCTACGGCCGGACCGGGCGAGTCAGGGCACGCTCGCGCAACACGCGCCGCTGCTCGGGCGTGAGCTCGCGGAACCGCTCGCGCAGCTCGAGCCTGCGCTCGGGAGGCATCATGCGGTAGCGACGATAGACGTCCAGCAACCGCGCGCGCTCGTTCGGCGGAAGCCGGCGGAATTCCTGGTAACGCTCCCGCGCGGCCGCGCGTTGCTCGTCGCTCAAGCCCTGCCAGGTCTGAAAGCGATCTCGCGCCTGCGCCCGGTCGCGGCGGCTCATCTGCAGCCAGCGCTCCGCACCCCGCGCGATTTGCTCTTGGCGCGCCGCGGGAAGTTGACTCCAACCCTGCTCCTGCGACGCGAGCAGCTGCCGCTGCGCGTCACTCAAATCTTCCCAAGCGATTCCCTGCGCCCACGCGCCCGCCGCTGCAAACGTCAGCAGTGCCATTGCGAGCGTCAGTGCTTTGCGTAGTGTTCTCATCGATCTTCCTTCTCGGGTTCGGGCGGCGGCACGTCCTCGGCATCTTCGTCCCGATCCTTACCTGGATTGTCCTTTTCAGGATTGTCCTTTTCCCACTCTGCAATCTCGAACCACTCGTCCTCTTCCCCCTGCCAGCTGCCGAGATACTCGAGGAAGTCGAGCTCGGGAGCTTCGGCTTCCTCTTGCGCCGCCGCGGGCTGCGCGAGACACGCGCCGGCCAGTGCCAGCACGATAGGTGCGCGCTTCATCGTCACCCGACGCCATCGCCAGTCTCGCCCTCGGGCGCGGCCGCATCGAACTCGGGCTGCTCCTCGAGCCAGGCGTAGAAATCGAGCTCCTCGATCATCTCGAGCTCCTCCTCGCCGAGCAGCATTTCGAGATCGCCGAAATTGTTCACCAGCTGCGGCGGGCTCCCGACATTTCCATGCATGAGCACAAGCCAGGCAGCGATCGCCGCCGTCGCGGCCGCTCCGGCCGGCAACATCGACGCGCGCCACGTCCACGCAAACCGCTTGCCGGAGGCGAGCTCCTCGAGCGCGCGCACACGCGCCTGAGTCAACCGCGAGCGCGTCGCCGCGTCGATCTCCTGCGTGCTGCGATCGAATGTCCGCTTACTCCATTCCTCGAGCTTGCGGTCTTGCTCCGTCTGTCGTTCGCTCATGGCCGATCCTCCGCGACGTGTTCGCTGAGCAACTCTCGCAGGCGATGCACGGCTCGCGAGTAGTGTGTTTTTACGCTGCCCTCGGTGCAACCCATCGCAACCGCGGTTTGCGCGACGTCGAGACCCTCGAAGTTGCGCAAGGTGAAGGCCTCTCTCTGCCGGACCGGCAGCGCGGCGAGCGCCTGCTCCAGCGCCTGCATGGTGTCCACCTGCACGAGCTGATCGAGCGGATTCGCCGCCGGCGGCGCAGCGGCCTCGACGATCGGATCGTACGCACCGTCGTCAATGCCGCCGAAGAAGCTCAAGACTCGCGAGCGCACACTGCGCCGGCGTTGCGAGTCGCGAATCCGATTCTGCAAGATGCGATAGAACAGCGGCCGCCACTCTGCGCTGGTACGTCGCGCGTAGCGGCGGACCAGCCGAATCATGCTGTCCTGCACGATGTCCAACGCTTCGTCGCGGTCGCGTACACTGACCCATGCGATGCGGAAGGCACGCGTTTCGACTTCACGAAGAAACGCCTCCATTGCGATTCCGGAATCCAGCGTGTCCTCCCTCGCGGAGACCGTCGGAAAGTCGCGGTCCGTCATGTGCAGAGCCAACCCCATCGACGCCACTCCGTGGCAGCTTGTGCCCAGTGTCTGGTAAGCGTTCACGGCAAGCCACGTATTCGCTCACGTTGTAGCGTATAACGCGGCGGCGGGCGCGGCGGTTGACAGGCGATTTCCGCGCCGCCGGCGTCGCAGGAGCGCGTGTAACTCTATGTTTAATTTGGACTTGCGGCATAGATGAGCCGATGTGGGCCGAGCGGATGAGCGTTTCGCCGAGCGCGCCGTCGCGTCTCGTGCGCGTGGCGGTCGCGGTGCCGCTCGCCGACGCATTCGACTATCTGTGGCCCACGGCCGGCGACTTGCCGCCGGCCGGCAGCCGCGTGCGCGTGCCGTTCGGCCGCCGCGAGCGCATCGGGGTTGTGCTCGATCACCCTTCGACCACGGCGCTGTCCGCGGAGAAGCTGAAGTCGATCCGCGAAGCGCTCGACAGGGAGCCGCTGATCGGCGCCGAGCTCATGCAGACGCTGCGCTGGGCGGCGGATTACTACCATCACCCGATCGGAGAGGTTCTGAATCATGCGCTGCCGAGCGTGCTGCGCGAGGGCCGGGCGCTCGACGAGCCTCCCGAGCTCGTGTGGCAGATCACCGAGCTCGGCAGGGAGCAGTCGCGCGAGCGCATCGCGCGCAGCGCGAGGCAACAGGCCCGCGCGCTAGCGGCGTTGGCGGAGCGGTCGCTGACGGCGTCGGACTTGAAGCTCGCGGCCGTCGGCGCCGCGACGTTGGCGCGGCTCGCTGCCAAGAAATGGATCGAGGCGGTGGCGGCGCCCGGAGCCGATTCGCCGCCGTCGATCGTTTCGCAGGAGCTGCCCGAGCTCACGAGCGATCAACGCCACGTCATCGGTGCAATCGGGCGCGGCGAGGACGCGACTTTCCGGGCGTATCTCTTGCACGGCGTAACCGGCAGCGGCAAGACGGAGGTTTATCTGCGGCTCATCGCACGCGAGCTCGCAGCGGGCCGGCAAACGTTGCTGCTCGTTCCCGAGATCGGTCTCACTCCGCAGCTCGTCGGCAGGTTGCGGGCGCGATTCGGCGACGAGCTCGCCGTGCTGCACTCGGGTCTTACGGAGCGCGAGCGCTTCCTAGCGTGGCGCAGCGCGCACGCCGGCCGAGCGAAGCTCGTCGTCGGCACGCGCTCCGCCGTGTTCGCACCACTGCCCGCGGCGGGCTTGATCATCGTCGACGAAGAGCATGATCCCTCGTACAAGCAACAGCGCGGCTTCCGCTATTCCGCGCGTGACTTGGCAGTCGTGCGCGCGCAGCGCTTGAAAATTCCCGTCGTTCTCGCGTCGGCCACGCCGTCACTCGAAAGTTTTCACAACGCGTCCGGCGGGGCGCTACACGAAGCTCGAGATGCCGCGGCGCATCGGCTCGGCGGGTCAACCGCAAGTGCGCGTGCTCGACTTGAGCCGGCTCGCGACACGCCAAGCACTATCCACGCCGCTCGTGAGCGCGATCGAGCGTCATCTCGCCGCGGGCAGCCAGGTGATGCTGTTCTTGAACCGCCGCGGCTTTGCGCCGGCGTTGTTTTGCGCCGAGTGCAAGAGCGTCGAGGAATGCTCGCGCTGCGACGCGCGCATGACCGTGCACGCGAAGGCGGCGGTGCTGCGCTGCCATCACTGCGGCCAGGAGCGGCCGCTGCGCTGGGCTTGCGCCGCGTGCGGCAACGAGCGTCTCGCGGTGGGCGCCGGCACGCAACGCGTCGGCGACGAGCTCAACGCGCTTTTCCCCGGGGTGCGCGTCGCGCGCCTCGATCGCGATGCCACGAGCCGCAAGGGCACGCTCGCAGCCGTGCTCGCCGACGTGGAGAGCGGCGCGACACAGATCCTGATCGGCACGCAAATGCTGACCAAGGGCCATGACTTCCCGCGCGTCACGCTGGTCGGGGTGCTGAATGCCGACCAAGGGCTGTTCGGCACGGACCCGCGGAGCCACGAGCGGCTCGCGCAAACGATCGTGCAGGTCGCAGGCCGCGCGGGGCGCGGCGATTTGCCCGGTGAAGTGCTGATTCAAACGCACTATCCCGCAGCATCCTTTGCTCGAGCGACTCCTGACCGCCGATTACGCCGCGTTCGCAGCGCTCGCGCTCGAGGAGCGCCGCGCGACGGAATGGCCGCCGTTTTCGCATCTGGCGGCGTGGCGCGCGGAGAGCATCGAGCGCGCGCCGGCGTTCGCATTCCTGAACCACGTGAAGACGGCCGCGGTTGAAAGCCAGGGCGCGACGGGCGCCGTGAAGGTCCTGGGCCCCGCGCCGCAGCAGATGGAGCGCCGCGAGGGACGCTACCGCGCGCAGCTCCTGTTCCAAAGCGCGCAGCGAGGCCCGTTGCACGAGCTACTCGGCAAAACGCTAGTCGCCCTGCGCGGTTCGCCCGACGCGCGCAAGGTTCGTTGGAGCGTCGACGTGGATCCGCTCGAGCTCTGAGACGCCGCGGCCGCAGCCATCGGGTAGAATTTGCGTGTTCGAGAAGGTGCGAGATGGCCAGGCGGAATCAGATCCACACGCAACGAGCAGGCGCCAGGTTGGCTGTGGATGTTGTTTGGCCTGGGGCTCGGTCTCGTCGTCGCGCTCGGTGTGTATTTCTGCGCGGAGCGCAACGAAGTGAGGCGTCACGCTTCGAGTCGGCGGCCGTTGAGCCCGCCGCCCCGGCCGCAACCTGCACGCGCCGGCGCGTGAGGCCGATGACGCCGCCGAGACGCGTTTCGACTTCTACGAAATCCTGCCGCAGTTCGAGGTCGTCGTACCGGAGGTGGAAACGCCGGCCGGCCGCGATGCTCCGGCGCGAGCCGTGGAGGAGCCGGGAAGCTATATCCTGCAAGCCGGCTCGTTCACGTCGCTCAGCGACGCCGATAGGCTGCAGGCCAATCTCGCATTGCTCGGGATCGAGTCACGCATCCAACGCGTCACGATCGACGACGACGTGTTTCATCGCGTCCGGGTGGGCCCAATCAGCGATCTCACGGAGCTCAACCGCGTGCGCGCGCGGCTGCGGCAGGCGCGCATCGAGCATCTGCTGGTGAAGGTGCCGGACTAGTCGTCGTTGACCGACTGCCGAAAGTCGACGCCGAGCGAGCGCAGCTTTCGGTAAAGGTGCGTGCGCTCCATGCCCACGCGCTTCGCGAGCTGGCCCACCTTGCCGCCGCAGAGCAGCAGTTGCTGCTGCAGATACGCGCGCTCGAAGTGCTCGCGCGCCTCGCGCAACGGCATCGCGAGCAAATCTTGCTTGACGAGCGGCTCTCCGTCAGGCGTGGAGCTCGTCAGCTGCGCCTCCACTTCGGCAAGCGAGATCTCTTCCGCGCCGCCGAGAATCAGCAGCCGCTTGACCAGATTCTTGAGCTCTCGGACGTTGCCCGGCCAGGGATAGTTGCGCAATCGATTCTGCGCGGCGACACCGAAGCGCCGGAATGGCAGATCCTCGGAATCCACGAGCAGGTCGACGTTGTAACGCAGCAGCTCCGGAACGTCCTCGGAGTACTCGCGCAGCGGCGGCACACGGATGACGACGACAGACAGATGCGAGAGGAGCTCGCGCCGAACGCTCTCGTTGCGCTCGAACCCCGGTGCACCGCTCGACAGAATCCGGGCGTTCAGCGGCCGCTCGACGCGCCTGACCCGTCGGGCGATAGGTGCGCTGCTCGAGGACCCCTAGCAGCTGCCGCTGACCTTCCGCGGATACGTCGCCGAGCTCTTTAATAAAGAGTATGCCGCCTTCGGCGCGTTCGAGCGCACCGGGCTGCTCGCCGTCGCCGAGAAGCTGCCGCTGCGCCTCCTCGCCTGCCAAATCGCCGCCCATCACGAGCACGAACGGGGCACGCGAGCGGCTGCTCAAGCTCGCGAGATATCGCGCGAACACTTCGCGGCCGCTGCCCGGCTCGCCCGTGAACAGGGTATGCGCGTCGTGATGCGCGACGCGCGCAACCTGATCGCGCAGCGCCCGCATGGTCTGGCTCTTGCCCGCGGGCGCCAGCATCTGCGGCACCGCGATCCGGCGCTGGTCTTTCGAGCGGCGCATCGCGAGCGCCCTCTCCACGGTGCGCAGCAACTTCGCGAGCGACACCGGCTTTTCGATGAAGTCCACGGCGCCGAGCCGCGTAGCCTCGACGGCGGTGTCGACCGTGCCGTGGCCCGACATCATCACGACGGCGCCCGGCGAGCCGTTCTCGGACCATTCTTTCAGCAGCGAGATGCCGTCCGTGTCGGGCATCCAGATGTCGAGAAGAATCAGGTCGTACTCGCGCTCCTTGCGTGCGACCCTCGCGGCTGCCGCATCGGCCGCTGTCGTGACGTCGTAGCCCTCCTCGCTGAGGATTTCGTCGATCAGGGCACGGATGTTGCTTTCGTCGTCGACGACCAGTATGCGCGCGCTCATGCGCGTTCTCTCCTATGATCGTGGCGCCGACCGAGCGTGGTCTCGCCGGCTTCCACCGAGATCGGAATGAGTATACTGATCTCGGCTCCGCCTTGCTCGCGATTGCGGGCGCCGATTTGGCCGCCGTGCTCTTCGACGAGCTTCTTGACGATCGCAAGTCCCAAGCCCGTGCCCTTCGTCTTGCTCGTCACGTACGGATCGAACGCCTGATGGACGATGTCGTTCAAGAAGCCCGGTCCGTTGTCGGTGACCCTAATCTCGATGTTGTCGAAGTCGGGACCCGGCACTCGCTGCGTCGAGATCTCCACGGCCGCGTCATCCTGATGCTCCATCGCTTCGAGCGCATTACGGAGCAGATTGTGGAACACCTGCCGCAGCCGGCCCGCGTCGGCCTCGATCGGCGGCAGATTCGGCGCAAGCGATAACTTGATCGCGAGCGGCCGCTCCTGATGCGCGTACAGCTCGCTCACTTCGGAGATCAGCGCGTTCAAGTCGAAATGCGTGAGCTCCATGCGCGGCGTGCGTGCGTACTCGCTGAACGCGTTCACCATCTCCTTCATCGACTCCACTTGCTGGATGATGGTGTGGGTGGCGCGATCTAGCAGCTCGCTCTCGGTCGATTCGGTTTTCAGATACCTGCGCCGCAAGCGCTCGGCGGACAGCTGAATCGGCGTGAGCGGATTCTTGATCTCGTGCGCGAGCCGGCGCGCCACCTCGCCCCACGCGGCGTCGCGCTGCGCTTGCAGCAGCGCCGTGATGTCGTCGAACACGATCACGTAGCCGCTCGGCGTATCGCCGTCGCCCGGCAGATCGGTGCAGGCGCACATCAGAACGCGACGGCCGAGGTCACCGCGCAGGACGACCTGCTCGCGCCACTCCGTATCGCCGTGCGCCAGGTGATTGGCTTCGACGGACAAGAACTGCGCGAGCAGGGGACGCGACTTCGCGAGCTCGACGAGCGATTGTCCCACGTAGGATTCCAGATCCACGCCGAGAATCGCACCCGCGGCTTGATTCGCCGTCCGAATGCGCATGTCCGGCTCGAGGGACACGACGCCGGTCGACAGGCGCGCGAGAATCACTTCGAGCTTCTTGCGCTCGCTCTCGAGCGTCTGCTGGCTCGAGCGCGCGTCCTGGCTAGCTTTGGCGAGCCGCTGCGTCATGTCGTTGAAAGAATTCACGAGGAAGCCGATCTCGTCGCGAGCGGGACTCGGTTGCACGCGCGTATCGAAGTCGCCGCGGGCGACGGCTCGCGTGGCTTGCATCAGCTGCTGAATCGGCACCACCAGCCGCCGGGCGAAAAAGAATGCCCCGTATACGGACGCGAGCAGCGATATCACAAGCACGAGGCTCAGCGTCAGCGTGAAGCTCGATTTCAACGCGGTGCGCAGGAACGACAGCGCCGCGTATTGGTCGCGGCTCGCCTGCACCTGATTCGCGAGCATGCTCAGGCGCTGCTCGATTGGAAACGTCGCCTGCAGCAGCTCGGACTCCCCGCGCGGCGTCGGCGTCGGCAGACGTACCGTGGCGAGAATCTGATATTGGTCGTCCGGTTGCAGCTCGATGCTCGCGTACGGCTGTGCCTGGCGCAGCTGGAGCAGCACCTCGTCGCTCGGATACAGCGGCACTGACGCGTCCGGATACGCCGAGCTATTCGCAAGGATCTGCCGGTTCGCGCCATAGAGCGTGAGCTCGAGCGCCTCGCTTTCGCCGCGCAGGTCGCTCAGGGCGCGCGACGATGTTCGTTCTATCGGCGGCAGCGAGCCGGGCCGCGATGCGCTCGGCGTCCTCCAGACGCTCGCGCTTGAAAACGTCGAGCGCCGTTTGGGCGAGCTCGAGCGCGTCGTCGAGACCGCGTTCCACGTCGAGATTGAACCAGTTATCGATACCGCGATTGATGAACTGCACGGAGAACGCATACACGCCGACCAGCGGAGTGACCGCGAGCAGCACGAGCAACGCGACCATTCGCGCGCGTAAGCGCGAGCCCGGAACGTGGCGCCGATAGTCGCGAATCAGAGCGGTGAGACTGACGATGACGAGAACGATCAGCACGCCGATGCCGATCGAGTTGATCAGCAGAATCCAAAACAGGCGGCGGGAGAAGTCAGTGGTGTTTTCGGTAACTTGCGTGAACAGGAGCAGCGCGACCAGCCAGAGCAGTATTCCGAATACCGCCAGCAGCGCAACGAGCGCTTTTCTCAGTCGTTTTGCAATGGCCATCGGTACCAATCGCTCGCGAGAGACCAATCCCGGCGCCAAAACGCGAGAAGGCGTAGTGGCCCTGGGAATTGCTCCACGTCGAGAACGGCGCGCAATCGCAGATCGTAGTCACGTTCCGGATCGAGCACGGACGCATCGATGAGCGGCAACCGATGAATTGTGCCGAGGAAGTTGAGTGCGGAAAACAACGCTGGGAAGGAATCTTGGTCGCCGCTGTTCAAGTTCGTCACGATGTAACGCTCGGAGAGCGCGTGATACTCGAGCTGATAGAGCTGTCGCAGCGTTGCGTCCTCGTTGTCGAACCAGAAACGCCGGCCGTGGAAGAGCTCTACATCGATTCGAATCGTGAGCGGCACGCCCGACTGCAGAGCTTCACGCGCCTCCGACGACAATCGGTAGCCGATCGATGCGTCGAGGAAATACACGCCCGAGCGCAGCTCCGCGCTCGCGGAGCGGACTTCGAAATGCCCCTCGTCGTCTTCGTCGCCGATCACCACGGGCTCGGGCGGCGGCGTAACGGGAAATGGTCTGTCGCTGAGCTCCTGCGCGCCGGCTCGCACACCGCAGAGGAGCAGCGCACCGATTGCGAGCGGCCACAACAACACGCGCACGCGAGCGGCGATGAGCCCGCGGCTCCGACGGTCATTGTTGCGGAGAGGGTACACGTTATGCTCGCGACACATCCTGTTTGTCCAGGCAAGCATAATAGAAGCCGTCCATGTTCGCCTCCCCTGGTAAGATCTGATGACCCCGCCCCTCACTGACCGCGGCCCGCGGCGCCGGTTCCGCATCCGGCGTGTTGTTTAGAAACCTCACCACTGTATCCTCGTTTTCGCTGCGGAGCACGGAACAGGTCGCGTAGACGAGGCGTCCCCCGGGCTTGACGAGCGGCCAGAGCCGCTGGAGCAGGAGCGCTTGCAGCTGCGTCGCCCGCTCGACGTCCCCGGGGCTGCGCAGGACCTTGATGTCCGGATGGCGCCGGATCACGCCGGTAGCGCTGCACGGCGCATCGAGTAGCACCCGGTCGAACGGTATCCCGTCCCACCACTCTTCCGGGCGCGCAGCGTCCCCGCACAGCACTTTGGCTTCGAGCTTCAGGCGCGCGAGGTTGTCGTGAAGCTTTGCGAGGCGCGTCGCATCTCGGTCGAGCGCCCAGACGGCCGCAAGCTGCGGGCAAGCTTCTAGGATGTGGCCCGTCTTGCCGCCAGGGGCGGCGCAGGCATCGAGCACGCGCTGCCCGGGCCTAAGATCGAGAAACCGCGGCGCGAGCTGCGCCGCCGCATCCTGCACCGATACCAGCCCTTTCGCGAACCCGGGCAGCGACTCGACTGACTGCGGCAGAGCCAGGAGGACCGCGGCCTCCGTCTCCGCAGAGGCGGACGCTTCGAGCCCGGCGGCCGCGAGCAGTGCGACATAATCCTCCCGCGACACGCTCGGCAAGTTGACGCGCAACCACATCGGTGGTTGGACGTTGTTCGCGTCGAGTATCCGTTGCCAGGCGTCGGGCCAATCGCCGCGCAGCCACTCGATGAGCCAATCGGGATGGCTGAACCGCGCCTCGGGCACGCTTTCGAGCCGCGCGTCGAGTGCCGCGCGCTCGCGCTGGAATCGCCGGAGAACGGCATTGACGAGCCCACGCGCGTCGCGCAGACCGAGCTCCGCTGCCGCGTCTACCGTCGCGGATACCGCCGCGTGCTCCGGTATGCGCAGCTCCTGGAGTTGCAGCAGCCCGATCCGCAGCAGCGCCGCAAGCTCCACTTGTTTCGGCTTGATCGGCCGGTTCAGCAGTTGCAACGCTTGCCATTCCAGGCGGTGATGCCAGCGCAGCGCACCGAGCACGAGCGCCGCGAGCAGCGGCGCGTCGCGAGTCCCTTTTTCGGGCACCGAGGCGAGAACCTCGTCGGCCGGCAGGGCCTCGCGCAGCACGCGAGCGATGATGCGCGCCGCGGCGGCGCGAATGCTCGCGCCGGCCGGCGGCTTAGTCGACAAAGGCAGTGCCTGCGAGCGAATGCGCCGCGAGGTAGGCGGCCGCATCCATGACGCGTCCTGAAGGCGGCTGCACGCGCGTGAGCCGCAGCACGCCGGCGCCGGTCGCCACGTCTACACCGTCGCGCTCGGCAGCGATGATGGTCCCGGGCGGCTGTGCGGGCGACCCGCCTCCAAGCGCCTTAGCCTCCCAAATGCGCAGCCGGCGCCCATCGCTCAACGAGCCTTCCGCGACGGGCCAAGGATTGAACGCCCGCACGCGCCGCTCGAGCGCCGCCGCGCCGTCGCGCCAATCGAGCCGCGCCGCGGCCTTGTCGATCTTCGGCGCGAACGTAGCAAGCTCCGCACGTTGCGGTACCGGGTGCACGCGGCGCGCGAGCACCGCCGGCAGCGCTTCCGCGAGCGCGGCGGCGCCGAGCAGCGCGAGCCGGTCGTGCAGGGCGCCCGCGGTGTCGCTGGGCGCGATCGGCATCTCGCGCGTGAGATACACCGGCCCCGTGTCGAGCCCCGCATCCATTTGCATCACGCTGACTCCCGTTCTGTCGTCGCCCGCGAGAATCGCATATTGAATTGGGGCCGCGCCGCGCCACCGCGGTAACAGAGAAGCATGCAAATTAATGCAGCCGAGCGCGGGCCACTCGAGCAGCCACTGCGGCAGCAACAGCCCGTATGCGACGACGATCATGAGATCGGGCGACGGCCCGAGCTCCGCGAGGAGACCGGCGCGCCTCAAAGCGGCTGGCTGCAGGACCGGCAGACCAAGATCTTCGGCAGCGAGCTTCACCGGCGTCGCGGCCAGCCGTCTACCTCGACCCGCCGGGCGATCCGGCTGAGTTAGCACGAGGGGTATCGCGGCGCCGGTCCCGGCCAACGCGAGCAGCGCGGGGACCGCAAACTCGGGCGTGCCGGCAAAGGCGATACGGGCGGACGGGCTCACCGCGGTGCAGCCTGCTCATTAAAAAAGTGCGTGCCGGCCGTTCAGAGCACCGGTATCGACTTCGCGAGGGCCGGCTCCTCGATGTCGCTGGCAGCGCGCTTCGCCTTTTTCGCCGCCCGCCGCTTCAGACGCTCGCGCTTGAGCTCCGACAGGTAGTCGACGAACAGCTTGCCTTCCAGGTGGTCCATCTCGTGCTGGATGCAAACGGCTAGCAGGCCCTCGGCTGTGAGCACGATCGGCGCGCCGTTGCGATCGAGGGCGCGGACCGTGATTTTCGCGGCTCGCTCGACGAAGTCGTAAAACTCGGGCACGGACAGACAGCCTTCCTCGGCGCTCGTCTGCCCTTCCGCAGCTACGATTTCGGGGTTTATCAGGCAGCATGGCTCATTGCAGTCGGCCGAAATATCGACGACAAGCAGACGCTTGTGCACGTTGACCTGGGTAGCCGCCAAACCTATGCCTGGCGCGGCATACATTGTCTCGAGCATATCGGCGACGAGCTGTTTCACCGCATCGTTCACTTCTGTGACGGGCTCGGCGCGTATTCGTAGGCGGGGGTCGGGATACTCGAGTATTGGGAGACGTGCCATTGTGGTCGGGCCTCGATTTCGTGTATAACGCGTCGAACTTGTCTTAACCCTCTGACTTTACAGGGATAGTAGGTCCCGAGAAGCTAGACGCGAGGCGTGCAGTGTGGGATGCCACGCCGTCATGATTATAGCAGCACGGATTTTTCGAGAGAGGGGCCCGGGGAAGTTGAGTCTTTGTTCGGATAGGGAGCTTCGAGCCATGTTGTACGCGCGCACACCATTCATTCGAAGAGCGTGTTTGATTGCCCTTTCGGCGGCTGCGAGCATCGCGGTTATCGGCAGCGTCGGCGCGCAGCAGGAAGGCGCCCGCGTGAGCGTTGCGGCGGTCGGTCAGCCCGAACCGCCACCGGTGCTCAATCCGCGCCACCCCGATACTTATGTCGTTCAGTCTGGCGACACCCTCTGGGACATCGCTTCGATGTTCTTGCGGGATCCGTGGTATTGGCCTGAGATCTGGCAGATCAATCCGCAGGTCGCGAACCCGCACCTGATCTATCCGGGAGATATTCTCTCGCTCGCGTATTTGAACGACGGTCGACCGGTCGTCACGCTCGAGCGCGGCCAACCCGCGGGCCCCGTCGAGCGGCTGTCGCCGCGCGTTCGCTCGCAACCTCTCGAGGGGGCGATCTCGACGATTCCGTACGAGACGCTCGCATCGTTCTTGTCGCGCCCCTCGCTGCTCACCGAAGAGCAGATCAAAGGTGCGCCGTATGTGTTCGCGCATCGCGAAGGCCTCATGGGCAGCGCCGGGCGCGACGTCTACGCGCGCGGAACCGATGCGGCGGAAGGCTCCGTCTTCAACGTCGTGCACGTAGGCGAGGAGCTCGTCGATCCCGACGACAACGAGGTGCTCGGCTACGAAGGCCTCTACGTCGGACAAGGTCGCATCCGGCGCAGCGGCGATCCCGCGACGGTGTATCTCTTGGACGGCACGCGCGAGACGTTGGCCGGAGACTACCTGTTCAGCGAGGAAACCCCGACACCGTTCAATTTCCTGCCGCGAGCCCCGGAGCAAGACGTCGAAGGCCGCATCATCTCGGTAATCGACGGCGTATCGTTGATTGGCCAGTATCAAGTAGTCGCGATCAATCGCGGCGAGCGCCATGGGCTCGAGCCCGGGCATGTGCTGCGCATCTTTCAAACCGGCGACGTCGTCGAGGACGACGTTCGTGGCGGGTTTGGGGACAAAGTCCGCTTGCCGGACGAGTTGGCCGGAACGATGATGGTGTTCCGCACGTTCGACCGGATGAGCTATGCACTCGTCATGGAAGCCACGACCGCGATTGAAGTGCTCGACACCGTCCGCAACCCGTAACGAACGACTTCCCGCCCGGGCGGCGGCCACATCGGCTGCCGCTTGAGCCGTGGCGCACGACGCCTGGCTCGCGATCGTCCAAGCCGCGCGTAGCGCGCGCGGCAGCTGGCACGCCGCACTCCGAGCCGCGGGCTCACCGCAAGCGCTGACCGCTCTATCTCCTCATGCACTCGCGGAACATGGCCTCGAGGCGGACGAGATCGAGCGCCTCAAATCGCCGGATCGTTCGCTCCTCGACCGTTGGCGCGAGTGGCTTACCCCACCCTCGCGCGCGCTCGTGTGCTTTGGCGACCCGGAGTATCCGCCGTTGCTGGCAACGCTGCCGGATGCGCCGCTCGCGCTGTGGTTGCAGGGAGCGCGTCCGGAAATGCTCGCTGCGCCGCAGCTCGCGATGGTCGGCAGCCGCAATCCGACGGTCGACGGACGCCAAACCGCCGAGCAGTTTGCGCGGTACTTGAGCGAGCGCGGCTTGACGATCACGAGCGGGCTCGCCGTCGGCATCGACGGCGCGAGTCACCGCGGCGCGCTGCAAGGCATCGGCAAAACCATCGCCGTCCTCGGCGGCGGTCTCGACGCAATTTTCCCGCGCGCGCACGAACGCACTCGCCGGCGAGATCGCAGCGCAAGGCGTGTTGGTCTCTGAGTACGGACCGGGCATCGAGCCCAAGCCGTATCACTTTCCGCAGCGCAACCGCATCATCGCGGGACTCGCCGTCGGCACGCTCGTCGTCGAAGCGACGAAACGCAGCGGCTCGCTGATCACGGCGAAATGTGCGGTCGACTACGGCCGCGAAGTTTTCGCGATTCCGGGCTCGATCCACAATCCGCTCGCGCGCGGCTGCCACTCGCTGATCCGCGAAGGCGCGAAGCTCGTCGAAGAGGCCGGCGATATTCTCGTCGAGCTTGCACCTCTACTTTCGCTCACGGATTTTGCTCCGAGCGAGCCGCCGCCGAGCTCGAAAAATGCAACGCCGCTCGACGATCCAGAGTACGCCAACGTGTTGGAAATGCTTGGGTTTGCGCCGACCACGATCGCGCAGCTCATCGAGCGCGCCGGATTGACGGCAGCGGAGCTTTCCTCCATGCTCCTGGTCCTGGAATTGGAAGGCTTTGTCGAGGCGTTGCCCGGCGGTCGGTACGCGCGTCTGGCACCGAAGGGTTGATGAAAGAAACGGTTCTCGACGTTCTCATGTATTTGTTCGAGTCTTTCGTTGACAGTGAGGATGAGCCGGAACCGAATCGCAATGAGCTCAGAGACGAGCTCGAGCGCGCTGGCTTCGGCGACCGCGAAATTGACCGCGCACTCGACTGGCTCGACGGCCTGAACACCGCCGAAGTCGTAAGCACCACGCCGCAGTCCGCAGCAATCCGAATCTTCGATCGCGTCGAGCTCGAGCGCTTCGACGCGCGCGCGCGCGGCTACCTTCTGCATCTGGAGCAGATCGGCATTCTGTTGCCCGCGCAACGCGAGCTCGTGATCGATCG
Organism: uncultured Gammaproteobacteria bacterium; assembly: GCA_963744305.1. GTDB lineage: Bacteria > Pseudomonadota > Gammaproteobacteria > Steroidobacterales > Rariloculaceae > FEN-1219. The sequence continues at coordinate 114,901 of CAVUTF010000022.1, forward strand.
GCTTCTCGCGCTCGAGGCCGAGGAAATCGACATCGAGCAGATCAAGTGGGTCGTGATGATGGTCCTCTTTAGTCAGCCGGGCCAGCAAGAGGCCTACGCGCAGATGGAGGACCTCGTGTTTGCGGACGATCCAGCCTGGCTGCACTGAGTAACCCCTGCGACGGCTCGTCGCGCCGTACGGATCTTTAACGCAACGGCGAGAATCGGCTATCCTGCCGAACCTCTTGCGCGGCCGATACTCTTGATCCACAGCCCCAGCGTCTTTTCATTGCGCCCGAGCACTCAGCAACGTGAGTAAGAATCTCGTCATCGTCGAGTCGCCCGCAAAAGCGCGCACGATCGAAAAGTATTTGGGCAAAGACTTCGAAGTCTTGGCGTCGTACGGCCACGTTCGCGATCTCGTTCCGAAAGAAGGCGCCGTGGATCCGGAAAACGGTTTCGCGATGAAGTACCAGCTCATCGACAAGAACGAGAAGCACGTTGAGAAGATCGTCAAGGCCGTGAAGAAAGCATCGGCGCTGTATCTTGCCACCGACCCGGATCGCGAAGGCGAAGCAATCTCGTGGCACGTCTACGAGGTGCTCAAGGAGCGCAAGCTGCTCGATTCGAAAGCCGTGCACCGCGTCGTCTTCCACGAGGTGACCAAGCGCGCGATCCAAGAGGCCATCGACCAGCCGCGCGAGCTTTCCGAGCAGCTCGTGAACGCGCAGCAGGCACGCCGCGCGCTGGACTACTTGGTGGGCTTCAACCTTTCGCCTCTGCTATGGAAGAAAGTGCGCCGGGGACTTTCGGCCGGCCGCGTTCAAAGCCCGGCGTTGCGCTTGATCGTAGAGCGCGATGATGAGATTAGCGCGTTCGAGGCGCAGGAATATTGGACGATCGAAGCCCTCGCGCAAAGCGGCGAGCAGAGCTTCCCCGCGCGTCTCGCCGTTTTCGGCGGCGAGAAGGTCGAGCAGTTCACGTTCACGAACGAGGCCGCTGTGCGCGCGGCCGAACAGAGGATACGGTCAGCGTCGCAAGGCGTATTGACCGTTGCGAAGGTCGACAAGAAGCAGCGCCGGCGCAATCCGGCGGCGCCGTTCACGACATCGACGCTCCAGCAGGAAGCCTCACGCAAGCTCGGGTTCAGCACGCAGCGCACGATGACGCTTGCGCAGCGTTTGTACGAAGGCATCGACATCGGCGAAGGGTCAGTCGGCCTGATCACTTACATGCGCACCGACTCAGTCACGCTCGCCAACGAGGCGCTGGACGAATTGCGCGCGGTGATAGCGGAGCGTTACGGCGCCGACAATCTTCCGGAGGAGGCGCGCCGCTACACGACCAAAGCGAAAAACGCGCAAGAAGCGCACGAGGCGATCCGGCCGACGTCGGCCGCGCGTGCGCCGGAAGACGTCAAGCAATATCTCGACGCGAATCAGTTCAGGCTCTACGAGCTCATCTGGAAACGCACCGTCGCCTCGCAAATGATCCCCGCCCTGTACGACACGGTGGCGCTCGACCTCGCCGCGGGCTCCGACGTAGCCAGCGACATCGGCTTTCGCGCCACGGGCTCCGTGCTCGTGAATCCCGGCTTCATCGCGGTGTATCAAGAAGGCCAGGACGACACGGTCCTAGACGAGCAGGACCACATCCTGCCGGCCGTCGCAGAAGGCGATCGATTGAGCCTCAAGGACTTGATCTCCGCGCAACATTTCACCGAGCCACCGCCGCGTTATTCGGAAGCCACGCTCGTGAAAGCGCTCGAGGAGTACGGTATCGGCAGACCTTCGACCTACGCCTCGATCATCTCGACATTGCGCAATCGCGAGTACGTGGAGATGGAGAATCGCCGGTTCATCCCGACGGACGTGGGCCGCGTCGTCAATCGATTTCTCACGGAGTACTTCTCCCAATACGTGGACTACGAGTTCACGGCCCGAATGGAAGACTCGCTCGACGCGATCTCGCGCGGCGAGCGCGAGTGGGTGCCGCTGCTCGAGGAGTTTTGGCGGCCGTTCAACAAGCTAGTCGAGCACACGGAAGCATCGGTTACACGCGAGCAAGCAAGTCAAGCGCGCGTGCTCGGCGACGACCCCGTGAGCGGCCGCCCGGTCAGCGTGCGTATGGGACGCTACGGCGCGTTCGTACAAATCGGCACGAAGGACGACGAGGATAAACCGAAGTTCGCGGGACTGCGCCCCGGTCAAAAAATGGACGATCTGACGCTCGACGCGGCGCTCGATTTGTTCAAGCTGCCCCGCGATCTCGGGGTCACGCCGGAAGGCGAGGAAGTGTCCGCAAACATCGGCCGCTTCGGGCCGTACGTGCGCTACGGCAGCAAGTTCGTCTCGATTCGCGGCGATGACCCCTACACCATCACCTTCGAGCGCGCGCTCGAGGTCATCGCCGAGAAGAAGATCGCCGACGCGAATCGGCTGATCCGCGATTTTCCCGAGGCCGGCATCCAGGTGTTGAACGGGCGATACGGCCCGTACGTCACGAACCGCGCGAAGAACGCGAAGATTCCGAAAGACAGGGCGCCGGCCGAGCTCACGCTCGAGGAATGCGAGGCGCTGCTCGCGGCGGCGCCGGAACGACGCGCACGCGGGGCGAAGAAGAAGTCGGCGGTCGTGAAGGAGACGCCGGCCCCTTCGGCAGCCCCGCCGGCCACTCCGGCGCCAACCAAGAAAAAGAAGAAAAAAGCAAAGAAGAAGTCCCGCGCAGAAGCCATTTCGGGAGAGGACGAGGGCGGCGCCGAGCAAACGTCCGAGCCCAACGACGGCGCCACGGGCGCGTGACGTCGAAGCTGCACGTAGCCCGCGCCGCGCGGCACGTCCTCGCGGGCGGCGTGATCGCGTACCCGACGGAGGCCGTTTTCGGGCTCGGCTGCTTGCCCTTGCAGCGCGACGCCGTCGAGCGCCTGCTCGCGATCAAGCACCGCTCGTGGCGCAAGGGATTGCTGTTGATTGCGGCCGCGTTCGAGCAGCTCGAGCCGTTCGTCGTGTTGCCGCAAGAACCGCAGCGACGCCGCGAGATTCTTGCGGCATGGCCGGGCCCAACGACCTGGGTGCTCGAGGCGCGGCCGGCAGTCCCGCGTTGGATCAACGGCGGGCGGCGCACGGTCGGCGTCCGAGTCACGGCGCACCCGCTTGCCCGCGCCCTGTGCGAGCACGTGGGCCACGCGCTCGTGTCGACGAGCGCAAACGTGAGCGATCGACGGCCGCTCACGACTGCCCTTGCCGTGCGGCGCGCGCTCGGGGCGGCCGTCGACTACGTTCTCGCGGGCGGCGTGGGAGGTCTCGAGAGTCCGACGCAGATCAAGGATGGGCGCACGGGGCGGGTGCTCCGAGCGGCGTAACCCCAACCCCTCGCAAGCTGTGCTAACGTTTTGGCCCCAAGCACGTAAGTCCAGGCCGCACATAAAGAATGAAGATACGCGTACCCGCAGCGCTCGCCTTCGGATTGCTCGCAGTCGCGGCACCGATTCGCGCACAGGTCACGGTCGCACCGCTCACGGAACCGCTGGGCGTCTCCGGGCCGGTGACACCGGTGAAAAGCGGCCGCGCGGTGTACATCGTGAAGCTTCGGGACGCGGGCGCCGCGACCTACAAGGGGGGCGTCACCGGCTTCGCCGCTACGAAACCCGGCGCGGGCGAGCGCTTGGACAGCGGCTCGGGCGCCGTAGAGACCTACGTGAAGCACATCGAGCAGACTCACGATCGGCTGCTCGCGACGGTCGGTGCGTCCGGAAGCAAGGTCTACAGCTTTCGCTACACCCTCAACGGTTTCGCGGCGCGGCTGAGCGCCGCACAAGTATCGCGGCTCGCCCAGCTCGGCGAGGTCGAGCGGATTTGGCTCGACAGCGAGCAGCAAGTGCAGACGATCGCAAGCGCGGCATTTCTCGGGCTCGAAGATCAGGTCGGTGGCCTGCGCGCCGATCTCAAGCTGCGCGGCGAGAACGTCGTCATCGGCGTCATCGATAGCGGCGTCGCACCGAATCATCCGAGCTTAGCCGACGTGATCCAACACGTTCCGCGCGCGTGCGAAAGCGACTGGGCGCGCTCGTCATGGCTCGGCCTCTGGTTGTGCGACTCGCACCGCAACAACCCGGTGACCGAGCGCGTCTACGAGCCGCCGAACGGCTTTCGCGGCATCTGCCAGGAAGGCGAGGGTTTCGAGGCGTCGGCCTGCAACAACAAGCTCATCGGCGCGCGCTACTACGTGGACGGCTTTCTGTTCACGAGTCAGCTCGACGAGGACGAGTTCCGCTCCCCACGGGATGCCGACGGCCACGGCACGCACATCGCAACGACGGTCGCCGGCAACGCGGTGTCCGCGCGCTTGTTCGGCACGCGCGTCGGCAGAATCGCAGGCATCGCGCCGCGTGCCCGCGTCGCCGTCTACAAGGCCTGCTGGCTCAAGCCGGGCGAAGTGCGCGCGACGTGCGCGACCTCGGATCTCGTACGCGCCATCGACGATGCGGTGGCCGACGGCGTCGGCATCATCAACTATTCGATCGGCAGCATGGAGACCGACCTCACGGCGCCCGATGATCTCGCGCTCTTGAACGCGCTCGATGCGGGCGTGCTGTCGGTCGTCGCCGCCGGCAACGACGGCCCGAATCTCGACACGATCGGCTCGCCGAGCAGCGCGCCGTGGGTGCTCACGGTCGCGGCCTCGACGCAGACGGGCAACCTGTTCGAGGATGCGATCGAGATCACGGCGCCCGAGGACTTGGCCGAGAAGATTCCGGCTCTAGAGGCGAACTTCACGCCGCAGCTCATCGATGGCCCGCCGATCGAGGGGTCGCTCGTGCTCGTCGATGACGACCGGCAGGCGCTCGACGACGGCAGCCCCGGCACGACGCGGGACGCGTGTCAGACGCTCGCGAACCAGGACGAGCTCGACGGGCGCATCGCGCTGATCGAGGAGGGCGGCTGCATTTTCGAGGACAAGCTCATCCGTGCTGAGCAAGCCGGCGCGATCGCGGCAATCGTCTACGCGCGCGACGGCGAGCCGCTCGTCGTCATGACGGGCGAGGCCGGGAGCGTCGACATTCCGGCCGTCATGATCGAGACGCCGGACGGTCAGCGCCTGGCCGACCGTATCAGCGCCGATGGCGACGACGTGCAGCTCACGCTCGAGAAAGGCGTGTTCGTGGAGCGCCGGCAAGAAGGCAATCAGATGGCGGACTTCTCCTCGCGCGGACCGCCGCTCTCCGATCAGAATTTCTTGAAGCCGGACGTCACGGCGCCGGGCGTGAACATACTCGCTGGCCATACGCCCGACGTCGCGAACGGCCTGCGCGGGGAGACGTTTCAATATCAGTCCGGCACCTCGCAGTCCGCACCGGAAGTCGCAGGCATCGCCGCGCTGCTCAAGGAAGCGCATCCGGAATGGTCACCCGCCGCGCTCAAGTCGGCGCTGATGACGACGGCCTACCAAGGCGTCTACACCTCGGACGGCGCGCTCGCAAATCCGTTCGACATGGGCGCGGGTCACATCGATCCGAACCTCGCGGTCGATCCGGGCTTGGTGTACGAGTCCGACTTCCGTGACCACGCGGCCTACCTGTGCGGCTACTTCGAGCCGCCGTTCCCGTCGAGCGAGTGCGACGCGCTCGCGACCGCAGGTTTTTCGAGCGATGCGCGCAATCTGAACTTGCCGTCGATCGCCGTCTCGGATCTGATCACGGGCGACGTGATCAAGCGCCGCGTCACCAACGTCGGGCCGCCGGCAACCTTTACGGCCGAGGTGATGCCGCCGCTCGACGTCGACGTCATCGTGGAGCCGCCGACGCTCACACTTTCGACGGGACAGACTGCGGAGTTCACCGTGCGTTTCCTCGACCGCGGCTCGCCGCTCGATCTATGGGATTTCGGCGAGCTCCGCTGGTTCGACGGCACGCATGCCGTCGCGAGCCCGATCGCCGTGCAGCCCGTGACCCTGCGAGCGCCCCAAGAGCTCATGCTGTCGGGGACAAGAGGCAACGCCTCCGTGCCGATCGCGTTCGGCTACGGCGGCGAGTACCTCGCGATCGTCAACGGCCTGTGGCCGCCGTTCGTCAACGACGCGGGCCGAGTGCCTCGCGGCTTCGTCGACGACGATCCGACGAACACCTTCACGGCGCGAACCGACAACGGCGTCACTGGGCACCGCTTGGACGTGGCCGACGGTCAGCTCTACCTGCGCGTCGCGCTGTTCGACGAGTTCACCGACGGCGAGGACGATCTCGATCTGTTCCTATTCTATTGCCCGATCAGCATCGACGACTGCATGCAAATCGCCGAGAGCGGCGGCTTCACGTCGGACGAGGAGATCAATGTGCTGTTCCCGGATCCGGGGACGTACGTCGCGCTCGTCCACGGCTTCGAGACGGACCAGGCCGCGGGCGGTCCCGGGGCAAACTATTCGCTGTTCACGTGGTCGTTCGGGGAGAACGACGCTGCCGGCAACTTGAGCGTCGTGGCGCCGGCCACGGTTGCGCCGGGCGATCGCCGCGAGCTCGCGGTGACCTGGAACGGTCTTGCGCCCGGGCTGCGGCACTTGGGCGCGATCGCCCACACGACGCCCAGCGGCCTCTACTCCCTCACGATCGTCAACGTCGATTCGCCGTAGCGGCGCGTCCGATCGGCGGGGCTACGGTTGTGCGCGATGTGCCGAGTGCGCCGCTATGAACTCGCGCACGTCAGCCACGAACTCCGGCCGCGTTTGCGCGCCGTTCGTGCCGCCGTGGCTCGCTCCGTCGATCACCACGAGCGTCATGCTCGGCCGTCGTCAAGCAGGCTCAAGGTAGTCCTCCCACAGATCCACGTAGAGCGCGTCGCGCGCCGCGGCACCCTCTCCCCAGAGCTCGCGCGCGGTGAAGCGGATCAGATATACATGCTGCGGTTTGGGATCGAGGAAGTAGGCCTCGGTATCCGGGAGGGCGAATACGCCGCGATCGCGCGCAACAGAGCCGACCCGCCCGCGCGTGTAGCCCGGCATGCGGGTGTGTGTGGTCGGATGATAGTTGCGGCCGCGCACGCGCTGCCCGATCTTGAAGCGCGCGGGAACATCGACGTCGAGCTCGGTGCGCGGCGGCGCGAAAAGTCTGTCGCGAGCCTCCGCGGCCGTGAGCGCCGGCGTCGCTTTCGCCGCTCCGCCGTCAGCGCGGCCGCTATCGATCTCGGCGCGCGTTGCGAGCCCGCTCTCGACGATTCTCTCGCTGAGTGCCGTGAGCCAGCGTTCGTAGTAGCTCATGGAAAGATAGGCGGCCGCCGGGATGCTCTCGATCTGCGGCCGCAGGCCGCGCCACTTGCCATAGGCGCCCAACGCCACCGAAAGCGCATGAACGCGCCCCTCCCATGGGGCATGGAACATCGTCTCGGCGCGTTCGTAACCGATCTCGCCCAGGCCCTGCATGCCGCCCATGTCGTGGATGCCGTTCATGCGGGAGCACCGGTGCGGGGCGACGCTTTGGCGACGCCGATCATCGCATCCCTCGTCACGAGCGCCGCGAGCTCTTCTTCCGTCAACGCCTCGGTTCCGGCGGGGCGCTCGGGCAGCACGAGGTAGCGCGAGGCGGCGTTGCTGTCCCAGACGCGCACTTCGACGTTCTCCGGCACCTCGAGCCCTAGCTCGCGCAGAACGCCGCGCGGGTCGATGACGGTGCGCGAGCGGTAAGCGTTGGACTTGTACCACGCCGGCGGCAAGCCTAGCAGCGGCCACGGATAGCACGAGCACAGCGTGCACACGATTACGTTGTGAATCGCCGGCGTGTTCTCGACGACGGTGAGCTTCTCGCCCTGGTTACCGGAGTAGCCGAGCTCGGCCATAGCCGCGCTGCCGTCATCGAGCAAACGCCGCTTGTAGTCCGGATCCACCCAAGCACGCGCGACGACGCGCGCGCCGTTGCGCGGCCCGACCCTGTTCTCGAACGTATCGACCAGCACATCGAGCGCCTCGGGATCGACGAGCCCCTTCTCCACGAGCAACGACTCGAGCGCTTTGACGCGCAAGGCCGGATCCGACGGCACGACTTGATGGTCGTGCTCCTGAGCGTGAGCTTCGTGCGTTGTCGTCACGGCTATGGCACCCGCTGCAGCGCCTTGAATGAATCTGCGGCGGTCGAGCGACTCGGTGTCCGATGGACCCATGGCGCAACCTCGAGCGGATCACGGCGCCGAAGGATTCTACACCTCGCCGGTCCTGACGAGACAGCGAGCGCCGCGGGCAGAGGGCTCGTGGGCGGGTCAACGTCGCGTCGTAGACGAGACGTGGTAGCGGAAGCAGCTCACGAGATGGTCGTTGACGAGCCCTGTCGCCTGCATGTGCGCATACACGGTCGTCGAGCCGACGAACTTGAACCCGCGCGCTTTCAGGTCCTTGCTGAGCGCATCGGACTCCTTGCTCGTCGGCGGCACTTGGCTTTGCTTGCGCCAGCGGTTGATGAGCGGCTTGCCGCCGACGAAGCGCCACACGTAGTTATCGAAGCTGTCGAACTCCTCTTGTGTCGCGAGAAACGCCTTCGCGTTCGCAATCGCGGCCTCGATCTTCTGGCGGTTGCGCACGATGCTCGCGTCGGCGAGCAACCGCTCGACCGACTTCTTCGTGAAACGCGCCACCTTCGCGGGATCGAAATCCGCAAACGCGCGCCGATAACCATCACGCTTGCGCAAGATCGTCCACCAGCTCAAACCGGCTTGGGCACTTTCGAGCACGAGGAACTCGAAATGCGTGCGGTCGTCGCGGACCGGCACGCCCCACTCGGTGTCGTGATAGAGCTGGTAGCTCTCGTCGATGTTCTCGCTCCACGGACAACGCTGAATTTCCGCCGGCATGACGTTCTCGAGTGCATCCCCTGAACAGTTGCAAGCTGGCAAAGGTACCGAAAAATGCGCAGAATCCAAAGCGTGTAAATTCCGTCACTATGACGAAGAACGTATCGCCTCCCGATCGCTACGCTCTGGTCGGACATCCGGTAGAGCACAGTCGTTCGCCGCTGATCCACCAGCTGTTCGCAAAGCAGACGGGCCAGTATCTCAGCTACGAGCTCATCGACGCGGAGCCGCGCAGCCTCGAAACCGCCGTGCGCGGTTTCTTCGCGGCCGGCGGGTTCGGCATGAACGTGACCGTGCCGCACAAAGAGGCGGCGTTCGAGCTCACGGACGAGGCAAGCGACTCCGCCAAGAAGGCCGGTGCGGTGAACACGCTCTCCTTCATGGACGGGGTGCTGTACGGCGACAATACCGACGGCGTCGGCTTCATCCGCGACGTCACGATCAATCAGCATCAAGCCATCAATGGACGCAGCGTGCTGGTGCTCGGCGCCGGGGGCGCCGCACGCGGCATCCTCGCCCCGCTGCTCGAAGCGAAACCCCGCGAGCTCGTGATCGCGAACCGCACGGTCGAGCGCGCGGAGCAGCTCGTCCAGCGGTTTGGTGTCTACGGCTCGCTGAGCACCACGACGTTCGCGGATCTCGCCCAGCGCACCCCATTCGATATCTTGATCAACGCGACGTCGGCGGGTCTCAAGGGCGAAGCGGCGCCGTTCCCGCCCGCGATCGTCGGACCCGAGTCGTTTTGCTATGACTTGGTCTACAGCTTGAAGGACACGCCATTCGTCGCCTGGGCTCGCGCCAACGGCTCGGGCCGCGCGGTGCAGGGTTGGGGGATGCTGGTCGAGCAGGCCGCCGAGTCCTTTTATATCTGGCGTCGCAAGCGCCCCGACACCGGCCCGATCCTGCGTCAGCTCGTCCGCTGAAACGAAGAGGGTCAGGTACAGGGTCAGGCACCGGTGTCTGGCCCCGTGCCTGACCCCGACTAGCGCATCGTGACGAGCTCTTCCGCGCTCGTCGGATGGACCGCGAGCGTCTCATCGAAGTCGGCCTTGCGAGCGCCCATCCGCAGCGCGACCGCGAAGCCCTGGATCATCTCGTCGGCGCCCGGGCCGATCACGTGGCAGCCCACGATGCGCTCGTCGGCGCCGACGGCCACGAGCTTCATCGCGGTCAAGGGCTTACCTTGTGTCAGCGCGTGAAACATCGGCACGAACTCGGTCTGGTAGATCTTGATCGGCTCTCCCGCGTGGTGCCGGCGTGCCGCTTGCTCCGACAAGCCGACCGTACCAATCGGCGGATGCGAGAACACGACCGTGGGGATCAAGTCATACGAGAGATGCCGATCCGGCATACCGCCGAACAGCCGATCTGCGAGCCGCCTCCCGGCGGCGATCGCGACCGGCGTGAGCTCTGCGCGGCCCGCGACGTCGCCGATCGCATAGATACCCGCGACGTTGGTGTTCTGGTAATCGTCGACGACGATGAAGCCTAGGTCGTCGAGCTCCACACCGGCGGCATCAAGACCGAGATCGCGCGTGTTCCCGTCGCGGCCGATCGCCCAGAGCACCGTGTCGAATCCGTCGAACCGGCGGCCATCGGCCGTGAGCAGGCTCAAGCCGTCTGCGCTTTGCACTTCGCGCGCGACGGCCCCGGTCACGATCGGGATGCCCGCCGCCTGCATCTCGGCCGCGAGACGCAGAGACAGCACGGGATCGAAGTGCCGGAGCACGCCGTCGAAACGCACAAACACCGTTACCTCGCTCCCGAGCGCCCGCAGCACTCCGCCGAGCTCCACCGCAACGTAGCCGCTGCCGACGACTGCGACGCGCGGCGGCAGCTCGAGCAAATCGAAGAACCCGTCCGAGGTGATGCCGAGGGCGGCGCCCTTGATCGAGGGGATGCGCGGATGGCCGCCGGTTGCAATCACGACGTGCTCCGCGGCATACACCTCGCCGTCGGAGCCGAGAACCTCGTGCGGGCTCGTGAGCCGGCCGCGCACGCGAATCGTCGCGACGCCCTTGCGCTCGAGGTTGCGCGCGTAAATGGCGTTCAGACGCTCCACGTAGGCGTCCCGCCCGAGCTTGAGCTTGGCCCAGTCGTGGCCGTGCGCGCGCACGTCGAATCCGTAGGCCGGCGCATCGTGAAGGGCGTGGGCGAGAATTCCCGCATTCCACATGACTTTTTTCGGCACGCAGCCGACGTTGACGCAGGTGCCGCCGAGACGCCCGGGCTCGAGCAGCGCGACACGCGCTCCGCACTCGGCGGCGCGTTGCGCAGCCGCGAGGCCGCCGCTGCCGCCCCCCAACACGATCAGATCGAACGCCTGCACAGCCCACCTCGACGATTGCGAAAAACGACGCCGCAAGCGTACAGGGAGTTGCCCGCCCGCTTAAGTTCTCTGCTAGATTCCCGGTTTCGCTGAGCCCGCCGCTTCCTTTCATGACCGACCAACCGCAGAGCCCCGACGACAATCCGTTGATCACGGCCGAAACGCTGCCCGCGTTCGGCGCGATTCGCCCCGAGCACGTGGAGCCGGCCGTGCGCTACATGCTCGCGGAGCAGCGCCGGGCGCTCGCGACCGCGGAAGCTGTCGCGCAGCCGAGCGTCGAGTGGTTGAAGGGGATCGAGCGCATCAACGACGCGGTGCATTGCGTCTGGGGCCCGGTCTCGCACCTGAACTCCGTCGTGTCTACGCCCAGCTTGCGCGACGCGTTCAATCAATGCCTGCCGCTCGTGACCGAGTTCGGCACCGAGGTCAGCCAGAACGAGAACCTGTACCGCCGCTACGCCGCCCTGCAGAGCACGCTCGCGGCCACCTCGCTGCCGGTGGAATCGGAGCTCATCACGCAGGCGTTGCGCGATTTTCGACTCGGCGGGGTTACCTTGCCGCCGCACGAGCGGCAACGGTTTCGCGAAGTCATGCAGACGCTCGCGGCACAGCAGGCGAGCTTCGAGCAGAACCTGATGGACGCGACCGACGCGTTTTCGCATCACGAGCGTGATCGCGGCGCGCTAGCCGGGCTGCCGGACGTGGTGCTCGATCGCGCAGAGGCGACGGCAAAGGAGCGCGATCTGCCGGGCTGGCTGCTGATGCTCGACGCGACGACGTATCAGGCCGTGCTCACGCATGCCGAGGATCGGAAGCTACGCGCGAAATACTACGAGGCGTGGGTGACGCGCGCGTCGGACCAGGGTCCGCACGCCGGCCGTTGGGACAACGGTCCGCTGATCGAGCAGATCCTGAAGCTACGCCACGAGGCGGCGCTGCTGCTTGGCTTCAAGAACTACGCCGAGCTATCGCTCGCGACGAAGATGGCCGACTCGCCGACACGAGTCATCGAATTCCTGCGCGATCTCGCCCGCCGCAGCAAGCCGGTGGCCGCGCAGGAGCTCGAATCGCTCACGGCGTATGCCGGCCGCAAGCTCGAGGCCTGGGATATCGCCTTCTACTCGGAGCGCTTGAAGCAGAAGCAGTACCAGCTTTCCGAGGAGGAGCTGCGACCGTATTTTCCGCTGCCGCGAGTGCTCGAAGGGCTGTTCGGGCTCGCGGCGCAGCTGTTCGACGTCACGATCGTGCGGGCGGATGCGCCGAGCGTTTGGCATCCGACCGTGCAGTATTACGAGCTGCGCCGGCCCGACGGCGGTCTCGTCGGCAGCTTCTTCGCGGATCTGTTTGCGCGGCCCAACAAGCGCGGCGGCGCCTGGATGGACGGTTGCCTGCCGCGCGCTAAATTGAACGGCCGGCGGCGCGCACCGATCGCCTATCTCGTCTGCAACTTGAATCCGCCGCTCGGCGAGGCCCCGTCGCTGCTCACGCATAGCGACGTCGTGACGCTGTTTCACGAGTTCGGACACGCGCTGCACCATCTCCTGACGGAAGTGGACTATCCGTCGCTCGCAGGCATCAACGGCGTTGCGTGGGACGCGGTGGAGCTGCCGAGTCAGTTCATGGAGAACTTCACGTGGCTGCCCGAGGTGCTCGCCACGCTCGCGAAGCACCATCGTACCGGGGAGTCGCTGCCGCGGGAGAAAGTGGAGACGATGAACCGGTCGCGCACTTTCCTGGCAGGCATGGCGATGCTGCGCCAAATCGAGTACGCGCTGTTCGACTTTCGGTTGCACCACGAGTACGAGCCGGCGTTGGGCTCGCGCGTGCATGACGCTCATCGACGAGGTGCGGGCGCGAGGTAGCGGTCGTGCAGGTGCCGGCTTACAACCGTTTCCCGAGCACGTTCGGGCACGTGTTCGGGGGCGGCTACGCCGCTGGCTACTACAGCTACAAGTGGGCGGAGGTGCTCGCGGCAGACGCGTTCGCGGCCTTCGAGGAGTCGGGCGTATTCGATCGCGCCACTGCCGAGCGGTTTCGCCGTGCGATTCTCGCCACCGGCGGGAGCCGCGATGCGCTCGCGGCGTTCATAGACTTTCGCGGCCGCCCGCCGCTGCTCGAGCCGCTGTTGAAGCAAGCCGGGATCACGTTGGCGACCGACCTCAAGTGAAAGTAGCCACGTGGAACGTCAACAGCCTGCGTGTTCGGCTGGGACACGTGATCGCGTGGCTCAAGCGTGAGCAGCCGGACATCCTTGCGCTGCAGGAGACGAAGCTCAAGGACGAGGACTTCCCGATCCGCGAGCTCGAGGCGCTAGGGTATTCCGCCATCTACAGCGGCCAGCCCGGCTACAACGGCGTGGCGATCATCGCGCTCGAATCCGCCGCGCTGCCGCACATGGAGATCGAAGGGTTCCCGGATCCGCAAAAGCGGGTGCTCGCCGCGAGCTTCGGCTCGCTTGAGGCTCTGGAACCTGTATGTGCCGAACGGCCAGTCCGTGGAATCCGACAAGTACGGCTACAAGCTCGACTGGCTCGCGGCGCTGCGCTCGCACCTCGCGGCGGAGGTGGCGCGGCATCCGCGGCTGTTGGTCGTAGGCGATTTCAACATCGCGCCCGATGATCGCGATGTCTACGACCCAGTCGCGTGGCAAGGCCACGTGCTCGTGAGCCCACCCGAGCGCGCTGCGCTCGCCGAGATCGCGAAGCTGGGTCTTACGGACCTGTTCCGGCGCTTCGAGCAGCCGCCCGACCTCTACAGCTTTTGGGATTACCGCGCGGGCTTCTTCCGCCGCAATCAAGGCTTGCGGATCGATCTGATCTTGGGCTCGGAACCCGTGGCGCGAGCCTGCACGGCCGTGCGCATCGACAAGGAGCCGCGCCGGTGGGAACGGCCGTCGGATCATGTGCCGGTCATCGCAGAATTCACCGACGGCACGTTAGTTATGTCAGATGCACTCCCACGACAAGACCGCTAATCTCTTAGACTCCACGTTGGCCTTCACGAGTTTAGAACGAATGTCTTACGACGCGTCGCAGGATCGCCGCAACGACTACGACGTCACGAACACAGTGCAGGTCAGCTCACCGCAAAAGGTTCGCGCCGCAGTCGCCGAGCTGTTCGCGGCGGCGTATCCGAACACTTCGTTCGACGCTGTCTGGCTCGCGTTTCACGATTTCGAGCGACTTTTCCAAGGCCTCGAGCCCGAGTATCACGCGGTCGACACGAGCTATCACGACATCCAGCACACGCTCGACATGACGCTTGCGCTCGCTCGGCTGGTGGCCGGCCACGAGATCAGCGTCGAGCGGCAGGATCGCCTCGGCCCCGAGCGCGCGGAGCTTGCGATCGTGAGCGCGCTGTTCCACGACGCGGGTTATCTGCGCCACAAGGTACGCGACAAGGATGCGGTCAACGGAGCCGTGTTCACTCGACTCCACGTGACGCGCAGCGGTCAGTTCCTCGAAGGCTATCTGCCGCGCATCGGTCTCAAGGAATTCGTGCCCGCTGTCTCGCGGATCGTGCACTTCACGGGATACGAGCTCAACCTCGACCAGATCGAGCTCGACAATCCGAAGGACAGTATCGTAGGGCATTTGCTCGGCACGGCAGACCTCGTCGCGCAGCTCGCCGACCGCTGCTATCTCGAGAAGTGCCGCGACCGCCTCTATCCCGAGTTCGTGCTCGGCGGCGTCGCGATCGATGAGACCGGAGACGGCGCCACGATTCGCTACCGGTCGGCTCGCGACTTGCTTTCGAAGACGCTCGGGTTCTATCAGAGCTCCGCGCGGCGGCGCCTCGAGCACAACTTCAACCGCGTCTATCGCTTCATGGAGGCTTTCTTCGAGCGCCGCGAAAATCCGTACATCCTGTTCATCCGCAAGAACCTCACCTTCCTCAATAGGGTGATCGAGACCGGCGAGTGGGATCGGCTGCGACGGCGTCCCCCGTGCGTGATGCCCGATCCGGACGGCGAGGCCAAGGTGATGGCGCTCGCGTTGCGGCGCGTGCGCAAGTGGGCGGCCGAGCAGGGCCTCACGGAGCCCTCGAGCGCGAGCTCCGATGCTTGAGGAGCCGGTGCGGCGCCCGTCAGTGGCGCGGGAATAACGGCACGTCGCGGCCGTCGAGATACGCAAACAGCACATCGCAGGCGACGTCGGCCCAGCGGCGGTAACCGTCATCGGTGGGCCAACCGATGTGCGCCGTCAGCACGACGTTCGGGAGCTTCGTGAGCTCGTGGCCCGCGGGCAGCGGCTCTTTGTCGAACACGTCGAGACCGGCGCCCGCGATCCGTTTGTCTCGCAGCGCCGCGACGAGCGCGCTCTCCGCGACGATCGGCCCGCGCGCCGTGTTGATGAGGTATGCCGTCGGCTTCATCAGCGCGAGCCGGCGCGCGTCGATGAGCCCGCGCGTCGCGGCCGTGAGCGACGCGTGCACCGACACGACGTCCGCGCTGGAGAGCAGATCGTCGAGCTCGACGCGCTCGGCGCCGGCGGCCGCAGCGCGTTTCGCATCGAGCGTCGGGCTCCATGCGAGCACGCGCATGCCGAACGCGGCCGCGAGCCGCGCGACATGCCCACCGACTCGGCCTAGGCCGATGACACCGAACGTCTTGCCATTCAGCACCGGCGTCGAAGGCACTTGCCATTCGCCGCGGCGCAGCGCGGCGTCGTTCTGCGGAATTTGCCGCATCACCGCAAGCGCGAGCGCGATCGTCATCTCGGCCGCGCCGATCGAGTAGCCGCCCGAGGCCTGCGCCATCACGATGCCGCGCTCGTGCGCCGCGTCGAAATCGATGTTCGCCGCGTGATTGCCGGTCTGGATGATCATGCGCACGTCGGTGAGGTCGTTGAGCAGCTCGCGCGTGAACTTCGTGCGCTCGCGATTCGCGATCAGCACTTCGAAGCCGCGCAGCTTCGCGGGCGCGCCGAACGGTGCTTTGAACACCACGACGTCGGCGCGCTCGCGCATGCGGCGTACGCCCGCTGTGCCTTCCCACGCGTCATGGATGTCATCGAGAATCGCGACTCGCATGCAAGCGCCTCCGCAAATCGGTGTCAGGCTCGGGGTCAGGCTCAGTGCCTGACCCCGATTTCTCTAACCGAACAATAGCCAACACACCAGCGCGCCGACCACCGACATCGACAAGCCCCACGCGAGGAGCGCGTTGAACAGCTTGCGCGTGTCGCTGCCGGCCGCGGCGCCCGCGATGTACAACGCTCCGACGGTCGAGAGCGAGGATAGATCCACCAGGCTCGCGCTCACGTTCATCGACCACGCGATGTTGAGCGGCTCTTCGCCGAGCCGCGCAGCGAGCTCCGGCACGATCGGTAGAAACGCGGGCAACACGACGCCGGACGTGCTGCTGTAGACCGACACGAGTCCCGTGCCGAACGCGACGACGGGCTCGATCGTCGTCGGCGTCGCGATGTGCGCGATGCCGTCGGTGATGAGGTCCAGCCCCTGCGTCTCCTGCAGCAGCGCGATCAGCACCGTGACGCCGGTGACCATCATGATCACGCCCCACGGCATGCGCTGGATCGCCTTCGCCTCGTCGACCGCGCGCAGCAGGACGAGCGCGGCAGCGAGGATGAACGCGGTCATGCCCACGTCGAGCCGGTAACCCGCCACCGCGACGATCAGCACCGCGATCGCGGCCGCCGTGAGCCAGTGCTTGACCTCCATGGCGGCGACCGGCTGATCGACGGCTGCGGCGCCCGCGCGCGGCCGAAACAGCTTCCAGCCGCCGAGCAGCAGGAACCCGCCGAACCCGACTAGCGCGTGCGCGAGCGCGTTGTACGCGAACGTCTGCCACTCCACGCCGCCGAGCCCGATGCGCTCCATCACCCCGTGCGCAACGACGCCGGTCGGCGCGAACGGGGACAGCGTGCCGGCGAGCGCGCCGTTGCCGGCCATGATCGCCATCAACAGCGCCGGAATGCCGGCCCGCGCTGCCACCGCCATCGCCGGCGGCGCGAGCAGCGCGCTCGCGGGGGTCGCGCCGGCGCCGATCGTCGCAAGCACGAAGCCGATCGCGAAGAACATCACCGGCAAGATTCCGGCATGGCCGCGGCGCTAATCGCACCGCGCGCTCCGTGAGCCGCGCGAGCGTGCCGTTGACCTCCGCGATCGCGAACAGCAACGTCACGCCCATCAGCGTGAGCAGGAGCTCCGTCGGAAATCCCGCGAGCACGTCCTCGGCGCTCATGCCGCCCATGAACACGCCGACGATCAGGGCGAGCGCGATCGCGAGCACGCCGATGTTGATCGTCGTGACGCAAGACAGCGTGACCGCGAGCACGAGCGCGCCGACGGAGATCCAGGCTAAGGTCATCTTGTGGAGGGCAGCATCGGCGCGGGTCGAGTCTACGCTCGCGGCGCGCGGCCGAGGTCCGCGAGCCAGTCGAATGCGACGACGACCTCGCGGCCTTGCACGGGGTCGGTGGAACGGATGAGCGCGAACATGCTGCCGTCGGGGGCAGAGGTCGTAATCACCGTACACGGGCGATTGCGAACGAGCTCTGGACGACGCGTTGCGATACCACGCGCACACCCGAGCTGGTGTCAAGCTTCGCCGCCATGAGGCGATCGTCGCGAGCGTAAAACAACTCGGCGGCATCCGGGGACCAAGTGGGGTCGTTGCCTTCGGCCACTTGCCAACGAGCGCCGCCCTCGGGAAACGCTGTCACGTGAACCTCGTTGCGTCCGGAGGTATCCGAGCAGTACGCGAGCCAGCGCTGGTCCGGCGAGAGCCGCGCGTTGACTCCCTCTACGAGACGCTGCCGCTCGCCGCCCGCAAGGAGCTCGATCCAGAACGCGCCGTCGTCGGTGGTGAGCTCGAACACGAGCCCCTGCTGCGTCCAAGCAACCGTGCGGTGAAACTGAGTGAGGTCGAGCAGGCGCTGCTCCGCGCCGCGGCCGTCGGCGTTCTTCGTGTAGAGGCCGGGCGGTTGCCGTTTCGTCCAGAACGCGTCCGCCGCAAATGCGATAGCGGTTCCGTCCGGCGCCCAGATCGGGGCACTGCCGCCCTCTAAAGTGAGCCGTCTGCCCGGTCTGGAGTTCGCGAGATCGTACAACCAGATATCGTCGCCGGTGTGCTCGGCGCCTCGAGCCACGGCGACTGCCAAGGTCTTGCCATCGGGTGCAAAGCGCGGCCGGTGGAAGCGCGCCTGCTCATCGAGAACGCGCTGCTCCGCGCCCTCGATATCCACGAGCGCCAAGGCATAGCGTTCGGCGCCCGGAACGTAGGCGAGCGTGCCGCTGGGCGACACCGCGTAGTGCAGCGTGCCGCCGGCTTCGAAAGCGATGCCCTCGACCAACGGCACGAGCGGGCCGGAGAGCGTGAGCGTCTGCGCATCGAACGGCGCGGCCAACAGCGTCGTGCCTCGAGCGACGAGCAGGTGGCCGCTTTGGGCGTAGCGCGGCGCGCTGCCTTCGGTGAGCGTCACGCGCCGTCCGCTCTGAAGGTCGATCGCGACGACGACAGTCCCGTCCTGCGAATGCTGCGCGAGCAAGACGGCGCGTCCGCCGGGAAGCAATTCCGGCTGACGCATGTAAGTCTCTCCGCGCTCTGCATCGAGCGGCGCGATGATTTCGGCGCGGCCCCCGCTCGCGGGCACCGCCCAAAGCGGCGATCGCCAGCCGAACGCGAACACGATCCGGCCATCCTCGCCCCAGCTCGCACCCACGGCTGCGCCCACCGCTTCGGCGATGTCGACGGCCGCGCCTCCCTCGGCAGGCACTCGGCGTAGTCGTCCGTCCGCAAAGAATCCGATCCAGGCGCCGTCGGGCGAAAAGAACGGGCTCGCTGCACCCGCTGTGCCCGCGAGCGGCGTCGCGACGAGCTCGTCTATCTTCCGAATATAGAGGCGTTGGCCTTCGCTGCCGGTTGCGGCGACCACGAGAGAACGTCCGTCCGGCGATAGCGCGAGCGACGGCGCCACGACACGCTTCGCGGTGACACACGAGCCCCCGCCGGTAGCGTTGCGGTAAAGCGCGCTCGCTCCGGCAACCTGACGCGCCAAAACCGGCGACCGCAGCCAGCCCCACGCGCCGAGCGCCGTAGCGGTCGCGGCTCCGACGAGCGCGGCTGCTAAGGCGCGCCGGGTCGGCGCTCCGGCCTTTCCGCTTGCGGGCTCCTCCTCGAGCAGCAGCCGGAAATCGCCGATGTCCCGCAGCCGGTTGCGCGGATCCGCGGCAAGGCAGCTCTTGAGCAGTTTTTGCACCCGCCGCGGAATTCGCTGCGCGGCCGATCCCGCCTCGCGGCCGGTGTCGAGCGCTCGCGATGGATCGCTGCCGAGGGGTCTCTCGCCGGTGAGCATCTCGTGAAGCACGACGCCGAACGCCCAAATATCGGCGCGCTTGTCGACGGCATGACCCGCTATCTGCTCGGGCGCCATGTATCCGGATGTGCCGAGCACCATGCCGGCCCGCGTGAGCTCGCCGGTGACCGACGGCGCGTCCCGCCGCACGATCTTTGCAAGCCCGAAATCGAGCACCTTCACGGCGCCGCTCGGCGTGATTCTGACGTTCGCCGGCTTGAGATCACGATGGATGATGCCTTGCTCGTGAGCGGCCTCGAGCGCGTCGGCGATCTGTGCCGCAATCGAGAGCGCTTCGTCGAGCGCGATCGGACCCGCGCGCAGACGTTCGGCAAGCGTCTCCCCCTCGATGAGCTCCATCACGAGATAGTTCTGACCGACGTCGTAAAGAGTGCAGATGTGCGGATGATTCAGCGCCGAGATCGCGCGCGCTTCGAGCGCAAACCGCTCGGTGAAGCGGTCGTCGGACGTCTTGATCGCGACCGAGCGATTGAGGCGCGTATCGACAGCCTTGTAGACCTTCCCCATCCCGCCCGCACCGAGCACGCCTTCGATTCGGTAAGGTCCAAGCAACGTCCCCGCGACGAACGGCTCCATGATCAGCCCCGCGGCTGCAGCACCCGGACTAGCTCACCGACATCGGCGACGCTTTCGAGCGACTCGACCATGGCGAATGCCTCGTCGACCTCCTCGCCGCTCAGCACGAGCGAGGCGCAGTCGCTGAACTTCTCGAACAGCTCCTCGCGCGTGAACGGCAGGTCGGGGCCGCCGCGGTAGCGCTCGTCCGCGTGCTCGACGAGCTTGCGGCCATCGGTGAGATCGACCTCGACCGTGCTGCGGATCTTCTCCCAGCCCTGCGCCTCGATCGCGGGATCGAGCACGCGCTCGACCTTGCGCATCAAGGCCTGCGTCTGCGCGCTGCGCACGAACTCGTCGTTGAACTCGTGAATGCCCGCTTTGCGCCGCAGCGCGATCGCGGCCACCATGAAGGCCGGGCAAAACTTCGCCTCGAGCTCGTTGCTGGCGATCGGATAGCGCAACGGGTTCAGGATGTTCGAGCCGGCGCGCACGCGGATCGCCTCGATCGCCTCGGGCCGCACGTCGTGTGCGATCACGAGGCGGCGCATCGCATCCATCGTCGGATGGCCGAGCACGCCGCACGGATACGGCTTGATCGACACGCCCGGCCATACGATCGTGTGTGGATCTCCGAGCTTGCCGACGATGCGGTCCTTGTCGAAGCCCTCGCCGTGGCTGAACGTTTGAAAGAAACCCCACGGAGGGTCGAGAGCGTCCTTGCCGCCCGTGAACCCCCGCTGCGCGAGCTGCGCGGCGACGACGCCGTTCTCGGCGGCGCGGCCCACGTGCAGCGGCTTCGTCATGCTGCCGAAATTCACGCGGATGCCGGAGGCACTGCTCGCCGCGATCGCGAGCACATGGGACATTTGCGCAGCATCGAGCCCGAGCAGCTTCGCCGTAGCGACGGCCGCGCCGAAAGTACCGACCGTGCCCGAGGAGTGAAATCCCTTCTTGTAGTGATTCGGGTGGATCGCCTCGGCGATCTTGCACTCGACCTCGAAGCCGGTGAGAAACGCCTCGAGCACGGCCTCGCCCGACGCGTGCTCCCGCTCGCCGACCGCGAGGGCCGCGCAGAGCGGGGGAATCGTCGGGTGTGTGAGCAGGCCGAAGATCCGGTCGGCGCTCGTCGCGAGCTGAGTGTCGTCCCAATCGAGCGCATGTCCGCTCGCGCCGTTCACGAGCGCGGCCGAGGCCACGCTCAGTCTTGAACGGCGTCGGGCCGAAGGCCGTCGCCTCCGCTCGAGCACCGCCCTCGCGCAGATAGTCGCGTAGGATTTGGCTCGTCGGCTGCGTGGACCCGGCGAGCAGCACGCCCAAGCCGTCGATGATGCAGCGCTTGCCGATTTGCAGCGCTTCGCTTGGAAAATCGGTGAACCGCGCGCGACGAACGAAATCCACGACTGCGGCGGTCGCGGACGTCTCATTATTCATAGCAGGCGAAGAATAGCCGAGAAGTCGGGGTCAGGCACGGTGTCAGGCACCGACCTTGCCCGCAGCTCCACTATTCTGGTGCGCCCGATCGGTGCCTGACACCGTGCCTGACCCCGCTCTCGTAGAGGTGGCATGCGACGCGACGCTCGCCTTGCGCGCCGGCGATCTCGCGCAGCTCCGGAGTCACGCTGCGGCAGACGTCCATCACGTGCGGGCAACGCTTCGCGAATCGACAACCCGCCGCGACGTTCACCGGCGACGTGATTTCGCCCTTGATCGGTATCGTCGCGCGCTCGCGCTCGGCGCGCGGATCCGGCTGCGGGTTCGATGCGACGAGCGACTGCGTGTACGGATGCTTCGGACTGAAATACACCTCGTCGGACGGGCCGATCTCCACGAGCTGCCCCAAGTACATGACGGCCATTCGATCGGAGACGTAACGGACCATCGACAGATCGTGCGCGATGAACAGCATCGTCAGGCCGAGCAAATCCTGAAGGTCGCCGAGCAAGCGCACGATTTGCGCCTGCACCGACACGTCGAGCGCCGAGATCGGCTCGTCGCAGACGACGAACTTCGGCTGCATGATCAGCGCTCGCGCGATGCCGACCCGTTGGCGTTGGCCGCCGGAGAACTCATGCGGGTAGCGCGATGCGTGGCCGCGCTCGAGGCCGACCCGTGCGAGCCAGTTACCCACTTCCTCGCGGATCTCGGCGCCGCCACGCGCCGTGTTGAGCCGCAGGCCCTCACCGATGATCTCGCCCACCGTCATGCGCGGATTCAGGCTCGAGTAGGGATCCTGAAATATCATTTGCATCCGGCTCGCGTAGCGCCGGAAGTCGGCGGGTTGGTAGCGCTCCGGTAGGCTCTCGCCGCCAAAATAGACTTCTCCCGCCGTCCTCGCATGCAGGCCGACCAGCACTTTCCCGAAAGTCGACTTGCCGGAGCCGCTCTCCCCGACGAGGCCGACGATCTCTCGCTCCGCGATCGAGAGTGAAACGTCGTCGACGGCGTGCAAGATCCGGCCGCGCCCGACCTTGAAGTGCTTCTTGACGTTCTTCGCTTCGACGAGCGCGTTCATGCAGGCTCACCGCGATAGAGCTCCGGCGCGATCGAGGGCGCCTCGTCGTGCTGTAGCCAGCAACGCGAATAGTGCTCGGGGCCGACATCGAAGCGCGGCGGGTGGTTGCGCTCGCAGGTCCGCATCGCGTGCGGGCAACGCGCGAAATACGGGCAGCCGATCGGCGGATTGAAGAGATCCGGCGGCGTGCCCTCGATCGGCCGCAACCCTTCCGTTTTCGCCGTCGCGCTGCTCGGCATCGCAGCGCGCAAACCTAGCGTGTACGGGTGCGCGGACCGGTAGAACACGTCGTCGACACTGCCTTTCTCGATGATCTCGCCCGCGTACATGACGGCGACGTCGTCCGCCATTCGCGCGACGACCGCCGAGATCATGCGTGATCAGAACGATCGCCATGCCTTTCTTGCGCTGTAGCTCCTCGAGGAGATCGAGGATCTGCGCCTGAATCGTCACGTCGAGCGCCGTTGTCGGCTCGTCGGCGATCAGAATGTCGGGCTCGCAAGCGATCGACATCGCAATCATCGCGCGCTGCAGCATGCCGCCCGAGAACGTGAACGGGTATTGTCGAGCACGTTGAGCGGGCTCAGGGATATGACTCAACGCGAGCAGCTCCACAGCACGCTCGACAGCTTTGTCTTTCGAGTAGCCGCGGTGCACCTCGAGCGTCTCGGCGATCTGATCACCGACGGTCATCGTCGGATTCAGCGAGCTCATCGGGTCCTGGAAGATCATCCCGATGCGGCTGCCGCGCACGTCGGTGCCCCGGACGATTTTCTGCCGAATGATGTCGACGCCGTCGAACACCGCCGTGCCTCGCGTGATGCGGCCCGGCGGCATGGGGATCAAGCCCATGATGCTCTGCACCGTTACGGATTTGCCGCAGCCGGATTCGCCCACGATCGCGAGCGTCTTCGCCGCGCGCACGCTGAGCTCGACGCCACGCACGGCCTTGACGACGCCGCCGTAGGTGTCGAACTCGACGTGCAAATCCGAGATTTCGAGAATCGTGCGATCGCTTACGGGCTTCGGCACCGCGCTCATTCCCGTCCTCGCATGCGCACGTCGAGCGCGTCGCGCAATCCGTCGCCGAGCAGATTGAACGCGAGCACGGTGATGCTGATCAGCATCGCCGGGAACACGAGCTCGTGCGGATGCGACAGCATGGTCAAGATGCCTTCGTTCGACATGCTGCCCCACGACGGCGTCGGCGGCGCAACGCCCATGCCGATGAACGAGAGAAAGGCTTCGATGAAAATCACGTTCGGGACCGCGAACGTGAGCGTTACGAGGATTACGCCGAGCGTGTTCGGCACCATGTGCCTCAACACGAGATACGGTGTCCTTGCACCCAAGAGCTGCGATGCGGCGATGTACGCTTCCTGCCGGATTTGCAGGATCTGACCGCGCACGAGCCGTGCGCTCGCCGGCCAGCCGAGTACGACGAGCGCGACGAGCATCGGGAAAACGCCGCTCTCGCCCGGGCCGATCCCGAACGCGATCTTGAAGAGAATCATGAACAGCAGGAACGGCAGCGCCACCACGAAGTCGGCGAAGCGCATCAACACCTGGTCGAGGCGGCCGCCGACGAAGCCAGCGGTGCTGCCGTAGATGATCCCGATCGTGACGAACAAGAGCGGTGCAACGACGCCCATGAACAGCGAAACCCGAGCACCGTGCATGAGCCTCGCGAGCATGTCGCGGCCGAGATAATCCGTGCCGAGCGGGTGATAAGGCAGGCGGACCTCGTCGCCGATCGCGACAGCGCTAGCATCCGCAATCCACCCCAGCGCGACAGCCTCTTCGGCGCTCGTGACGCGCTCGACGTCCACCGGGAGCACCGCGTAGTCGGGCGCTTCAGCGCCGTTCCGATCGATCGAGACAACCGAGTACCAGTAGCGACGCTCCTCGAGGTCGAAGCGATCCTCGAAGCTGACCCGAGTCGGATTGACGATCTCGCCGATTGGCAGGCCGAGCGCGCGATCCGGCTCGGGATCATAGAGGTTGCGATACACGTGGTATCCGCCGGCGCCCGACACGGCGTTCCAGACGAGGCGCACGGCCTGGGTCGTCGGTGGTTCCGCAAGGCGTAGATCGTCCGGCACGGCTCCCGCAGACATGCCGCTGTGCTCCGCCGAGACGCCGGACCACGCCATGTAAGGCTCGACGATGATCGCGGTCGCGGGCAGCGAAGGGCCCAAGCTCGCCTGATCGACGTCCTGCGCCGCGGGGTCGACTCGCCAAATCCAAGGTCCGGCGACCGTGAACAGCGCAAGGGCCGCGATGAGATAGAGAGAGACGATTGCGCGCCGGTTGAGCTGCAACCGACGCCACGCATCCTGCCAATACGACAACGACGGCCGCGAGATCGCTTGCGTCTCCCTCGCGCGCTCGACCGGCCGAAAATCGGCAGGCGAGATTCCGCTCGACACGGCGCTCATTCGAGCGCCACCCGCGGATCGATGAGCCCATAGATGAGGTCGACGACGATCACCATGAGCACCAAGAACGCGCCGTAGAACACGGTCGTGCCCATGATCACCGTGTAGTCGAGCTGCTGCACGGCCTCGACGAAGTAGCGGCCGAGACCCGGGATCGCGAAGACGAGCTCGACGACGAAACCGCCGGTGGTGATCGTCGCGATCGCGGGTCCAAGCACCGTGATCACGGGCAGGATCGCGTTGCGCAGTTGGTGCTTCAGAAAGATCCGCGTCGGCGGCAAGCCTTTGGCGCGCGCCGTGCGGACGAAATCCGAATTCACGATCTCGAGCATCGACGAGCGCATGAGCCGCGTGAGGTAGGCCATCGTGCCGAGGCCGAGAACCATCGACGGCACGAGCATGTGCCGCAACGAGCCCCAGCCCGCCACGGGCAACAGCGAAACTCCCGTGGTCGAATTGAGCTTGGCGAGCGCCAGCTGGCTCAACGCCGCGACCACGAAGCTCGGCACGGAGACGCCGACGATCACGAGGAACATGATCACGATGTCCGGCAGTCGGTTGCGATACAAGGCCGTGAGTGCGCCCCAGACGATGCCGCCGAAAGCCGCGAACGTGATCGCGAGCACTCCGAGCGTCGCGGATACCGGGAAGTGCTCGCGAATGATGTCGTTGACGCGCCGATTTTGCTGCGTGTAGGAGATGCCGAAGTCACCACGCAGCATGTTTCCCATGTAGATCACGTACTGCTCGAGCACGGGCCTGTCGAGCCCGTAGCGCGCCTGCAAGTTTGTGCGGATTTGCTCGTTCGGCACGCGTTCGCCGGACAGCGGATCGCCCGGCACGGCGTGCATCGCGACGAATGTCGCCGTAGCGATGAACCAGACCGTGATGACGCCTTGAACGAGTCGTTTGAGCGTGTACGCGAGCACGAGGCTGGATTACGGAGCGTCGACCAGATAGGCCGCCGTGTAATCGGGCTCGAATCCCACCTGTTTGCGCAGGACACCTTTGAGGCGCGGATCCTGGATGTACATGACGCCGCGCTCGTAGTTCAGGACGAGCGTGGCGTCTTCGAAGATCAGACGTTGCATCTCGGCGAACGCCGACATGCGCACGCTCTGATCGATCGACCGCTGCGCGATGCGCACTTGGGCGTCATAGTCGGGGTTGTTGTAGCGTCCGTAGTTGTTGGGATTCCAGGACGCATAGAGATCGCCGAATGTGAGCGGGTCCTTGTAGTCGGGACTCCAACCCTGGACCAGGATATCGAATTCGCCGTTCATCGATTTCTCGAGGCGCTGCTTGAAGATCTGCCTGTCGAGAATCACATTAAGGCCGAGCGTTTGGCTGAGCCGGTTCTGCAGATACTCGCCGTACTTGGTTGCAATCGGCGCGTTGTCGGAGAGCACGACGAGATCAGGAAATGCGTCGAGCCCGAGCTCTTGCCGTGCGAGCTCGAGGTGCTCACGCGCCGCAGCGATGTCCGGCGTAACGACGGGCGCAGGGTGTTCCTGCCGAAACAAACCTTGCTCGCCTCGAAGCCATGTGGGAAACAACGAATCCGCTGGCGAGTAGCTCGGCACCTTCAGCACCTTGTAGAGCAGCTCGCTGTTGTCGTTCGCAAGTTGCACGGCCTTTCGCAGATGGTAGTTCGCGGTCAGTCGGCCGGGACGCTGGTTCATCGCCAGATACCAGACGCTGCCGTCGCTGAAGCGGCCGAGCGGCCAACGCGCCTCGAGCACTTGATCGAGCGCCTCGGAGCTCAACTGATCGACGTCGGCGATCTGGCCGTCGCGGTAGAGATTCAGACGCGCCGTGCTGTCCGACGTGATGTACGGAATGTCGATCATGTTGAGCTTAACCGCATCGCGATTCCAATAATTTGGATTCTTCTCGAGCCGGATGTTGGAGCCGTGCACCCACCGAGTCATGAGAAACGGCCCGTTGAACAGCATGTCCGCGGCATCGGCGGCGTAGCGGCCGTTGCGGCTGCGATGAAAATCCTCGCGAATGGGCAGAAAAGTCTGGAATGCGACAAGCGACTCGAAATAGGGCACGGGATTCTCGAATTCGATTTCGAGAGTGCGGTCGTCGCGTAGCGCGTACGCCGAGGGCGTCGCGCGGCAGCTTGCCGGTGTTGATGGCTTCGGCATTCTTGAGCACGTACATGATGAACGCATACGGCGACGCATTCGCCGGATCCACGGTGGTCTGCCAGGCAAACACGAAGTCGTGCGCCGTGACGGGCTTGCCGTCGCTCCAGCGCGCATCCTCACGCAACCAGAACGTCGCCCCTTCCGGTTGAACTTCCCACCGCTCCGCGACGCCGGGCACGACGCCGCCGGTTGGCCCGTCGCGCGTCAAGCCTTCGACGATATGGCCGATGACCATCGCGCTCACGGTGTCCTGCATGCGCGTGCTGTCGAGCTGCGGCGGCTCTTGCCGAATCACGATCGATATCGCGTTGCGGTCGGCGTCGATCGCGCCGAAAGTCTCGACACGATCACCGGTGAGCGACGACGCCCAAGACAGGACGGCCATTAGCGCCACGAAAGCCGTCGTTCCGATCAAGCCGAGCCCCGCCATTTGCCGCAACGCCGCGCGGCTCATCGGGTCACGACCAACCGGTTCGGTCACTGTCATTCGCGCTCGCCTCGCCTCTTCGGCTTCCGGCCATACAGTAGCACGCAGTGGCGCTTGTCATCCGCGGCCGTGGCGGCGACCTCGGATCGATCGGCATGGTGTGCTCCTTGTGTCTATGGGCGGCGCATGCGCGCCCGCGCGGCCTCGGCGAGCGTTTCGACGACGAGCTCGCGCTCGCGTTTCTGCACTCGCGCGGCGAGCGTCTCGACGGAATCGCCGGCGAGCACGGGCACTCGGCACTGCGCAACGACGGGTCCCGTATCGTAGTCGGCGTCTACGAGGTGCACCGTCACGCCGGTTTCCGTCTCACCGGCGGCGAGCACGGCCGCGTGAACGCGGCTGCCGTACATCCCCTTTCCGCCGAAGCGCGGCAAGAGCGCTGGGTGCGTGTTCAATATTCGGCCGTCGTATGCGCGCAGCGTTTTTGGCCCGAGCTTCTTCATGTAGCCGGCGAGAAACACGAGATCGACCGCCGCGCCGGTGAGCGCGTCCAGAATCGCCTGATCGAGCGCGGCCGGATCCGCATGCGTGGCCGAGGACAAGTGCGCGACGGGCACGTGCGCCGCCCGCGCACGACGCACCGCGCCGGAATTGCGGTTGTTGCTGATCACGATCGCGACGGTGGCCGGCAGTCGTCCGTCGGCAGCGGCGTCGAGCACGGCTTGCAGGGTCGTGCCTTCGTGCGACGCCAGTACGCCGAGCCGTACCCAGGGATTACGCGACACTCGCGAACTCTTCACGGTATTTGGCCAATCCCGTGACGCCGCGCATTCGGCTCGGGTCGAGCACGAGCAGCATGAACACGTCGTCCGGCACGTTCCATTCGCAGGTGATGCCGTGCTCGCTCGCGGGACGAAACCCGAAACGCGGGTAATAGTCCGGATACCCCACGACGACGACGAACGGACAGCGCGACTCTTCGAGCCTGCGATGTCCCTCCTCGATGAGCGCGCGCCCGATGCCTAAGCGTTGGTGCTCGGGCAACACGGCCATCGGGCCGAGAGCGGCGCCGCTTGCGTTTCCCACCGATACAGGGCTGTACATGACGTGCCCCACGATGCGGCGCGCGGCGATCGCGACGAGCGACAGCAGCACCGCGCCGTTTGCGCGCAGCGCGTCGACGAGGTCGCCCTCCTGAGCTTGATTGAAGGCGCGCTGCTGCACTTCGCGGATCGCGGCCACGTCGTCCGGGCCTTCCTCACGCACGAAGACGTTATCCACGCGTGTTGCCGGCTCCGTCCAAGGGCTCCAGGCGTTCGTTGACGCGCCGCAGCCCCGCTTCCGGGTAGGTCGCGACATCGCTCGCGTCGATCTGTCCGCCGACCAAGTACGTGAGCTCGTCGATCGCCTCCATGACGTGCGGCGGCCCGCCCGCCGGATGGCCGAGGAAGTCGTTCGGTCCGATCTCGAAGCGCTCGTCCCCGACGCGGGCGACCCCACGCCCGCAGAGCACGAAGATCCACTCGTCCGTGCGATCGTGCGTGTGAAACACCGTCGAGCGGCGGCCGGGCTCGACCTGCGCCCAGTTCACGGCCTGGCGCTGCAGGCCGGTGAGGCGATGCAGCGAGCGCATGCGGCGGCGCGCTTCGCCGTCGATGTCGTGCTGAAAGTGCCTGATCGGGACGTCGTCGATGTGCGCCACTTGCCGCGCATCGCCCTCCTCGGGCGGCGGCTCCTCGTAGGGTTCCACGGCCACGCGTGCGCGCAGCATCTTGCGAGCGTCGGGATACCAAACGTCATCCTCGGACGGCCGGCGCTCACCTCCCTCTAGAAACACGAGCGTCTCGTCGCCCTCGGCGATGAAGTGATGCGGACGAGGGCCCGGGAGAAAAGCCGCGAAGTGCCCCGGCCGCACGGGAATACTCAGCGGACCGATACGCAGCGTCGCGCGACCCGCGAGAACGTATGACCACTCCTCTTCTAGCGTGTGAAAGTGGCGGTTCGTTCCCGCGAAGCCCGGCTCGACGGCGCGCACATGCACTCCCATGCGCGTGAGCCCCGTCGCGGCGCTCGGCTCCCGCACCACGGCCGCGACCCCCGGCGCCGTGGTATGACGCGGCCGCTTCTCGCCGGGAAGATCCGCGATGTTGACGACGCAGGAGGGGCGACCCATCGAAACTTAACTCTGCTTCAACGCCCGAGCCATACGGCTATAACGCCGAGCACAAGCATCACGAACAAAACCCAGATCGGAAAGCGTTTGGGTAAGCGATCGCGGATGAACTCGGCTTCCTTGCCGCGCGTCGTCTCGGCCGAATAAACCGGGAAGACATCGCGTAGCTCGTGGCGGAGTTGCGTGCTAGGCCACGAGGGCTTGCGCGTGCGCAAGCCGATGATCAGCACGAGCACCACTACGATCAGGACCTGCAAGAAATCAACCATCGCGCTGGCTCCTCGGCACGACCCCGACCCAGACCTCGATGCCGCCGACGGCGGCGAGCGGATCGACGCGCGGCCCATACACCTCGAAATCCGGCTTGTGCGCCGACTCGTAGCCGCTCTGCGGGAACCAGGCGAGGATTCGTTGCCACGTGGAGCCCAAGGCGGATACGTGTCCGCGATGCGCGAACACCGCGTAGTGTTGCACGGGCACGCGCATACGCCCCGTATCCTCGGGCAGCCCCGCGAGCGACTCGACCTCGGCGCCACACATGTACTCGAGACTCGTGGCATCGCTGCCGCACATGACGCCGTAAAGGTTCGGGCCGATGCGGCCGGGAACCTCATCACGCGTCAAGAACTGCCGCCACTGGTCGACGATGCCGAGGGCGGCTGCCGAAAAGTCATGGCGCTGCCGCAGTCCGGCGAGAAGCATTGGCTTGCCGTCTTCGAATCGGTCTGGCCCGAATGCAGTCAAGGACGGATTCGTATTCCGTTGAACGAGATCAGAACGATGAGCCACTGCGCCCCGCAGGGCAAGAGGCCGGTAAGTGAGGTTTGTTGCAGGGGAGATTGGGTCTACTTAGATACAGCGCCCATCGACTCTAGGAAATCGATGGGCGCCGGTTCAGTAACGTCATGGTGTGTGCTCAGACGAACATCCCGTTGCCCATCGCCGCACCGCGTTCCACGATTGCGCCGACGATTGCCACGAAAAGCACCAGCTGGAACACCCACTCCTGGAAAAGACCAGAGAATCTGCCAGGCTTACGTTGCTGCTTGTCACCGCTTCGGTTCGCCATGTTCATTCTCGTCGCTCCAAGTTAAGGTTGCCTATGAGTATCGGCGGAGGGAGCAGTGTTTTCGCTCGGGCCTTGGGGGGGATCCGTTTGACTCACCGCTCGTTCCCTCCGCCTTGGAGCACAGTTTTGCGGAACCATCGGCGCAAGACCTGACCGAAACAGAATATTTTCCTTCGCTTTTTCTACGGATTTGCGAGGATCTTCAGATTCGGACGAAATCACATCGAATGAGGGCTTGCTGCGCGGTCATCGTGATCGCAGGCGCCTCTGCGGCGGCGTGCGCGCAGCCGCAATGGCGCTGGCCGGATGCTGCGCGCGTCGTCGTGGTGGCCGACGTGCATGGCGCGTACGACGAGCTCACGGCACTTCTGCAAGCAGCCGGCGTCGTCGACGCGGGCCTCGGTTGGAGGGGCGGCGCCACCACGCTCGTGAGCCTTGGGGATCTGCTCGACCGCGGCCCGCAGTCGCGCAAGGTGATGGACTTGTTGATGCGCCTGCAGCGCGACGCAACGGCGGCCGGCGGCGCGGTCCACGTCGTGCTCGGCAACCACGAGGCGATGAACCTCACGGGCGACTTGCGTTACGTGTCGGCGCAAGAGTACGCCGCGTTCGCGGGTGAAGAATCCGACGACGTGCGCGCGGCGGCCTACGCGCGCTTCACCGCCGAGCAACCCGCCGATGCACCGCCCGAGCAAACACGCTCCGCGTTCGAGCGCCGCTATCCGCCGGGATACTTCGCGCATCGCGCCGCATTCCGCGCGGACGGCACGTACGGGAGTTGGCTCTTGTCGCTGCCCGCGCTGATCGTGATCGGCGACACCGCGTTCGTGCACGGCGGCCTGCCGGCGATGGTTGCTTCGACGAGCGCGGCCGATCTCAACGCTCGCATCCAAGACTCGCTGCGCCGGCAACTGACCGCGCCGCAGCCGGAGCCGGCACTCTCGGATGCACAGACGAACGGCGCGGGCGAGACGGTCGTTGCGAGCGAAGCGCCGGAGCTCGGCCTCGACGGCCCGCTCTGGTATCGCGGCTCGGTGTACTGCAACGCGTTTCTCGAGGGGCCCGTGCTCGACGCGGCGCTCGCCGCGCTCGATGCGGAGCGCGTGGTCGTGGGCCACACGCCGGCGGACAATCGGCGCGCACGCGAGCTATATGACGGCCGGCTGATCATGCTCGACACCGGCATGCTCACCGATTACTACTCGGGACGGCCGGCCGCACTGATCGTCGAAGGCGAGCGGACCGACGTGCAGTACCTCGCACCTGAAGAGCGCGTGCCGCTCGAGCATGGCCGCATCGAATCGGACGGCCTCACCGAGGAGGAGATCCGCGTCGCGCTCGCGCAAGGCGTAATCGGGCGCAGCGACCGCGCTCAATTGGGCTCGGGCGTGCCCGTCGACGTTCGTCATGCGGGCAAGGTCTTGCAGGCGCTCTTCTATCCCGCCGGATCGGCCCGCGCCGCCGAGCACGAGCTTGCGGCTCACGCGCTCGATCGACTCCTCGGGCTCGGCCTCGTGCCGCCGACGATCGCGCGCGAGATGGAGGGGGAGGCCGGCGCACTGCAGCTCGCGTATTCCGATGCGTTCACCGAAGCAGTGCGAGTCGATCGAAGCCAACCGCTCGGCGATTGGTGTCCGCTCCCTCCGCAATTCGCCCTGATGTACGCATTCGACGCGCTCACGTACAACATCGGTCGCACGCGCGACAACGTTCTCTATCGGCAGGAGCAGCCGCTCGTGAAGCTCGTCGATTACCGTCAGGCGTTCGGCGCCGAGCGCCGCGCACGGCTCCCGGACAACGCGCCCGCGTTTCCGCCCACGCTGCATAGCGCGCTGGCGGCCCTGAACGAGCAGCGCTTGCAGGCCGCGCTCGGATCCTGGCTCGACGCGAAAGCAATCCGCTCGTTGCTCGCGCGCCGCGACGCACTGCTCGCACGCCTGGCCTCCGGCGAGGCGCAATAATCCCAAGAATCCACGAATCCGAAGAAACGCGAAGAAAAGAATATCGTTTCGCTCAGGAACTACATCCCAGCTTTCGCAAAACTGTGCACCAAGGCGGAGGGATTCGAGCGAAGCGAAAGTGGCCCCCCCAACCGGTCCCCCGAGCAGTAGCCGAATCCCACCGCCGAACCCCCGGGAAACCGGATTCAAGTGCAACAGTGGAAAGAGGGAACGACCATGGACTACTCGACCAAGGACAACGGCAACCAGCCACGTAAGGCACGGCGTTTCGCATGGATCTTCGAGGAATGGGTTTTCCAAGTCGCGCTGGTCGTCGCCGTCATCACCGTGGTGGTTGACGGCGTGCTGTCGATCGGCGGCCACGGAATAGTATGACGCTCATCGTCGTACGCCCTGGGCACGGGCCTGGCGGGAACGCGTAATCCCCTCCAGGCCTGTGCCGTTGATACGCGGCAACCGACCGAGTTAGCGGGCAGCACTGAGCAGCCAAAGCCTGGCATTTGGCGGCGCGCGACTGTACTTTGGGCTCACCACGGGTTTGAGCCATGTCACTATGGTCGCGGCGAAACCTACGCGCGGCTGCCTGGTCCCGGTTCCGGCGAATGCGTACTGGGCCGTCGGGCCGGACAACCATCGGATCTCGAGTTGGACGTTGCACGAGGAGTCGATGACCATCGGCCGCTCGAGCGAGTGCAACGTCGTCGTTCGCGACGCGAGCGTCTCGCGCCGCCACGCGATCCTGACGTGGGACGACGGCAAGCTCCTGCTCACGCACTTGAGTCTCACGAGCCCCACGCTGTTGAACGGCGTGCCGGTCCGCAAGGAAGAGCCCGTCGAGCTCACTTCGACGGACAAGCTGCAGATCGGCGGTGCGCACTTCGAGGTGCTGCTCTGGAGCGCCGACAACGACGCAGAGACCAAGCCGCACGCGCCGCCGCGCGCGCTCGCGGTCGTCCTCGCGGCCGACGTGGTGGGCTATACGGCGATGTGCAAACGCGACGAGTCCGGAACGTTACAGCGTTTCCACGAATGTTTGCGAATCTTTCGGGCGCAAGCGCAGCGTCATCGCGGCCGAGTGCTCGATACCGGCGAGAAAGGTGACTGCGTCTACAGCCTGTATCACAGCGTCGTGCTGGCGCTGTCCGCCGCCGTCGCGATTCGCTCGAGCATCGTCGCGTTGAACGAAGCCGTTCCGGAAGATGGCAGGATCAACTTCCGCTACGGAATGCACTGCGGCGATGTGCTCGTCGAAGGGGAGGGCATTCGCGGCGATGCCATCAACACCGCGGCGCATCTGCAAGAGGACGGCGAGCCCAACGAGATCATGGTTTCGGCCCGCATGCAGCAAGAGGCCGAGGCGCATCTGGAGTTTCGATTCGAGGCGGTCCAACGGCCCGGTGCCGGGCATTCGGCCGCCGTCGCGTACCGGCTGCTCGTGGCCGGAAAGTGAAGGGGGGTCAGGCACGGTGCCTGACCCCGATTAGCGCCGCAGCGCGCCGAGCTTGCGCAGCCCACCGAGCCGATGCTCGGTCATCTGCTTGTCGTTGGACGTTCGCTTGATGAGCGACTCGAAGTGCTTCGGCGTCATCGCCGGATTGACCTTGCGGCATTGCTCGAGCGCTTGTTTGCCGCGCTCCTCGAGATCGAGCTGCCCAAGCACGTTCGCGCAGTGCATCACCGCGAGCGACAGCTTCGGCCGAAGCTCGATGGCGCCCTCCGCGGACTCGAGCGCGGGCTCGTAGCGGCCCTCGCAAACGTCCGCCACGGACTTGTGATAGAGCCAAAAGGCTACACCGGGATGGTGCGGCTCGGTCGCTAGCAGACGCGTCAAGATGCCGCGCAGCTCATTCAAGTCCTCGATACTACCGGACGCCGTTAGCGGCCACCCGAAGTACCCCCAGGCGCCGAAGTCGAAGGGTGCGTAGGTCACGGCCTTGCGCAGGCAACTGACGGCTTTACGAAAGTCGCCGCGGTAGGTGAAGACCAGGCTCACGAGCTTCAGGATGAACGGATCTTGCGGCGCGAGCGCAAGCGCCTTGGTCGCCGACTCGATCGCCGCGGCTTCGTCGGCTTTCGCATCGGCGCTCAGGCCGTTCACGAGGCGCTCGACGAGCAACGACGCCAGCGTCGCGTGCGCCTCCGGATAGTCGGCGTCGAGCTCGATTGCCCGCTCGAGCGGTGCGATCGCATCGGCCAACCCTTCGGCCGTGTAATCGAGCACGAACGAGCGCGCTTTCTGCACGAGCCCCCATGCATCGAGGTTGCTCGTCGACTTGTGGCGCGCGCTGCTCATCTCGGCCCGCATTTGCTGCGTCGTAAATGCGGCGACGATGGCCTCGGCGATTTCCTTCTCGACGGCGAGCAGATCCTCGCTTTTGCGGTCGTAGCTCTGCGCCCAAATCTGAGTGCCGCGTTTCGCATCGCTGAGCTCGGCGTGGACGCGCAGATTCGGCCCGCTGACCTGCAAGCTCCCTGAGATCACGTAGTCCACTTGCAATCGCGTGCCGATCTCGCGCATGTCTACGTTGGTGTTCTTGAACACGAACGACGAGCGGCGCGCCGCAACGCGCAGCCGATCGGCTCGTGCGAGCGTGCTATGCAGCTCCGCGGCGAACGCATCGCCCATGAACACGTTTGCCGGGTCGGCCGAGTGATTGTCGAAAGGCAGCACGGCCACGGATGCCATCGCATGACCGAGCTCGGGTGGGCTGACCGCTTCTGCCGCGGCCTCCGCGCCGGCCGGCGCAGGCGCCGCCACCGGGCGTTGCTCGGATGGAAGCACGATCTGCTCGAGCAGCCGATAACCGCGCTTCGGCACCGTCTGGATGTAGCTCGGAGTGCCGCGCTCGTCGCCGAAGACGCCCCGCAGCTCGCTGATACAGCGCGTCAGCACCTCTTCCGACGTGACGCGGCGCCAGACCTGCTCGAGCAACGTGTCGCGCTCGACGAGCTCGCCCGCGTGCTGCGCAAGGAACACGAGCACGTCCATGACTTTCGGCTGCACGTGTTGCGCGCCTTTGGGGCCCGTAATGCGGCCGGTCAGCGGCTCGACGCTGAACGCGCCGATACGAAAGCCGCGACGTAGCTTTTCATCCATCGTCACTCTCAGATCCGGTCTAGCACGCCGGCCACGGGCGGTGAGGCGGGAGTCGATGTTAGCGATTGGCGCCGTGCGGCGGCAATACTCGGGCTTCCACGCTCGATCCGCAGGAATCCGCAGGAATCCGCGGAAATCCGTCGAAAACAATCCGATAGAGATCAGTCACTTAATTGACCCCCCGGGCACACTGCTCTCCAAGGGCGGCGACGACCGCCCCACCCAAGGCAGGACGACGATGAGCACGATGACCGGTTCCGAATCCTCGATGGCAGCCTCGCTGGCGCAACCCTCCTCAGTGGCAGGCGCCGAATCGCTGCCTCGGCTGTCGCCGCTGGAGCGCTTCTTCGGATTGTTCACCGCGCTGCGACCGCAGGAAGGCAAGGCGCTTGCTTTGTTCTTCGTCTACGCGCTCCTGCTGCTGATCTGCTACTACATCTTGAAGACGATCCGCGAGCCGCTGCTCCTCGACGGCGGGTCCGCCGGAGCTCAAGAGCTACGCGTATGCGGCCGTCGCCTCGATTACAGCCGTGCTAGTGCCGGCGTACGGCGTGCTGTTCCGCAAGACCGAGCGCCGCCAGCTGGTCCGCTGGATCACGCTGTTCTTCGCCGCGAACCTCGCGGTGTTTTACGTCGTCGGACGCGCGGGTGTGGATATCGGCTTCGTCTACTACGTCTGGGTCGGCGTGTTCAGCGTCACGATCCTCGCGCAGTTCTGGGCCCATGCCGCCCATACGTACAACGTGGAAAGCGGTCAGCGCCTCTTCCCGGTGATCATGGCCGGAGCGGCGTTGGGCGCGCTGATCGGCCCGACGCTGGCGCGCACGCTGTTCGCGGTGCTCGGCGAGTGGAATCTCATGCTGCTCGCGATGGTGCTGCTGGCCGCGACGTTGCCGCTCGTGGAGCGAACATCGAATGCGGTGCCGGCAGCCTCGCGCAACACTGGTCGGCAGGCGCAACCGTCGCCGCACGTGCTCGGCGGCTTCGCCCTCGTGATGCGAGACCGCTACCTGCATACTGCTCGCCGTGCTCGCGGTGCTGCTGAACTGCGTGAACACGAGCGGCGAAGTCATTCTCACGGAGCTCATGATTCGCGATGTGAACCTGCAGATGCTGCAAGACCCGGATCTCAGCAAGAAGGCCCTGATCGCGGCGTTCTACGGCAACTACTACCTTCTCGTGAATTCGCTGGGCCTGCTGCTCCAAGTGGGCTTGGCCGCACGGCTCTTCCGCTGGATCGGCGTGCACCGCACGATGCTGATCCTGCCGGTGATCGCCTTGATCGGCTACGGCCTGGTTGCGTTTCTGCCGATCTTCGGCATCATTCGAGCCGTGAAGATCCTGGAGAACAGCACCGAATACTCGATCGCGAACACGGTTCGCCACGTGCTGTATCTGCCGCTGCCGGCCGCTCACAAATTCGAAGGCAAGACGGCGATCGACACCTTCTTCTGGCGGCTGGGCGACGTCGCGCAGGCCGGAGTGATCTACGTCGGCCTGAACTGGCTCGGCTTCGATCTCCAGCAGTTCGCGCTGCTGAACACGGCGCTCGTGCTGGTCTGGATCGCGGTCGCGATCAAGGTCGGCCAGCGCTACACGAAAGCGGTGCCGCAGCAGCTGTCGATCAACTGGCGCGCGGTGGCCCTCGGCACGGCGGCCACGGTGGTCGCGCTGTTCGGTTTCGCACTGCCCGGGCGTGCAGCGGCCGACCAATCGCAGCTTTTCGAGCAGCACGAGCCGATCGCGATCGAAATGGTCCTCGACCTTCAGGGTCTGTGCCATGGCGACGACGAGCAGTGCGAGCGGGCGCCCGCCACGATCGTCTACCGCGACGGCGACGGCGTCGAGCACACGGTCAATGCACGCCTTCAAGTGCGCGGCAAGTGGCGCGCGGAAGGCGGCAACTGTCGCGTGCCGCCGCTGTTCGTGTTCTTCGACGGCGGAACGGCCGGCACACCGTTCGACGGCGAAACGATGCTGCCGCTCACCACTCACTGCCGCGACACAGGCGGCTACGAGCAGTATGTCCTCAAGGAATACGCGGCGTATCTGATGTACAACCTATTCACCGACAAGAGCATGCGAGTCCGGCTCGCGAAGATCACGTACCGCGACGCGGGACGCAAAGGCCGTGAGAACGTGGTCGCGCGTTATGGGTTCTTCACGGAGCACTTCGACTCGCTGGCCGCGCGGAATGCTGCCAAGCTGATCGATGCGAAGGAGTTCAAGACGGCCGACGCCGACCCGCAGGATCTGGCCACGTTCGAGCTGTTCGAGTATCTGATCGGCAATACCGATTGGTCAGCGCTGGCCGGCCACAACGTCACGCACCTTCGCGAGGAGTCGGGCCGCGTGACGCCGGTGCCGTACGACTTCGACTTCTCGGGGCTCGTCGACGCGACCTATGCCGGCCCACCGCCGGAGCTACCGATTCAGCGCGTCACGCAGCGGCTGTTCCGCGGCTTCTGTCACCCCGGGTTCGACTGGCAACCGACCATCGATCGCTTCGAAGAGCGGCGCGGCGCAGATCGCAGAGATCCTCGATCAGGTGCCGGACTTGGCAGCGAAGGAACGCGAGGAAGCGCACGAGTTCATCGACAAGTTCTACGAGATCGTGAGCTCGCCCGAGCAGGTGCAAGCGAAGATCATCGACGCATGCCGCGGAGGCGTGTGACGAGCGACTACCGCCCACCCTCAGCCAAGCGGCGCTTTTCTTCGTTAGTGCCCCCGCTACCGCCTCCGACACGTAGCCGAAAATCGCGCCGATGACGATCGACAGAATCGTCGGCACGAGCGCGCCGGTCGCCGTCATCCCTTCGCCGAGCAAGATCAGGCCGGCGATGCTCGCAAAGCCGTAAACGCTTGCGGGAATCGTTGCGAGCAGCGACAACTTAGACGACAGCACGATCACCGTCGCGCCGACGCCCACCGCCACCGGTGCAGCGAGCGCTCCGAGTCCGCCGAGCTGGCCCGCGAGCAACACCGACGCCATGCCAACCACTGCGCCGAAGCTCATGCAAATGATGGTATTGCGCGTGCCCGTGATCTTGCCGCCGCAGTGATAGTGACAACCCCACGCGATGAAGCCTTGCCAAACCTGCAGGTTGCCCATGGCCACGGCATCGAGAAAGAAGATCCAAGTAGCGACGACGGCGAGCACACCGACCGAGACCGCGAGCGCAATGAGCGTGGGCATGACTGTCTCCTCTTGTTTTGGTTCTTGGTAGACGTCGAATTGCGGCCGCCGGTAGTCTCGGCCAAACGCCGGGGTGGTGCAAGGCCGTGGCCTGTCAGCAACGAGTAGCGTCAGACTTCGGAGAATTCACCCAGCAGCGCTTCTCGGCTCGTCATCCCTTCGCATTCACGATCGAGCTCGGCGTACTGATCTGCGAAGCGCGCGCGAAAAGAACGATAAGCCTCGACGCTTGCCCAGCGGTCTATCGTGAGATAGCGCAGCGGGTTCGCGTTGTCTTGCAGCAGCACCGTGCCGACGTAACCTTCGGCGCGGTGAAAAAGGAGCACCCACGCGCCCGAGGGGCCGTAACAACGTTCAAAGTCCTCGCGGCGCGACGCGTGAACCTGAAACTCCCAGATGTAGCCGTATCGAGCCACCTTGCGCCGCTGCTCCTAGCCCGCCTCTCGCCTCAAAGACAGCGCGTATGCCTGATCGCAGCGGCTCGCCATGTGGGTACGCTTGTACGGAACAAAGCCGCTGCTTTTGTACAACCCGATCGCCTCCCGGAGCACCGACGCCGTCTCGGCTACGACGCGCTCGAATCCGCGCTCGCGCGCCGCTGCGATGAGGTCATTCAAGAGCGTTCGACCGAGCCCGTGACCCCGCGCGTCCTTCAATAGGTACATCTTCCGGATCTCGGCCTCCGTTCGATCGATGGGATAGAGGCCGCCACATCCCACGACCGCACCATTCGCCGAGGTGATCACGCGAAACAATCCGCCTCTTCCTGCGTAGCTCGCGATGATGTCGTCGAGGTCCGCATCGGTGCTCGAAGGGCTTGGTGCCAAGCCGTACTCGTCGAGCACGGCGAATACCACGGCCCGAATCGCCGGTGCATCGGCGGCCACGGCTTCTCTAAGCGAAAATCCGCGTTCAAGGTCCTTGTCGAGCGGCACGTTCCCTCATCGCGCAATCTTCGACCGGATCGTAGTGCGACACCACCGGAAACGGATCGTAGAAGTGGTGCAGCAAAGCCTTCCACTCCTGGTACTCCGGAGACTGCCGAAAGCCCTTTTCGTGCGCATCGAGAGACTCCCAGCGGACGAAGAGAATGTACTCGTCCCGGCGCTCGAGACAGCGCAAGAGCTCGTGGGACAGATATCCGGGCATCGAAGCGATGATTCGCTGCGCTTGCTTGAACGCGATCTCGAATTCCGCGGTGTGCCCGGGCCTGATACGCAGCGGCGCAACTTCGACGATCACGACGGTTTTCGCCTCAACGTGCGCCCGCAAGATTCGTGATGGAGAAGTGGTGGCTGCCGATGTTGAATCGATGCCGCAAATAGAACCGATGTGCGTCGAACCGCTGCACGCCGGAATCAAGATGCAGCTGCTCACAGCCGAGCTCCCGGGCATGGGCCTTGAGCCAGTCGATCATTTCCGCTCCGGCACCCTTGGAGCGCTGGTGCTCGGCCGTCACGAGATCGTCCACGTAGATGTGCTTCCCCCAGGCGAGCTTGGTTCCGACCACGAAGCCGGCCACGCACAAGACCTCGCCGTCTGACTCTACGTAGGCGATTCGATAACCGCTTCGCATTTGCTCCTTGATCTGGGCGATCAAGGCGTCCTTGCTGAACGCCGTGCGCAGCTGCAGCAGGACACTGCTAATCCGCTCGAGCTGAGCGTCCGATTCGGCGATATCGATCTTC
Source organism: uncultured Gammaproteobacteria bacterium (assembly GCA_963744305.1). Lineage (GTDB taxonomy): Bacteria > Pseudomonadota > Gammaproteobacteria > Steroidobacterales > Rariloculaceae > FEN-1219. Next base: position 155,648 of record CAVUTF010000022.1, read on the forward strand.
ATTGCGCGCGTTCCCGTTCGACGAGGATTCGCCGGAGGATTTTGCCCGAGGCGGACTTCGGAATCGCGTCGACGAACGCAACGTGGCGAATCCGCTTGTAGTACGCCACCTCCGCCTGAACGAACGCAATTACCTCGTCCGCCGTGAGCGGCCCGCGCGCGACGACGATGGCCTTCGGTACCTCGCCATCTTCGTCATCGGCCACCGGGATCACCGCGACGTCGGCGATTTGCGGGTGCTTGAGCAGCAGCGCCTCGAGCTCGGCGGGCGCCACCTGGATAGCCCTTCACCTTGATCAACTCCTTCAAACGATCGACCACGAGGAGGTAGCCCTCATCATCGACGGCGCCGATGTCACCGGTGCGTAGCCACCCCTCGTTGTCGACCGTGATCGCGGTAGCCTCGGGATTGTTCAGATAACCCTTCATCACCTGCGGGCCTCGAACCCACACCTCGCCGGCCTGGCCGGCGGCCGTGTCGCAGCCCGTCTCCGGATCGACGATGCGGCACTCGGTGCACGGTGCCAGGAGGCCGGCCTTGCCGCCTCGTTGCAAGCCCGGGGCCGTGTAGTGCGTGACCGGGCTCGCCTCGGTCATGCCGTAGCCTTGGCGGATCTTCACGTTCAACCGCCGCTCGACGGCGTCCGTCAATTCCGGACCCAACGGCGCGGCGCCGCTCAAGAGCCATTTCAAGTGCCTCAACTGGTAGCCGTCGACCGCTGGGTGCTTCGCCAGAGCCACGGCCACGGGCGGAACGATGTGCGCGAGCGCGATCGGCCAGTCCTGCAGCACCTTCAAGAACGGCTCGAGCTCGAATCGCGGCATCGTAACGATGGTCGCGCCCCGCATGAGCCCAAAGTTCAAGATGACGACCATGCCGTAGATGTGAAAGAACGGCATCACGCCGACGAGCGCCCGTATATCCGGATCCTCGACGGCGTCGATCTGCATGACGTTCGCGACCAGATTGCGATGCGTGAGCATCACGCCCTTCGGGAGGCCGGTCGTTCCTGACGAGTACGGCAACGCCACCACGTCCACGGCGGGATCGATCGCAACCGCGGGCGGGTCTGCGTCGCGCGCGATCGAGCGCGAGCGATCGCGCGCCGGGCGCGTCGTCGATCGTGATCACCTCGATCGGCCGACCCCACTCCTCGACCGCGGCGCGCGCTTTCTCCAGGAGCGCGGCGGTCGTGATGAGCAGCTTCGCGCCGGCATCGTTGAGCTGGAACGCGAGCTCCTGCCTGGTGTTGGCAGGATTCGCCGTCGTCACGATCGCGCCGAGCCGAGCGACGGCATGGAACACGACCGCAAACTCCGGCGAGTTCGGCGAACAGAGAGCCACGACGTCGCCTTTGCGGATGCCGAGCTCCGCGAGGCCCGCGGCCACGCTTCTCACCTGCTCCAGAAGCCCGCCAAACGTTAAGGTGCGGCCGGTAACGCTGTCGACGAGCGCCGCATCATCGGCGCGCTCGGCGGCCTTCCCGAGCACCACGTCGGTGAGGGGTTGGTCCGGAATGTTCACGTCTGGGTACGGACTGCGGAACGGCATGGGGTGCGTTTCCTCGTTGTTCAGCGCTATCGACGCTGGCGCAAGACGAAGTGCGTCGCAAGGATCAGAACTGCGCCGAGCAGCAACGCTGCGGCCGAAACCTCAAACCAGATAGTGAGATTCATTGCCGTGGTGTGCGCCGCGACCGGTGCTCGCGTGTAATGAAGGAGGCCATCGAAACCGAGGCCGGCATAAGCGCCCACGAGAATGAGGCCGGCAAGCGGGTAACCCCCGCGGTGGAGCAAGTAACCCAGTGCCCCGAGCGCAGTGATGCCAAGCCACACGACGTAGATCTGAGAACGCGACAGCCAGTCCGGCAGGTTTGGATAGTCGTTTAGGTGCTCGGCATTGTGCGCAAAGTGCAGGAGACTCGCGCAGCCATACAAGACGATGAGCCACGGCAGCCCGTTGTTCGTTCTATCCACGCGCACCGCCCGCGAATCAATCACTGTCGTCTGCCACTGCACAATCGAACGGCTTTATCTCGTGGCCCGGGATCCACTGCCACTCGATCTTCATAACGACAGTCTCGGTGAAATTCACCGGATCGGTGATCTGCGCTTCCCACGACAGACGCCGCTCTTGCGGGCTCAGCGTGAAGAGCTCCCGCACATGGATCGCGGGGCTTTGCGGTGTACCGAGATCGTCAAAGTAGGGGTAGTCGATGCCACTCGTCTCGACGACTAACGTGCGGCCTTCCCAACGGCCGGTCGAGTACCCCATCGGCGTGGGCGCTTCCGCCCGTGGGCTCGATCCGGCATTCAGGTGAATCGTTCGGATACCGTCCCACTCTTCCAAACGTAAAACGATGTCCTCGCCGCGACGCTCGAACGCAATCGGATAGGGGTTGTCCATCGCGGCCGGCATCCCGGGCGGAATGCATCGTAAGGCCGGGTCACCTGCCGGATCCCAAACCTTTCGAGCTGCCTGAGCCGAATCAGTCAAAGGAAAGCTCGCTCTTCCAGCCCCGGTATTGGGCACCGCGACCGGAACCCAGACACGAAAAATGTCGGTTGCAGGTCCTACATCCAGCGCCCGGCCTGCCGCGAGCTGCTCGGGACGCGCATAGCGTTGGGTGATGTCTGTGCCGAGAGGCACATTCTCGCCGCCGGCCGACGCGATCGCGTTCGCGAACATCACTCTGCGGCCGTCTCGTCCGGCGAAACCCGACACGTCAATTCGGTCGCCGACGCTGAACGTCTCTGCGGTCACGCCCATGCGCTCCAACGTGTTTACGGACCCAGCCTCTATTTGCCACGTTTCCGTCGTCCCATCTTCTTTCGTGACGTCGATGGCCAATCGAACGTGTGGATTCCGCCAAAACACCGACACTACTTCACCGCTCACGGCAGCCGTCGTCGTGCGATCGTAGAGCCCGGCGGATGCGTGGTGAGCGAGCGCGACTTGCGCCGCACCCATACAGGCAAAGCCGGTAGCAACGCAGATCAGAAACCGCATGGTTAGCCCCGAACGACGAGCCAAACGTACAAGCCGGCAGCGCAGATGCTCAACAGCGTGCGCACCGCATGAAGGTTACCCCACTTCTTCAGCAGTGCCCGCGTCTGCACGGCATCGAGCTCGCGATCGGTCGCGAGCAGCCGCTGGTTGGTGGGCATGATTGCGATGAACGTGAAAGGCACGACGGCACCGATCAGCGCTGCGGCGATGAGCCACCCGGCGCCGCCGCCCATGAACCAGACGGCTAGACCGGCCACAAAGCTCGCCAATGCCAGAGGTGCTTGCATCCAGGTCGCCCGCTGGTAACTCGGCGCCCACTGCTGCACCGCGGGCCGGGTTTCAAGAAGCATCCGCGCCGGATGCTCGGCGACGTTGATGTAGAGGGCGGCGCCCGCGAACAACGACGCGCTGACCACCGCCAGAAACTCGAACGCTGCATACATACGCTGGCTCGGGCGAGGGTCGCCGCTAAGAACGCTAGAGGAGTCCCAGTAGCTCCGAAAACTTGGCAACGAATTGGCCGTGTCCTTCCGCTATGTAAACGCCGACTTGCGCGATCAGGGAATACGCCACGCCGAACTGCGCAAGTCCAAAGGCCGCAAGCGTGAACTGGCTGATGCTCAGCACGCCTACTCCGAACTGCGCGATGCACACGACGCCGTAGCCGAACTGCCCAATCGCGATGACGCCGCGCGCCACCACGGGCGCGCGGTTCGGTCGGTACTTGAACGAAATGTGCAGCAATGGCAGGTTGCCGATCGCCCACTGGGATTTGTACTCATAGCCCCATCCGTCCCACGCACCGCGCGCGGGATACGGCGCCCCACACTGAGGACACGCGAGCGCCTGCTCGGAAATTTCGCGTCGACACTCCCGACAGGGTTTCATCTGCAACTCCTCGAACGTCCGGGTTGAATCACCAGAGGCCTGGTATGAGTCGTTTCGTTCTTGTCATGTACGCCGCGTACTCGTCGCCAAAGGTCTCCAGCATCATTTTCTCCTCGGCGCCCACGCGAAACGCGAACAGGATCAATATCAGCAGGAGATAGGAGGGCCCGGCCACCCAGTTCGGCACCACGAGCGCTTGGCCGATCGCGTAGACGAAGAGCGCCGAGTACATCGGGTGGCGGACCAAGCGATAGACACCGTCCGTAATCAGGCGATGGTTCTCCCGTATCTCGAGAGTAACGGACCAATTGGTGCCGAGGTCCGCGTGCGACCTGTAGAACCACCAGAGACCGACGACGAAGCACGCCACGCCCGCGACGAACGGCCCGAGTCGAAGCCCATAGTCCGCGAACGAAAACACGGGCGAGACAACCCACACGAGCGGAACGAGGAAGCCGATCCACGCGAGAGTCAACAGAACAACCTCGCGCGCACTCTTCGAGCTACGCGCTACCCGGATTGCTCGACTTCGGCGTCCGTGAGGAGCACGAACGGCGATCATCGCTATGGTGGCGGCGACGATCGCTACCTTTGCAATCCACGGATCGAGCTGGACCATACAGTCACCGGCCCTTTCTCTTGCCGCGCGCTCGCGCCTTGACCCAGGAAGCATAGCTCTTCGGGACGTCCAACTCTTTTAGCGCTGCCCAAGCGGCGATCGCCTCTGCACGCGTCGCGTCCTTCTCCGTTGCGAGGAACTCGGCGACGAAGTTGATGTAGCGGCCATGAGGAACCTTCTCGAATCGCTCCATCTTGTTCAGGGCGACGTACTGCATGACGAGGTCGCCATACGTTGGGCGCTTGCCGCTCGTGATCTCACCTTCTCGCCAGCGGTTCAGGCGATACCAAACGCCGGATTTCTCACGAACTTCCGGCGCCGCGCGGCGCGCCTGCTCGACGATGAAGTCCTTCGTTTCGCGGTTGCTCGTGTAGTGCTCGATTCGAAGCCCCAGGCGCAGACCGCGTTCGACGTCTTTTGGGCCGGTTTTGCGGAGCGAGCGCTTCGTGGGCGACGCTGCTTTGCCCGTGCGAAGGAATGCGACGATGGCCTTCTCGAGCTCGTCCTTTCGCAGCCTCTTCGCCGCCGGAATGCCGATGCGATCGGCGAAATCCTTCAAGTCATCGAGATACCAATAGCCGTTCTCGAACTCGCGCAGCGTCATCGTTGAAGAGAGCGTGCCCGCCATGCCGCGACCCTATGAGCCACCGGCGTCAGCGTACACCCACGCCTGCTTCCCCGAAGCGAGCACGGTAGCGATCCGTTCGTAGCCGGCGGGCTCGTATTGGTCGGCCTTCGCGAGCTCGGCGTCCGAGACCTCGAAAACCATGCCACTCACACGGCTGGCGTTTTTCCCGTTGAACTTCACGATGGCGTGATGGGTCTTGCCGCTGGCGGCCACGAACTCCGGATCCTCGACGCTCCGCAACGATTGCTCGAAGCCGACCAGCTCGTCCGGTTCCCCCTGCAGCAACCTCCCGAACGTCGACCTCTGCACCGTTTCCTGTTGCAGCGTGCCGTAGGAGAAGAGTAGGGGCATTTGAAAAACGTTGGAGCTGCGGCTAGGCAGGCGCCGCCGCCGTTGCCAACGCACCGAGCAGTTCCGCTTGGTGATTGAACGGAAGCGAGAGGTGCGCTTCCTCCGCATAGAATTTGGCGCGGCAGTTCGGCAGCACGTGAGCGAGATACCGACCGCTGGCTACCGGCACATTGCGATCTCGTTCGCCATGCCAGAGCAGCACCGGCACTTTCACGGCGGCCGGCTCGAAGCCCCATGGCCGCCCGATGAGCCCGACATCCGCCGCCGGTCCGCGTGTTCCCTGCCGACACGCTTCCTCGAAGCACTTCATGAAGCCGCTGCGGATTCTCTCTTGCTTGAACAGCGTCCGATCGGGCTCCGGAGCCCAAGCGGCCATCTGCTCGGCGGCCCGCGGTCCACCACGACGGATCGCGCGTAGATTGAGTCGGAACAGGCCGCGCATGACGGCCGGCGCGAACCGACCGAGTCGGAGCATGAGCTTGAGAGAGCCGGTCATCGACGCCAGTATGCCGGGCGCGTCCGCCGGCGCGATGCCGCCGAGCACGCCGACGGCCCGAACGCGGCTAGCGATCAGGGCTCCGCAAGCGAGCGCGTAGGGCGCGCCTCCGGAGGAACCCAGCACCGTGAACGTGTCCAGCCCCAGAGCGTTCGCCAGCTCCAGCACGTCGTTCGGCCAGTCGACGATCCTGCGGCCCGGCTTGAAGTCGGAGTAACCCATGCCCGGCCGATCGGGCACGATCACTCGCAAATCGAGCGCTGCCGCCGTCGCGCTGTTGAAAATCAGGTTGCCTTCGACGCGCGAGCTAGGCACGCCGTGACAATGAATGATCGGTTGCCCTGATGGGCTTCCGTGCTCGGCATACGCCAAAGCGCGACCGTCGCGCAACCTGACCTCGCTGTGTGTGGAGTCGGACATCAGCTCTTGTGCCCCCACCAGTCGCCCAGCTCGCCGAGCGCGGTTTTCTCGTCGAGTCGTTGGGCTTCGGCAGAAAGCTCGCGGGACACCCAACCGGGAAAGGCCACCTCGTTCTTGACGTGCCGGCCCGATGCCGTGTGCTGCTCGATGACCTGCGCGAGACGTTCGCGGGGAAATCGCTCGGCAGCGCGCACCAGAGCGGGCCAAAGGCGTCGGTGCACATAGGTGATCTTGCCGTCGACGAGCCGGCAGACGAGCACATCCGGGCAGTCTCTGACAGCGCGGGTCAACGCGAAGATCTCTCGGCTCTTAGCGTGTGCCCACCAACTGCCGCGGATGGGTGCGCCGGCGATCGCACCTGCGAGCGATGGCACGGGACCGCTCCCCGACTCGAGCACGACCCCGTGCGTGCGCACGTAAGTCAACGCTTCGGCTGGCGTCACTGCGGCGCAACCATTGCTGGCCCGGCATGCACGAGATCCTCCTGCTGAGCCTGCGCTCGCGGAGTACCCACTCTGCTGATGAGACCGAGGCGGTGAAGGCAGCGAATCACCCACCATCCGGGATCGACCTCGCCCGGCAACAATCCGATCCGCGCGGACTCCGGGAACGCATGATGATTGTTGTGCCAACATTCACCCATCGTAAGAAGGCCGTAGCCCGGGAGATTCGAGGCCTGCACTCCGGCGCCCAACACTTGCCACCGGCCAGGCCCGGGGTTGTGCGTCAGATAGGTCACGACCCAATGACCCGTGACACTGAGCGTGACTCGAACACAGACTCCCCACACGACCCAAGACCACCCACCCAGCACGAACAGGACGGCAGCGATCGGTAATTGCTGCAGCATCCAGGTTCGCTCCATCCATTGATACCACGGATCGGATGCCAATTCGTGTTCGAGCATGAATCGAGGTGGCCGCGTGAACTCGAAGCGGCAGGTCGAGCTGCCACAGCGCATCGAGCCAGAGGGGGCGGCGATGGGCAAAGAAGTCGTGGCAGCGCTCCTCGCGCTGCGCCCAATCGCGAACATCATGAATCCGCAGGAGGCCGAATGGACCCGCCATCCCGACGGTTACACCGACGTAAACCAACGCGCGCTCGAGCCACTTCGGGCAGTCGAAGCTCTTGTGGATCATCCGACGGTGCATGCCGACCGAGTGGCCGAGCAGCAAGGTGATGTAGGTTGTCCCCACGCAGAGCAGAAGCGCACCGACGCTGAATGTCGCCGGCGCGAAGAGCACTCCGCAGGCGAGCAGGCCGCCGTTCCAAAGGGCTTTCTTTGGATCGATTACTACCTCGCCGGTAGCCGCGTCGGCATCAGCTCCGTCGATTCGATGCACCGCAGGACGCATGTCGGCCGCCCAAAGCGTTGTTACTTACGCCGTCGACGCCGTGAACGAGCCGCAGTCACTGTTTCGCATACCGTTTCGGCCTGGCGGCGGAATAACTTGGCAGTTGCGCAACAACGCCCAATAGCAGGATGAAGACGCCGAGCGCAGTGAGCACACGTTCCGGGCTCCCTTTCGGCGCCTCGGCGAAAAACGCATAGATAAGAATCGGCGGCGACAACATCGCCAGCACGGATCCGGTGCGGCCAACGACGGCTCGCCACGGGGAATTTGGCGCAGAGAGGTAGACGCCAAGAACGACGTTCACGAGGCTCGCCAAAAGAATGTACACGTGATTGGCGCGGTACATGTACCGCAGTGCTTCGTTCGTTCCGTAGAGCTCCGGGAAATGGGTTTGCATGTAGATGCCCGTCGCCAAGAACACCAGCACTCCAGCCGACCCAACGATGAGGTGCAGCACGCGCATCGGTTGCCGCTCTCACTTGCGGCGTTGTCGCTCGAGCAGCTCGAGGCGCCGCTCGAGGTCGAGGCGCAATGTGTCATTCAACATCGACGGTGCCGGCACCACGGCGTCGAAATAGTGGACGACGGGCTCAACGAGGAGCGCCGCGCCTTCGTCAACGCGGATTGTGTACCCTCGCATGTCACGGCAACTGGCTGTCCAGACGTTGCCTCCGCCGTGGTACGAAGCGACAACGTCCTCGCACAAGAATCCTGCGTCACGGATGGCCAACAAGAACGTCGTGTTTCGGAAGGTCTCGGACAGTGCTTGGAAGTTGCCAGACCCGACAGCGTCCGGAGCCGTTTCTCGCACGACGAGCTGAAGCGCATGCTCTTCAGCGCTCGGCGTCTGTAGGGCGACCTCGTCGTTGAGCTGCTCGCCGTCCAACGGCTGCCCACGATATCCAGCCACCCTAACAGCTGCCGTGATGACCACAGCAATCACGAGCAACGCCAGAACTGCTCGCCTAGTCACTGGAAATCCCCTGTGTCGCCGGCTGCCCAGTTCGTCCGGCGCGCGCGAGCGCGCCCAACACGAACTCCGACTTGCCGTCCTGGTAAGACTCACGATCCGTTGGAAACTGCCGAGCCAATCGCAACTTGAGATCGCCGTAGCTCGCGGCGAGTGCCGGATCTCGTCGCAACGCATCGCGAAACGCGATCGTGACGGCGTAGTAGTGCGACCCAGGCTCGGCCAACGACAAATGGTGTGTGCGGACGGACCCTCGCCGCCGCCGAAAGAACAGACGGTCCGGAATGTCGTCGGGGCGCAACTCGTAACCTAGCTCCGCGAGTTGCGGAACAAGTGCGGCTCCCTGCCGAAGATCGGAGATCGAGACGAGAAGGTCCAGAACCGGCTTCGCACACAGCCCAGGTACGGAGGTGCTGCCGACGTGATGGACGTCGAGGATCGATTGGCCCATCGCAGCTCTCAATTCGGAGCGCGCTTCCTCGAACAGTCTGGCCCATCGCACATCGTAAGGAACGATCGTGACGGTTTCGCTCTCGAGACCCAACGCATCGGTTGCATGCATTTCGGTTTCCGCCGGCTCGCAGCTTACAGCGGCCTCAGATAGCGACAAATACCGGGTACGCCCGTGGCCGCTTCGAAATCCGCGTGACGTCTCTCGTCGTCGAGAACGAATCCAGCCTTTGAGTAAGCACGCGCCGCCGCCTCGTTGCCGATAAAGAACGTGATCTGCGCCTGACCCAACCCTTGCCGCCGACCTTCCGGAAGCACCTCTTGAATCATTCTGCCCGCCAATCCCCGACCGCGATAGGCCGGGACGGTAGCGACATTCTCGATTGTCCAAAAGTCCTCATCGTCTGCGAACGTGCACGTAAAGACGTATGAGCCGCGCGCCCACATTGCCTTCTCCTCGGCGTCATCCCAACCGAGGCTCTTCGAGACTTCCGTCATGGCGGCACCGGACAGGGGATACGCCTCGCCGGCACGAAACGCGCAGAGCGCAGCCGCCATGTCTCCGTCCACCTCGGCCACATGGAACCTCGTGTAGTGCCACCACGACCTCGTTTCCGTGAGCACGAGTCGACGCAGAAAATCCAAACAGAAGGATTCGGGACGGGCGAGGACGATGTCGAACCAGCCTCTCGGCACATGCGAACGGGTCGCGGCGAGTATCGCCCACGCGAGAAAATCGGCGTCGCGAGGTTCGGCAGGTCTGACGGCCTCCATGACTGAGATTCTAGACGAGGCCTTCGGCGGCCGTGATGATCACCCTTCCTTGGATTTCGTCTTGCGATCATGTGGCGGAAAGCCTTGCGAACCTCACTCAACCGGAACGTGCTATCGGCTTGGCGACTTCTCGGAGCTCCAAGTCATCGGCAGATCCATACTTCTCTTGAACGATGGCCTTCATAGTCAGGGTCCGCTGCATCCGTCGTTATCCGCTCGCCATTAACGCTTCGGGCCAAGTTTCTACGATCTCTCTTGCTTGCTGTTCAGGGCTGAAGTGCTCCCAGACGATTCCGTTGACGTCGGTATCCGTGTTGAAACGCGCGGCTGACGAATCTTCCCAGCCCAAATGCCGCAACGTCCCCGGTTCTTTATCAACCCGCCGAATAGACAAGTTGATGCTCGGCGTCCGCCACAACGCATACTCGTTCGGAACTACCACAGCCGGCAGGCACCCGAGACGATCAGAGTAGTCCTGGACTGAGCGTGCAATGTCGGCAACGCTGATTGCGATGTGAAATGTTCTCATTCGAGCTCGGAACTCCGCCCCCGTTGC
>CAVUTF010000023.1:0-103243 GCA_963744305.1 uncultured Gammaproteobacteria bacterium
TCGCGCCGCTGCCCGAGCTTGCGGCGCTCGCCGAGCGGCACGCGGCCTGGCTGCTCAGCGATGATGCACACGGCCTCGGCGTGTTGGGCGACGGTCGCGGCTCGAGCTTCGCGCACACCGTGCCCGTGAGTGTGCCGCTGCAGATGGGCACTCTATCGAAGGCGGCCGGCGGCTACGGCGGCTATCTCTGCGCGAGCCACACCGTAGCGGAGCTGATCCGCAATCGCGCCCGCAGCTTCGTTTACTCGACGGGACTGCCTCCCGGCGCAGTCGCGGCCGCCAGCGCCGCGCTCGAGATCATCCGCACGGACCTCGAGCTCGTGAGCCGTCCGCTCGCGCGCGCGCTCGCGTTCACGGGCGCGCTGGAGCTACCGGGCGCGCAAAGCGCGATCGTGTCGATCGTGTTCGGCGCCGCCGAGCGCGCTCTTGCAGCGAGTGAGCATTTGCGCGGCGCGGGCTTCCTCGTCGCGGCGATCCGTCCGCCGACCGTGCCGCCCGGCACGTCGCGCCTGCGATTCGCGTTCTCGGCCGAGCATACCGATGAGCAAGTGCGGGCCTTGGCTGCGGCCGTTCGGCCCCTGCTGCTTGACCGATGACGAGCCTGTTCGTGACGAGCTCCGGCACGGACGTCGGCAAGACGTTCGTGATGATCGAGGTGATCGCCGCACTCGCTCGCGCCGGCTATCGGCCGCGCGCGCTGAAACCGCTCGCGAGTGGTTTCGATCCGCATCGCCCGGAGGATAGCGACACCGGCCGCCTGCTGCGCGCGTCGGGCCTGCCGATCAACGCCGCGAACATCGACGCAGCGACGCCGTGGCGGTTCGCCGCACCCCTGTCGCCGGATATGGCCGCGCGGCGCGAGGGACGGCTTATCCCGTTCGACGAGCTCGTCGAGTTCTGCCGCTCGCCGAGCGACTGCGACATCACGCTAATCGAAGGGATCGGCGGCGTGATGGTGCCGATCGACGATCGGCACACGGTGCTCGACTGGATCGTCGCCCTCGGCGCACCGGTGCTGCTCGTCGTCGGCAGCTATCTCGGAGCGTTGAGCCATGCTTTGACGGCGGCAGCCGCGCTGCGCGCTCGAAATTGCACCGTGCTCTCTGCGATCGTCTCGGAATCCGCCGCTCAGCCGGTCGAGAGCGACGAGACCGCGGCGGTGCTCAGGCGTTTCTTGCAACCGCTACCCGTTCACGTCGTGCCTCGAGCGCGGCCCGGCGCGCCCGCGCTCGCAGGTGCCGATTGGCTGCGGCTGCTGCAGCCGGTTCTGCCGCCGACGCGGCGTTAGCACGCAGCTCGCGGTCGGGCGGGGAGCCTGAGATTCCCCGCGCCGACCGCGCCTGCCTCACTGGCGTCCTCTGCCAGTGACTTGGGGGGATGGACCTACCTACTCGCTTTGCGCCACGCGATTGATGTCCGCGTCAATGTCGACGATCCGCATCTGCACGCGCCGCTCGAGGGCCATGCCGTCGACGTCCTCTTGCGTGGCCGTCGAACGGCTCTCGCCCTCGGCGTGCAGCACGACCCGCTCGGGCGCTAGCCCGCCGCGCAGCAAGGCGTCGCGAACCGCACCGGCTCGGGCCGCCGACAGCTCGGCGTTGTATTTCTCCTCGCCGCGGCCGTCCGCATGACCTTCGAGATGGATCACCGTGCCCTCCATCGGCGCAATGAACTGCGCGAGGTGCGCAAGCCGCTCCTCGGTGTCGCCGCTGAGCGCGCTGTCCTCGGTGCGGAAGAACACCTCGATCGCGAGCGCCTGCTGCAGCTCGCTGCGATGCGCGCTACGGGTAGCCGATAGCTCCGACTCGATCTGGGCAACCTTGAGCTCGCTGCCGGACAATCGGTTCCGCAGTGAGACGTTATCCGTTTTGACGTCCTCGTAGCGGGCGTCGGCCGCAAGACGTCCGCTCTTCTCGTGATGGAAACGGTCGCCGAGCCAGCCGCCGAACGCGGCCCCGACGATAAATCCGATCGGACCGCCGGCCGCCGCGCCGATTACGGCGCCGCTGCCGAGGCCGATCGATTCCTGCTTCGAGGCCCTCTCCTTCTCCGCGCTCCAAGCCGGCGCGGCCGCCAAGCTGGCGCTCAAGACTGCCAATGCCGTGTATTTCATGATTCGCTCCTTTGCCGTGCGTGAATGTGGGTACACGGTGATCATTGAAGCGAAGCGCGCAGGCGAAGCCGCTGCGAATTCGGCCGCGCAGCGGGCGAAGTGCTGACGAATTCTGACGGCTAGAGGTCGCGGCGCGAGGGAAGCGCGACGAAGGTGCCGCCGTTGCGCTGGCACAGCACGCGCATCAGCGTCGCGTAGTCGGCCGAGGACAGAAGCTCACCGCCGGTCACCTCGTAAAAGACGGGGAAGGCCACCGCGTGGATCCGCACGCGCCGCTTGCCGTCGGCACCGGCGTGGTTCAGGCGATCGACCTCGCGCACGACCGCGTTGATCGAGCCCGTGCCGGTTGCAAAGTCGTCGCTGTACACGTGCAGCGAGATTTTCTTGTCCTCGGACCAGAAAGTGTCGATCGCTTCGATGATGCCCTCGCGCGGATTCGAGTTGGAGAACGCGTTCCAATTCTTCATCGCGTCCAAGATCGCCTGGCGCCGCGACGGCGTATCCGGTATCCACTCGCCGCGGTAGCTCTTGAACATGTATTCGCCCTCGTCGTTCATCACCTGGATGCCCTTGACGCTCGGATACACGGCCAAAGTGTCCTGCAGCTGCTGCTGCACGCGGTCCCACATGTACTGCTTCATGCTGCCCGAGGTGTCGATCAGGAACACGAGATACTCGCTGTCGACCGGGATACCGCCGACGACGTAGTCGTCGACGGGCGGCTTGTAGTCGGCGAGCAGGCGTTCCATCTCCTCCGTCAACGACTGCTTCGCGCGCGAGAGCTGCCCCTGGAGATCGTTCGCGATGTCGGAATTGTCGTTGGACGCCATCAACTCGGAACGGATCCGCACGAGCTGGCGCTGCAGATCCGAGATCTGCAGCTCGTCGAGATTGAGGCTCTTCACGGCGTCGGTCTGCTCTCGCGACACGATCTCGGTCTCGCCGATGATGTCCTCGAGCTCTAGCTCGTATTGCGCGATCAGCGACTGCAGATCCTGCCGCCCTTCCTCGAGCGCCGTGGGCTCCGAGACCTTGGTCACGACGAGCAACAGAATGATCGAGCCGAATCCGCAGCAAATGGAATCGACGAACGACAAGCTGAATGTGTCGGTCTCTCTACGTTTACGCATTAGGGCCAGTCCTCCGCGGGCGCGAGCATCGATCCGCCGGTGCGCAGCGCGAGCCACCAATAGGCCGGCGCGGCGCGCGGATCGCCTTCCATCGCGAGCAAGATGACATTGACGGGCGCGCCGGGCAGATCACGCACGGCGCGATTGAAATGGTCGAGGCGCTCCTTGCCGGTGACGCCCTCGCGGGTCGGCACGATCTCGCCCATCGTCGGCAAGCCGTCCGTGAGCAGATAGATGTTGTCGGGCCGCGGCTCCATCGAGCGCGCGGCGTTGAAAGCGACCTGCAGACTCGACGCCCCTTGCGGGACCGTGTCGCGCAACGTCGCCACGGCCGCATCGAGCTCGGCGCTATTCGTCACGGTGAGCCACTGCCCGTCCGTGCCCTCGATCAAGGACCACGCCGTGCTGTTGAACGCGTAGATCTGGTACTGCGTGCCGATCGCTATCTGCGTCGTGAGCCAGTCGACCGTATTCACGGCCTGCAGCCATTTCGGCGCACGCTTCTGCTGCTCCGGCGGCATGTTGCGCCGGCGCAGGATGTTGACGATCGTCCGGTCGAGCATGCTCGTCGACACGTCGACGAGAATCACCACGCGCTTGCCGCCCATGCGCAAGCCGGTCAAATACTGCCGATCGCCGCCTCCTTCTTGGAAGCCGCGGATGCGGTCGCCGGCCTCCTCCGGCGTCAGGCTCGCGGCGTTGAGCCGCTCCGTCTCCTGCTCGAGCGACAACAGCTCGGAACGTAACCGCTCCAGGGCCTCTTTCCGTGCCTCGCTGTCCATCGTCACCTTGGTCACTTCGTCAGACGTCGTGCGGATCTCGCTCACGAGCTCGCTTCTGACGGCGCGCAAAGTGGCCCACTGCTCGACGAGCTTCACGAGCGCTTCCTTGATCTGCACGAGGTTCTTGCGCCCCGTGAGCACCTTGAGCTCCATGCGATCGACCTCGCCCGAGAGGTCTTCGAGCGCTTCATCACGGCGCACGTGAACGTTCGAGTTGATGATCATGAACAGCAGGATGCACGCGCCGAATCCGCACGTGATGGCGTCGAGAAACGACAGCGAGAAAACCTGAAACTCTCTGTTACGCCGCGCCACGAGCCTGCTCCATCATGATGACCGTAAGCTCGGCGCCCGCCGAGCCGATCCGAATGACGTCGGCCGGATGCAGAGTGACCTCGCCGGACACCTTTTTCTCGTTCACGAACGTGCCGTGCCGGCTCAAGTCGTGCAGCTTGAGCTCGCCGTCGCGCACGACGATTTCGCAATGCGAGCTCGAAACCCCACCGCCTTGATCCGGAATCACGATCACGCGGCGACCGTCGAGCGGCGTCTTCCCGACGAACAGCCCTTCGCCATCCACTCGATAGGCAATACCGCGATACACGACGTGGGTCGCGTGGCCCTCGGAACGGGTTGGTGCGGGCCGCGGTGGCGATGGCGCGCCGGCGGGGGCCGTTGTTTCCGCCGCTTCACGCCACGCCAGGTGCTTCAAGAGCTTTACCTGGCCTTTGCCCGTATCGATGGCCTCGAGGTTCATGAGCACCGCGCGCGCGGCGTGGCCGGGCGGCAGGCTCACGATATCGGCGTCGTCGAGTCGCGCGAGCGCGTTCGTGAGACCCGGACACGCCACAAGCCGGTCGGAGAGCTGCACCGTCAACGGTTGACCCAACTCGCGGCTCTGCGCGACGAGCTGCACCACCGCCCGATAGAACCCGGCCGCCGCACCGAGCAGCTGCTCGCGGCGCACCTTCGCGACATACTCTTCGCCGCCGAACGGCAGCGCGAGGTCAGCCTCGCCTTGGTCGTGCAGCAGCCGCAGCCAATTCGGCAGACGGTCGTACAACAACTGCTCGCTCTCCGCCTGGCGGAACGGATCGAAACGCGTCGCGAGCACGAAGATTTCGGCCAAGCGCCGCGCGAGAATCTCGATGAGGCTTGCGAGTCCGGTAGCTTCGAGCGCGTGCTCAGGCCGCGCGGCCACGTCGTCGCCCTGCTTGAGCGGAGTGACTGCCACGCGGTGCAGCCCCGCATCCGCGTAGAGGAGCTGCCTGCCCGGATACGGCTTCATGCTTGCCGCGACCGCGGCATCGACCATCGCGCGAACCGGCATACCGCATTCCTGCGCAAGACCGAGCAGCAGACCGAGCTGCTCGGGGCTGCAATGGCCGGGAACGACGAGCACGACCTCGCTTGCGTTGCGCTCCGTGCAGATTTTCCATAGCGCGCCGATCTGCGCGAACGCGAGCTCGGCCGCGTTCTGCACACCCTCGATGCCCGCGCTGCCGGGCGTAAGCGACAACTTGCTCCAAAACGTATTGCTCACGTAGCGCGGCTTGAGCCGCGCTTGGCGGTAGGCAGCCATCCCGGTGACGACACCGGTCTTGTCTGCCAGCGCGTAGCCGGGCTCGGTAGCCAGCACGCCACCGCTGTCGGCAACGACCAAGGTTGCGTCGTTGATTTCGATCGCGAGTGTGGTCACGTCAGATGTCGACCGGAAAGGTCACCTCTTCGTCCGCTGCGAGCTCCTCGCTCGGAATGAAAACGTCGTCGCCGGGGCGAGCCGGCGGCGGCCGCTCGCTCTGCGACGGAGGCGGCGGCGGGTTCGGCCGCTGCTGCGGTGCGGGTGCGCTTTGCCGCGGCGGCGGCGTCGCGCTTGGCGGCGGGCTCTGCCCTTCCTGCGCCAGCGACGTCAACGACAGTAGCCCAACCGCAACGAGCGCCGTTCGACTCCACGAGATTCGCATTGTCATAACGCTTTCCTTGAGCTTCCTATGCTCATCTTAAGCCGCGCGCGATCCTGAAACCGACGTCGTCACGCGCATCCTGGCTGTAGTTGCGATACGCGAGGCGCAAGTCCGTCACAGTCGCGCTACGCCAGCTCGAGCCGCGCACGACATGAAAGTCGCCGCTCACGTCGCCGAGCGGGTCCTCGATCAGCTCGCCCTCCGCGGCGGTCGGCAGGGCAATCGAATAGTAGTCCTGAATCCATTCGGCAACGTTGCCGCCGAGATCGAACAGTCCGACCGCGTTCGCGTCGAACGTGCCGGGCGGCGCCGAGACCGGGAACCCATCCGTATAGGTCACGAGCACGGTCGGCAGGATCTCTCTGGCCGTGAGATCGGCGTAGTTTCCGGATCGATCCGGCAGCGGCAAGTCTGCACCCCAAGGGTAGCGCAGCGGCGTCTCCTGTCCGGCGGCGCGAGCCGCCCACTCCCACTCCGCCTCGGTCGGTAAACGGTAGCCGTTGCGCAGTGGCCGCGCGGGAATCCAGGTACCGGCCGATTCCTCGTAGACGGGATCGAGCGCTTCTTGGCTGCTCAACCAGTTCATGTAACGCGCCGCATCGTTCCACGACACGTTCACCGCGGGCTGATCGTCGCCGTTCAACGATTGGCCCGAGTAGTAGCCGGAATCGTGCTCGCGGAGAAACAGGCGAAGCTCGCCGTTCGTGACTTCGCGCACGCCGAGATAGAACGCGCGCGAAATCTTCACGGGGCGCAGCACCTCGTTCGAGCGACGATCCGTTTCGCGCCGCGAGGATCCCATTAAAAACCGTCCTGCCGGAACGAGCTTGAGCTCTTGCCCTAGCTTCGTTTTGAGCGTTTGCGGGTAGCCGCTGCCCGACGTGTCGTCGAGCGGCACCAGCGTGTGCGCCAATTGCTGTGGAAAGCCCGGCCGCGGCGTGATCCGCGAGCTTGCGGTCGCGTAGCCCGCCTGCTTGACCTCGATCGTGTGCTCGATCGCACTCAGCGTGAGCCGCGTGGGAGTCACGCCTTCGCGCCGGCCGTCGACCCACACCTCGGCGCTCGCGGGATCGCTCTGAATGTCCACGTCGCCGAGCTGCGCAACGAGCTCGACTTGCACGCGCCTGCCGCTGTCGGCCGCGACGGAGAGCTGCTGGGTCGCCTGCGCGTAGCCCGGCTTGGCGAGCGTAATCTGGTGAGCACGCCCGGGGCTCAGGCGCACGCTGAGCGGCGTCCTCCCGAGAAACTGGCCATCGACGCTGACGCTCGCTTCGCTCGGGACGCTCACGAGCTCTATACGTCCGTCGGCTTGATTCAGTTTCACGACGGGCAGCTCTTGAGGCTCATTCGCGTTCACGACCACGCTGTCGCGCCAGGCGTTGTAGCCGCTGAGCCGCGCCTCGAGCGCGCGCTCTCCGGCGTCGAGCTCGAGCGCGATCGGGGTCGTGCCGGCCAGCGTTCCGTCGACGAGCACCTCGGCGCCGGCCGGCTCCGTAACGAGCCGCACCGGCGCCCAATTCGGCGTCAGCGGCACACTGAGCTCCTGGCGCGCGCCGCCGCCTTCAACAGTCAGCTCGCGCACCTCGGTGAGGTAGCGAGCAGCCGCGAACTCGAGCCGGTGCAACCCCGGTTTGATCTCGACGTCCGTCAGCGGTGTAGTACCGAGCTGCTCCCCGTCCAGCGTCACCTGGGCTTCAGTCGACGGCGACGTCATCAGCGTGACGAGTCCCGGAAGCCTCTCGAGCTGAAACGTGATGGACTGGCCTTGCTCACGGCCAACGGTAAAGTCGGCCGTGAGCGGGTAGTAGCCGGCGAGCTCGGCCGCGACGCGGTGCGACCCTGGACGCAGCATGAACCGATCGCCAACCTTGAGCTTGAGCAACGTCCCCGGCACGCTCATTTGCTCGACCGGCGGCTCGAACTGCAACTGAACGGAGCGCGCGGACAGCGCAAACCACGCGAACGCGGCGAGCACGGCGAACGCCGCGCCGATTGCGATCGCCGCTTTGCTCGGCGCAGCCTTCCGCTCGACCTGCGCAGGTCGGTTCGCCTTGAAGGAAATCGGCGTGATCGCAACGTCATCGGCCAGGGACGACGTTTTGCGCGCAACCTCTTCGAGATCGGGCGGCGCCGTATCGGGCGCGATCACGATCGACGTTGCGACGAGCCGCAGGCGGCCCGCCGCGACGCTGCAAGCAAACCGCGCAGTGTCGAACGCGATCTGGGCACCGTCCTTGAGCTTATGCGTACCGGTTACGATAGAACCGTCGACGCGCAGATTGCGTGCGCCGCGCCCGGCTTGGACGAAGAACACTTCGTCGAGCAAACCGATCTGCAGCGTCCCGGGTAACGCGGCGATCCTAACGTCGGCGCCCGCGTCCGCGCCGATCGTAACGGGCAATGCCGCGGCCTCGAACTGGAGGGTCCCTCCCGCCGTCTCTATCGCCAACACCCAGTCTTGCGCGTTCGTCATCGCATACCTTTGACTAAATCGGCTCGCTGCACACGATACTGATCGGCTGTAACTCGCGGCCGGGCAATACCGTGAAGGTGGTGCGCACGTCGCGATATCCGCTGCGGCTGCCGATCGCGGTGTAGGTGCCGGGCCTGAGCTCGACCTCTTTGACACCGAACGTGCCCAAGGGTCCCACGCGATACAGCGTGACCTCGGTCAATTGATCCGAGCGCAGCTCTACTTTGAGGGGAGTCGCGGCAAGCGTGAGCAGCCGATCCAGCCGCGCCGTCTGATCCTCGAGCCGTGGACCGGGTTCGGGCTGAGCCCGCGCCTGCTCGAGCAGCTTGCGCGACTCCTCGAGCACGTTGCCGCGCAATAGCAGATCCGGATTGTCGAGCAGGTTGCCGAGCTTCGCGTCGAGATCGGCGCGCGCAGTCGCGCGCGCGAGCCCCTCTTGCGCAAACGCGAGCGTCTGATCGGTCGCGAGCGCGTCCTCGTATTGAGCGATCGCCTCGGCCCAGCGTTCGCGGCGCTCGAACGCAAGCGCCCGGGCCTCGGCGAGCGCGATCTCTGCAAGCTTCGCGCCCTGCTCCGCTTGCACGAGCCCGTCGCGCGCCTCGCTCGAGCTCGGCCGCAACGCGAGCGCCGCGCGAAAATGCTCGGCCGCGCTTTGATAGTCCTCGGCGGCCAATGCCGCGAAACCACTCGATATCCGACTCTCGAACTGATTGCTCGCCAGCTGTCTCGTCACCGCCTCGAGCGCACCGCGCGCGGGCTCCCACTCGGCGTCGATCGCGAGCGCCTGCCGATAGGCGGCCGCCGCGTCCTCGAGTCGTTCCTCGTCACGCAGCTCGTCGCCCTGCCTCGACAGAGTCAAAACCTCGGGCAAGCGCTCCGCGCGAGCGCGACCGAGCTTTGCGGGTGCGTTTTCCGGCTCGATGCTGAGCGCAAAGTCGTACTGCTGCAGAGCGAGCTCGGCGTTGCCGGCCAGAATCGCGGCGCTAGCGTTGTCCAGCGCGCGTTGGACGTCCTGCGCGGAGCGTTCGAACAGCGCCTCGCCGGCCGCGAGGGCTTCTTGATACGCGCTCACGGCGTCGTCGAAAGCTTTCGCGAGATACGCATCGTCGCCGGACTTCGCAAGCTCGGTATAGCGCACCCAATCCTCACCGCCCCAACCGGCCGCGCCTTCGTCGCTGAGCCGCGCTTGCTGGGTCAAAAGCTGCGCGAGCAGCTGCTCGGCCTGCGCCTCGAGTGCGGCGAGCTCCTCGGGCGAAAGCTGGGGCTCCGCGGCCGGCGCCGGGGCGACGACGGGCGCCGGAACGGCGGCCGCCCGTTCCTTGTCCGCCTCGGCAACCCAACGCGGCAAGACGACGAACACGGCTCCCGCAGCGGCGACCACGAGCGCCACCGCGCCGCCGGTGCCGAGCCAAAAACGCCATGGCGCTGGCTCCGCCGATACCGTGCTCGCGCTCGTTCGCAGCCCCGGTTTCACCGGGACGATCGTCTGCTCGTGAGTTTCCGATGGGTCTTGCGATTCCACTAGAGCTCGCCCCGGGCTAGTCGCCCGCAGCAACTGATTCTAAGACATCGCCGAACGGCGAAAGGCTCCCGGCGGCCTCCGCCGGTCCCGCTCCCAGCGTCCTCACGACGAGAGCCGCGAGCGTCGCGAGCCCAGGGGCAAGCGCCTTGCCCGATGGCCCGAGCGGTCGAGCGTTAGCCGTAGCGCCGTTCGGCAACCGACCGAATATTAGCTCGTGCAAGAGCACCGCGAACGCATACGCGTCTTCTCCGCGATGGACGGCGTCGACAGCGTAGGCCGGCGAGCGGTAGGCGGCGGTCGTGCCGCCCCGCAGCGGCACCGACCCGCAGCGCGCGGCTTGCGCGAAGTCGACGAGCCGCACGCGGTTTTGCTCGTCGAAAAGAACGTTGCGTGCCTTCAAATCGCGGTGCACGTAGCCGCGCGAGTGCAAATGATTCAATGCGTCGAGCACTGCTCGCGCGGCGGCAACCCAGTGCCTGGGCTCGGCGCCCAGCAACGGCACGAGATCGCCGCCGCTGAGGTATTCCATTGCGAGCGCCGGGCCGCCGCGAAAGTCGACAACCCCGAACGTCGCTACGACCAGAGGATGGCGCAGCTCGTGCAGTAGCTCGTGCTCGCGCCGCAGCATCTCTTCGGCACCGCGATGCCGAGCGAGCGCGGGAAGCAGCGTTTTCAGCGCGATCGAGCGGCCGCGGCCATCGACCGCATGCCAAACCTGCGAGCTACCGCCCGCGCCAAGCAGCGCGACGGCGCGGATGGCGCCGTCGACTTCAGGGCACTGCGGATCGGAAGAGGCGGACGAGCTCGGCGCAGGCCGCTCAGACTCCCGCGCGAAGGCTCGCGGATGCATCGGAAGCGGCTTCCGTCTGGGCTTCATCGCCGGCGGGCGGCGGCTCACCGACTGCCGGCGCAGCGGGATCGGGCGGCACTTCGGAATCCGGTATCTCGGTCCCGGACCCCGCCGGCAGTTGCAGCTGTGCCGGCAATTCCAGCCCTAGCCCTTCCGGCAATTGCGGCTCTTGCGGCAGCAGCGGCTCGGGCTCGGAGTAGATCGCCATGTCCTCCGGAACGAAGCCGGTCTCGCCTATGAACATCTCGCGCAGCAGCCCGCGCCATTCCTGGTATTGCACTTCGGCCGTTCCCTCGAGCCTATGCTGTGTGCCTTGAATCTCCACGACCATCGGCTCGACCTCGTCGTCGAAGCTCGTCGACAACTCTTCGAGCGTGTCCACGTGCAGCTTCTTCTCCTGACGGCGCACCGCGCTCGTGCGAAGCATGTCCATGCCGACGTACATCATCGCATCGCGGATGACGCGGTCCGAGAAGCTGTCGTTGCTCGAATTGGCGCCGTAGACGATCGACGCAACGATCGTTGCCACGCCCATGCCCGTTCGCCAACGCGCCGAACGCGTGACCTCGCGAATCGAGATCGCTTCCTCGCGCGCGTATTCGCGCCAGCTGTCATACGCGGGCGTGGCGTCCTGATAGAACTTCGCGTAGTGCTGATCGAGCGTCTCGATGAACAGCCGCTCCCGTTGCCGCACGCGCTGCGTGCGGTCGAACATTGGGTCGTCTTCGGCAGGCAGACGATTCAGCTCGTACTCGCCTTTGTCTTCGACGACGTAGCCCGTGAACGCTTCCGGCGAGAGCTCGGACGCGTAGCGCAACGCCGACACCGTGCGGATCGTTTCGTTGTCTTTGCGGCCGAGCGTTTCACGCACGGCTGCGAGATCGTTCGCAATCCCGTTGAACACATCTTGATACGGATCGAGATCGGGGTAGCGCTGCCGGTTGAACGCGCCGGCCGCGGTCGACATTTCGTAGTCCTTGTCGAGCCAGATCCTGCCCGTAGCGTCCGACGCTTTCACGTGGAGCTGCAGAATGTCGCCGTCCGAGTGCTTGATCAGCCCGTTGACGGCCAGGTCGGCCGCCGTCGAGTCCTCTTTCGGTGTGACCCAGACGCCGCCCCACTGCGCGCTGTCCTGCAGCGTATCGCGCAGCAGCACCGCCATGTAGAGCGCTTCGGTGCGCCGGATCTGCACGAACGTGCCCTCGCGGATCAGCTCCTCGAGGAGCTCTTTGTCGACTTCACCTGCGGGAACACCCGGATCGAAGACGCCGATGGCGACGTCGAGCAACTCGTTTTCCGGGATCGGCTCGGGCGCTGCCACGAGCTTCACCGAGTGAGCGACCACCACCTCGCTGCTCGAGCACCCGGCCAAACAACCGATCAAGATCAAAGGAACCAAGAAGCGGCGCATATAGCGTTCTCCTAGTTATTACTGCCGCGCGAGAATCTTCCTATATTCGTTGTACTCGTCCCAGAGCGCGGCTTTGAGGAACGGATCCGCCTCTTTCGTCGCCGCCTCACAGAGCTGGCGCGCAACCTTGTCTTGGTCGCTGCACCCTTGCGTCACGGCGGCCGGTTCCTCCGGACCGCCCTGTCCGACCTCTGAGTCGCCCGCGGCCTGATCGCCGCCGTCTCCACCACTGGCCGAGGCTGCGTCGCCGCCGGCGCCCGCTGCCCCGTCGCCCTCGACACCGCTGCCCCCTTCGCCCCCTGCACCCGCGGCACCGGCCCCTCGCAACACTTGCTCGGCGTCCGCCGCTGCGCCGCCCGCGCTCGCAATGCGCTCTTGCTCGCGCTTCATGGCGCCATCGAAATCTCCGAGCGAACGGTCGAACGCGTCGTCGCCGCCATTCCCCGCAGTGGCCCCCTCGCCGAACGCGCCCCCCTCCGAGCCGTCTTGCGGATCCGTCAGCGGAGCCCGCCCCCCGAGCGCCCTCGCCGATGCCGTTGCCATTGCCGCTCCGGCAGTTGCCCGCGACTTGGCCGTCGCCCTGCTCGCCGCCCCCGCCGTCCTGCTCGCCGTCGCCACCCGCCCCGCCGCTCTGCCCGTTGCGGCCACCGCTCTGCGAGCCGCCGGCTTGCTGTCCGCCGGCCTGCGATCCACCGCTCTGCGACCCGCCGGCTTGCTGTCCACCGCCTTGCGATCCACCGCTCTGCGACCCGCCGGCTTGCTGTCCACCGGCCTGCGATCCACCGCTCTGCGACCCGCCGGCTTGCTGTCCACCGGCCTGCGATCCACCGCTCTGCGATCCGCCGCTTTGCGACCCGCCAGCCTGCTGTCCACCGGCCTGCTGTCCGCCGCTCTGCGATCCGCCGGCCTGCTGCCCACCGCTCTGCGTCCGCCGCTCTGCGATCCGCCGGCCTGCTGTCCACCGCTCTGCGATCCGCCAGCCTGCTGTCCGCCGCTCTGCTGTCCGCCGCTCTGCTGTCCGCCGCTCTGCTGATCCACCGCTCTGCTGTCCGCCGCTCTGCTGTCCGCCGCTCTGCGTCCGCCGCTTTGCTGACCGCCGCTTTGCTGACCGCCGCTCTGCTGATCCGCCGCTCTGCTGACCGCCGCTTTGCTGACCGCCGCTCTGCTGACCGCCGCTCTGCTGACCGCCGCTTTGCTGTCCACCGCTCTGCTGGCCGCCGCTCTGCTGGCCGCCGCTTTCTTGGCTTTGCTGCCCGCCGCTGGGAGGCGTCGGTATCCCGGCGCTGCCTTGTTGCTGCTGCTGGCTGCTGCACGCGAAGAGTCCGGTGAGCACACCGCACGCGATTGCAATGCGAATCATTCTGCGTTGCATGGCTTTCCTCCCCATGTGGGGCAGATCGGGGCCGACTCCTGTTCGTACCGGCTTAGGTACTTGCGAATGTGCAGAAGTTCATTCATCGCGAGCATTGCTCACTGTAAACCTGAATGTTCGATGTGCAACCCAAAATGTTGCATAACGCTGGAGCGCAGCTTCGGTTGACGAGGCGGTGATCTTCCAAAACAAGCTGCTAATATCGACGTTCGCCAGACGGATAAGGTCGAGGACACCTGATGAGAACAATAACACCGATTTGCGGCCTCCTTCTAATGCTATCGATGGCTTCGAGCCAAGCGCAGGACCCCGCGCCGCTCCCGCGCACGCCGGCGCCCGCAGGAGCGACCGTGTACTTCCTGTCGCCTGCGAATGGCGCGCAAGTGACATCGCCTGTCACGGTTAGATTCGGCCTCCGCGGCATGGGCGTTGCGCCAGCCAGCGTGCAGGCTCCGAACACCGGCCATCACCATCTGCTGGTCGACGTCGACACGCCGCCGCCCGAAGGGATGCCGTTGCCGGCCGACGAGCACGTGCGGCATTTCGGCCTCGGTCAGACGGAAACGGAGCTCACGCTGACGCCCGGACAGCACACGTTGCAGCTCGTGCTCGGCGACTACCTGCACATTCCGCATCAACCGCCCGTGCGCTCGGAGAAGATCACGATCACCGTCGCCCCGTAAGCGCGGCATGGATGTTCGCACCGACTTCGTCGACGCCGTCGGCAACACTCCGCTGTTAAAGCTGCGCAAGGCGTCGGAGCTTACGGGCTGCACGATCTTGGGCAAGGCGGAGTTCTTGAACCCGGGCGGGTCGGTCAAGGACCGCGCGGCAAAGTACATGGTCCTCGACGGCGAGCGGCGCAAGGTGATCGAGCCCGGCGGGCTGATCGTCGAGGGCACGGCCGGCAACACCGGGATCGGTCTTGCGATGGTCGGCAACTCGCGCGGCTATCGCACCCTGATCCTGATACCGAACACGCAATCGCAAGAGAAGAAAGACGCGTTGCGCCTGTGCGGCGCCGAGCTGCGCGAAGTCCCCGCGGTCCCGTACCGCGACCCGAACAACTACGTGCACGTCGCGAAACGAACTGCGGAGGAGCTAGCGCCGAAGGAACCCCACGGCGTGCTGTACGCCAACCAGTGGGACAATCACGCGAACCGCGACGGACATACGGCGAGCACGGGTCCGGAGATTTGGGAGCAGACGAGCGGCGCCGTCGACGGTTTCGTTTGCGCCGTCGGCACGGGCGGCACGTTGGCGGGCGTCGGCGCGTATCTGAAGCAGAAGAACCGCAACGTCGTGATTGCGGCCGCGGACCCGATGGGCGCCGCAATCTACAGCTGGATCAAAACCGGCGAGCTGAAATCGCAAGGCAGCTCGATCACCGAAGGTATCGGCCAAGGCCGCGTGACCGGCAATCTCGAGGGCGCGCAGATCGACGACGCGTTTCAGATTCCGGACACGGAGATGTTGCCGGTGATCTACGACTTGCTGCAAAGCGAGGGTCTGCTGCTCGGCGGGTCGAGCGGGATCAACGTCGCAGGCGCGATCCGGCTCGCGCGCGCGCTCGGTCCCGGCAAGACGATCGTCACGGTGCTCGCCGATTCGGGCTCGCGCTACCAATCGAAGCTGTTCAACCCGGAATTCCTGCGCTCGAAGGACTTGCCGCCGCCACCCTGGCTCGTGCCGCGCTGACCGGCCGCCGTTCAGGGAGGATTCAGCCGCAACGGAAGATGATGCGGCCATGCGCCCAAGCCTCTTTCGAGTTGTGTCCCTACCGTTGGTGCTTACGGCCGTGGCTGCGTTGAGCGGTTGCGCGAGCGCGCCGCTGCGGCGCTCCGATGTCGTGGTCGCGCCGCAGAGTGAAGAGCTGTCTCTCGGCGCCGCTGTCGCGGAGCTCGCGATGGGCATGGTCGGCGCTCCGTACCACTACGGCGGCGACGATCCGAGCGAAGGCTTCGACTGCAGCGGTCTGGTGTATTACGCGTTCGCGCAAAGTGGCTACGGCGTACCGCGAACGTCCCGCGACCAATTTCGCGTTGCGCGGAAAATCGCCCTGCACGACGCAGGCGCGGGCGACGTGATGTTCTTTCAAGATCAAGAGAAGCTGTCGCATGTCGGCATCTACATCGGCGACGGCTTGTTCGTCCACGCTCCGGCGAAGGGTCAACGAGTGACCGTCGGCAGTATCGACGCGCCCTACTATCAGGAGCACCTCGTCGCGGTAGGCCGCCTCCTACCGCCGTAGAAATCGGGGTCGGGTACCGATTTCCGCCGCGATGTCTCGGCGTGAGATAACTCAGCGGAAATCGGTACCCGACCCCGATTTCTCGAGCGCCGCTTGCGCGGCGGTGATCGCCGCTTCGCAGCGCGGCGCCTCACGCCCAGCGCGGGCTTGCTCGGCCACGCTGAGGTTTTCGCCGTCGCGGCGAGCGCTCGCGACGGCGTTCAAGCCCGAGCAAGCCGCGAGCAAGTCGTCCTCGGCCGCGAGCAGATCGGGATCGGGCGTGGGTGTCTCGAGCGCGAAGGCGAGCTCGCTGGCCACGCGGTTTTGATCGCGGAAAACCTGCTCGGCGTAGGCGCGAAACTCGCCGGACCCAAGCCGGAGTCGCCGGCCGTCGGCCGTGCTGACTGCCGCGCACCCTGCGGCGGTCGCACAGACGATTGCGAGGGCGGCGACCCGCAGCCAGCGCGGCAAAACCATTAGCACCTCGTGCGAGCTCGAACCTCCTTAGGATGCTCCGCGATTCGCCGGAAGCGTGCAAACGGGCATCGGGGGCCGCCGCTTCCGCGCCTGTGCCATAATGCCGCGCCGCGACACTCAAGCAACGTCAGCGACTTATGTCCGTTACTGTAGCGATCAGCTCGCTCGCCCCCCCCGCGATCGACAACGCCATCGACCAAGCCACGCAATGGCTCGATCGGGAACAGACGCCCGAAGGGTTCTGGGTGGGAATGCTCGAGTCGAGCTACTGCATGGAAGCAGAGTGGCTGCTCGCGATGCACTTTCTCGGTATCACGCATCCGCGAGAGCAAGACCTCGTCGCAACCTTGTTGAAAGCGCAGCGCGCCGACGGCTCGTGGGAGAGCTACTACGCGGCGCCGCAAGGGGACATCAACAGCACGGTCGAATGCTATGCGGCGTTGCGCTGCGTGGGTGTCGATCCCGGTAGCGAGCCGCTCGTCAAAGCGCGCGCGTGGATCTTCGCGCACGGCGGGCTCGCGAAGGTGCGCGTGTTCACGCGTTACTGGCTTGCCTTGCTCGGCGAGTGGCCGTGGCGGGAGACGCCGAATCTGCCGCCGGAGGTCATCGCCAATCCGCGGTGGTTTCCGTTCAACATCTACAACTTCGCAAGCTGGGCGCGCGCGACACTGCTGCCGCTCGCGGTGCTTTCGGCGCGCCGCGCGGTGCGACCGCTGCCGCCGGGCCGCCGTCTCGACGAGCTGTTCCCGGACGGCCGGGAGCGCATGGATTATCGCTTGCCGCGCCGCGGTCCGTGGTGGTCTTGGCGGCGCCTGTTCCTGCTCTCCGATCGCTTCCTGCACCTGTATCAGAGCTTGGACTTGTGCCTCGGCCGCGAGATCGCGATCAACGCTTGTCTCGGCTGGATCGTTCGCCACCAAGACGCGGACGGCGCGTGGGGCGGCATTCAGCCGCCCTGGATCTACAGCCTCCTGGCGCTGCACGCCGAAGGCTACACGCTCGAGCACCCGGTGATGGCGAAGGGCCTTGCCGCGCTCGACGATCACTGGTCATACGAGCGCAACGGCACGCTGCACATTCAAGCGAGCGAATCGCCGGTTTGGGACACGTTGCTCGCGCTACTCGCGATGCAGGACTGCGACCGCGCGTTCACGCCTAGCATGGAGCGCGCGCTCGACTGGGTGCTCGCGCACGAGGTTCGCTATCCCGGCGATTGGACGCGCAAGGTGAAAGGCGTGACGCCGAGCGGTTGGGCATTCGAGCGCGCCAATCTGCAGTACCCCGATATCGACGACACTGCGGTCGCGCTGATCGTGCTCGCGCGCTTGCCGCGCGGCGTCCTCGATCAGCCGCGAATTCGCGCGACCGTGGATCGGGCGCTCGCGTGGACGCTCGCGATGCAGTCGAGCAACGGCGGCTGGGCCGCGTTCGACAAGGACAACGATTGGCTGATCATCACGAAAATCCCGTTCTGCGACTTCGGCGAAGCGCTGGATCCGCCTTCCGCCGACGTCACCGCGCACGTGCTCGAGGCGCTCGGGCTGCTCGGCTTCGATCGGCACCACAAAGCGGTGGCGCGCGGCTACGAGTTCCTGCGCAAGGAGCAGGAGACCGACGGCAGCTGGTTCGGCCGTTGGGGCGTGAATCACATCTATGGCACGGCGGCCGTGCTGCCCGCGTTGGCGGCGATCGGCGAAGACATGTCGCAGGACTACATTCGCCGCGCGAACGACTGGCTCATCGCGCATCAGAATGCCGACGGCGGCTGGGGCGAGACCTGCGCGTCGTACATGGACGATAGCCTGCGCGGCACCGGTGCCAGCACTGCCTCGCAGACGGCCTGGGCGCTGCTAGGGCTGCTCGCGAACGGCACCGACGAATACGATCGTGCGATTCGCCGCGGCTTGGGATTCCTCGTCGACTCGCAGCGCGCCGACGGCACCTGGGACGAGCCGTACTACACGGGCACGGGTTTCCCCGGCTACGGCTTCGGGGCGCGTATCGACTTTCGCGACGACCGCACGCGGCAGCGAATCGCGCAAGGCACGGAGCTGCAGCGCGGCTTCATGATCAACTACAACCTCTATCGCCACTACTTCCCGTTGATGGCGATCGGCCGCGCGCGGCGGCACTTCAGCGGCTAGCTACGTCATCGCCGCGGCTTCTCGAAGCGCAGCACGAACCTGTCCGTGCGACCCGCGATGCTCGGATCGTAGACGCGGGCGGTGTGGGGGTCGGCCGGGTTGAGCAGAAAGTCCGCCTCGCCTGCGAGCTCGAACCCCGCCATGCGCACTTCGTTGATCACCACGCTCTTCTCGATGCGGTGCAAAGGCTCGACCGCGCTCGTGCCGGTACCGGCGGCCGCGGAATGATCGATCACGCCGAACACGCCGCCCGGTTTCAGAGCCGCGAATATCGCGCGGTTCATCGCGCCGCGGTCTTCATCGGTCAGGAAAATGTCGTGATACGCGTTGACGAGCAGCACTGCGTCGAGGGAGCCGTCCGCCGGCAACGCGAGCCGATCGACCGGTCCGTCGATGCGCACGACGTTCGCGAACGCGGGCTCGCGGAGCAGCGCGTCGAACGCATCGCCGAAGAACTCGCCGAAGAACGAATTGTTGCCCGCGTACACTCGGCCGCTGGGACCCACGAGCGGAACGAGAATTCTCGTCCAATACCCGCCGCCCGCGAGGAGATCCGCGACGTGATCGCCGGGGCCGATGCCGAAGAACTCGATCACGCGTGCAGGCGCGCGGCCGGCATCGCGATTCCGGTCTTCTTGCGGACGCGCCGGATCCGCGAGGATCGTTTGCAGGTCCCTCTGCGCCATGCCTTGCAGCGGCAGGGCCGCAAGCAGCGCCAACATCCACTCCATAAGATGCCGTTTCATGTCGTTCTCCTTTTTGTCGCAGCTCAAGAAATTTGCAAGTGGGAGACCGTCTCGCCCCTGCGTGCACCCTCACTTCAGGTCAAGTGATGCTCAGCATTCGGACTCGGGCTTTGAATTCCGGCGATCCCGCCGTGTAGTGCTTGTCGGCCCACGTACGGTTCGGGCGCAGCGCGAAACCCACCTGCGAGGCCGGCTGGTTGCTGAGCTTGAACCTGATGAACCTTGCCCGCGCGCGATAGTGCTCGTATAGACGCAAGAACTCGGCGAGGTAGATCTGCGCGAGCCGAGGCGAACCCTTGATCTCGAGCAGATTCTCGTCGTTGTTGAACACGGAATTGCCGCTCATGTTCGCCGAGCCCGTGTAGATCACGGGCGAATCCGTCTCGGCGTCGATCACGACGAACTTGTGATGCACGATCACCGGCGGGAACGGCGGCGGCGAGTCGCCCGGGAAAATGTTGATCTCCGTTTGGAAGCCCGCCGGAGTGAGGGCGGCGCTGAAGAACTCCGCGCCGATCACGTCCTTCTCGTCGCGCGACCGATGGAAGAGCTCGAGCGCGGCGAGCTCGTCGGCCGGAACGTTGCCGGCGGCCGTCGTTGTGACCGTCGGCTCGGTGCGCGCGATGCGATTGACGAGACCGAACATCATCTTGCCGGCATCGCCGACGGCAAAGCAGGCCTGACGGAGTTGCTCGTCCGTCGGGATGAACAGGCAGAAGATCACGGAGCTGCGCGCCGCATGAATGCTCGCGACGATCGTCTCGATCGAGACGCTTAGGCCGCCGGGGCTGCCTTTCTCCGGCGAGAAGAACACGCGCACGCCAGCGTCGCCAACGGACACCGTCTGCGACCAGCCGACGTTCTTCGTCGTGTTCGCCTTCGTCGGGTTGGTCTTCAACAGCTCGTAGCGGTTGTAGAAGAGCCGCGCAAGCTCGGGCGAATCGAACGTGTGAACGAGATTCGCCTGCGACGTCAAACCCTGCGTCGTGTAGTTCGCGGACCCGCACGTGAGCTTCTTCGGCTCGGCTTGCGGCGGGTCGTCCAAGCTCTTGCCCGCAACGAGAAACTTGTTGTGCATGATGTTGAGCCGCGTGCGCGGGGAAAACTGCACCTGGGTCAGCGTGCTCAGCGCGTCGGCGCTCACCGCAGGATCGTCCGCGTCGTACACGAGCCCGATGGTCTTGCCGGTCATCGCGTTGGCGAGAGCGGGAATGATCCAGAGCTTGTCGGTGAGGTGATAAATCGCGCCGACGATCGAGTCGACTGCGGCGCCGGCCGTGGCGGCGAAATCGGGCACGGGCGCCTCCATCCCATTTGCGAGCCACTGTCGTAGCTCGAGCGCCTCGGCCGGCGTGAGCGTATCGGGCGGCACGTTGAACGATTTGAGCTTGCGCGCAAATGCCTGCGAGCTCATCACGGCGCGGTTGAACCACGAGCCGATGCCGAACTCGACGTGAGGCGGCAGCACGATGCTCAGCGAGAACGTATCGGCGTTGATCGGCGTCAGCGCCGCGGGCGTGCCGCAGACGGGCGTGATCTCGTAGGTCAACGTGTCGCCCGCGTTCGATCCGTCGATACGCGCATCCCACCACATGAATTTCTGGATCGGCGCGACGTTCGACGGAAAATCGGGCTGGCCGTCGGGCGGCGGGCCCGTGAACGAAATGCGGTTCGGCAGAAAGCTGCTCGCGGCGACGACACCAGTGTTGAAGTCGAGGAAACCCGGCGTTCGGCGAATCGCGAAGCCCAAGAAGTCAGGGCGCGCCGCGCCATCCGGCCAATCCATCGCGAGCAGCACGAGCGTCGGCGAGAGGTAGGCACGGGCGGTGACTTTGGCCATGGCTGGCACCTCACTGGATAAATCGGTACGCGAGCGCTCGGAACGCGATCGAGGATCAGTTCCCCGTCGGCACGCGCTGCTTGAGCTCCTCGGTCCAGTTTTGCACGACGACGATGCTCGACTGAGCTCGCCGCATCGCCGGCGCCGCCTGCGGCTGGATCATCAGAAAACGGCCGTCGCGCGCGACGTCGTAGGAACGGATGAACGGGGGAAACTGCTGCGAAGTACGGCTCGCTGAAAAGTTGGACGGGCGCGCCGAACGAAAACTCCGCACCGGTCTCGACTGCGACGGCCATCATCGAGCTCCCCTGAAGATAGAACAGCTCGCGCCCGTCGGCCGACCATGTCGGCTCGTAGCCGCCGCTGCGCGAGACGCGCACCGGAACGCCGTCGGGATAGCCCTTGACCCAAATCTCGGGCTGGCCGGTGCGGTTCGAGGCGTATGCGAGCCAACGGCCATCAGGCGACAAGGCTGCGTCGAACTCCGCGTCGGCGGTCACGACGACGTCGCGGACCTCGCCGGCGGGCGCCGCCGGCGTCGCGACGATGTCGGGTGCGCCGGCGCGGGCGCGGATCAACAATAACTCCCCGGCGTCCGACCAGACGGCCGGTACGGCCGCGAAGCCCGTCGGGACGAAGAGGCTGCGGATCGAGCACGCTGCCGTCGGCCCGCGTCGTAAAGACGTCGGCGATGCCCGCGGCCAACGCGTCCGAAGGCGACCAGCGTGCCGTCCGGGCTCCAGACGCGCGTTGCGGTTGTCGCCGACGGCCGCAAGCGGAATCGGCGGCCGGCCGCCGAGATCGTAGGCCCATAGATCCCCATCGTTGAATGGCCCGGTCGTCAGCACGAGCCGCCGGCCTTCGGGCGACAAGCGCGGATCGCGTGGGTTCGCGACGAGATCGCTCACGGCGCGCTCGACGACGCGGCCGTTGCGATCGACCCAGACGACCGCCGAGGCCCCACCTTCCTCGCTGCCGGGCACGTAGACGAGCGTCCCGTTCGCGGACAGCGCGTAGTCGGCTGCGCGTTCCCGGCCGGATGCCGGACGCCCTGGAGCATCGCCACAGGGTCGCCCGTCACGGTGAGCTCGGCCAAATTGAACGGCACCGCCATCAAGGTGGTGCCGCGGGCGAAAACGATATGGCCCGTGGAGGCGTACATGGGGTTGTCCCCGCCCTCGACGAGCACCTTCTGCTCGCCGGTCGCCAAATCGAGGACGGCCACGCCGTCGTTCCCGCCCTCGTTCATGCCGAAGAGCACGGCACGCTCGCCGGGCAGGATGAAGGGAGCCGTGAGCATCCTCGGCGCGCCTTCGGGCTCCGGCGTCAATGGCTCGGGAGTGCCGCCGCCGCCGGCCGAGACGCGCTGCAAGCGCGTGCCCGAGGAATAGATCAGCGTATCGTTCGCCGCCCACGCGGCGCCGAGGAAGCCCGGTTGTTGTGCATCCGCGTCGTCGATGACCTCGAGCGGTGGCGCGCCGTCGACCGCCACGCGTATGACCCCTCGGTTCGCCGCTCTGAAGCCGATCCACTTGCCGTCGGGCGAGAAAAACGGGTTCGCGTTCCCGCTCGTCTGCGCAAGCTCGGTTCCGGGCAGGCGCCTCGCCTCCAGGCCGTCGAGCTCGCGAACTTAGAGCGCGACGCCGCCCGTCTGCGGGTCCTGCGCGTAATACGCGAGGCGCTGGCCGTCGGGCGAGATCACGACGTCGTAGCCGCCGAGATTCGCGAGCGGCGCGGTCGCGGGCGGCGTCACGACGAAGCGTGTCACGGCCAAAGGCGCTGCCGGCACCGTCGCCGGAGGCGGGGCGGTCCTCCAAACATAGGCGCCTGCCACGATCGCGATCGCGAGCAACCCGGCCGAGATCGGCAACGCGCGACGCCAGACAGGTGCGGCGACCGCGACCGGTTGCACCGTCTGCGATGGAGTCTCCAACGTCCCTTCGAGCGCAAGCTTCACGTCGCGGATATCCGCGATGCGCTTCTTGACGTCCTTCTGCAGGCAGAGGTCGATCGCGTGTCGCACATTGGGCGCGACGTCCTTCGGCAGAGCGCTCATGTCCGGAGCGCGCTCGAGCACGCGCGCGAGGGTCGTGGTCACATCCTCGCCGGCGAAGGCCGGCCGCCCGGTCAACATTTCGTAGAGCACGCAGCCGAACGCCCAGATGTCGGCGCGCTCGTCGACGGCTTTGCCGCGTGCCTGCTCGGGGCTCATGTAGGCGGCCGTCCCGAGCACGAGACCCACTTCCGTCATCGCCGGGGTCGTCAAGGCCAGCGCCTGCGAGCCGCTCGTCGCCTGGAGGTCGAGCGCCTTCGCGATCCCGAAGTCGAGCACCTTCACGGTGCCGTCCGGCTTGAGCTTCACGTTGGAGGGCTTCAAGTCGCGGTGCACGATTCCCCGTTCGTGCGCAGCCTCCAGCCCCGCGGCGATTTGCAATGCGACGTTTAGCGCTTCGTCGGCCGGAAGCGCACCTTGCGCGATGCGCACGGCTAATGTCGGCCCCTCGACGAGCTCCATGACGAGCGCGGTGGTTCCTTCACCACGCTCGAGGCCATAGATGTGCGCGATGTTCGCGTGATTCAGCGACGCCAGCACCTCGGCCTCGCGCTGCAGCCGCGCGACCCGGTTCGCGTCGTTGACGAACGACTTCGAGAGCACCTTGATGGCGACGTCGCGCTGGAGCTGCGTGTCCCGCGCGCGATACACGTCGCCCATGCCGCCCGACCCGAGGGAGTCGACAATCTCGTGCGGACCGAAGCGCGTGCCCCTCGCTATTGCCATCGTGCGCACTCACTCTTGGCCATGATGAAAATCTCGCGCGTGCGTCGTCGGTGCTCAGTTCCCCGTCGGCACGCGCTGCTTGAGCTCCTCGGTCCAGTTTTCGACGACGACGATGCTCGACAGACCCGCCGCATCGCGGCCGCCGCCCTGCGGCTCGATCATCAGAAAACGGCCGTCGCGCGCGACGTCGTAGGTACGGGCACCTGGGGCGGGGAGTGTCAAGTACGGCTCGTTGAAAAGTTGGGCGGGCGCGCCGAACGAAAACG
This sequence comes from uncultured Gammaproteobacteria bacterium, assembly GCA_963744305.1. Lineage (GTDB taxonomy): Bacteria > Pseudomonadota > Gammaproteobacteria > Steroidobacterales > Rariloculaceae > FEN-1219. The sequence goes on from CAVUTF010000023.1 coordinate 24,100, forward strand.
CGCCTTCGGTCTCGACGGCCACGGCCATCATCGAGCTCCCCTGAAGATAAAAGAGCTCACGGCCGTCGGCCGACCACGTGGGCTCGTAGCCGCCGCTGCGCGAGACACGCACGGGAACGCCGTCGGGATAGCCTTTGACCCAGATCTCGGGCTGGCCGGTGCGATTCGAGGCGTACGCGAGCCAACGGCCGTCCGGCGACAACGCTGGGTCGAATTCCGCGTCGTCGGTCACGACGACGTCGCGTACCTCGCCGGCGGGTGCGGCGGGCGTCGCGACGATGTCCGGGACGCCGTTCCGGGCACGGGTCAAGAATAGCTCGCCTGCGCTCGACCAGACTGCCGGTACGCCAACAAGCCCGTCGGGACGCAGCGGCTGTGGATCGAGCACGCTGCCGTCGGCGCGCGTGATATAGACGTCCGGGGGCGTGCCGGCCGCTCCGCCGGCGAAAGCCACCTGCGCGCCGTCCGGGCTCCAGACCGCGTTGCGGTTGTTGCCGACGACCGCGAGCGGAATCGGTGGCCGGCCGCCGAGATCGTAGGTCCACACGTCCCCGTCGGTGAACTGCCCGGTCGTCAGGACGAGCCGTCCGCCGTCGGGCGACAATTTCGGATTGCGCGGGTTGGCGACGAGCTCGCTCAGGGCGCGCTCGACGGCCCGGCCGTTGCGGTCGACCCAGACGACCGCCGCGCCCGTGACGTTCTCCTCGCGGCCGGGGACATAGACGAGCGTCCCGGTCGCGGACAGCGCATAGTCGGCCGCCATGTTCACGCCGTTATGCCGGACGCCCTGAAGCAACGCGACGGGCTCGCCCGTGACGGTGAGCTCGGCCAGATTGAACCGCGCCGCCATCAACGTGGTGCCGCGGACGAAGACCACGTGGCCGGTGGAGGAATACATCGGGTTCGCCGCGCCTTCGATCAGGATCTTCTGCTCGCCCGTAGTCAAATCGAGAACCGCCACGCGCTCGGTCTGGCCCTCCAGCGTGCCGAAGAGCACGGCGCGTTCGCCGGGCAGAAGCACGGGTGCGACGACGACCCCGCCTTCAACTTCCGGTGTGAGAGGCTCCGGTGTGCCGCCGCCACCGGCTGACACGCGCTGCAAGCGCGTGCCCGAGGAATAGATCAGCGTATCGTTCGCCGTCCACGCGGCGCCGAGGAAAACCGGCTCGTCATCGATGATCTCGAGCGGCGGCGCGCCGTCGATAGCCACGCGGATGATCCCTCGATCGGGTGACCGGTAGCCGATCGATCGGCCGTCCGCCGAGAAGAACGGGTTCAAGTTTCCGCCGACCGGCGGTTGCGCGACCTCGGTTCCGGGGAGGCGCCTCGCCTCCAGGCCGTCGAGCTCGCGAACGTGGAGCGCGACACCGCCCGTCTGCGGGTCCTGCGCGAAATACGCGAGGCGCTCGCCGTCGGGCGAGATCACGACGTCGTAGCCGCCGAGATTCGTGAGCGGCGCCGTTGCGGGCGGCGTCACGACGAAACGTGTCACCGGCAACGGGGCGGCCGGCGGCGTCGTGGCAGGAGCCGCCCTCCACACATAAGCGCTCGCTAGGATGGCGGCACCGAGCAGCGCGCCGCGACCGGCAAGGCGCGTCGCCAGGCAGGTGCGGCGACCTTGGCCGCTGGCGCCGTCTGGGACCGACTCTCGAACGTTCCTTCGAGCAGGAGCTTGACGTCGTGGATGTCCGCGATGCGTTTTTTGACGTCCTTTTGCAGGCACAGCTCGATCGCGTGCCGCACGTTCGGCGCGACGTTTTTCGGCAGCGCGCTCATGTCGGGATCGCGCTCGAGCACGCGCGCGAGCGTCGAGGTCACGTCCTCGCCGGCGAACGCCGGCCGCCCGGTCAGCATCTCGTAGAGCACGCAGCCGAATGCCCAGATGTCGGCGCGCCGGTCGACGGCCTTGCCGCGCGCCTGCTCGGGGCTCATGTACGCGGCCGTGCCGAGCACCACACCGAGCTCCGTCATCGCGGGGGTCGTCAAAACGACCGCTTGCGAGCCGCTCGTCGCCTGGAGCTCGAGCGCTTTCGCGATCCCGAAGTCGAGCACCTTCACCGTGCCGTCGGGCTTGCAGCTTCACGTTGGAGGGTTTCAGGTCTCGGTGCACGATCCCGCGTTCATGCGCCGCCTCGAGAGCAGCGGCGATTTGCAGCGCGACGTCGAGCGCCTCGTCCGCCGGAAGCGCGCCTTGCGCGATGCGCATGGCTAAGGTCGGCCCCTCGACGAGCTCCATGACGAGGGCGGTCGTGCCTTCGCCGCGCTCGAGCCCGTAGATGTGCGCGATGTTGAGGTGATTGAGCGACGCCAACACCTCGGCCTCGCGCTGCAGCCGCGCGATCCGGTTCGCGTCGTTGACGAACGACTGCGGCAGCACCTTGATGGCGACGTCGCGCTGGAGCTGGGTGTCGCGCGCCCGATACACCTCGCCCATGCCGCCCGCGCCGAGCGACTCGACAATCTCATGGGGACCGAAGCGCGTGCCCGGTGGCAATCGCCATCGAGATCTCCCTGCCTGAGTACATCTCCCGGAAGGACATGCGTACCCCCCGGATGTTTCTTGTTGTGGCTGGATTCTACCTTGCGGGCGGCGGCCAGATCATCAGGCCGTTCGCATCGAGCAAGCCCATCTTGCCGAGCTTCTCGACGGTCTCGGCGCCGGCGCGCGCAGGTGGCGAGCCGTTCAGATTCAACGGCGCAACGATGTTCAGGGAGTCGAACACGCCGTTCGCGATGTCGATCATGTCGGTGAACCGCAGATTCGAGCGCATCGGGCCGTCGTTGATCTGAATCGCGCGCGGCCAGAGCAGCGGCTGCTGGCGAACGTGCAGCCAGGTGATCAGCTTGAGCGTGTCACCGACCGCGAAATCCGTTTGCTTGAATCCGTATTCCTCCATGATCCGCACCGGATGGCTCACGAGCCGCCAATGCTCCCCCGCGGGCACCGCGCCGCCCGTGATCGCCAAATCGATGCTGATGTGCGGGTTGCCCCAATTGATCCGCACGATCTTCGCTTCGACGTAGCTCGTGGGCGAGCCGAACGGGCCGAATTCGGCCTGGCTGCTGTGGTGCGCGTGCGCAGTGGCGAGCGCGAGCACGCCGAGCGTCAACGCGGCGAGGGCCGACGGTCGAAACGCAGCGTACGTCATCGTTGCTCTCCTATTTCCACACGAGACACCGAGCGTTGCAGCGCACCTCCGAGGCACCGCCTTCGCCAACCGCCGCGGTCACCTGCCAGTAGCCGGTGAAATCGTCGATGCCGATCGCGCAGGAGTTCGCGTCGGCGGGGCTTTGGATGCCCTTGATCTCGATCTTCGTGAGATAGCAGATCGACGTCGCCGCACGTGCGAGAGGTTTCGCATCCGAGCCCGGCGCGCGCGCAACCCAGCCGTCCTCGATGAGCTCGTCGGTCACGGAGAACACCGGCGCCGCGGATGCCGCGGCGGCGGGCTCCGCGGTGCTTAGCGCATTCATGACTTGCCACACGCCGAAGCTGACCGCGGCCGCCACGAACGCGCTGATCAGACGCTTGCCTCATACGTCTTCTTGTCGACGAACGCTCAGCGGCCGAAGTGCTCCTCGAGCCGCCCGCTCGCAGTCGAGGTCGCGGTAGTAGCTGTCCGGATCGCACGGCGCTTGCTCCGTGATGCTCAGGTCATCGCCGCGCGCCGACGCACCTGCGTCGCACGAGCGGCTCCGTGTAGTGCGGATCGTGGATCGTCATCGTGCGCTCGACCGAGAGGCGGTCAGCGTCCACTCGTAGCGCTCGACGATGCGCGTGCCGTCGCCCGACATCGGCAAACCGGAGCCGTCGAGCCAACCGGGCGAAAGGTGCGTCGTTTCGACGAGCAGCGCTTCGCCGTCCCAGCGGCCGACGGAGAACCCCATCGGCGTTGCAGGCGTGTCGGCCGGCGCGACGCGGCCGTCCATCCAAACGCGCCGCGGCGTGTTGTGCTCGAGGTAGACCATCAAGTAGTGACTGCCGGCGTCGACGATGTCCATGTTGTAGGGTGCGCCGAAGATTCGCGGCAGACCCATCGCCATGCAGCGCAGCGCATAGTCGTGCCACGGCTTGCGTGGCCTCGAAGACGCGCCTTCCTTCGGCCGTGAACGGCGTGGGCTTCGGCTCGAGGTCGTCGACGGTGACGTGCCATTTGTAGTCGTTGCGCCAAGGGCCCGTGATGTCGATCGGACGTCCGGCGCGTGCGACGTCGTAGCCGTAGTACTTGTCGGCGGACGCGACGATCGTATCGCGCGAGCTCGCGGGAGCTCCGCGCGGCGGCACCACGCGGCCGTCGGCCGTCGCGACCTCGCGGATCCGGAGCTTCTTCGCGCCGTCGCGGCCCACGTCGCCGGAGGCCGTGACGCGATCGCCGACGCGCAGCGAATCCTCCGTCCAGTTTTGGCGGAGCAGATTCGTCACGTTGCCGCCTTGCAGCTCCCAGTCTTCGGTCTTGCCGTCCGCTTTCGTTACGGTCAGCCGATAACGCACGTGTGGATTCGTGAACCACACCTGCGTGATCTCGCCATCGAGCTCCGCTTGGCGCGAAGTGTCGAACTCGGCCGCGACCGAGTGATGCGCCTCGAGCGGCGCGACCGGCGCGAGCACGGCGAGCGCAGCCAGACGCGCGATGATGCTCACGCTAACGCGGCTTGGCTGCCGCCTCGGCGGCTTCGCGGTCGCGTACGCGGCCGGCGGAGAGCGCATTCGGCAACGCGTAGTTGCCCTCGTGGCAGGCGTACTCGAACATCAGATAGTCGTCATCGCGAGCAGCGGCAACGCGACGGTCCACGGCGCGTCGTAGACCTTCGGATCGGTGATCGTCACAACGTAGTTGATCGAGTCTTCGCTGACTCGCGTGAACCGCTCGACGACTTTCAGCTGGTCGCTGTGCGGAATGCCGCGGATGCGCCCGGTGGCGGCGCTCGTCGCGATCGAGCCTTTGTCGTTGAAATTCGTCGTCTCGACGACGAGCGTTTCGCCTTCCCAATGACCACGCGGGTCGCCGTTCCAGAGCCGAATGCCGTCGCCGACGTGAGGGCGGCCGTCCAGAGGAATGATCCGCGTGTCGTGGATCATCTCGTAGACGATGATCACGGAACCCGGCTGCTGGATGATCTCGTAGCCGTTGTTGTAGCCCGCTGGGAACATCCCGCCCGGCACCCCGCGCGTGATGCAGCGCACCCATGGCGTCTCATGCTTCGGTGCGTCGGGAATGTGGGCGAGGTCGTAGTCGCGTTTGTCCTCGGCCCATTTCATGACCGGCACGCGGCCGTCGGGAGGATCGATCACCATCGACCTGCGTTGGGCGGGCATCGGGCTGTTGTGGTCGGCCCAGTGATCGGGCGGATTCACGCCGGTGCGCTCGCGCGGCGCCGGATCGGGTTCGAAAGGCGTGCTGTCGAAATTGACCCAGATGCCTTGCAGGTCGGGTTGGCCGTCGGGCGTTCGGCGCGCAGTCCAGCCCGCGGCGGATGCGTCGGCAATGGGCGCGGCGGCGCCCTCAGGCGATGGCGAATCCCCCTCCGGGGTGCATTGCCACGACAGGGCAGCAAGCGTTGCAGCGACGAGAGGCCGGTACCTATTGTTCATGTCCCACCTCCAGCTTACGTAGATGTTACTCGCTTCGACGCGCGAGATCAGTTCCCCACGGGCACGCGCTGCTTGAGTTCGGCATCTCAGGTACCGAAGTCGCGTGCCCGAAGCGACGCCATCGTGATGCTCTTGCTCTCGAGTTACATCTCCGGCGGGAGATGCGCCGGTCGGTTCGTCCTTGCCGCCGGATTCTAGGCGAAGACGCGGTCGAATGCCTGCTCGAGATCGGCGATCAAATCGTCGAGATGCTCGATGCCGACGGCCAAGCGCACCGTCGAGTCCTTGATCTGCGCGGCGGCCTGCTCCTCGGCGGTGAGGTCGCTGCCTAGAAACAGCTTCACGGGCCCTACCAGCGACTCGGTCGAGCCCAAGCTCGCCGTGGTCGCAAACAGCTGCAGCGCGTCGATGAAGGCCCAGGTCTTCGCTTTGTCGGCGCGCAGGTCGAAGGAGAGGACGCCGCCGAAGTCGCTCATTTGCTTCGCCGCGAGCGCGTGGCCCGGATCGCTAGGTAGTCCGGGATAAAACACCTTCTCCACCTCGCGGCGGCCGCTCAAGAACTGCGCGATCGCGAGCGCGTTTGCGGAGTGCTGCCGATAGCGCAGGTAGTAGGTCTTCAAGCCGCGCGACATCAGGAACGACACGCCGGGATCGAGCGTCGCGCCCATGTTGACCGCGAGCGGCCGCAACGCTTTTATCCGCTTCTTGTCGCCGATCACGATGCCGCCGAGCGCATCGCCGTGGCCGCCCGCGTATTTCGTGAGGCTATGGACGAACAGGTCGATCGGGAAACGCCCATGGTTGTGCAGACCGGCGAAGGTGTTGTCGAGCACCGTTACGACGTCGTGCTGCTGCGCAAGATTCACGATCGCGCCTAGATCCGGAACCTGCATCATCGGATTCGTCGGCGCCTCGAACAGGACGAGCTTCGTATCGTCTTGCGCAAACGTCTCCTCGATTGCCGCAAGATCGTGGACGCTCAGCATCGTGAACTCTACGCCTAAGCGCGGCAGGAAACGCCGCGCAATGACACGATTCGGACGGTACGATTCGACGAAGATCACGACGCGGTCGCCCGCGCCGAGGTTGCCGAGCGCGGCGAGCCAGATCGCAGCCATGCCGGATGCAACCGCGATTGCATCGTCGCGGTCTTGCAGCTCCGCAGCCGTGAGCTCGAGCTGCCGCGTCGTGGGATTGCGGTCGCGCGTGTAATCGAAGCCGTGCTCCTTCGCCTCGGCGCTCGAGCAACGCCTCGATGCTCGGATAGGTGAACTTCACCGACCGGTAGACGGGAGCTGACGACCGGCTTGTTACCTTCCGGGAGCTTGACCTCCGGCGGATGACTGACTCGCGTTTCTTTTTTCATTGGTCATGCCGCGCTCAAAGCTTGTCGAGCGCACCCTTCAGATCGGCGATCAAGTCTTCGACGTCTTCGATGCCGACCGAGAGCCGGACGAGGCCGTCCGTGATGCCCACGCGTTTGCGCTCGGCGGGCTCGACATCGGCGTGCGTCATCGTGACCGGATGAGTGATCAGCGTCTCCACCGAGCCCAAGTTCTCGGCGAGCGTGCACAGCTTCACGGAATCCATGATCTTCTTGCCGGCTTTGACTCCGCCCTCCACCTCGAACCAGAGCATCGCGCCGAAGCCGCTCGCTTGCTTCTTCGCGAGCGCGTGCTGCGGGAAGCTTTCGAGTCCCGGGTAGCGCACCTGCGTCACCTTCGGGTGCGACTCGAGAAACTCGGCCACCGCTTGCGCGTTCGCGGATTGGCGCTCGAGGCGCAGCGAGAGGGTCTTCGTGCCTTGCAGCGTGAGCCAAGCCACGAACGGCGACATGATCACGCCGGTGGCGTTCTGGACGAAGCGGATCTTCGCATCGAGCTCCGCATCGTCGACGATCACCGCCCCACCGACCGTCGCGTTGTGGCCGTCGAAGTACTTCGTCGTGCTGTGGATGGAAATGTTCGCACCGAGCTCGAGCGGGCGTTGGTAGTACGGAGTCAAGAAGGTGTTGTCGACGGCGTGCGGAATCCGCCTGCTCCGCGCGATCTCCGATACGGCGGCGATATCCGTGAGCTTTAGCGTCGGATTCGCGGGCGTCTCCGAGAAGATCAGCTTCGTGTTCGGGCGCAGCGCCTTGCGTACCGCGTCGGGATTCGACGTGTCGGCGAACGTGAATTCGACGCCGAACCGCGCGAAGATCTTCGTGCAGAGCCGGTACGTTCCTCCGTACGCGACGTCGGACACCACAGCATGGTCGCCCGCGGACAAGAGAGCTTGGAGCACGGCCTGCTCGGACGCCATGCCGGTCGAGTAGCAGCTGCAGTCGACGCCGTTCTCGAGCGCCGCGAGCTTCTGCTCTAGCGCGCGCACGGTCGGATTGCCGCTGCGCGAGTACGAGAAGCCCTTCGAGAGGTACTGGTCGACCGATTCCTGCACGAACGTCGTCGCCTGATAGATCGGCGTCAAGATCGCTCCGGTCACGGGGTCCGGCGTGACGCCGGCGTGCACTTGTTTGGTGTTGAAGCCCATCGGCTGTCTCCGGTAGGACTATTGTTTGTCCCAATAAAAAACCCACGAAAGCTAAAGCTCGCGCGGGTCATGCGTCGCTTTAGCGGAATTTCTTTCGCGCCCGCAAGCTGTTACATCAAATCGGCGCGCGCCCTACGCTACCGCCTGGAACGGGCGCCTGTCAATTGCACGGGCTTCATCCGCTTCCACGACCACGGCGATCGACAGATCGGTAGAATCGACAGCGGTCCTAGCTTAGGGAGCGATCACGATGACGTACCGACCGCATAGCGCGGCAAGACTGCTCGGGGCGCTGCTCTTCACAGCCGCCGGTACATGCCCGGCGCAGGTCTCTTCGCCGAACGCGGCTGGCGTCGCGATGGGGCATATTCACTATGCGGTTCGCGACGTCGAAGCCAACAAGAAGTTCTGGCTCGCACTCGGAGGCGAGGCGGTGACGCTCGCGACGGGCACCCAGGGCGTGAAGTTTCCCGACGTCGTCGTGCTGTTTCGCCAAGCGGAAACGACGGCGGGCTCGGAGGGCTCCGTCGTCAATCACGTGGCGTTTCGGGTGAAGTCGCTCGCGGCGCTCGAGGCGGCCGGCTTCGACATCGAGCACAACGAGCAGTTTCCGGGCGTCGCGTCCGTGTTCACTCCCGAACGCGAACGGATCGAGCTGTTCGACGACACGCTCGCGACGAACTTGGGCTTCACGATCGACGGTGGTGGCAGCGACGCGGTCGCGGAGCGGCACAACCGCAAGATCGACGTGCCGATCATCGCGCACCACATTCATCTCTACGTGCCCGAGGACCAGGTCGCGGCCGCGAAGAATTGGTACGCAGACCTCTTCGGCGGAGTGCGCGGCAAGCGCTGGCGCTACGAGGCCGTAGATCTGCCCGGCATCAACCTCAATTTCTCCGCGAGCCCGATGCCGCTGCCGGGGACGCAAGGCCGGCGGCTCGATCACATCGGCTTCGAGGTCGAGAATCTCGAAGCGTTCTGCAAGGCGCTCGAGGCGAGAGGCATCAAGCTCGACCGCCCCTACTCGAAGCTGCCCACGGGTTTCGGCCTCGCGTTCCTGACCGACCCGTGGGGCACTTACATCGAGCTCACCGAAGGCCTCCGCGACCTCTGACGCAAGAGGGGTCAGGCACCGTGCCTGACCCGGTGCCTGACCCTGCGCCTGACCCCGGCCGATCAGCGGTTGGCTGTTACGAGCGGTGCAGCGTCGGTCGCAGGCGTCGCGACGTCGCGCATCGCGAGCATGTCGCCGACCCGTTCCGAGGCGCCGTCGTAGAAGCCGGTCGCGGGCGCGAATCCCGGCGGGTTGTAGAACGTGCCGAGCAAGAGATCGAAGATCGGCAGGTCCGAGTAGTTGCGTGCGTGCACGCCGCGCTCGTGATGATACGAATGACTCTCGGGCCGCTGCACGATGAATCCGAGCCACGTCGGCGTGCGCACGTTCGCGTGCTGGAACACGGACAAGAACGTCGTGATGTACAGCACGTACACGGCTGCCTCCGCCGTCACGCCGATGATCAGCGTGAGGCACACGCTCGACAACGCCGTCCAGCCGATCATGTCGAGCGGGCTGAACCAGAACGCACCATAGGTGTCGACGCGCTCGGCGCTGTGATGCATCTGGTGGAACGCCCGCCAGAGCGCGTTCGAGCCGTGCATCGACCGATGCCAAACGTACACGCCGGCCTCGTACACCAAGAGTCCGACGATCGTGCCGCCGAGGGTCCCGAGCGACGTCAGGTCGAAGAGTTGCAGCGCCGCGAGAGACTCGGCCCACGCGAACGGCAAATAGGACGATAGGAAAAAGTAGACGACGAACGCAGCGAGGCCGCGCGTTTTCCACCACGCCGCGCGCGGCAACGGTCGCGCCGGTGCAAGCGCCTCCCAGAGCATCAAGGCGGCATAGATCGCAAACACCGTGTACGACACGGGGTTGAAGACGAGCTCGATCGGCGTTGGCACGGCAGTTCTCCTTCCGGTTACAGTGGCGCGAGACAGTACGGGAAGCCCGTAGCCGCCACTAAAGTCATTTCGGCAGAGAACCCGACAAATCGGCCATGAGCACGCCCGGAAAGCCCGTCACGGTAGCGATCCTCGCCGTCCCCGAGACATCCGCATCGGTCGTCTACGGGATGTACGACCTCTTCATGTCGGCCGGCCGCGACTGGGGCGTCATCTTGAACGGCGCGCCGGGACCGCAGCTCCTCGACACGAGCATCGTTGCAGCCGGTGACTCGCCCATCACCGTCACGAACGGCGTACCGATCACGGCGCACGCAACGTTCGCGAGCTGCCCGCACGCGGACATCGTTTGCGTGCCGGAGATCAACGTTCCTCCGGGCGAGCCGCTCGACCGATATCCTGCGGAAATCGAATGGCTCGTCCGCAACTACGCGCGCGGCGCGACGGTCGCGACCGCCTGCTCGGGCGCGATGCTGCTCGCGGAGGCCGGTACTCTTGAACGGCCACGAAGCGACGACGCATTGGGCGTACTGCGACGTGCTGCGCGAGCGGTATCCGCAGGTGAAGGTGCGCGAGCAGCGCGCGCTCGTCGTGTCCGGCGAAGGGCAGCGGCTCGTGATGGCGGGCGGCGGCACGTCGTGGCTCGACCTCGCGTTGTACCTGATCGCGCGCACCGTCGGTATCGACACCGCCATGCAGGTGGCGCGCATCAACTTGATCGACTGGCACCACGTCGGCCAGCAGCCGTTCGCGCGCCTCGCGCGCTCACGGCAAGTGGAGGACGCCGTGATCGCGCGCTGCCAGACTTGGATCGCGGAGCACTATGACGAGCCGGCTCCTGTCGCTGCGATGGTGCGAATCTCGGGGCTCCCCGAGCGTTCCTTCAAGCGCCGCTTTCAACAGGCGACCGCGATGTCGCCGCTCGAGTACGTGCACACCTTGCGGCTCGAAGAGGCGAAGCAACTATTGGAGTCCGGCGAGCAGCCGATCGAGGCGGTTGCGAACGAGGTAGGATACGAGGACGCGGGCTTCTTCAGCCGACTGTTCCGCCGCAAGGTGAACCTGACCCCCGCGCAATACCGGCGGCGCTTCGGCGCGATGCGCAAGGCTTTGAAGGATCCCGGCGCGTCCTGAGCTTCCGGCCGAGCCCGGAGTCGTTTTCAAACGATCTCACGGAGGAGGATCTGTGATGGCTGAGCAACCCGTATCGCGCGCAAGCACGACCGCGCCCCCGGACCCGCATAGCGCTCAACGCGTGCAGCAATTCTTGGATCGCATGGCCAAAGCCGTGACGAGCGGCGACGGCAAAACCGTCGCAAAAATGTGGGACGTGCCGGCGCTCGTGCTCGACGATCATAGCGTTCGCGCGATCGGCGCTGCGTCCGAGCTCGAGCAGTTTTTCGGCGGCGCGAAACAGCAATATAACGCTCGCGGGATCGTCGATACGCGTGCGGACATCCTCGCGCTCGCTTGGCTCACGGAACGCATCGCGATCGTCGAGGTGCGCTGGCCCTATCTCGACCGGGACGGCCGCGAGGTTGGCGAGGAGTCGTCCACTTACACGCTGCGCTTCGACGACGAGAACAACTTGCGGCTACGCGTCGCCGTGATGCACGGCGCAACGCCTGGAGCTAGAAGCGACGGCGGAAAGTCAGAGCAGCTTCTCTTTGCTCGCCCACTCGAGCGTGTCGTCGAGGCCGCGCCCGAAGCGCGCGAATATTTCGTCGATGTCGCTGTCTGTCACGATGTACGGCGGGCACATCGCGATCACGTCGCCGATCGCGCGCACGATCAGTCCCCGTTGCTGACAAAACGCCATGCATTTCGGGCCGACGGCGCGCTTGGCGTCGAACGCGGCCTTCGTCGACTTGTTCTGCACGAGCTCGCAAGCGCCGACGAGACCGACGCCGCGCGCCTCGCCGACGAGCGGGTGGTCCGCGAACGAGCGCAAGCGCTGCTGGAAGCGCGGGCTCACCTTGCGAACGTGCTCGTAGAGCTTGCGCTCCTCGTAGATCTGCAGCGTGCGCAGCGCTACCGCCGCGCACACGGGATGGCCGGAGTACGTAAAGCCGTGGCCGAACATGCCGACCTGGGCGCTCGCCTCGATCATCGGCTCATAGAGAAACTCGGGCACGATCACGGCGCTGATCGGCAGGTACGCCGACGACAGGGCCTTCGCCGCCGTCAACGTAGTGGGCTGCATGCCGAAGGCCTGTGCGCCCCAGAGCTTGCCGGTGCGGCCGAAGCCCGTGATGACCTCGTCGTCGATCAGCAGCACGTCGTATTTGGCGAGCACCGCCTGGATCTTCTCGAAATACGTCTCAGGCGGCAGGAGCACGCCGCCGACGCCCATCAGCGGTTCCGCGAAAAACGCGGCGACCGTATCGGGGCCCTCGCGCAAGATGAGCTGCTCGAGATTGTTCGCGAGGCGCGTTGCGTAGGCCTGCTCAGACTCGCCGGCTTCCGCGCCGCGATAGTAGTAAGGGGTGTCCGTATGCAGGACGAACGGCAGCGGGACGTCGAAGTTCTTGTGGTACGACGGCAGTCCGGTCAAGCCCGCCGACGCCACCGTGACGCCGTGATAGGCCTTCTGCCGCGCAATGATCTTTTTCTTTTTCGGCTTGCCCGTGGCGTTGTTGTAGTACCAGACGAGCTTCACCTGCGTGTCGTTCGCGTCGGAGCCCGAGTTGCCGAAGAACACCCTGGACGCCGCGAAAGGCGCCATGCCGGCGAGCTTGTCGGCGAGACGGATCGCGGGCTCGTGACTCTTGCCGGCGAACAGATGCGTGAACGACAGCGTGCGGATCTGCTCCGCCGCCGCATCCGCGAGCTCCTCGTCGCCATAGCCGAGCGTGGTGCACCAGAGGCCGGCCATGCCCTCGATGTACTCGTTGCCGTGGTTATCCCAAACACGAATTCCCTTGCCGCGCGCGAGCACGAGCGGGCCGCTCGCTTGGTGGGCGGCGAGGTTGGTGTTCGGATGAAAGACCCGCTTGACGTCGAGTGCGTCTAGATCGTCCGCTTGCACGCTTTGCGCCTTAGCCATGGCCTGTACTCACTTTGGGGATGCTCCGCGATGATACACCGCGCAGCAGAGTGTTCGCCGCGACGGCCGCGACGACGAGCGCGCCGCCGAGCAACGCGAGCGGGGTCGGGGTCTCTGCGAGCACGAGCCAAGCCCAAATCGGCGCGAACACGGGCTCGACCAGCAGCAGCAGCGAGGTCTCGAGCGCCGTCACCGAGCGCATCGCGCGCGTGACGAACACGTAGGCCAGCCCGATCTGAAACGTGCCGAGATACCCGACGATGAGCCAATCCGCGGCGCGCCACTCGGCCACGGGATAAATCGCTTCGGGAAGACACGCGACAACCGCAGCCCCGAACGCGAGCAAGCAGCCCGCGACGACGATCGCGAGGGGCTCCTCGCGGGTCGTGGCGCCGCGCACCGCGATCCAGCGCATCCCGAGCAGCGACAGCGCCCACGTCACTGCGGAGGCGAGCCCAAGCACATTGCCGAGCCCGGGGCGCGGCGCCGTGACGAGCGGTTCGGGCGTCCCGGCAAACAGGAGCCAGGCGCCGCCCGCGAGCGCGGCGAGTAGCACCACGTCCCAACGCTGGATCGGTTCGCGGAGCAGCAACGGCGAAAGCAACAGCAAATACAGCGGCGCGGTGTCCTGCAGGAAGATCGCGTTCGCCGCGGTCGTTTCCTTGTTCGCGAGCGTATACAGAATGAAGGTCGCGGCGTACGGAATGCCGATGAGGCACGTGCGCACGCTCCATCCGCGGCGCGCCGCGGGCAAGAACGCGACGATCACGAGCGCCGCGACCGCCGCCCGCAAGCCGGCGACTTGCCAGCCCGTCAACGTGGAGAGCTTGATCGCGATGCCGCCGGTCGAAAACAGCAGCGCGCCCGCGAGGAGCTGCAACCTCGCCAAGCGCTAGAAGATCCGGCCGAGGGTCACGTAGAAGGCGCTTTCGCCGCCTTCCGCGCGGCCGATGCCGACGTAGACCGGCCCCACCGGCGTGCTCACGCCGGCCCAAAACGACCCGCCGAAGATGCTGTCGCCGAGCGATATCGCGCTGCGCTCGTCCCAGACGTTGCCGAGCTCGACGCTCACGCCCACGAACGCGGGGAATAACGCGAGGTCGCCGATCCGCCGGTAATAGCTCCCGCCAATCCGCATCGCATGCTGGCCGGACAGCTGATTCTTGTTGAGCCCCGACAGATCGAAGAAGCCGCCGAGCCTAAACAGTCCGTTGAGCGGCGCTTCTCCGCTGATGGTCGCGTCGTAGCGCAGCGTGGACAGGACCGTGTGACGTCCCCAAGTCTTCGCGTACGCCGTGGACAGCAGCAACTGATCGAAATCCGCGTTTTCGGATTCCGCGTCGTTATGCGCGCCGCGCCACTCGACGCTCGCAAGGACGCCCGCGCGTGGAAACGCCACGCTGTCGAGCGTATCGACGGCGAATCGCGCGAAAATCGTCACGCCGCTGATAGTCCTCATCCGGAACGAGCGCTGGATCGCCGACGTGCACCTCGACCTCGCCGTCCGCAAGCCTCACCCCGAAGCGAATCTCGCCCCAGGTCGGCAGCTCGCGACCGAGGCCGACATCGAGGCGCGACTCGCGCACGCGCGCCTCGGTCAATAGGCTATCGCCCTCGTATACGGTGAAGATGTCCGAGCCGAAGTCGAGCTTAGGCGCGATGAAATACAGGCCTTGCGTCGCCGAAGGGCTGATAGAGGTCCGACACCAAACCGGGCTCGTCGCCGACGTAAAACGTCGCGCGCCACTCGCCGCCGAGCTCGTTGATCGCCGTGCTCAGATAGCTTGCCGCGAGGCCGAACAACGCATCGGCGTCGCTCGCGGAGCTGTACTCCATGCCGAGCTGCAGGTAGTTCGGACCCCACGAGCGCGGATCGAGCTCCACCTCGAGACCCGTCGCGCCGTCCTCCTCGGTTACGAGGCCGTAGCGCACGTTCTGGTAGTACTCCAGGCCGTAAACTTTGTTCATCGCTTGCTCGACCGATTCCACGTCGAGCGGTTGGCCGACCTCGATGTCGCGTAGGCGGGTCTGCACGACGCTGTCGGCGATCTCCGAGCGGTTCTCCAA
The DNA here is from genome assembly GCA_963744305.1 of uncultured Gammaproteobacteria bacterium. Taxonomy (GTDB): domain Bacteria; phylum Pseudomonadota; class Gammaproteobacteria; order Steroidobacterales; family Rariloculaceae; genus FEN-1219. Next base: position 39,303 of record CAVUTF010000023.1, read on the forward strand.
GCGCACGAAGTCCACCACGGGGAGCTCCTGCATACGCGGATCGACGAGACCTGCGACATAGGCGGCGTAGTCGGTCTCGCTAAGCATGAGCGGTACGAACTGCTCGCGGTTGCTCATGACGATGTCGTACCCGGTTTGGATCGATTCCTTCATGCGCCCGAATGTGACGCTGCTCAAGTCCTCTTGTGAGAAAACCGGCGTGAGCAGAATGTCTTGCGCGCCGAGCATATCGCGCTGCTGCTGCACGCCCTGCCGCGTCAGCAGATTCGTGAGCTGGTTGGTCACGTCGAGCACCGAGCGCAACGTCTCGCGTCCGAGCAGCGGCGAGGAGATGTCGACCGCGATGATGCGGTCGGCGCCCATGGAGCGCACGACTTCGACAGGTAGGTTCATCGCGATGCCGCCGTCGACCAGCAGCCGCCCATCGATCTCGATCGGCGTGAGCACGGCAGGGATGGACATGCTCGCGCGCAGCGCGCGCGCGAGGCTTCCCGAGCCCAGGATCACGGCCTCGCCCGTGGCGAGATCGCCCGCCACTGCGCGAAACGGTATCGCAAGCCTGTCGAAGTCCTCGACCTTGGATGCGCGGCAGCGTCTCGCGCGACAGAATCATGTCGATGACCTGGCCCTGCATGAAGCCGATCGGCAGCTCGAACTCGCCGTCGTTCAAACCCGGTTTCAGGTCGACGAGAAACAGATCGTCGTCGCGCTTGCGGCGAAACGACTTGAGCCGCCGCGGCGTCACGTTCAAGAACGCGGCCTCCCACTCGAAGCTGTCGACGAGCTCCTCGAGCTCCGCGACCGACATCCCCGACACGTAGAAACCGCCGACGACTGCGCCGATGCTCGTGCCGGCGATGTGATCGATCGGCACGCGCAGCTCTTGCAGAGCCTTCAAGCACGCCGATGTGCGCGCCGCCGCGCGCGCCGCCGCCCGACAACACGAGGCCGATCGACGGACGCTCGAGCACGACGTGCTCGGGCGGCTCAGCGGCCGGCTGCGCGTGCGCAACGGCGCAACCGAGCAGCACGGCTGCAAGCGATGCGAGCTGTGCGTGGCGATACATTGCAAATGGACTCCTCGAGGCGAGTGCAGCCCCGAAAACGCGGGGGAATGATGCCAGACGCAACCGGGGGCATCACGTGTAGGCGTCCGGAGACAGTTGACAATCGCACGTCCCGCTAAGCGGGTCCCAGATCGGCGTCTCGAAGAGAGAGTCGCGCCGCCGACTGCTCCCTCGACAAACGGGCCCGACAGCGATTAGTCGTCGGTGTCCATGACGGCCGGTGCGGAAATACTTGACGTAAAAGCACGAACGTTCGTATGATCGACCTATGGGAAAGGGTGAAGAAACGCGCGCAGCGATCCTCCGCAAAGCCATCACGGTCGCGAGCGTCCACGGTCTCGAGGGCTTGAGCATCGGCCGGCTGGCCGAGCTTTCGGGACTCTCGAAGAGCGGCCTGTTCGGGCACTTCGGCTCGAAGGAAGCGCTGCAGAAATCGGTGCTCGAGAGCGTCGTCGACGACTTTCGCGGCCGCGTGATCCTGCCGGCTCTGCGCGAGCCGACCGGGCTCGCGCGCCTGCGGCGGTTATTCGCCGAATGGCTCACTTGGGCGGCCGAAGACGAAAAGGTCGGCGGCTGTCCGCTCCTCGCGGCCTCGATCGAGCTTGATGACCAGCCGGGCGAGCTGCGTGACTATCTCGTCGCCCAGCAAAAAGCCTGGCTCGACTGCATTGCGCGGATGGCAGCCAAGGCGGTTACCCAGGCCGAGCTTCGCCGCGACCTCGACGTGCAGCAGTTCGCGTTTCAGTTCAACAGCATCGGCTTGGGCTTCAACTTCGCTCATCGGCTGATCGAAGACGCGCACGCTGCGCAGCGCGCGCACGCCGCGTTCGCGCAACTCATCGCGAGCGCAAGCCCTTAACCCCATTTCCCACCGACGAAGGATGCCGCCATGACCAAAGAACATCCCAGGAACAGCACGAACGTTCGGTTTCTCGGGCCCATGCTCGCCGCACTGGTCGCGGGCTGCGCCTCGCAGTCATCGCCGCTCGTAGACCAACGCTGTCCCGCGCAGACGCTCCTGGTCTGCGAGCACTTCGGAGCGGAGCGGCGCTGCGAGTGCGCTGCAAGGAGTGAGGCGACGATGTTGCTTCCGGCCGCATGGCCCTTCGGCCGACCGTGATCGATGCAATCGACTGACTCGGCAGGGCTCCACTACCATACGCGCGCGCTAAGGAGGGGGCATGCGCGCAGCATCATCGACTCATCATCCTCGGCTCGGGCCCGGCGGGCTACACGGCGGCCGTGTACGCGGCGCGCGCGGCGCTCGACGCCCGTGATCATCACGGGCATCGAGGTCGGCGGTCAGATGACGACGACGACCGACGTCGACAACTGGCCGGGCGACGATCAAGGCGTCCAGGGCCCGGAGCTCATGGAGCGGATGAAGCGCCACGCCGAGCGCTTCGGCACGAAGATGCATCTACAAGCACATCGACCGCGTCGAGCTTGAGCAGCGCCCGTTCCGATTGTTCTGCGGGCCAGGACGAGTACACCTGCGATGCGTTGATCATCGCGACCGGCGCGTCCGCCAAGTATCTTGGGCTTGCCGACCGAGGAGGCATACAAGGGCCGCGGCGTGTCGGCGTGCGCGACCTGCGACGGTTTCTTCTTCAAGAGTCAGCCGGTGGCCGTCATCGGCGGCGGCAACACGGCCGTCGAGGAAGCGCTGTATCTCTCGAACATCGCGTCGAGCGTGACCGTCGTGCACCGCCGCGACGAGTTTCGCGCCGAGCAGATCATGATCGACAAGCTCGTCGAGCGCAGCCGCACCGGCAACGTCGAGATACTCTGGGATCACGTGCTCGATGAGGTCGTCGGCGACGAGCGCGGCGTCACGGGCGTGCGCTTGAAGCACGCGCAAGACGAGCGCACCGCGCAAGATCGACGTGCAAGGCGTGTTCATCGCGATCGGCCATACGCCGAACACGGGAATTTTCCAGGGTCAGCTCGAGATGGAAGGCGGCTACATCGTCACGCGCACCGGCCAGCACGGCTTCGCCACCGCGACGAGCGTCGAAGGCGTGTTCGCCGCCGGCGACGTCGCCGATCCGATCTATCGCCAGGCCGTGACTTCGGCGGGCTCGGGCTGCATGGCCGCGCTCGACGCCGAGAAGCTTTTTGACGGAATCGTGATGATATGCGTCGGAATCATGATGAGACGCACGGAGACTGCCGTTCCGGCGTGTGATAATGCAGCCGTCAGAGTGAGATCAGTGCTGCGCATCGCTATTCCGGAACGCATCATCGATGGCGTCGAGATCGGACGAACGGCATGACTGTCTGTCGTCGGGATTTCTTGGTCGATGCTTTCACCGGACTCGGCGCGGGCCGCTACCTTCGGCCGCGGCGCGATTGCGGCCGACGAAGCCCGGTCGCTGTCGTTCTATCACATCCACACCGCCGAGAAGCTCACGGTCGTCTACAGCGAGAACGGCGAGCTCGATTCCCGGCGCGCTCGACGAGATCAATCACTACCTGCGCGACTTTCGCACGAGCAGAGCAGCACGACATCGACGTCCGCGCTGCTCGACGCGTTGCACGGCGCTCTACGACGCGTTCGAGCGGCGCGGCAACTTCGAGGTGATCTCCGGCTACCGCTCGCCGCAGACCAACGCCGCGCTGCGGCACGCGACGCAGCGGCGTCGCCGAAGAACAGCCTGCACATTCAAGGGCGCGCGATCGACGTGCGGCTGACGAGCGCCAAGACCACCGGCAAGCTGCGCGACGCCGCACTCGCGCTGCAAGCCGGCGGCGTCGGCTACTATCGCCGAGTCGAATTTCGTCCACATCGATACCGGCGCCGTCCGCACCTGGTAGTCGCTGCGCGCGCGCGATCCGTTAGACTGCCTGCCGTCGATCCCTCCACTGAGAGTGGCTATGAAGAGCATCGCCATCATCGCGGCGCTCGTCGTCGTCGGCTCGCGGCGCGTGGTTCGTCACGCGGCCGGAGCCCGTCGCCGTGACGCTCGTCGCCGCCGAGCGCGGCCCCGTCGCCGCGACGGTCGCGAACACCCGCGCAGGCACCGTCGACGCGTGCCGCCGCGCCGGCCTTGTCGCCCGCGCTCGGCGGCCAGATCGCGAACCTGCCGGTCGCGGACGGCGAGCGCGTCGAGGCCGGCGACACTGCTGCTCGAGCTCTGGAACGACGGACATCAAGGCCGAGCTCGACGCTCTCCGAGCGCGACGCTCGCGCCTCGCGGTCGCGCGCGCGCGAAGCGTGCGTCGATCGCAGCCGTCGCCAAACGCGATGCCGAGCGCTCGATGAAGCTGCGCGACCGACGGCTCGCGTCCGAGGAGGCGGCCGATCAAGCCGAGGGCCGCGCAGAGTCGACGGCGGCCGCGTGCACCGCGGCCGAGGACGCAACGCAGCGTCGCGGAGGCGCGCGTCGACGTGACGCAAGCGCACCTCGAGCGCACGCAGCTCTACGCGCCGTTTGCGCGGCGTCATCGCCGAGATCAACGGCGAGCTCGGCGAGTTCGTGACGCCCTCGCCGGTCGGCATCCCGACGCCGCCGACGGTCGACTTGATCGACGCCTCGTGCCTCTACATCAGCGCGCCGATCGACGAGGTCGACGCGCCGCGGGTCGCGCGCCGGATTGCCGGCGCGGATCAGCCTCGACGCCTTTCCCGATCGCGCGTTTCCCGGGGCACGTGCGCCGCGTGGCGCCGTACGTGCTCGATCAGGAGAAGCAGGCCCGCACGGTCGAGATCGAGGCCGAGTTCGACGACCCGGAGAAAGCCGGGCTGCTCGCCGGCTACAGCGCCGACGTCGAGGTGGTGCTCGAGCGAGCGCGCCGACGCGCTGCGGCTGCCGACGTCGGTGATCCTGCCCGACAAGACCGTGTTCGTGTTCGACGCGGCGACCGGCACGATCGCCGCGCGCCCCATCGAGACCGGCATCGCCAACTGGGAGTTCACCGAGATCCTCGGCGGTCTCGACCGCTGGCGACCGCGTCGTGAGCTCGATCGACCGCGACGGCGTCGTCGACGGCGCCGCCGTCGACGCCGGAATAGCTGCGCGCGTCCACCGACCATGATGGAGCTGCTCCGGAATCCGCCGAGAGTACGTGGTCGGCGACCGAGACCGTGCACGCGCTCGATCACGTCGATCTCACGATCGCCGCCGGCGAGTACGTCTCGATCATGGGTCCGTCGGGCTCCGGCAAATCGACGCTGCTGAACGTTCTCGGCCTGCTCGACCGGCCGACGTCGGGCACTTACCGGCTGCAGGGCGAGGACGTCTCGAATCTCGACGACGACGCGCTCGCGGCGCACCGCCAACGGCACATCGGCTTCATCTTTCAGTTCTTCCACCTGATTCCGCGCCTGACGGCGCTCGAGAACGTCGAGCTGCCGCTCGTGCTCGACGGGCGCCGCGCCGCGCGCGCGCCGCGAGCGCGCGGCGGCAGATGCTCGAGTCGGTCGGGCTGAAGCCGCGGCTCGACCACCGGCCCGATCAGCTCTCCGGCGGCGAGCGCCAACGCGTCGCGATCGGGCGCGCGCATGATCATGCAGCCGAGCTGCCTTGCTCGCCGACGAGCCGACGGGCAATCTCGACACGCAGCTCCGGCGGCGAGATCATGCAGATCCTCGAGCAGCTGAACCGCGACGGTATCGCGCTGCTGGTCGTGACGCACGATCCCGCGATCGGCGGCCGCGCGCGCAGCGCCACCTGACGCTGCGCGACGGCAAGATCGTCGGCGACGACCGCGCGGCGACCGCCGCATGAGGCCGCTCGACGTCGCGCGCATGTCGCTGCAGGCGCTGCGGCGTTATCCGCTGCGCACGGCGATGATGCTGCTCGCGATCGCGATCGGCGTCGCCGCGGTCGTGCTGCTGACGGCCGTCGGCGAAGGCGCGCGGCGCTACGTCACGGGGCAATTCTCGTCGCTCGGCACGCGAGCTCCTGATCGTGCTGCCGGGCCAGCGCCGAGACGGCCGGCGGCGGGCATTCAAGGGCTGCTCGTCGGCGAGACGGCGCGCGAGCTGACGCTCGAGGACACGATCGCGATCGCGCGCAGCCCGCGGATCCGGCGCGTGACGCCGCTCGTGCTCGGCGCGGGCACGGCGTCGTCGGCGCGCGCGCGAGCGCGACATCACGGTGCTCGGCACGGGCGCCGCGATGCTCGCGATCCAGCATTGGCGTCATGGGCAGCCGGCCGCTTCCTGCCGCGAAGGCGATCTCGACGTCGCGCCACCCGGTTTGCGTGCTCGGCTGCGACGTCGCGCGCGAGCTGTTCGCCGACGCGGCTCGCCGCTCGGCGAGTGGCTGCGAATCGGCGACGCGCGCTGCCGCGTGCTCGGCGTGCTCGCCGAGCAGGGGCTCGCGGGCGGCTTCAACGTCGACGAGACCGTCGATCATGCCGGTCGCAAACGCGCAGCAGATCTTCAACACGTCGGCCGTGTTCCGCATTCTCGTCGAAGGCCGATGGATCGCGACTCGGTGCAGCGCCGCGCGGCGCGACATCATCGAGATCGTCAAGGCGCGCCACGCCGGCGAAGAGGACATCACGGTCGTCACGCAGGACGCGCTGGTCGTCCACGTTCGACACGATCTTCGACATGATCACGGCCGGGCTCGCCGGCCATCGCCGCGATCAGCCTCGTCGTCGCCGGCGTGCTGATCATGAACGTCATGCTCGTCGCGGTGAGCCAGCGGACGGCGGAGATCGGCTTGCTGAAGGCCGTCGGCGCGCGCAACCGGCAGATCCTCGCGCTGTTTCTGACGGAGGCCGCGTGCTTGTCGCTGCTCGGCGCGGCGCGTCGGCATCGCGCTCGGCGCCGGCGGCATATGGCTCATGAAGCTCGTGTTCCCGGTGCTCGACTTCGCGGCGCCGCCGTGGGCTTCGCTGTCGGCCGTCGGCGTCGCGATCGCGAGCGGGCTCGTGTTCGGCATCCTGCCCGCGCGGCGCGCGGCGGCGCTCGATCCCGTCAACGCGCTGATGAAACGGTGAGTAGCGAATGCGGCAGCAGCGACTTCATTCGGCTGATCGCGCAATCCGTCGCGGCGCACCGCATGCGCAGCGCGCTTGACGGCGCTCGGCATCGGCATCGGCGTCACGGCCGTCGTGCTGCTGACGTCGATCGGCGAGGGCCTGAACACCTACATGGTCGAGCAGTTCACGCAGTTCGGCACGACGACGCTCCAGGTGCAACCCGGCAAGACGAGCACGTTCGGCATCTCGCCGGGCGTCCTGAACTCCGTGCGGCCGCTCAGCTTGGAGGACGCCGAGGCGCTCGCGCGCGCGCCGCACGTGCTGCACGTCCGTGCCGCTCGTCGCCGGCAGCGCCTCCGTCGAGGCCCGCGGCCGCGAGCGCAGCGTCGCGCGTCTACGCGGTTGGGCCTGACTTCGACAAAGCGTTCAAGTTCGACGTCGTCGACGGGCACGTTCCTGCCGCCCGACGAGCTCGAGCGCGCGCGCAACGTCGCCGTGCTCGGCGCGAAGCTCTATCGCGGAGCTCTACGGCGGCGCGAACGCGCTCGGCGACCGGATCCGCGTCGGCGGCCAGCGTTACCGCGTCGTCGGCATCATGGAATCCGAAGGGCGACATGGTCGGCATCGACCTCGACGACACGGTGTACATCCCGGCCGCGCGCGGCCTCGAGCTGTTCAATCGCCAAGGCCTGCTCGAGATCGACGTGCTCTACGCGGAGGACGCGCCCGTCGACGAGGTCGTCGCGGGCATCACGACGAATTCTTGCGGCACGCCACGGCGCCGAGGACTTCACCGTCATCACGCAACAGCAGATGCTCGACGTGCTCGGCTCGATCGTCGACGTGCTGACGCTCGGCGTCGCGGCACTCGGCGGCATCTCGCTGCTCGTCGGCGGCGTCGGCATCTTCACGATCATGACGATCGCCGTGCGCGAGCGAACGCAGGAGATCGGCTTGCTGCGCGCGATCGGCGCGCGGCGCGCGCGCATCGCGCAGCTGTTCGTCGGCGAAGCGATGCTGCTCTCTGCGATCGGCGGCGCCGGCGGGCTCGCGCTGGGCTTCGCCATCGTGCTCGCTCGCGCAGTGGGCGTTGCCCGCGATGCCCGCGACGATCTCGCCGCTGTACGTGGCGCTGTCGCTCGGGCTCGCCGTGTCATCGGCGCTCGTGGCCGGCGTGCTGCCGGCGCGCAACGCGGCGCGGCTCGAGCCGCTCGACGCGCTGCGCGCCGAGTGACGCAGGCTTCGAACTGCCGCATGACCGCCATCAATGGCGCGTCAGCCGCACAGCAGCCGGTTCAATCGTGCCGGCCGAGCCTCTGCCGCCGCCTGCACGAGACGCCGATCGCGTCAGCGCCTGCGCGTCACGAACGGTACTCGGCCGACAACTTCCTGCAACGCTGGAGCGGTCGGCAAACCGGCGTAGACGCGCGGTCGTGCGCGAGCTCTCGGCCGCCGCGGCGATTGCGTCTCGCCAGCGGGCAACGGTCGACCATCGCGGCGGCCAATTGCCGCGCGCGTGCGGCGCGGCGATAGACCGACAATCGATATACGTCGTATCCCAAAATCGCGCAGGTTCGTGACCGACGTGCCGTACCTCGACGCACGATCACGTTCCCGCCCCGATCGCTCGCGAGCCCGACGTGCAGCGGCTGATGCGACGTCGACGCCGAGGTGCGCGGCGAGCCGCACCGCATCGGCGCGAACTTGCGCGCGGCTGCGCGCGTCGGCGACGCTGCCGCGCGAGATCGTGCCTCGAGGCCGTCGACGTCGGACCGCTGCGCCGCGCTCGATCCGGCCTGCGATTATTGCGGGCAGCTCGCGCGCCGCACAATTATCATTTTCGCGTCGGCGATCAGGATTGATCACCGCATGCGGCCCGCCTCGATCACACCATCGTCTGGTGCCGCGATCAGAAGAGTTGCGTCACCGGCCTTCCTGACCGAGATCCTCGGCCGTGCCGCCGCCGCGTCGGCGCTTCGATCGAGTTCCTCGTCGTCGGCTCGGCGAGACGCATCTCCGTCGACTATCGAGGCGAATGGACGACCGATCGCACTGCGAGGCACTCGCCTTCCTGGTCGGCGAGGACGAGTTCGACGGCGCGGCACGCGTCGCGAACGCGCCGACTTGGGCGATCCGCCGAACAGCAACCCGGCACGCATCAACCATCACTTCGGCGGCCGCGGCGTCATCGACGCACCCCGACGGCCGCAGCTCGAGCTCATCACGACGCCGTACGGCGATCCCGGATCTCCGAGCGGCGTCAGCCGTCGACGGGTCGCCGTCCAGGCGTCTGCAAGCGCAGCTCGTAGAAAGCGAGGTCGAGCCAGCGACCGAACTTGAAACCGGCGTGATGGATCGTGCCGGCGTGGACGAAGCCGAGCTGCTCGTGCAGCGCGATGCTCGCGGCGTTCGTCGCATCGATGCCGGCGACCATCACGTGATAATCCTGCTCCTCGGCGACGGCGATGAGCCGCGTCAGCAGCGCCCGCGCGATGCCCTTGCGGCGATGCTCCCGGTGCACGTAGACGGAGTGCTCGATCGTGTACTTGTACGCGGGCCACGCGCGGAACGTGCCGTAGGTCGCGAAACCGAGCAGCGTTCCGTCGTCGCTCGTGCGCCGAGCACGGGGAAGCGCCGCAGCTCTCTTCGCCCGGAACCACTCGATCATGCTCTCGGGCGGGCGCGGTCGATAGTCGAACAGCGCCGTCGACGTGACGATCGCGTCGTTCAGGATCGCGAGAATCGCGGCGCCGTGCGTAGCGGTCGCAGACGCCGCCCGCCGCGCCGCTCGAGCTCGCGTCGCGCTCCGGCCGAAGCTCGTTCGCGATGAAGCCGCCCGATTGATGCCGCCAGAGCTTCTCGTAGTGGCCGCCGCGGCGCAGCAGCTCCACGTGCGTGCCCTCCTCGACGATCTTGCCGGCGTCGAGCACGACGAGCCGGTCCATGCGCGCGATCGTCGACAGCCGATGCGCGATCGCGATGACCGTCTTGCCTTGCATCAGAGTCGAGCAACTGCTCTTGGATCGCGAGCTCGACCTCGCTGTCGAGCGCCGAGGTCGCCTCGTCGAGCACGAGAATCGGCGCGTCCTTCAAGATCACGCGCGCGAGCGCGATGCGCTGCCGTTGGCCGCCCGACAGCTTCACGCCGCGCTCGCCGACGTGGGCGCGCATAGGCCGCCCGGCCGTGCCAGTCGCGCAGCGCGACGATGAACTCGTGCGCCTGCGCCTTGCGTGCGGCCGCCACGACCTCGGCTTCGCTCGCGTTCGGCTTGCCGTAGCGGATGTTGGCCGCGATCGAGCGATGCAACAGCGACGTGTCCTGCGTCACCATGCCGATCGCCGCGCGCAGGCTCTCCTGCGTGACGTGCGCGATGTCCTGGCCGTCGATCGAGATCCGGCCCGACTCGGTGTCGTGCAGCCGCAGCAGGAGGTTCACGAGCGTCGACTTGCCGGCGCCCGAACGGCCGACGAGGCCCGACGCGCTCGCCGGGGCGAATCGTGAGATTCAGGTTCTGCACCACGGGCGGCGCGTCGCCGCGCCCGTAGGCGAAGCGTCAGGCTCTCGAAGCGGATCTCGCCGCGCGTGACGTCGAGGGCGCGCGCGCCCGGACGATCGACGCCCGAGTGCGGCACCGCGATCGACTGCATGCCTTCTTGCACGGTGCCGATGTTCTCGAAGATCGACGTGACCTCCCAGCTCACCCAGCCCGCCGCCGTCACCGTTTGCCACGCGAGCGGCAACGCCGTCGCGACGACTGCCCGCGTCGACGATGCCTTGCGCCCACAGCGTGATCCCGATCGCCGCCGTGCTGACGAGCAGCAGCGCGTTCAGCACCGTCAGGCAAGATGTGGAACCGCGTGATCATCGCGCAGGTGCGCGCGCATGGCGACCGTAGTGCCCATCCATCGCTTCGCGGACGTACGCGTCCTCGTCGCGCATGCGGCCGAACAGCTTCACCGTCAGAATGTTCGTGTAGCTGTCGACGACGCGGCCCATGACGAGCGAGCGCCCTTCGGAGCTCACGCGCGAGAGCTCGCGCAGCCTCGGCACGAAGTGCCGCAAGGATCAGCACGTAGCCGACGAACCACGTGAAGATCGGCACGCCGAGCCGCCAATCGGCGACGGTCAGTCAGCGCGAACGCCGTCACGCCGTAGACGCCGATGTACCAGACGGCGCGGATGCTCGACATCGCGCTCTCGCGCAGCGAGCTCGCCGTCTGCATGACGCGATTCGCGATGCGGCCGGCGAAATCGTTCTGGAAGAACGGCCAGCTCTGGCGCACGACATGCCAGTGGCTCTGCCAGCGGATGAGGCTCGTCGCCCCGGGCAGCAACGCGTTGTGCCGGATCGAGACGTCGGTGAAGATCGCGAGCGGCCGAACGACGAGCACGAGCGCCGACCATGGCGAGCAGCATCGGCAGCTGCGGCAGTCGAGCGCTGCCTCGCGGTCCGTCGCTTCCATCAGCGACACGAGCCGGCCGATGAACAGCGGTATGACGGTATCGAGCAGCGCGACGGCGAGGCTCGCGGCGAACATGGCCGCGTACCAGCCCTTCGTTTGCCGAATGAAGTGCCAATAGAACGCGACCAAGCCTTCGGGCGGACGCGCCGGTTGGCAGGGCTCGCGGTTGCGGCAATGTCGAAGTCGACGAGCTTCACTGAAGCGTGCAGCCGGGCAGCTTGCGCCGCCGAGGCCTCAACCTGAAACGGGAGTCGCCGGCGATCGGCCGGCGTGGCGCACGATAGCAGATTCACACGGGCGCGCGCCGGCGCTTCCCGGATCCCGCGACAGGTGTAGTCGACGCGCCGATTGCCAAGATGCGCGCCGGCTGCTCGAAAGCGTCCGTCGAAACGGCCGGTGCCGACCCCATGATTGGACCGGCGCGCGAGGCGCGTGTCCTCACGAGCGCGAGCGTGCGGACGAGCGCGCCGCGGTTGTCCGTCACGAGCGTGTGACGCGGCGCTTGCCCGGCGGCGCGGCGCAAGTCGGGCTGCTCGAAGTACAAGCGCGAGGGCCGCGACGAGTCCTTGCACATCGTGGACTTGCCGCGCGGCGCCGCGCTCGAGCGCCATCGCGCTGATCTCTTCGAAGTGGAACATGTGCGGGCCGAACACGACGGGCACGTGCACGGCGCACGCCTCGAGCAGGTTCTGGCCGCCGTGCGGCACGAGGCTGCCGCCGATGAACGCGACGTCGGCGGCCGCGTAGAGCCGCTGCAGCTCGCCCATCGTGTCGCCGACGAGCACTTCCGTGCCTGGCGGCAACTCGCCCGGCGTCCGGCTGCGCAGCGCCACGGCGAAGCCGCGCTGGCGGCACAGGCGAGCCACGGCGCGGAACCGCTCGGGATGCCGCGGCACGAGCACGAGCAGCAGCGTGCGGAAAAGCGCCGCTTGAGCTGCGCGAACGCGTCGAGCACCTTGCGCTCCTCGCCGGCGATGCGTGCTGGCGGCGATCCATACGGGCCGCGTCGCGCGCCCCAGTGCTCGCGCAGCGCGCGCGCTTCGTCGAGCAGCTGTGCCGGCAGCTCGACGTCGAACTTCAGATTGCCCGTCACGTGGATCGAGCGACTCGGGCGCGCCGAGATTGCGCAACCGCTGCGCGTCGACGCGCGTCTGCGCGCACAGCAGGTCGGCGTTGCGCGAGCATCGCGCGCGTCGATCTTCGGCACGCGCAGATAGCCGCGCAGCGACGCCTGCGACACGCGGCCGTTGACGAGCAGCAGGGGAATCCGGCGCCGGCCGCACTCGGCGAAGATGTTCGGCCAGAACTCGGTCTCTGCGATCACGGCGACCTCGGGGTGCACGCGGTCGAGGAAGCGCCGTACGGCGTCCGGAAAATCGTACGGCACGTAGCAGTGGCTGACGCGGTCGCCGAACAGCTCGCGTGACTTGCTCGGATCCCGTCGGCGTCATCGTCGTGACGACGACGCGATGCTGCGGGATACCGCTCGACGAGCGCGCTCGACGAGCGGCGCCGCGGAGCGCACCTCGCCGACCGAAACGGCGTGCACCCAGATCACGCGCCTTGCCCGCGCAGCGGCGCGACGAAGCCGAAGCGCTCCGGCCAGCGGTGCCAGTACGCGGGATAGCGCAGTCCGCGCCAGATCAGATTGCCGAACGCGTACGGCAGCAGCAGATAGACGACGATGCGCCAAAGCGCTCATCGTCAGTCGCTCACGCGTCTGATCGACGAACTCCGTCGTCAGCGGCCTGGCGCGCGCGCGAAGATACGCGCGCGTAGTCGCGATCCCATGCGACGCGCGACGCGACGACGGCATCGAAGGAGCCGAGCAAGCCGAGCAGCAGCTCGCAGACCTCGCGCACGGCGTGCCGCTCGCGGCGCGTGCGCCGGTCACGTAGTCGCAGAGCCCCTGCCGCACGACGTAGTCGCGCAGCAGCGGGCTCGCGCTGCGCTGCACGAGCACGCGAATGCCGCAGCCGAACGCCATGCCGAGGTCGTTGACGTCGTCGAAGATGCAGACGAGCCGCTCCGACGACACGCCGGTGCGTGCGGCACAACGCCTCGATCGCAGCCGGTCTTGTTGCGCGAGCCGTAGTAGATCGCGTGGAAGTGCTCGCGCACGCGAAGTGCGCGCGCCGACGGATTGTCGGCGCCCGTGATCAGCGCGGCGATCGGCAGCGTCCGCCGTGCTCGCGCCACAGCGCATAGCGCAGCAGGTTCGTGCCCATCGAATCGGGCTCGCTGTAACGTGCTCTCGGCTGCCCTCGCCTTTCGCGCCTTGGTTGAAGACGCCGTCCCAGTCGCGAGACGAAGCCGCGAATCGCTGCGCACGCGCTCGACGAGCGTGGCGATCGGCGTCACGAAACGGTGCCGCCGAGCTTCGAGAAGACCTCGAGCTCGGCTTGGGCCATCATCGAGTCCTACAGCTGCTCTTGGCCGAGCAGCCCGAGCTTGATGAGATCCTGGACGTCGAGCACGCCGACGGGGCGAGTTGCCGTCGACGACGACGATGCTGTCGACCTCGGCCTTCTTGAACAGCTTCACGGCGTCGTTGAGCAGGCTCTCGCGATCGATCGTGACGCGGCGTCTTCGAGAAACCGATCGTCGCGCAGCGATCTGGTCGAGGATCTGCGCGGCCGCCCGCTTGCAGCTTGCGCCGCAGGTCGCCGTCCGTGAACACACCGGCCACGGCGCCCTTCGCGTCGACGAGCGTGACGAGGCCGAGGCGCGACTCCGTCATCTTCACCATCGCGGAGCTCAGCGTCTCGCCGGTCTCGCAGACGGGATTGGCCGCGCGGATGACGTCCTTCACTCGCGTGGTCATCAGCGCCGTGTGCTCGCGGAACTGCGCCGTGCCGAGCGCCGTGAGCGTGTTCTCGCAGAGATTCTTCATGACGGAGAACGGCATCGTGCAGACGTGCACGCCCGATCAGCATCGCTTGCCGCACGTGCTCCGGCATGGCGCACCGATGAGAACATGACCTTGCTGTCGTAGCCGTAGCGCTCGATGACGTCGACGCATTGCTCGAACAGCTGGATCGCGTCGTGGCCCTGATCCTGCATGCGGCCGGCGAGCGGGCAGATGAACGACGGCGCCGGCCTCCATCGCCATGTAGGCCTGATTCAGCGTGTAGATCAGGTGCACGTTGACCTTGTAGCCGCGTGCCCGCAGCCGCTTGGCACCCCTTCACGCCTTCGTTCGAGATCGGCACCTTGAAGACGGGCGGCCGCTCGAGCCCGAGCCCGAGTGATCCGGTCTGCCTCGGCGACGAATATCGTCCGGCGTATCGCCGAGCGCCTCGACCTGCAGCTCCGGGCACCATGCTTCGACAGCTTGACGATCGCGCCGTCGATGTCGGTGATGCCGTGCCGGTGCATGAACGTCGGCGTCGTCGTCAGTCCCTTGATGAAACCGTAATCGAGCGCGGCTTCGATCTCTTTGAAGTCGACCGAGTCGAGATAGAGTTCCATGCGCGTCCTCTAGTGCACCGACTGCGAGCGAACGAGGTTGTGAATGTCGATCAGCGGCTCGCATGAACTCTCGAGATCGTCGAGAGTAGTACTGGCTCGCCGCGTCGCAAAGCGCATCGGGCGGGTTCGGGTGCGCCTCGATGAAGAAACCGTCGACGCCGGCCGCGACGCCGGACCGCGCGAGCGTCGTGAGGAACTGGCGCGCGCTGCCGCGCGGGTCCTTACTCGGGATGCCGTACTTGCGAATCGAGTGCGCCGACGTCGAAGACGACCGGATAGCCGATCTGCGTCGAGCAATAGAAAGCTGCGCGGATCGACGATCGAGGTCGTTGTAGCCGAACGTATAGCCGCGCTCCGTGACGATGATGCTTGTCGTTTCCCGACGTCCTCGATCTTCTTGACGGGCTTCGCCATGTTCTCGGGCGCGATGAACTGGCCGTGCTTGATGTTCACGACGGCACCGGTTTTGGCGGCGGCCACTACGAGCTCCGACTGCATGCACAGGTAGGCGGGAATCTGCAGCACGTCGCACGACTTCCGCGGCCGGCGCGGCTTGATACGGATAGTGGATATCGGTAAGCATCGGCAGCTCGAACTCCCGCTTCATTTTTTCGAGCACGCGCAGACCTTCGTCGAGGCCGGGTCCTTGGTAGTAGTCGAGCGAGCTGCGGTTGTCCTTCGAGAACGACGACTTGAAAATCAGCGGCACTTTCAGGGTCGCCGTGATCTTCTTTAGCCGCTCGGCAGTGCGCATCATCAACGATTCCTCTTCGATGACGCACGGGCCGGCGATGAGAAACAGCTGATCGGAGCCGCAATCGATGTCGCCGACGAAAACGTGCTTTTTGGTGCATTGCGGAGGTGCTCATACGGACGAATCCGGATCGCAGGCTGGTCGCGGCATTTTGCGGGCAAAGCTCAAGCCCTGCAAGCGCTGGACTTGCGCACCCATGAGCTCGACGATGAGATCGTAGTTGCGTGCAGTCGCTCCTTGACCCTCGTCGCACGACGCGTTGCGCTCGCATATCCGAGCTCGCGCCGCAAGTCTCGATCGGCGACGAGACGCGCAACCGCAGACGTAAGCTCCGCAGCGTTGCTCACGAGCCAACCGGCGTCCGCTGCGAGCAGATCCTCAACCGTCTCCTTGAAGCTGAAATTGTATGGACCGAACAGCACGGGCACGGCCGACGATCGCAGGTTCCATCAAATTGTGGCCGCCTTTGTTGCTGCCGCGAAAAAACAAGCTACCGCCGACGAACGCGATGTCTGCGACCGCATAAAGCTGACCGAGCTCGCCGACCGTATCGACGAGCAGCACGCCGGCGCGGCCCGGCGCCGCCGCCGCGCCTCGATCGATGGCCGACTTGCGCACCGTTGCGAACCCGCGCTGCCGGGCGTGCTGCTCGACGATCTGCGCGTCGGCCGGATAGCGGGGCACGATGATGAGCGCGGACCGCGCGCTGACTTTCCGCGCGGCGCCGTAGGCGTCGAGCAGCGCTTCATCCTCTTGCTCATGAAGGCTGCCGCCGATGATGACGACGTCCTCTTCCGCATAACCGAGGCTCGCGCGCAATGTTGCGCCCTGCTCGAGATCGGCATGCGCGCGCGCAAGATCGTATTTCATGTTGCCCGTCACCCGCATCCGTTCGGCGGCCACACCGAGCGAGCGCAAACGTTGCGCGTGCTCTTCGGTCTGTACTGCAATCAGCGTGAGGTCCGAGAGCACGCGCGGAATCAGCCGCGTGCGTGCGTGCATGCGGAAGGACTTCGCGGACATCTTGCCGTTGACGAGCGACCACCGGAACTGCGCGCCGGCGCGCAGCGGAGATGAAGTTCGGCCAAAACTCCGACTCGACGATGATCAGCTAGCCGCGGATCGAAGCGCCGGAGCAGCGCTGCGAACGACGAACGACAGATCGAGCGGAAACGGCACGACGCGATGGCGCGGGTACAGCTTGCGCGCGGCCGCGAGCCCGGTGCCGGTGAACGCAGAAATCACGAGTGGCGTGCTCGGCATGTCGCGCTCGAGGAGCGCGACGAGCGGCTTCAGCAGCGAGACTTCGCCCGCGGAAGAGCCGTGCAGCCAGATCGAGCCCGTGAGCCCACTTTCGAGGCTGAGACCGAAGCGCTTGGCAAGTTCGCGCCGATCCCCTGCCGCAACGAGCCGGTACAGGAGCCAGGGCGAGAGAAAGATGCACGCGATCAGGTACGCAAAATCGAGCAACAGCGCCATCGACCATCCTGCCGGCGCAGGCTGCGCCACCGGAGGATCATTCTAGTCGAGAAGCGTTCTGGTGGCTCTTACGCGTTGGCGGGCGCGCGCCAAACCTGGGCGACCGATACTTTGCTGTTGGTTGCCGTCACCGCGTAGTGATCGATCCAATCGGGAACGAGATCACCGCGCATCGGCCGGCGCGATGAAGAAGCCTTGCGCCATCTCGCAGCCGAGCTGCGCGATCACGGCGAGCGCCTCTGCGCTGTCAACGCCCTCGGCGACGACGCGCATGCCGAGCGCGTGCGCGAGCGCGATCACCGTCTTGAACGATGTGCTGATCCTTCTCATCGAGCGCAATCGTGCCGATGAAGCGCTTGTCGATCTTGATCTCGGTGGCCGGGATCTGCTTCAAGTAGGTCAACGACGAATAGCCCTTGCCGAAATCGTCGATCGAGAGATCGACGTCGAGCTTGCGCACGCGGTCGAGGCTCGCGAGAGACGCATCGTCGCCTTGCACCAAGCTGTCTTCGGTGAGCTCGATCGTCAACCCGAAGCCGCGCTCGTCGAGCGCAGCTTTCAAGTTGCGCAACCGCCCGACGAATTCCGTGTGCATCAGCACCTGCGGCGGCACGTTGACGGCCACGCCGAAGGGCGCCGTCACGGTCGTCCAACGCCTTGAGGTGCTCGACGATGCGGTCGAAGACGAGCCACGTGATCGGCACGATGCTGCCGGAGCGCTCGGCCAAGGGAATGAACTCCGCCGCCGGAACGAAGCGTCCGGATTGCGTGCGCCATCGCACCAAAGCTTCCACGCCGCAGACACGGCGCTTCGCGATCTCGACCTTCGGCTGGAAATACACCTCGAGCTCGTTCTCCTGGACGGCACGCGTAAGCTCGGTCTCGAATTTCCAGAGCGCCGCTTGTTGCTGGGTCGCATCCGGTCGATAGATGTCGAACGCGAGCTCGTTCTCGCGCGCTTCCTTCAGCGCAAGCTCGGCGCGGCGAAACAACGTCGCTGCATCGTCGGCGTGCGAGGGATACACGGCGATGCCGAGCGTCACATCGACGAGAAACGTGTCGCCGCCCACTTCCAATTGCGGCGGATTCTCCTCCGTAAGACCTATCGCGCGCGTCCATGATCGCGGACATCGAGTCCACGGCCAAAACTACGGCGAAGCGGCGCTCGGACAGACGAATGATCGGCGTCTTCGGCGGCAAGGTTTCGCGCAGCTTGTCCGAGTAGGTGGCGCAGAACGCCTCGCACTGATCGTGGCCGAACGTGCTCGCGATCCGGTTGAACGCATCGAGCTGGCCGAGCAACAGGCCGGCGAGCCGGCCTTGTTGACCTTGGCGTAGATACTGCTCGACAAAGCGGACGCTGGCGCTTCGGTGTCTGCCGGTGCTTGGTTCTTCCTGCGCGTCGCTCACCCAAGACCTCTTTGTCGGTGGAAGCCTGAAAGGCGTAGCATTTGAACAAAACGTCGACCGCTGCCGCTGTGAGCGTGTTCACGAGCTCGAGCATGCGCGAAACATCTCGAGGCGAGTGAAGACACGCGGTACTTCTTCGGCAGTTTCTGACGAGAGGCGTCAGCACGCATTGACATAACTATGTGACTGTCGCGCCCGCACGGCATGGCAGCGGCGGTGGCACGACGATTGCACCCCGTAAGGGTCGAAGGCGTCGTAACCGCCCGGCAATACAGCGACACGGCGATGACGAGAGTAAAACCGAGCATTCGGCCGACCGAGACGTATACCGAACCGAACTTCGTTCGGGTCTACACGGCGGCCTCGAGCGAGCGGGGTGGGCGCGTCGCTACGATCGAGCACCTTTCCTATCGCGCCGCAACCGACCGCACCGGATCAGGGCGCTCAGGATGGCGCTGCGAAACGATCGTCGACGGGGAAGCCATGTCCCGCGAGGATGCGCTGTTCATTGCGCGCAGCTACGCGATCGCAAACGACATTCCCGTAATCTACGAGTGCCACAGCGACTGATCGAGTCGCGCCGCCGCAAAGCCTCACAAGTGGCCGCAATGGCAACTTCCCTTGTACGTCTTTTTCACTGTCCAAGCTGCGTGCGCATCTCCGCGGCCGTGAATTGGCGGCTCGCGAGCGGCTGCCCCAGATCGAACTCGCGCGTGCGCGCGAGCGAGCCGACCACCACCGGGTCGAAACCCGCGTCTCTCACCAACCGCTGCGCGATCGCAAGCGCCGGCGCGTCGTCGCCGCCGATCGGAATCGCGATGCGCTCGGGAGTTCGATTGCCGTCGTTTGCGAGCGATGCGGCCGGTATGCAGTTGAAGGCGCGCACGACGCGCGTGCCGCGCAGGAGCTCCGCGGTGGCCACACCGGCGCCTTTTCGCTGGGCGTCGAGCGCCATCGCGCCATCGCGCCGCTCCACTGGATTGCTCGTGTCGATCACGACCTTGCCGTCGAGCTCGCCGGCATAGTCGTTGCCGACCTGCGGCATGGCCGCGTAGGGAATCGACACCAAGATCACGTCGCCGAACGCCGCGGCCTCGCGCGGCGTTCCCGCACGAGCGCGCGGTCCGAGCTCCTGCGCGAGTCCGGCCAGTTCCTCGGGATGGCGCGAGGACATGAATACCTCATGACCCGCCGCGACCCAATGACGTGCAAGCGCCCCGCCTATGCGGCCGGTGCCGATGATGCCGATCTTGAGCGGCTCGGACTGCGCCTGCGCCGTGCCTGCGCCGAGCAGCGTGACCATTCCGAGCAAAAGTGCGCCGCCGACGTGAATTAGCTTTAGGCGGGCGAGCGCAATCCGTAGTTGCTGTGCCATCTGGACGATCTCCGCTTTCGTTCGTTCTTGGAGGCTGGCTACGATTCTACCGCGCGTTTCTTGCGATCAGCAGCAGAGCCTGAGCCGCGCTTCTTCCACGCCGACAGGGCGGAGCGCAACAGCGCCTTCACTCCGGGCTTGCGCAGATCCGCCATCGAGGTGAGCGGAATGTGGCGATGGGACTTGCCGTCGCCTTGCAGCAATCCCTTGGGATCGCGGAGCTCGGCGCCGCCGGCCAGACCGAGCTTCACGCCCTGCTTGCTCACCGTGAGATAGCAGACGACGCCCTTGTAGCCTGCTTCATAGCCGTAGCTGACGTACGGACCTTTGGGGTCGACGCTTTCCTGGATGTCCGGCAGCGTCTCCGTGATGAAATCGCGCGCGCTGAGCGCCAGGAGTTGCACGTCAGGCGCGTAGCCGCCGATCAGTTTTTCGAATGTTCTCCCCGCCATGGCGCCTCCGCTTTGCTACGCCGCGTCTATCTCGACCTCGGCCTCGATCTCGACCGGCAGGTCGAACGGCAGCTCGGCCATGCCGACGGCGCTGCGCGCGTGTGCGCCGCGCTCGGGACCGTAGAGCTCGAGAATGAGGTCCGAAAAACCATTGATCACGCTCGGTTGCCGATGGAAGCCCGGCGCCGAGTTCACCATGCCGAACACGCGCAACCAAGCGCTCACGCGATCGAGATCGCCGAGCGCGCGCTGCAGGCTCCCGAGCATCGCCAGCGCCGTGAGCCGCGCCGCGTGATATCCCTGCTCCACGGAGAGCTCGCGACCGAGCTTGCCAAGCGGCTGCGCGAGCGAGCCGTCGCGTTCTTGCGGTCCGTGCCCGGAAACGAATGCACGCCGTCCATGGATGCGGACGAACTGAAACGGCAGCACCACGCCGGGCGGCGGAACGATCGCCGGTGGCAGCTCCAACTTTCGCGCCCGCAGCTTCGCCTCGACCTCGCTCACTGCAGCCCCTCCTTCATCTACCGCCGGTAACATCGATGAACGCGCCGGTCGTGAACGACGCCTCGCTCGATAGGAGCCACAGGATCGCGTGCGCGACCTCGTCCGTCGTTCCGCCCCGCTTCATCGGCACGAACTGCTTCACGCGGTCCACGCGATTCGGCTCGCCGCCGCTGGCGTGCATGTCGGTGTAAATGTAGCCCGCGCGCACGCCGTTCACTCGAATGCCCTCTGCCGCCACTTCCTGGGCAAGGCCGATCGTGAACGTGTCGAGCGCGCCTTTCGACGCGGCATAGTCGACATATTCGTTTGGTGATCCCAAGCGCGCCGCGCCGGAGGAAACGTTGACGATAGCGCCGCCGTTGCCACCGCGGTTGCGGGACATGCGGCGCACGGCCTCGCGCGCGCACAAGAACGGGCCGACCACGTTGGTCGCGAGCACCCGGCCGATGCGGGCGGCGTCCATTTGCTCCACGCGCATTTGAGTCTCGAGAATGCCTGCGTTGTTGACGAGCGCCGTCACCGGACCGAGCTCGCGATCGCAAGCCGCAAACAGTCTCACGACGTCGGCTTCGATCGAAACGTCGGCTCCGACGGCTATGGCTTTCGCGCCGCTCGCGACCGCAGCGCTCACCACGGCGTCCGCGGCCGCGCGACTTTGCCGATAGTTCACGCACACCGCATAACCGCGTTGCGCCGCGAGCCGTGCCGTGGCGGCGCCGATGCCGCGGCTTGCGCCGGTGATGAGCGCCACCGGCGTCATGCGCAGAACGTAAGCGTCGAGTTGGCAGTGGGCAAGGTCATCACGGACCGATCGGCTGAGCGTTCTCGGCGCATACGTACTCGATCAGGTCGGTGTCCGGCAGCAACTCTTGCGGCTGCAGATAGGTGAGCGGCTTCGCGTAGGCGCCGGGATCATCGATGATCACGTCGACGTCCATGTGCCCGAAATCGCGGCGCGTCCAACGCTCTGTCACCCGCATTTGCTCGCTGTGCGGATGCCCGGAGCCGTCGAGCCACGACTGATCGTTGAAACCGATCGTCTCGACGACGAGCGTGTCGCCGTTCCAGGCGCCCACTGAGTAGCCCATCCACGAGGGTTGCGGGTCGACCGGGTGATCGCGACCGTCCATGAAGATTTGCCGGAAGATCATGCTCGATTCGTACAGCATCACGATCAACGTCGGCGTCTGCACGATCTTGTACGGATGCGTATAAGCGATGAGGCGCGGAACGCCGGCGGGCAGGCATTTTATCAACGGATTGTCGATCCGCGCGCGGGCGTTGCGTTCTTCGTATAGCGCCTTGGACCACGGCAGAAATGGAACGTCGGCCGGCGCGTAGTCCGCCGTGATATCGATGAGGTAGCGCGGCGCGACGATGCCCTCGATCCCGCCCGCGCGACCCTTGGGATCGCTCGCGGCTTGCCAGATCCCGGAAAGGTCCGGCTTGCCGTCGGGCGCTCGCGGCGTTGGCGCGGCTGTGTCGACGTCACCGTCCGGCGTACGCGGCGCGCCCGCGGTCGGATAGCGTATCCACTGCGCGTAACCGTCCGCCGCCGCGGCTGCGAGCGCGGCAACGGCGCAGACTCGAAGGACGCAACGACGACGGCTCGGCCGCATGGTGCATGAGCATACTGACCGCAGCAGGTGCGGCCAAGCGCCGGCTACGCTCCTGCCGACACCTTATCTAGAATGCTTCCCACACCCTCGCCGAAGGAACCGTCATGCCGAACGCAAAGCTCACGACCGCGCTCGTCCTCGCGCTCTGCACGTTCGCCTATCTTGCGGGCCGCAGCGACATAGCGACCGTTGCGAACGCGCAAGGCGCCGCGTTGACCGCACTCGACTACCAAGAGATCACGCAGCTCATCAATCGCTATGCCTACGGCATCGATACCTGCGCGAACAACGGCTACGACTACGCGAATCTCTTCACGAGCGACGGCACGTTCACGGACAAGAACTCCGATGCTGGCTACGGGCAAGGCGGCCGAGTGCTCGCAAAAGGGCGCGACGCGCTCGCGGAGCTAGTCGGTGGAGGCACGCGCGGTTGCAAGACGAAGCTGGTCTGGACCGACTGGAGCCATTTGATGCTGAATCACGAGATCACGGTCTCGCCCGAAGGAGCACGGGGCCGAATCTACCTGGTGCAACTCGGTATGAACGGCCCCGGCAGCGTGACGCGTCACGGCGGCTACGAGGACGTGTACGTCAAGACCGCGGAAGGCTGGCGCATCAAATCGCGCACGCACGTGCGGAACAAGGCTTGGCACAATCCGCTGCTGCAGACGCCGGATCTGAACTAGTCAGCTCTCAAATGCCCGGGATCAGGAATTCGACGACGATGTTGAGTACCGTCAACAACAGGCTGCCCAGCAATGCCGGCACGAAGCCGTTTATGCGGATTCCGGGCACGATTGCGCTGACGAGCCACAACATCAAGGCGTTGACGACGAACAGGAACAACCCGAACGTCACGATCGTGAACGGCAACGTGAGAAAGATCATCACCGGCCGCACGAGCGCGTTCACGAGGCCGAAGACGAGCGCGCCGATCAATGCCGAGCCGAAGCTTTTCACTTCCACCCCGGTAACGACGTTGGCGACCACGAGCAACAGGACGGCCGTGACAACTAAGTGAACGATGAACGCGAGCATGAGACCTCCGATGCGATTCGCCGCTTCGTCAACCGAGGCTTAGATACGCAAGACCGGCACGCACGAGGATGAACCACACGGCCAACGTCGCGACGAGATAAAGATAAAAGCGCAGCATCACGAGATTGAAAGTGCAATGCACGATGCTGTGCGCGACGCGGAACGCGACGAACACCCACGCCGCCGCCAGATAGATTCCATCCACCGCGCTCGTCACGAACAAGAATAGAACGAGTGCGTAAAAAATGACCGGGATCTCGAACAGGTTCTTCAAATTGTCGGACGGATTCGCTACGGCCGGTGGCGACAGGCGCGCGAGCGCACCGGGGACCGCGAGATCTTGCGGTGGCAGTTGGCTGCGGTTGATGAACGCGATGCGCCGCACGTACATGTATGTCCAGACGCACAACGTCAGCAACATCGTTGCGAAGAACGGTCCGAAGATCGCGGTCTGCTCCATTGGACCCTCCCGGTCGAGCGTGACGGTGCCCTAAATCTCGAGCTTGCCGGAGGCGCTCACGGCGCGGCGCCATCGTCGCTTGCGAAGCAGAGCTCGACGCCGTTGCCCGCTGGATCACGGCAAAACAACTGCACCTGGCCCGTCAGTGGCACTTCCGCCGTTCGATAAGGCACCTGCATCTGAGTCAGTCGGCGCTCGAATGCCCGTCGATCCGTGCAGTCGAAAGCTGCGTGATTGAATGTGCCCGAGACGTCGGCCGCGCATGTTTCGTGCGCCGCGGCTTCACCGAGATGCAGCACGGGTCGATCGCCCGCGTACAGCCAATAACCGAACCGCGTGAACGGAGGGCGGGCGCCGACCGTGAGACCGACGACGTCGCAATAGAACGCGCACAGGCGATCCAAGAGCTCACGGGGCGCTCTGATGTTGTAGTGATCGAAACCGCGGACCGGCATGTCGCTCTCGAGTCACTCAGCGGGCATCAAACCTCGATCCAGCCCTCGAGGTACTTCACGGCTTGACCTGCAATCTCGACGCGGTTGCCCTTGAGCTCGCACTTCAGCTCCGCGCCGCGCGCCGACACTTGCAGCGAATGCACCGTGTTCTTGCGCAGGCGTTCGGCCCAGTATGGAGTGAGCGCGCAGTGAATCGAGCCCGTGCCCGAATCCTCGTCGACTCCGTACGCTGGCGCGAAATATCGGCACACACAGTCGGAGGATTCTCCCGGCGCGGTGACGATCACTCCGGCATTGAGCGTCTTGAGCACGTTGAAATCCGGCTCGAGCGCGCGCACGGCGGCCTCGCTTTCGAATACCACGAAATAGTTGCCGCCGCCGTCCGTCGTGGAAACGCTCGTCGGTTTTGCGTTCAGGCCGTCGAGCAGAGTTTTCGGCACATCTTCGGTTGCTGCGAGCGTCCAACGCGGAAAATCCATGACGAGTCGATCCTCGACCGCTTGCACCGTGAGCGTGCCGCTCTTGGTTTCGAATTTCACATCACGCCGTCCCGGCTCGAGCTCCGTGAACAGCACGAATGCAGATGCGAGCGTTGCATGCCCGCAAAGCTTCACTTCGACGGTCGGAGTGAACCAGCGCAGTTTGAAGCCCTGCTTCGAGGGCGCGAAGAATGCAGTTTCGGCGAGATTGTTCTCTTGACCGATTGCTTGCATCGTCGCGTCATCTAGCCACTTCGTGAGCGGTACGACGGCCGCCGGATTGCCGCCAAATAGCCGACCCGTGAACGCGTCGACTTGATACATACGTAATCTCGGCATAGGGTCCAACGCGCGCGCCGAGCTAAGGGACGTCCGCTACTGTGCCGCGGCTATCGCGGCCGCACGCGCCGCCTCGAACTCGTTGCCCGGGTTCCACGCCGGCAGCTCGTCGGCGTTTGCGACGATCAGACCCGCCAAGAAACCGAACTGCGCGTCTTGCACCATGCCGTCGAAGTTCCAATCGGGCGTGAGCTCGTCGCTCGGCTGGTGATAATCGCGCTCGGTGTACGCGTCGATCTGCTGCGCACCCCAGCCGGCCGGACGATCCACGAAATCCGTGCCGGAGCTGAAATAGAACGCGGGGACGCCGATCTTCGCGAAATTGAATTGATCCGAGCGGTAGTACGCACCGCGGTCGGGGAACTGATCGCCCTTGAGCGTGCGCTCTTGATGCGCGGCGACGGTCATCGCAACGTCATCGAGGCTCGACTTGCCGAGCCCGATGTAGGTGATGTCGCGAGTGACGTCCCCAGATGTTGCCGCTGTCGTAGTTGACGTTCGCAGCCATCTTGCCGGGCGGGACGGTTGGACGCGTGGCGTAGTACTCGGAGCCGAGCAGCCCCTGCTCCTCGGCGGCTACGAACAACAGCATGATGGAGCGCCGCGGCCGTTGCGCGAGGCTCGCGTAGGCGTTGCCGATCGCAAGGACGATGCTCACGCCGCTCGCGTTGTCGCGCGCGCCATTGTAAATCTTGTCGTTCGGGTCGGAAGCCGGATTCGGCTCGCCGACGCCGAGGTGATCGTGATGCGCCGAATAAATCACGTACTCGTCCGCGACCTCGGGGTCGCTGCCGCGTAAGACGCCGAGCACGTTGGCGGACTGCGTGCGGGTCAGAGTATTGCGGAACGCGAGCGACGTGCGGATGCCGAGCGGCACGGGCATGAAGTCGCGGCGTTTCGCTTGCTCGATCAGCGACTCGAGATTCTGCCCGGGCCCGAGCAAACGCCGCGCGGCGTCTTCCGTGACCCACGCTTTCACCTGCAGACTGCTGGGGCCCGTCGCCGGCAGCTCGAACTGCGGTCCGCTCCACGACGACTGCACCACCTGCCACGGATAGCCCGCGGACGGTGTCGTGTGAATGATGATTACGCCCGCCGCGCCTTGCCGTTCCGCGCTTTCGTGCTTGTAGACCCAGCGGCCATAGTAGAGGCGCTCGGTGCCGGCGAATAACGCCGGATCCCAATCCGGATCGTTGTTCAGCACCACGAGCACCTTGCCGCTGACGTCGACTCCTTTGAAATCGTCCCATTGGTATTCCGGGGCTTCGATGCCGTAGCCCACGAAGACGAGCTCGCTGTCGGCGAGCTCGGCGCGCTCGGCCTGCACGCCGCTCGCGGCGACGTAATCCTGGCCGAGCGTGAGATCGATCGCTTCCTCACCCCGGCTGAAGCGCCAAGTCGGCGGCGCGGCGGCTGCGACACCGACGAGCTCCACGGGCTGCTCCCAGCCGCCGCCGGCGACACCGCTCTGGAAGCCGAGCCGCTCGAGCTGCGCTGCGAGAAAAGTGCGCGTCATCATGTCGCCGGCAGACCCGGGCGAGCGGCCGCCGTAGCGGTCGTCGGCGATCTCGGCGATGACGGCGCGGAGCTGCTCGCCGCCTATCGTCGCTGCGGCGCGTTCGGCCGCCGCATCGATCGGCGAGCGCGCTTCCGGCGCGGCCTGCGTCGGCGGCGTGGACGGAGTGGCCGGCGGTGCTTGCGGGGGAGCAGGCTCGGTGCACGCGAGGAGCGTCGTCAACGAGACGACCGCGCTCGCACGCGCCGCGCTCAGCGCGACGCCGATCCCTGTCTCCACGTGCTCACGCCACGACATGCAAGCTCAACCATTCCGCGATGAGCGCGGGTTTGTCCTCGCCTTCGATCTCGATCGTCACGTCGAGCCGCATGATCACCTGGCCCGGCTGGCGCTCCGCGATGTCGGCGAGCTTGCCGCGCGCGCGGATGCGATTGCCGACTTTGACGGGCGCCGAGAAACGCACTTTGTCGAAGCCATAGTTCACGAGCATCTTAGTGTTTTTCAGCTTCGGCACGAACGGCAGACACAAATGCACGATCAACGACAGCGTCAGCAATCCATGCGCGATCGTGCCGCCGAACGGCGTGGCGCGCGCGCGCTCGGGGTCAACGTGCACGAACTGGTGATCGAGCGTCACGTCGGCGAAACGGTCGACGCGCTCTTGGTCGATCAGGAACCATTCGGACACGCCGAGCTCGCTGCCGACCTCGGCCTGAAGCTCGCGCCAATTCGCTTCCGCGGCCATTTACCGCCTGCTTTCTCACGCCCTTGCAGGATTCGATTGTGGTCGCAACACACTCCTTAGGTAAAGCACGAGGGGTCAGGCACCGGGTCAGGCACCGCTGCCGGTGCCGACCTTCGCATCCCACACGTGGCGACGGAAATCGGTGCCTCTTGACCCGGTGCCTGACGCCGCACTTCCCGTTGCGACCTCGATTTTCCGTTGCCTTTTCCGTGAGCGCATGGCACTTTCGCGGACCTTTAGCACTTTCGGTTATTTCATACCCGTCGTCCCCAGAATCGGCTTCGTGAGCCTCGGCTGCCCGAAGGCGCTCGTCGACTCTGAGCGCATCCTCTCGAGCCGCTGCGAGCAGAGGGCTACGAGACCGCCGCCGACTATGCGGGCGCCGACGTCGTCGTCGTCAACACTTGCGGTTTTCTCGACAGCGCGCGCGAGGAGTCGCTCGACGCGATCGGCGAGGCACTCGCCGAAAACGGCCGCGTGATCGTGACGGGCTGCCTCGGCGCCGGAGCCGAGACGATTCGCGACGCGCACCCGAACGTGCTCGCGGTCACCGGCCCGCATCAGTACGAAGCCGTCGTGGCCGCGGTGCACGAGGCGGTCCCGCCAGCCGCACGATCCGTTCGTCGAATCTCGTGCCGGCGCAAGGCGTCAAGCTCACGCCGCGCCACTACGCGTACCTGAAGATCTCCGAAGGCTGCAATCACCGCTGCAGCTTCTGCATCATCCCGCGCCTGCGCGGCGACTTGGTCAGCCGCCCGGCGGGCGACGTGCTCGGCGAAGCCGAGCGGCTCGTGCGCGCCGGCGTGCGCGAGCTGCTCGTCATCTCGCAGGACACGAGCGCGTACGGCGTCGACATGCGCTACGCGGAGTCCACTTGGCGCGGGCGCGAGGTGGCCGCGCGCATCACGGAGCTTTGCTGCGGCGCTCGGCGAGCTCGGCGTCTGGGTGCGTTTGCACTACGTGTATCCGTATCCGCACGTCGACGACCTGATTCCGTTGATGGCGGCCGGCAAGGTGCTGCCGTATCTCGACGTGCCGTTTCAGCACGCGAGCCCGCGGATCTTGAAAGCGATGCGGCGGCCGGCGGCAGAGGCGAAAACGCTAGCAGCGCATTCGCGCCTGGCGCGCAGGCCGTGCCCGAGCTCACGATCCGCTCGACGTTCATCGTCGGCTTCCCCGGCGAGACCGAGGAGGACTTCAAGGAGCTCCTCGATTGGCTCGAGCAAGCGGAGCTCGACCGGGTCGGCTGCTTCAGATACGAGGCGGTGCACAATGCCGCCGCGAACGCTCTGCCGAACGCCGTGCCGGAGGAAGTAAAAGAGGAGCGTTGGCACCGGTTCATGGCCGCGCAGCAGGCCATCAGCGAACGGCGCTTGCGCCGCCGCGTCGGCCAAGAGATCGACGTGATCGTCGATGAGATCGACGACGAAGAGGATCAGGCGCTCGGCCGTTCGGCCGGGGACGCGCCCGAGATCGACGGCCGCGTCTACTTACGCGCGGAACCGATGTTGCGGCCCGGCACGATCGTCACTGCGCGCGTCGTGGATGCCGACCCGTACGACCTCTGGGCCGAGCGCGTCTAGCGATGCCGCTCGTGAAACCGTTCGCCGCGCTGCGGCCCCCCGCCGAGCACGCGGCCGCCGTCATCGCCCCGCCGTACGACGTGGTGAGCACGGAGGAAGCTCGGTCGCTCGCGGCTGATCGACCCTCTTGCTTCCTGCACATTTCCCGCCCGGAGATCGATCTGCCGCCCGGCGCCGCGTCGCATTCCGACGAAGCGTACGCTCGAGGCGCGGAGAATTTCGCGCGCTTACGCGACTCCGGCATTCTCGTGCGCGAGCGCGAGCCCTCGTATTACGTGTATCGCCTGCGCATGGGCGAGCACACGCAGACCGGCGTCGCATGTGTCGCTTCCGTGGCAGCCTACGAAGCGAATCGCATTCGCAAGCACGAGCTCACACGCCCTGACAAAGAGAACGACCGAGTGCGCAACATCGCAACGTTGAACGCGCAAACCGGTCCGGTGCTTTGCGCTTATCGCGCGAACGACGCGGTGCGTGCGCTGCTCCGAGCGAGCGCCGCCGCGCCGCCGCTGTTCGAAGCGATCGGGCCGAACCACGTGCTGCACACGATCTGGCGAGTGTCGGCGCCGGAGAGAGTCGGCGCTTTGTCGAAGGCGCTCGACACGCTCGACGCGCTCTACATCGCCGATGGGCACCACCGTGCGGCGGCCGCCGCGCGCGTTGCGCGGCAGCGGCGAACGCACTGGGCCGCGGAGTCGAGCTCAGAGTATTTTCTCGCCGTGGTGTTCCCGCACGACGAGCTCTCGATCCTCGATTACAACCGAGTCGTGCGCGACCTGAACGGCTTGTCGGCCGAGGCCTTCCTACAGCGCGTTTCCGAGTCGTTCGCGATCGAGCCGCTCGACGCGCCGCGGAGCCCGCCACGGCCGCAGACGTTCGTGATGTACGTCGCGGGCCGTTGGTACGCACTCTCCATGACGGCGAGCGCGCCTGCCGACGATCCGGTCGCAAGCCTCGACGTGAGCTTGCTCCACGACCGCTTGCTCGCGCCGATCCTGAACGTCGGCGATCCGCGCACCGACCCGCGCGTCGACTTCGTCGGCGGCATTCGCGGCTTGACGGAGCTCGCGGCGCGCGTCGACGCGGGAAGCGCCGCCGTCGCCTTCGCGTTGCACCCGACAGGTATGGAGCAACTCATGGCCGTCGCCGACAAGGGCTTGCTCATGCCGCCGAAATCAACGTGGTTCGAGCCGAAGCTCGCGGACGGCCTGCTCACGCACGTGCTCGACTAGCCTTCCCCGCCTTTCACGTAGGCTCGGTTTCCTCGCCGATGATCAGCCGGGAGGCTCCCGCATAACGGTGCGGTGGCACGGGCAAATTGCGCGGCGCAGGACCACGGATTACCCGTCCGGCATAGTCGAAAGCCGATTGGTGACAAGGGCAAACGAAACCACCCGTCCACCAGTCGCCCACCACGCGTTTGCCTTCTTCCGCCTTTAGCTGCGGCACACATCCTAGATGCGTGCACACGCCGCGGATCACCAAATAGGCCGGATCGATCGCGCGATGCCGTGAATCGACGTAGCTCGGATCCGCGACAGTACCCGAATCCAAAGCGCGGTCCAGTGTCAAAGCGAGTTGTTCGAGCATCGCCTCCGTTCGGTGCAGCACGAGAATCGTCTCGCCGCGGTACTGATAGGCCTGCACTCGGCCGGAGCTCACGTTCGTCACGTCGATCTCAATCGGATCCCCGAGCGCTTTCGCGCGGGCGCTCGGCCGAAAGCTCCGCAAGAACGGAATCGATGTAAGCAATCCCGCGAACCCCGTGAGCCCAGCGAGCGAAGCGCGCAACAGTCGACGGCGATCCATTCTTGGCCGAGTCCTCTGAAAGCGCGCGTCGCTCAGCTCGATGAGACGTTGATCAGCGGCCCGCCCGGCACTCGACGCAGCGCGTTCTCATCGGCTAGAGCGAGCTCGAACGCGCGCCATGCAAGGCGTCCGTGCTCGCGCGCGAGGTGCTCGGCGCGCGTGCCCTCGCGGCGCTGTATCGCCTCGACGATGCTGCGGTGATGCACTTGCGCGATCGCAAGCGTCTCCTCCGCGGCAGCCAACATCGAGGTCGGAAAGACCATCGCGCTCGGAGCCGCAAACGGCAGCGAGTTCGCGCTGATCAAGCATGCGCCGCAGCATCGCGCTTTTCGCGAGATCGACGATGGCGGCGTGAAACGACCGTTGTCGTCCATGTACTCGGCGAACGAGTCGATCGTGAGCTGCGCGTGGCGGCCGATCGCGTCCCAGCAGCGCGCAGCCGCGTCGAGCTCGCGGTCGTCGCGAAGCCGCTCGCCGCGAGCCGAGCGGCCGTTCCCTCGAGCACGCGCGCGCAGCTCGATCGCGTCGCGCACTCGTCGATCGTGAATCGCGGACAAGAAACCCGCCGGTTGCACCGACGTCGAGGAGTCCGACGTGAGCGAGCCGCTCGAGCGCCATGCGAATCGGAGTCCGCGAGACGCCGAGACGCGCCGCGAGCGGCACCTCGGAAATGCGTTCGCCCCGCGCGAACTCGCCGCGCAGCAGCAGCTCGCGAACGCCGATGAACGCGCGCGCCGTCTGCGATACCTCTTCGCTCTCCCGGGGTGCCGAGGCTGGCGATAACGGCAGTGGAATCGGGGGGTCCGGTGTTCGCATTCGGCCTCTCGCGTGGGCGAACCGAGATTGTGCTACGCGACCAGGTCCGGATGCCATGTGTTGCGCCGCCGCATCAATTCGTCGCGGTCGACTCGTTCGGCTTGACAGCGCTTCGTGGCGCGTCCTATGTTTCGAAGCGTCTGCATACAACAAACCTTGGGGAGACCCTGTTGCGCAACGTAACAGGTGCCAACACTAACAGGCTTTTTCGCCTTAACGGATGGGTTCTGCATGCAGGATACCCATTCTTAGCCTGGGGAGGTAAACCAATCATGAGCCCGAAACTGTTGCCTTTGGTGCCGCGGCCCCGGCTGTCGCTCATTCGTTGTTGCGTCGGCGCACTTCTACCAAAACAATTTGACCGAATCGGCGGGGGAGCACTCATGAAAAAAGTACCGGCAACGTATAGCGCTTGCGCTTTCGCAGTCATGGTGGGCTTGGGCGGCGCGGCCGAGGCGCAGGACTCGGGCGTCGAGGAAATTCGCGTGACGGGCACGCGGATCGTCAGATCCGGAGTCAACACGCCGGTTCCGGTCACGATGGTCAGCGCCGCGGAGCTCAACCAAATAGCGCCCGGCACCATGATCGAATCGCTGATCACGCTCCCGCAGTTCTACGACAACATCGCCCCCGATCAGATCACGGGCGGCCAGAGCGGCGGCGGAGCCAATCTCAATCTTCGGGGCGCAGGCGTGAACCGGAGTCTGGTGCTGCTGGACGGACGACGCGTCGTGCCGAGCAACCGTTTCGGGACGGTCGACGTCAGCGCGTTTCCGGAGGAGCTCATCAGCCGAGTCGAGACCGTGACGGGCGGGGCATCCGCAAGCTACGGAACGGACGCCGTCGCGGGCGTCGTCAATTTCATTCTCGACACCGAATTTTACGGATTCAAGCTGCACTCCCAAGCCGGCAGCACCATGGACGGGGACGGCGAGAACTTCGAGGTCGGCGCCGCCTACGGCACGGACATCGGAGAACGCGGGCACATCATCGTCTCGGCCGAAGGCTACAGCGCCGATGCAATCGATACGTTCGATGCTCTCAAGGACCGCGGCTTCTACCGGCAAATCGCGCGCGTGACGGGCCCTGCGGGAGGTCCGGCCGAGATCATCCGCCCGTACGTGAGCCCGACGAACTTCACGAACGGCGGCATCTTCATCCAGCCCGCAGTCGGGACGACTCCCGCTCCGCGCTCGACCATATCGAGTTCTTGCCCGACGGCACGTTCAGGCCTTTGCCATTCAGCGGCGTCGGTCAATTGATCGGCGGCTGCAACTGCCAGGCAGCAGCGACGCAATCGCCGACCTATGGTGTGGACTCCGACGAGCAAATTGCGCCCGAGTACGATCGCGTGAGCGCCTTCGTTCACTTCGACTACGACATCTCCGACAGCCTGAACCTCTACGCGCAGGGCATGTTCGGCAACACCGAGAACAGCGACCGGCGCGAGAGCATCGCGCTTCTCGGCACTTGGCAAGGGGCGATCTTTCAGAACAACGCGTTCCTGCCCGCGCCGCTCGCGCAGCAGATGATCGCCGAGAATCGGCAATCCGTCGGCTTCGCGTTCTTTGGCCTCAACACGCCAGATTCGCCGCTCGGCGATTCGCGGCAAATCACGGACAACGACCTGAGCTCGATGACGATCGGATTCGAGAAGGAGCTCAGCCGCGACGGTTTCCTCGACGGCTGGCAATTGGACGGGTACTACCAGCTCGGGAAGAACGTTCAAGACTACAAGACGGAGAACGGCATACGCGTCGATCGGCTATTTTTTGCGATGGATGCCGTGGTTGGTCCGCAAGGAACTCCGGTCTGCAATATCTCGCTCGTGAACCCGACGTACTTTTCTGACTGCGTGCCGGTCAATCTCTTCGGCGGCGTGCACATGATCTCGCCGGCCGCCGCTGCCTACATCGTCGACAGGGACGGCAAGACGGCCCGGCAGGACACGCAACAGGACTTTTTCGAAGCCGTGTTCACGGGCGATCTCGCCGAAGGCTTCGGAGCCGGTCCGATCTCGGCGGCTTTCGGCGCCTCGTACCGGAAGGAAGAGCTCTGGCAAAAAACCCTCGACCCGTCGGATGAGTACCCGGCGCTCGTCAACGGGACGCTCTTGAGCTCCATCGGCCTTCTGCCCGTCGGCGTTCGCGGACTCATACCGCAGAACCTGCCGAACGGCATTCCGGGCCTGCGTCACGTGCCCGTTGGCTTCACCGGCGACACCAATTCGAGCAGCGTGCTCTTCAGCAGCTTGCGTGAGATCGCCGGTAGCTTCGACGTCAGAGAGCTCTTCACCGAGTTCAGCCTTCCTCTGGTCGCGGACAAGTCGCTCGTGCAGCAGCTCGACGTCGACCTCGCCACGAGATGGGCCGACTACTCGGGCAGCGGCTCCGTGCAAGCCTGGAAATTCGGGCTCAACTGGCAGGCGACCGACGCTATTCGAGTTCGAGCGACACGGTCGCGCGATACGCGCGCAGCGACGCTGCGCGAGCGCTTCGACCAGACGCGCGGTGGCACCAACGTTCGGGATCCCCTGAACAACAACGCGACTGTCACGACGGCGTCGTTCTCCGGCGGTAATGTGAACGTCAATCCCGAGGAAGCCGACACGATTACCGTGGGTCTGGTCTTCCAACCCGTAGGCCTCGAGGGCTTCTCGATTTCCGCCGATTGGTACGAGATCGACCTGAGCGACGCTATCGCGCAGTTGACCTCGCAGAATGTGGTCGACGGATGCTTTGCCGGCGATCAATCGCTCTGTCAGTACGTGCATCGCGACGCCAACAACCAGATCGCCCGGGTCGACAACCTCTTCATCAATCTCGCGAATCAGCGCCTCAGCGGGACGGATCTCGAGTTGAACTATGTCGCGGGCTTAAACAACGGATCGTTGGGCTGGCGCCTGTTCCTGACGCAGCTCAACGAGAATTCCATCCAGAATCCAGGCGGGCCCAAGGACAATCGTGCCGCGCAAATCGGCACCTTATTCTCGCTGCCCGAGTACAAGGTGACGACCAACGTCACGTACTCGAGGGGCCCCTTCTCGCTGTTCGTGCAGGGCCGATGGATCGACTCGGGCATCCTGGATAGAACGCGCGTCGAGGGCGTGACTATCGACGACAACACCGTCGATTCGGCTTTCTATACCGACCTCAATGCGAGCTACACGATAGAGGGCCAGCGCGAGTGGCAGATCTTCTTCAACGTGACGAATCTCTTCGAGGAGGAACCGCCCTATGCGGCGGCTATCGTCGGCCGCACGGGCACGAGCGAGTTCAACAACGCGCTCCACGACGTGCTGGGGCGGCGTTTTGCCGCGGGGTTCAGGCTGAGCCTCTGAGGAGCAGACTACTCGCGCCATGTGTCAGCGAGGCCGCCGGCGCAGCTCGGCGTAGTCGAGCTTCAGGATCGCGCGCGCGAACGAGCACCCGCTTGACCTCTGGCGCGACTCCTTGAGAGGCTCGGCTCTTCGGATCGATATCGCGATCCGAGGATACCGCGCACCGGGCTAGCGCGGCGCCTCGAGCGCTGCCGTAGCGCCGGCAGCAGCTCGCCGCAGGTGGGAACCGTGATCGACGAGCCGCGGAGATCGTCGCCGACGGGCTCTACGCGTCCGCCGAGACACGTCGCGAGAAACTCCTCTGCCGCAGCGTTGAACGACAAGTTGTAGCCGTCGCGCGTGCAAGGCCTGTCGCTGTCGTTCGATTGGAAGGTCACGCGCAAACGCAACGTGAGCTCATCGAAGTCCCCGCTGGAACCGCGGGCGCGCCTTCGTCGTCGGCGCGCGTAAAGCGTTCTAAGGAGCGAGATTCAGTGCTCGTCCGCGGCGGCCTCGGCGGCCGCCGCGGACTGGCTCGACAGCCGCTTCTCGGCGACTCGCGAGAAAAGCGGCGAGCGCCTTCGCCGTGTGCGTCTTACGACGCACGAGCTCGCCGGCGTGCCTTCCGCGACGATCTTGCCGCCGCCCTCGCCGCCCTCCGGGCCCAAGTCGACAATCCAGTCGGCCTCCGCGAGCACGTCGAGATTGTGCTCGATCACGATCACGCTGTTCCCTGCGTCGACGAGCCGGTGCAGCACGCGCGTGAGCTTCTCGACGTCGGCGATGTGCAAGCCGATCGTGGGCTCGTCGAGCACGTAGAGCGTGGGCTCGGTGGGGCGCGAGCGCAGCATCTCCGGGCGCGCTTTCGCAAGCTCCGTGACGAGCTTCACGCGTTGCGCCTCGCCGCCCGAGAGCGTCGGGCTCTGCTGGCCAAGCGTGAGGTAGCTCAAGCCCACGTCGCGCAAGAGCTCGAGCGTGTGGAGAATCCGCGGGTGCGCGGCGAAGAACCCGACTGCGTCGTCCACGGTCATCGCCAGGACCTGGCCGATGTTCCGGCCTTTGTATTCGACGCCGAGCGTTTCACTGTTGAACCGCGCGCCGCCGCAGCGCTCGCAGGCCACGCGCACGTCGGGCAAGAAGCTCATCTCGATCCTTTTCAGCCCCTGCCCTTCACAGCCCTCGCAGCGCCCGCCCGCGACGTTGAACGAGAAGCGGCTCGCGTCGTAGCCGCGCAGCCGTGCCTCGGGTGCCGCGGCGAACAGCTTGCGGATCTGGTCCCAGATGCCGACGTAGGTAGCCGGGCAGGAGCGCGGCGTCTTGCCGATCGGAGCTTGATCCACCTCGAGCACGCGGCTCAACCCTTGCCAACCGTCGAGACGCTTGCAGCCCGCAAGCGCCGGCGCGCGCCCGCGGCGAGCACCGGCAACGAGCCTTGCCAGGTTGTCGTGCAGCACGTCGCGCACGAGTGTGCTCTTGCCGCTGCCGCTCACGCCGGTGACGCAGACGAACCTTTCGAGCGGCAACGCGATGCTCAGGTTGCGCAGGTTGTGGCGCGTTGCGCCGCGGATCGTAAGCCATTGCGTGCCGGCACGTTTGCCGACGGCTCGGCGCGGCTGCAGCGGATGCCGCGGAGGCGTTGCGAGCATTCGACCCGTTATGGATTCGCGCTCGGCGAGCAGATCCTCGAGGCTGCCGTTGACGACGACCTCGCCGCCGTTGCGGCCGGCGCCCGGCCCGAGGTCCACGATGTGCTCCGCGCGCCTGATAGTCGCTTCGTCGTGCTCGACGACCACGATCGTGTTGCCCTTCTGCGCGAGCTGCGTGATCGTGCCGAGCAGCAAATCGTTGTCCCGCGGATGCAAACCAATCGTCGGCTCATCGAGGATGTAGCAGACGCCGCGCAGATTGGAGCCGAGCTGTGCCGCGAGCCGGATTCGCTGCGCTTCGCCGCCGGAGAGCGTCGGCGCCGCGCGGTCGAGCGTGAGATACGAAAGGCCGACGAGGTCGAGGAAGCTCAACCGCCCAATCAGCTCCGGCAACACGTCGCGCGCGATCTCGCGTTCGCGGTCCTTGAGCTTCAAGCGCCGAAAGTACGCGAGCGACTCCCGCACGGATTGCGCAGTAAGCTCGCCGATGGTGCGATCGCGGAACCGCACGGCCATGGCTTCCGGCCGCAGGCGCTGCCCTTCGCACTGCGCGCAGACCTCCGGGTCGGCCTCGGCTTCTTCCCACCACGCTTCCTCGCCCGTCTGCTCGTCGTCGAAGCCTCGAAGCTCGACGCCGGTGCCGAAGCAGCTCGGACACCAACCATAGCGGGAGTTGTACGAGAACAGCCGCGGATCGAGCGGCTCGAAACTGCGTCCGCAGCTTCCGCAAGCGCGCTCCGTCGAAAAGAGCTCGCCGGCGCCTGCGCCGCTGCCGTTGCGTTTGGTGATCGGCAGCACGCGCACCATGTTGCGTCCCATCCGCAAAGCCTGGTCGAGCGCGTTCGCAAGCTCCGGGCCGGCCGCGGGCGTGACCTCGACGTTCGCGATCGGCAGCTCGATGTCGTGCTCCTTGAAGCGATCGAGCCGCGGCCACGGCTCGGTCGGCGTCGCGATGCCGTCGACCCGCAGCGCCGGATAACCGCGGGCCGCGGCCCACTCCGCAAGCTCCGTGTAATACCCCTTGCGCCCGATCACGAGCGGGGCGAGCAGACCAATCCGCTTGCCGCGATAGCGGGCGAGCACTTTCGCGTGAATCGCTTCCGCGCTCTGCGCGTCGATCGCGACGTTGCAGTCGGGGCAGTACTGCACGCCGAGCTTGACGTAAAGCAACCGCAGAAAGTGATAGATCTCCGTGAGCGTCGCGACCGTGCTTTTCCTGCCGCCGCGGCTCGTGCGCTGCTCGATCGCCACGGTCGGCGGAATACCGTACACGGCGTCGACGTCGGCGCGGCCGGCGGGCTGGACGAACTGGCGTGCATACGCGTTCAACGACTCGAGGTACCGCCGCTGCCCTTCGGCGAACAAGATGTCGAACGCCATGGTGCTCTTGCCGCTGCCGCTGACGCCCGTAATCACGGTGAATTTGTCGCGCGGGATCGCGACGTCGATGTTGCGCAAGTTGTGCTCGCGCGCGTGCACGATCTCGATTTGTGGAAAATCGGGGTCGGGTACCGATTTCGGCGAGGCGATTCGTCCTACCGCCGGCACGGTCGAAATCGGTACCCGACCCCGATTTTCGCGGTAGGCGGCGAGCGCGCGGCCGGTGTGGCTTGCGGCGACGCGCTCGATGTCGGCGGGCGTACCGGTCGCGACCACGGCGCCGCCGGCGGCGCCGCCTTCGGGGCCGAGATCGATGATCCAGTCGGCGGCGCCGATCACGTCCAAGTTGTGCTCGATAACGATCACCGAGTGGCCGTTGTCGATCAGCCGCTGCAGCGCGGCGACGAGCTTCGCGACGTCGGCAAAATGCAGGCCAGTGGTCGGCTCGTCGAACAGGAACAGCGTGCCGCCGGCCGGCCCCGCATCGTTGCGCGCCGACTCCGCGAGCCTTCCTGCGAGCTTCAGCCGTTGCGCCTCGCCGCCCGACAGGGTCGGCACGGGCTGGCCCAGCGTGAGGTAATCGAGACCGACCTCGACGAGCGGCTGCAACCGTGTGCGCACGTCTTTCACGCCGTCGAAGTACGCGAGTGCGTCGGCGACCGTGAGATCCAGCACGTCGGCGATCGACAGCGCGCGGCCTTCGCCGAGCGCGAGCTTCACGTCGAGGACCTCGGCGCGATAGCGGCGGCCGTTGCAGTCGGCGCAGCGCAGGTACACGTCGCTCAAGAATTGCATCTCGATGTGCTCGAAGCCGTTGCCCGAGCACGCGGGGCAGCGTCCGTTGCCGGAGTTGAAGCTGAACGTTCCCGCCGTATAGCCGCGCTCGCGCGCGAGCGGCTCGTCCGCGAACAGCTTGCGGATCGGCTCGAGGACGCCGACGAAGCTTGCGGGATTCGACCGCGTCGTGCGGCCGATCGGCGACTGATCCACGAGCACGACGTCGCTCAAGTGCTCGGCGCCTTCCAGGCCAGCATGCGCCCCCGGCGCATCCTTCGGTTTGCCCATGAGCTTCATCAAGCCGTTGTAGAGCACGTCCTGCACGAGCGTCGATTTGCCCGAGCCGCTCACTCCCGTGACGCAGACCAGCCGGTTCAACGGCAAGTCGACGTCGATGCGCTGCAAATTGTGCTCGCTCGCGGCGCGCACTCGGAGGCGCGGTCCACGCGCCGCCGCGGGACGCGCGACGCGCGTGCCGCCGACCGCAAGCTCGGCGCGCAGGTACTTCGCCGTCAACGAGCCCCCGTTTCGCAAAAGATCTTCGGGCGCTCCCGCAAACACGACTCGCCCCCCCGCACGACCCGGGCCCGGCCCAAGATCCACGATTCGGTCGGCTGCGAGCATGACCTGCGCGTCGTGCTCGACGACGAGCAGCGTGTTGCCCGCGTCGCGAAGCTTCGTGAGCACGCCGATCACGCGATTGAGATCGCGCGCATGCAGTCCGACCGACGGCTCATCGAGCACGAACAGCGTGTTGACGAGCGACGTGCCGAGCGCCGTCGTCAAGTTGATGCGCTGCACCTCGCCGCCCGATAGCGTGCGCGATTGTCGGTCGAGCGTGAGATAGCTCAAGCCTACGTCGTGCAAGTATTTCAACCGCGTGCGGATCTCGGAGAGCACGAGCTCGGCCGCATCGTCTAGGGGTTTCGGCAAGTCCACGCGCTCGAAGAACTCGAGCGTCTTGTCGACGGGCAGCATCATCAAATCGTGGAGGCAGAGGCCTGGCAGCGCCGCGAACGCGGCATCGTCGAGTGCCGGCACGTGCCCTCTGAACCGCGCGCCGGGCGGAAGCACGCTATTTGCGTCGGCAAGCGTGCCGAGCCGCCACAAGAGCGACTCGTTCTTCAAGCGCGCGCCGGCGCACACCGGGCAAGCGTCGTAGGAACGATACTTCGACAGCAGCACGCGGACGTGCATCTTGTAGCTCTTGCCTTCGAGCCACGCGAAAAACCGTTTGACTCCGTACCATTTGTGCTGGCGCCAGGAGCCTTCGCCGTCGATCACCCAGGCCCGCTGCTCGGGCGTGAGCGCGCTCCATGGCACATCGACCGGGATGCGGCGCTCCCTCGCAAAACGCAGCAAATCGTCCTGACACTCCTTGTTGCTCTTGGTCTGCCACGGCTTGATCGCGCCGCCGGCGAGCGTTTTTTCCTCGTCCGGAATCACGAGCCGGTAGTCGATGCCGATCGTGCGGCCGAAGCCGCGGCAGTTCTCGCAGGCGCCGATCGGCGAGTTGAACGAGAAACTGTTGGGGACGGGGTCGCCGTAGGAGAGATCGCACGGCGCGCAATGCCGGTGCGCCGAGAACTTGAACGCGACGTCTTCGTTTTCCGCGAGCCTTACCGTGAGGCGGCCGTTGCCGAACTTGAGCGCGGTCTCGAGCGCCTCGATCAGCCGCGAGCGGTTATCGGCGTCGAACGCGACCCGGTCCTGGATGACCTCGATGGCGGTTTCGCTCCGAGCCCGAATCCTCGTATATCCCTGCCGAGCGAGAAACGTCTGGACTTCGTCGCGGCTGAAGTTCTCCGGCACGGTTACCCCGAACGTCACGAGCACGCGCGCGGCTGCACCGCCAACGCGCGGCTCCTGCGCGAGCTCGCGGTGAATCGATTCGGCGTCGTCGCGGCGCACCTCGCGCCCGCAGTTGCGGCAATACAGAACCGCCGCGCGCGCGAACAGCAGCTTCACGTGGTCGTTGATCTCCGTCATCGTGCCGACCGTGGAACGCGAGGTCCGCACGGGATTGGTCTGATCGATAGCGATCGCCGGCGGGATCCCCTCGATGCGGTCGACCTGCGGCTTGTCCATGCGATCCAGGAATTGGCGCGCGTACGGCGAGAAGGTTTCGACGTAGCGCCGTTGCCCCTCGGAGTACACCGTGTCGAACGCGAGCGACGACTTGCCCGAGCCGGAGACCCCGGTCACGACGATCAGCTCGTTCAACGGCAGATCGAGATCGAGGTTTTGCAGGTTGTTCTGGCGGGCGCCGCGAATGCGGATCTGTTGATCGGTCATGTAACAGGCATCTGATTGCGGCCGCACGAGAAAGTTTTCGCCTTCAAAGGGTAGCAGGATGGCCGAGACAGCGGCGGCGGCGCGAAGGGGCACCATCCGGTGTAACCGTTCGCCCCGACCGGGCATCTAACAATACGGCTGCCGATGTCGGTCACCGCCGAAAGAAGCGGCGACGCGTTGGTTTGCCGCACCGACGATCACATGGGGGCACGTTTGTTCGGCGCCAAGACGCCTTGGATGTTCGCTTGCGGCGCGGCGATGCTCGCGCCCGGCTGTTTCGGCGCGCCGCCCGCTCCCGAAGCGCCCGTTGCGGCGCTGGTCGCGCGCACGGACGGCCTCGCACTGCCTCACTCCACCGGAGCGGTGGCGATCGACGGCCAGCTCGGGGATCCGATCTGGCAGGATGCCCTCGTCGTCGAGCTGGACGTGCAGACGTCTCCCGGCGAGAACACGCCGCCGCCTGTCGAGACGCGCGCGTTTCTCGTGGAGGACGGCGCGCGGCTCCTGATCGCGTTCGACGCGCGCGACCCGGACCCCGGCGCGATCCGAGCATACTTTCGCGATCGCGACACGGGATTCAACGACGACTTCGTCGGCGTCGTGCTCGACACGTTCGGCTCACGGCGGTACGGCTACGAGTTCTTCGCGAACGCGCTTGGCGTGCAAATGGACCTGACGAACGACGACGTGAACGGCCGCGAGGACGAATCGTGGGACGCGATTTGGGACTCCGCCGGCCTGATCACCGACCAAGGTTTCGTCGTCGAGATGGCGATCCCGTTCTCGCAGCTGCGGTTTCCGCGCACGGAGGGACAGAGCCTCTGGGGGATTGACGTGCTGCGTTTCCGTCCGCGCACCGACCGCGTCCGAATGTCGAACAATCCGCTCGAGCGCGGCCGCAACTGCTATTTGTGCCAGTTCGAGCAGATGCGGGGTCCGCAAGGGGCCGAACGCACGCAGAATCTCGAGCTCGTGCCGTCGCTCACTGCAGAGCGCACCGATCACCGCCCGAACCCAGCGGTCGATCCTTGGGCTGAGGGCGACGCTGACGGCGAGCTCGGCCTGAATGTGCGCTGGGCGCTGACGCAGGACTTCACCGCGAACTTGGCGCTCAATCCCGACTTCTCCCAAGTGGAAGCCGACGTTGCGCAACTCGAGGTCAATACGCAGTTCGCCCTCCTCTACCCCGAATCGCGGCCCTTCTTCCTAGAAGGAGCCGATTATTTCTCGACGCCGATCCCGGCGGTATTTACGCGCACCGTTTCAGACCCCGACTTCGGCGCGAAGCTCACGGGACAAACGAGTCAGAGCTCATTCGGCGTG
This sequence comes from uncultured Gammaproteobacteria bacterium, assembly GCA_963744305.1. Classification (GTDB taxonomy): domain Bacteria; phylum Pseudomonadota; class Gammaproteobacteria; order Steroidobacterales; family Rariloculaceae; genus FEN-1219. The sequence goes on from CAVUTF010000023.1 coordinate 81,815, forward strand.
TTCGCGGCCGAAGACGATGTCACGAATCTCTTGTTTCCCGCCTCGCTCGGGTCTTCGACGGAGTCGCTCGACATCTCGAACAACGCCTTCGTTGGGCGGTATGCGCGCAATCTGGGCAGATCGACAGTAGGCGCGCTGCTTACGAGCCGCAGCGGCGATGACTATCACAACGACGTCGCCGGCGTCGACGGCCGCATCAGGATCAGCGACCGGCATAGCCTGCGCTTTCAGCTGCTGCGTTCCGACACCGAATATCCCGAAGAAACGGCTGCACAGTTCGCGCAGCCGGTCGATGCCTTCGACGGCGACGCGCTGCAGCTGCGTTATACGTTCAGCCACCGCGAGTGGTTCGCGGACTTGATACACAAGGATTTCGATGCGACTTTTCGCGCCGATTCCGGATTCGTGCCGCGCGTCGACATGGAGCAGCAACAGCTCGAGTCGGCGCGGATTTGGCAACGTCCCGGCCGCCGGTGGAATCAAATCAGGGTCGGCTTGAATGGCACGACGACGGACGATGCCGCCGGTCAGTTGCTCGACCGCACGCTGGAACCTTTCGTCTCGTTTCAAGGGCCGCTGCAGTCCTACATTCAGCTGGGAGGCGGCCCGCTGAAGCGTTACTGGGACGGCCAGCTGCATTCCGGTCATGCGGTGTTCTTGTTCAGCAATTTCCGGCCGCGCGGAGGGTTGAGCATCAACGTGTACGCGCGGGATGGCGACCAGCTCGACCTTGCGAACTCGCGGCTCGCCGAGGAGCTGCGGCTGCGGCCGAACATCGAATGGAACGTGAACCGGCATTTGCTCCTGCGCTTGCAGCACACGGCCGCGCGGCTCGACACCGCCGACGGCGAGATGATCTTCAAAGCCGACTTGACGGATCTGCGCGTGACATGGCAGTTCAACCTGCGCAGCTTTCTGCGCTTCACGACCCAGCGCCAGCTCGTCAGACGCAACGTCGCGGCGTTTATCGACCCGAGCACCGAAAGCGAGACGTTGACGATCGGCACGCAGCTTTTGTATTCCTACAAATTGAATCCGCAGACGGTGTTGTTCGTGGGCTATTCGGACAATGCTCGAGAGGACGATGAGGTGCTCGACCTCACTCGCACCGATCGAACGGTGTTCGCGAAGCTCAGCTACGCCTGGATGCCGTAGCATCGGCACGCGTGATCGCAATACCACCCATGAGCCTCGCGCAAGAATACCGACGGCAATTCGAGTGGCGCGATTGGGATGCTGTCCTCGCCGCATTGCCGTCGCTGCGTGAACAAACCGTGCTCGACATCGGCTGCGGGGTGGGCGACGTCGCCGCCGAGCTCGTCGCGCGCGGGGCGCGTGTGATCGGCTTCGACGCCAACGAAGAGCTCCTGCACGAAGCACGCAGCCGAGGGCTCCCGAACGCGGAGTTTCGGAGCGCCGAGCTGCGCACGACTGGAGATCTCGGAGTCGCCGCCGATGGTCTGTGGTGCGGCTTTATCGCAGCGTATTTCCCCGAGCTTTCCGCCCGTCTAATGGCGTGGTCGGCCCATCTGAAAACCGGAGGATGGATCGCGGTGACGGAGATCGACGACCTGTTCGGGCACGAGCCGCTGAGTGATTCGACGAAAGCGCTGCTTCGAGGCTACGCCGCCGGTGCGCTTGCGGCCGGACGATACGACTTCCACATGGGCCGAAAGCTGCGCGATCATCTCGAGCGCGCCGGTTTTCGGGTAGCGAGAACGCTTGCGCTCCCGGATGAAGAACTGTCGTTCCGCGGACCTGCGCGTCCCGAGGTGATCGACGCGTGGCGGTCGAGAATCGACCGGATGAGGCTGCTGCGGGACTATTGCGGCACGAGCTTCGACTTCGTCAGGGAGGAGCTTCTCGGTTGCCTTGCACTCCCCGAGCATACGTGCTCGGCGAAGGTGTACTCCTGCATCGCCAGCAAGACGTAGCGACCCGCGGCGCATCGCGTCAGAATCGTGCCGATGAGCCTCCCGAGACCGTTCGTTCCGCCGAATGTCGAGTCGCCCTGCATTCGCAACTGCTGCCTCGACGACGATAACGTCTGCATCGGCTGCGGGCGCGAGCTCCAGGAGATCATTGCCTGGAGCACGTCCAGCGACGAAGACAAGCGCGCGATCCTCGCGCGCAGCAGCGAGCGCCGGCGGGCGCGCACCGCACGCTGACGGCGCCGCCCTCGCGTCGCGCGGGTACGTTCAGCCCGGCGGCGCTGCCCTATCGACTTCCGCGCCCCGCAAATAGACGGCGTCGATGCGCCGCGTGTTCGTGATGTTCTCGAGGGGATTGGCGTCGAGCACGATGAAATCGGCGCTCTTGCCGGCCGCGATCGTGCCCGCATCCGTGAGTCGCATGAACTCGGCGCCATTGCGCGTGGCCGCCACGATGACGTCGCTGGGCGTCATGCCGGCGGCGACCATGTCCTCCATCTCGAGGTGCGGTCCCCACGGCACGTTGCCGTCGGTGCCGAGCGCGATTCTCACTCCCGCGGAGGAGAGTCGAGCGAGGTTGCGTGCCTGGATCGCGTGCGCGGCCTGCGCTTCGGGACGGTCGGTGGCCGCGGCCTGCAGCGTCTGCCATTGCTCGTCCGGAATGCTGCCGCGCAGCCAACCCAGGTCGACCGCGACGCCGCGGTCCGGCAGATTCGGAACGACCACGACGTTTGGCCGCTCGCGAAACAGCGCGACGACCTCATCGTCGGCGTCGACGTCGCGAATGCCGTGCGCGAACGCATCGACACCCGCGCGGAGCAATCCTTTCGCGTCGGCAAGCTCGAAGATGTGAGCCGTCACGCGCAAGCCGTTGGCATGAGCTTCCCCTATGACAGCGCCGTAGAGCTCAGGCGTGAGCTTCTGGAACATGTCGTTGCGATCGTCGACCCAGATTTTAATGATGTCGACTTTCTTCGCGGCCTCGGCCTGCACGGCGGCCCGCGCTTCCTCGGTCGTCGTGATCCAGTGCGGAACCTCGGTGCGGCCGGGCTCCGGTGCCGTGATGCCGCGTCCCGCCGAGCGATAAACTGCGGCGCCGGGGATCGTTTCGTTCCGCACGTCGAGCGGCGCGCTATCGGGGTCCGAGCCGAGGCTCATCGCCGCGCTGACGCCGAAGTACGCGCGGCGCTGCAGATCCGCGAGGAGCGGCGCACGCTCGACGCTCAAGTGAGTGTGCGTATCGATGATCGCCGGCATGACCGTCTTGCCGGCGAGGCTCACGCGCGTCGCGCCGGCGGGGACCGCCACATCGGCGGCTCTGCCAACGGCGACGAACCGATTGTCCGCCACGAGGAGTGTCGCGTTCTCGATCGGCCCGCTGCCGTCGCCGACGATGACACGAGCGCCTTCGAACGCCGTCACGCCCGCGCCGGGCGCGGCACCGCCGCCTGCGGCGGAATCCGCTCCGGCTGGCGGTTCTGAGGAAGGCCCCGAGCATGCGGCGATCGCGAGTAGCGCTGCCCACAGCGAGGCGTAGAGGATCGTGGTCTTCGTATTGCTTTGCATCGGAGTCTCCCCCCGGATACTCGATAGCGGCGATCTTAACGCAACGACCGGGCCGTCGCATCGCGCGGCGCGCCCGCGCACCCATACCGGTATCATGCGCTCCGAACTTGCGGCCGCACGAGAGGGCGGAACCATGATTGCAGCGCGTGAGGCACTCGCGAGGCTCGAGGCAGGGCAACCGTCGATTCGTGTCGGACGTTCAGGGCCGCTCGCGATCTACGCAAACGCGCCGGGTCGAGCTCGCGGGCGGCCAAGCGCCGTTCGCGATCATTCTCGGCTGCTCCGACTCGCGCGTCCCCGCCGAGATCGTCTTCGACCAGGGCCTCGGCGATCTATTCGTGATCCGCGTAGCCGGCAACATCGTCGCGCCGTCGCAAGTCGGCAGCGTCGAGTTTGCGGCGGAGCGTTTCGGCACGAAGCTCGTCGTGGTTCTCGGGCACTCATCGTGCGGGGCGATCCTCGCGACGATCGAGGAGCTGCAGCGGCCGACGGACAGCCAATCCCGCAACTTGCGGTCGATCGTCGACCGCGTTCGTCCCGCCGTGGAGCCGCTGCTCGCGACGAGCCATACGAGCGACCACGATGCACTGGTTCGCGACGCCGTGCGCGCGAACGTGCGCGTCTCGGCGAGCCAGCTGCGGCACGGCTCGGAGATCCTCGAGCAGATGATCGCCAAAGACGACCTCCTCGTCGTCGGCGCCGAATACTCGCTGCACACCGGTATCGTGGATTTCTTCGAGGGACTGCCGGACGTTTGAACGCGCAGTTCGGGCGTACACTGAAAGCTTCCACCTCAGCTGCACGGTGATGTCCATGCGCATCGACGCGATCCCGATCGGCCGCGACCCGCCGCACGACGTGAACGCGAGCACTTCTTCGAGCACTACCGCGATCTCGAGGACGGCAAATGGGTGAAGATCGGAGACTGGGGCGACGCCGCGGAAGCGCGTCGCATGATCACCGAGGCCTCTGCGCGCGGCCGCGCTTGACGGCGACGGCCGGCCGGGTTACGAAGAACCCGGCCGGGCCTGCCTGACCTACTGGAAGAACATCCTCATCTTGATACCGACTTCGCGCGGCCGGTCGACGGCGCCGAAGTCGAACTGCCAAATACCGTGCATGAAACCCGAGTTGATGTTGTACTCGTCCAGCAGGTTCGTCCCAGAGCGCGAGCTCGTAGTTGCCGCCGCCGGCTGATACGTAAGGCGCGCGTTGACCGTCCAAAAATCACCCGCTTCGTCGGTTCTCCCGCTCACGTAGGCCTCCTGCCGGAAAGCCGGCAGTCTCGGAACGCAAATAGGCGCCGAAGTAATTGGCGTTGAAGCGGGTGATGAACGTGCTGCCGCCGGAGAGGCTGGCGGTATGCTGAAAGCTCGAGGTTGATACGTTTCCTCGGGCGCGCCGCGCAAACTCGCGTCTCCAGTGTCACCGGAATTGGGTTGAGCGCGCCGGGACTGTTGGCTGGTATGTCGAGGTACGTGGTGTCGAGAAAGCCGAGGTTCGCCCCGAGCAGCACGTTGTCCGTCGCCGCAAAGTTCGCGCTCGATCTCGACAGCCTTCCGCCTCGCCCGTACGCAACGTTCTGGATCGAAGACCTCGCGTGCGGTCCAGACCGGTGACCCGATCAAGGATCGTCAAGATAGAGCTGAATACTGTCCCATTCGGTGAAGAAGTAGGTCGCATTCAGCGCGCAACCGTCCGTCGAGCAAGGTGCGATCCGAATGCCGATCTTCGTGTTCGTGATATCCTCGGCTTGATACGTGCGACGCGCCGGGACCAGCCGTATCTTCGAAGCGTGTCGAGGCGCCACCGGCATTGAAGCCCTCGGTGTAAGAGACGTAGAGCCATGAACGTCATCGGTGAAATCGTATTGCCAGCTTGCGGCCCGCATCGTATCCTTGTCGAAGTCGAACGGGCTGATGCGCGGGTCGGTGCTGCCGGGATGGATCGGCCCGGCCACCGCCGCGTCGACGCTATTGAACTCCGATTCGATCTGCACAGGCCGCGGTTCCGTCACGCCGGCCGCGATCCCCGCGGTGAGATTTACGGCGTTGCTCGTGACCGTCTGATCGTGCTGGCGATAGCCGAGCGTCAAGTCGAACCGCTCGGTGAGCCCGATCGTCACCTCGCCGAACAGCGCAGTGCCGTCCTGAGTATTCACGTTGAGCCGATCCGCTCCGCCGCCAAACGCCAAGGCGCCGATCCAGCCGAAACCGCCTGCCCAATCGCAGGGGAACGGCCACGCGGCCTCGGTCGGGCGATCCGCCGCGGCGACGTGTCTGGCCGGAGTCCCGGGATTGAATCCGCCGGTGAAATCGAGGCCGTAAGAGGCCGGCGTCCGCGAGCATACGGGAGCCGCAAGCACGTCCGCATAATCGAACGCTGCGGAACGCCGGGATCGAGTCCCGGAATCGAAGACTCCGCCGCCCGGCCCGATCCACTCCGACATTCGCCACTCGACGCCGCGCACTCTTCGCCATTGATCCCAGTAATAGGCGCCGCCGACCCACGTGAATCGATCGGTGCCGCCGGAGAACTGGAACTCGTGACTGTCGAGCTCGGTCTTCGCGACGTTGAGTAGTCGATGAAGAAATTGAATTCGGAGCCGGCCCAGTCGTTGTAGATGCGGTTGTCGAGGTCGGTGTCGCCGTAGCAAATATTTGAAGTTGACGTTGTCGGTGACATCGAGGTCCACTGAAAACGTTGTCTGTTGCGGTCCACTGACGGTTCGGCGTACATTCCGCGACGTGGATCTCGAATTCTCCAACGATGCCGCCCGGGAAGCCGCGCGACGCCATCAGGCGGATTCGAATTGACCGCCGCTCGCGATATCGTTAGCTTCGGCGAGACCCACTTGAAAGCCGTGGTTGTAGGCGCCATCTGGACTCGATCCAGGTTTGCACCCGCGGCGTGTTCGAGGTGACGATCTCGTCGTCCTGGCGCGAGAGACGCAAGCATCGACGCGGTCGCGAAGGCGTCCACAAGATGTCGCTTTCGAAGGCTTCGTCCTCGAAGCTGCCGGTGGAAAAGCCGGTGACCTTGCTCGTGACGTAGCCATCGAGGTCGTAGCTACCAACGGTAAAGCGTGTACGAAAGTTTTCGCCGAACGGCAATCGAACGGACTCCCGTGAAGTCGCGGCGATCATAGTTGCCGAGGGACAGATCTACCGTGAAAGCCAAACTCGTCTGCGGGACGGCTGCGTGTAAGATCCGAATCGCGCCACCCGTGGAGTCTCGGCCGTAGAGGGTACCCTGTGGGCCGCGCAGCACTTCGATCGCGCTCGATGCTCGGTGAACTCTTTCAGCAGGGGTCCGCTGTTGCCCAGGAAGCCCGCGCTCTGCCAGATTCCATCGATGTACGATGCCGACGTTCGGAATACCGCGCATCACGAAAGATCGCCGCGTTGTTGCTCGCCAGGACCGCCCGCATCGACGACGTTCGGCGCAACGGCAGCTCAAGTCCTGCATGCTCGTGATGCCGCGCTCGTTCGAGATTTTCGCCGGTGAAGGCGATGACGGCGAGAGGCACGTCCTGCAGGTTATGCTCGCGCCGCGTGGCCGAGACGATGATTTCCTCGAGGGCCGCCGGGACTGCGCGCTGCCTCTTGAGACGAGCGTCGCACGGGATCCGCGCCCAAGATGGCGGCGACGTACATCGGCCAACGTACCAACGCTCCCCCCTTGATATTGCTTCTCGCTTTTAGTGAACCCCTAACCTAATCGTAGGTTATGTATTCCTAACGTTCCGCTGAGTCGTTGTTTTTTTGTGTTCGGTCAGTTAACTAAATAGTCTCTCTCATTTGGCTTAGCGTCAAGCTTTCACGGCCCGTTTCCTTGACTTAATCTGTCGCTGTAGCTTTTTAGCAACACTACATGCGACGCAATCGACGCACCTCGGGGTGCTCGGCTAACGGGATGATGCGCGGTCTACTGACCGCCAAAAAAGAAAGCCCGGCGCGAAGCCGGGCTTTGTTGGTGGTCTGGGATTTCCAAAGGGGGAGAAATCACCAAACGCCTACGATTCTCGTCCAGTGCTCGACCGTGAGCTAGACCAGCAAGAATGCTAGTAGTGATTCCAACACCGATGTGGTTGCGAACCCGGCAATAGTGGCGTGTGCGCGTGCTCCGCGCCGTCGCGAGCCGAAAGTTGTTCTAGTTCGGCTTGCCGACGCGCCGCCCGGCGCGTAGCGCAGCAACTTTCGCGGAGCTGTCGTCGTCGTACGGAACGAATATCACGAGCCGCAGTGTCGGGCTGCCTTCGGGAATGTAGGACGAGTGCTCGAACGTGATGCCGCCGAGCTGCGGATGATGCGCGATCGCCTCTGACCGCCCCCTGACTTCCGGGCTGTTCCACAGCCGGCGGAAGATCGGGCAGCGCGCGGCGAGCTCGGCAATCAATTCCTCGAACGCAGGATCGTGAGGCGATTGGCTGTAGTCGACGCGGAACTTGGACAGTACCCGCCGCACCATTTCCTCGTAGGCGGCCGGATCGTGCTGGTAGGACTTGTCGTCGACGAGCAGGATTCGGAGCAGATTGCGCTTTTCGGGCGGCAGCTTGTCGTAGTCTCGGAACACCTGCGAGCTGAGTTTGTTCCAGGCGATCACATCCCAGCGAACCGTCATCACGATTGCGGGCACGGCGAGCGCATCGAGCATCCGCGCGAGCGTCGGGCTAACCGCGTCGTAACGTGCACGCACGGGCGGCGCCGGTCGATGCTGCACGAGCGCGAACAAATACTCGCGCTCGTCGGCCGACATCCGCAGCGTGGCGCAGATTCGCTCGAGCACGTCGGCCGAAACCTGGATGTTGCGGCCTTGCTCGAGCCAGGTGTACCAAGTGACGCTCACACCTGCGAGCGCCGCGACGTCCTCGCGTCGCAACCCAGGAGTTCGCCGCCGATTGGTGTCTGGAAGACCGACTTCGACGGGCGACAGCCGCCCTCGACAACCCTTCAGGAAATCGACCAGCTGCTGCCGTTGCGTGTCCATTCTCCCCCACTCGCCCCGACTGCCACCAACGCCGGCCGGGCCACCTTCAGGCAAGGATCGCAGATATGCGCCGAGCGCGCGAGATGCTGCGCGCGCGCCTCGATCGGCCGAAAAGCCAAAGGTTCTAGCGTCCGCTCCGCCGACTGACCGATCGTGGTTTTGCACCAACGGCTGCCAGCGCCCGACGGTCGGAAGATTATGTTATCTAGAGTGCTAGTAGCTTTGAACATAGCAATGCCTCGCTCCGTTGCTAACGTCGCACAGCTTCAGTACTTTCGCTCAACTGCTTTACAAGCCCCGCAACCGCCTGCATTCGCGCGGAGATCTTCATGAAACACGAGCGCTTGAGGCCGATCATCCTGTCGACTCTGTTGTTTTTTCCCATCACCGTGCCGAGGATTGTCCACGCGCAGGCGGCGCTCGAGGAAATCATCGTCACGGCGCGGCGCCGAGCGGAGTCGTTCCAAGACGTGCCGGTGACGATGTCGGTTTTCGATGCCGAGGACATTCGCTCTGCAGGCATCGAGCGGCCGCGCGACTTCGTGGCGCTGACACCGAACGTCACGCTCGTCGAAACGCAGAACCAAGGGACGTCGTTTCTCACCGTCCGCGGTATCTCGCAAGCTCGCAATAGCGAGCCCTCGGTGGCAACGCTTGTCGACGGCGTATTGATGTCGAATCCGGCGCAGTTCACTCAAGAGCTCTTCGACGTCGAGCAAATCGAGGTATTGAAAGGCGCGCAGGGAGCGGTCTATGGCCGCAACGCGATCGGCGGCGCAATCGTGATCACTACGCGCCAACCGGGCGACGAGTTCTCCGGCAGAGTCCGGCTCGGCTACGACTCCGGTCCGGGCACCGTGATTCAACTCTCCGGCGACGGCCCGCTCGGCGACTCGGACACGCTGAAATATCACGCTGCGCTGTCCTACTACGATACCGACGGCTACATCGACAACCCGTATCTCGGCGAAGAAGCGGATCCGTTCAAAGACACATCAGCGCGCGTGCGCCTAATCTGGGAACCGAACGACCGGCTCACGGGTGACTTGCGCTACTACACTTCCGAAGTCAACACGCAGGCGCTGTACTTCAACATCGTCGGCCTGTCTCCACACATCCGCTCAACGTCAACGACACGAGCCTGCCGGTGCGCGTCAACAACGCCGGCCAGAACGATCGTGAGCTGTCGCAACTGTCGTTCAAGCTCGATTACGACACGGACTTCGGAACGTTCACGTCGATCACGTCTTTCGATTCCGTCGAGGAAATCCTGACCGGGGATCAGTTCGACTTCGTGCCGATCGATGAATCGCTGTTCAAATTCTTGTTCGGCGACGATTTCGCGCAGAGCCAGTTTCTCGAGGTGGACACCGTCAGCCAGGAAGTCAGGTTGACGTCGGACGACGAGGGCAAGTTCCGGTGGATTGCCGGTGCCTATTTCATTACGACGGATCGATTCATCTCGACCGGCAACATCGTGGATCGCGGCCTTGGCGCATTCCCAGTGTACGAAACGCCGCGCGGCAATTTTCCGTTCGACACGGTCACATACCCAAACAGCTTTCAGACGAGCTTCCTCTCCGATAGCCAGGACAACTTCGCCTGGGCCGTTTTCGGTGAGGTCGCCTACGACTTGACCGACCGCACGGAGCTCTCCTTCTCGCTTGCGCTACGACGAGGACGAGCGCGAGCAGACAACGGAGACGCCGACGCCATTCCTACCCAACGTGCCGGGTTTTCCGCAGGGCTTCACGGGTCAGGTGCGCACGAACACTTGGGACGAGGTGCAACCGCGGATCGCGCTGCGCTTTCAGCCGTCGGACGACGTCACCTTGTTCGGCAGCTACGGCAAGGGCTTCCGCAGCGGCGGCTTCAACCAGACCGGCGTCGGCGCGCTCGCGGCCTCGCTCGGGATCGTCGGCGTCGGCGATCTGTTCGATGCGGAAGTCGCGGAGACGCTCGAGTTCGGCGTGAAGACGTTGTTCGCCGACGATCGAGTGAGCGCGAACTTCAGCGTCTACGACACCGAGTCGGAAGGACCCTACTTCTTCGTGTTCATCGCGACGAACTCGACCCAAAACCTCGGCAACATCGACAAGGTGGACTATCAAGGATTCGAGCTCGACGTCAATGCGCATCTCGGCGACAACTTCGACGTGTTCTTCGGCTACGGTGACACCGACAGCGAGATCGTCGAGTTCGACTCGCCGGCCGCCATCGGCAACCAAGCGCCGCTCGTCACGGAAAACACCACCAACGTGGGCTTCCAATATCGGCGCTCGGTCCGTGACAGCGGCTTGAGCCTGTTCGCCCGCGTGGATTACCAACGGCTCGGCAAGACGTATTGGGATCCCGCGAACTCCACGGTCCGTGATCCGGTGGACCTGCTCGACTGGCGCATCGGTATCGAAGGAGAGACTTGGTCGCTCGTCGGCTGGCAGCGCAACTTCAACGACGTGCAATACAACGCGGAGTTTTCACCGGGCGGCTTCGTGTTCAAAGCCAAGCCGCGCCGCTGGGGAATCGACTTCATCAAAGAGTTCTGATGGCAGCGGTCGAGCGACTCGTGCCGATTCCAGGGCGCCGCCCGTCGGGCGTGGCGTCGCGCGTCTATCGGCGCCTCCTCGCGGACATCCTGAGCGGCGCTTTACCGCCCGACAGCGAGCTCAAGCTCTTGCCGCTCGCGGAACGCTACGAAACGAGTCGCGCGTCAGTGAGGCAGTCCGTGCTGCAGCTCGCAGCGGAACGGCTCGTCGTCCCCGTGGCGCCTCAAGGTTATCGCGTCGCACCCGCGAGCGCCGACGATCTCTTGGATCTGATCAAGACACTGGGCTGGCTCACTGCCATCGGCATCCGCGAGTCCATCCTCAATGGCGACCGCCATTGGGAAGAAGACGTGCTCGCGGCCCATCGCCGTCTTGCCCAATGCTTCGATAGCAGCGGTCGATCCGTGGAGACCGGACCTTTCGTCGACGAACGCGCGCTCGAGTATCACGAAGCGTTGATATCGGCCTGTCGTTCCGAGAACCTCATCGACTGCTGCCGTTTGCTGAGCCGCCGCGTGCTGCGCTACCGGAATCTCGCCGAGTCTGGCCACGATCGAGAAGAACTGGACTGGGCGCTGCAAGTTCGCAATGCCGCGCTCGAGAAGAATGCCGAGGTCGCGCTGGACTTATTCGACACGCATTACCGATTCGTAGTGCAGCGCGTCCTTGCCAGTGGAGTGTTGAGCTAGAGGCGGCGGCGCGCTATCGGGTGCTGTCGGCGTCGCCGTTGCCGTCGCCGGACGTGAGGAAAGCCTCGCCGGTCTTCGCGTTGCAGCCGCCCTTCGGCAGCTCCGTGCCGCATTTGATGAGGCCGCTACCGTCCCGTGCCATCGCGCCAAACGTCTTGCCGTTGCGCAGCGGATGCAGCGAGGCACTGATGATGGTGCCCTCTGGAAAGGCGGCTACCGTGACGCCCGAGCGCGCGATGTTCGCCGCGGGACCCATCTCGATGCCCCAGATGACCGGCTTGCCGTCCGCGCCGAGCTGCGTCTTGCCGTCTTCGCCGACGACCTCGAAAAGGATCTGCGCGTGGTTTGCCCCGGGGATGAATCGCGTGATGCGCCCCGTGAACGTCAGCGACTGGCTCTGGTCGTACATCGCAAAAGAGTGGTGCGCACTTGCCGGCGCTGCGACCAGCCCCGTCGCGAGAACGGCTGCAGAACCGACGACCAACCGCGTCCAGATCGATGATGATGTGCTCATGCTGGGAAACGTAGTATGAAGGGTCGGGCAGTTCAAGGGCGTGGGCCTTTAGTTTTTCGAACCTTGCGGACGCACGCCCGTGAGCGTGCTACGAACAATTTGACTCGATCCTAGTATCTTTGGTACCTGGATTGCGCGATCCTGCCAGGCTCGCGAGACCGCTGCTACGATGGCGGCCCGCAACGCATCGGCCAGAGTCCGACGCAAGAGCACAAAGTGATGGAGAAGAACCCAACATGAGTCGTCAGAGCTTGGAAGACCTATTACAAACGGTCCGCAGCCCGGTGGACTTGCTGCGCAACTCGCAAATCGGACCGTACGTGTACCCCGTCGTTCCGCGCGAGTTCACGAGTTGGATCGACGAGCAGCAGGCATGGCAGAAAACGTGCGTGCTGTTCAATCAGTCGTTTCACATGACCGACATGTATGTCGAAGGCCCCGATGCGCTGAAGCTGCTATCGGACCTCGGCGTCAACAGCTTCAACAACTTCGCACTCGACAAAGCGAAGCAGTTCGTCGCGTGCAACTACGACGGCTACGTGATCGGCGACGTCGTCCTGTTTCATCTAGCGAAGGACCGTTTCAATCTGGTCGGCCGTCCGTCCGTGCACAACTGGGTGCAGTATCACTGCGAGACCGGCGGCTATGACGCCAAGCTCGAGCGCGATGAGCGCTCCGCGGCGCGTCAAGGCGCGGCCCCACGCAAGGTCTACCGGTACCAGGTGCAGGGGCCGAACGCCGGCAAGGTCATCGAGAAAGTGACCGGCAAGCCGCCGCCCGACATCAAGTTCTTCAACATGGGCGAGTTCAAGATCGGTAAACGCAAGGTGCACGCGCTGCGGCACGGCATGGTCGGCCAACCGGGTTGGGAGGTTTTCGGGCCGTGGGCCGAAGGCGAAGAGGTCAAGGCGGCGATCGTGGAGGCCGGCCGCGACTTCGGTCTGCGCCAAGTGGGCTCGCGTGCGTACTCGAGCAATACGTTGGAGTCCGGCTGGATTCCGTCGCCGCTTCCCGCGGTGTACGCCGGAGACAAGATGAAACCGTACCGCCAATGGTTGCCGGCGGCGAGCTACGAAGGAACCGCGTCGCTCGGCGGCAGCTTCTACTCGAACGATATCACCGACTATTACTTGACGCCCCATGATCTCGGATATGGATCGATCGTGAAATTCGATCACGACTTCATCGGCAAGGACGCCCTGCAGACGATGAAGCCGCGGCGCAAGAAGGTCACGCTCGCTTGGAACGCCGACGACGTGGAGCGAGTTTTCCGCTCGCTGCTGACGCCGGGCGGGCTGCCCGCGAAGTACATGGACATGCCGTCGGCCGTGTATTCGACGTTGCCGTACGACAAGGTGCTCGTGAACGGCAAGACTATCGGCATATCCACCTGGACTGGATGCAGCAGCAACGAGCGCTCGATCCTGTCGCTCGCGATCCTCGACCAGGAGCATGCCGATGTAGGGACCGACGTCACGGTGGTCTGGGGGGAGGAAGGCAGCGGATCCTCCAAACCGACCGTCGAGCGTCATACGCAAGTCGAGATTCGGGCGAAGGTCGGTCCGGTGCCGTACGCGGAGGTCGCACGCACGGCGTATCGATCTACGTAGTGGATTGAACGGCCGCCGCGCGCACGCCGTCGCGACGGCACGCGCTGAGCTGGCGCGGCTTGGCCGAAAGCATCGATTTCAAAGGCTGGCTCACGGCACCGCCCGGCACGCCGCTGCACGAGCGGCCGCATATCCGGCTCTTTTCGGAGTTCGTCACCGATCAAGTCTGCGCCTGGCTCATCGAGCGAGCGCGCGGCGGGATTCGACTTGATGAGCGCCGACCTGGTCCAGATCGCGCTCCAGTACCGCATGGCAGCGGCCGTCGGACTCCCGATACAGAACATGGAAGGGCCGACGGTGCTGCACTACACGGTCGGCCAGCAGATCACGAATCACTACGACTTCGTGAACCCGGACATTGCGAACTATCAAGACGAGATCGCGCGGCGCGGGGAGCGGATCATCACGTTTCTCGTTTATCTGAACGACGACTACGGCGGGGGCGAAACCGAGTTCCCGCAACTCCGTGTGCAGCACAAAGGCCGCCGCCGCGAGGGTTTGTTCTTCGTGAATGCGCTCCCCAACGGCCAGCCCGATTTGCGCATGGTGCACGCCGGCCGGCCGCCGACATCCGGCGAGAAGTGGATCGTCTCGCAGTTCATCCGCAATCGCGCGGTGCTAAACGCCCGCGCGGAACACTTCGGATTGTCATAGCAATGCGGGCGATTGGTAGTAGTATCCACTGAAGAGGTACTCCCAAATGCGGCACATGAGCATCATGCGAAACGGCGCGGCCGCGCTGTGCATCGCTTTCGGTGCCACCGGATCACCCATGGACGTCGTCGCGGACGAAAAGCCCACGAGCGTGGCACAACCCTGCTTGAACCACCCGAGCATCAAAAGAACCAAGGTCCTCGACGATCGCAATATTCTGTTCGTGACGAAGGACCACACGACTTATCACAACCTCCTACCGCGGCAGTGCCCAACCGTTCGCCGCAATGCGATCTTGAACTACCACATCGTGAACCGAGAGCTCTGCAGCGGCAGTAGTTTCACCGTACTGCAGCAAGTGGGCGTCAGTTATGTCCCGACGTTCGTCTGCAAGCTAGGGGTGTTCGTGCCCGTCAGCGAGGACGAGGTCGCCGACCTCATTGCGATGACCGAGAACGAATCGCGGGGCCGCCGCACGCCGCGCCGCGGCGCCCGCGAGATGGTGCAGACGGAGCCCGTCGATCTGCCGCCTGCGGAAACTCCGGCGCCGCCCGCGGAGCCGAGCACACCCGCCCCGTAGCAGCATCGATCGAACCCCACAAGAATCAGTTCTTGTTGATCGACGATGGGAAAAGCGGAATATCATTTGATACTCAGCTTGTGTAGCGATCCGATGTCGCCTCTAACAAAAACGTTAAACGCTAAGGACCATCTCTCTTCGTGAGACTCGTTTGGGTCGACGGAATGTGACACGACGGATGGGAACAAGCAGATGTCATTCGTCTTCGGTTTATGGCCCCAACTTTTGCAGTTGTAGAGATTGAATGAATCCATATCGAGATCGAGCGCTGGTGGAAACGGGACCAGACTATGAACATCTCGATGAAATACGAGATCTCCACTAGTTTCTGTAACCTTTAGGTACAAGATCCCAGAGATCAGCGAGTTATGGTGCATGTGTGGACCAGCGGAGTGCCCACGCATATGGATATTCACCCACGAATTCGTGATGTAGAACTCGATACTGTTATTGACGGCGAGGAGTCCTCTTCCATATAGATTGACCTCCTTCATAACAATATTGTGTACATGCTTAAATTCCGGGCGATCAAGAACGTTCTTATCGACCGAGCTCAGAAAGTTGTAAGAACCTCCCGTGGGGATGCTGGACGAATAATCTAAAGACTTGATATCGGGTCTCTCGAAATCTCCCACGTTGTTGACGTACACAGGAGTAGAGAACAACGGAAAGATCGTTGGTTTACTCATACCCTGGTGCACCGACGCATCCAACTATTGATTTTCCAAAGCCAGATGTAACAGGTTTCACTTCGGTCGTCATCTGGCAGCGCCTCGGCAATCGAGTAGGGCGCGGGGTTACCCCCGCGGCCCTCTCACACCACCGTACGTGCGGTTCCGCATACGGCGGTTCAACGAACACACTGAAGGCGCTGCTGCTCGCGCAACAACGAGACCAGCCCCATGGACGTGAAGTAAGTAGCGGGCAAAGCCAAGTGCAGATGCGACGCTCCCGCGTTCCACCAAGGCCCTCGACCGTTCCCGATGCTCAGCCGTACACGATCCTCCGCCAGTCCCAGGGCACGTAGTTTGCGCGCCCGAGTGAACCGGCGTTTCCACTGCCGCCACAACACACAGCGCAGCCGCCGCCGCAGCCAACCATCCAGTTCCACCAACACACCGCCAGTCTGCGGTGAGCTGGAAGTAATTGATCCAGCCCCGCAGCAACCGGTTGAGCCTCTCAATGGTGTGGCGCAACGACTGGCCGCGCCCTGCGCGCAGCAGTTCACGTACTCGCTGCCTCAGCCGTTGCACGCTTTGCTTGGCAATCCGCAGGCGACTGTCGCGCTGCGCGGTGACGCTGAACCCCAAGAACTTCCGTTCCCAGGGCCGCGCCACCGCGCTCTTGTGTGCGTTGACTCGCAGGTGCAAGGTATCCTTGAGGAACACCCTGATCCCGCTCATCACTCGCTCACCCGCCGCGCAACTGCCCAAGTAAATGTTGCAGTCATCAGCGTAGCGGCAGAACGCGAGACTTCGTCTCTCAAGCTCCCGGTCCAGATCGTTCAGCAAGATGTTGGACAGCAGCGGCGACAACGGCCCGCCTTGCGGCGTGCCTTCCGTTCGCCCCTCCATCACTCCCGCTCGCCATCATTCCGGCTTCCAGGAACCGGCGGATCAGCTTCAGCACGCGTGCATCGCTGACTCCCCGCGCCACCCGCGCCATCAACACGTCGTGATCGACCCGATCGAAGAACTTCTCCAGATCGATGTCCACCACCCAGCGCTTACCTTCACGGATGTACGCTTGCGCTGTGCGCACCGCTTGATGAGCCCCTCGTCCCGGACGAAAGCCGTAGCTGTGATCCGAGAACTGCGGTTCAAATAGCGGTTGCAGAGCCAGATGCAGCGCCTGCTGGATCAGCCGATCCACCACCGTCGGCACTCCGAGTGTGCGCACTCCGCCCGTGGGCTTGGGTATGTCCACTCTTCGTACCGGCTGCGGTAAATATCGGCCTTCCAACAGTGCTTTCTTCACGCTCGGCCAGTGCACTGCGAGCCAGTCTTTGAGCTCAGACACCGGCATCTCATCGATACCCGCCGCGCCCTTGTTCTCAACCACTCGCTGATACGCCAGCCTCATGTTGCTGCGTTCAACCACTCGCTCCATGAGCGCTCGTGGGTTCTTTCGATTTCGTTCGCCCAGATGTCGCCGTGCAGACCTCAGCACCGAGGGGCGCAGCGTCGGAGTTCCGCTCCACGCCTCGCGTCTCGGCCGCCCTCACAGGCGCTTCTGCTTCCGCAGTCCGCATCGAGATCATCCGTCCTACTCTCGGTGTCGTCGTTCAGCCCTTCGTCGCTCGCGCAACTACTACGGCCTCTGCTGACTTCTGATAGCGCCTCCAAAGATCTCTTGATCTCTGTAGCACAGCGGCACGCCGTCAGATCTCCCCGGGTATTGCACACTGACCTTCACGCTTATGCGCGTCGGATCTACGTCACCGCGTTCCGGACACGTTTCGGGCTTTCCATCTTTTTGCCTGCTCACCCCGCGGTGCCGCCTCTATCCGCTTCCTGTTCGTCGCGCCAGCGCTTTGCTTTAGGCTTCCTTCAGACCTCCAGTCGCCCAGAGAACCCTTGCCTTCCGCTAACACTTCCCCGTGTCGGGTGTGTAGAGGACTTGCACCTCCAAGTGAGTGCGCCCTGCCGCGGCGCACAAAAAGAACGGCGGGCCAAGCCCGCCGTTCCCTGCGTCGGATGCGTAGGCCTTTAGAAGCTCATCTTCAGTGCGATGTACCCGCGTCGACCGAGGATGTCGTAGTAGTCCGCGCGCGTTATGTCGGAGTTGCTGTCGACACCGGGGCGTGCTTCCACGATCACCGGATCCTCGTCGAGCAGGTTGTCGACGCCGCCGCGAAGCTCGAGCCGATCGTTGATCGAGAAACGCGCGAACATGCCGAACAAGTTGTACGAGTCGGCGCCTAGCGTCGTCGTCGCGGGATTGCGCGCCGCTTGCTCCGAGCGGATCTCCGGCAGGTATCGCCAATTGAGGCCAAGCATCGCTCGGCCATTCGCGAAGTTATAGCCAAACGTGTTGTAGAGCTTGTACTTGTACTGCGCACCGTAGTACGTCGTGCTCAGCGTATCGCGCACGTCGAGCACCGGCTCGCCGGCGGCGTCCTGGATCTTGAACTCGTCGAGGATCGTGAGCAGGCTGTTGATGAAGAACGAGCCGCCGCCGTCGCCGATGTCCCCCGTCCAGTTCACCGCGATGTCGATGCCCCTGGTCTCGAGGGTGCCGGAGTTCACGTACGGCGCCTGCACCGTGTCGCGCTCGCCGGTTTGCGGCTGGCGCCCTATCAGGTCGCAGTATTTACCCGGATCGTTGAGCGAGTACGTGGGGTTGCTCACGCCATCCGCGTTGAAGCACTTGCTGTACACGAACGTCGAATCGATCGTCGCAATCACGTCCGTGATCTCGATGTTGTAGAAGTCGATCGAGGCCGTGAGGTTCTCGAGATTTCCGGGCGAGTTGAATACCACGCCGAGTGTCCAGGTCTTCGCTTCCTCGACGCTGAGGTTCGGGTTGCCCCTTGGAATCTCGTTCTCGGCCAGGAAGAACGGCAGGCCGGGCCGGACGAAGCCGTTCGGACCGCTTCCGAGGTAGTTAGGCGAAAGCCGGTGTTCGTGTCGAAGGCCGAGAGGCCGTCGTTGCCCGCGTTCGTGTCGCTCCTATTGATGATTTGTCGGCAGAGGTCCTGCACCTGTAGATAGTTCGGGTTCGCGTTCGCTCCCCACTGGTTCGGTGGACGATTGCCCCAAGTTGCCGTCGTCGAGACCTGGCACGGGTCGCCGTAGATGAAGTCGAAGACCGTATTCAGGCGGGGCCCGGCGAACAGCTCCTCAGTGTTCGGCTCGCGCGTCGCGAACTGGTAACCGCCGCGGACGTTGACGCTGTCAGTCGCCGACCAGTCGACGAGCGTTTTGTAAGTGTCGACGCCGCCGACCCTGTCGTAGTCCGAGTAGCGGTAGCCGAGCTCGAGATTCAGGCGCTCCGTCGCCGGGACCAGCAGCTCGCCGTAAATCTCCGCCACTTCCGTCGAGCCCGCCGTGTTGTTCGACACGAAGATACCGATCGGCTGCTCGATCACCGAGATGTTGTCGTTGATGCCGCCCGGCTCGTACCGGAACTTGTTCTCGCGGGCGGTCACACCGGCCGCAAACCGCAGCTCGCCGTTGCGCATCTCCGTGATCGCGCCCTGCAGGTTCGCCTCGGCGATGTTCTGGGTGAGCTCCCAGAGCGCGCGCGTCTTCGACTGGATGGCCTCCTGGCAACCCGCATCCGGATCGACCGTCCCGAACATCGGCAGGCCCGTCCAGCACGTCACGTCGTAGTTGCGGCCGCGCGTGAACGCCCCGACGCCCCAGTTCGGCTGAGCCACGAGGAACTGGTAGCGCTGGAGCGAGGGCAGGTCGTCATACAACATCAGAATGTTGGTCTCACCGGTCGAGACGTACGCTTCCCAGGTCCAATCGCGATTCGTGAAGCTGCCCTCGACACCGGCCATGAGCTGGTAGACGTCGTTCTGCGTCGTCGGCGCCTGCGGCCCGCCCAAGAAATCGATTCCGCGGAAGATGTTCCAGGGCTCGCTCGGGCGCGGCCGCGAGTCAAGCAGCGCTTGCAGACCCTGAGGCAGCGGGCGCTGCCCGTCGTTCGGCACCGGCGCTGCCAGACCGTGATCGCCGGCGGGAAGCCGCCACGCGTGGTGACCTCGACGTTGGCGTACGTCGCCTGCGCGAACGCCGTGAGGTTGTCGTTCATGTCCAACGTCGCACGGCCGAACACCGACCGGCGCTCGAGCGGCGTGGCGGCCAACATGTCTACGTTCACCTGCTGCAAGCTGCCGTTCGGTTGACGGTGCACGCCTGCGAAGCCGTCGCCGTTCGCGTCGTAGCTCATGATCGGGCCGTTGTAGTTGAGCCCCCCGAGCGTGAACGGCCGGCCGTCCGGCTGGAAGTAGATTTCGCCTGCGACGCTCACGGTGCCCGGGGTGATGCCGTACGGCGCGAACAGCGCGTCGACGGCCGCCTGCGAGGGACGGTTGAGCCCAAGGACGGTGGGGTTATAGGTTACGTTGCTCGTGTTGACCGTCACCTGACCCGGCGAGTAGCCCGTCGCGTTCAAGAAGCCGCCGGTCTCGTTCGTCGATCCGCCCAGCCGTTGCGGTAGAACTCGCGATCGCGCTGCAGCACCAACTCGCGGTTGTACCCCTCGAGGCCGACCATGACGTTGCCGCGATCAGCAGTTGACGCCAAGCAAAGTCGTGAAACGCGTTCCTCGCCGTCACCTTCCGCGGTGACGCCGCTCTGGAGGTCCATCTCGACGCCTTCGAAGTCGTCCTTCAGCACGAAGTTGACGACGCCCGCGAGAGCGTCGGCGCCGTACACGGCGGAGGCGCCGCCCGTGATCGTCTCGATGCGATCGATGGCCGCGGACGGGATCGTGTTCAAGTTCACGATCAGCGAGGCGTCTGCCGGCTGCGCCCGGCGCCCGTCGACCAGAACGAGCGTGCGGTTCGCGCCGATGCCGCGCAGGTTGATGCTCGCGGTACCGGGCACGGACGCACCCGATCCACGTTGGGAGAATCGAACTGCGTGCCCTCCGGCACGAACTGCGGCATCTGGTTCAGCACGCTTTCGATGCTGATCGTGCTCGAGTTCTCGAGGCGCTGCGTGTCGACCGTCAGATCGGACTTGCGGCGTCGAAGTCGCGCCGCACGATGCGCGAGCCGGTTACGAGGATTTCGTCTTCCAACGCGGGCTCTTGAGCGCTGGCACTGGTCGTGCCGAGAATCGCCGAGATCGTCGATGCGAGCGCCGTTAGGTTGGTGCACGCTGCTAGGCGGTCATATCGCTTCATGGTCTGGTCCCCCGATTACTCGAATCAATGGATGCAGAAGCAGTCGCGAATCGGTGTACGACCGACTGTTGCCGAAAAACTTCTGCTGTGCACCCCCCGTTTACGCGGCCGGCGGAGTCAGACGCCGGTCTCGAGTTTAGTCTGCACGACGAAAAATGGGCTAACCAGGACAGTTCTATTACTATTAGAAATGCTGCTATGTAGCACGGTCGCAACGCCGTGCACTTTCCATGACCGACTGGAAAATGCAAGCGTTCGTGTTGGCAGCCGCAAACGCTCACGAGCCGCGCCCGGCGTTAGTCGCAGGCTCTCTTCACGGATGTCTATAATCGAGGGGAATGCAAACCGCAAGCTTATGAAATTCGCCGGCGGCCTCGCGATGCTGCCCGTGGCAGGGCTGCTCGCGGGCTGCGAGCCCTCGCGCGAATCGCGGGATTGCCGAGCAGGAGCGCGACCGTCGCGCGCTACTGCTTCGAATGTCACGACGACGT
>CAVUTF010000024.1:0-151674 GCA_963744305.1 uncultured Gammaproteobacteria bacterium
CAGAGACTAAGATAGTGCATTGGTGGAAGGCAGTTGAGCTGTGCTGTCAGCTCGAGCAGCCGTTGACGCGGGGGCAAATGGGGTAGCTGTCGGGGTAACTGAGAGAGCGCCGCGGCAGAAACGCTGCACCGGCGCGGCTCAGAGGGTATCCTTCGGCGGTGCTCCTAGCCTCCATCCCTCGCATTCACACAGCCCCCAGCCGTGCTGCTCTCTATGCTGCGGCGATCGAATCGAGGGTATGCACGGGACGGCACACAGCGTCCGCTCGCTCTGCGGCCGTGTGTTTCGGTACGCCGTGGCGAGCGGCAGGGTAGAGCGCGACCCCAGCGAGGATCTCAAGGGCGCATTGTCTGCCGTTAACG
This sequence comes from uncultured Gammaproteobacteria bacterium, assembly GCA_963744305.1. Classification (GTDB taxonomy): domain Bacteria; phylum Pseudomonadota; class Gammaproteobacteria; order Steroidobacterales; family Rariloculaceae; genus FEN-1219. Next base: position 363 of record CAVUTF010000024.1, read on the forward strand.
GCCGTCACTTCGCGGCGATCACGGACCAGAAGCGTGTTGGCGATCTACTTCGAGCGATCCACGGCTATCAAGGGACAGCCGGCTGTCATGGCGGCTCAGAAACTCGCCCCGCTCGTATTCGTTCGGCCGTCCGAGCTGCGCGGGGCGGAGCGGTCCGAGTTCGATTTGGAAGCGGGCGAATGGTTGATTTCTACCGGCGCGGGCCGGGCTTTTCCCGTCGTTGCGCTCGAAGGAGAGGCCGATCTCTGAGAACACGTTGAACGCCTGCCTGCGGTCACTTGGCTACTCGAAGGATGGCAGACGGCACACGGGTTTCGGTCGATTGCGTCAACATTGCTTCACGAGGCTCGGTTATCCGTCCGACGTTATCGAGCTGCAGTTGGCGCACCTTGAGAAGAACAAAACGAAGGCGGCCTATAACCGCGCGGAGCGACTCGCCGAGCGGCGCGCAATGATGCACGCATGGGGCGGTTTCCTCGACGGACTGCGGATCGGGTGCCAAGGTCTGAACGATCCGCCCAGCTAGTTCACTGCCAGCCTAGCCCGACGGGGCGAACGCCGGGACACTCTCGCCCCGGCTGGTTTCGCGCGAAGGCGATGGGTTGCTTGCGGTCTACAAATAGACAGAAAACGACCGGAGGGGGTCGTCTTTTGGCTTACCGCCGGTGGCTTGAGCAAAAATGATTTAATGTACAGTCCCGCTTCGTAGCCCTGCTAACAATAAGGATTAGAAAGGCATGGTCGGGGAGGCACTCATGCATAACCACTATCAGGAGATGTCGGCCAAGTTACGCAGCGAGATCAGCGCGGCAGAGTCGAAGGGAATCGCGATCGAATTGCCGCCCTCCGCGGTTCTACAAATCGTGGATGCCATCGATGCGCTTGTGCAGGCGCATCGTGAAATCGAAGATCGACTCCGGCTCCATCGAGCTCGAGAAGAGCAGGCCTGTAAAGCTAACGATGCGGACTCTGCCCCCGTCGCTCGATATGTCTCTTGGGGACGTTATATCGGCGTGGCGGGTCAGAAAAAGGGCGGAGTAGCGTCAAAAAGGAAAGCGAGTTGCGGCTTCGTCCGCCCTCGCGCTCGTCATGCTGCCAGTCGTTGCCATCGGTTTCAGGCAAGGGCGCTGAGCTCGATTAGCGTAAATTCCTGATGTGATTACGAATACGCTTTCGGTATGAATCGGTTTCGTTGACAGCATAAGGAGCATTCAACTTTTCAGGGACAGAGCGGCAACGCGGGTGTTACCGACGCCAATCGAAAGCGCTGATCCAGCTTGCACGCGAGAAAGTCGCCGCCAACTAGTTCCATCGTGCTCGAAATCCAGTGGCAACTGCGCGTCACGAATCGAGCCTTCTGCGAACGAAGGAGAAGTACAGAGGGCCGATAGCGCCGCAGTGGAGGAGCAGAACGATAGATTTCACATTAGCCTCCGCTACGAAGCGCCACCAGGCTAGGCACACCGGAGGCTCGAAGCACGTTTCTCCTCGGACGCCATCGCCGCCAGCCGCGAAAAGCGTTAGCGACGACGGCTTGGTCCTTGTCACTTTGCGCATGGCTCAACATGCGGCGGTGTCAGGATATGGTCGTCTCGAGGATTACGTTGGCGGGGACCGAATCGCATTGCCCGAGCGTCTTACGCTTCCCCAGCGAGCGATCGCACGCGTGCTGCGGTTCATGACGAAGAGATCCGGCGCGCGCTGGTACCATCGACGCAATCTGATTAGCGAGTTGAGCGCGGCGAAGCTGTGGCTCGCTGGCCGGGGGCGAATATTCCATTTCTTGTACGGCGAGAATTCCTATCGCTACCTTGGAATGCTCAAGCGGCTCGGGACACGAAATTCCATCGTTTGCACGTATCATGCGCCGCATGAACGTTTTGCCGAGGTCGTGAAGGACACGAGGCACCTCGAGCACCTCGATGCAGTCATCGTCGTGTCGAACCTCCAACGTGACATCTTTGCTCCGTTCGTCGGCGCTGATCGCGTGTTCTTCGTCCCGCACGGCATCGATGTCGATTACTTCAAGCCTGCAGGAGCTCGCACCGACATACGGCAAGGACTCGAATGTTTGTTCGTAGGGACGCACTTGCGCGACCTCGACACCTTAGCGGAGACGGCACGCTTGCTCGAATTGCGACCGGACGTGCGATTTGTCGTCGTCACTCAGCCGGACAACTTTGCCCGATTCGCGGGACTGCGCCGTGTCCAATGCCTGACGGGGATCGACGATGGGGCGTTGCTCGCTTTGTACCAACGCGCGGACTTGCTCGTGTTCCCCCTGCTCGATTGCACGGCCAACAATACCTTGCTCGAATCGATGGCCTGCGGCCTGCCTGCCGTGACGACGGATTTGGCGGGCGTAAGAGACTATGTATCCAAGGATTGCGCCATCTTGACTCCTAAGCGCGATCCGCGAGCTCTCGCGGAAGCGATCGTGGGCCTCACGGTCGATCGCCAGCGCTTGCTGGACATGGGTCGTTGCGCACGGGCCCGGGCAATGGATTTCTGCTGGGAAACCGTCGCTGGCCGTACGGTCGAAGTCTACGACTGGCTTCGAAACCATCCTCGACGAGCGTGAACGAGAAGCTCAAGCATGAAGGACGGTATCATGTTGCGGCAGAACCGCACTCGAGAAGGACTCTTAACTCAGCTAATCACGAAGTTCCGCGCGCCGCTCGCGTTCAAGCGCGACCGCTGGCGTGTAAGCACGGTCAAGCGTCAAATACTTTGACTGCTGCGCTCCGCACGACTTCGATAGCACTGGAAGCCTTCGGTGTGCTGCAGCGGCTCAGCGCGGCGAGCTAACGACAGGTGCAGCGATAAGCGTGAATGCGGAGGGAAACCTAGTCGGCGCGTCTGCGTCGTACTGTGAAAGCCATCCCGAGCAAGCCGAGGCCCAGGAGCGATAGCGTTGCCGGTTCGGGGACGCTCACGGTGTTGGGCCGGAAGCGAGTCACGGCGATATAGTCGTCATAGTCGTCGTCATTTTGCGCTCCCGAGTCGTCCCAGAACAGCATCCAAAGATCGCTAGGCCCGTCCGCGAGCGAGCCGTACGTCCTTGCGCTTGAGGTGAGACTGAACGACGTAAGCGGCCGGAACCCAATGCTCCGATAACCGTTCACGCCGTCGTAGTTGAACTGAGCGGTGAGCGAGTCCGCATCGCCGTTCTCGGCACATCGACCGTACCCGGCTACAGAGGCTCCGCCGCTCGTGCAAAAACCGAAGTCCAGGAATTCGCCCGCTTCGACACCGATGGAGCCGACCGATGAATATGGCGCGTTGAAGTTGTCTGCGAGCCCTGCCGTCGAATGTGCAACAGAACCGTTGAGCAGGAGCGAATTGACATAGCCTGCTTCATTACCAACGTAGAAGAAGTCGACGAATCCGCTCTGCGTCGCGGCCAGCTGACCGAAGTACAAACTGGTCGGATCGCCGGGGAGGTCGTTGCCGGCCGTGCCAGTAGTCGCGGTGCCCGGCCACGGCCCGAAAGTGCTGGTCACATCCGTATTAAGTATGAGTGTGGCCTGAGCCTGGAAACTGAAGACCGCCGCCGCAATCGCTGCGACCTCGCGGATTCCTAATTTCACAGTACGCACGAAGCACATCCTTGTGAGTAGTTCCTAAAGCTGCAAATGCACGAGCCGTGCCACGAGATGCGAATCAAGTGGTTGGCAAAGATTCAAAGCCGCGAAAGGCGTTCCGTGTAAGTAACGCCGACGCGCAGTGCGCACGTGATGTTAAGTCGCCCGATTTATGCCCGCTCCGACCAGAAACAACCGTTCGCGTCGGCGCACGGCGAGCGCGATGCTTGGCGCATGTGGACGGTTCAGGAATGTATGCGGGCACCGCTGACCCGCTTTGTTCGAAATCATTTGCTTTGAGCGACGTGGATCCGCGTTGACAGCCCCAACAATACTGCGTGCCGAATCTCTACAGAGACGCTCTCGAGCTTTTGCAAGGCGGGGCCGGGCTAAGCGATCCTGCGAGAATGCTTAGAGTCAGCAGATCGGAGTGCCACAATGGCGCGTTGTCGGCTCCGGCGCCGGCTGCGTAGAAAAACTCGCGCGGCTGAGCAACCGCGCACGCCGGCGTGACGAGTAGACGATAGCCAGGTCAGACCCCCACTCATGCGCCCGCGGCATCGCGTGCGAACAAAGCGGTCGACAAAGATTGCGCGCGCACATCCGACTGATCGTAAGCATGCGGGTCTCCGCCGCTGTGCACGAGCCGCGCTTTGGGGAAATCGCTCGGCGAGCATCATGAACTTAGTCAGGCGATCCGCGTGGCTATTGAGTTGCGGTTGGCCGTAAAGCGCGCTGAGCGCAGCTCGCTCTGCGCCAGCAAGAACGATGACGCCATCCACGCGATCGAGCTCTGCGGGAAAGCCGAAGCGCTGTTCAAGTGCCTCATCAAGAGCCACGCTGTCGGCACGACGCCAAACACCAACAACATCACGACACTCGCGGTCGGACAATACGAGGAGATTCGAACCGGCCACAACGCGATACCGAATAGTGCGGTCGGATATGAAAAGCAACGCTAACGAGACGACGTTTCACAAATCAATACGGGCACAGGCCACGCCGACGACGAAGAACGCGTGGGACGAACGCGAGCGAATGAGCTGATCTGATCCGCGATCCATCCCCTGACAACAATAAGGAAGAACGGAGGAGAGCATGGGTTAGCGAACCACCGCGCTCTACGCGACGGCCCTACGAGCCTTCGCGTGTTTGGCTCGCTCTGGCGTTCCTGGTTATCTTCTTCGGCATTCTCGCGAGCAGGGGCGTCCGGCGGGCTCCAAACTGTCTGGAGCTCATTGCCGCACAGCAATGAAGACGATGCTCATCACATTCGCGCCGGTCATCGCAGCCTTATCGTGGTCGAATAGGCGCTGGCACGCACAATGCGCGAGCGCAGGCGTCGAGCGGTGCGCTCAAGGACAAAGGCTAGGAGTTCGGCTAAGTTCGAGTCGGGTAACACGAAGGATAACGAAGGCATCGTCGCCAACAGCTCATAGTCCCACGGACGACGCGCTCGTGGCGACGCGACGTCATCGTAAGAGTTGCAGTGCAGGCCAGTTGCCCGTCCACCCGCCGGAGTTAGAACGCGCCCGCCGACTCCGGCCTCACGGCTTGTGCCCATTCCGTAGGTCCACCGCACTCGACCCGAGGCGCTTCCCCGCGCGTGACGTGGCACAAAATGTGCCGTTCTCGGCCGGTCACGCTGTCGCGTACAGGAAATAAGAGGGATAAGAATTGGGAGGGTCTAAATGTGAGCCCCAGCAACGTTCAGAGAAAAAGGTACGGTACCCAGTATGAGGATCAATACCACATCCTGACTGAGGATCTACGCCATCTCTCCGACGAGGACATCCACCGGACGCTGAGCGAGGCGCTGAGCGAGGACGCTGAGGAGGGTGTCAATGTCTTCTCGCTCAGCGAAGAAGACGCGCGGCCGGTCACTGGTTTGATTAATGGATTCCTGTTAGGAATTGCGTTTTTTCCTCTCCGTGCTCGTCATCATGTCGGTTATCCGGATGGTGGCTTGACGGCGGCCACGACGTCGACCTCTCAAAACAAACGTCCCGAATCAAAGCGCCGTCTGCACGAGACGTACTTGAGCCGCCAAGATCCGGAAGCAAGACCGCACTTCTCAGCGGTGAGCGTCCGTTCGCGTGCTTCCAAAATAGGCGGAAGTAGACAGCAAAGTGCTGTTCGTTGCTTCGGTGCAAGCCTTGGCAGCGAGCCCGCCATGCTATGTAATGCCGTGCGCCGTTCGGTGCGGTAAGACCGCGCGAACGCGGGTAACTCTGGGGGTAAGTCGGTCGCTCGGCGCGTCGAAAGCGAGCAACGGCAAGGGCTCTAGAGCCAAGCGTGGAGTCGCTCCTCGCCTCCAGCTTCCCAACAACCCGTCTAGCCCGGGTGGCGGAAGGGTAGACGCAGCGGACTTAAAATCCGCTGGCCACAAACGGCCGTGCCGGTTCAAATCCGGCCCCGGGCACCAATTGTCAGAGGTCGCGGCGGAGTCAGCCGGCAGGACTGAGGGTCTTCGACGGTTCGTCGGCGGCGGTTTTGTCGTTTAGGCGCGGCAGCAAGACCCGAGTTCGCCAGACCTCGTACGGATCCCAGCCGCCGGTTTCAGGCGCTTTCTTGGAGGCTTCCGCGGCCGGTGACGGCCTATCGATGAGCGTCACTGGAGACGTCAATAATGGCAAGCTGGCCAGCCGGGCTGCCTTGGTAGTGCTCATTCTCAGGGGACGGGTCAGGTTATTCGCTTTTCTTCAGGAGACGCGCAGTATCCGCGCACCGGATGACAGGACCGTGACCGGGCGCACAGTTTACGCCTCTTGCGCCAGAAGTCACGCCCATCCATGGGAATTTTCCGGCGTATCTCTCGAGAGGTAGCGTAACAGTTCTGTAATAAGAGCGTAAAACAACTGCAAAGCGCCCGTGTTGGACTTCCCAGGGAACCAGGGCACCTTGGGAAGGGCATGGGAAGCGCGGTTCTCTTAGTCCACGGTGAGGAGGGGCTCCGGGCGTCGGCTCGGGAGGCCCTGGAGTTCGCCGGGCCATGTCGTTCAGGAGGCGGACGAATTCACAGCGGCTTGGCGGCTCTGTGAGTCCCGTCATCCGGACCTGATTTTCATGCCGTGGACGGCGCTGAAGCCGATTCGCGATTCTCTTGCCCGGCTCCGCGATCAGGAGGCCACGCGGCAGAGTCGGGTCATCGTCTGGGCATCCCAAGCCGACATCCACGAAGCGGTCAATTGTTTGGAGTTCGGGGCGGACGACTGCCTAAGCGTTCCGTTCAATGAAGCCGAGCTGATTGCGCGCGCAAATGCCTGCTTGCGCCGCCCCCCGGCCACCGCTCGCCCCGACCAACTGACGGCCGGCCCGCTGATTTTGGACAAGGGCGTCCACTGCCTACTCGTAGATAACCAACTCGTCGATTTGGCTCCGACTGAGTTCAGGCTGATGGCGTTCTTTTTGGAGAATCAGGGGCGCGTGTTCAGTCGCGACGAGCTACTGCGGCGTGCATGGTCGAAGCACATCAAAGCCGGCCACCGAACCGTGGATGTCCATGTGCGCCGGTTGCGCCAGGTGCTCGAACCGTTCGGTTGCGAGCACATGATCCAGACGGTTCGCGGGTTTGGTTACCGCTTCGGCGGCATTACACGCGATCCGCGACCGCGCACAAATACTTCGGGCGAGCGGGGCCGAGCGTCCGTAACAAAATGACAACCTAACTTTCACATTCTTTCAACATATCGCCCGTAACGTTTCGATAATCGTCGCCCGAAGCGCCCGCCGAAAACTCAATCCATATCCGGTATTTGGAAACAAGAGCCGGAGGCGTCGACCCAAGACTTGAACGCGAACTGATCGTGGAGATACTATGAGGATCAAGCAACTACTGGCTCTAGCCTCGATCGCGGCGATCGTCACCGCCTGCGAGTCCGGCGACATCAACCTGGCGCCGACCAATATCGATAATTCGACGAGCACCGGCGGTGGCGGTGGCGGGGGCGGTGGCGGCGAACCCTTGTGCTTCCTATGCCGTCGGCGGCACGACGCGGCAGGGCACTTTCGACGGCACGAACTGCACGTACGACGCGAATTTCGTTTCCGAGGCGACGCCTCTAACGGTCGATTTGCGAATCCCGTTTATCTCCGGCGTTCATATCTTTCAAGACAGCTTGATCGTCGGCCAAAACGTCACCTCCGGTGTCGCGCCTGCCGCTGGCACGGGGCCTACGCTGGTCATCGATGCCGGTAACACGATCGCCTTCAGCGCCTCGAACCGCTACCTGCTGATCAATCGCGGCTCGCGAATCACGGCTGAAGGCACTTCGACTCGCGCCGATCACGTTCACCGGCTTTACAGACGCCGTGAGCGACACAGCCGGACCCTACGACGTGCAGCTCTGGGGCGGCATCGTGATCAACGGCAACGGCATCACGAATAACTGCACGGACGCTCAGCGCGCCAGCGACGCCTGTCACGTGCAGACCGAGGGCAGGCCTTCTCAGTACGGTGGTAACGACAACGCCGAGAGTTCCGGCAGCTTGAAATTTGTAGTCGTGAAGCACACGGGCTTCGAGCTGGCGCCGGGCGACGAGCTCAATGGAGTCACGTTCAATGCTGTGGGTTCCGGGACGATTGTCGAGAACCTCGAGGTCTACAGCACCTATGACGACGGCGTCGAGTTCTTCGGCGGCGCCGTCAATATCACGAACCTCGTCGCGCTGTTTGTCCGCGACGACTCAATCGACTTCTCGGACGGCTACAGCGGAACGGTCAAGAACGCGCTCGTGATTCACGCGCCGCAAAACAGCAACAACTGCATCGAAGGCGACAACATAGCCGTCGGACGAATTTCGGGCGGGGCCGCAAGCACTGCGCCAATCACGAAGCCGACGATCAGCCACATGACCTGCATCATGTCGAACTTCGATCCCGGCACACACGGTCAGTCACGAGGCGCGATCATTCGGTTCGGCGCGCGTGCGATCATCACGGACAGCATTATCGAGACGGGGCGCGGCACACAGGAGGGCAACAACGCACCCCCTACCAACGTCTGCTGGGAACTCGACAACGCATCGACTCCCGACACGATCAATGCCGCGGCCGCTGGCGAAACGACGATCAATCGCACCGTCATCAACTGCCAGACGCCAACTGCCACAGATCCGATCAACGCTGACACTCAAACACAGTGGATCACCAACACAGGCGCTGGGGCCTACCCGTTCAACACGGCTAACGCAGTCATCACGGCGACCTTCATGGAGGATCCCCTCGTCAGGGTGCTGACGCCGGGAACCTTTTACTCGTTCGACGCGGATACGACCGCCGGTCAGGTGACGATCAACGGCGCGGCCGGCGCTGCGATCGTTCTCACGCCCGTGCCGGACAACTACATCGGCGCAGTGCAGAATGCGGCGACCGACTGGACCCTTAATTGGACATACGGAATCGGCGTGGGCAATCGCGGAATAACCCCTTGGTGGGAGCAGTAGCCCCTATCGACGCAGGAACACGGGCATCCGCGCTGGAGACAGCGTGGGCGCCCGCACCTTGTCGTGCTCACGAGTGAAGAGATCGAAAAATGACCAACCCAATGATTGAGCGAGTTCGCCCTTTGGCTGTACTCGCGACGGCTGCTTTCTCGACGGCGGCCCTCGGTCAAGAGCAAGCGCAGCAACCACCCGCGCAACAACCGGCGCCGCCGGCCACCGAAACGATCGACGAAGTGATTGCGATCGGCCGTCAGAAGGTCACGGCGTTCGACGTGGTCGAGGAGCGGATCGAGCAGGAGGTCGTCACGGATTTCCTGGGAGCTGAAGCCATCGCGCGGGTCGGCGACAGCACAGTCTCGCTCGCTCTGCGGCGGATTCCCGGGCTCACGCTCGTGAACGATCAGTTCATTTACGTTCGGGGTCTCGGCGAGCGCTATTCGAGCGTCCAGCTGAACGGTGCTCAGGTGCCGTCGCCCGACCTCACGCGCAACGTGATTCCGCTCGACATCTTTCCTACGGAGATCATCCAAGCGCTTTCCGTCCAGAAGGGCTATTCGCCGGAGGTACCCGCGGCGTTCGGCGGTGGCAACGTCAACATTCTCACGAGGGGGATCCCGAACGGTCCGGAACTGAACGTGGAGATCAGCTCGGGCATGAACTCCGAGAGCAACGGAGACGGTTTCACGTACCCGGGCGGTAGCGACGACAGCTTGGGCACGGACGACGGCACGCGCGCGTTCCCGGCTGCGTTGTCGGCCGGTTTGCAGGAGCATCGCGGCAACCTTGCGCCGACCAATATCCTCCAGACGTTGAGACGGCGATGGGAATTTTCACTTCTTGTCCGAAGCCGAGGCCATCAATCGCGACCTGGCGGTTTCGCTGAATCGCGACGTCGAAATCGGCAACAAGTCCTTGCCCCCGGACGGTGGGCTCGAGTTCTCGCTCGGCAATCGCTGGTTTTTCGGCGAAGAGGAATCGTGGGAATTCGGCGCCCTCGGCCTAGTCTCCTACGACAACACTTGGAGGAACAGAGAGCGCACCGAGCGTGACGTCGCCGATCCGATCAACCTCGTGGAGAACCGGTTTCGGACGATCAATCAGGTTTCCGCCACCGGCGTGCTCAATCTCGGGTTGAACTTCACGAGCGACCATCAGCTCACGACCAGCAGCTTCTATTTGCGCAACACCGAGGACGAGAGCTCGATTTCGACGCGCACGAACAATAACTTTCAGATCAGCAATGGCCAGCAGCTCCGCGACTACGACATTCGCTTCGAGGAGCGCGAGCTCGTAGCGAATCAAATCCGCGGCCGCCACGTGATCGGCGCGGATACCCAAGAAATATTTCAGTGGCTGGACCGGGACTTCTTGGACGGCGTCGACGTTCGAGTGGTACTACTCCGACGCCACGGCCGAAACGGATATACCGAACGAGATCAAATTCTCGGGGGAAGACCGCGTCGATCCAACGACCGGGAACGTGCTGCAGAAGAGCATTCGCCAATCAACGTCTGCGGCGGACTACCGCTTCACGTTCCTTCAGGACGAAGTCGATAGCAGCGGCTGGGATTTGAGTCGGGCCTGGGTGTTCGACGACCTCGATCTCGAGATCAGCGGCGGCCAAGACTTGTCGCGAAAGGCGCGCAGCTATACGCAGACGCAATTCGGGCTCGGCACCACGACGGGTGCGGCGACGCCGATTCTCGTAGGCACGCCAGGGCAAGTGTTCACGGATGCGAACATTCTCAACCCGGTCAATGGCTTCGTGCTCAGCTCCGGCGGAATCGGCACCGAGAGCTACCTTGCAGCGCAGACGAACAACGGAGGCTACGTCAAAGTCGACGCGTTGGTTAACGAGCGTTGGCGGTTCGCGGGCGGTGTGCGCCAGGAGGCGTTCAATCAGGCGTCCCTGCCGATCGATCCGCTCGAATACGACGTCGGCCAGGGCCAGTGTGCTTTGAGCCCATGCGACGTTGCCGGGCTCGAGCAAGTCGTCTTCGAGGAAGACGACGTTTATCCGGCGATCGCCGTAACGCGCATTATGCAAGACGTTTGGGCCGAAACCTTCCAGTTGCGGTTCGGCCTCAGCGAGACCGTCGCGCGGCCCGATCTGCGCGAAATCTCCGCTTCCACGTATATCGATCCGCTGACCGAGACGCGAATTCGCGGGAATCCCAATCTCGTCACGTCGGCAATCGAGAATTTGGATGTGCGCGCCGAGTGGTTCTTCAGTAACGGCGATAACTTCACCGTGTCGCTGTTCTACAAGGACATCGAGAACCCGATCGAGACGGTTCAGGGCGCCGGGACCGACGACAACATCTCCTTGACGTTCATCAATGCACAGTCAGCCGATGTCACGGGTGTCGAGGTCGAGTGGCTGAAGGACTTATCCACGTTCGATGTCGCGTTCTTGGAGCCGTTCTTCTTCTCCGGGAACGTGACTTTGAGCGATTCGGAGCTCACGGTGGGCAACGTCGGCTTCAACGTGACGAACGATGTGCGCAGCATGTCGCAGCACTCCGAATATGTCGCGAACCTGCAGCTTGGCTTCGATTCGGATAACGGCGCGCATAGCTTCACAGTGGCCTACAACACATTCGGGGAGCGGTTGTATTTCGCTGGCCGCGACGGTATACCGGACGCGTTCGAGCAACCGTTCGACTCCCTGGATTTCATCTACACGTACTACCCCACGGATCAATTGAGCCTGAAGTTTCGGCTGCAGAATCTGCTCGACGAGCAGCTTGAAATCGAGCAGGCAGGCATAACGGTGATCGAGCAGAGCGTCGGTCTCTCCGCAAAGATCGACCTCAAGTGGGATCTGGGTCAGTAGCGAGCGCGGTGCCGCGCCGAGGGGCCGGAGCGGTACACCCCCAGGGGCTATTTGATCCTGCGCATCGTCGACGGCGTTTGCGGCAGCGGCGGCGGCATCACGGCAGTCGTTGCTAGGGACTCGGTTTTCGGCAAAGGATTACCGTCCGCCATCCACTCCGGTATTTGTACCTTTAGCCGAAATGGCCCGAGCGTCAGGATGTCTTGATCGCAGAGCACCGCGCGCTCGACCGGGTTGCCGTTCAGCAGAACGCCGTTGACGCTATTGAGATCGACGACGTAGTAGCCATCGGGCGTGCCGACGATCACGGCGTGATGGCGACTGAGGTACGGGCTCGCCAAGCACAGATCGTTGTGCTCGCTTCGACCGAGCAGCATTCGCTCGCTGAGTGCTGCCCGGTCCATCACCTTTCCGCCGCGGCTGATCACTAGGTAGCCTTGCGGAGCTTGCGTCTGGACGTCATCGACCGACGCATCCTGCGTTTCGTGCTTCGCACCGTGCTTGGAGACGAGCGTAGTGACGGCCTGGCGGGCCACCTGCGCGTCTATGCACTCGAGGTTCTCCTGCCGAGCCAGCAATAGCGACATCTGGCATAGCGCGTCTACGACCGCGAAACGCCCCGCGGCGAGCTTCGCGATGATCTGACTCGCGACCGGTGTCATCAGATGGTCCATCTCAAAGCGATGGAGCCGCCATCCCATGTAGCTGACGAGCTCGTCTGGTGAAGGGGGAGGGAGCTCGTGAACGTAGATGCTCTTCGGATCCAGCTCCGCGCGTGTACAGTCGAGCCGGTTGACAACGGCGGGCGGTCCCGCGAGCAGCAATTCCAGCGCGGGCTTGCGGTCCATCTTGAAGGTCAGCAGCCGCTCGATCTCCTCCCACGCTGCGGGTTTGCAGGTGTGCGCATCGTCGATCATCACGATGACGCGCCGACCTTGCGAGAGGCGTTGGTGCAGAAAAACGGTGAGCAGGTTTCGTTGCTCGATCTCAGAGAGCTCCCAAGGCGCGAGGTCGGCGCTGAGGAGAAGACTTGCGAGCAGCGACGCCGCATCGTCTTTCGGACCTCGGCACTGAAGGACCACGCGCTCCGCGGCCATGCGCGAAGCCACGATGGTTGAGCACGGTGGTCTTGCCGCTCGATCCCGATCCGACGAGGAAGCGTGCTCGCGCGTTGCGAGAAAGCTGGCTCAGGGCCGTCTGCTGAGACGGCCCGAGCCAGATTTGGTCCGCCGTTGGTCGTGCGAAAACAATCGCCGGAGATACTGAGCTCTGCGTGTTTCCCACTACCGCTTTCCTTCTTCTTACAGTCAGTTATTAGAGTTTTATGAGGAGGCTTATCACGGCGACCGCCAGTCTAGAGGATGAGGAAAGTTATGTAAACTCCTGGATTATGGTGAAATTTCAAAGCGAACGTCCGATGTGACGCGAGGCATGCCTTGCATCCCATGCAAGATAAGTGTTGTTAATCATTGTTATTCCAAGAAAAACTCTAACGCCTTCACTTGCAAATCGACTGAGGTAAGGCACAATCCGCCGGTCTGGAGCGGGTGGGGCAACGATAGTGAGCAGTCTGCCGGTATTGCGCGGCCGCGAGCTCGCGGTTTGGCGCGGTGAGCGTTGTCTACTCGAAGCCTTGGATTTCGAGCTGCATCCGAGACAGCTCGCTCTCGTGACGGGTCCAAATGGGTCGGGAAAAACCACGCTGTTGCGAGTGGTGGCGGGTCTCGCCCCGCCCACATCGGGCAGCATCACTTGGGATGGCGTCGCAGTCGAATCCTTGCCACCGGATCAGCGCGCAGCGATCGCGTACCGGGGTCACTTGGAGGGCCTCAAGAAGGATCTTACCGTGCGGGAGAACCTCGAGTTTCACGCGGCCCTTTGCGGCGGACAGGCGCCGCTCCACTCACTGCTCGCCGAGGTGAAGCTCGACCGCGCCGCGGAGACGCGCGCGCGCTATCTGTCCGCCGGCCAACGGCGGCGCGCGGCGCTCGCGATGCTGAAACTCTCCTCAGCGCGGCTTTGGGTATTAGACGAGCCGTTGACAAATCTTGACGCTGAGGGCCGCGCTTTGATCGTCGCATGGATTGCGGGGCATCTGCGCGCGGGCGGGTCCGCCGTGATCGCGACCCATCAACCGGACGAGTTTGCGGCACCGTCCGGAAGCTTGCAGATCGAGCTGTAGAGGCGCGGCCAGTGACGGCATATGGAGCGGTACTCAGGCGCGATCTACGCGTTGCCTTTCGGCGCTGGAGCGAGCTCGCGCACCCACTCATATTTTTCGTGATCGTGGTATCCCTATTTCCGCTCGCGTTATCCCCGTCGGCGTCGCAACTTCGCGACGTCGGAACCGGTGTCTTGTGGGTGGCGGCGTTGCTATCCTCGCTATTGACCGTGGAAGGACTGTTTCGCGCCGACGCCGACGATGGCAGCCTGGAGCAAATCATGATGAGCCCGGTACCGGTCACAATCACGGTGCTCGCAAAAATCACTGCGCACTGGCTGGTCACCGTGCTACCGCTGATCTGCCTCGTGCCGGTGCTCGCACTTTCGTACTACTTCCCGTTGAATGCATTGCCGACGCTGGCGTTCGCGCTCCTGCTAGCCACGCCGACGCTGAGCGTGTTGGTTGGACTCGGCGCTGCGCTGACGGTAAGCTTGAAGCGCGGCGGCTCCATTGCTGGCTTGCTCATGCTTCCGCTCGCTGGCCCGCTCTTGATCTTCGGAACGCGCGCGACCGACCTCAGCATCAACGGCGAACCGACGGCCGGGCCGCTGTACCTATTGGCGGCCCTCGCCCTGCTTGCACTCTCGCTCGGTCCTTGGGCGATCGCGGCCGCCCTGAAAATCGGCCTGGAATGAGGACTTCTTGATGCGGTTGCCCCGATGGTTCCATCTGCTCGGCTCGCCGCCGTTCGTCTACAAGCTGGCGGGAAGGATCAACCCATGGCTTGGCGCGGTCGCTTGTGTGTTGATCGCTACCGGTGCGTTCTGGGGGCTTTTCATTGCGCCCCCGGACTATCTGCAGGGGGAGGTCTACCGAATCATTTACATCCATCCGCAGACCGCCTACGTCGGGATGATGGCGTACGTGGTGATGGCTGTGGCCGGCGGGATTGGTTACATCTGGCGCGTGAAGGTTGCGCACGCCGTCGCAGTGAGCGCGGCCCCAATCGGCGCATCCTTCACCTTCTGTGCGCTGCTGACGGGCGCAATCTGGGGTAGGCCGACATGGGGAACGTATTGGGAATGGGGCGATCCGAGGATCATGTCGGAAACGCTGCTGCTGTTCTTGTTCCTGGGCTATCTCGCGTTGCGGGCTGCGTTCGACGACCGAGACAAAGCAGACCGAGTCAGCGCCATTCTCGCGGTCGTGGGCGTCGTCAACGTGCCGATCATTCACTATTCGGTCACGTGGTGGAACACGCTCCACCAGGGGCCGACGATCACGCTGGACGAAGGGCCGGCAATGACGACTGACATGCTGATTCCGTTTCTCATCATGGTTGCGGGCTTCACCTTTTTCTTCTATTGGCTGCTGCTGAACCGGCTACGGGGCGAGATTGTCGAACGCGAGCGGGACACACGATGGATTCAGCAATTGGTGGCGGAGAGCGCTCGATGACTGAGATCCTGCAAATGGGCGGCCATGCGCCTTACGTCTGGTCTGCTTACGGTATTACACTGCTTGTGCTGATCATGAATGTCTGGTCGGCGCGCAGGCGGCACGTCGTAGCACTGCGTCGCGCTCGCGAGTCCGGTGAGCCGGATCGCCCCCGCAAACAGCCCACGGTGAGGCAGTTGCCATGAAGGCAAGAACACAACGGATGCTGCTAATCGGGCTGGTGCTCGCCGGCATGGTGCTGGCGGCGGCGTTCGCGTATCGCGCGTTTCAGGAGAACCTGCTGTATTTCTTCAGCCCTTCGCAGATAGCCGCCGGGGAAGCGCCCGATCGCGTGTTTCGTCTCGGCGGCATGGTGGTCAAAGAGAGTCTCACTCGCGAGCCGGGTAGCCTGACCATCAACTTCGTCGTGACGGACAACGTTCACTCGATCCCGGTCAGCTATACGGGCGTGTTGCCCGACTTGTTCGTCGAAGGGCAGGGCGTCGTGGTTCGTGGCCGGCTGGGCCGGGAAGGGGATTTCGTGGCTGAAGAGGTGCTGGCGAAGCACGACGAAAACTACATGCCTCCGGAAGTCGCCGAAGCGCTCGCCAAAGCGCGGGAAACGGTGGCCGAGTGATTCCCGAGCTTGGTCAATTCGCGCTGGTTCTCGCGCTGTGCCTCAGCCTCGCGCAAGCAACGCTGCCGTTGATCGGGGCCGCGCGCGGCAAGGCAGAGTGGATGGCACTCGCGCGACCGGCCGCGGCTGGACAATTCGTGTTCGTGGGCATGGCGTTCGCTGTGCTGACGTACGCGTTCGTGACCGATGACTTCAGCGTCGAGTTCGTCGCCGCGCATTCCAATTCGGCTTTGCCGCTGCACTACAAGTTCGCGGCGGTTTGGGGCGGCCACGAAGGCTCGTTGTTGCTGTGGATCATGGTGCTCGCGATGTGGACGCTCGCCGTGGCGTGGCGCAGCCGCTCTCAGCCCGAGGAGTTCGTGAGCCGGGTTCTCGGCGTGCTCGGCATCGTTAGCTTCGGCATCATCTCGTTCGCACTCCTCACGTCCAATCCATTCGCCCGGCTCACGCCGCCTGCGTTCGACGGCAACGATCTGAACCCGCTGCTGCAAGACCAAGGCATGATGATTCATCCGCCAGGCTTGTACTTCGGCTACGTCGGAATGGCGGTTCCGTTCGCGTTCGCGGTGGCCGCTTTGTTGACGGGCCGTCTCGACAAGAACTGGGCGCGCTGGACTCGGCCATGGACGATCGCGGCGTGGATGTTCCTAACGGTTGGCATCGCCCTCGGCAGCTGGTGGGCGTACTACGAGCTTGGCTGGGGTGGCTGGTGGTTCTGGGATCCCGTCGAGAATTCATCGTTCATGCCGTGGTTGATGGCGACTGCGCTGCTGCACTCGCTCGCGGTGACCGAGAAGCGCGGCATCTTCAAGAGCTGGACGGTGCTCCTCGCGATTGCCGCGTTCTCGTTGAGCTTACTCGGGACGTTCCTCACGCGGTCGCCCGTAATGGTGTCGGTGCACGCGTTTGCCTCGGATCCGACGCGCGGTATGTACATCTTGATGCTGCTGGGTGTGATCTGCGGCGGGTCGTTGCTGCTTTATGCGTTCCGTGCCGGCAGCCTCGAAG
The DNA here is from genome assembly GCA_963744305.1 of uncultured Gammaproteobacteria bacterium. GTDB lineage: Bacteria > Pseudomonadota > Gammaproteobacteria > Steroidobacterales > Rariloculaceae > FEN-1219. The sequence continues at coordinate 17,474 of CAVUTF010000024.1, forward strand.
CCGAGGGCGGCTTCAGATTGTTGTCGCGGGAGGCTTTCCTGCTCGCGAACAACATTCTGCTGGTCGTTGCGACGATCGCGGTGCTGTTCGGTACTTTGTATCCCTTATTCATCGACGCTCTTGGCCTCGGCAAGATCTCGGTTGGTCCGCCCTATTTCAACGTGATGTTCCTCGTGCCGATGCTGCCGTTGGCTGTCCTAGTGGGCGTCGGCATGCACTCCGTCTGGCGAAGCACGCCTGCATCGATGCTTGCGAAGCGTCTGCGTTGGCTGGCGGCGCTCGCGTTGCTCATGGGAATCGTGCTGCCGTTCGCGCTGTTCGATGCGAGCTCAGTCCTCACGACCGTGAGCGTGGCGATCGGGTTGTGGGTCTGTCTAACGGCTCTGCTCGATCCCGCGGTGCGGCTCATTCGCCGCTCGGGTCCGTCGCTCACGCGCGCGCATCTCGGCATGTGCGTCGCGCACTTCGGTGTCGGCGTGTTCATCCTCGGCGCAACTATCGCGTCAGCCTACAACCTCGAAGTCGATCTCAGTGCGCGGCCCGGTGAGCGCCTCGAGGTCGGAGGATACGAGTTCGTATTTCGCGACGTGCGCACGGTCGAAGGTCCCAATTTCGTCGCTGACGAGGGCGAGTTCGAGCTGCGGAAAGACGGGCGCTTGATCTCAGTCATGACGCCGCAGAAAAGAATCTATCGCGTGCAGCCGACGCCGATGACGGAAGCTGCGATCGACGTGAGTATGAGCCGCGACGTGTTCGTCGCGCTCGGCGAGCCGCTCGGGAACTCAGCGTGGAGCGTGCGTCTGCAAGTGAAGCCACTGATTCGCTTGGTGTGGTTCGGCGCACTGATCATGGCGTTCGGTGGGCTACTCGCGATCTCTGACCGTCGTTATCGGCAGAGCGCCCGGGAGGCCGTCGCAGTCGGCAAGGCACCCGCGGTACCCGTCGCGGAGAGAGTCTAGCCGTGTGGCGATACGCTATACCCGTAGCCGTTTTCGCCGTCATTGCCGCGTTCTTCTTTCGCGGATTGAGTTTGAATCCGAGCTACGTACCTTCGCCGCTGATCGGCAAGCCGGCGCCGCCCTTCAGCCTCCCGGGCCTCAAAGACCCGCAGCGGATCGTCACGTCGCAAGATCTGAAAGGGCAGGTGTCGCTGCTGAACGTTTGGGGCACTTGGTGCGTGGAGTGCCGGTACGAGCATGGCTTTCTCGTCGAGCTATCGCGCTCCGCGGGCGTACCGATTTTTGGTCTCAACCTCAAGGACGACCGCGCGAGCGCGCTGGCTTGGCTGGGGACGCTCGGCGATCCCTATGTCGAATCGGGGTTCGATGCGGACGGCGGCGTCGCGGTGGATTGGGGCGTCTACGGCGCGCCCGAGACGTTTCTCATAGGCCGTGACGGCACCGTGCTGCACAAGCACATCTCCGTGCTGACGCCCGAGATCTGGCGGCGCGACTTCGTGCCGCTGATTCGGAAAGAATGCGGCAGCTTGCCGTGCCCGTTGGTCGGGCCGGAGACGCCATGAGGACGGCCGTGATCCTCTGCGTGGGACTGGTGTTGGCCGCGGCGTCGGTTCTTGCGTTCGACACCGAGGTCGCATTCGATGATCCGGTGTTGAACGATCGCTATCGCACGCTAATTCGCGAGGTGCGTTGTCCGAAGTGCCAGAACGAGAGCATTGCGGATTCGCACGCGCCGGTAGCTGCCGATCTGCGGCGCGAAATCCGCGAGCAATTGGCGGCAGGAGCCACCGATCGAGAGGTCATCGACTTTCTCCTCGCGCGTTACGGCGATTTCGTGCTGTATCGGCCACGGGTGAACCCAACCACGTGGGCGCTATGGGCAGGTCCCTTCGTGCTGCTCGGCCTCGGTGCTGTGGTGTTCTTGCGGATCTTGCGAGCGCGTAGCTCTCAGCCGCTCGACGAGGAACCGCTCGCGTGATCACATTTTGGTTGGTCGCGGCCGCCCTTTGTGCGGTGGCAGTCGGCTTCTTGCTCTATCCACTCTGGCGGCAGCGGCGCGCCCAGGGACGTTGGTCGATCATCGGGATTGCGAGCGCGATTGCAGTCGTGCCGCTCGCCGCGGGTCTCTACCTCACCGTCAGCACCTGGAATCCGGAAGCTTCTGCCGAAGCGGAGCAGGGTAGGCGTCTCGTGGCGCAGCTCGCAGAGCGGATGCGCGCTGACCCGGACGATGTAGAAGGCTGGCTGCTGCTCGCGCGCAGCTACATGGTGCTCGGCCAGTATGCGCAGGGGCGCACGGCGTACCGTGAAGCCTGGACGCGCACACCGATGCCGGATACCGAGCTGAAGCTCGCTTTCGCCGAGTCGATGGTGCTCACAGATCGAGCGACGCTGACCGGTGAAGCAGGCCGGCTGTTCGAAGAAGTGCTCGAAACCGAGCCGAACAACCCGAAGGCGCTTTGGTATGGGGGGCTCGTCGCACAGGAGCTCGGGCTCGAGGAGGCATGGCGCGAGCGCTGGTCGCGGCTGCTTGAGCTCGGTCCGCCCGAGGAGCTCGCCAGTGTGCTCCGGATGCAGCTTGGGCAATCCGCGCCGGAGGCCGTCCCCGCGTCACCGCAAAATGGGCCGACGGTGCAGCTCGACGTGCGGCTGGGGGAGGGGCGCTCCGTCGATCAGCTCGGCCCGCAGGCCGTCCTGTTCATTTTTGCACGAGCGCCCGGCGGCGGACCGCCGCTCGCGGCGATTCGTGCGGCCGCGAGCTCGCTGCCGGGGCAATTCACGCTAAGCGATGCGAATAGCATGATTCCCGGGCGATCCCTTTCGGGCTACGAGGAGCTCGCGCTCGTCGCCCGGATCTCGGCAAGCGGCGAGCCGACGGAGCAGCCTGGGGATTGGTTTGCGCAAGCAATGTTTCGACCTGCCGACGGCGGAGTCGTTGAGCTCGTGATCGATCAGGTGGTCCAATGAGCACATGCCCGAGCTGCCCGACATCACCATCTACGTCGAGGCACTCCGCGAACGCATTCTCGGCCACCGACTAGAACGGCTGCGGATCGTTTCTCCTTTCCTGCTACGGACCGCGGAGCCCGCGCCGTCGGAAGCGGTCGGTCTTCGAATCCGTGATTTGCGCCGCCTCGGCAAACGGATCGCGGTCGGCTTCGAGGCGGATCTGTGGTTCGTCTTTCACTTGATGATTGCGGGCCGGTTTCAATGGAGAGCGGAGTGGCCCGCGAGGACAGGCCGTCTCACGGCCGCTTTGTTCGCCTTCGCGCCGGGCACTCTGGAGCTCACCGAGGCCGGTACGAAGAAGCGCGCCTCTCTGCACGTCGTACGTGGGGCCGACGCAGCTCGAGGCTCACAATCCCGGCGGCCTCGAAATCGACACTGCGAGTGCGCAGGCGTTTCGCGCGGCATTGCTCCGCGAAAACCACACACTCAAGCGCGCGCTCACGGATCCACGAATCTTCAGCGGAATCGGCAATGCGTACTCCGACGAGATTCTGCACCGCGCCCGCTTGTCGCCGGTCATGCTGACGTCGAAGCTTGCTGAGGACGAATCGTCTCGCCTGTTCGAAGCGACGCGTACCGTGCTGCGCGATTGGACGGAACGTCTGCGCGGGGAAAACAGCGGTCGATTCCCGGCCAAGGTGACAGCGTTCCACGCGGCGATGGCCGTGCATGGACGCTTCGGTTCGCCGTGTCCGAATTGCGGAACGAAGATTCAGCGCATTCGTTACTCGACAACGAGACGAATTACTGCCCTCGCTGCCAGACCGGAGGGCGTCTGTTGGCGGATCGCGCGTTGTCGCGCCTACTGAAGCAGGATTGGCCGCGCTCAATCGAGGAGCTCGAGAAGCTCCGCAGCGGAGGGTGAGTCCGTCATGACTCTATCTTGGCCACGGGTTATCGCGCATGCCGATATGGACGCGTTTTATGCGGCCGTCGAGCAACTCGACGATCCCGCGCTGCGTGGTCGCCCAGTGTTGGTTGGGCCGCCGAGTAATCGCGGCGTCGTCTTGACCGCGAGCTACGAAGCGCGGCCGTTCAGAGTCGGCAGCGCGATGCCGATGGCGCGTGCACGCCGCCTGTGTCCGCAGGCGGTCGTCGTGCCACCGCGGTTCGAGCGTTATCAACAGGTGTCGAAGATAGTGATGGACGTCTTCGCCGATTTCTCGCCGAACGTCGAGCCGCTGAGTCTCGACGAGGCCTTCCTCGACATGAGCGGCGCGGAAAAGATCTTCGGCTCGCCGGAAGCCATCGGTAGACGCCTGAAGAACGCTGTGCGCGAGGCGACGGGAGGGTTGACGGCTTCGATCGGTATCTCCGGGACCAAGTACGTGGCAAAGGTGGCCAGCGCCTTTTGCAAGCCCGACGGCTTGACTGTCGTAGCGCCCGCCGATGCGCGTGCTTGGCTCGCACCGCAATCTGTCGCGAGCCTGTGGGGCGCCGGCCCGAAAACCGAGCTTCGCCTGCGCGCTCTCGGCTTGAACACGATAGGCGACGTGGCGGCGTGCAAGCCCGAATACCTGGCCGGCGTTCTCGGCAGCGCGGGGCGGCACTTCTACGCGCTCGCAAGTGCTGAAGACCCCCGCAGCGTCGCAGGCTCGCGGGCCGCTCACAGCTTGGGATCCGAGCGAACCTTGAACGTCGACGTGTCCACGCGTACCGCAATCGAGCAGCACCTGCGCCGCAGCGCAGAAACGGTCGGCGCCCGGCTCCGCCGCCGCGGCGCGCACGCCCGCGGTGTGCGCGTCAAGCTCAAGCGGACCGACTTTCGGATCTTCACCCGGCAGCGCGTGCTGGCCCAGCCGACGGATTTGGCTGCCGAGCTATTTGCCGCCGCGCGGACACTGCTTGGCGAATTCGCGGATCCGGGTCCGTTCCGTCTCGTAGGGCTCGCCGCCTACGATTTGGTCGATGTTGACGACGATGGGCAGCTTGCTCTTGCCGTTGACGGGTTCGGAGCGCAACCGCCGGCTCGAGATCGCGCTGGACCGGCTCACGGAGCGCTATGGTCCCGGAGTAGTGCAACGCGCGACCGAGCTGATCGTCGACCGCGGCGTCGGTTTCGGCGCGAATCTCGATTTTCTGAACGATCCGGAAGGGGATGACGCCTAGGCCCCGGGTGGTTCTCGAGCCGTCCGGTCGGCTTGCTGCTCGAGCTCGCCCCAGCGATCAACAGCCGCGTCGAGCTCGTTTTCAACCTTGCTCAACTCGGCCAATTTCGCCTGAACCTCCGCGTGTGCCTGGCGATAGAACTCTGGTTCCTTAACCTCGTTGTGCAGGTCCGCCAACCGCTTTTCCAGCTGCTCGATGAAGGCGGGCAGTGCGTCGAGCTCGCGCTGCAGCTTGTAAGACAACTTGCGGGCGGTCGTCGCTTTGCGAGCGTCGCTGCCGGGTGAGTCGGGCGGTTTTCTTACCTCTGTTGGGTCGTCCGTCACGGCAAGCGGGCGATGGCGGCGTGCCCAGTCGCTGTACCCGCCGGCGAATCTCTTGATCTCTCCGTCCGCTTCAAATACGAGCGTGGACGTCACGACTGCGTCGAGAAAATGCCGGTCGTGGCTCACGACGATCAACGTTCCGTCGTACTCCTGGAGCCGTGCCTCGAGCGCTTCGAGCGTTTCGACGTCGAGATCGTTGGTGGGCTCATCGAGCACCAAGAGATTCGCCGACCTCGTGAACAGCTTCGCAAGGATCACGCGGTTGCGCTCGCCGCCCGACAACGCAGCAATCGGCGTCATTGCACGCTTTGCGCTGAACAGGAAGCCGGTGAGGTACGCGACCACATGCTTCTTGTGCCCGTTGATCGAGATGAACTCGCGTCCTTCGCCGATGGTTTCAGCAACGGTCTTGCTCGTATCGAGCTCGCGGCGCAGTTGATCGAAGTAGGCGATCTCTAGGTTCGTACCGAGCTTGACGGCGCCTGAGTTCGGCTCCAGCTCGCCAAGCATGATACGCAGCAACGTGCTCTTGCCGACGCCGTTGTTGCCGATGATGCCGATCCGGTCGCCGCGCATCACGCGCAGCGAAAAGCCGTCCAATAGGACATGCTTGCCGAAAGCGTGCGAGACGTTGCGTAGCTCGATCACTTTGCGGCCGGACAGCTCTTCGGATTCGCTGATGACGATTCGCGCGGCGCGAGGCCGTGCGATGCGCTGCGCCCGTTCCTCACGCAGCGTCTCGAGCGCCCGGACTCGGCCCTCGTTGCGATGCTCGCGGGCTTTCACGCCCTGGCGAATCCAAACCTCTTCCTCAGCGAGCTTCTTGTCGAAAAGCGCGTTTTGGCGGTCTTCGTCTTCGATGCTTTTGGCTTTCTGCTGCAGGTAGTTGCGGTAACCGCCGGGCCAGCTGCGCAGCTTGCCGCGATCGATGTCGACGATCCGAGTCGCGACGCGCTCGACGAAGCTGCGGTCATGCGTCACGAACAAGACCGCACCGGCAAAGCGTTTCACCTCGTTTTCGAGCCACTCGATGGTCGTGATGTCGAGATGGTTTGTCGGCTCGTCGAGCAGGAGCAAATCGGGGTTGGACACGAGCGCTTGGGCGAGCGCGACGCGCCGCCGCCATCCACCCGACAATTCGCTCATTTTGAGGTCGCCAGGAAGAACCATCGAGCTCACGATCATGTCTACCTGCCTGTCGATCGACCAGCCGCCACCCGCGTCGATCTGCCGCTGCAACGCCTCGATTTCCCGCAGAACTGCACGATCCGGGCTCGTGACGGCGGACAGCCTCTCGAACGCGGCAATACGCGAAAGTTGCGCTGCCATGCCAAGCGCCACGAACTCGCGTGCGGTGTGCTGGGACTCCTCGGCCAGTTTTTGGTCGAGGAGGCCAATGCGAAGGTTAGCGGGCCGCTCGACCTTGCCTTCGTCCGGTTCCACGGTGCCGGTGATGAGCTTGAGCGTCGTGGATTTTCCGGCGCCATTTCGCCCGATCAAGCAGACGCGCTCACCAGGATCGATCGTGAGCATCGCCTCGACCAGAATCTTCTGGTCGCCAAAGGCAACGGAGACTTGATCGAAGCGAACGAGTGGTGCCATCGGAGTTTTCGACGAATCTCAGGCGAGCCAGGTGCGAGCGGTACTGTATCGGCGAATGAGGCCGGGTCGAAAGCGCCGGTGCCTGAGTGAAGCAGGGTCTCAACGTGATGGTAAGTCCGCACGCAATGCGTAATTCAACATAATATGCATTATGCGAATGTACGTGCTGGGCGCGCGACCAACGAACTATCCTCCCAAGATCGGAATCGAGGGTCGGCAACTTTTACAGATTCGGTGAAGTAATCACTCCAAGCCATTGAATCGTCGAACTGGCATAGGTCTTGCTCACGGTATGCATGCCGTCTCGACGCATGCTAACCGTCATCGCGATCCTACTGTCGGTTGGGCTGATCAAGCCTTCGATGGCTCAAGACGCCTGGGACGTTGTTCTCAACGGCCGATCGTTTCATGTCGATGCCGCTAAGGAATGGAACGAGGAAAACTGGGGGCTTGGGATCGAGCGCGAGTTCGATACCTCGAGGCGTTGGGTGAAGGTCGCTCTGGCCAACGCTCTCAAGGACAGTTTCGGCGAGTCTTCCTACTTCGCCGGCGGTGGCGTAAAGAGGCGTTTCCGCGTGCGTTCCGATGACCTATACGTAGACGTGGGCGTCATCGGCTTCGTGATGACCCGAGAGGACGTCAATCACAACCAGCCTTTTCCGGGCTTGCTCCCGGCGATGACGGTCGGCGGCAAGCGCGTTGCGTTGAATGTTACATATATGCCGGAATTCATCTATGACGCCGTGATCAAGGGGCGTCTGATCGATCCGGAGATGAACGGCGTCCTGTTCCTGCAGCTGAAGCTCGACGCGAGCCTGTTTGGCTTTGGGGGAAAAAGGCGGTCCCTCTTGGCCGATTCCTCGCCGAATAACCGCCCAAAACAATAGCGGAAGCCACCGGATCGGCCGCCCGGGTCAGGGCCGTAGCCGCCGACCCTGTGTTATTGTTTAACGAACTTCATTCTGAGCGATGCATCTAAGCTGTTCAGCCAATATGCTCGTAGGATACGGATGTATGAAGGCTTTGCGCAGAATTCAGTGGCTGGCGATCGTCGCCGGAGCGAGCCTGTTCGGATTGAGCGTTGCTCAGGCCCAGCTCGGTTTCGTCAGCGAAAAGGAAATTCGCCGACAGGCGCGCATCGAATGGCTGTCGATGAAACGGCACCTCCCAACTGAGCCGGATCCGCGCGTCCAAACGTACGTGAGCTGCGTCGCCAACAAGCTGATCGACGTGCTCGGTCCCGAGTATGCAAACGTGGATTGGGAGGTCGTCGTATTCGATGACGACGGCGTGAATGCGTCCGCCAATCCCGACGGCAAGATTGCGGTGTTGAATGGTTTGCTGAAGGTAGCGGACACACCGGACATGTTGGCAGCGGTTCTCGGCCATGAGATTTCGCACGCCACGCTGAATCACGTAATGGACCGTGCGAAGAAAGGTGCGCGTACCGACATGCTGATCCTTCTAGGTTCGGCCGCGACGGGCATCCAACAAGACATGATTCGCGACGGTACAACGATTCTGAGCACACTGCCGTACGCGCGGGAGCAGGAAACCGAGGCGGACATCCAGGGCCTGTCCTATATGTCCAAAGCGGGTTTCGATCCTCGCGCCGCGATGTATCTCTGGAAGAACATGGGCGCGATCAACAAGAATGCTCCGCCCGAGTTCCTTTCGAGCCACCCTTCGGACGATACGCGGCTGGATTCGATCGTCAAAGCCATTACCCCCGCGCTCGTCGAATACAACAAGGCGCGGGACGCGGGTCGACGCCCGAACTGCACGTTGCCCGGCGCGAGATAAGCGGAGCCCCTATTGGGGCCGCTTTGTCACTGAACCGCCTGACCGACGTTGGGTGATTCTTCAGCCGTAGGCGGTGTCGCGCCCGGCTCGGCCTCGGCGTTCTCTTCCGGCTGCTCCCCTACTTCGATTTGGCCAGGACCGATGGGCGGAGGCGGCGCAACGACGCCGCGCTCGACGTACAGCTCGATGAGCTCGTCATCGGTGATTGATGCGACGCTGAGAATGCGGCATTGACTTTGCCGTGAGCTGATGGGGTCCGGCTGCGGGGCGGTCTCCGTGAACACTCCGCCGTCGACCCCGATCTGTCGATCGTAAGTGCAAACCCTGGCGCTTTCCGTACGACCCACTGGCGTGCGGAAGTAGACCTCTGGAGCAAACGTCATGTCGCAAAACGTTCCATCGAGCTCTACCCGGAAAGCGCAGCGCTGACCGCCCACATAAAGGATCAGAGTGGTGTCCCCAAGCACTTCGAAATCACGGACTTCGCGCTGGTAAAAACACTCGGACACGCTGCAGGCTCGGTCGACGGGCTGAGAGTTGTCGGTGGGGCTGCTAGCGCAAGCCGCGACCAGCAGCGAGGAGCTGACTGCTATGAGCCTCATCGCGACCTCCATTTGGTCTTTGACACTCTATGGCACTTTCCTAGACCTGTCTATTTGACTGCCGCGCGCGCCGCCTAGCGGACGGTAAGGGCCGCTTGGGTATACTTGTTCCAAACCAATAACGACAGGTTCAATACGAACCCAATTAAAGCGTCACCGTGACCGATATCCTCACGGAGGTGCTGGATGCGCTCCAGCTGCAAGCAACCGTCGTCGAGCGGCTCGCGTTGGCAACGCAGAGGCGCGAGGAAATCGGAGCCGAGCGCGCGACCTTGATCATCGTCGTCGAGGGACGGTGCAAGGTCACGACCGAGGGCGGCGAGCGCGATCTCCTGACGGGCGACTATGTCCTCCTGCTTGCCAGCGGGGTCTTACATAACAGCCTTACGACTCCAACTCGCGTCCTCCGCTGCGCATACACGCTGCAAACACGGCTGCCGCATCCGTTGGCCGCCCAACTGCCCGCGATGGTCACGGTCGAGGCGCGGAACCTTACTGACGAGACCGAATTCGGCCACGCCGTTGCGATGCTCGATCGTGAAATCGTCAACGCGCGGCTGGGCAACGAGTTCGTAATGCGTCGTCTCGCAGAGGTCGCTTTCGTCGAAGCACTGCGCAGGACGCAGCTCGAAGGCGCTTCACAGCCTGCTTTCTTGAGCGCTCTCACAGATCCTGTCGTTACAGCGAGTCTCGAGCTGATCCATCGTGAGCCTGGCCGTGTTTGGCACGTGGAAGAGCTTGCGGAAGGCGTTGGTCTGTCGCGCGCGGCTTTTTCCGAGCGCTTTCACCGGCAGGTCGGGTCCCCGCCGTTGCGTTACTTGCGGGCATGGAGAATGCTCAGAGCCCGGCGCGACCTGCTCCAATACGGCGCCACGATTCGGGCGGTAGCCGCGAACGTTGGCTACCGCTCGGCACATGGTTTCAGTCGAGCGTTTCGCCGGTTTTTCGGCCATTCTCCAAGCGTGCTGCGACGTCAAGTACGCCCATAATCACGTCCTCGCAAATAACGCATCTCGCACGCGGATGGCTACGTCGGGATGATCGCAAAAGACGCCGTCGACGCGCAGCTCCGACAAAAAGTATTCGAGAAGCTCCTCGAGGTTGTTCGCGTACGGCGGTAGTTGGTCCTGCCTGAACGTGTACGGGTGCAAGAGTAGACCGGCGGACTTGGCGTCTGCGGCGAGTCGCGTCGGGAGAAGCACTGATCGGCCATCGGCGGCGGCGCTCGAAGTGACCAATTGCGCATACGCTGGACCCAGGCCCTGCGCGTAGCTAGAGACTCTTCTCAACCCGGCTACGCTCAAGAGCTCACGATAGTGCGACGTGTCCTCGACCAGTTGCACGAGCCGCAGAGAGCTATGCATCTCGTCGCGTACACGTAGGAGCGTCGACCCGTCAAAACACTGGACGAATACAGGATCCTGCGCGCTCCGGTAGCCATGTGCGTGCAGTACCTCTAGGACGAGCCGCGCGAGATCTATCCCGTGCTCGAGGTGCCAGCGCGGGTTCTTTATTTCGGTGTACACGCCGACGTTGCGCCCCGTCGACCGGTTCAAACCCCGGACCAACTGCAGCTCTTCCGCCAGTGTGACGATTCGAAAGCCCAGTGTGTCTGATGCGAATCGGCGCTCGTAAAGCCGCTCGCTGCCGTTTGGTCGGCGTCGCTCGTATATTCTGAGCTCCCTCAGCTCGCTCAGGTCGAAGTCGACGACATAGTAGTGACCGTCCGCTCGCTGCCGGCCCGGAAACCGCCGGGCAACATCGGTGACGTTGTCAAGATACAGATCGTGCAAGACGACCAACTCAGCGTCACGTGTGGCCAGCACGTCTTGCTCCAAGAAGTCCGCGCCCAAGCCGTAAGCCAGCGCCTTGCTCTCGAGCGTGTGCTCCGGGAGGTAGCCGCTTGCTCCCCGATGAGCGATGACGATCGGTGTGTCATGCCCCTGAAGCAAAGTTCCTCGTCGCGGCTGAAGCGTCTAGGACGTCGACAGATGCCTTACGGCATCTTGAACTCGATCGTGTCCCAGCGCGCAGTGTTTTCATGGCGAGCTTGCTTTCGGACCGCATCCACGATTTGGCGGTCGTTCCAGTCGATCACCTCGGCTGCGCGTTTCGCGATGTCGTCCGGCAGCTTCGCGTCGCTGCCGAACACGCCGAGCGCGATCAACGGACGGTCCAACGCCTGCGCGGCGTCCATCTGATAGGTGATCCACGATTGGTGGTCCGCATACAAAGAGCTCAATACAATGACCACCTCCGCCGCCTTGATCTGCGTGCGCAACTCTTCCTTCAGAGCTTCTTTGCCGCCCGTGGCCGGTGGGCGGTGCGGCGCGCTGCAATTCGCGTAGAAAAAGTTCGGCGCGCTTTCGAGATACTCGAAGACTCTGTGATAGTCGGGATGGTCCGAGAACGTGTGCGTTACGAAAACGCGAATGGGGTTTTTTTCGGACATCGATGCTCCGATCTGGATCCTCGGTTGGCTTGGACCCTACTACTGCGGACCAGCATTTGCAACGAACTGCGCCTCGCAATTCAGGACGCGGCGCGCGCGAAATTGTTCTCAACGCACCGGGTTCGCTCCGGTACACTAGCTTTAGGATGCGTCTGCTCTTCTACAACATTCGTTATGGCGTAGGGCTCGGGCCCGCGCTGCACTGGCCCCTGCCGGGCGCCGGCTACCTGCTAGGCAACCGCGCGAATCTCCAGCGCATCATCGATTTCATCAAAGCGCAGGATCCCGACGTCGTCGGCTTGGTCGAAGTCGACACCGGCTCGATCCGGACACGCAACGTCAATCAAGCCGAAGCGATCGCGCGATCACTGGGTCACTACTCCGTATACCAGTGCAAATACGGAGCGAACTCCCTGAACCATCATCTGCCCATCGTCCGCAAGCAGGCCAACGCTTTTCTCGCCGCGCCCCGCGTTCAGGGTGAGCGGTTCCACTATTTCGAGAAGGGCATCAAGCGACTCATCATCGAGTTGGAGTTGGACGAGTGCGCAATTTTCCTGGTGCACCTCTCTCTCAAATACCGGCATCGGCACACGCAGCTGCATTATCTGCACGACCTCATCGTCGCGTCGCAAAAACCGGTGATCGTCGCGGGCGACTTCAATACGTTCTGGGGAGAGCACGAAATTTATCTCTTCATGAAGGCGGCCAAGTTGCGCAGCGCGAACACTCGGAGCTTGCCTTCCTATCCCAGTCAGGCGCCCCGCAAGGAGCTCGATTTCGTCCTGTATGGGCCGGGAATACAGGTGACGAACTTCACGATACCGCGCGTGAAGTTCTCCGATCATTTGCCGCTCGTTTGCGACTTCGAGATCGACCAGACTTCCGAAGTTGCCGCCTAGAATCGTCGCCAGTCCATGCCAGTAACCGAGCGCCACTGGCATTACCATCTGGGCAGTGACGGGATCGCGTGGTTGACGCTGGATAAAGCCGACTCAACCGTCAACGTGCTCTCCGACGCAGTGCTCACCGAGCTCGATGACGAGCTCAAGAAGTTGGCTGCCACGCCGCCAGGCGGACTCGTCGTCAAATCAGGAAAGGCCACCGGTTTCATTCTAGGCGCCGACGTAAAGGAATTCGGAAGGATTCACAGCGCGCGAGTCGGTGCCGAGCTTGCGGCGCGTGGCCAGGCGATATTCGCGCGCATCGAGGGGCTCGGTATTCCGACGGTCGCAGCGATCGACGGATTTGCGCTGGGCGGCGGCCTCGAGTTGGCCCTGGCGTGCCACTATCGAGTTGCGGTCGAAGGCTACGAGCGCAATCTCGGTTTGCCCGAAGTGCAGCTCGGAATCCACCCGGGGTTCGGCGGCTCGGTGCGCAGCGTACAAATAGTTGGGGCGCCGCTCGCGCTCGATCTGATGCTCACCGGACGCATGTTGTCGCCCGCGGAAGCCGTTGCTCACGGGCTCGTTGATCGCGCAGTGCCCCGAGGTGATCTCGATGCGGCTGCCGCGGAGCTGATCAAGCGGCGTCTGCCGCCACGCCGAGCACCGTGGCGTTTGCGGCTGCTGAACACAGCCCCGGTTCGGCCTTTCGTCGCCCGCTCGATTCTCGCTCGCCTGCGCAAGCGCGTGCGTCGCGACCACTACCCTGCTCCGTATGCAATCGTGGAACTTTGGCGGCGCTACGGAGCGCACGGGTCGGCCGCGTATCGTGCGGAAGCCGAGTCAATCGGCAATCTCTTCGTCACGCCAACTTGCAGGAACCTAGTGCGGATGTTCGAGTTGCGAGAGCGGATGCGTAAGTTGGCTCCGAAGGAATCCACGATCAAGCGCGTGCACGTCGTGGGCGCCGGGACAATGGGCGGCGACATTGCGGCCTGGTGCGCACTGCGCGGCCTTTCGGTTACGATCCAAGACCGCGCGCAAGAGTTCGTGACGCCGGCCCTGCAGCGCGCTGGCGAGCTCTTTCGCAAGAGGTTGAAGGAGCCCGGCGCGGCCGATGCAGCGAGCGCGCGCCTCCTCGTCGATCTCGCGGCGGAGCAGGCACCCTCCGCCGACTTGGTCATCGAGGCAATCGTCGAGAACCTCGATGCGAAGCGGGAGTTGTTGCGCGATCTCGAGCCAAAGCTTCGCGACACTGCCGTCATCGCGACCAACACGTCGAGCATCAAGCTGGAAGACATGGCTCCGGCGCTACGTCGGCCGCAGCGTTTCGTAGGACTGCATTTCTTCAATCCGGTGGCGAGCCTGCCGCTCGTCGAGGTCATCCGGGGTAGGGATACGGATGCGGACACGCTCCGCGCCGCGGCTTCCTTCGTAATTCAGATCGGCAAGCTACCCCTCCCCTGCCGCAGCGCTCCGGGTTTCGTAGTCAATCGCATCCTGACGCCGTACATGCTCGAAGCCTTACGCGCTCACGAGGATGGTCATACGCTCGAGACGATCGACGAAGCCGCAAAGACTTTCGGCATGCCGATGGGCCCGGTCGAGCTCGCAGACCGAGTGGGTCTCGACGTGGCATTGCACGTGGCGAAGATACTGAGAGAGCTGCTCGGCGCTGATCCGCCGAGCCTGCTTGCGACCAAAGTCGCGGCCGGCGAGCTGGGCGCGAAGACAGGGCGAGGCTTTTACGCCTACGACAAAGATGGTCGAGCGCAACGGCGCCGCGATTTCGCACGGCCCGATCGCGAGCTCGTTGACCGCCTCATCTTGCCGATGATCAACGAAGCCGTAGCGTGCTACCACGACCAGGTCGTCGACGATACCGATCTGCTCGACGCTGGAGTCGTATTCGGCACAGGCTTTGCCCCATTTACGGGTGGCCCAATCCACTACGCTAGGCAGATCGGTTTCGTTACCGTGCACAGTCAGCTCGAAAGCCTTGCTAAGCGTTTTGGGACGCGTTTCACACCGCATTCTGGTTGGCGCCGCTTCCTCGGCGAGGCGTGAAATTGGTAGCATCGTCGCTCGCGCAGCCCTATGCTAGACTCCATGCCGCAAGCGCCTTTCTCTCGGACGCTGCGTAGTTCACCGAATCTCCGATGACGAAACAAATTGAACTCAGCCAACTGAAGGCGCTGTCCCCGCTCGATAGCCTGAAGAAGGATAACCTGCACGCCCTCGTCAAGAAGACGAAGATAAGAGAGGCGCAGCCCGGCGAAACGCTGTTTCGCGAGGGAGATTCCGAGAAGCGAACGGTTTATATCCTGTCCGGCAGTGTCGAGCTGCGCGAGGGCGAGCAAACGGTCGCCAAAATCACGGGCGGCACTGACGATGCCCGCAATCCGCTCGCTCCCAAATTACCACGGCGGCACTCGGCAATCGCCGTAACCGGCGTGGAGTACATCGCCATCGACAGCGATCTGCTCGATGTGATGCTGACTTGGGACCAGACCGGTTCCTATGAGGTGTCCGAGCTTCGCAGCGAAACAGGTGCAAACGACGATTGGATGACCACGCTCCTTCAGACCAAGGCGTTCCACAAGATTCCGCCGGCGAACATCCAAGCGATCTTCATGCGGCTGCAGCAAGTCAACTACAAGGCGGGAGACGTCGTCATCAAGCAAGGCGAGGAAGGCGACTTTTTCTACGTCATTACCCGCGGTAAGTGCGTCGTCACGCGCGAGACGCCATTGAACAAGGAAGGGATACGCTTGGCCGAGCTCGAAGTCGGCGATACGTTCGGCGAGGAAGCATTGATCTCTCAAGCGAAGCGCAATGCAACGGTGACCATGGAGACGGACGGTTCGGTCATGCGGCTCGGTAAGGAAGATTTTCGAACACTTCTGAACGAGCCGATGCTCGACTGGGTCGACGCTGCGGCTGCCGACCGAATCGTTGCCGAAGGCGGCCAGTGGCTCGACGTGCGTTTGCCGAGCGAGTTCGAGGCGTATCACAATGAGGGCGCGATCAACGTCCCTTTGTATTTCATTCGGCTAAAGCTCAAGACGCTCGACCCGGCCGTGAAATACGTCGTCTGCTGCGACACGGGCCGGCGCAGCTCGGCCGGCGCGTTCATCCTCAACGAGCGCGGGTTTCAGACGTACGTGCTGAAGGGCGGCTTGAACCGCACCAGCCTGGCTTCGTGATTACAGCGTGTGCGTGGGCTTATCCCCGCCGAGGGCGCCCGCGAGATAGTTTTCGATGCGTTTTTGTGTATTGCCCTGATCTTGCTCGCTGAACTGCACGCCTATGCCGGCCGTGCGCTTCCCTTGAGCCCCCTTCGGCGTGATCCAGATCACCCGACCGGCGACAGGGATTTTCTCCTCCTCGCCCATGACGTTCAGTAGCATGAAAACTTCGTCGCCAAGCTTGTAGCTCGAGTTTGTCGGAATGAATAGTCCGCCGTTCTTGATGAACGGCATATAGGCAAGATACAGGGCGCTCTTGTCCTTGATCGTGAGGGTCAGGAGGCCGGGTTTGCTCACAATTGTCCTCTATGTTGCTGCTGGAAGCCGAGCAACAGCGCGCGCAAGGCCAGCTCCACGTTGATGCCCGATCCCAGTTGATTCAGCAAAAGCTCGGCTGCCTGATGCTGCGCAAACAGCGTCCTAGGTGTCAGTGTCGCCCATGCATTATGCAACGCGTCGGCCCGCTGATCTGTGACCGCAGTCGAAGCCCCGGGCGCCAACCGCGCCCGCAGCGCCAGCTGGATGCGGCGCAGCAGCCAACTGAGAACTAGCTCGCAATCCCGCTTGAACCACCCCTCCGCGACGGATTGCGGGTCGATGCTATCCTTAGAAATCTGAATAAGTTCGCTCTCTAATGCTATGTTATCTAAAGTGTTCTGGTTGTCGATGCAAGCCGCAACGTGGAGCGGAGATCCACCCGTCGCCAGCCACAAGGCGGGAACATCGCGTGCACCGACCCAGGAACCGAGCTCGGCGGGCATGGGACGGGACACCGCGAGCCGTTGACAGCGACTGCGAATCGTCGCCGGCAATCGCTCGGGTTGGTGGGTGACTAGCAACAGATAGGTGTCGCCGGAGGGCTCTTCGAGTGTCTTCAGCAACGCATTGGCGGCGGCGGCAGTCATTTCGTCCGCAGGTTCGATGATCACAACCTTGGCTGCGCCGCCGAAAGACTTCAACGCGACGGCCTCAGAGGTTGCGCGTATCTGCTCGATGGAAATGGCGCGCTTGTCCTCCTCGGGGAACAGCCAGTGCAGATCCGGATGATGATCGGTGGGCATGTGCCTATCGCGCATGGCCGCGACGAACTCTCCCGGGCCGAGCTCGGGCTGCGATGTCGCCGGTTTGCGGGTGAGGAGCCTGTTCGCGAAAACGAGTGCGAGGTTGATCTTGCCAGTTCCTCGGGGTCCTGCGAGGAGCCAGGCGTGGCCGAGGCGCCCCTCCGCGTGAGCCGCTTCGAGCCGGGCGAGCGCCGGCCGAAGCCACGGACAGAGATGCGTGCCGAGTTTAGTCATCCGATGTCCCATGCCTCGTCAGCCGCGAAAATCGCTCACAAACGCCTTGAGGTGTGTCGCGATGGCCGCCTGCACGGTCAACAACGGGCGCCCGGCGTCGACGACCCGAAATCTGCTCGGGTACTCCGTCGCGAGCGCAAGATACTGCTGCCTCACGCGCTCGAAGAATCGCCGGTCCTCCTTCTCGAAGTGATCGGGCGTCCGCGCAGTGATGCGGTTGAAGCTCACATCCGGAGGTGTGTCGAGGAGCAAGGTCAAGTCCGGCTCGAGCCCTTGTTGAACCGCATCTCGCAGCGTTGCTATCAAGTGCGAGCTCGCGCCTCTGCCGCCGCCCTGATAGGCGATCGTTGCGTCGGTGAAGCGATCGCAAACTACCCACCGCCCCGCGGCGAGCGCGGGTCGGATCACCTGCTCCAGATGCAGCGCCCGAGCGGCGAACATCAATAGCGTTTCCACTTCCGCAGGCAAGGCACCATGCTCTTCGCTCAATATCCAGTGACGGATCTTCTCTCCGAGCGACGTCCCTCCAGGCTCCCGCGTCACCACCACCTCCTTGCCGGCGGCGCGGAACGTTTCGGCCACGAAGGCGACGTTCGTCGATTTGCCGACGCCTTCGAGCCCTTCGAGCGTAACGAAAGCGCCGCGCATACCCGTCACCGGTCGTTGCAGCTTGCGCACCGCAGATAGTCGCGCACTGCCCGATCGTGCTCCTCGAGCGTGGCCGAAAAGTAATGGCTGCCGTCCGGGCGGCCCGTCGCGACAAAATACAGCGCATCGGTGATCTCGGGCGCAACGGCCGCTTCGAGCGACGGCCCCCCCGCGAGTGCAATCGGCGTCGGCGGAAGCCCGCTGCGAGTGTAGGTGTTGTACGGCGTGTCCGTCGCCAGATCCCGCGATCGCAAATTGCCGTCGAAGGATTCACCGATTCCGTAGATGACGGTCGGATCCGTCTGCAGGCGCATCCCGCGCGCCAAGCGCTGATGGAATACGCCGGAGATCAAGCCCCGCTCCGAGGCGAGCGCAGTCTCCTTCTCGATGATGGACGCGAGAATCAAAGCATCGTAAGGCGTTTGCAGCTGCGTGTCCGGGTTACGGTTCTGCCACGCGGTGTCGAGCCGATCCTGCAAAGCCGCATGCGCGGCCCTGAGAACCTCGATCTCCGGTGTACCTTTCGGAAATCGATAGGTGTCCGGATAGAACTGTCCTTCCGGATGCACTTCGGGCGCGCCGAGCTCCGTCATGATTTCGGCGCCGCTCATGTTTCCGGCGATGATCGCCGGATGCGCTCGCAGCGCGGCGAGGAACTCGGTGAAGCGCCAGCCTTCGACGACCGTCAGCTGATGCAGGAACACCTCGCCCGCAACGAGCTTCGCAAGAAGCCCAGCAGGCGTCGTATCGGCATCGATCCGATACTCACCGGCCTGGACGCGCCGGGCATCGCCCGTTACGCGGCCGTACGTCGTGAGCCACCGCGGATGCGCGTAGAAGCCGCGCTCGGCAATGCCGGCGCTGATGGCGCTGAGCGGAGCGCCGCGCGGAACTTCCAGCCAGGCACCCTCGCTCGGCACATCCATGGGCGCATGGAGCGAGCGCCACGCGTAGAGCGTCGTCAAGGATGCCGCCGCAGTAGATATAACGATTAGCGCGGCAGCCGCGATGAGTCGCTTACGCATCGTGACCGTACCCAAGCAGCCGCGTGAGCGCGGCGGTCTGCGCGCCAAGCCCAATGTCGCGTTCGTCCAAGCGAGCCACCGGCCAGATGCCGAACAACGCGTTTGTCACGAAAACCTCGTCGGCCTGCTCGAGATCTGCCAAGGTGAGATCTCGCTCCACGACACTGATCGACGACTGCGCGGCGCGTTCCAATACCACGCGACGCATGACGCCTTTGACGCCGCAACGCGTCAGCGAAGGCGTGGCAATCTGCGAGCCGCGCACCATGAAAATGTTGCAGCTTGTGCCGCCGACCACGAAACCGCTCGCGTCGAGCATTAGACCCTCGTCGGCATCGCCGCTGCGCAGCTCCAACTGGGCGAGCACTTGCTCCAACCGGCATAGGTGCTTCAATCCCGCGAGTGCCGGATTTTCTCCGAGACGCATAGTTAGGGTGCGAAGGCTGATGCCGCGAGTGTAGTTCTTGGGTGGGTACTCGGGCCAGGACGATATCGACAGAATTCGCGTCGGTTGAGCACGCTCGGGCGGTTTGTAGCCTCGAGATCCCGAGCCTCGGGTCACGATCAATTTGACGACGCTACGATTGTGCTCCCGGCATGCAGCTGCGATTTCGCCCCGCAGCTCGTCCCAGTCGAGCGGCGGAATCTGCAGGCGTTGGCAACCGTGTTGCAGGCGCTCGAGGTGATAGTCGAGCCAGCGAATGCGGCCGTCGCTTGCGGCCATCGTCTCGAACAGGCCATCTCCATAGGCGAGGCCCCGATCGGCCAGATCCAAGGCAGTCGGCCGGCCATTCACTAGGCAGAGTGCCAAGGGAGCTCCAAGGGGTTGTGCCGACCGTTTTTTAGCAGAAGCGGCGCGCCCGCGTCAGCTCGAACACGGTAACGGCGCGCTCAGCTTGCGCGCTTGAAGACGACGGTGCCGTTGGTGCCGCCGAACCCGAACGAGTTGGATAGCGCCACCTCGAGCCGCGCGTCGCGCGCCACGTTTGGCGTGTAATCAAGGTCGCACTGGGGATCCGGAGTATCGAGGTTGATCGTAGGCGGTATGACGCGCTCGTGTAGCGCTAGCACCGTGAAGACGGCTTCGGCCGCGCCGGCCGCTCCGATCATGTGTCCCGTCGTCGACTTCGTGGAGCTCACGGCAACTTTTGTCGCCGCTGCGCCGAACGCTCGCTTGATCGCGACGGTCTCGGCGACGTCGCCGAGCGGCGTTGAAGTTCCATGCGCGTTGATATAGCCGACTTGCTCCGGATTGAGGCCCGAGTCCCGCAGCGCGTTGACCATGCATTGATAGGCGCCTTGGCCGTCTTCGGCGGGCGCCGTCATGTGGTGCGCATCGGCACTCATGCCGAAGCCGATCAGCTCTGCATAGATCCGCGCACCGCGCGCTTTGGCGTGCTCGTACTCCTCCAAGGCGACGCAGCCGGCCCCATCGCTCAGCACGAAACCGTCGCGATCCTTGTCCCACGGTCTGCTTGCGCGCGTGGGTTCGTCGTTGCGGGTAGATAGTGCGCGAGCGGCGCAGAACCCTCCGAGCCCGATCGGCGTCGTGGAGTACTCGGCGCCGCCCGCGAACATCACGTCCGCATCGCCGTACTGGATCAGGCGCCCCGCGAGCCCGATGCAATGCGTGGAGGTCGTGCACGCGGTCACGACCGCGAGATTCGGTCCCGTCATGCCGTACATGATCGAGATGTGGCCGGAAATCATGTTGATGATGGTCGCCGGCACGAAGAACGGCGAGATCTTGCGCGGTCCCCCTTCGACGAGCTTCATGTGATTGGCTTCGATCGTGCTGATACCGCCGATGCCGGAGCCCATCGCTACGCCGATGCGATGCGCCTCCGACTCTTTGACCTCGATGCCGGAATCCTTGATCGCGTCAGCCGCCGCAGCGATGCCGTAGTGAATGAAGGGATCGCACTTGCGTGCTTCCTTCGGCTCCAGGTACTGCGTGACGTCGAAGTTCCTGATGATTCCCGCAATGCGCGTGGAGAAGGCGCTCGCGTCAAACGCATCCACGCGCGTGATCCCGCTCACACCGTCGCGGACGTTTTTCCACCCTTCAGCGACGGTATTGCCGGTCGGGGAAATCAGGCCGAGGCCGGTGACTACGACGCGTCGCTTAGACACGGTCGCTGCCTCAAGCTACGAAAGGAAAATAAGAAAGCCGCGCGAGGAAGCGCAGCGAATTAGGACTCGCTCTGTTTAGCAAGAATGTAGTCAATCGCTTGCTGGACCGTAGTGATCTTCTCGGCTTCCTCATCGGGGATTTCGGTCTCGAACTCTTCCTCCAGAGCCATGACCAACTCCACGGTGTCCAAAGAGTCAGCGCCGAGGTCGTCGACGAACGAGGCGTCGTTCTTGATTTCGTCGGCCTTCAGGCCGAGCTGCTCTGCGATGATTCCTCGGACTTGATCTTCGACGCTGCTCATGTGCGTGGTACCCCTTATTAATTGACAGGCCGGACCAAGGGGCCCGGCCGGTGTGGCGGGTATTGTATTGGAATCGATGGGGCCATTCTACAGATCGCGGTCAATGCACGCAGGCGCCACGCACCTAATCGTATAACAATCAACAGTTTCTAAAAGGTCACAAAAGGTCACTGCATGAACAAGCCGCCGTTGACGCTGAGCGTCTCGCCGGTGATGTAGCCTCCGGCATCCGAGGCCAAGAACACGACCGCCGCTGCCACGTCATCGACGCTGCCTATCCTTGCAGCCGGAATCTGCGCGCGCAGCGCTTGGATCTGTTTTTCGTCCAGCGCGCGCGTCATGTCCGTCTCGATGAAACCCGGCGCAACGACGTTTACCGTGATGTTGCGCGACGCGACCTCGCGCGCCAGCGCTTTCGAGAAGCCGACCATTCCGGCCTTCGCCGCGGCATAGTTCGCTTGTCCCGGATTGCCGCTGAGACCGACAACCGACCCGATGCTGATGATTCGCCCGTAGCCTGGCCTTCATCATGCCGCGCAAGCACGCTTTGCTCATCCTGTAGACCGAAGACAGATTCGTCGAAACGACTTGATCCCACTCCTCCGGCTTCATCCGCAGCAGTAGATTGTCGCGGGCGATGCCGGCATTGTTCACGAGGATTGCCGGGGCACCTTCGCGCTCGACGATGCCCGTAACGAGGGCCTCGACAGACGCTTCGTCGCCAACGTCGAGCACGGCGCCGCGCCCGGGGATCGCCGCGGCCTCCAGGTAATCGCCGATCGCGCGGGCTCCCTGCTCGCTCGTCGCTGTGCCGATGACCGTCGCGCCTTGGCGCCCCAATGCGCTCGCGATGGCTCGGCCGATGCCGCGCGAGGCCCCCGTGACGACAGCGACTCGGCCGGCTATTCCGGGCCAGGGTGCAAGCGCAGATGCGTCCATACGGGGAGTTCCGGCGATTCGATCGGGCGTGATTATAGAGCATGCGTTTTGGATCGCCGGCGCAGCAGACGGGCACCCGCCGCGACAGCGAGGCCGCCCGCGGCGCCGTAAAGGTGGGCTGCGACGACAACGGGGCCGCCGGCGCTTGCCTGGGTGAGCGGAATCGGCCCCGACGTCTGCTCCCAAACGAGCTTGAGGGCTACCCCGATGCCGAGCACCGCTCCGAGCAGGACGCGTTCCTCCAGGAACCGCACGGCGCCTAGCGCGACGTATCCGTGCAGCACACCCGATAACCCCACATACCAGCTCACGTCGTTATTCCACACGAACAAGCCGAAGTCGATCGCAAGGGCCGCGACGAGGGTCGTTGCGAGCCATTGTGCCGTGGAGATCATCTCCTCGAGGAGCATCGCGATGAGGAGCAGAGCCGCAAGGTTGAGCCACAGATGACCCCAGCCCAAATGCACGAAATGGGCGCTCAAGAGGCGCCACCATTCGCCGCCCGCAATCGCCTCGCGCTGGTACTCGCCCCACGACCGCGCGGCGTCCTCACCGAATCCGAGCGCGAGGCAAACCATTGCGATTGTGGCCGGTACGGCCCATCGCCGAAGTAGGACACGCGGAGCTCGAAAATGTAGCCGGAAGCCTTGGTTCACAACGACCTACAAAGGGTTTGTGTTATCTTCGGCCGTCGCCCGCAGTCCAGACGGCACGGCGAGAAAGGTAGTGGTATGAACATGACTAAATCAACTCGGAGGCCCGCAGAGCAGGGTTTCACGCTGCTCGAGATCATGGTCGTCGTCGTGATCATCGGTCTGTTGGCGGCGATCGTCGTCCCCAACTTCATCGGCAACATCGATACCGCGGCGATCAATCGGGCCCGGCAGGACATCCGCGGTGTAGAGACCGCGCTCGACCTCTACCGGCTCGACAATTTCAAGTATCCGAGCTCGGAGGACGGCTTGGAGGCGCTGGTCGTGAATCCCGGCGAAGCCTCGGCGCCGAATTGGAAGCCATACTTGCGCCGCGCCCCGATGGACCCGTGGAACAAACCCTATCAGTACGCCAATCCGGGACGTGCCGGGGACTACGACGTGTTCTCGTACGGCGCCGACGGTCAGGAAGGCGGCGAAGGCGTCAATGCAGACATCGGTAACTGGAACCTCGACTAACTTCGCCTGGACCCACGCGGCCTGCCGCGGATTTTCGCTGCTCGAGCTGATGGTGGTCGTCGTGATCATCGGCATTTTTGCGGGCGCCGTGGTTCTGTCGCTGCGGATCGTCGGCAGCGATCGCGAGATCGAGCAAGAGATCCTGAGATTGCGCAGCTTGATCGACCTGCTGCGCGAGGAATCGTTGATGCAGAGCCGCGACTTCGGTCTGCTCTTCACCGAGACCGGCTACCGCTTCTACATTTACGACTATCAGCAGCTAGCTTGGGTGGAACCCGCAGACGATCGGTTGCTGCGGGAACACTCGCTGCGGCCGCCGTTGAACATGTCCCTTACCATCGAGGAGCGCCGGCTCGTGCTTGCTCCGACCTTCGAGTCGCTCGAAAAAAGGAGAAGCCCGAGCCGCAAGTGATGATTCTGTCGAGCGGCGAGCTGACGCCGTTCGAAACCGACATCTATAGAGATTTCAGCGACGGTCGCTTCACGCTCACGGCGGCCCTCGACGGCAAGCTCGAGGTTACTGAAGATGGTTTCGATTCGCGCTGAGGCGAGCATCGCCGGGTTCACGCTGCTAGAGGCGATGGTGGCGCTCGTCATCGTCTCGCTCGGCATGATGGCCGTGAACACGCAGCTGAATCGCTATGCGGCCGCGTCCGTATATGCAGAAGAGAAGACGCTGGCGAGCTGGATAGCGACGAACAAGATTACCGAGCTCAGCGTCGCCGGGACCTGGCCCGAGCTCGGGGACAGCGACGAGGAGGTCGACTTCGCGGGGAGGCTTTGGCAATGCCGCGTGGAGATTGACGAAACACCCGTGGAGAACCTGCGCCGCGTGGACGTGTCCATCGCTCTAGCCGACGATCCCGAGCGTGTCGTGCACAAAGTCTCCGGTCTCGTCGAGCCGCCGGCGCCGAGCGGCTTTTTGCCGTTGCGTTGGATCGGCCCCGCCCCCGGCGGCCGCGAGCGCGGAGCCGCCAGAGGCGAACGCGACGACGAAGGAGGCCGCGAACGTGGAGACGAAGGCCGCCGCGAACGCGGAGACGAAGGCGCCGAGAAGGGAGAGAAGGCCGCGCACCCGGAGACGAAAGATGAGGCTTCGGGCGATACCGCGGACGCGCGCGATGCGAGGGTTTACGCTGATCGAGCTGCTCGTCGCAATGGCGATAGTTGCGGTGATAGGCATCATGGCGCTCGGTGGATTGAGCGAGGTCATCAATCAGCAGACGATCGCGCGCGAGCACGCCGAGCGTTGGCAGCACATTCAGCTCGCGATGCGGATAGTTGCGCAGGATCTAGCGCAGTTGCACCCGCGACCCACGCGCGAAGAGCTCGGTGAGAGCTGGCAACCGAGCTTGCTCGCAGAGCCCGGCGCGCAATTCGCATTGGAGTTCAGCCGCGGTGGCTGGGCGAATCCGGCGTCGTTCCCGCGCGGCTCAGTGCTGCGCGTGGCTTACGACTGGGAAGACGACAAGCTCGTGCGCTTCAATTGGTCGGTCATGGATCGAACGCTCGCGACCCCGCCGTTGCGAACCGAGCTGCTGGACAAGGTCACCGAGATCGAGGTTCGGTTTCTCGACGCGGGGGGGCAATGGCACACCGAGTGGCCGCCGCTGCAGACAAACGGCCCTGAACGCTTCGTTGTTCGGCCGCGCGCGGTCGAGTTCGCGGTGGAGCTCGAGGACTTCGGACGCATTTGGCGTCTCGTCGAGACGAGCGGCTGATGATCACTAATATGAGCACGCGGGGAACGCAGCGAGGAGTCGCGATCCTCACGGCGATGCTCGTCGTGACGATCGGTACGATCATCGCGGTGAATCTCCTGTGGCAGGCGACGCTCGATTTGCGTCGCACCGAGGCCGCGTTGGCGGCCGACCAGGGACTGATGTTCGTCCAAGGCGCGGAAGCATGGGCCGCGGACATCCTGCGCCAAGACGAGGTCGATTCCCCCGACAGCGATCATCTAGGTGAGCCATGGGCGACAGAGCTGCCCCCGCTGCCCGTGGATGGCGGCGTCATCACCGGGCGGCTCGAGGATTTGCAGGCGCGCTTCAATCTCAACAACTTGATCGACGTCGAGGGCCGCGAGGACGAGCGGTCGCGGCTGCAGCTCGAACGACTGTTGACCTCGCTCGAACTCGATCCGGCACTCGCCGGTCTGATAGTCGATTGGCTGGACCCTGACGTCGAAACGCATTTTCCGAGCGGCGGCGAGGACGCAGTATATGCCGACACGGATCCGCAATATCGCACGCCGAATTCGATGATCACGACGCCGTCGGAGCTGTTGGCCGTGCTCGGTTTCGACGCAGAAAGCTATGCGAAGCTCGCGCCGTACGTTACAGCACTGCCGATCGGTACGAAGCTCAACGTGAACACGGCTTCGGAAGTGCTGCTCGCTTCGCTGTCCGATGACCTCGATTCTTCGACGGCCGAGTCGCTGATCGAGGAGCGCGCCGAGCGCCGAGTTCGTCGATATCGACGCGACGTTCGAGGGTCTCGTGGAGCCGGAAACGTTGCGGCGAATCGATGGCGTCACCGAGCACTTTTTATTGACCGCAACGGTGACGCTCGGTTCAAATCAGCTCACGATGCGGTCCTTACTGCAGCGAGACCCGAGCGGCGTCACGCGATCGCTGTTCCGAAGCCTAGGAGTCGAGTGAGCGGTGGCAGATTACTTGTTCATTGAGCTGACCGAAGACGCCTCGCACGCAACGTGGGCCGCGTTCGATGCGCAAGGGCGTCTGCTCAGCACGATCGGTCGCGGTGAGTTGACCTCCGTCCGGCCGGGCGCCGATGGCCATCGTGTCGTGCTGCTAGCGCCAGCCACCGCGGTGATCTCCACGCAGGCCGAGTTGCCAACGGCGAGTGCGTCGCGCCTACGGCAGATGCTGCCCTACTCGCTCGAGGATGCGCTCGCCGACGACGTCGAGCAGCTCGCGTTCGCCGTCGGGCGGCGCCTGTCGCCGAGCGCCGTGTCCGTCGCAATTGTTGCGAAGCAAAATCTGACCGCATGGCTCGACGCTTTGCGCGCCGTGGGTGTGGCTCCTCACGCCGTGTATTCGGCGGCCGACGGCGTGCCGGACACGCCTGGTACTCTCACTCTGATGCTGGAAGGCAAAAAAGTTTTCGGCCGCAGGCCCGGGCAGCCGCCGTTCGTTCTGGAAGGGTTCGGTATCGAGCAGACGCTGGATCTCTTGCGGCGCGATGACGAGGAAATGCCCGAGCTCAAACACCTCGTCGTGTACGCGGACGAGGCTGGCCGGCGTACGTTTCAAGCCGAGCTCGAGCGGTTGCAAGAGCGCGGCGTGAGCGCCGAAATCAAGCTCATTGCCGACGGCATGTTCCCGCACCTTGCCGCGAACCTGGCAGCACATCCCGGCACCAATTTGCTGCAAGGACATTACGCCCCGAAGTCCAATTGGGTGGCGCTCGCACGGCCTTGGCGAGTCGCCGCGAGCTTGTTGCTCGCTCTAGGCGTTCTCGCGCTCGTCGCGCGAGGCGCGGAGTACCTGACTTTGCGCCGGGAGGATGCGCAACTGACCGAGCAGATCGCGACGGCGTGCGGCCGCTTAGTGGCCGGCGGGCGAGTGACGGCATGCGAGAACGTCGTGCAGCAACGTTTGCGCGATGTCGGCGGCGCCGGTGCGCGCAACGGCGAGACTTTCTTGAGCACGCTCGCTGCGATCGCCGAGTCGCGGGACGCGGAGAGTCGCATCGAAGCGTTGAGTTACCGCAATCAGGTGATGGACCTGCAGCTCGTTTCGTCGAGCGTGCCGGCGCTCGACGAGTTTCGTCGCGGCCTCGGCGAGACGCAGCGCTTCGAGGCCGTGATCGAGTCGGCGAATCCAACGGATGACGGTGTCGAAGGTCGGGTCAAGATCGCGGGTGTGCGTCGATGAAAGCATGGTTTGCGAGCTTGCAGGAGCGCGAGCGTTTGATCTTCTTCGCCGGGGCTGCCGCCGCGGTCCTGATCGTGCTCTATGCATTCGTCTTGAGGCCGCTGCGCAGCGAATCGCTCGAGCTCCGCGAAACAGTCGCAGACAAGCAGCGCCTCCTCATCGACATCGGCCGCGTGGAGGCACTGGCTCCCGGTGGTGAAACGCCCGGCGGTCAAGCAGGCGAGCAATCGTTGGTCGTCCTCGTTGACACAACCGCGCAAACGTTCGGCTTGAGCCTGCCGCGCAGTCGTCCCGATGGTGCGGACGGCATCAACGTGGCCTTCCAAGGTGTCTCGTTCGACGCGTTGCTGAGCTGGCTGATTACGCTCGAGACAACCTACGGCGTTGCTGTTGAATCGGCGTCCTTCAGCAGCGCGAGCGAGCGCGGCCTCGTCAACGGGCAACTGTTCTTGCGACG
Organism: uncultured Gammaproteobacteria bacterium; assembly: GCA_963744305.1. Classification (GTDB taxonomy): domain Bacteria; phylum Pseudomonadota; class Gammaproteobacteria; order Steroidobacterales; family Rariloculaceae; genus FEN-1219. The sequence continues at coordinate 45,336 of CAVUTF010000024.1, forward strand.
GCACTAACGCGTGTCGAGCAAGTGGTCCTGGCTCGCTCTGGGCATCGGCGCGTATCTCGCGTTCTTGCTCTCGTCTTTTCCGGCCGCCACGGCCTACCGATGGCTCGCGCCGGACGCCCTGCAGCTCGTCGGCATTCAGGGCACTGTTTGGTCCGGGCGTGCCGAAGTCGGTTCGGCCGCGGGAATCAGCTTGGAGGACGTGCGTTGGAGCATCGACGCGCTGCCGCTCCTTATCGGAAGGCTCAGCGGCCGTCTCGACGCGCGCCTGCCGCGACGGCTTCGTCGGCGCCGATTTCGCGGCAGGTATGCGCCGCGTGCGGCTCGCGGAGCTACGCGCGAGCGTAGCGCTGCCGACCTTGCGTGCCCTGCTGCCTCTTCAGGGTATGGAAGGCGTGGCAAACGTGTCGCTCGCGAGCCTGCACATCGAGAATGGCTGGCCGACGACGGCCGTCGGCGAGCTCAAGCTCGGACAGCTGCAGGTCGCGCCGCTCATGCCGACCGGTCAGCCCGGGTTGATTGCGCTCGGCGACTACGACGTCCAGTTCACGGAAGGTCCGGACGAAGGCATTGCGGCGCAGCTCAAGGACACGGGCGCGGGCCCGCTCGAAGTGTCGGGCAGTCTGCGCCTGGATCGCGAGCGCCGGTACGCCCTGGATGCGTTGATCAAGCCGCGACCCGGCGCGCCGGCCGCGCTCGTCGACGGGCTTAACGTGATGGCGGAGGAGCCCGATGCGTCCGGCCGGCGCCGGCTCACGCTGACGGGAAGTCTCTAGTCCGCGCGGCGGCTCGGCGCCGGCCAGCTGCGAAACTCCCGCAGCAGCGGGAAGTACAACGCTAGATTGATCTCGCGTAAATCCACGGCAGCCATCGCGGCGGCGTAGCGCTCGAGCTGCGGCCTGTAGCGCTCCACTTCGGACGCGAGAAACGAGTCGATATCCCCGCCTTCGTGCTGCCCGGTCTTATAGTCGATGATCCAGCGCACGTTACCCTCCACGAAGGTCCTATCGAGCTTGATGTGCGATAGTGCGCTCGCCGAGCGCAATGCCAGTCGCAGCTCCGAGCGCGCTTCCGCATGCGGAGTCAGCGTCCATCGACCCACCGAATCGTCCAACACGTTCGTGAGGGCCGCCGTTACGCGTTCGGCGGCGAGCGGCAGGTCGTCCGGGTCGACGCCCAAAAGCGCAAGCTCCCGTCTGAACGAGTCGCGCTCGGTTGCGACACGGGCGCTCGTCCAGCGCGAAACGCCTTCGTCCGCGATTCGCTGCAGATGGCGATGGACGACCGTGCCGATGTGCACGGCGGTCGGGCTCGACCACGCGAATTCCGGGCGCCCCAGGCGGTGCGCGGCACCCGTCGCACCGAGAGGCGGCGACAGCGTGAGCACCGTGCTTTCGGCGAGCCGCCGCAGCACGGGACGGAACTCCTGGGGCGCCGGCGGCTCCGTGACTGCGGTGTGCGCGGCGCCGGCGAATGCGGGTGCGACCTCCGTCCACAAATGGCCAAGCAGTGTGTGTGCCGCGGGCGCGGGCTTTGCGGGCGCTAGCTGGGCGACGAGATGCAAGCGTTCGCGCGCGCGCGTGGCTGCGACGTACAGCAGGCGCGCGCGTTCTGCCACGTCGCGCTGCCGTTCCGCGCGCTTCACGAAACGCGTCAAGCGGTCCTCGTCGCCGAGCGACGTCAGCGGCGCCATCAACAACTCGTCGGCGGCGGCTGCCGCTCTTTCCATCCAGTACAACGCCTTCGTATCGTCCTGCCGCGGCGGCCGGCCGAGGCCGAGCAACACAACAGTGTCGAACTCCAGCCCTTTCGCGCGGTGCATCGTCATGATCTCGATGCCGGCCTCGCGCGGCGGGTCGGCTTGCCGTTCGGCTTTCAGGAACCAACTCTCGAGCGTTGCCGGATCGTCGATGTCGCCCCACTGCTCGTGGCGAGCGAGTATCGCGAAGAACTGTTCCGCCTGCCGGACGTCGACGCTTGTCCGCGCATGCGGGTCCGTCCAAACGCCGCCATGTCGCTTCGACCCAGCTTGCAAGCGCGAGCGACGCTCGGCTCGCGAACGCTTCCGTGAGCACGGCCGTCGTGGCAGCGACGCGGCGTTGTCCGGAAGGGCTCAAGCGGGCGACACGCCGCTGATCCCTGAGCAAGTCCCAAACCGTGTGCTCCCGATCGTCGTGGCATAGCTCGTGCAGATCGGACCACGTCAAGCCGCACCAAGGCGCGCGCAGCACGCCGAGCCAGGCGATCCGATCTGCTAGGTGCGTCAGCGCGCGCGTCAGGCCGAGCAGATCCTGGCCGATCTGCCGCTCGGCGGGTGCGTCGATCTCGACTGCATGCACGGGCCAGCCCTGCGCGTCGAGGAGCTCGTGCAATCCGGCGAGATGCGTGCGGCTCTGCACGAGGACTGCGATCGACTGGCGGTCGTCGCGCAGCTCGTTCGTCGCCAACGATGTCGATGACCTTCTCCACCTCGGCGCGTGGATCGGCGCCCCACAACGGGTGCACACGCACGAACTGCCGCGCGGCCGAATCGCGCACGGCCATCGACGGCGCGAATCCGGCGAGCCCGCCGTCGAGGTCGTCCAGCGGCGGGAACACGGTCGCAAACACGCGATTGACCCAGTCCACGACGGCCGGCGAGCTCCGAAAGTTTCGCTGCAAACGCAGTGGCGTGAGTGGCACCTGACCGATGCCCCTCTCCTTGACTCTGAGAAACAACGACATTTCCGCATCGCGGAAACGATAGATCGATTGCATCGGATCGCCGACGAGAAACAACGAGCGGCCGTCGCCTGGTTGCCAGCCGGAGGTCAGCAATGAGAGCAGCCGCAGTTGCGCCTGCGAGGTGTCTTGAAACTCGTCAACGAGCAGATGCTGAATCCGGCGGTCGAGAGCGAGCAAGAGCTCCGACGGTGCCTCTGCGTGACCCAACGCGCGCTGTGCGGCAAGACTGAGCTCGACGAAATCGACACAACGCTGCTCGGCGAATACAACCTTGAGCTCGGCGGACAAGCGCACGAGCACGACTTGAAGCGCGGCCAGGCTTTCCCATTGGCGGTCGTCGAAACGCGGCGCCGGGAGGGCGGCGATTGCGCGGAGCGCTAGTCGCAGCGGCTCGTGCGCGGTCAACGTCGCGAGCAGCGCTCGCCAGCGCTGCATAGCGGCGGGATGCTCGGGCCCGAGCCCGTCCGTTTTCGTAATCCTCTGCCGCCATTTGCCGTCTTGCGTCAGCAGCAGACGCGCGGCGGCTTGCCAGCCGGCCAAGCGCACGGCCGGCTCGCGCGGCGCAGGTTCGCGGAAGCATTCCGCGAGCGCCGCTCGAGCATCCGGAAGGGACAAGTTTGCGGCGGCGTGCGCGAGCAATTCGTTGAGCTCTGCGAGCAGATGTGCGGGCCACAGCGCCGTGAGTGAGCGCAGCTCGTCTATCACGAGGTGCTCCAACGCGCGCTCTAGCTCCGCGCGCAACTCGGGCGCTCGCCGGCCCGCGAGGTGTCCGAGCCATTGCTCGCGTCTCGGCAGCAGTCCCGCGAGCAGATCGACGAGCGAGCTTTGGTCGTTGTCGAGGCTGCCGAGGAGGCTGCGCAGGCTCGACCCTAGAGCTCCGGGATCCGCGAGCTCGGCCAGCGTGCGCAGCGCAGCGAGGCGGTACTGACGTCGTCGCATCCTCCGCGATCTCTGCCGCGGCGACGCCGTCCGCCAGCAGCGGCAACTGCTGCGCCAACGACGCATTGAACGCGTCCAAGGTGTCGACCCGCAGCCGCTGCGGTAACGTTTGCAGCGACCAGTCGCGTTCCGCATCGCGCTGAACCACCGACTTCGCGAGCGCCTGCGTGATTGCCTGCACGTCCGGCTCCGACGCGTCGCCAGCCGCTGCCCGCAGGGCTTGCAAGCACGCGCCGCCGCATTTCTGCCGCGGCCTTGCGCGTGAACGTGATCGCTACCACCTGCTCGGGCTCCTCCACGGTGCCGAGCAATGCCAGATAGCGCTGGATCAGCAGCTCCGTCTTTCCGGAGCCTGCCGGCGCTTGCACGATGAACGAGCGGGTCGTGTCCAGCGCCGCGGCGCGCGCATCGTGATCGTGCGTTCCCGCTACCATGCCTTCAGCGTGCCGCGATGCAATGCGAGCTGCTCCAGCACCCGCGTGAGCGGGGCGTACGCGCCCCGCGCCTCGGCGATGTCCTCGTTTGCGAATACGCGAACATCGCCGGCCGCAAACTCCTCTATCAACTCCTGAAGCTGCCGCCGCCACGTCGAGAGCTGCTCCGTCCAGGACCGCCCGTCGGGCAGAGCGACCGATCGCCCGGGAAAAGCGCCGGGCTGCTGCCAGAAGCCGGCATAGCTGGACTTGCTCGCGCTCATTTGGCCGAGGATGACTGCCGACACTTCCTGTTCGGCGTGCACTGCGTACAGCGGCACTTGCGTATCGCGCAGGCGTTTCCTGAACCAGTCAGCGCTGCTCGCCGCGTCGCCGGTCTTGTAGTCGATGATCGCGACGCTGCCGTTGTCGAGCCGGTCCAAGCGGTCGACGCGCGCCCGCAATTCCCAGCGCTGCAAGCGAAGCGACATGCGCCGCTCGACGGCCTCGACTTTGAACGGCGAGCGCTCGGCGTCGTTGCGCAGCAAATCCGCGATCCGCTGCGTATGTCGGCGCCGCTCCAGCTCGAACAGCGCCGACAGCGCACGGCGGGCGCCGCCGAAGAGCTCATCGAGCGCCTGTTCCACGCATCGCGTGACTGCGTCGTCACGGGCAATCGTGCGGACGAGATCGCCCTGAGCAGGCAGATCCCGCAGCAAGAGCTCGAGTGCACGGTGCGCAACGATCCCTTGCAGCCTTCCCGGCACCCCGTACGTGACCGGCTCGAGCGCGCGGGCGCCGAGCCTAAACTCGCAAAAGGCGCGCAAGGGGCAACGCGATTGCCGATTGAGTGCGCTAGTGCCGCCCAAGATCGCGGCTCCGGTCAGTGGCGGGGCCGTGTCGTCGACCGTTTCGCGGCCGCGCGCCTCGGGCCGTTGCGCTGCGCCGACGTCGAACGCGAGCTCGCTTGCCGCGAGCTCGGGAAACGAACGAATGGCCGGGCTCGGCTCGGTCGCATAGTCGTACACGCGCGCAGGCCAGCTGATCACGATCGCGGGCACGCGTTCGAGCAGCCGCCGCATGCTTGCCGCGGAGCGCTCGCTGGCATCTTGCGGCGAATGCCACGGCATTTGATGCTCGCGCTGCAGCCGTAACGGCAGCAGCGGATTGACTCTGCGTGACTGCGGCCAATAGGTGTCGGTGAAACCGGTGACCCACGCCGCGTCGTACCCGGGACCGATCTCGTCGACGTGGCCGAGCACGTGGAGGCCCGCGAGCGGCAGTGGTTGGGCCGCCGAGCTACCCCGCACGATCCGGGCAAGCTCGTGCGACGCGCGACGGGCCGTTACGGCGCCCAAGATCGGGGTGAGCGTCGCAAGCTGAGTGAGCGCGGCTTGCCACGCAAGCAGCGCTGGATCGTCCGCCGCGCACGCCGGCGGCGGCCAGCCGAGGCCCGTCAACGCTCGCTGCCACAGCTCGACCCAGCGGCTCAGCGTTGCAGTCGCGACGCCGTCCACGCCGGCGAGCGCGCGGTCCAGCAGGACCGCCGTATTGTCGGAGTCGCGGCGCAAACGCGTGGCCCAACCGCCCTCGAAATACGCTTCGCGGAAAGGCAGCTGTGCGCTGGCGTCGCCGCGCAGCCGAGTTTCGAGCAGCGCGCGGGCCGATTCGTCGCCGGCACCGAAGAACGGACTGCGCAGCCAGCGACTCAGCGTCGTGAACGTGGCTTCGGGCGTCAGGAGCTCGACCGCGTTCAACGCGGCGCCGATGAGAGGGTCGGCGGCGACGCCCGGGCCGCGGTGCCACACCGGCAGCTGGCGGCGTAGGCTCGCGATGCAACGATCGACCTCCGGCTGCCGTTGCTCGAGGTCGGCGACCACGAGCGCGATGCGCGTTCCCGGCTCTCTTGCAAGGCGGCCACGTACCCACGCCGCCGCGGCTTGCAGCTCGGCGGTGGTGTCCGGGAGTCCTATGCGCCAACGGCTGGAGAGCACGCTCGGCGCGTCCCAGTGCTCGACTCGGCAGCCCGTCGTCTCCAGCCGCCGCAGCAATGCGGCCTGGGCAGGCGTGCGGGACGGCAAATCCGCGAGCACGAGATCTGCCGGCGCCTCGACTTCCGCGGCCGGCAGACGAGCGTCGACCGTCGCGTGGTCGACCCAGCCGCTGCGATGGAGCTCATCGCGAAAGCGGCCGCACCAGCCCAAGAAAGCGCGAAAGTCGGGCTGATCGGGTGCCGCCCGGAGCCGCGTTTCGTCGACGAGCCAGTGACAAAGCAGCTTCCAGGCTTCGGCGGCCCACTCGGCGGCGCCGTCGCTGCCGACGAGCGCAGCGGCTTCGGGCGATTCGGCGACGATGCGCCGCCACAGAGCGTTCGACTGAAGCGCCGTCAGAGGGAGGGCGTCTCTCGTAGGGGCTGCCATCCACAAGGTATCTGCCCAGGAGCGATACGGCAGGATGTTCGGGGCGAGCCAGGCGCCCTCGCCCGCTTCCACGCGGGACGAAGCGAGAAACGTCTCCCATTGGCGGGCCGAAAGGCTGTCGGCCGCCACGATCGCGACTCCGTGGCGGATGCGGCTCGCCAGGTCAGTCGCCATTTACTATCAATGAATTATCGGGCTCTAATCAGGCTGTTTCTAGCTTAGGGGGCCGGTCGGCCATCTGCTCGAGCACGTGATCCATGCGCGCGAACACCTCCGCGAGTTGCTCCTCGTCGGGCAGTGTCGTGATCCTGAAGTGGTCGCGATAAGGAGTGTTGAAGCTCGAGCCCGGAGCGACGAGCACGTGCCGCTGCTCGAGCAGCTCCATCGCGAACGCCTCGTCATCGAAGCCGGGCAGCTGCTGCGTGTCTACGCCGATGAAAGCGTACATCGAGCCGCGGGGGGAAACAGCGTGCAGGAAACGGCTAGACGCTACGCCGTCGATGACGGCTTTGCGCGATTCGTAGAGCCGGCCGCCGGGGGCGCATAGCTTGCGAATGCTCTGATAGCCGCCGAGCGCCGTCTGCACCGCCCATTGGCCCGGCACGTTGCTGCACAACCGCAACGCCGCGAGCAGGTCGAGCGCCGTCATGTAGCGCTCGGAGCGATCCACGGCGCCGCTGAAAGACACCCAACCGACCCGATAGCCGCAGGCGCGGTAGACCTTTGATAGGCCGCTGAACGTTGCGCACAATGTCTCGCGACAGAGCGTTGCCATCGGCACGAACTCCGCCCCGTCGTACAGGATCTGGTCGTAGATCTCGTCGGCCATCATGACGAGATTGTGTTTTTCCGCGAGTCGCGCGAGCGCAGTGAGCACTTCGCGGCTGTACACGGCGCCCGTCGGATTGTTCGGATTGATGACGACGAGCGCGCGCGTTCTCGGCGTGATCAGCGCCGCGATGGCATCGATATCCGGATTGAATGCATCGTCTTCCGGACACGGGTAGTGCACCGCGCGACCGCCGTTGAGAACCGTGGCGGCGGTCCACAGCGGATAGTCCGGCGCCGGTATCAGGACTTCGTCACCGGGGTTCAGCAGCGCTCGCAGCGTCAAATCGATGAGCTCGCTGACGCCATTTCCCATGAAGACGTGCTCTGCGGAGACATTGAGCACGCCGCGCTCTTGCTGTTGCATCACGACCGCTTCGCGAGCCGGGAAGATCCCCTTCTGGTTGCAGTACGCCTCGCTCGCGTTCAGGTTCTCGATCATCGCGAGGCGCATCGTTTCCGGCGCGCGGAAGCCGAAAATGCCCGGATTGCCGATATTGAGCGAGATGATCTCGTACCCCTGCCGCTCGAGCTCCAACGCGCGGCGGGCGAGCTTCCCGCGGATTTCGTAGCGGACATGCTTCAGCTGCGAGCTGGTTTGGATCTCCTGGGAATGACGGGACACGGGCGCACCTTAAGGATTGAACGGCAGCGCAGTCTTTAACACATCGGCCCGGCAAGGCCAAGGACGCACCGCGCCCTCCCGCGGGAGGGTTACGGTTCGGGGCCTGTTCTGATCGGCCGCGCGGGGTCGCGAATCCATTCGCTCCAGGAGCCGGCATATAGGCGCCCCGGCTCGAGTCCGGCGACAGCCATCGCAAGCAGCAAGTGGCAAGCCGTCACACCCGATCCGCACATCGCGATCACGTCGCGCCCCGGCTGCGAGCCGAGCAATGTTTCGAGGTCGCGTTTGAGCTCGCTCGGGGCCCGAAAGCGGCCGTCCTGCGCAAGATTGTTCGAGAACGGCCAATTGCGTGCGCCGGGCACGTGACCCGCCACTGGATCGATCGGCTCCTGCTCGCCGCGAAAGCGCGGCCCCGCGCGCGCGTCTACCAAAATGCTGCCGCGCTCCTGAAGCTCCAAGATCGCGTCCGTTTCTACCCACGCTTCGGTCGCGATGCGCCGCGGCACGAAGCGCGTCGGTTGCCATCGCGGCAGATCGCTCTCGGTCGGCAGCGCCAGCGCTTGCCAAGCCGCGAATCCGCCGTCGAGCACGAGCACGGACGAATGTCCGAGCCAGCGCAGCATCCACCACAGCCGCGCCGCAATCGCGCCGCCGCCATCGTCGTATGCGACAACGGTCGAGTCGTTGCCGATACCCCAAGCACCGAGTCGCGCTGCGAACACCGTAGGGTCCGGCAACGGATGGCGGCCCTCCTTCGCTGTCGGTGTGCGTGAAAGGTCCTCGTCCAGATGCCCGTAGCGCGCCCCGGGGATGTGCGCACGGCGATACGCGACGCGCCCGGAAGTCGGCTCCGTCAAGCTGAAGCGGCAATCCACTATGACGAAGAGCGGATCGCTCAGGTGCGTGGCGAGATCGGCGGCGGAGATCAGGGGCTGCGCGCTCATGCAGCATTGTAGCGCCCAGCCGTTACAATGCCGCTCCAGTCGAGACGATCGAGAGTCGGGCGTAGCGTGTGAAGAAGATTCTCGTGTGCATCAAGCGCGTCGTGGATTACAACATCCGTGTGCGCGTGAAGCCGGACCGGTCCGGAGTCGCGATCGAGGGGGCGAAGATGAGCATCAACCCCTTCGACGAGATTGCTCTCGAGGAAGCGCTGCGGCTCAAAGAGCGCGGCTCCGCAAACGAAGTCGTGATCGTCTCCGTCGGGGGAAACGACGCGCAGCAGCAGTTGCGCACGGGGCTTGCGATGGGTGCGGATCGTGCGATTCTCGTCGACGCCGGCGCGGCGCGACTCGAACCGTTAGCCCTCGCCCGTGTGGTGCACGCGCTGGTGGAGCGCGAGCGGCCGGATCTCGTGTTGCTCGGCAAGCAATCGATCGACGACGACAACAATCAGACCGGACAAATGTTGGCCGCGCTGTGGCAGCGGCCGCAAGCAACGTTCGCGTCGAAGCTGGAGGTTGACGCGAGTACAGCGCGCGTCACGCGCGAGGTCGACGCTGGGCTCGAGGTGATCGAGGTGGACCTGCCGGCCGTCGTCACCACCGACCTGCGGCTCAACCAACCTCGCTACGTGAAACTGCCCGAGATCTTGAAGGCGAAAAGCAAACCGTTGATGGTCGTGCCCATCGCAGACTTGAAAGTCGACACGGCCTCGCAGTTCCGCACGGTGCATACGGATCCCCCGCCGCAGCGCGCCAAGGGGATCTTGGTGCAGGATGCGGCTGCACTGGTGGCGGAGCTGCGCACACGAGGATTGCTGTAGTGGCGAAGGTTCTCGTCGTAGCGGAGCATGCGGGCGGGGTGCTCAATCCGAGCACCGCGAAGTGCGTGACTTGCGCGCTCGCGCTTGCGCCCGAAACGCTCACGATCGCGGTCTTCTGCAAAGACGGCGCAGACGTCGCTGCTCAAGCCGCCCGCATCGCCGGTGTAACCAACGTGCTGCACGTCGAGCATCCCGAGAACAGCGCCGCGTTGGCCGCCGTGCTAGCGCCGCAAGTCGCAAGCGTCGCGAAGGATTTCACGCACGTGCTCGGCCCCTCTACGACTTTCGGCAAGGACCTGATGCCGCGCGTCGCTGCGCTGCTCGGCGTCGGGCAGCTCAGCGACGTCATGAGCGTCGAAGCCGAGCATCGATTCAAGCGCCCGATATACGCCGGCAACGCGATCGTCACGGTCGAAGCTCCGGCCGATCGTCTGCTCGTTGCAACGGTGCGCATCGCATCGTTCGCTGCCGCGGCCACGTCGGCCTCAGCCGCGCCGATCGAGCTCAAGGACCTGGCGGCCGACGTGCCGGCGCACACGCGATTCGTGGAGCTGCTTGCGGGGAACGCAGAGCGGCCCGATCTGCAAACGGCTGCGAGAGTCGTATCGGGCGGCCGCGCGCTGGGAAGCGCCGACGGTTTCAAGCTGATTTACGCGCTGGCCGATCGCCTCGGCGCCGCCGTCGGCGCATCGCGCGCCGCGGTCGATGCGGAATTCGCGCCTAACGAGCTGCAAGTGGGTCAAACGGGCAAGATCATCGCGCCGGAGCTCTATTTCGCGATCGGAATCTCCGGCGCGATTCAACACCTCACCGGCATCAAGGATGCCGGCACAATCGTCGCGATCAACAAGGATCCGGAAGCCCCGATTTTCGAAGTGGCCGACATCGGCCTCGTCGGCGATTTGTTTCGCGTGCTGCCCGAGCTCGTTGCGGCGCTCGACGCGCCGCGCTCAACCTAGCTGTTTCAGCGCCGTCTCCGCCGAGCTCACGCCGAACTCGCCGGGCGGCTCGACGTTGATCGATTCCACGACGCCGTCGTCGACGATCACCGAGAATCGCTTGCCGCGCGTGCCCATGCCGAACTTCGTGGCGTCGAGCTCGAGGCCGAGCGCGCGCGCATACTCGCCGTTGCCGTCCGCAAGCATCGCCACTTTCCCCGTCGCCTTGCTCGATTCGCCCCAAGCGTTCATGACGAATACGTCGTTGACGGCCATGCAGGCGACCGTGTCGACGCCTTTGGCCTTGAGCTTGTCGGCATTCTGGACGAACCCCGGCAGGTGCTTGGCTGAGCAGGTCGGAGTAAATGCGCCGGGTACGGAGAAGAGCACTACTTTCTTTCCGCTGAACAGCTCATCCGTGGAAACGGGCTCGGGACCTTTGGCGCCCATGCGTGTGAACGTACCCTTCGGCATTTTGTCGCCGACCTTGATGGACATCGTTGTGCTCCTTGTCTTTTAGCGGCCGTTGACTGAAGAGTCCCGCCGGTGGGCGGCCGATCTCGCAACGCGGGACACGTATTATAGGTTCCTGTGCCGCTCGGCCGCGACGTGTCGCGGTTTCGCACACTCGCGGAGACTGAGCGTTGCAGTGCCGTGGACCGCGTGCTGAGGCGCATCCAGGCGCATGCCTAGGCGCCGCATCGTCGAGACACGAATGCCTTGTAAACCAGTCTCTTACGGATGGAATCTATGAAGGATTCTCGTGGGCGCGCGCAAACCGCCCCGGCGCTGGCTCGCGGATCAGATCCGATGCAAGCTGCCGGCGCTAATGCGTTGACATGCCTTGGCCTTTTCTAGATCATGCGAACTGCACGATTCATCTGACTGAGATGAGAAAATTTCGCCCCACCCTTACGGAAGTACATGACCGCGACAGGTGCGGGCGTTTGGCTTGACGACGGAGCCTCTTTAGAAAACCCCGCACCCGAAAGGCTGCGGGGTTTTTTTTTGAGCCAGTCGAATTACGCGATGACTGAGAGGTAGCGCGATGCAATTATTCACGGAAGCGGATGTCCAGGTCGGCGCGCTCGCCGGCGAACGCCTCGCGGTTCTCGGCTACGGCAGTCAAGGCCGCGCGCATGCCCTGAACCTGCGGGACTCCGGTTTCGAAGTGGTCGTCGGCCTGCGCCCCGGTGGCAAGACCACTGCCGCCGCCTCGCGCGACGGTTTCACGGTACGTGCTCCGGCAGATGCCGTGAAAGGGGCCGGTCTCGCGGCGTTCCTCACGCCGGACCTCGCGCAGGGGCAGCTCTACAAAGACATCGAGCCGCAGCTTGCGGAAGGCGCGACGCTGCTCTTCGCGCACGGCTTCAACATTCACTACAAGCAAATCGTGCCGCGCAAGGACTTGGACGTCGTGCTGATCGCACCGAAAGGCCCGGGAGACTTGGTGCGTCGGCAGTACGAGGCCGGGCGAGGCGTGCCCTGCCTCATCGCGGTGGCGCAGGATGCGACGAGCCACGCGCGCGCGCGCGCGCTCGCCTACGCGCACGGAATCGGAGGCACGCGCGGCGGAGTGCTCGCGACGACGTTCGCGGAAGAAACGGAAACGGACCTGTTCGGCGAGCAGGCCGTGCTCTGCGGCGGTGCGACGGAGCTCGTCGTGCGCGGCTTCGAGACGCTGGTCGAAGCCGGATATCAGCCCGAGGTCGCATACTTCGAATGCATGCACGAGCTCAAGCTGATCGTCGACCTTCTGCACGAAGGCGGCTTGAAGAAGATGCATCAATTCGTCAGCGAGACCGCGAAATACGGCGATCTCACACGCGGGCCGCGAATCATCGACGAGCACGTCAGGGACAGCATGCGCCGCGTGCTGCGCGAGGTCCAAGACGGTACGTTCGCGAAGCAGTGGGTTGCGGAGAACAAGGCCGGCCAGCCGAACTACAAGCGCCTGCTGCAGGAAGATCTCGATCAGCCCATCGAAACGGTAGGACGCGAGCTTCGAGGCAGGATGAGCTGGTTGCAGGAGTAGCCGGCTTTCGCGCCGGCGTGGGCGCCCGGCATCGGGCGGTGAAAGGCTCAACGAGCAGTAAAGGGATGTCGCGGTGAAAACGAGCAAATACATTTGGCACGACGGCCGACTGGTGCCGTGGGAACAGGCAACCGTGCACGTGTTGAGCCATGCACTGCACTACGGCTCGTCCGTGTTCGAGGGCATTCGTGTCTACAAGACGCCGCAAGGCACCGCGGGCTTCCGGCTGACGGATCACGTTCGGCGCCTCTTTCACTCGGCAAAAATCTATCGGATGAAGATTCCCTATTCGCGGGAAACGTTGATCGCCGCATGCCACGACGTCGTGCGCGAGAACGGCTTGATGCAAGGCGCCTACATCCGCCCGATCGCCTTCCGCGGCTATGGGGAGATGGGCGTCGCCGGCAACATCGATCAGCCTGCGGTGTGCTCGGTCGCCGCGTGGGAATGGGGCTCGTATCTCGGCGAGGGGGGGCTCGAGCAAGGCGTCGACGTCTGCGTGTCGTCATGGCAGCGCGTCGCGCCGAACACCGTGCCGGGACTTGCGAAGGCCGGCGGCAACTATCTGTCGAGCATCCTCGTGACGCTCGAGGCGCGCCGGCTCGGCTTCACCGAAGGTATCGCGTTGAACACCGCGGGGTTCGTGAGCGAAGGCGCTGGCGAGAACCTGTTCCTCGTCCAGGACGGCAAGCTCTGCACGCCGCCGGTTGCGGCGTCGATATTGTCCGGCATCACGCGGAACACCGTGATCAAGCTCGCGGAGGCCGCCGGCCTGACCGTGACCGAGCAGAACATTCCGCGCGAGCTCTTGTATATCGCGGATGAAGTGTTCTTGACCGGAACCGCCGCCGAGATCACACCGGTGCGCTCGGTCGACAAGATCCCGGTCGGTGAAGGCAAACGGGGGCCGATCACGGAACGCCTGCAAAAGCTGTTTTTCGGCTTGTTCGACGGCTCGACGAGCGATCGCTGGGGTTGGCTCGAGCCCATCGCGGACTCGAAGGGCGGCCGGCTCGACCGCTCCGTAGCCGTCTAGAGGATCGCTGATGCCCGCGAAATCGCTGTTCGAGAAGGTTTGGGATGCGCACGTCGTCGTGCCGGAGACCGCGGACACTCCCGCGGTGCTCTACGTCGACCTGCACCTAATCCACGAGGTCACGAGCCCGCAAGCGTTCGATGAGCTTCGCGCACGCAGCTTGAGCGTGCGCCGCGCGGATCGCTGCCTCGCGACGCTCGATCACTCGACACCGACCGTGCCGGTTGGTTCGCTGAAGGATCTCGACGTCGTCAGCGAGCCCGCGGCCGCGAAACAGGTGCGGCGGATGTACGAGAATTGCGAGGAGTTCGGCATCGAGCTGCGCGGATTCGCGAGCGCGGAGCGCGGCATCGTGCACGTGATCGGTCCCGAGCTCGGCGCGACGCAACCCGGCGCGACGATCGTCTGCGGCGACTCGCACACGAGCACGCACGGAGCATTCGGCGCGCTCGCGTTCGGCATCGGCACGACCGAGGTCGGTCACGTGCTCGCGACGCAGTCCTTGCTGCAGCGCAAGCCGAAGACGCTCGCGATCAATCTCGACGGCACGCTGCCGAAAGGCGTCACCGCCAAGGACATGATCCTGAAAATCATCGGCACGATCGGCGTTGGCGGCGGCAACGGCCACGCGATCGAATACCGCGGCAGTGCGATCCGCGCGCGGTCGATGGAAGAGCGGATGACGATCTGCAACATGTCGATCGAAGCCGGCGCGCGCGCGGGGATGGTTGCGCCGGACGACACCACTTACGAGTACATGGCCGGGCGGCCGCTCGCGCCGCAAGGCGCCGCCTGGGATGCGAGCCGTAGCGCGCTGGCGGCAGCTGCCGAGCGACGCGGGCGCCCGCTTCGACCGCGAAGTCGACATCGATGTCGCGAAGCTCAAGCCGATGGTGACGTTCGGCACGAATCCGGGCATGGTGATCCCTATCGACGACGCGGTTCCGCAGCGCGACGATCCCGCGTTCCGCAAAGCGCTCGCGTACATGCAGGTCGACGCCGGCAAGCCGCTGCTCGGCAAGCTGGTCGACGTCGTGTTCATCGGCTCGTGCACGAACGGCCGTTTGAGCGATTTGCAGCAGGCTGCGGCGCTGCTGAAGGGGCGGCGCATAGACAAGCGTGTGCGCATGCTCGTCGTGCCGGGCTCGCAAGCGGTCAAACGCCAAGCCGAAGCCGAAGGGCTCGACGAAATCTTCCGGGCGGCGGGCGCCGAATGGCGCGAGCCCGGCTGCTCGATGTGCATCGCGATGAACGGCGACAAAGTCGCGCCCGGCAAGCTTGCGGTCAGCACGAGCAACCGCAACTTCGAGGGCCGGCAAGGCAGCGGCGCGCGCACGATCCTCGCGAGCCCGCTGACCGCAGCCGCGACTGCGATCAAAGGCGCGGTGGCCGACCCGACCGAGCTCATGGGTTAGGAGCGCGGCGATGGAACCGATCAAGCAAGTCCGCTCGCGCACGGTCGTGATCCCGCTGACCGACATCGATACCGATCAAATCATCCCGGCGCGATTTCTCACGACGACGACGAAGCAAGGTCTCGGCAAGAACCTGTTCGCCGATTGGCGCTACGCGTCCGACGGCAAGGCGCGTTCCGATTTCGTGCTCAACAAGCCCGAGAGCCACGGAGCGCAGATTCTCGTCGCCGGCCGGAACTTCGGCTGCGGCTCGTCGCGCGAGCACGCGCCTTGGGCGCTCGTGGACTACGGCTTTCGCGCCGTGATCAGCTCGGAAATCGCCGATATTTTCCGGAACAACGCAGTGAAGAACGGCCTCGTGCCGGTGATCGTCGACGCCGAGAGCCACGCGTGGCTGCTCGCAAACCCCGGGGCGGAGGTCGTCGTGGATATCGCGAGCGCGACCGTCGAGCTGCCGGGCAAACGCAAGCTCGGCTTTGCGATCGACGGGTTCGCGAAGTACTGCCTGCTCAACGGCGTCGACGAGCTCGGTTTTCTACTCTCGAAGGAACCCGCGATCGCCGCATACGAGCGGAGCGCCGCGTGACGCGCCGAATCGTCGTTCTCGGCGGCGACGGGATCGGGCCGGAGGTCACGATGCAGGCGGTCCGCGTTCTCGAAGCCGTCTCCGACGGCTACGACCTCGAGCTCGAGTTCGAGCAACGGCTGCTCGGCGGTATCGCGTACGACGAGCTCGGCTCCCCCCTCCCGGATGTCACGCTCGAGGCGTGCAAGCGATCGGCAGCCGTGCTGCTCGGCGCCGTCGGCGGCGAAAAATGGGCGAAGGTGCCGGTCGACAAGCGGCCGGAGGCGGGGTTGCTCGGGCTCCGCAAAGCGCTCGGGCTCTATGCGAACCTGCGGCCTGTCGCCGTGATTCCGGAACTCGCGGCGGCATCGCCTTTGAGGCCCGAAAAGCTGCGCGGCGTCGACATCGTCGTAATCCGCGAGCTCACGGGCGGGATCTACTTCGGCAAGCGCCAGCGCACGGCGGACTCCGCATTTGACACGTGCGAGTACACGGCCGGGGAGATCGCGCGCGTTTGCCGCGTCGCGGGGCGCCTCGCTCAAAAACGCCGGCGCAAGGTCACGTCGGTCGACAAGGCGAACGTGCTCGACACCTCGAGGCTCTGGCGTGACGTTGCGACGCAGGTGTTCCGCGACGAGTTCCCAGATCTCGTGATCGAGCACCTGCTCGTCGATGCGGCCGCGATGCATCTGTTGAGCAGGCCTGCGTCGTTCGACGTGCTGGTCACGGAGAACATGTTCGGCGACATTCTCACCGACGAAGCGTCGATGCTGGCCGGATCGATGGGCTTGCTGCCGTCCGCGTCGCTCGGCGACGGCGGGCCGGGGCTCTACGAGCCGATCCACGGCTCGGCGCCGGACATCGCGGGAAAGGGCGTCGCGAATCCGTGCGGCGCGATCCTCAGCGCCGCAATGCTGCTGCGTCACTCCTGCGGCGCCGAAGAAGCCGCGGCCGCGATCGAGCAGGCGGTCGGCGCCGCGCTGCGGCAAGGTGCGCGGACACGCGACCTCGTGGGCTCCGAGTCCGAGCGCTGGCTGCGCACCGAAGAGTTCGGCGGCGCGGTGCTCGAGCACCTACCGGATCCCTCTATTTGATAAGTTGCTGACGACGAAGGCGCACGGAACGGGCCTGGGTCTAGGCATCTGTCGAATGATCATTGACTGGCACAATGGTCGACTTTCAGCATCGTCACAGCTCGACAAATGGACACGATTAGAAATCGAGCTGCCGATCGGTTCCTCGGTACGCTCGGAGTCTCGCAAGAGAGCTTACCGGCGTAGATCAGAGCCGGAGCTTGAAATAGATCCCATACGATCGCGGATCCGCGTAGGACACGCGCGAGGAGACGCTGTTCAATACTGCGTCTTCGTAATAGTCCTCGTCCATGAGATTAGTGCCACATAGGCCGAACTCCCAACGCTTGCCCGCATAGGCGATGCGAGCGTTCAAAACGCCGTAAGCATGCTGCTTCAACCACTCTGTTTCGGGCGTGGCGGAGAAATCGAAGTAGTAGTCGCCTTTGTAGGCGTAGTTGACGTAGAACGGCATGCGACCGCCGCCGGCCAGGCGCCGCTCGTAGCGAACACCGGCGTACAGCGCTTGATCCGGTGCACGGAGCAGTGACCGACCGCGCACATCCAGCGCGCCGGCGAGCGGCGCGCTGCCGTACGGCGGCACGTGAAGCGGCACGAGCACGACGGCGGTATAGTCGGTGTACTCGCTGTCGATGAACGCCACGCCGCCGTACAGCGTGAGGTAGGCGCTCAGCGCGACATAGAAATCGATCTCGAGGCCTTTGACCTCGGCGTAGGCCGCGTTCTCGGTTGCAAGGAACGCGCCTGCGCCTCCGCGTGTCACCTGGAGGTCTTTCGATGTCGGAGGCGAAAACCGCCGAGTTGATGCGCAAGCGCGCGTCGAAAAGGTCCGACTTCAGGCCGATTTCGTAGCTGTCCACGATCTCGGGATCGAGCACGCGTTGAGCGAAGCGGGATAGTTGTACCCACCACTCTTGAAGCCGCGCGAGTAGCTCAGGTAGGACAGCGCGAAGCGCGCTCGGTACTGGATAGACGCACGAGGGCTGACCTCTTCCCAGTCTATTGCGTCAGCGTACGGAGTCGGAGCGTTGGTAGAAGGAGTCCGGGACGGCGGCAGCGTTCGTCCTTCCTCTCACGGCTCCAACGAAGCGACGAGCGACAGCGTACACTGCTTGTTGAATGCATGCTGCACTTGACCAAATACTGCATACGCTTCGGTGTCGATCTGCTGCAAGCCGTTCGGAGACATAGGTTACTACCGCATAGAAGCGGCTGCGCCGACAACGAGTCTTTGAACACGTGAAAGTTGCTTCCGTCTTCGTGGTAATAGAAAACGCGCCTGTGAGCCATTTGAACGAGGAGTCGCTAGTGGAAAGAATGTGAAACTGCTGGACTCAGGAGGCGCTCGTTTCCGTTGCGTACAGATCGATCAGCGGGGTGCTGGAAGCATCAACGTCGAAGGTATGGACGTAGTACGCGTCTGTGTACGTCGTGATAGACACGAAGTCGACGTCGCCGAAGTAGGAGTAGAAGCGCAGGTCCGCGGCTGCTTAGCGCAGATCGTTGTCGCCATCGATAGCTGAAGCGAAGTGTTCTCGATCTTGGCTCGTCACACCACCGTACAGAGCGACGCCGCGATTGGCTTCTGGCACTCCGGCCGAGATGACGTCGCGGCTCGTCCAGTCGGTATAACGCCACCACGACACGCTGAGCTTCGCCGCGGCTCAGTCGCTGACGTCGCAGAGCAGCTTCGAGCGAAGCGACTGCCTGTCCAGGTCGTGGCTCTCCATGAGACCGGTCGGCACGAGATTGGTTGCGAAACCGTCGCGCTTCTCGATCCCAGCTGTGATCTGCCCGCGCAACGCGTCCGATAGCGGACTACCTCCCAAGGCGCGGAGCACCGCATGTTCGTGGTCGCCGATTTTGCGCGGCGATCTACATGGAGGGATCGTGGCCGGGATCCTTCGTGATCGCACGGATCGCACCGCCAGCAGCGTTGCGGCCGTAGAGCGTTCCTTGAGGGCCCTTCAGCACCTCCACCCGTTCGACATCCAGCATATCGAACATCGTTAGAGGATCTCGCTCACGTCAGGGCGCGCTTTCCGGCGCGCATCCAGCGGCGCCCGTCGTTGCCGCTTGCTCTTCAGCGCGGTTCTCCTGCATCCGGCGTTGGAGCCGGCGCCCAATGAACGCGCCCGCGGCCGCGCCGGCGGCGGTCGAAAGGTCACTCTCGCCGACCTCCTTGCCGACAGCACCGCCAACCACGGCACCGATTGCCGTACCTGCGATCGCATGCTGATCCTTCGGCCCGCAGTTCTCGACGGGCTCGGCCGGGGCCGCAGCCACCGTAGGCGTCGGCTCGACGGGTTGCGCTGCGGGCGCCGCCGCCTTCGGCGGGGCCGATGGCGCGGCACGGCGCGGCGCCGGCGCTGCAGTCGGTTGTTGCGCGACCGTCGGTGCGGCCGCGGCGCGCTCGATGCGCACTGGCTCCGGCTGAATCACGGCCGGCTCGCGTTCGACCATAGCGACCTCCGGCTCGCTCGGCGCGCCCTTGCCGAGGAACGCAAATGCCGCGACTCCGCCCGCCGTCGCGACTCCGATACCCGCAACGACGCCGATCAATATTGACTTGCTCATCAGGTGACCCTCCTTGGCCTAGCTGCCACTCTGCCGTGGGGAATCGCGCGCGATCTACGAAGCGGGTCACAACGCGCATGAGGCGCTTGGGCGCCTGCGGCTTTCGACTCTTTTTTGTAAAGTTCGAGCTTGACCCGCCCTGCCGTTTGTATTAGCGTGCTAACGCGTTAATACATTAGCGCGTTAATCCGTTAGGACGAATCGAGGCAAAACTCCTCATGAAGACACATCGCGGCTTGTCGGCGCGCACGGTCGCTCGGGCAGAGCAAGGGCTCTATCGAGCGATCTTGAGCCTGCGGACGGAGGCTGAGTGTGAAAGGTTTTTCGCCGACCTCTGCACGCCCGCCGAGCTCGAGGAGCTGGTCGACCGTTGGGCGGTCGTCACTTATCTCAAGGACGGCCTGCCCTACCGCAAGATTCACGAGCTCACCGGCGTTTCGGTGACGACGATCGGCCGCGTCGCCCGCTTCCTCACGAACGGAAACGGCGGCTATCAAGTCGCTCTCGACCGGCTGAAACCGATCTGAGGTGATCGCCATGCGCATCACGACCGACGAAAGGATCAAGATCGCCGTGCAGAAGTCCGGCCGGCTGACCGAGCACTCGCTCGAGCTGCTCGTGCGCTGCGGCCTTTCCTACTCGCGCGGCAAGGATCAGCTGATCTGCTACGGCGAGAACATGCCGGTCGACGTGCTGCTCGTCCGCGACGACGACATCCCGCGGCTCGTACAAGAGGATATCTGCGATCTCGGCATCGTCGGCCTCAACGTGATCGAGGAACGGCGGCTCGAGCTGCTCGAGCAACGGCCGGCGGCGCTGTTCAGCGAGATCAGCCGCCTCGACTTCGGCCACTGCCGTCTATCGTTCGGCGTGCCGGACGGGACGCCGTTCAACGGCCCCGAATCCCTGCGCGGCAAGAAGATCGCGACGAGCTATCCGCGGATCGTCCGCGAGTACCTCGCGCGCCACGGGATCGAAGCGCAAGTTGTGATGTTCTCGGGCGCCGTCGAGATCGCGCCGAGCCTCGGCAAGGCGGATATGATTTGCGACCTCGTTTCGAGCGGGTCGACCCTGCGCGCGCATCAGCTTTACGAGGCCGAAACGATTCTTGAAAGCCGCGCGACGCTGATCCAGACGCCGGTCGCGATCGCGCCCGCTAAGGCCAAGTGGCTGCAGCGGCTGCTGCAAAGGGTTCAGGGAGTGCTGCAGGTCAAGGAAAGCAAGTACATCATGCTGCACGCGCCGCGTTCCGCGCTGAAGGAGATCACGGCGCTGCTGCCCGGCAGCGAAGCGCCGACGATCATGCCGCTCGAGGGCCGGGACGACAAAGTCGCGGTGCACGCCGTGTGCCGCGAGAACGTATTCTGGGAGACGTTGGAGCAGCTCAAGGAGGCCGGCGCGAGTTCGATGCTCGTGCTGCCCGTCGAGAAGATGCTGTCTTAGCGTTCTGCGATGAAGCCGTACATCTGGAGCGAATTGACCGCGGAACAGCAGCGCAAGCTGCTGACGCGGCCGGCCCTGGCCGACGACGATCGCTTGCGCGACGCAGTCGCCGACATCATCGCGCGCGTGCGCCGCGACGGCGACGCGGCGCTCTTTGATCTCACGGCGCAGCTCGACGGCGTGGAACTCGAATCGCTCGAGGTGCGCGAGGCCGAATTTCAGCGCGCGGAAGACCGCCTGAGCGAGGCGCAGCGCGCCGCGATTCGCGCGGCCGCCGCCAACATCGAGACGTTCCACGCGCCGCAGCTCCCGGTCGAGCTCGCGATCGACACGGCGCCCGGCGTGCGCTGTGAGCGGGTGTGGCGACCGATAGCAAGTGTCGGGCTGTATGTGCCCGCCGGCACGGCGCCCCTCCCCTCCACGGCGCTGATGCTCGGCATTCCCGCGCGGCTTGCGAGCTGCCCGACGCGCGTGATGTGCAGCCCCGTGCAGAGCGACGGCGACGTCGACGCGGCCGTGCTCTATGCCGCGCGCGTCGCAGGCGTGCAGCGCGTGTTCAAGCTCGGCGGCGCGCAGGCGATCGCGGCGCTGGCGTACGGCACCGCGACGGTACCGAAGGTCGACAAGGTATTCGGCCCCGGCAGCACGTGGGTGACCGAAGCGAAGGCGCAAGTGGATAGGGATCCGGCCGGCGCGGCACGCGACTACCCGGCCGGGCCGTCCGAGGTGCTCGTCATCGCCGACGCCCTCGCGAATCCGGTGTTCGTCGCGGCGGACCTGCTGTCGCAAGCGGAGCACGGCGAGGATTCGCAGGTGCTCCTGATCACGACGAGCGGCGAGCTCGCGGTGGCCGTCGCGGCGCAGATCGATGCGCAGAAGGCGCGCTTGCCGCGGCAGGGCGTCGTCGACGGCGCGCTCGCGCATTCGGCCGCGATCGTCGTGGAGGATGTTGCGACGGCATTCGCGATCGCGAATCGTTACGCGCCAGAGCACCTGATCCTACAGATCGAGCGGCCGCGCGAATGGCTGTCGAGCGTGCAAGCCGCCGGGTCGGTGTTTCTCGGCCCATGGACGCCCGAGTCCGTCGGCGACTATTGCAGCGGCACGAACCACGTGCTGCCGACGTACGGTTTCGCGCGCCGTTATTCGAGCCTCGGCGTCACCGACTTCGTTCGCTCGATGACGGTTCAGGAGCTCACGATTGAAGGGATCCGCAACATCGGACCGATCGCGGCGGAGCTCGCCGGTCTCGAGCGGCTCGAGGCGCACGCGTGGGCCGTCACGGAGCGCCTCAACTACATCGCGGCCGCAACGACGCGCGACGAGGCAAGCACATGAGTAAGCTGCTCGATCTCGCGCGCCCGGAGCTGCGCAGCGTGCGTCCGTACACTCCGGCTTCGTACGAGCCGGGCTTGGTACGGCTCAACGCGAACGAGTCGCCGTGGCGCACGCCCGGCGACAACACCGATCGCGGGTTGAATGTGTATCCGCCGCCGCGCCCGGCGGCCCTGACCGAGCGGCTCGCGAGCTACTACGGCATCGACCCACGGCAGATCCTCGTCACGCGCGGCAGCAGCGAGGCGATCGACGTGCTGATCCGCGGCTTTTGCGCCGCGGGCCGCGACGGCATCTTGATCTGCCCGCCGACGTTCGACATGTACCGGCTCTACGCGGGCATTCAAGGCGCCGACGTGCGGCGCGTGCCGCTGCTGCGCGACCGCAACTTCGCGCTCGACGCCGAGAAGGTGCTCGCCTCGGTCGACGAGACGACGAAGATCATCTTCCTCTGCTCGCCGAACAATCCGACCGGCAACTCGTTGCCTCGCGCCGACGTCGAGACCGTGTGCCGCGAGGTGAGCGGCCGTGCGCTCGTCGTGATCGACGAGGCGTATCACGAGTTCGCGGACGCAAAGGATTTTCTCGAGCTGCGCAATCGCTACGAGCACGTGGTGCTGCTGCGAACGCTGTCGAAATTCGTGTCGCTGGCCGGCGTGCGCTGCGGGCTGCTGATCGCAGCGCCCGAGATCGTCGAGTTCTCGCAGAACGTGCTGCCGCCCTACACTTTTCCGACGCCGTCGATCGAGCTAGTGCTGCAGGCCTTATCGAAGGAATCGCTGCGCGTCTCGCTGGAACGCGTCGTGTTGCTCAAGCGCGAGCGTCGCAGGCTCGCGACGGCGCTGCTCGACGTGCCGCAAGTGACGAAGGTCTACGCGAGCGACTCCAACTTCATTCTCGTCCAGACCGCGAGCGGCGATAGATTCCGCGAAACTGCACGCCGCGCGGGAATACTCGTGCGCACTTTCGACGATCCGCTGCTCGCGAACTGCGTGCGCATCACGGTGGGACGGCCCGAGGACAACGATCGGCTCCTGACTGCCGTGGCGGGCGTCGTCGCAGAACCCCCGGAGAGGCGCCGCGATGCGTAAAGTCCTGTTTCTGGATCGCGGCGGCACGTTGATCGAGGAAGCCGTGCGGGAGCCGATGACGAGCGTCGAGCAGGTGCGGCTCGTGGCCGGCGTCATCCCCGCGCTGCTGCGCGCACGCTCGGCCGGCTACGAGCTCGTGATCGTGACGAATCAGCGCGGGCTCGGAACGCCGGCGCATCCTCGCGAGCCGTACGAGCACATCGACGCATTCGTGCGCGCGCTGTTCGCATCGCAAGGCATCGAATTCGCGGCGACGTTCGTCTGCGAGCACATGGCCGAGGCGGCGTGCGGCTGCCGCAAGCCCGCGATCGGCTTGGTCCGTGACTACGTGAACGCGGCGCCGCTCGACCGCGTCGCTTCCGCGATGGTCGGCGATCGCGACACGGACCTCGAGTTCGCGCGCAACTTGAGCATCCGCGGCTTCAAGCTCGGCGACGGCGCCGGCTGGGCCGAGATCGCGCACGAGCTCTTCGACCGGCCGCGCAGGGCATCGGTACTACGCAGGACACGCGAGACCGACATTCGCGTCGACGTCGACCTCGACCGCGAAGCGGAGGCGAGAGCCTCGACCGGCATCGGGTTTTTCGATCACATGCTCGAGCAGCTCGGCAAGCACGGCGGGTTCAAGCTCGACGTGCAATGCAGCGGCGATCTGCAGATCGACGAGCACCACACGGTGGAAGACGTCGCGCTCGCGCTCGGCCAGGCGTTGCGCGAAGCGCTCGGCGACAAGCGCGGCATACAGCGCTACGGGTTCCTGCTGCCGATGGACGAAGCGGACGCCGAAGTCTCGATCGACCTCGGCGGCCGGCCGTTCATTGTGTTCAACGGCCAGTTTCCGCGGGAACGCGTCGGCGGGCTGCCGACCGAGCTCGTCCCGCACTTTTTTAGGTCGCTCGCGGAGACGCTCCGCGCGGCGATCCACATTCGCGTGCGCGGCGAGAACGCACACCACATGGTGGAGGTCTGTTTTAAAGGAGTGGCTCGAGCGCTGCGCCAAGCGATCGAGCGGCGCGGCGACGAGCTGCCGACCACGAAGGGACAACTGTGAGCACGGATCCGGTCATCATCGGTGGCTGCGGCGCGAATCTCGCGTCGCTGCGCTTCGCGCTCCAGCGGCTCGGCGTCGACGTGCCCGTGACCGAGGATCCGGAGCGCGCGCTGCGCGCGAGCCATGTGATCCTCCCGGGCGTCGGCGCAGCGAAACCGGCGATGGCTCGGCTGCGCGACGCCGGCTTCGTCGACGTCGTGCCGAAGCTCAAGGTACCGGTGCTCGGCATCTGCCTCGGCATGCAGCTGTTGTTCTCGGATTCGGACGAGGAAGACACGCCCTGCCTCGGTGTCATCGAAGGCCGCGTGTGCCTCTTGCCGCAGAGCCCGGAGCTCCCCGTGCCGCAGATGGGTTGGAATCGACTCCGCTTTCGTGGCGATTCGGCTCTCTTGCGCGGTGTCGAGAACGGCGCCTATGCCTACTTCGTGCACAGCTACGCGGCCCCCGAAGGCCCGTATGCGCGTGCGGTCACGGACTACGGCGGGGCGTTCTGCGCGGTCGTCGAGCAGGACAACTTCTTCGGCACGCAGTTTCACCCGGAGCGCTCCTCGTCCGTCGGTGCGCGGATCCTGCGCAACTTCCTGGGCTTCTGAGCTCGCATGCAGCTCATCCCCGCGATCGACATCCGGGACGGCCGCTGCGTGCGGCTGCTGAAGGGCGATTTCGCGCGCGAGACGCGGTACGACGTCGACGCGCGCGAGCTCGCGGTCCGGTACCGCGAGCTCGGCGCGGCGTGGCTGCACGTCGTTGACCTCGACGGCGCCGCGCGCGGCGCGCCTCAGAACACTGCGCTCGTCGAGCAAATTCGCGAGCGCGCCGGCTTGCTCGTGCAATTCGGCGGCGGCGTTCGCGACCGGCAGAGTCTCGAGCGGGCGCTCGCGATCGCCGACCGCGTCGTGATCGGCAGCCTCGCAGTGACAGAGCCCGAGCTCGTCAGTACTTGGCTCGAGGAATTCGGCTCGGAGCGGCTGACGCTTGCGCTCGACGTGCGCATCGGCTCGGACGGCGAAGCCGCGATCGCGACGCACGGTTGGACGCGAGCGTCGTCCGCGACCCTCGCTTCGACCGTCGAACGCTTTTTGCCTGCCGGTCTGCAACACGTGCTCTGCACGGACATCGAACGCGATGGCGCGTTGAGCGGCCCGAACGTCGAGCTCTACGCAAACTGCGTCGCGCGGTGGCCGACAGTGCAGCTTCAGGCCTCCGGCGGGGTCCGCGACGCCGCCGACCTCGCGGCGCTCGCCGCGACGGGGGTCGCGGCCGCGATCTCGGGCCGCGCGCTGCTCGACGGACGCATCAACGACTCGGAGATCCGGCGATTCTCACCAAACGCATAATCCCGTGCCTCGACGTTCGCGACGGCGTTGTCGTGAAGGGCGTGCAGTTTCGCGATCACCGCGTGATGGGCGACATCCTCGAGCTCGCCGCGCGCTATCGCGACGAAGGCGCGGACGAGGTCGTGTTCTACGACATTACCGCGAGCCCGGATGGTCGCACGGTCGACCGGAGCTGGATCAACCGCGTCGCGAGCGTGTTGGACATTCCCTTCTGCGTCGCGGGCGGCATCCGCAGCATTGCCGACGCCGAAACCGTGCTCAACTTCGGCGCCGACAAGATCTCGATCAACTCCCCTGCCCTCGAGCGGCCGGACTTGATCGACGAGCTCGTGCACCGCTTCGGTTCCCAGTGCGTCGTGCTCGGCATCGACACGCTCGAACGCGACGGCGATTACCACGTCTACCAGTACACCGGCGATCCTTCCCGATCGCGCTCCAGCGAGCGACGTACGCTGGACTGGGTGCGCGAGGTGCAGGAGCGCGGCGCCGGCGAGATCGTGCTGAACTGCATGAACCGCGATGGTGTGCGCAAAGGCTACGACACGGCGCAGCTCAAGAAAGTCCGCGCGATCACGCGCGTGCCTCTGGTCGCGTCCGGCGGCGCGGGCGCGCCCGAGCACTTCCGCGACGTGTTCGGGATCGCAAACGTCGACGCCGCGCTCGCGGCGAGCGTGTTTCACTCGGCGGCAATTGCGATTCCGGAGCTCAAGCGGTATTTGCTTGCGGCTGGGATTCAAATCCGGCCGCCGGCGGGGTGAGGAGCGGCGATGAGTAATCTGACGTTTCTGGAAACGCTCGAGGGCGTGATTGCGCAGCGGCTCAAGGATGCGCCGGACGGAAGCTATACAGCGCAGCTCGCGGCTGAGGGCGTCAAGAAGATCGCTCAGAAGGTCGGCGAAGAAGCAGTCGAGCTTCTACTTGCAGCGATCGGCGAGGATCGAGTCAGCGTGACGGCGGAGGCGGCCGACCTGCTCTATCACATGCTGCTGCTGCTCAAGGTGCGCGATATTGCGCTCGCAGACGTAGTCGCCGAGCTCGAGCGCCGCCATACCTCGGGCCGCGGACGTCGCCGCGAGCTTAGCGAGTCGTGATCGTAGTGAATCGTCCGTTGACGATCGGATTGCGGTCCGTGGTCGAGTCGCACTCGGTCTCGTCGATCATGCGGTTCGTGTCGGTCACACGCGAGAAGGTGAACGTGATCTCGAAAGGCTCGGTCAGCGCGACCGGGTCCTCCATCGTGAGGTGAACTTCGAGCACGTCGCGGCCGACCCTCCGCATACGCTCGATGAGGTGCAGCTGAGGGCTCATCTGTATCGGAATGGCACTCAACGTCACGATGTCGGGCTTGATTGCGACCGTATCGACGACGAGCGTGTCGCCTTCCCAATGCCCGACGGAATCGCCCACGCGGGTAGGCCACAACTCGTCCGCGGGCGGATGCGAACGGCCGTCGGTGTAGATGTGCCGAATGCCACCGATCGTGTCGACGATCGTCGTTTCCTCGGGCGTCACTAGCCATTCGAAGACCGCCGGCGCGCCCATCTTCATGAGGAAAGGCGGCGACCCGCAGTTGTTGTAGGACGGCCCAGGCGGGTGAGACGGGTCCGCCGCCACGACAGCGTCGCGCGCCTTGACCGCCGCGTCGAACTTCGCCTGCCATTCCGAATTGAACGGCACGCTCGCGCTTCTGACGGCAGCGCCGGCTTGCTGCCCCGCAGCGCTCAGCTGCTGGCCGATCCCCTCGCCGACGAACATGCTCGGCTCCCAGAGTCCGGACCAATCCGGTAGCTTCGCGAACGCTTCGATGCGCTCCTTCGAGGACGTCTGCGCCTGCGCCAACCCCGCGGTGCTCGCGAGCAGCGCGGCGACGGCGGCAGTAGTTGCAACCCGTCTCATTGCGGCGTCGCCGAAGCTTTGCCGATCGGCGTGCCGTCGGCAGTCGTCACGGATACCACCCGCCCGCCTTGACTGCCGTCGCGCAGCGGGTTGGCGACGACGACGATCCGATCGCCGGGCTTGAGACTGCCCGGCTTCCAGCCGAGTCGTGAGAGCCCGAGCGGATTATCCATTTCGATGCCCCACTCTACGGGTGGGTTTTCCGGACGCGCGGGGTCGAGCACGAGCACCTGAATCCAGCAGTGCGGGCTCATCCACTGGAACTCCTTGACGGTGCCGGCGAGCCTAATTTCCTTGCTCGCGTCGAACATCGCCTGTGAGTGATGCGCGGGCGCCGAGCTTGCGGCGAGCAATGCAGCTGCGCCAAACGAGGCGGCCAGCGTGTTTTTCAGGGACTTGTTCATGCGGCGATCAGCGAAGCAACATCGCCGCAGATGGTGCCATTTCCGGGGATCGTCTGCCAGGCGTGTCGGTAGCGCTCGGGCGTCTCGCTCTACGTTTCCTCACCGACGCCGACGGCTTGTAAACTACCGACGACAGGAAGGAAAGATGCTGACGACCTCGGAGGATCGAAGATGGGCGTACTGAAGGGAAGATGGCCGCGTGCGGTTTTTTATGACTCCAAAGGCACGCTGTTTGATTGGCCGTGGACTTGGAAACAGGCGGCGCAACGGATCGTGCAAAAGTACGATGCAACCGTCACCGGCGAGCAGTTTCTCGAGACCTGGGCCAAGTTCTTCGAGGGCTTTCACCGTCGCGCGGCGGCCGTTCGCTATACGCCGGTGTCGGATCTCATTCGGCAAGCAATGCTGATGGCCTTCAAGGTTCACGACATCGACGGCTCACCCGACGACGTCAACTTCATGTTGGACATCCAGGATCAGGTGCAATTGTTCCCGGAGACGGAAGCGGCCCTGCAAGAGCAGCAGGACCTGGGCGTCAAGGTCCTGATCTACTCGGACGTCGAGCGCGAGTACCTCGACATGTACGTGAGCAAGTTCAAGACCTTCAAGGCCGATTTCGTCGGCACGACGGATGAGGCGGGTTTTCACAAGCCGCATCCGAAGACCTACTTCTGGGTTCTCGGTAAGACGGGGCTCGATGTCCGCGACGTCCTCTACTGTGCCGGCCCGACGTTCGACTGCATGGGCGCCATGGCCGTCAACATGGTCACGGCGCAGATCCGCCGCTCGGGGATGACGAGGGACACGTTCTTGCCCGGCGACGTCCTCGCCGACTACGAGATCGACGACCTCCACGGGGTCACCGAAATCATCAAGAGAAACCGTTTCGGCTGATTCCGGCCCCGCGCGCAAGATACTCAACGAACAATGCTTGCCCGATGAAGATGGTCCCGGGCTGATTCATGATGGGCTCGTTGATCAATGTGTCGCTCGGCATGGTCGCAAGGAGGTGGGCTCGCGCTTTCGTTCGATGCTCGAGGTGATGCGCGACCCCTGCCTTTGGCGGGCGCTATAGTTGACGCAAAACTAAGAATGAGTATTCTGTTTATGGGGCGGCTGACACAACGCTGAAAACAATTTCACTGCTGCCTGCACGGCGTCGACGGGGGCTGTCACACACATATCGGAGCTATGGTCGCGCCTGAGCGCAGCTCGCTTAGGATTCATGCGCATGCCATACGCACGACTATCGAAGAATTCCGGGGGGAATCATGAGCGCAACAACGAACGCAGAGCGGTACGGCGATCGAGCAGAGCGCACTCGGCTCGGGTTTTCACCCATAGCGATGGCTGTTGTCGCGGCGTTAGCCGGCTCCGCTCTCGACGCCCAAGAGCCGAACCTCGAGGAAGTGCTAGTCACGGGCACACGCATCCAAGCTTCGGGCATGACGACGCCGACGCCCGTGAACTCTGTAACCGCCGCCGAGCTCCAGTCGATGGCCCCCGGTACGCTCGTAGAGGGCATGGTCCAACTTCCTCAGTTCTATGGCAGCACCACGACGGCAAACACGGGCGGCTTCTTCACGTCGCCCGGCGCCGGCAATCTGAATCTGCGAGGTCTCCAGTCGAAGCGAACGCTGACGCTGCTCGATGGCCGCCGCGTGGTGGCTTCGACGATCTACGGCGGTCCCGACATCAATCTCTTTCCCGAGAACATGCTCGCGCGCGTCGAGTCCGTGACCGGCGGCGCCTCGGCGGCCTACGGCACCGACGCCGTGACCGGCGTCGTCAATTTCATTCTCGATACGGACTTCGAAGGGTTCCGCGCAAACGTGCAGGGTGGAGAGACCGGCGACGGCGACAACGCGAGCATGGAATTCTCGGCCTCGGGCGGGTTTCCGATCGGTGAGCGCACCCACATGCTCATTTCGGGCGAGGCCTACGAGCAAGACGGCATATTCAGCTACGCGGACCGCGATTGGTATCAATCGTGGGGACGCGTGCGTAACACCGCGCCGGGTGCCGGCTCGAGCCTCGACAACCCGCAGGAGCTCATTCTGCCGCACGTCGTCTCAACCAACGCGTCGTTTGACGGCGTGATCCAATTCCCCGCGGCCTCGGGCCTGCCGGCCATGACCTTCAACCCGGACGGCTCGTACTCGCCGTTCACGTTCGGCAGCGTGAGCGCGCCCGCCTTCGGCATGCACTCGATCGCGAACGGCGGCAGCGGCACGGACAACAACTCGGACGGTCCGAACGTGCAGCCCGACACGTCGCGCAAGAACTTCTTCTTATACGTCGATCACGACATCGGCGAAAACGTCAACGTGTACGCCCAGCTCATGTACGGCGAGGCCGAATTCACGAGTGCCAACGCGGGCGGATTGTTCCACGGTGGCACGAATCAGCCGATGACGGTTTTCCGGGAGAACGCGTTTCTGCCGCCGGCCTTGCGCGACCTCATGGTCGCGAACAACCAGGCCTCGTTCACGTTCGGCCGGATCGGCCACAGCTCCGACATCGCGGGCAACGCTTACACGAAGCAAGACACCGAGATGGGCTCGCTCACGATCGGTTTCGATGCAGAGATTAGCTCCGACGGTTTCTTCGACGGCTGGAACGTCGACGGTTATGCGCAGTACGGGGAAACCCAAGTCCTCGCGAGTCAAATCGGAGGCATTCGCATCGATCGGATCTTTCTCGCCCTCGACGCCGTCGTCAATCCCGCTACAGGCAACATTGTCTGCAACGTGACGCTCGTTTCCGGCCAGTACCCGGACTGCGTGCCGATCAACCTATTCGGGCGCGGCCATGCGTCCGCCGCGGCCATCGATTGGGTCACGGGCTTCGACGTGGGCATACCGGTCACGACGGTTCCGTATCTGCCGGGGTATCCGCCTGAAACCTACAGCTACATTTCCGGCCCCAACAAAGTGCGGGACATCACGATCGAGCAGCCCGTGTTCGAAATCTCGACGAGCGGCGATGTCGCCGAAGGCTGGGCGGGCCCGATCCGGATGGCGTTCGGCGCCGCGTGGCGCGAGGAGAGCCTCGACCAGGTCGTGCAGGCCGCGCAAGGGAATCCCGCTGCGGATCCGTTCGTGTTTCCAGTCGCCAACAACAATGCAGCGCTCGGCATCCGCGGCGTGCCGGCCGGCGCGTGGAACAACTCCGTTGAGTTCCAGTTCTCCAAGGTGCCGTTTGCGCGCGGCGAGTTCGACGTTTCCGAGGTGTTCACCGAAATAGATGTGCCGCTCATTGCCGACCGAATGAGCTTCAACGGTGCCTTGCGTCGTGCCGACTACGAGGGCAGCGGCGGCTTCACCTCGTACAAGCTCGGGCTGGTCACCGATCTCACTTCGTCCCTGCGTTTGCGCGGCACTCATTCGCACGACGTGCGCGCCGCAACGCTCGGCGAGCGGTTCGACCGCACCGGCGCCGCCGGAACCGCCAACCCCGACCGAGGGATCGTTCCGAACCCGCCGGCATATCCCATCACGCTCGTCCAAGGCGGCAACCCGAACGTGGAGCCCGAGGAAGCCGACACGACGACGGTCGGCTTCGTCTACCAGCCCGAGGCCGTTTCAGGGTTGGACTTCTCGATCGACTGGTACGAGGTGAAGCTCGAAGGCGCCATCGAGGCGTACACGGCGCAGCAAATCATCGATCTGTGCTATCAATTCAACGATCAAGAGCAATGCCAGTACATCCTGCGCGATCCCGTCAGCGGCCTGATCCAGTTCGTCAATCAGACGTACCAGAACATAAGTCAGGCCGAGGTCAGTGGCGTGGACCTCGAGGTCGTCTATACCCGCGACGTCGAAGCGCTCGGCGACGGCCAGCTCACGTTGCGCTACTTGAGTAGCTTCTTGCACGACAATGCCCTGACGGGCGCGACCGGCGTCCGCGTCGACCGCGCCGGCGAGACCGGGGGCATCGCACCAGGGCTCGCGTCGTTGCCAGAGTGGAAGCACACAGTGAGCGCGGCGTACGCAAGGGGGCCTTTCAACGCGTATCTGCAATGGAGGTACATCGATTCGGGCGTGCTCTCCACCACATACAACGTGCCCAACGCCCAGGGCACCGTGCTGTACAACGTCGCCGACAACACCGTCGATTCGGCGGTCTACGTCGACACGCGGCTTTCCTGGACGTTCGATACCGCGAACGGCGAGATCGAGCTCTACGGCAACGTCAACAACTTGCTCGACGAGGATCCGCCGGTGACGGCAGCGTGGGACGCTTTCGGCGCCGGTGCGACGCAAAGGAACTCCGTGTTGTTCGACTTGTTGGGACGGCGTTTCATGGTCGGCGTGCGCTTCAGCTTGTAACGACCTGCGCGGCTCGTCGATCGCGACCGTCCTGCGGCGCGTCAGCGCCGGTCGAACTTGTGCACGCGACCGAAGGTGCTGAACTCGGCGACGAAGACGTCGCCCTCCGTGTTCGTGGCCACGCCGTGCGGCGCGACGACGTAGCCCGTCCGCCACTGCTCGGGCGGCACGCGGTTGCTGCCGATGCCTTCCGCGGTGTTCGTGCCGACGTGCATGACAGCCTTGCCGGCCTTGTCCAGAATCGTCACGCGGCCGTTGAGCTCGGCGACGATCACGTTATCGCCGTCTATGGTCAGCGCGGCCGGCAGCAGGAGATCGTCGTTGACGACGCCGAGAAACTCGCCGGCTAGCGACAGATGCACGACGCGGTTGTTCAAACGATCGGTCGCGATGATGCGCACGGGATCGAAGCGCGTGTCCATCGCGATCTTGTGCAGGATGTTGAATTCGTAGGGCGCACCCTTGCCGCCGAAGGTGCCGCGATAACGTCCGCGCGGATCGAAACGATGGACGTAGTCGCTCGAGTAGCCATCGGTCACGTAAAGATCGCCGTTCGGCGCGACATCCATGCCGGAGAGCAGCACGCCGAGCTCGGTCGAGAAACGATTCTCTGTCCAGTACTCGCGCGGGATCGCCTCGCGCGAGATCTCGAGGACCACATCGCCCGCGAGCGTCATCTTGACGAACTTCTGGCCGCGCAGGCTCACACCATAAATGTGCTCGCCGTCGCCGACGTCGCGGATCACGAAGCCGTGCAGATCGGCCGGCGCCTTGTCGAGACTCCTGAGATAGCGGCCGTCGGGCGAGAAGACCTGCACGCCCATGCCTTCGGTCTCTACGCTGACGTACACCTCGCCCTGCTTTGCTGACGGCGACGTCGCCGTGCATCGGTCCGAGCGTCTCGCGTCCGGCCGGAAGCTCGAGCCAGTCGGCGACAGGCTCGTAGGTTTGCGCTTCGACGGCGCCGCAAAGAAGTAGGCCAGCGAGCACGGCGAGCTCGAGTTTCAACATGTCCGCGTCCCCCGGTGTGTTGCGATCAAGCCGATAGAGCCTCGAGGCCCGGCGCTAGCGATGGCCTCCTAAAGGCGTCGCTATTCTACTGCTGCATTCTGAAGGCGATGAGTTAGTGCCACATGAACGAAACGAACCATACAGTTCGCCCACACCCCGGTATGATCTCCGGAGTTGCCACCAACCCCGGGGGAGAACAAATGGCACTGATCACGAGGCGCGGCTTTGTCAAAGCATCGGGCGCGCTCGCCGCAGCGCCCGCGCTTGCGGCCGTCACGGCGCGAGCTCAGGCACCGGCGCCCGACATCGGGAGCTTGAGAGCCGAGAAGGACATCGTGTTCGGCAAGGGCGGCGACGCCGATCTCTTGCTCGACGTTTATCGTCCGCCCGAGGGAGTCACGTCGAAACGCATGGCCGTGATCCACCTGTTCGGCGGCGGATTTCGCGTCGGCAACAAGGGCGCAGGCTACATCATCAACGATGCCAAAGCGCTCGGCGCTCGCGGCTACACGAGTATCTCCGCGAACTATCGCCTCACGAGCCAAGGCTTGTGGCCCGCGCAGATTCACGACACGAAGGCCGCGATCCGCTGGACCCGCGCGAACGCCAATCGGCTCGGCGTGGACGCCGACAGGATTGCCGTAGCCGGTTACTCGGCCGGCGGCCTGCTCGCGCTCATGGCCGCCGGCACGAACGGCAAACCCGAGCTCGAGGGCGCGGGCGGCACGCCCGGTGTGAGCTCCGAGGTCAATGCCTGTATCGGCGTTTATCCGCTGGCTAGGGCGTCGAACAGTCTTTTCCCGGAAGGTCAGGCCACGCCGGAGAACATTGCGGCCGCTTCCCCGACGAGCTACATCGGCTCGAGCTTTGCGCCGACGATTTTCGTGCACGGCACGGCCGACATGACGGTGCCGCTCGCATCGAGCATCGATTTCTTCAACAAGCTCAACGCGGCCGGCGTGCCGACGGCGTTGACGGCTGATCCAGGGCGCCGACCATGCGTTCGACGGCGGCGCGCTCGACGCCGTCGAAGTCATGGCGCAGTCGATCGATCTGTTCCTCGATCGCTTGTTCGTCGATCCACGACCTTATCCCGCATTCGGCGCCGGCGGCGGCGGGCGACGCGGCGGCGGTGCGCCGAACGGGAGTCAGGGCGGCCAGGGAGACCGCAACTAGCGACATCAACGGGCAACACTACTCCGACGTCTGAAGGTGACCGGCACCCCGCCCTGCTCGCTGCTCAGGACGCCGATGATCGTGCTCTCGTCGGTGAGCTCTCCGGCAAAGCTCCACGGTTGCCAGTTGGGGAGCTCGAATCGCAACACCCGCTGCTCGATGCGGACCTGCCGCAGCGGTTGGCCGATATCCCCGAGCGTGGTGCCGATCAGCTTGCCCACGACGACGTTGTCCGACTTCTTGACGAACTCGAGCTCGATATCGAGGTCGAGCGTGGCGATTCGGGGCCGGCCGACCCAGCGTCCCTCGAGGGCGCCGGCAACTTCGAGCGACACCTCGAGGGGCTCCTCGGCTATGGGCGTCGAATTCTCGCGCTCGTAGCGGTTCGTCTGGACGTAGTTCGGGACGATCGTGTTGTTCTCGTGGCACGCGTACTCCGGCATGAAGTACGCCGGGTCGTTGCGCATCGGGTAGCGCACGGTGAACGGACGCGTGAGCACGACCGGGTCTTCCGTTGTGATCTCGTAGAGCCACCAGTCATCGTTCAGACGGACGATTCGCTCCGTCGTCTTCATCCGCCCGCTATAAGGGAAGCGATTGCCCGGCGGCGAGCCGACGACGGCCAGATTGATCATCGGCGCGCCTTCCTTGTAGTTGGTCGTCTCGACGACGAGCGTGGTCCCTTCCCACCGTCCGCGCGAGTCGCCCAGGTACTGTTCGATCTCCGCCGCGAGCGGCGTGGCGCCGCCGGTGGGAATCACGCGCGCTTCGTGGATCATCTCGAGCTGGAAGACCACGTACCCGGGCGCTTGAATGATTCTGAACCCGCCGTTGTAGCGATACGGCATCATCGACGAGGGCATGCCGCGCGTGATGCAGCGGTCCCAGCTGTCGAAGTCCTGCGGCGTGTCGTACGTGTGATTCTCGCCCGGTAACGTCCAGCCGCTTCGCATCTCGAGTGCTCGGCGCTTGCCTTCCGGGGTCAGGGCGGGCAGCAGTCCGTTCCGCGGATCGACGATCAGACTGGTCTGCCGCTGCGGAATGTTAGGGTCGATGGTGCCCGTTCGAAGCGAGCGGCCGAGATCGCCCTCCTCCAGCGCCTGCCGGCTGACATCGACCTGGTTGCGCCACTCCTCCATCCGCTGGTCGTGTTCCGCTTTCGTGAGCCATGCCTTGTCCATGTCGCAAGGGCGAGCGCGCGCTCCGCCGCCGGCTCCTGCTGCATCGCCGAACAAGAACGTCGGCAACCGCCTTCCTGAGTAACTGTCGGCGCAGCGCTCGAGCGGGACGCGCGAGGCCTGCATCATGTCCAACGTGGCCTGGATGTCGGGCTCACCCCAAGGCGTCATCGGGTGCTCCCAGTCTTCCGGCGTCTCGATGAAGTGGTTGGCTTCGTTCGGGGCGCCACGAGTGGAATCGTCGATTTGGGCGTGCGCCGTCGCAAGAGGAAGCGAAGCTACTGCCGCACCGAGCAGGACGGTCCGGCTCGTCGATGTGATCGTGCGCATGGTCATCCGAGCGCGCGCGCCACAAACCCCGCCAGCGGCTGCAACAAAAACAGGATCGCCCCGCCGAAGACGGTAGCCCAATGCACGCGTTTCGTCTTCGCCAGGTCGTAGGCCACGAGCGCGAGAAAGAGGGGCAGCACGACCAAGTTGTTCAGCTGGAATGGCCCGAGGACGGCAGGCAGCGTCCGATTCAAGAAGCTGTCCGGCGCGACGAAGCCGAACGGCCCGACGATGATCGGCCAGCCGAAATCGTCGAGCACTCTCGCGACGGGCGCGTCCATGATGCCGATGCACGCCGAGAGCATCAGCCGCTTGTGGGCTTCGGGGCGGCGGCGTTGCCAGATCGCTGCCGCGAACAGG
Source organism: uncultured Gammaproteobacteria bacterium (assembly GCA_963744305.1). GTDB lineage: Bacteria > Pseudomonadota > Gammaproteobacteria > Steroidobacterales > Rariloculaceae > FEN-1219. The sequence continues at coordinate 81,650 of CAVUTF010000024.1, forward strand.
ATGCCGAACATCAGCGCATTGCCGACGTTCCCGCTCGCGAGTCGCGCAAGCGAGGCTACCGGGCCAGCCGCCTCCAAGGCCGTTCGCGTCGCCGGCGGCAGGCTCGCGAGCGCCACCACGACGCCGAGGCCCACGACGGCCACGCCGAGCACGATGCCGACGACGCCCAGCTGCCGGTGCAAATCGGTCGGATGCTTGGCCACGAGCAGAGTCTGAACGGCGAACAACGCGATCCAGCAGCTGAAGACGAAGCCGTGCGCGTGCACGAGCCAGCTCAGGTCGCGGGTTGTGATGAACGCGCGCAGGAAATAGGTCGGGCCGAAACCCCAGAGCACGGCGATCGCGAAAACGATCGCCATTCCGATGAAGAAGCGACGCCGCGGCGGAGCGCGGGCTTCGAGTGCAACGCTCATCGTGGAGTCGAGCTACTGCTGGTTGTTCTGGCCGCCACCACGCCGGAAATTCGACTGCAACAGATGTGTCAGCGTATGCACGTCGCGCAGCTCCAGACAGTCGAGGAGCACGGCGCTATCTTACTGAAACTCGGTGCCCGGATTGTAAGAAACTACCGCGGGATTCGCCGCGCTCGCGACGGTGCTCGCGGGTATCGGCCTCTACGGCGTGCTCGCCTACAACGTCACGCAGCGCACGCGCGAGCTCGGCCTTAGGCTCGCGCTCGGCGCAGATCCCGGAAAGCTCCAGGCGATGGTGCTGAAGCAAGTCGGAGCGATGGCACTGATAGGCGCGGGCGTAGGTCTCGTCGCAGCGCTCGCTCTTGGTCGCGTCGCCGAGGCGGTGCTGTTGGCTGTCCGGGCACGATCCGCTCGTCGGCCGCGGCCGTGCTTGCCGCCGTCGTGCTCGCGGGGAGCTGGTTGCCGGCGCGGCGGGCGTCGAGAATCGCGCCGACGGAGGCGTTGCGGTGCGAGTGAGCGAACGCCCACGTGGCTGAGTGCGCGAGCTTCCCGAGTCGCGCAAGCAATCGCGATAACATGTAACGCATGCTGTTTCCTGCCGCGCTCTGGCCGGGCCTCACCGACGGAACGGTTACGGTGGCATTCCGGCGGTGGCAGAGACCGACCGTGAAGGCCGGTGGCACGCTGCAGTCGCCTGGCGGCCTGCTCGCCATCGACGAAATCGCGGTGATAGAGCCCGGCGAGGTCACGAATGACGACGCGCGCGCGGCGGGTTTCCGTAACGCGGACGACGTCGTGGCCGGTCTCCGAACCGAAGGGACGCTTTACCGCATCCGTTTTCACCGCGTCGGTGAGGACCCGCGCATCGCTCTGCGGGAACGGTCTCAGCTCGACGAGCGCGAGCTCTACGATCTCCGACGGGCTATCGGCAGACTCGACTGGGCGCTGCCCGTGCTTCGTCTGATCGCCGAGCGTCCGGGCTTGGTCAGTACGAAGCTGGCCGGCCAGATGGGCCTCGAGCGCTTCGTGTTCAAGCAACGAGTCCGGCGACTGAAAGCGCTCGGACTCACGGAAAGTCTCACGGTCGGCTACCGCCTGTCGCCCCGCGGTGCGGCGCTCCTCGCCGCCATCGGCGACGCCAAATCGTGATGCGGCGCGACGAGCGTATCCTCAACGCGTCGCCGCTCACTACGAAGCGCTTTCATTCTGGAGTGCAACGCCGATGACTACTCGATTTCGCGCCCTCGCTCCGTATGCCTCCCTGCTCAGCCTCTTGGCAACCGCGTGCACGCCGACGGCGCCGCCGAGCGACGCTGCACCGACGGCGCCTTCACGTACCTGACCTCTCCGGCGTCTGGATGGCCTTCGCCGTTGAAAACCCGGACGGCGACGGTAACTCGCCGCGCTACTCTGCCGCTGGCCAGGCAGCCCTCGACGCCTTCGCTGCGCAGTTCAGCTCGATTCCCGAGACAGGCGCTTTTTGCGTGCCGGCGGGCATGCCGAGCGTCATGCTCTCGACCGTGTCGTATCCGGTCGAGATCGTGCAGGCCGAGTCGCGGCTCGTCATGCTCGCCGAGCTCGAGATGCAGGTGCGCCGCGTGTTCCTCGACGGCCGTGGCCATCCGGAGGACTTCCTGCCGACAGGCGTGGGCCACTCGATCGGAACTTGGGAAGGCGACACGCTCGTCATCGACACGACGTTGCTAGAGGAATGGCAACTGCGCCCTTGGCCGCGCAGCGACCAAACGCAAGTCGTCGAGCGCGTGCGCCTCACGAAGCTCGCCGACGTCAGCGCACGACCCACCGGGTTCGTCGCGACCGTGGACCCGCCGATCAACGACGACGTGCTCGTCGTCGACCTGACGCTTACCGACCCGACGCTATACGACGGTCCGCAGCGGCGCATTGGCTACTATCAGCGCATGGCGGACACGGCCACGCTCGAATACGCCTGCGCTAGAGAGCTCTGGCTCGAGGAGCTCGAGAAGCAACGCGTTTCGCAGTAAGCGCGAGCGTCCGCGGCACAGCGGACGATCGTGCCCGAGATGCTGCAGCGGCCGGTTGTTACGGAGAGCGATCGACGCCGCCGTCGGGCGATTTCGCTTTGCGCAGCGACACGGCGTTGATGCAGAACCGCAGGCCGCTCGGCGGCGGGCCGTCGGGAAACACGTGGCCCAAGTGCGCATCGCAGACGTTGCACGTGGTCTCGACGCGTTGCATGCCGTGGCTCGAATCGACGTGATAGGCCACGACGTCGGGCGTGAGCGGCGCCGTGAAGCTCGGCCAGCCCGTACGGCTGTCGAACTTGGTCGTCGAGTCGAACAGCGGCGTGTCGCAGCAAATGCAGTGATAGCGGCCCGGCTCGAACAACGAACAGAGCTCAGAGCTGAACGCCCGCTCGGTTCCCTTGCGCCGCGCGACGTAGTACTGCTCCTCCGTCAGCGCCGCGCGCCACTCGGCGTCGCTCTTCTCGACGCGCCGCGGCGGCACGACGTTGCCGCGGCGCGCGAGCTCGACGACTTGACTCCAGCGCAAGACGCTCGACGAGTCGACGTTCTGCGTGTTCATGTCGCTCACGCCGTGCGCGCGCTCGCACGCCGCGGCAGTCGCCAGTTCGGGCGGGGAAAGTGGCACGTGTAGCCGCCGGGGTAGCGCAGCAAGTAGTCCTGATGCTCGGGCTCTGCCTCCCAGAACGGCCCCGCCGCGCGCACCTCCGTCACGACCCGTCCGGGCCATAGCCCCGAGGCATCGACGTCGGCGATCGTCTCCTCGGCCACACGGCGCTGCTCGTCGGAGAGGTAGTAGATCGCCGGAGCGGTACGAAGTGCCGATGTCGTTGCCTTGGGCGTTCTTCGTCGTCGGATCGTGGATCTGGAAGAAGAGCTCGAGCAGCTCGCGGTACGAGAGCTTGGTCGGATCGAATACGACTTCTATCGCCTCAGCGTGCGTGCCGTGATTGCGGTAGGTGGCGTACGGCACGTCGCCGCCGCTATAACCCACGCGCGTGGCGGTGACGCCCGGCAGCTTGCGGATCAAGTCCTGCATGCCCCAGAAGCACCCGCCCGCGAGAATCGCCGTTTCCGCCTCTGTTTTCGTATGGGCCATTCGTGAGACCTCCGTTGGTGACCGAATAACTCAGCGCAGCTGACTATCTTTGCTGCCGCGCCGGTTGTAGCCGCTGAATTGCCGGACCTCTTTGTCGGCCTCTTCTTGGCACGCGATGCACAGGCGCACTCCGGGTAGCGCCTCGCGGCGCGCTTCGGGAATCGGCACGCCGCAATCTTGGCAATGCGTGGCGCTCGCACCTTGCGGAAGCCGGCTCTTGGCACGTAGCACGCCGTCCTTGACCGTGTCGTCGATCTGATCTTGTACCGCGCCTTCGCGCGCCCAGCCGGTTGCCATGAAGTTGCCCCTAAGTGAATGCTGTATCAGAGCGAAATCGCCCCGCGTTGGTTCCTACGCCTGCTCGCGCTAACGAGGATCGCGATCCGCCTGCCCGCTTAGCCCGTCGAACGCGTCGTCCCTTTCGCCCGCGATCTGCCGCAACGCCTGCTCGAACACTTCGTTCGGCTGACCGCCCGAGATCAGGTGTTTGCGGTTCACGATAACGGCCGGGACCGAGTGGATGCCGGCCCCCTGCCAAAACCGCTCGGCCTGACGCACGGCTTCCGCGAACTCGCCGCGCTCGAGCACCTCGCGCGCACGCTCGACCGGTAGACCCACCTCCCCCGCGAGATCGAGCAGCACGTCGTGGGCGCCCGGGTTCCGACCCTGGCCGTGATAGGCCGAAAGGAGAGCGTGCTTCAAGGCGCGCTGACTGCCGGGCGGGCCTTCGGCGTCGGCCCAGTAGAGCAGCCGGTGCGCGTCGAACGTGTTCCAGATGTGCGCTCGCGGTCCGAATGCGAAGCCCTCGGCCACCCCGCGCTCGACGATGCGCGACCGATTGGCGGCGAACTGCGCGGGGCTCAAACCGTACTTGGCCGTCAGGTACTCCGTCGCGTCCACCCCTTCCGGCGCCATCGTCGGGTTCAGTTCGAACGGCTGCATGTGCAGCTCGACTTCGCCTAAGTCGCCGCCGATTCTCTTGAGCGCGCGCTCGAGCGCGTTCAGGCCTATGGCGCACCAGGGGCAGGCGACGTCGGATACGAAGTCGATTCTCATCGCATGCGTCCCAGGCGCTAGGCGACTTCCCTCACTTTCCCTTCGACGGCTCGTAGATACGGCGCTGGATCCGGCGCCACCTGCGGGGTGTTGATGAAGCGCTCGTTCGCAGCGATGTCCACGCCCTCGATGTAGAGGTCGCGAGCGATCGCCGTCACGAGCCGCGGGTGATCGACCATGCTCGGCACGTCACCCACTGGAATGCCGAAGCTCAACGCCGCGGCGAGATTGAAGCAGTGGATGTTGCGCAGGAACTCCGCGCCCGTTTCGGCGCGCGGCAGGAATTCCAATCCGGCGCCGAGATACGGGTGATACCCGCCGGCCGTGCTTTCGTCGCCGGGCGCCGGCTGGAAGCGGTCGCGCCAGAGTGCGATGTGCTCGTGGATGCGGGCGAGCTCCGGCTGCGCCGCGAGATCGATCCGATAGCCGGTCCCCGCGATCAAATGATCGAAACGCATGGTCTTGCGGCCGGCCTTCGCGGCTACCTTGCCGTTGCCGGCGATCGAGACATCGGAAAGCGACGTGTTCAGATGGATGTGGAAGCCCTTGAACGCGACCACTCGCTCGAGCGAGTCGAGCGGCACGGATGCCACGCGGCGATCACCGACGAGAAAGTTTCGCCAGCGCACAACGTCGGGCAGCTCGTAGGTGAGCTCGAGCATGGTCGAGTACCCGCGGTCGACCGGCGGAGCCGCCGGCGGCGGCACTGCTCGTGGCGGCGCTGCCAGGCGCCGGTGACGCCGGTAACTGATAGTCGATGTACGACCGCCGGCTAAACACATGCACCTCGGCCGCGCCTGCCTCGAGCGCGACCGCCGCCGCATCGAACGCCGACGAGCCCGCGCCGATGACGCCGACGACCTTGCCGGCCAGCGTCTCGACGGGAATGCGGCCGGTCGTGTGCGTCCACACGCTGGACGGCAGCGTGCGCACGAAATCCGGCACGTTCGGCCCACCGGCGCCGGCGTAGCCGTTCGCGAGCACGAGCTTGCGCGTGGTCTCGACGCGCCGAGCGCCGTCGGCTTCCAAATGCAGGCGCAGCACGTCGCCCTGCGGCTCGATCTCGACGAGCCGCGTGCGGTAGCGCACCTTCGTGTCGGTGGCTTGTTGAAACCAGGCCAAGTAATCGGCCCAGGCGAGACGCGGAATTCGATCCAAAGCGTCGAACGCTTCAGGGCCGTTCAAGGTCTCGTACCACGCGCGGAAGCTCAGCGCGGCGTTGCCGCCCTCGGGGCCGGGCCCCAGCGTCTTCGGCGTGCGCAGCTGATGCATGCGCGCGATGCCGCGCCAGATGCCGGCCTCACCCGGCTCGGCCTGGTCGATGATGTCGACACGGCCAACACCCTTGCGCTTGAGACCGTACGCGATCGCCACCCCGCTCTGACCTCCGCCGACGATGACGACGTTGTGGTCGACGCCGGCACGCGCGCGCACCCAATCGGCCGGGTCGCGTCCGGCCCAGCGCAAGGTGCGGCCCGTCTGCGCCGCGAGCTGCTCGCTTGCATCTGCGCTTTGCGGGGCGGCAGCCGGCTCGCTCGGCGGCGCCGCGACCTGCGCGAGCGCGGCCGGAGCGCTCAAGCCGCCGACGGTGAGAGCGGCCGCTCCGCGGAAAAAGCTCCGCCGGTCGATTTGGCCGGGCGTACCGCGGTGTTGCGGCGTGGGCGTTTGTTGCTCGGAATCTTGCGTCGGCTGGCGCTCGTCGGTCATGCGGTCGTTCCCCTGAATTCCCCGGCTCTTGGTCCGGAACATTGAGGCGAGCATCATGCCTGCGAAAGCAAGCTGAGGAAAACGACATGCTGCCGACGCGACGAGAGTTTCTGAAATCAACGGGCGCCGCAGGCCTCGCAACCGCGCTGGTGGGTGGGGCGGTTCGATCGGCCGCCCAGGTCGCGGCCGATTCGAGCACGCGCACAGTGCAAACCGACGTCCTCGACATCGGCTACGAGGAGCACGGCAACCCGAACGGCACCGCGATCATCCTGCTGCATGGCTTCCCCTACGACGTGAGATCGTTCGACGGCGTCGTCGCGCCGCTCGTCGCTGCCGGACATCGAGTGCTCGTGCCCTGGCTCCGCGGCTACGGGCCGACGCGATTTCGCGATCCGTCCGCGCCGCGAATGGCGGAGCAGGCGGCGCTTGCTCAGGACCTGATCGACTTCGCCGACTTGCTCGGCATCCAGCGCTTCGCGCTCGCGGGTTTCGACTGGGGCAACCGCGCCGCCTGCATCGCGTCCATCCTCGAGCCGGAGCGCGTCATCGGTCAGGTCTCGATCGGCGGGTACTCCGTGCAGAACACGCTCACGCGGGGCGGGACGATGCCGGCGAGGCAAGCGGCTCAGTTCTGGTACATGTGGTACTTCAACACCGACCAAGGAGCTGCTGCGCTTCAAGCGAATCGTCACGACATCATCCGTTACCTGTGGGAGACGTGGTCGCCGCAGTGGCATTACACCGACGAGGCTTACGCTCGTTCTGCCCCTTCGTTCGACAATCCGGATTTCGTCGACGTGGTCGTCCACTCCTACCGTCACCGGCTCATGAACGCGCCCGGCGACGAAAGACTCCTCGAGATCGAGCGACGGCTCGCCGAGCAGCCGACGATCGATGTCCCCGCGATCGTGCTGCGGCCCGGGGCCACGGGACTCGGCGGTCGGCCTGACGAGAATCCAGCTGGCGACCAGGAGAGGTTCACGAACCTCGTCGCGCGCCGCATCGTCGAAGGCGCCGGGCATGATCTGCCCGCGCATCGGCCGGATGCCGTGGCTCAGGCGTTGCTCGATTTGGTCGATTGAGCCGGCGTCGGGCGGGCGCCGCAACGGCTTTACCTAGCGGCTACGCAGCCATTCGAGTCGGGATCGGGCGATCGAATTGTTCGGATTCTGTTCGAGGAACTTGCTGTAGATGTCGATCGCGGTTTCGTAGTTGCCGGCAAGGATATGGGCTTCCGCCAGCAGCGCTTGACCTCCGGAAGCCGGGTACCGTTCCATCATGAACTCGATCACGGGAATGGCTTCCTTGCCGAGCCCCCAGGTGAAGACCAAATGCGCATTAAGCCGCTGCAGGTTGTTCAGATTGAGCAAAGCATGGTTCGGCTCGACTGAGGCAACCGAACGCAGCTTACTGATCGCCTCGTCACCTCGGCCGGCGATGACGGCGTCGACGAATTCCTCATAGGTCATGGATGCCGGTGCTGCCGGTCGATGCTCGATCGTCATTTTCCAGCCGGGGATGGATTCGTCGGGGACCCGCGCCAGAAACGCCAGGCTGTCGGCCCGGTTATCAGCATCTCGCGCGAGGAACGCCGCAAGAAAGTTGAACACGTATGGCTCAAACGCTCTTTGACCTTCGGAGCCGGTAGGCGTTTGCTGCGAATACGGCCCTGGCATGGGGCTGCGTCCGTCGATCAGACCGTCGATCGTGAAATCCGAGTGACCCATGATGGGGGTGAGGAGTAAGTAGCGGTCGGAGTACGTTGCTGCCTCGAAGAGCGATGGCGACTGAGACCCGGGCGGCGGTGTTGCCGCGATCGTTGGCGTGATGTGAAGCCACGGAACGCGCAGCGCTAGCGGATCGTAACCCGGCGAGCTCCTCGGAAGACCTGACGGATGCTCGTAGAGAATGCCCGAGCCCAGGCACACGAAAGCATCGACGTCGCGGTTGCGCATGGTCAGTAGCAGCCCCGCCATCCCGCCCATGTCGGTGCCGATGACTCCGAGCTTATCTTGACTGACAAACGACAATTGACGCGAACGCGCAATGGCGAATTCGAGATCGCGAACCTCGTTCTCCAGGTCGAGTGCTTCGACCCTGGCCAGCGGCGAGTTTGTCCCGAGGAGCGGTGCCGTCGCGACGACGAACCCGCGGCCCGCGAGATATTCGCCCCAAGCCGCCAAAGAAATCGCAGGCTCGATCAACCACCCCTGGCCGATCACGATCAGCGGAAACGGGCCATCCAAGGGCGCGGCGTTCTCGACCGCAAGCACCGGTCGCTGCAACAACGCTTCAAAGCCGGCTGGGCCTAACGAACGTGCGAGAGGCCGACGCGAATACGCGAGTTTGTCGCGTAGGTTTCCGGCGATTTCGGCGGGCCAGATATCTTCGTCGGCGAGGGCAGCGTATCGACCAAAGCGCATCGGCTGCGCGGTTCCCTCGGCTGGATACCAGAGATAGGTTCGTACTGGCCGCGGGTGGGCCGTCGAGGCGACGCTGCCAGTAATAGCTCGTGAATGATCCACGTCTTCGAGCAGCCGGAAGCCGACAGAATAGGTACCTGGCTCGAGGCCAAACGCGTTGACCGCTGCGCGGTCTTGCTGTTGCGCGCGCGTCTCGCATGCGAGCAACAGAGCCAGCGCCAGTGCGGCATATCCAAGCGGTCGCATCGGGACAACTCCTCTCATGGTGGCGGGACGCGGATGTCCATGCGTGCTAAGAGCAACCGGCGTGCCAAAGGAGTGCCGAAGCCTAAGTCTGTGACTCAGCAAGGGTTATGACCTAGTGCCTGTGTGACTGGCGCGTCGGCCTGCCGTCCCGGAATCGGGCCTGTCTGTCGCGTGATCGAGACCAGGGCGGCAGGATTGACTTCGGTCGCGAGCGCCGCTATCGCGCCGGCTCGAACAACTCGATCGGATTGCCGTCGGGATCCTCGATCTGGATTTGTCTTCCGCCGGGCCCGGTTTCCATGTCGTTCCGAAAACGGAGGCCCGACTGTTTCAGGGCCTCGACGAACGCGGGCAGACCGCTGACCCGAAGAACGACACGGTTCCACCCGCCCGGTTCTTGCTGCTGCCCATTCGGCATCGGCCGAGATCCGGACGCTTGCGGCCCGCTGAGCAGAATGTGCGCATCACCGAGCGACACATTGGCGAACGCGGGAAGCTGCTGGTGTTCGAGCGTAAAGCCCAGATGCGTCGTGTAGAAGGCCACCGAGCGCGCAACATCCTTCACCTGATATCGGACGCCGTGAACGCCCTGCACGAATGATTGCTCGCCGCGCTTCTCCTCAGCTTTTTTAGGCGTGTCAGTTGCTGTTGCCATGGCTTGCTCTCCTTCATCTTGCCCTTCGGTCGTACCTATTCAGCCGCGCATCTCGCGGACAAATGAGCGCCAGCCTCATCCACGCGGCGATGAGCCCGAACGCGGCTTGCGTGCCGGAACGGCGTGCGGCCGTGGCCGGTTCCAAGCCCAAGAGAGCGAGTCGTGCGCCTGTGCTACGCGAGAAGGAGACGGCGTGGTGCAAGATCTGAGCCAGAGCGCGGGTGCGACTGGCCGGCGGATGCCCTTTTGAGCCGGGCGCGCGTTTCAAATCGGAGAACTACGAGCGCAAAGCGTAAACACCGACCGAAGGCCGGAGACGGCTCGCGCCGCCGAGCACCAGTCGCCAGTATCGGGTCGCGCAGCGCTTTGCTAGGCTCTGCTCCGGGGGAAAAGAGGAAGGCTCGCGATGCGTGGCTTCGTGGCGGATTTGCGGCGGCGCAATGTCGTTCGCGAGGCCGCGGCTTGCATCGCCGTCGCCGAGCTTCTCATGCAACTCATCGATAACCTCGCGCCGCTCATTCGATGCTTCCGCGTCGGTCGGCAAGGTCGTTCTCTCGTGCGTGAGGCCAGGGTCGAATGACAAGGCGAGAAATGCGAAAGCGGTGCGCCGAGGAGGAACAGCTATGAGGTTGATCCCTTTGATTGCGACGAGCCCTCGTCGTTGCGGTGCCCGCGGCGGCGCAGGACTGGATGACGCTGACCGTCACGGAGGACGGCTTCCGCGCGAACTACCCCGGCGAGCCCAAAGTCGAGAGCATCACCTACGACACCGAGTTCCACTTGGGCCTGCCGGGCCGCGTCTATCGCGCGGCCGACGCCCTCGGCCGCTACGCCACGACCGTCGTCGACTATCGCGACAGCCGAGCGGCTGCACAACGAACGCTCTGCGAAGTGCCTGGCTGCCAAAGGTGCGAACCAGCAGGACGGCGACACGTGCCAGAACGATTTCGTAATGGAGGTCGTCGGCGCGACGGACTATGCCGCCTCGCATTTCCTCAAGCGCGAAGGTGTGAAGGTCACACAGTACGGGACCTACTTCCTCGATCGCGTGACGGGGCGTCTGCTGCAACTCACGAATCCCGATCGGTCGCGCACTTACGTGGCCGTTCACCAGCATGCGGGCCGCCTGTACATCCACGAGGCCACGGTGCCCGCCGGTATGCCGGAGCCCATCCTGTTCATGCAGTCGCTGGCGTGGGTCAACGACCAAGGTCAGGTGATCCGCTATCGGACGCTCTACACCGAAGGCTACGCCGACTGGATCTTCCCTCAGCCCGCGCCTCCGCCGCATACGCTGCGGGACCTCGACGTTTCGCGCGAGCAACCGCCCCGCCCCCCGCAATGAAGGAGGTGGATGATGTCCACTAGATTTTGCGCCGTCGCGTCATTGTCGATCCTCGGACTCGCCGTGCCCGCTCTGGCGCATCATTCGCACGCGAATTACGACATCACGAAGTGGGTTGAGCTCGAAGGCACCGTCAAGCAAGTCGTCTTGATCGCGCCGCACTCGATCCTTTACCTCGACGTCAAGGACGACCACGGCGACACGGCGATCTGGGCGCTCGAAGCGACGGCGCCGGCGGGCATCTTGAACAACGGCGTCAAGCGCGAAGACGTGCGCGCCGGTGACATCGTCAAAGCCCGCTGCCATGTCCTCAGGGACGGCGCGAACGGCTGTCTGCTCGGGTTCATCACGCCGCTGCACGGCGACGCCGCGCGAGGCCATGGCGTCGAGCGGCAGTGGGATTGAACGGCTGAGCTGAACGGCGCGACACAGGCGATGAAGGTCGTCTTCGCGGCCGCTCTGGCGCTGGCTCTCGCGGGGCTTGCACACGCGCAACTCGGCGAACGCAACCAGATGGGTGTTCGGATGGGCCATGTCCATCTGTTGGTTCGCGACCTCGCCGCTCAGAAGCATTTTTGGACATCCGTCATGGGCGGAACATTAGTGCGCAACGGTCCTCTCGAGCTCATCGAGTTCCCCGGTACCTACGTCATTCTGGAGACTGCGGAGGACCCACCCCCGCCGGCGGGTAGCATCGTCGATCACTTCGGATTCATCGTGAAGGACATGCCGGCGGCGCTCGCCAGATGGAAGGCTGCAGGCGTGGAGACCGAGCCAACCGAGAATCCCAACGAGGTTTACGTTTTGGCTCCCGACGGAATTCGCGTAGAGGTGTACGGCGAACCGGCTGTGCCGACGCCGATCAGCATGAATCACGTCCACTTCTTAACGCACGACATTCCGGGGATCAAAGCCTGGTACGTGCGGGCCCTCGGCGCAAACCCCGGTCGCCGGCCCTGCGTAGCCTGCATCTCGCGACCGCGAATGATCGAAGCTGCGGACATGCCGGGAGTGAATCTGTCGTTCTCGTCCAGCGAAACGCAGCGGCTCTCGACGCGCGGGCGCGCGATCGACCACATCGGGTTCGATGTGGAGGATCTGGAAGCCGTCGTCGCCATGCTCGCGGCGCGAGGGATCTCGCTCGAAGGGCCCGCGCAGCAGCTGCCGGGCACCACCGTCAAGACAGTTTTTCTGACCGATCCAGAGGGTACGCGGATCGAGCTGACCGAAGGCCTCGTCCCTCCATAGGTCTGCGTTCACCGAGGAACCGGCGCCCCGGACACTGCGGTCCGCTGACGGGCACGCGCTATTTGAGCTCGGCCTCGACGATCTCGATGCGGGTCGTGCCGCCGTTGTGTACAGCGCGAGTGACGCCGGCGTCCTGCCAGTAAAACTCGCCGCTGCGCAGCAGACATTGCACGATCGGGCCGATCTGGCACGCGCTCGACGAGCTCGCCGCCCTCGATGACGACGCGAATCCCAGGCGCAGACTGGGTGATCGCCGGGGCATGCTCGCCGGGCTCAAGCACGAGACGCCAGATGCGCACACGCTCGTTGTCGAGCACTTGGGTGTATCCCGGTGTGCCGCCGCGCGCGGCAGGTGTAAATGCGCCCGCGGTCGGTTTCAGGAGCTCGATGACGATGTTGTGAAACGGCGTGCTGCCGGTGACGGTCACGGTGTGTGTGTTCGCTTCACGGCTATAGAACGAGAAATTCACGGAGCCTCGCGGCCGCGCCGGTGTAACGGTTTCCGCCGCGCCGAGCACTTGGCCCTTGCGCTCGGCATCGGCGATGAGCACGCCGACGGTGTCGAGCGAGTGGCGATGGTAGCCGGAGGTGCGCTGCGGCGGAATCACGACGTTCAGCACCGCGACATAGTCGTTGCTGAAGACCGGCACGTGGTACGGTGCCTGCTCTACGGGCACGACGGTCTGCGGCGCAGCGTCCGGAGCGAATGCGAAGGCGGCGAAAGCGAGTGCGACGACAGGAGCGGCCCTTGCGCCTCGGGCGGTAACGGGCGTCACGATAGAAGACCTCTGCAAGTGCTTCCCCACCTCGTATATTCCACTCGGAGTCGGTCGCGATGCAATGCAGGACGCGGCGTTAGATGCCGACCTCCTCACTTCTCGAACAACAAAGAATTCGCGTGACATTGGCCGCATGAAGAAGAAGGCGATTCCACCTCCCCCGCCCCGCTTGCTCGAGCTTCTTGCGACTCGTCGACCGTTGGTGGCCCCACTCGTACTGGCGTTGCGCGAAATGGTGCTTCGTGAAGCGCCCAAACGGCCTCGTTCTTATTCTTGTCGCCGGCGCGCCGCGAAGTATCGCGGGCGAGTGCCCGCGACGCAACTCCACGAATGCGCATCGTGAGCTGGAACGTGAACGGGCTTCGCGCGTGCGCGAAGGATGCGTTCCCGCGGTTTCTCCGCGAATCGGCAGCAGATGTCATCGGCGTGCAGGAAGTGCGCGCGTTGCCCGAGCAACTCGATGCCGCGACGCGCGCGCCGATGGGTTGGTATGCGTGCTTCGCGCCCGGGGGGCCGGGCTACAGCGGCGTGGCGATCTACTCGCGGGCGAAGCCCGACGAGGTCGAGATCGGGCTCGGCGAACGGCGTTTCGATGTGGAAGGCCGGCTCATCGCCGTCCGGTTCGGTCGAACGGTCGTCGTTAACGGCTATTTCCCGAAAGGCAGCGGCAGCAAACGCGACAACAGTCGCGTGCCATACAAGCTCGACTTCTACAGGGCGGTATTCAAGCGTGTGCAGCATTTACGGCGTCGTGGCGCCGTATTCATGATCGGCGACTTCAATACCGCACACGAGGCCGTCGACTTGGCGCGGCCAAAGGAGAACGTGAAGAACAGCGGTTTCTTACCGGAGGAGCGCGCGGAGCTTACACGCTGGATCGACGCCGGTTGGGTGGACACTTTCCGCGCGCGGCATCCGGGCGAGAATGGCCACTACACGTGGTGGCGGCAGTGGGGCGGCGCGCGGGAGCGCAATGTCGGCTGGCGGATCGACTATGTATTCGCCTCGCCGAGCGCAGCTAAGCGGGTGACCGATGCGTTCATCTGGCCCGAGGTGCGCGGCTCGGATCACGCCCCCGTCGGCGTGGACGTCGTGTGAGCGCCGAGCGCCATAGCGTTCCCGGAAGCTCGGGTCGTCATCACTCCTCGCCCGGCTCCTTCCCCGGCAGACGCAGCTTGGTGTCGAAGTCGAACCCGAAGAAATCGGATAGCTGAGGCTTGGCGGGACCCTTCAAGCCAAAGAATGCCGCCGATTCCTTCGCCTTCAGATTCATGCCGAGACTCTGCGCCGCTTCGACGAGCTCTTCATCGGACACGTCGATGAGCTCGCGCTCCAGTCCTTCCAAGATCCGATCGAGCGTAGCGATTGGCGCAGTGGTCCTAGCGAGTCGACGCATGTGTGAGTCCTTCCCGCAGTAACGTGCGGCGTATTCGTTTTCGTGCGGAGTCGTAGTCCTCTTTGGAGAGGCGCACGCCGCTGCGGATCTGTTCGGCCGAGAGCCCCTTGCCGATGCCGGCGATAATCTGCAGCGCGATGGGATCCTCGGCAAACAACCGCTCGATGAGCTTGAGCTCCTGCCGCGCGTTCAACACACGCTCAGGGTCCGATGAGGCATCGCAGAGATCGACTTCGCGCGAGTGATCACTCGTGTGGTCGATGAGCAACGTCGGCGCGACACCGGACTCACGGCGCGCGCGCCGCCAGTGCGCGCTCCGCAAGCTCCGCATTACGCCAGCGAGGAATGCCACCATCGTGACGCCGTCGGACGCCTGGCGCGTGCCGACGATCGCGCGCGTCATCGCTTCCTGGAGCAGGTCGTCCCAGTCGACGTCGGGCGGCAGACCTCGCGCATGAAGGCGCGCGATCGCCTTCAGCCGCAGGAAATCCATCTCTGTGATCAGGCCAAGCGCGACCGCCGTTTGGGCGGGGCTCAGGACCTTCGTGTCGACCAGCGGTTTCATCTTGGGATTCGCGCGCGTCCTCCTTTGAATATGCGCAGCCGACAGCCACTCGCGGACACGGGATGCCGCGGGCGCGCGGCTGCGTCGGGCGCCAAGCTCGCACCCAGGACGAATCATGGCCCGATTAGAGACGTGGACGACGAGCAAAGGTCCGACCCGCACCGGATGCAACGACCAGGCCTGCGCAAATAGCCTCTCCGGCTGCGGCACGGCCGCGGGCCGTGGGGGGAATACGGGTCGAGACTTCGCTGTCGCGATCGACCTGCGAAGCTCAGTCTCGGTTCTCGATCAACGCAAGCGTCTTCTTCGCGAGCTCGGGATTCGCGTTGATGGCGTCGCCAACGGACACATAGCGCTCGGGCGTCCATCCGTGCTGCGCGACCTTCGCGACGCTTTCCTGCTGCATCCGCTCTTGCACCTCCAGCTGGTCGTCCCCGCTCTTCGCCTTGGCCAGCTCGGCTTCGAACTTGGTCACCGTCTCGGTCAAATCGACATAGATGTCGGCGAACTTCTCAAGATCCGCATCGGACAATTGCAGGTTTTGGCCTTGGCCGACCGGCGGAGCGCCGCGCGCTCCCGGTTCCTGAGCTAGCCCGTCGAGCCGAGCACGAGGGTGATGGCGGCGAGAAGAGCAATGCTCAAACGTTCCATGTCG
The DNA here is from genome assembly GCA_963744305.1 of uncultured Gammaproteobacteria bacterium. Taxonomy (GTDB): domain Bacteria; phylum Pseudomonadota; class Gammaproteobacteria; order Steroidobacterales; family Rariloculaceae; genus FEN-1219. Next base: position 97,246 of record CAVUTF010000024.1, read on the forward strand.
TTCTCCTTCGTCCGGGAAAGGGCGTCGGATGCAAGCTCCGTGCCCGCGGTACGCCCGGGCACGTTTCGTGCAGCCGGATTCCTACAAAAAGAACGGCCCAGGCACCTCGACGCTCCGAAAGCTATGTCACAGCGAGGTTTCTACGCAGGTCTTTTCCTGATCACGGCCTGCACGCTGATGCTGCAGGTCGTGCAGACCCGCATCCTTTCGGTCGTCGCCTGGTACCACCTTGCCTTCTTCGCGATCAGCATGGCGATGTTCGGGCTGACCGCGGGCGCCGTATTCGTGTATCTGAAACGCGAACGCTTCACGCTCGCAGACACTCGCCCACGACTTGGCCTACTTCAGCAGCGCCTTCGCGCTCTGCACATTCGCTTGCCTCGCCGTGCAGCTCACGCTCGCGCCGGCCGTGACCTGGTCGCTCGCCGCGGGTCTCACGTGGGCCCTGCTCGCCCTCTGCATGGCCGTACCTTTTTTCTTCTCCGGAATCGTCGTGAGCCTCGCGCTGACTCGCAGCCCATTTCCAATCGGCCGAGTCTACGGAATCGATCTGCTCGGCGCGGCTGCCGGATGTCTCGGCGCGCTCGCATTGCTGAATGCAACGGACGCGCCGTCGGCCGTGATCTGGATGGCGTGCGATCGGGGCTGCCGCGGCGCTGCTGTTCGAAGGCGACCACATCGGAGAAGCTCCGCGAAAGAGTCCGCCGCTGTATGGGCTGTTTTCGCGCCGGCGCGCGATCCTGGCCGGCCTCGTGATCGCGGCGCTTGCGAACGGCTTCAACGGCTATGGTCTGCAGCCCGTGATTTCGAAGGGCCAGTTCGAAGGCGGCGGAACCTACGCCTATCGCGAGTGGAACAGTTTCTCGCGCGTCGCCGTCGGCAGAGCCAGTACCGCGGCGCCCGCACATGTGGGGGCCGTCGCCGCTGCTCGATGGGGCGCGATTCGACGTCGAGCAGCGCGGCATGAACATCGACGGTGACGCCGGCACGACGGCGATACGGTTCCACGGCAACTTCGAGGAGATCGAGTTCCTGCGCTACGACGTGACAAACCTCGCGTACTTCTTGCCGGGCCGCACGCGCGCGGCGGTTATCGGCGTCGGCGGTGGGCGCGACGTTTTGTCGGCGGCCGTCTTCGGCTATCGAGATATCACGGCCGTGGAGTTGAATCCGGTGTTCGTGAGCCTGCTGACACGCAACCCGCACGCGGCGTTCACCGATCTCGCGAGCCTGACGGGCTTGCGACTGATCGTCGACGAAGGGCGCAGCTGGTTTGCGCGCAGCGCCGAGCGCTTCGACGTCATTCAAATGAGTTTGATCGACACCTGGGCCGCGACGGGCGCCGGCGCGTTCTCATTGAGCGAGAACGGCCTGTACACCGTCGAGGCGTGGCGGATCTTCCTCGATCGGCTGTCGGAGCGCGGCGTTCTCACCGTGAGCCGCTGGTACAACCCCGACGATCCGACGGAGACCGCGCGAATGCTGAGCCTCGCGGCAGCGGCGCTCCTCGAGCGCGGCGTCGAGCAGCCGCGGCGCCACGTCGTGCTCGCGGCACAGCACATGGTCGCGACACTGCTCGTCGCGCGCGAGCCGCTTTCGTCGGACGACCTTGCGCTCCTGACGCAGCAGGCCGCTCACTTCGAGCACAAGATCCTGGTCAGTCCGGCCGCACGCCAGCCGATTCGCAAGTCCTGCAGAGGATCGTCGACGCTCCGGACCGGCGCGCGCTTGAGGAATTCACGGCCGCGTTCGCCTTCGACCTGACGCCGCCGACCGACGATCGGCCGTTTTTCTTCAATCAACTCCCGCTCAACAAGCCGCTGCAGGCTCTCAAGTTCGCGCGCGAGCGCATCGACGAAAGCGGCGGCGTGAGAGAGGGGAATCTCGTGGCGTCCGCGACCCTGCTCGTGCTCTTCCTCGTAGCGCTAACGCTCGTGCTCGCGACGATCGTCATTCCGCTGCGCTCCGCCGTCCGTGACGTCGGGCGCGCGCTCGCGCTCGGCGGCACGCTCTACTTCGCGTTCATCGGGCTCGGTTTCATGCTGATCGAGATCGGACTGTTGCAGCGGACGAGCGTCTTTCTCGGGCATCCGGTGTACTCGCTCAGCGTGCTGCTTTTCACGCTGATTCTCGCGACGGGCGTCGGCAGTCTCCTTTCGGACCGTGTGCCGCTCGACAGCCGCGCCAAGTTCGTGGCATGGGCCGCGCTCACCGCGGCTTATGCCGCGGCGCTGCCGCCGCTGCTGAACGAGTTGTTCCTCGCGTTTGACGCCTCGTCGCTGCTTGTGAGGGCCATGCTGTGCATCGCCGTCATTGCGCCTGCCGGAGTGCTCATGGGCTTCGGCTTTCCGACAGGAATGCAGCTCATCGCGCGCGTCGATCGCAGGCCGACGCCCTGGTTTTGGGGCGTCAATGGAGCCGCCGGCGTTCTTGCATCGATCGTTGCAGTCACGTGCAGCATCGCGTTCGGTATCAGCACGACGCTGCGCGTCGGCGCGGCGTTCTATGCCTTGCTGATTCCTGCAACGCTCGGTCTACTTTGGGGCGCCAGCCACCGCCGCCGCAACGAGGTGGCTGCGGCTTGAGCAGGACGTCCCGCGGCTTCGTCGCCGACGTCACTGCGCGCGTCTGTTTTGGTGGCTGCGGTGCGAACACCTCGGCCTTAAGCGAGCCGTGAGGTAGTTTCCGCGGAGACATTTCTAGAAATCACTTTAACTTCGTTCAGGTTCATCGAGCACAGTACACGCGATGATGGTCCTCGGGCCGTGTCAGCGGTACTTTGCGGCGGGCTTCGGAGAAAGGGATGCACAGCGTGCACGTTTGTTCATTTCTGATCGCGCTGCTCGGGGCGACTGCGGCTCTCGCCGAAGTGCGAGACTCGTCCCGCGCGGGCTTCACGGTCGAGAACACCGCCACGGTGCCGGTCGATTCGGCCGCGGTCTGGAGAGCGCTGGTCGAACACGTCGACGAATGGTGGCCGCGCGACCACACGTGGTGGGGCGCTGCTTCGAAGTTGTCGATCGAGTCGCGGGCGGGCGGTTGCTTCTGCGAGATCTCAGGTGATCGTCAGGCAGCGCACATGCAGGTCGCGTTCGTGGATCCGGGCAGGACGCTGCGCTTGCTCGGCAGTCTCGGCCCGCTGCAAGGGATGGGCCTCCACGGCGTCATGGAGTGGCGGCTCGAACCGCTCGACGGCGGGACGCGGATCACGCTGTACTACCGCGCCGGCGGCTACACGCCGGACGACCTGAGTCAGTTCGCGCCGGTCGTCGATGCGGTCCAGGCGCAGCAACTCGGGGCTCTCGCGGAGTATTTGCGCCGCGCGTGACGTCAGAAGTCGCCGGAATCGCGCGGTTCGCTGGTGTAGGTGATGCCGCGCGCCATGACCCAGTCCGTCTGCTGCTGCGTTCCGAGCACGAACCCGTGCTCGCCGACGTGCTCGAAGCCGTGCTTCCGATAGAACGCGATCGCGCGTGTGTTCCGCTCCCAGACGCCGAGCCACAGCGTATCCGCGCGCAGCGTGCTCGCCGCTCGCAGCAGCGACTCCATCAGCAACTGCGCGATGCCGCGTCCATGCCAAGGGTGGTCCACGTAGAACCGTTTGACCTCTCGCGGCGATCGGCCTGAAACGCAACGCGGCGCGCGACCCGCGTGCAGCTGCGCGTAGGCGATCAACTCGCCGTCGATTTCGCCGAGCAGGGTCTGCATTTCTGGGTCGCGCAGCTCGGCCGCTTGCTGCTCGGCGCTGAACGCCTGCGCGAGATAGAGGGCTACGTCCTCGGCGCTGTTGTCGGCCGCGAAGGTGGCGCTGAAAATGCGTCGGCCGAGCTCGGCGAGCCGGTCGGCGTCGGTCACGGACCCTTCGCGGATCTGAAAACGTGTGACGACCACGTCGCGGTCGATCTTGCGGGTCATAAGCCTCATCGCTATGGCTTCAGATCATGACCTCTTCCGCGGGCTCGCGCAGGTTGTAACGCGAGCTCATCACGTAGCCGTAAGCTCCCGCATTTGCGATCAGCAGCACGTCGTTCTCCTTGGCGGCGGGCAAGAGCCGATCGGAGCCCAATCGATCGCCGGTCTCGCAAATCGGGCCGACGACGGTCATGACCTCGTTCGCGGGCTTGCCGAGGCGCGACAAGTTGACGATGTCGTGGTACGCCCCGTAGAGCGCGGGCCGGATCAGTGTGTGCATGCCGGCGCCGACGCCGACGTATTGCATCTCGCCCTTGCCTTTCGTCTGCGTGACCTTCGTCAGCAGCACGCCGGCCTGCGCCACGACGTAGCGCCCCGGCTCGAGCCACAGCTCGCGGTCGCCGCAGCCTTCCTTGACATGCTGAAGCGCTCGGTCGAGCGCCGGCATTTCGAGTGCTCGTTGACCGCTCTTCTCGGGGACTCCCAAGCCGCCGCCGACGTCCACGTAGCGCACTTCGGGAAAGCGCTCGACGAGCTGCTAGGAGCTGCAGGCCCGTGTCGTTCCACGCTTCGGGCGTCAAGACGCCGCTACCCGTGTGTGCGTGCAGGCCGACGACGCGCACACCCGCGCGGCGCGCACATTCCGCAAGCTCGTCCATCTCGAACAGCGGTACGCCGAACTTCGAGTGCACACCGGCAGTGCGCACGTGCTCGTGGTGGCCGCGGCCTTGGCCCGTATCGACGCGCAGGAAGACCTCTCGGCCCTTGAAGACTTTCCCCCAGTGCTGGAACACGTAGAGGTTGTCGATCGTCACCCATATGCCCTGCGTCGAGCGCACCCTCGTATTCGCTGCGCGCAGCGAAATTCGGTGTGAACAGGATCCGCTTGCGGTCGATGCTCGGCACGACTTCGAGGACGCGCGCAACTTCTCCCGGTGAGACGCATTCGAAGTTGAGCTCATGGGCGTAAGCGAGCTGCAAGATTTCGCGGTTCGAATTCGCCTTCATCGCGTAAAAAATCGCGTCCACGGAACGCAGCGACTTGAGCGACGCGATCGCGCTTTCGATGGTTTGCCGGTCGTATACGTAGGTGGCGTCGCGTTGCGCGCCGATCTCGAGTAGCTGCGCCTTTTTCTTGAACCACCACGGCTTCGGCAGCGTGGGCGACGAGGGTGCGCCGCTCTGTGTTGCTCCCAGGTCGCGCCGAAGACGCCGCCCTCGAATTTGTCCACGAGCAGGCCGTGCAAGCGCTGCACGAGCCTCGAAGCAGCCTCCGAGCTCACGACGAACGTGAGGTTCAAGTCGTTGGCCGCCTGCGTCACGAGGTGCACTTTCTGCTCTTGGAAGACCTCGAGCACCGGCGACAGCTCGTGCAGAATCGTGCGAATTCCCCTGCCGACGAGCGTGATCGCGGCGCAATCGGTGATCACCGTCACTCTGCACAGGCGTTGGAGATCCTCGGCGAGCGCCTCAATGGCGGCGAGGCTCGTGACGTTCTGCGCCATGTCGATCGAGACGGTGACGTTGCTCTCGGAGGTGGAGATCAAGTCGACGGAAATACCGTGCGCGCGAATGCAATCGAACGCGTCGGCGAGAAAGCCAACCTGATGCCACATCTCCATCGATTCCATCGACAGCAGCGTGATGTCGTTGCGCGACGAGATCGCCTTGAGCTGCGGTTTGTCGTCGCCTGGAGCGTTGGAGATCACAGTGCCTTCCCATTCGGGATGCATGGTGCACTTCAGATATAGCGGGATACCCGATGAGCGCACGGGCGAGATGCTGCGCGGGTGCAAAATTCCGCCGCCCGCGGAGGCGATTTCCTGCGCCTCCCGGTAGTGCAGGCTCTTGATCAGGCGCGCGGATGGCACGGCTTTCGGATCGGCGCTGAAAAAGCCCGGCGCGTCCGTCCAGATCTCGAGGCGCCGTGCCTCGAGCTTGCCGGCGAGGTAGGCGGCCGATGTGTCCGAGCCGCCGCGCCCGAGCAGCACCGTCTCGTTTTGGTTATTGCGGGCGATGAATCCCTGCGTCAGCACGATGCCCTTGACCGCGGCCATCCGTTCCTGGAGCGCACGATCGGCGGAGAAGTCGCAGCGCGCCGATAGATACCGCGAGCGCTCGGTCTGATCCCGCAGGTTCGCGCATTCGAGGAGCTCACGGGCGTCGAGCCATTGGACCTCGAGGCCTTGCGACTTGAGATACGCGGCGCCGAGGCGCGTGGCGGCGAGCTCGCCGGTCGCTAGCACGCGCGCGTGCACGCGCGGGCTGACCTCCGCGACCAGCTTCACGCCGGCGACCAGCTGCGCGACGCCGTCGAAGTAGTCGTCGAGGATGCTCGGCGAAAGCCCAAGCTCGTTCGCGAGCGTGTCGTGCTGCAGCTTGATCGTTTGCGAGCTTCTCGTCGGTGGCGAGGCCCGCGACTGCGGCATCGAGCAGGTCGATCAGCGCATTGGACACGCCCACGAGAGCCGAGTGGCAAACCACGGGGCGCACGCCCTCTGCGAGCCGATCGCGCAGGAGCTCGGCGATGACGGCCCAGTTTTGCGCGGTCGCCACGCTGCGGCCGCCGAACTTCATCACCACCCACGGGGAATCGGGATACGGCGTATCGACGGCCTGGCTCAGGCCGAGCGCTTCGTGGAGCGGCATCTGTCGATTCCTTGAATACTGATCTATCAGGTCGCTCGAGAAGCGAGCCCGCTCAGATTGCGGTCCGTGACCGCCCCTTCGGAGGCCGAGCTCACCAGGTGTGCGTATTTCGCGAGTAGGCCCCGCTCGGCCTTAGGCGCCGGCGGCGACCAGCGGCGTAAGCGCTCGTCGATCTTCTCCGCGGAGACTTCGAGGTCGATCGTCTTGCGCTCGGCGTCGATGGCGATCCGGTCGCCGTCCTCGACGATCGCGATCGGGCCGCCGAGGGCGGCCTCCGGCGTCACGTGGCCGACCACGAACCCGTGGCTGCCGCCGGAGAAGCGCCCGTCGGTGATCAGCGCGACTTTGTCGCCGAGCCCCGGCCGATGATGGCGCCGGTCGGGCTCAGCATCTCGCGCATGCCCGGGCCGCCCTTCGGGCCTTCGTAGCGAATCACGAGCACGTCGCCGGCGGCGACGACGCCGTCGAGAATCGCGCGCAGCGCCTCTTCCTCGCAGTCGAAAGACGCGCGCGCGGCCGGCGAAGCGCGTGCCCTCCTTGCCGGTGATCTTCGCGACCGCGCCTTCGGGCGCGAGATTGCCGTAGAGGATCGACGAGGTGGCTGTCGGCCTTGAACGGATCGTCGAGGCTGCGGACGATGTCCTGGCCCGGCGGGTACGGCGCGACGTCGGCGAGGTTCTCGGCGAGCGTCGTGCCGGTGACCGTGAGGCAGTCGCCGTGCAACAAGCCCGCGTCGAGCAAGGTCTTCATCAGCGGCCGGATGCCGCCGATTGCGAACGAGCTCGGACATCATGTAACGGCCGCTCGGCCGCAAGTCGGCCAGCACCGGCGTCCGGTCTCCGATTCGCGTGAAGTCATCGAGCGTGAGCGTCGATCCTCGCCTCGTGGGCGATCGCGAGCAGGTGCAACACGGCATTGGTCGATCCGCCGAGCGCGATCACGGTCGTAATGGCGTTCTCGAAAGCCTCCTTGCTGAGGATGTCGGACGGCTTGATGCCCGCGGCGCACGAGTGCCACGACGGCCTCGCCGGCCCGCCGGCAGTCGTCCTTCTTCGCGGCCGAGACCGCCTCCTGCGCCGAGCTGTTCGCAAGGCACAAGCCCGAGGGCCTCGATTGCGGACGCCATCGTGTTCGCGGTGTACATGCCGCCGCACGAGCCGGGTCCCGGGATCGCCGTCGACTCGACCTCCTTCAGCTCGGCATCGTCGATCTTGCCTGCTGCGTGGCGCCGACGGCCTCGAACACGGAGACGATGTCGCGGTGCTTCGGTCCCGGCTGGATCGTGCCGCCGTAGACGAAGATCGACGGCCGATCCAGGCGCGCCATCGCCATGACGCAGCCGGGCATGTTCTTGTCGCAGCCGCCGATCGCCACGAGCCCGTCGAACCCTTCCGCCGCCACGACGGTTTCGATCGAATCGGCGATGACCTCGCGGGACACGAGCGAGTAGCGCATGCCGGGAGTGCCCATCGAGATGCCGTCGGACACCGTGATCGTGTTGAAAAGCACGCTCTTGCCGCCCGCGGCGTCAGCGCCGGCGCCGGCTTCCGTCGCCAGGCCGTCGATGTGCATGTTGCACGGGGTGACCATGCTCCAGGTGGATGCGATGCCGATCTGCGGCTTTGCGAAGTCGGCGTCGGTGAACCCGACGGCGCGCAGCATCGCCCTGCTCGGAGCCTGCTTCAAGCCATCCACGACGAGCCGCGAGTGGCGGCGCGGGTCGATCGGCTCCGATTCCTTCTTATTGTCCTTTCTGGGCATGACGCTCGTTTGCTTGGACCCCGCCTTTCGCGGGGCAGCGATTATCGCGTCCGAGCGCACGGGCGGCAACCGCGCTTTTCCGTGAAGCCTACCCAGACGCTTGCGCAAACAGCCCCGTAGCTATGCTTTTCCAAGTGTCGGCTCAAGAGTATGATCCAGCCCCCTACCCCGATTCGGAAACTATGGATCCCAGGGATTCCGGAATCTTCCGGCTCGCGAGCGTCGGCAGCTATCTTGACGCGCTCTCGGCAATCACCGACGAGATGAGCCTGAAAGAGCGCAGCAATCTCATCTTCCTCGACCGCTGCCTACACGAGCATTGGGGACTCGGCCAGAACGTCATCCTCAACTGGTGCCCGGAAAGTGACGGCATTTCGCTCCTCGTGATTCCGCACTACGGCGTCGCGGCCTATTCCACGCAGGCAAGCGATCCGGCCCCGGTGCCCGGCGCTCCGGGTCAGAAACCGAAGGTCGATTTCTTTCAGACCTTGCTGTCGAGCCGGCGCTGTCTGACGCCCGCGCAATTGGGCAAGGTCGAGAAGCTGCTCGGAATCGAGAGAACCCATCTGCCGTTGCGGGAACCGCTGCGCAATACGCCCTCGCAGAACGAAATCATCGAAAAGATGATCAAGCGCTACAGCATCACTTACGTGCCGAGCCGCGCCGTGTCGCTGTTCGACATCGTCGGGTTCAGCTTGCTGACGCCGTTCGAACAGATGATGCAGCTCAACAGCTTGTCGTACTCGCTGAATTCGGCCCAGGCGAAGTTGCTCACTAAGCGCATCGGCGTGGATTTCTCGCGCACGACCACGGGCGACGGGTTCTACATCTGGAACCGCAATCTGAGCCTCGAAGGCAACGTCAATTTGTATCACTTCATGCAGCTCGTGCTCGCCGACAACGCGATAGCTCATAAGAAAGCGCAGCACAACACCGTCCCGCGGCTGCGCGCATGTTTCCACATGGGCAGCAGCTACGAGTTCCACCAAGCGGAGGGGCTGAATCCGACCCTCTACAACTACATCGTCGGCGACGTCACCGTCGAGCTCGCACGGATGATAGACCGCGCGCTACCGGGGCAGATCCTCGTCGGCGAGTTCCGTTCCGAGATGTCTCCGGGCGACTCAGACATGAGCGGCTGCGTCACGCTCGACTCCGTCGACTTCGTCGAGATGGCGACGCGGACCGTCGAGCAGCTAGCAGGCTTGGAGCTTTCCGGCGAGCGGGTGGACGCGATCCGCTGCTACCTGACCGGGACGCGCTTGGGCAACGGTGAGTTCACCGTGCGCCGCATCATCATCAACGACAAGCACGGTATTTCGCGGCGCGTCTACAACGCGAAGGTCAATATCTACCGGCAGAACGCAGAGCCGATCCTGCTCGGCATAGAGGACCGCGTGCTCGATCCCAGCACCATGCCTGCCGAGGGCAGCGAGCATCTGCTGCAGCCGCTGCACGCTTGAGCGCTGCTAGGGCGATTTGCCGACGGCCGGCTTGTGCCGAAGGACCGGAACTTCAGTCGTCGCGAGGCCCACGGCGCGCGCGTCGTCGTTCGCGGCTCGTTGCGTTCCCGTGAAAAGCAACTGGTGCTGACCGACGGAGATGAGGTCGCCATCGCGCAAGCGATGCTCCCGAACCCTGCGGCCGTTCACGAAGCAGCCGTTCGTGCTGCTCAAGTCGATCAGCAGCCAGCCGTCGGTCGTCTCCATGAATAGATTCTGATAGCGGCTCACGTGTCACGCGCTTCGTTGGAGCGGAGCACGTCCACTTCTCCACGACTAGCTAAATGGACTGGCAAGAAGGCTCTAGCAGCTTTCCGGCGCAACGGGTACAGTTATACCTGTAACTAGAAGGTATGGTTTACCAAAAACCAGAGGATTAGCGGTGTCGAGGCTAATATCCAGCTGGTTGGCGGCGGTTGCCGGGCTTACGCTGGCTGCAATCTCCGCGCACGCGCAGCCGTCTGCGGAAGATGCGCGACTCAGAGCCTACGAACTCGCCGCGCTCGTCGCGATCTGCGCGCACGCGCAGCCGGGCGCCCTGATCTGCGGATTCCCTGAGCCAGAGGCCGTTGCCCGGGCCTTAGCGGCCGCAGCGGCTGCGCGCGCACGACCCGAAGCCGAACGCGAGCGCGCGGTCGCCGAAACGGTTGCGCGCCTACGAGCGGAAGAGGCGCTGCGCCCGAAGCCGACGCCGAAGCGGACGCCGACCGACCGCGACTCTCTGGTTGATCGCCCCGGCGGGCTTCGGCCCGGACCCGACGGATCCGCTCAAATAGCCGGTTGAGCGTTTCCCTGAGTGCGTCGAGTCGCTAGGACGGCCTACACTTGGCCGTCGTCGGCCCAACAAGCCGTCGTCGGCCCAACAAAGAAATCGAAATAAGGGGACTCCGATGCTCTTTTTCCTCTCGGCGTTAGCCGTGATCTCGTATGTGGCCGCGGGCCTCTCGTTGATCGTCGCAATAATCGCCGCCAGCGAAATCCTGTTCGTTCTTTGCGGCGTTTGCGCCACTTGTGGCACGGTCGCAATGACCGGTGGAGGCATCATAGAGCGGCTCAACAAAGTCGCTAAGCAACTGGAATCGAAGCAGCCCGCGACCGGGTGAATTACGACGTCACTCCATAGAGGTGACAAGCAAGTCGGAGTGGCTCAATCGTCGCGGACCTTACCTCCAACAAGAAACATGCAGGGGTACCTGACATGAAGCAATTTCGTTGCTGGACTGTTGTGGCTGCGCTGTGCTGCTCGAACGCGGCGTTTGGTCAATTGCCGTCCTGCATTCGGAGCAAGAGCGGTGTGGGACTTCGTCAAGCGTCGTGGGTGGACGAGGCCGCCAGAACGAGCGCTGGCCTGAGAACTACGTCCACCAAAGTCGTGTTGTGGGGCGAACGAGATACCGGCCCCACGAGGGCGAGACGAGATCGTTCGCTGGCACCCGGTTTCGCGATGCGGGTAGCGCTATTCTGTATTACGACAACTCCCCCGCGGCGATCGTAGTCGTGGGTGACACGGCCGTCGTCCTATCACAGCAACGTCGTCACGGAAGACGCGAAGGGCGAGCGCGAAAGATCCGTGAACGGCCTGGTTGAGACACTGGTACGCGAGGGCGGCACTTGGAAATACGTTTCGCTCAGCGGCTTCGAGCCCAAGCTCAACGACGACTGACGCGGCTCCGCGCGGAGCATCCAGGAGCCCGTGAGTGAGTCCGAGTGGGTCGCGATTACGTCCCGGCTGCCCGCTGACGGCGAGGTCGTAGGAGTGAAGCTATACGGCACGACCGAGCGGCTCGTGACCTTCCACGCTCATCCGGTTCCTCGTTGGAACGAACCTACCGGCTCCTACAGAGTCGAGCTGTTTCCCTCGTGGAGGCCGGCCACGAGGGAAGAACTCGACCGCATGGTGATGTACCGGAAGTTTAGCCTCTGATCACCGGAAGAGGAGACGAGGTTGCCCCGCAGGGACCGTAGGTCGGGGCGCGGTTTGCCCTGTTCCGGCACTGCCGCAGCGCGCATCCGCTTCAAGTAGTCGACGAATCGCTGTCTCAGCGTCCGCAGCGGAGTCGATATCCCCGCCGCGAATGTACGACTGACCGTCGTGAGCGGGCCGCTCGGTGAATGTGGAGGGTCGACCGTCGTCGTCAGCTTGGGAGCGGCGGCGGCGGTCGGCTGATCTCCACATGCCGAGGCCAGGCGCGTACACGCAAGCTGCCTACGCGCAGGCGATCGAGGTCGCTGCACTGATGCGGGCCTGGGCTCGCCGCAGTCGCAGGCTGCGTAGGCGAGCGCGTTCGACGTGAATCCTGCGCGCTTGCGGAGGCTCGGCGACGACGTGCGATCGCGCGCGGGCGTCGCGCCGCAAGACGATCAACTGTCGGAAAGCGACCCGCAGCCGAAGTCGGGCCGCATAAGTCGCGTGGCGATCGCCCGAGCTTGAGACGGCGATGCGGAAGTCGATAAAGACGAGCGGGACCGTCAGGCCTGAGGTCCGCTGAGTGAACCGTTCGCGGGCTGCTGCGATTCCACGAGCTTGTTGAGCCGCTCTATAACGCCTCCACCGAGCATTGCGACTGTGCCGCAAGTGGTGTAAACGCCGGAAAGAACGAACAGGATGTAGCTGGCGGTGGTAATTGCGGCGATCAACGAGAGGGCAGCGACCACATACGAGATCACGGCTACCGCCGAGAGGAAAAAGAGCATCGGAGTTCTCTTCATTCTTGTTGGGCCGACGACGGCCAAGTGTATGCCATCCTGCGACTCAATGAGTTAGGGGATTTACTTAATGCGACGTTGAGCAACGGGTCCTCGGGCGTCAAGCCGACGCCGCTCTGTAGCAGTGGGTACGAATGCGGCTATCGGCGGGCGGCTGCTGGACGTGGCGACTTGAGAATCAGTCACCTACCCGCGCAAATGGCCGCCTCAACTGTACCTGACGCTGTACCTCAAAGCCGAAATCTGATCTCTGACGCGGCGCAGCGCGCAAAAAGCAAACGCTCTGAAAGGCTGGAAATCCAAGGGTTTTTGATTGGTCGGGGCGACAGGATTTGAACCTGCGACCCCTTGCACCCCATGCATTTCGCCAGGCGCCAGCCTAGGCACTACTCGGCCAACGGTGGACATACGGCACCTGTGATTCCAGTAACTTAAACGCATACAGCGCCGGCACATACGCGGACACGTCCAGGGCACCCCAAGGAGCGGCGTCAAGTGCTGCCGATCTAAACGTGCGACTCATTTGCACGGTGCAAGTGGGCGCTCGGAGGAGGAACAAACCGTGGCCCTTAACGATAAGTCGATCCGTGCCTAAGGCCTGTGCTACCGACTACGAGGAATCCGACGACGGGACCGGCGGCCGCCGTGGCCTATACGTCGTACGTCGCTCGCGACGGGCCGGAATATCTTCCGAGGCGCGTCTCAAGGTGGACGGTCAAACTGAGCACGAAGTGTTTTCGAGCCCGACTTACCCGCGACTGTCGCTTGCCGCTGCCCGCGAAGACGTTTGACGACTACCGCCGAGTCAAAGCGGCGCGCCAGCGCACGCAAGCGATCGACGCGCCCGCTATGACCGTGCAGCAGTTGGTTGCTGAGTGGAACACGAGCACTACCTGAAAAAGCATCGCAAGCACCCGGCCGGCGTCCGGCGCGCGCTCGAAAAGGACGTGCTGCCGACCTCGGCAACAAGCCGGTCAGCGAGATCTCGCGCCGTGACCTCGTGCTCGCGCTCGACCCGTCCAGGAGCGCGGCGCCGAGCGCATGGCGAGCAATCTGCGGTCGTTCGTGTTCAGATATTCGGCTTCGCCGTAAGCCGCGGCCTGATCGAGGAGAGTCCTGCTCGTCTGCTCAGAAGGAAAAGCGCGGCCGGCAATGCAGCAACGCGCAAGCGGACGCTCGATGACGAGGAGCTGCGCTGCTTGTGGTGGGCGTGCGCGACCGACCCGGCGACGGTGCCGGCGGCATATGGCGCCAAGTATTTGCCGCGCGTGACGCCGCACACAAGCGCGTGCTGCAAGCTGCTGCTGTTGACTCGGGCTGCGCGCGCTCCGAGGTGGTCGGAATGCTCGCTGGTCGGAGCTCGACGACGACGGCCGACGCTGGACGGATTCCCAGCGAGCCGCACGAAAAGCCGGCCGCGAGCACGCGCTGGCCTTTGCCCGACCTCGCGCGCCTCGAGGCACCTCGAGGAGCAGCGCAGCTGACGGGGGCCGCGAGTTCGTGTTCGCGTCGCCGAAGGCGCAATTCCAGAAGCCGATGCTGGCGAGCTGCGGTGTCGCAGGCGTCCGCGACAACGCTGCGGCATTCTCGGATTAGAAGCAGCTCGCCAGACGCGCGAGGCATTCCACGAGCGCGTCGCTGCCGCAAGATCACGTGCACGACTTAAGCCGCACGTGCGCTCCGGCTCGCATCGCTCGGCATCGATCGGTCATGCCGCGCAAGGTGCTGAACCACGCGCTCGACGGCATGGACGCCGTTGATAACCGGCACGCCTACCACGACGAGAAGCGAGACGCGTTGCAGCGTGGGCCAATGAGCTCCGCCGCATCCTCGACGGCGCCGGGCGCAAGGTCGTCGCGCTCAGGCTGGCGGCGGGATGAACGCCAGCGATCACGCTGAGAGTTCCTCGCGCGTCAGGAGCGGTTGGAGCGCGGCCTGCCGCAGCGCGTATTCATGCGCGACGAGCCGTGTCCGAAGTGCGGCGGCAAGTTCGGCTACGAGGCGACGGAGACGGAGCTTCGCTGCACGCGATGCAACCTCGTTCTATGGGTCGATGATCGAGAACAACACGCACGTCACAATCCCGGCGAGGAAGGAAACCTGCGTCGGCTGCGCGCTGCATACCGAGCGCACGTCAACAAGCACGGCGCGCCGCCGTCAAGGCGCGCCCTCGCACTAGAGACGCGCATCGATCGCGGAGCCATCGGCCGGCTCTGGGATCGCATCGTCACGGAGTAACTCTCCTCGAGTGGCCGGCTGCCATCGGCCGGGCCACTCACGCCAATCCCCATTCCGCGCGCCGTTTTCGCATGCACTACGTTGACCGCGTAGGTCAACGGAAATCCCACTTCAGGAGGGGAACGCATGCGAAAGCAATCTATAACCATTCACGAACTGGCCCTAGTGGTTGCCGGGCAAGGGTGGCAAGCGCAAGGGCCGATCCTTGAAAACCGTCAAGTTAATGGTTCGGCGTGGCGAGTTGCCGGCGTTTGACTTCGAGTTTGTGAACGGCGCGCGCGGCTGGTCCGGCGAGTCGCTCAAGCATCCCAAGATCGCGCCGTTCCTCGAGCAAGACGAGTCGCGTGCGGCGTGATCTTTCAACAGAGGAGGAGCTCCAATGCGCGATGTCTTTACCGACGGAACCCGATCTAAACCACGCAACGGGAAGCCGCCGGCACGCGAACCGCGCGGCGCGAGTCACGGCGGTGATCGACGATGTTGAACGGCTCGTCGGCACCTATCGAGCCGAACGACCAAACGTCAAGCGCATCGCCATAGCCCCGGCCGTGTGGGGCCGTGTGCTCGAAGCGTCAACCGACCGACGAGAGACCCGTATCGAGCGCCGACCCCGAGGGCCACATTTGGTTCGCCGGCGAGTTCGAGCTCGTCCCGTATCAGGAGTAGCTGTAAAAGAGCGGCGCCGCGGGGGCTAACCGGGCGCCGAATTATCGAGGACGGTCATGCAAGGTTCGCGCGCATCGTATCGCGTGCAGTGTCAGCTGCGCAAAACCTATCCCGTGCCTGTCCTCGCCGAGTTTGTGCTCGCCGGTTTCCCGATGAGCACATCCACAGCCGTGCCGATGGCCCGCGGCCGTTGAGTAACCCAACTAAAACCGAGGACCCATCATGGTTAACAAACGCACCATTCATGCCATCCGAAACTCGACCTTTCTCACTCGCGCCGACGTTGATCCGCCGGTCACGCTCACGATCAAGGAGGTGCGCGACGAGGAGCTCGACAGCTCCGCCGGCACGCAGACGAAGTACGTGTGCTACTTCGACGAGGTCCCGAAGGGCCTGGTTCTCAACTGGATCAACAGTCAGGCGATCGCCCGGCTGCTCAAGTCCGAATCCTTCGACGATTGGCCGGGCGGCAAGATCGAGCTCTTTGACGACCCCGGCGTGATGTTTGGTCAGCAAAACTGTGGGCGGCATCCGCGTGCGTCCCCCGGCGCGGCAAGCGGCCGGCCGCGAAACCAGCATCCGCTGAACCGGCACCGGAGCTGGAGCTCGAGCTAACAACCGCGGCTGGCTCGACGAGGACGAGGAGGCACGGCGATGAAAAACGTCAATCTCGTTGTGCGGCACGATTTCGTCGTTCGTGAGGTTGCTCTGGCTCGTCGCGTTGCCGAGGCGTGCCGGGACTTCGAGGTAGCGGAGGCGATCAAGAAGGGCCTCGCCGTGTTCAAGTCCTGGATCGGTTCAGACGAATGACACCGCTCGATCACGCGCGTGAGTGTGCAGCGGGGCTGGCCGGTGTTCCCGGCCGGCCCCGATAAGGCGCCACTCACCGCGCACGGATTTCAGGACGCGAGCTGCAAGAACACCATCATCGGTTGGTGGCGCGAACACCCGGACGCACTGCTCGCCATTCCGACCGGCGACGTATCGGGGTTGCTCATTCTCGATATCGACCCGGCCGGGGCCGACTGGATGGCCCGCCACTGCGTCGAACTTGAGTGTGGCTACATCGTCAGCGCAGCGCGACGCGGCCGTCATCTGTACTACCTGATGCCGCCCGGCATCGAGGTCGCCTGCTCAGCTCGGCTCGCGCCCGGTGTCGATGTGCGCGCTAGCGGCGGTTACGCGTCGCATGGTTCGCTCACGGCCAGCAGATGGTCGGGGACATGGACGAAATCGCACCGCCGCCGCAATGGTTGCTCGAGCAGCTGCAGAAACGAAATGCAACGGCAGGGGCAGCAGAACCGCGGCACACTATCGCGCCGGCTCCGCAATGACCACCTCACCAAGCTGGCGGGAGTGCTCGCCGGCCAAGGGTACGACGAGCCCGCAATACTTGCGGCACTGCGCGCCGAGAATGCGGAGCGTTGAAGCCACCGCTCGAGGAAAGCGAACTCAACAGATCATGAAGACTGTGCTAAAGGTGGACGCGAGCGCACCGGCCGAAGAGCAGGAGCCGGAGCCTCTGCGGCGACCCGTCCCGCCGGCGCCGGAGTATCCCCTGGCGGCACTCGGCGACATTCTCGGACCCGCAGCACAACGCATCGCGGACACGATCCAGGCGCCGGCGGCGATCTGCGGTCAGAGCCTCCTGGCCGCAGCGTCTCTCGCGGTCCAGCCACATGCGGACGTGCTGATCGACGGTCGTCGTGAGCCGTTGTCGCTGTGGTGCATCTCGATTGCCGATCCGGTGAGCGCAAGTCTGCTGCGGACGATATGGCGCTCGAGCCGCATCGCACTACGAGCGGCTAACGCGGACCAATACCGGCGCGACTGAGCGCACACGAGGCCGATGGCCGCGTTCGAGGAGCAGCGCAAGCAGATCCTGAAGCACAAGGTGGTCTCACTCAAGGCGGTAAGGCGGCAACATGCGCAATGCCGATCGAACGGCAACTAGAAGCGCGGGAGCCGCACCGCGCCGCCGCTGCTGCCGTGGCTGATTATTTCGACGCCGACGCTCGAAGGGCTGCACAAGCTCTACGACCGCGGCCGACCGAGGCTGGGGCTGTTTCACGACGACGGCGGTGAGTTTATCGGCGGTCACTCGATGGCGCCGACCACCGGATGAAGTCCGCGGCCGGACTGACCAAGCTCTGGGACCGCGGCGAGTTCGATCGTGTGCGGGCGCGGATGGTGCCAACAAATACTATGGCCGGCGGCTGGCGATGCACCTGATGGTGCAGCCGGTCGTGGCCGAGACCTTACTCGGCGACCCGTTGCTCTGTGGTCAGGGTTTCCTTGCGCGGTGCCTGCTCGCGTGGCCCGGGACGCGGATCGGCCGACGACGCTATGCAGAAGTGGATCTGAGCGCGGACCCGGCGATCGAATACCGGCGCGTCATGACGGGCTCTTGGACCAAGCCTCGCCGGCCCGGCCGGAAGCGCCACAAGAGCTCGAGCCGCGCGCGCTACAGCTGGCGCCGACCGCCAAGCGGCCTGGAATGTTCCACATGACCATTTCGAGGACGATGCGCGCGGGGGCGAGCTGGCAGCGTCCGGGCCTGGGGCTCGAAGGCACCCGCGCAGGTCCTGCGGATGGCCGGCGTGCTGACACTGGTGGCGGACCCGGGTGCGAGCATGATCCAGGCCGAGACCATCGCGCGCGGCGGAGCTCGTGCTGTATGCACTCGAAGAGGCGGTCCGGGTGGTGGGCACGACTCACGTCCCGGACGAGACCGGCACGCACAACTGCTGCTCGAGTGGTGCCACGCCTCGGGCCTCACCTGTTGCACTCCGGTGCGGCGCTGCGCCTGGGACCGAATCCGATCCGTACCAAGACCGCCTTCGACGCGGCGATCCGCGAGCTCGAGCGTGCGGGTTGGGCGGTTGCGGTGGCGGGCGGTGCTGAGGTGGACGGCAAGCCACGGCGCCGGGCGTGGACGATTCACCTATGAAACACACTGCTCGACCCGTACCCCCTGCGAAAGTTGCGAATCTTGCGAATATCCATAGCTGGCGTGGCTTCCAGCCCGTTTTGGGTTGCGAATATTTCTGCGAATCTGCGAATCTTTTTCCGAGCACCGCCAAAGATTCGCAAGTTTCGCAAATTGATTCGCAACCGAAGTTGCCCTGCAGCCCGCGCCAGGCCTGGATATTCGCAACTTTCGCAATATTCGCAGCACTAGCCGGGCGCCAGCCGAGGAGGTGCTGACATGGACGAGCTCGATGATGATGGTCTCGAGCCACTCACGGACGAGCGGTGTTGCGTTTCCGGCTGCAAAAATAGAACGCTCGCGCTCTATTGCGCTCAACATCGCGCCGAGCTCGCACGGTTGGATTGCGACGAATGCGACGACGCCGAGGGCGAACCGCACGCGTGAACGATGAGCTCCGGTTCCCACCGTCGCGCAGTCTCGAGCTAATCGTGCCGGAGCCGCGCGACCGATGGACACCGAACGAGGCCGCTACATTTCTCGGTGTCTCGGTCGAGACGTTGCGTGGCTGGCGATCCAAGCGCACCGGGCCGGATTTTTATCAGGTGTCGAGGAGCGTGATCTTTTACTCAAAAGCCGAGACTCGCGCGTGGCTCGCGTCGCGGCGCGTGCGGCCGCGTCGTTGAGCGCTGCACCGCGCTCCGCGTGGCCTCGATCGCCGCTACTCTCGATCGCAGTCAGACGCAGGAGCCCGCACGATGAACGACGACAGACAACTACCGCATGCAGGCGCCGGCGATCTAGCGCGCATCGCGCTCTGCTTGTTCGACTCGCATCAACAGGGCGTGCCACTCGAGGACGCCGTCGAGCGGCGATTTGGTGCCGTACCAAGACACCGACACTTGGTGCAGGTCGTGCGTGCTGCCGTCGATACACACACGACTTTGCCCGGCGATCCGGGCTCGGAGCTGACCGGCGCGCGTGCGATTGCGGCAAATTTCGTCGCACGTGTCCGACCGCTGAGTCTGCTCGGTCAGCTTGCAGTGGTTTCGGTTCCACCCAATATCGAACTGGCGTTCGTCGCTGCTTTGCCGGTGTTCGATTTGTCCAAGAAGCGAGCTCGCTACCGGCAGCAAAACCGACGTTCGGCCCGAGCACGGTGCTCGGACACAAGTCCATTAAGGGTCATGTTGTCATTTCCAAAGAGCTCGGACGGCACCCGCAGCCGTTGAGATCCTGACTCGCCTGATGGTCGACGGTGTTGTCGCAGCCACCGACCGCGCGTTGCTCGACCCGAATGGCACCGCGTCTGATGCGAGACCGGGCTCGCTCGTCACCGAGGCCGATATGATCTACAGCGGCAGCGGCGCCAATGATGCGGCGACGCTCGACAGTCTGCTCTGGTCGATGCTCGAGCATTTGATCGCGATCGGCGGCGGACTAAAGCGCGCTGCGTGGCTCTGCTCGACCCGCGTTGCCGCTGGGATCGCGTCGCTGCGCGACGTAAACGGCGGCCTCGCCTTCCCGACGCTCGGTGCAGTGGGTGGCAGTCTGTTCGGCATAAAGGTGCTCACGAGCGACTTCGTGGATAACACCACGCTCGTGCTGGTCGACGCCGACGCATTGGCTGTTGCGGATACGGACACCGCGACCGTTTCGGTCTCCGACTCCGCACTCGTGCACTTGTCCGATGACGGCCTAACACATCCGATTTCCGTGTTCTCGGCTGACGCGTTGGCGCTAAAAGTCGTCAGAGAGCTCGACTGGCAACTCAGCGGCGCCCGAGCGAGATCGCCGCGACCAACCTCGAGCTGCCCGCCGGCGGCGTCACGGCGTAACGACGATGACGAAGGGGGAGCGCAATGCGGTGGTTGAGTGCTTCGATGCGCTTGCCACCAAGATCCGCAGACTTGAGGCGCGCATTGACGCACTCGAGGGCGGTGGCGGTGGCAGCACGAAGCAAAGATGGGTGCACGGCGAGTGCTATCGCGCTGGCGTTGTCGTTGAGCATCGCGGCGTGCCTCTATCGAAGCAAGTCCTGGCACGGCGGCTCAGCCGGAATAGGTCGCCGCATATCTGGGAGTCGGTCAACGAGCGTGGCCGATGATTGCCGACGTCGCTGTTATCCCCGACGAGCGCCGCCGCACGCGTGCTGCGATCGAGCGCGCGCTGCAAGAAATTCGTGATTGCGGTTCCGTCATCACGTCATCGAGGACCGCTGCCGGCTCGTTGAAGGTAGCATATGTCGTCACCGCACGGCGGCGGGGAATGGTGGGTACGGCGATCGACCCGGCACGAACGCTCGAGCGCGCGCGAGATTGACGGTATGCCACTCGAGCTTAACGATGCACAGACTCGAACCGACCCAGCTCCGGCGGCGAATACTGTCAATCAGCGCGAGCGAATAAAATCATTGTATGTACAGAAGAAAGGACGCGCCAGGACTGCCGAGGCTGATCGGAATGGTTCCAGAAGCGGAGCGAGGCGCTGCGTGGCATATCGAGCTGTTGTTCTCCAACATGGACAGCTACGTCGAGAAGTTTCATGCCGCGATTAGCCTGTTCGTTATTGCTAAGACGCCTGAGGCCCTAGTACTAACCGATCGCGATACGGTTGCTGGTTGGCGTCGTCTCGCCGCAACAGACGGCGCAATGACTATCTATCACTTCGCGAAGTGCTTCGAGGCGATCAAAGCCGAGTGCCATGCGCATCCGACGATCACCGGCCTTGTCGATCGGGAGCTCGTGAGAGCCGCCACGAGATTGTTCAACGAGAAGGTTTCCTCATGCGAAGAAATGCGAGACAGCGTAGCCCACGTTGCCGACAAAGCCAGAACGCCGGAATCGCTAGATAGCGGCTCCTTGAAAGGCGAGCACAGGATCCCTGGCGGCCTCAAGACTGGGCCCGAAAGCTACACGTTCATCTGCGAGTATTTCCATGGTGACACGTTCATGAGGACGCATGAGGGTTATCTGCCGTCTATGACGTTACGGAGGAGACGCTAAGGTCCCTCGAGGCGGTCAGGGATCAGATAGTCCAGGCGTTTCAGCCAACCTCAAAACGTTTAGCGCTGGAACGAGGATTTGACAGGGGCCGCGGGGGAGACCATTGTCTCGACTCGCTGCCAACCGACACCGCGCAATGGGAATCCTTTTTCCACGGGAGTTGCCAAGGCGGTTGAAACCGCGGTAACGTGACGGTCCATGAAGCCGACGACCGCACCGCGACCGCCGCGACACCTGAAGCGCTCCGGGCGCGAACTATTCCGTGACGTGCAGAAGGAATATGCGATCAGTGATCCGGCCGGGCTCGCTCTGCTCACGACTGCGGCCGAGTGCCTCGACCGTGTGCGTGAGGCGCAACGAGCGATTGCGAAACATGGCGCGATCAACGTTGATCGCTATGGCGGCGCTCGCATGAGTCCGGCGTGCGTGCTGGAACGCGACGCGCGCGCGCAGTTTCTCGCGTCGCTGAAGCAACTGAACCTCGACCTGGACCCCATTGCGGACAGGCCATTCCGACTTCAAGCGAAAGACTCGGAGTACAGTCAGGCCGCTCCGCTCCACCGAGATCGACGCCGAAACTGCACACCGTCTCCTGACGGCCGAGCTGTGCTTTCGGAGCGCGATTGTTCGTTGTGGCGGGAGCACGGCGCTGCGTTGGTCGCTGATTGGATCGCTGATTATCCTGGGCGCCGACCATGTTCCTGGTGGCAATACTCGGCGCCGGAGCCGCGTCGGCAGCTCGGCGGTCACGGTGTGCTGATTTCCGAGCGATGGCGAAACATGCGGCAGCCGTTTTTGCGTGGTGTGCCAGATTTCTTCGAGATCGACGCGGACTCTCCGCCGACATTCGAGGCCGAGGCAGCCTACTTGGTGCGGCTTCGCTTACTCGTTCCCGGCGAGCGCTCGCGCATCCCGGCGTCCGCATTCGAGCCGGAGCTCGTGCGCGACGAGGACGACGCCGCATGATTGGCGCACGCGACAGTTCGTTGTGACGATGGGAATGCTCAACGCGACACCGTGGCCAGTGTTGTTGCGAGCGTGCGAGCGTAGAGGCCTTCGCCGCCACCGTTCGAGCCGCCGGCAGAGATGGCGCGGTTAGATCGGTGCTTGTCACGCCGCAACGGCTCCAGCAATTGCCAAACCTAGCCGGTAAGCCGCCGTCGCGGGCAAAGCGCAAGGTGGGCAAGCGTGTCGAGCCTATGCGTAAGCGTCGGATCGTTCCCGGCTCGCGAATCGTGGTTAACCCGCGGCTGGAAGGCAGTGGCAGGAAGCGACCGCGCAGCAGCGGGAGAAGCTCAAGCGCAACGGGTCGGGGTCTTTACCGAAAGGTAGAACAGCGACGGTGCCGAGCAGGAGAGCGAGCGCGAGCGCATTCGCAAGCAGTTACGCCGTATGGTGGCGCGACGTGCTCGCCAGCTTGCGCGTGAGGCCTTGGTACAGCAGCAGACGCAGGCTTCTGCGGTGAACGCCGATCCCAAGCCTCGCCGGCCGATGCGCCGGAATCGGCCGCGTATAACGTCGCGTGAGCCGAGATCGCGGGCCGACCCTTACTCGGGGTCGACCGAGGATGCTAGGTTTCCTTCTGTTCCTTCAGTACGACGGACAAAGCCCTCGGCGTGCAGGTTGGTCAACAAGAATAGCGCTCGTTCCTTCTGGTCGACGAGATGGGCCAGCCTTCGGTGATACTCAGTCAACGCACGATCGAGCCCGTCGAAAATCTCGGCCGCTTCCTTGGCTGCTGCCGCGTGTTTCTCTTCGTTTATCTCAGGCATTGCTGCACCGCCTTCCGGGTCGATCGACGGCAGTCAGCAAAGGCAAGAAAGCGGCCAAACTGCCACGAAACTGCCACTAAAAACTTTCTGTTCTGCGCTGACTCCGGCCTAACTCGCTGATTTGATTTGGTCGGGGCGACAGGATTTGAACCTGCGACCCCTTGCACCCCATGCAAGTGCGCTACCAGGCTGCGCCACGCCCCGACCGAGGCTGCAAAGTGTAGCGGCAAACGCCGGAGATCGTGAGCCTTCGAGGCCGGCGCCCGAACGCGCCCGAGGTTGGACGCGCCTAGCGGCGCAGCAGCTTCAGGACGTCCTCGAGCTCGGCGCGGACCTGGCGGATGATCTGCTGGCTCTGGGTCGATGTCGGTGCGGGCCTCGTCGCCCATGAGCCTCTGGCGAGCCCCGCCGATCGTGAATCCCTCTTCGTAAAGCAGGCTGCGGATCTGGCGGATGATCAGCACGTCCTGGCGCTGGTAGTAGCGCCGGTTGCCGCGGCGTTTGACCGGCTTCAGCTGCGGGAATTCTTGCTCCCAGTAACGCAGCACGTGCGGCTTGACGCCGCACAGCTCGCTGACTTCACCGATCGTGAAGTAACGCTTACCCGGGATCGGAGGGAGGTCGTCGTTATTCCCGGGTTCCAGCATATGCCTCGACTCGCGCTTTTAGTTTTTGGCCTGGGCGGAACGTCACGACGCGGCGAGCCGTGATCGGGATTTCTTCGCCCGTTTTTGGATTGCGTCCTGGCCGTTTGTTCTTGTCACGCAAATCGAAGTTTCCGAATCCGGAAAGCTTGACTTGTTCCCCGACGGCTAGCGCAGCTCGTAGATCTTCGAAGAACGAATCGACGAGCTCACGTGCTTCCCGTTTGTTCAAACCGAGCTCGTTGAACAACGACTCGGCCATGTTCGCTTTCGTTAGTGCCATAACGGTTCGGCGTCAGATTGTGTTAGGTTCTTATTGTCGCCCCGAACTCACGCTCGAGACGGCTGCATTACGGATCGCATCGTTTGATCTGCGTCGTCGTCAGTAAGCGTGCGATGATGCGTCCTGCAAAATCAAGCCTAAACCCGATGCTTTTTCGCCTTGAATCTACCCGCTTGCCGCGGTATACGTCGAAAACCACGATATTTTGGAGCAGATTCCCGGCCGCGGCGCGGACCGCTTTCGATCAAAGCGTTCGCCGCTAATCTGCTCGTCGACGACGATCGCGAGATCTCGCCGGATCGACGGAAATCTCGAGTAGTTCTTGAATGCAGGACGCGCTTGCCGCGAAAGTCGCATCGAGCTGCAGCGCGAACACGACGGCCGACCGTTTCTTGTCGACGCGCCGTTGCAACTCCGGATGCAGCGACGCCGAGCCAACCGACGGCATTCCCGTCACGCATGATTTGCGCAGTTCGGCCCGGGCTCAACGCGGGATGCGTAGCCGGCTTCGAATCGTAAAGTCGGCTCCGCACCCAGTGACGGACAGCAACGCTTCGACGTCTCCCTTCACGTCGAAATAGTCCGACGTCTGCGCTCGCGCCGTCCCAATGCTCGGGCGAGCGAGATCCGAGGGATAATCCCGCGAGCACGGCGCTTTGCGCGCACGCGTCCTCCCTCGGCGGCGAACTGCGGCCCGAGCTCGAACAGCCGCACTCGGCTGCGCTGGTGACTGAGGTTATGTCGTGCCGACCTGGAGCAACCCCGGCCACAGCGAGCTGCCGCAGCACGGCCATGTCGCTCGCGATCGGGTTGGTCAGTCGCACGTGGCGCTGCCCGGATTGACCGCGTGCGTCGAGCTCCGGATCGACGAAGCTGTAAGTGATTGCCTCCGTATAGCCACGTCCGACAAGGAGATCCGCCAGGCGGTCCGGTTCGATCCGGGTTTCGGTCGTCGGAGCGAGGCGTTCGGTTGCGGCGCCCGGGGTGGCCGGAATCGCGTCGTAGCCGAACATTCGGCCGACCTCCTCGATCAGGTCCTCCTCGATCGCAGACGTCGAATCGAAACGCTCGGCGGGGTAACGAGCCAATCGCCGGCACGCCTTTCGACGCGCATCTCGAGACCGCGTCGAACATGCGTTCGACCCGCGCATCGGGCACCGTCATGCCGAGCACGGCGTCGAGTCGCTCGCGACGAAGCGCAACTTGCGCGCGCTGCAGGCAGATCGGCCTTACGCTCGGCGACGATCGATCGGACCGGCTTGGCCGCCGCAGATCTGCAGCAGCAGCTCCGTCGCACGCTCGATCGCGCGTGGCTGTCTGTGCCGGGTCGACGCCGCGCTCGAAGCGCAGCGACGCATCCGTGTGCAACGCATAACGCCGTGCGCGTCCCGCGATCGCCTGCGGCGAGAAGAACGCGCCCTCGAGCAGAATGTCCGTAGTCGTCGGGCGACACGGCCGTCGACTTGGCCGCCCATGATGCCAGCCAAGCCGACCGGTCCGCGAGACGTCCGCGATCACGAGCAGTCGT
Organism: uncultured Gammaproteobacteria bacterium; assembly: GCA_963744305.1. GTDB lineage: Bacteria > Pseudomonadota > Gammaproteobacteria > Steroidobacterales > Rariloculaceae > FEN-1219. The sequence goes on from CAVUTF010000024.1 coordinate 122,841, forward strand.
CGGCGAGATCTACGCGCCGGCCGTCGAGAAGAACGATCAGATTCTCGCCGCTCGTCGCGAGCCGCACCTCGATGCGTGCCGTCGAGCTTCGCGAGGTCGTATGCGTGCAGGGGCTGGCCGAGCTCGAGCATCACATAGTTCGTGACGTCAACGATCGGGTGAATCGGGCGCAGCCCGGCGCGGCGCAGGCGCTCGCGGAGCCAAAGCGGTGAGCTACCCCGGTTGTTGACGCCCGCGCACGATTCTGCCCGCGAAGCGCGGACAGCGCGCGCCCGGCTTCGAGCTCGATCGGGAACGAGTCGCGCAGCGTGGCTGCGGGAACCGCCGCTTGGAATGGCCGCAGCGGCGCTTCATCGCGTGCTGCGATCTCGCGCGCGATCCCGAGCACGCTGAAGCAGTCGCCCCGGTTCGGCGTAACGTTGACCTCGAGTACCGCATCGTCGAGGCGCAGATACTCCGCGAGCGGCGTCCCGAGCGGCGCATCGGCGTCGGGAGCTCCAGTAGCCCGTCCACGTCGTCCGGGATCTCGAGCTCTTTGCCCGAGCACAGCATGCCGGCCGAGGCCACGTTGCGGAGCTCCGCGGCGCGATCTCCGTGCCGTCCGGGAGGCGGGCGCCCGACGCGCGCAAATGGCGCCTCGATGCCCGGGGCGACGTTCGGCGCACCGCAGACGACCTGATGGCGCCGTATCGCCGTCGTCGACGACGCAGAGCCGTCAACCGGTCTGCGTTCGGATGCGACTGCACGGAGACGACCTGCGCAACCACGACGTTGTCGAGCGCGGGACCCGCCCTCATGACCTCCTCCACCTCGAGGCCCGCCGTGGTCAAAGAGGCGGCCAGCCGCTGCGGGTCGGCAGCGACCTCCACCCAATCTCTCAACCATTCGACGATTGACGCGCACGGTGCCGGCTCCTGTGGGCCTATGCGAACTGTTCTAGAAACCGCAGGTCGTTCTCGAAGAACAGCGCGCAGGTCGTCGACGCCATAGCGCAGCATCGTGAGCCGCTCGACGCCCATACCGAACGCGTAGCCCTTGAACTCGGCGGGGTCGACGCCGGCGTTGCGCAACACGTTCGGATGCACCATCCCGCAGCCCAGGATCTCGAGCCACCGTCCGGACTCCGGAACGCACGTCGACCTCGGCCGACGGCTCGGTGAACGGAAAATACGACGGCCGGAAACGCAGCTCGCACGTCCCGCTCGAAGAACTTCGACACGAAGTCGTAAAGCAGCGACTTCAGGTTAGCAAAGCTGACGCCGCGGTCGACTGACGAGCCCTTCGACCTGCGTGAACATCGGCGTGTGCGTGAGGTCGGAGTCGCGTCGATACACGCGGCCTGGGGCGATCAGGCGGATCGGCGCGCCGTGCAGCTTGCATCGCCCGGATCTGCACCGGCGACGTGTGCGTGCGCAGCAGCAGGCCGGAATCGACGTAAAACGTGTCGTGCATCGCACGCGCCGGATGGTCCTCCGGTATGTTGAGCGCCGTGAAGTTGTGGAAGTCGTCTTCGACCTCTGGGCCCGTGTGGACTTCGAAACCGGCGTGACTCAAGATCGCGACCATGCGCCGCAGCGTGCGCCGCACGGGATGCACATTGCCGATGCGCTGGCCGCGGCCCGGCAGCGTAACGTCGAGCGCCTGGGTGGCCAGCTCCGCGGCGAGCCGCGCGCTGTCCAGCGCCTCGCGGCGCGCTCGATTGCGCTGGTCGAGCGCTGCCTTTGCGGTCGTTGATCTCTTTGCCGGCAGCCGGAATGAGCTGCCGGCGGCAACTTGCCGAGCTCTCGAAGCTGTAGCCGTGAAAAGGCCCTTCTTGCCGAGGATATTGCACGCGCACGGCATCGAGCTCGGCCAGGTCGTCGCGCGGCACCGACCGCACTTCGCGCCTGCTCGAGCAGCTGAGCGATCGCTGCTCACTGCGTTCGCCTCGTTCGCCTGAAAAGTCTACGCGGCTCGCGAGCGCTTCTTTCGGCCGCGCTTGCGAGCGCGGCGAAGCGCCTCTTGATCGTGCACCGCGATGTCGGCCAGGACCTTGCGATCGACCTCGATCTGACGCCAGCGAAAGCCCATTGATCAGCCGACTGTACGACAACCCGTTCGTGCGCGCCGCCGCATTGATGCGGGTGATCCACAACGTGCGGAATTCGCGCTTGCGCACGCGGCGGTCGCGGATACGCGTATTGACCGGCTTTGATGACGGCCTGTTTCGCGGCTCTGAAGATCTTGCCGCGTGCGTCGTAGTAACCCTTCGCCTTGCCGAGCAGCTTGCGGTGGCGCGCCTTCGCGGTGACGCCTCGTTTGACTCTGGCCATCGTTCTCTCCTCAGACTGTACGGCAATTGCTGACGAATCCGCTTCGACGTCGGAGTCGTCGACTTGCTTCATGCGGCCCGAGCTTGCGTTTCCGCTTCGGGCATTTCTTCGTCAGGATGTGCCGCAGGTGCGATTGGCCGTGTTTGAAACCGCCATTACCTTTCGCGCGGAAACGCTTCGCAGCGCCGCGTTTCGTCTTCAGCTTCGGCATGACCATTCTCCTCGATCGTTTCTGGCCCGTTCCGGCATCTCGCGCCGGGCGGGCGGTCCATCCGCCGCTGGGCCTGTTGAGCCGCGGCACAGGGACACTTGTTGGTTAGGCCGCGGAGGCTAACGCTTCCGCGGAGCCGATGACCATTACCATCTGCCGCCCTTCCATGAGCGGTTGTTGCTCCACGGAGCCGTGCTCCGCGAGGTCCGCTTGAACGCGCTTCAAGAGCTCCGCGCCGATCTCCTGGTGCGCCATCTCTCGTCCTCTGAACCGCAGCGTAATCTTCGTCTTGTCGCCGTGCGTCAGAAACTTGATCAGGTTGCGGAGCTTGACTTGGTAGTCGCCCTCCTCCGTGCCAGGCCGGAATTTGATTTCCTTGACCTGAATCTGTTTCTGCTTCCGGCGCGCCGACTGAGCCTTCTTGTTCTGCTCGAACACGAATTTGCCGTAGTCCATGATGCGGCAAACCGGTGGCTCGGCATTCGGCGCGACTTCGACTAGATCCAATGTCGCGGCTTCGGCGCTTCGCAGCGCCTCTTGAATGGACATGATGCCGACCTGCTCGCCGTTTGGGCCGATCACGCGGACCTCTGCGCTCGAGATCTCCGCGTTGCGTCTTACGCGCTTACCTTGGACGATTCTGAACTCCTTGCATCTCGCCTAGAAAAACTTCGGCCGCGGCTCGCGCTCTCGAAATGCCTCACGGCTTTCGGATTTGCTCGCCAACGGCCGTCCCGTCAGGCTGATCCCGCGTCCTAAGTTTCCTTGGCGCGTGGACCAAGGGCGCATTGTACGGACACCCCAAAGCCCATACAAGGCGGATCAATCTTCAAAAACCTTTAATTTCAGACAGTTCTATCGCAGTGCAGGCAGCTACTCGGTTTGGCGCAAGAGCTGCAGAATCCGAGTCACGTCGTGGAGGCTCTCTACCTCGAAGTCCGCCGCGAGATCCCCTGCCGCATGGGTCTCCTTCGATAGGCGGCCCTCCGGCCGGCGCAGCCAGGCCGCGATCATGCCCGCCGACATCGCGCCCTGGATGTCGAACATCGGCGCGGCGCAATACAGCACGTCGCGTGCTTCGAGCCCCGTCTTGCGCAGCACCCACTGATAGGTGCGGGGATTGGGTTTCGCGACCCCGGCCTCCTCCGTCGTGCCGACGAAGTCGGCTTTGAATTTTTTGAATTTTGCAACGTACATCTTCAAATACTTCGTTTCGACGTCGGAGTAGATCAGCACCTTCACGCCGAGCGCTTGTTGCTCCCGCAAGGCGGCCTCGGTATCCGGGAAGAGCTCCACTTTTTCTTGCAGGTCGAGAAAAACGTCGACGTCGTCGCCGCTCCCGCGGATGCCGTGCATCCGGTAGGCGTTCAGCAGCGCCTCGCGCACGATATCCGTCACCTGCGTGTAACGAAAGAACGCGGCCCGTCTGTGGAGTCCTTCGAAACCCCGAACCCAGGTTTCGACGAAGTCTTGCTCGCCGACGGCTGCCTGGTATTTCTTCAACAGCTGCGCAGCGGCGTCGCGCCAACTGCCGGCCCAATTGAAGAGGGTGGTCTTGGAATCGTAGAAAACCGCGCGCGGCCATCGTCCAACTATCGCCATTTTTTCTGCTGCCTTTCAAAGTGACGCGTGGCATACAGATTGCATCCGCGCGGCGACGGTCCGCAAGCTCCGTTCATCCGGGAGGCGCCATGATCACAGCAAGACAACGCGCGGCGGCAAAACGAAGAATCAAGCTCGCGGAACGGCGGCGGCCAAAGAAGCGGGCTCAGCGCCCTGGATAGAGCTCTTCGAGCTGCCGAAGGTCGCCGGCGGACAGACCGGACACCTTCGCGATGTCCGTGCGCTCGTGCAGCTCGTCCCGATAGCGGCCGAAGAAGCGTGGAATGTCCCCGCCGAAGCCGAAAAAGTACATGACGTCGGCAAAGTCGGCGGTATGACTCAATCCCAGTGCGTGGCCGAGCTCGTGGAGACACGTGAGATACACGATCGTGTCGCGAAACAGCGCGTCAAGCTTCGCGCGCGCGCCGATTTCCGGACCGAGAGCATCGGTGTCGGGTCGGATGTACACCTCGGCGCCGCGTCGCCCGGCGATCAACAGCGGCCGCATCTCCCCGTACTGGCCTGCATCGGCCGGGACCCAATAGATCCGCACGAGCGCAGCGGCTTCATCCGCGGGCCGGAACGTCAGAACGCCACCCGTGCTCCGCTCCCAGGTCTGCAGCGCCCAGAGCGCAAGCTCGCGATCGGCCGGACGGTAGCTCGAACCCTCCTCCCCGTCTGCGATGTGATACGTCACGACGCCATCCTCGAGGGGCCCGAGGGCCCGCGGCGACTGCGCGGTCACGGGCAGCGCCGCGGCTAGGAAGAGCGAGGCGAGAAATGGTTGAAAGCATCGTCGCACGCTCGTCACTATGCCAAGGGTCTGCGCGCAAAGACACTCGTACACCAAGCAGCCGCGATCTTCATGAGCAGGCGAGGTCCGACGCGCAGGCGTGCGCTCGTCCGCTCCGGGATCGGGACGTCGTGGATCGTCACGATTCCGCGCGGAAAAACCTTCGTGGCCGCCACGGCTTCGTGCGCGCTTCCGGGGTAAAACAGGAGGCCGCTCACGCGACCGTCGCTGCCCACGAGGAATCTCACGCTTACGAAAGCCCCCGTCGAGAAATCGCCTGCGCCTCGTGCGTGCAAGCGCATTCTTGCGCCGCCCCAAATTTCGGGCAGCTCGATCGAAAGGAATTCACCGTCGTCGTCGATGATGAATGCGGCTCCATCCTCAATCTCGTACCGGCCCGCGTATTCGGCGAAGGTCTGCGAATCGTCGGCGGCAGCGCCGTGTGCGTCGATCGCGTCGACTCTGGCGATCACGTGACGCACGTCTGTATCCGAGACAACCGGCTGCATCAAGAACGCGCCGCAAGCGAGCGAGATGACTGCGACAACAATGTGAGTGGAGTGATTCATCGGACTGCTCCTGTGGAAGAGGTTGCTGTGCAAACGCGTTTAGCAAGGAGCGTGCCGTCGCGGCAAAACACGTCGAAGCGATTGATCCGTCTGGAAACATCGCGAAAAACGCGATTGAGTGATATGCGCGAAATCGTCCCGTGAACGGGCTAAGTATCCCGAGTTCGGGACAGAACGCCGCAAAGACAACGACTCGCGCGGCGTCGCGCCTCGCCAAGTCGGCGAGATTCGACGCCGCGGGACGTCACCCGTCAGAAGCGTGCTTTCAGGGAGACGAAGAACTGTTGCGGCGCGCCCGTGAGAAGGGTTTGCGCCGTGCCGTTGGGATCCGAATTCACGAAGCCGTTCGAGTCGATCGTGCTGATGTAGTCCTCGTCCGTGAGATTTGTCGCATCCGCTTGGAGCACGAGATCCTCGACTGCCCCGAGTCCGCGGAAGCGGTAACCGACGCCGACGTTGAGCAACGTGTAAGCCTCTACGCTCCCTTGGTTCAGGTAAGTGTAGAAACGCTCGTCCGTGTAGTTCAAATCGGCGCGGGCGAAGAACGCACCGTTGTCGTAAGCGAGCTGAGATTTGAATAGGATCTCCGGCGCATCCGTTACCTGCTTGCCGGCTACCGGCACGACGGTCGGCACGCCCGCACTGTTCGTGACGGTGTAGTCGTCGTCGTACTCCGAGTCGTTCCAGGCTGCGGAGTTGAACCACGACAGGTTCGTCATCGGGCGCCACGTCAGCGCCGCCTCGATGCCGCTCGTTTTCACGCTGCCCACGTTCGCGAGAACAGGAGGATTGCCGACGATGCCGGGACCCTGCGTGATACCGAGCAGGCGATCCTGGAAGTCGACGTGGTAGATCGCGACCACGCCGTCGATCGCGCCGCTGCGGAACCGCAGACCCGTCTCGAGATTGGTCGCCGTCTCCGGCTCGACGACGTCGCGTATGGCGTTGAAGCCCGCCGCGGTCGTGCTGAACGGCCCCGACGTGCCGCTGCTCGCGAACGTGCGCACGTTTTGCGCGACCGACGCAAAGTACTCGAGGTCGTTGCTCAGCGCCCACGTAAGGCCGATCTGCGGCAGAAACGGCTCATCGGCCTCGATCGTGCCTGTCTTGACGTCGCCGACGATGGTCGCAGCGGTGTTTTCGGACCGCACCGAGCGGAAGCCGGCGTTCACGCGCACGTCATCCGTGATCGACCACGTGTCCTGCAGATGCAGCACGACCGTCTCCGTCTCGAAGTCGTACTCCCATTGGGTGAGCATGGGATTTGTCTGAAAGTCCTCGAACGAGCGCGTCGGGCCGGCGAGCGAAGGCTCGCCGTAGAAACGCCGTGCCTGACCGAAGTCGTTGGTCTCGTACCAGATTCCGCCGTTGACCTCGTGGTCGCCGTGCGTCCACGTCAGCGCAGTGACGATGCCGCGGCGATCGAGGTCGTACTCCGTCGTACGAATCGACAACGGCGCACCGCCGGGAGTCGGCGTGTACGGTGTGCCCCAGAGTCCTTGTCCGTCGTTTTGATGGAAGTAGCCGGTTGCGGTCCACTCGAGCGACTCGCCGAACGGCAGTGCGAGGGCGAGGTAGCCGAGGTCGTCTTCGCGCAAGCCCGACGCGTTCCAATACGCGTCGTCACACGCGATCGCGTCGTTCTGCCCGCTCGCGTTGCATGCTTGTGCAGCGGTAACGGCCGCGTTCCAATCCGGGAACCAGTTGTCCCAATGGCTGCCGCGCCGGCCGATGATGTCGAACGACAAGTCCTGATAATCGATCTCCATTCGATCGGAATAGTTGTAGTACGCGGTGAGCTCTCCGTCCCCGATCGGATGAACGAGCTTGCCGTTGAACATCTGCACCTCTTGATCGCCCCCGCCCTTCCATTTCTCGGTGGCTGAGTCGATGACCGTCAGATACCCGCGCGTGCCATTGCCGAACTCGCCGCTGTCTAGGCGCACGAACGTGCGTCGAGCTGAGTCGCTGCCAAAGGTTTGCGCCGCATCGACGCCGAACTCGGTTTCCGGATCGGCCGAGAAGAATTCGATCGTGCCGCCTAGGTTGCTCGCGGACGCTGTGTCGAGCGCGCCAGTGCCCTGGGCCAGGACGACGCGATCCACGAGCTCGGTCGGAATCGCGCGGCTGATGTGCAAGCCGTTGTGGTTGCCGTAGGTCATGTCTCCGAGCGGCACGCCGTCGAGCGCGCCGACGCTCGCGCGTGTTCTTGGCGTGGAGCTGAAGACTGCGAGCCAGCCGCCGCTGCCGATCGGCTTCGACTAGCGACGGCTCTCGGGGCCTTGGAACACGTTCGACGGTCGCTCACTGCTAGGGCATGTGCCGCTGCAGCCAGCGCTCCAGAACGAACATCGCCCAGATGCGATGCGAATGGTTGTGACGTTTGGTTCGGTGCTCCGCGAGCATCTGCTCGATCGCGTCGAAGCGGAACAGCCCGCGCGCCTCGATCTTTTCTCTGGTGAGCGTCGCGGCGATCTCGCCGTCCAGGATCGAGCGATTCCGCAACCAGTTCTTCAAAGGCACCGAATGCCCGAGCTTGTCTTTGCGGTCGGTGATGACGTTCGGCACGACGCCTTTCATTGCCGCACGGAACAGCCGCTTCGTCCGCTCGATCCCTTCTAGTTTGAGCCCTGCCGGAATACGCGCGCCGAACTCGACGAACTGGCGATCATAAAACGGCATTCGGACCTCGAGTCCAAAGTGCCGGCAGAGGAGCAAACGGGAAAAGTAGAAACCGGAGGCCGTGGAGTAATCGCTGTACAGCAACGGCGATATGCCGTCATCCGGCCCGCGATAGTCCTCGAATGACTCGCGCACGCATGCGAACGGATCCGCTGCATCCAGTAGCGAGCTCGCTGCCAGCTGCCGCAACTGTTGCGGGCCATAGTAAGTACGCCAGCGAAAGTGCCGCAAATCACGAGGGATGCCCGGCGGCGGAAGAATGCGCTTTATGATCACCGCGAGGTTCCGCTTCTTGTCGGAGTCGGGAAGCGACGATGCCAAACGCCATATTCCGCGGTGAGCGAACTCCGGCAGCGGCAGATAGTCGTACCAGCGCATCAGCTTTTGCGCCGCGTACACAGGATGGCTCGCCCACATTTCGTCGCCGCCGTCGCCGGTCAAAACATACTCGGTGCGGCCGCGTGCGATGCCGCCCAATAGCCAGGTGCCGACCTCGATGCCCACGTCGCAGAACGGCACTTCCATTTGGTCGATGACCCGACCGATGGTCAACGACCCGCTTTCGTCGAAATCCACCTCCTCGTGCTCGGTCGAAAGCTCGGTGGCGAGCGACCGGGCGTAGTAGGACTCGTCGAACGACGCCCCGCCGCAACGAAAGCCGAAGCTTCGGATCGGTCCTTGCCAGTGCCTCCGAGCGAACGTCGCAACGGAGCTCGAATCCATGCCGCCGGAAAGCAACACGCCGGGGCTTCCCCCATACAGTCGGCGCTGCACTGCCCGCTCGAGCTCCGCCCGATAGCGACTCGCGATCTCCTGCTCGTCGGCTCTCCACGGGTCGGAAAACGATAGGTTGTACCATCTCTCGATCTGCAGCGGCCGGGATGGGCGATGCAGCACGAGCTTACCGGGCGGGACACGACGCACGTCACGGTGCAAGGTCCGATCGCCGGGCACGTAGCAGTAAACCAAGAACTGCGCCAAGCCCTCCGCGCAAATGCGAGGCTCCGCCGCTCCCGCTGCAACGAGGTCCTGCAACCGCGACGCGAACCACAGCTCGCCGTCACGCAACGTGTAAAACAGAGGCTCGATGCCGAAGCGATCGCGTATTAGGCGCAGCTCACGGCGCGGCGCGTGCCACCACACGATGGCGAACCCGCCATCGACGTCGTCGAGGGCCGCGATTCCGCGCGCCTCGAGCGCGCGGATCAGCCACTCGGCGGCGCCGCCCGTTGGTTTCTCACCGGCATGATCGCTGGTCGCGATCAGCGGATTTCCGGACACCGCCACCCACGATCCCGTCACGCCGTCCGAGGCGACGCTCGCAACGCGATCGAGAGATGCCACGTCCCAGGATCGAAGCCACAGGTCGGCGGCCGAACCAGCGGGCTCGCGTTGCTCGCCGGCACGAGCCCGCTCGAAGCCTGACGCCCCGACATCGTCGATCGTTTTGGAGCTGCCAAGAAGCAACGGAATCGCCCTCAGGCTGTTTGACGTTCATCCTTGCGGGCGAGGGACTCGTAGAGCTGTACGAACCGCTCCGTGGTCGCGTGGACGGTGAAGTAGTCCGCGACGCTGCGTGCGCGCGCGCTCAATGTCTCGAGCAACTGCGGCTGCTTCGCGACGCCGATCATCGCACTCGCTAGAGCGTCCGCGTCGCCCGGAGGCGCCATCTTGCCGACGCCGTGCTGGGCGTGGATTTCGCGCGCTTCGCCGATGTCGGTGCCGACGAACGCTTTGCCGTAAGCGAGCCCCTCCACGAGATTCACCGAGCTGAACCGCTCGTTCTCGAACGGAGCCACGAGCACGTCGGAGGCTGCATAGTACGGAAGCACGGAGCCCTCGGTCTCTACGAGATACACTCGGTCGCCCAGATGCAGTTCGGCGACTTGCCGTTCGAGGCTCGCACGCATCGCCTGGACATCGCGGATCCATGGGATGTGCTCGTACTCTTTCGGGACCCGGTGGTAGAGCGTGGGTTTGTAAACGAGGGCGAGGCGCGCGCGCGGAATCTCGTCCGCAACGCGGCGGAACGCGTTCAATAGCGTCTCGTTACCGCGCTCGGGCCCGAGCTTGGTGATACATCCGAAGATGAATGCATCCGCGGGCCACGCGAGCTTCGCACGCTCCGCCGCGCCGTCGGCTCGCGCGGCATCTTGCAGCACGTAGTCGGGAATCGCATGGTACAAGATGTTGATCCGTTCGCCGGGAACCTTGCGGACGTCGCGCATGTAGTCGCGGCAGAACGAGGATGCCGCAAACGCACCGGCGGTTTTCGCGGCGAGCAAGCGATCGAGCACCTTCAGATACAGCGGATACGGAAAATAAATCTGCGTGTCGAAATCGTGAATGATGGTGGGGATTTGCCGCGCGGCTCCCACGATCCGGCCGAATGTGGAGGCCGCATAACAGAACAGGTGCATCACATCGATTTGCAACTCCTTGCAGAGGCGCGAGACGGCCACTAGCGCAGTCGCGTCGTACTTTGTCTTGTTGAGGTTCACTACCGGATGACGAGCTTCTTGGAACAGCTTCTGCACTTCCGGCGAAGCTCTGAGAAAGTATGGATGGATACGCACGCGGTTCGGATCGAACGTCGGCATCAAGTTCATGTACAAGCGCCCGCCGCCGTGCAGGTTACCGTCGTAGCAAACATGATCGATGAGCCATAGCACGTTGAGCGGACGCTCGGAAGCGCGGGTCATTGCAGCCTCCTGAAGGCTGGATTCGTTTTGGGCCGTAAAAGTCAGACGTGCATTAGACCACGGCAACTGGAAATGCGTGAACCTACTGCAGGACTTTGCGCACTTAGGCACAAGCCTTTATGTCTCATCGGACTTTGCCGAGACTATGGTAGTCTGCCCTCTGCAAGACCAACATGCTGCCGGGACTGACTCTTCTTCCGCGCGGTGCGGGTCGAAGCGATCGCGGCCGCTACGGGCCGGAAAAACATCGAGCCGCCGTTGCATTGATGAAATCGCATCGCAGCAAGGTAACCACACTGGCGCGTGTCGGTATCGCGGCGGCGCTCGTCGGCGGACTGCTGTGGCATGCGGGCCCGCGACTCATCCTCGACACGGTTGCCGCGGCCGACTTGACCATGTATGCGGCCGCTCTCGCGGCGATGCTCATCTATTCCATCGTGAAGGCTTGGAATTGGTTGCTGCTTCTACGCGGTGTGGGAGTCTGCCGCCCGAAGCAGTTCAGCGGCGTCTTGCTCTGCTATATGAGCGGCGGGTTGCTCGGTAGCGTCATTCCGTCCACGGCCGGAACTGATGCCGTTCGCGCGTTGCTCTCGCATCGCCGGTTCGGCGGTGAGCTCACGGCACATGCCGCGTCGGTCGTGGTGCTCAATGCAATCAGTCTGCTCGCCGCGTGCCTGCTGGGATTGCTCGCGGTCGTGCTGATGCTCGGGGACGGTGTCCTCACCCTCGAGCTGATAGCCGCTGCGCTCTTCTGCGGGCTCATAGCCACGATCGTCGGAGTGCATATGCTGCTTCAGCATCGCCGAGATTGGTGGCTGCGTCTCCTGCGGAGGCTGCCCGCGCCGCTGCGCGGCGTCCGCCGAACGCTGCGGCGTTTTGCCGGGCACCTTCTCGTTTTCGAACGCGCTCACGTTCGCTTTGGGCCGGTATTGGCCAACGCGCTGCTGGCGCAGTTGCTCGTTGCCGCGACTCTGTTTCTCACCGGCCTATCCGTCGGCATAGATCTCGGCTTTCTGTACTGGCCGATCTATGGACCTCTGGTTTCCATTGTCGGGCTGATTCCGGCATCCGTGTCGGGCTTCGGCGTCGACCAAGTGGGATACGTCTACTTCATGGGCTTGGCCGGCGTCCCAGAAGCGCAAGCGTTTGTTGCATCGGCGCTGTTCTCGTTCTTGGCTATCTGCATCAACGTCGGTATCGGCGGAATCGTGTTTGCGCTTTTTCCACTGCGCGTGCCGAACGAACGCGCCGCTGCAGCAGCTTCGGGCCGCACATCGTAAGCGTCGACAGGCCACGCAACACATGCATGACACGGATTCAGAATCCGGCGGTGTCCGCCAGAACAGGAAGGAAATCCATTCCTGGTATGACGACCACGCTCACGAATTCGTGGATGCGGTCGTCATCGAGACCAGCTTTGTCGGAAAATCGCCGGAGTTTCAGGAAAGGCTAAACCGTTTCAAGCTTTGGGCGGTCGATCGCAACGACCTCGTCAGCTTGAACGGCAAGCACGTGCTCGAGTTCGGCGCCGGACACGGCCGCTTGGCGCTCGCGTACCCCGGCATGGCGTCTTACACGGGCGTCGACTACTCGAAAAACCTCGTCGACCTGGGGAACGAGCGTTTGCAGAAAGAAGGCTTGTCCGACAGAGCCAGGATCGTGCACGGCGACGTCACGTCGTTCGACGGGCCTCAACGACACTTCGACGTCGTGTGCTCGCTCGGAATGATGTGCTACTTCCCGGATCCGGCTCCCGTCGTGACCAACATGGAGCGGTTCTTGAAGCCCGGCGGCGTCTTCTTCTTCGACTTTCGAGTGGCCTCCGGGCTTTACTCGGCGCTTCGGCGCGTGAAGTGGGCGCTGCATCCGCCGACGGGCGGGATGACGTTCACCGCAAGTCCGCGCAAGCTCGAGGAAACCTTGACCGGCCTCGGACTCTCGAACATTCGATTCCGGAACCGCGAGTTTCCATTCCTCGCAGAGCGTTATGCGAACGCCGGGAGCGCATGGGCCCTGAATCTCCGCAACTCACTCTCCGAAAGCCGGCTGATGCGGCCGTTCGCGACGGAAGCGTGGGTGTTCGCCGACAAGCCGTTGGTCGCGTAGCCGGCACCGCCTACAGTTCCCCGTTTCCGCGATACCACTCTGCGGTGCGCTGCGAGCCCGTAGGTATCAGCGGAATCGTGGTCGCTTTTTCCCGCTGCGCGCCACCGAAGGAAGGCTCGCCTGCAGCAGCTCCCCAGCAGGCGTCGTGAACGTCATCACGCCAATTTTTTTCGCGAATCGTCACCATGGCCCGGGCGATAGTAGCTTGGAGAGACCATTGCAACGCCAAGTATCCGACGGGGCTGTTGTCGGGGAGGACCGGAACGACGTTTACTCCTGGTACGACGAGCATGCCCATGAATTCGCGGATGCGGCTGCCATCGAGCAACTGTTCGTCGGCAAGTCGCCTGAGTTTCAGGCGAGGCTAAATAGATTCAAGCTTTGGGCTGTCGACCGCAACGATGTTGTCAGCTTGAACGGGAAACACGTGCTCGAATTCGGAGCCGGGCACGGTCGGTTGGCGCTTGCGTATCCCGGCATGGCCGTCGTACACAGGCGTCGACAGCTCGCGGAACCTCGTCGCTCTGGGCAATGAGCGCTTCGCCAGACTGGGACTAGCCGCCAAGGTGAAGCTGGTTCATGGGGACGTCACGTCGTTCGTGGGGCCGGCGACAGCAATTCGACGTGGTGTGCTCCCTCGGCATGATGTGCTACTTCAACGATCCGGCGCCGGTCGTAAAGAGAATGCGAAAGTTTCGTGAGACCCGGCGGTGTCCTGTTTTTCGACTTTCGAGTTGCCTCCTGGCTGTACGATTCGATCCGGCGCGTGAAGTGGGCATTCAGTCCGCCTACGGGAAACTCCACGTCCCTCGCCCATCCCAGCAAGATCGAGGCAATCCTGACCGAACTCGGACTCGTGAACGTTCGGGTTCGGCTTCGCGAGTTTCCGTTGCTCGCCGCGTGCTACGCGAGCAGCGGTGGCGAATGGGCGCTAGATCTGCGCAACGCGCTCTCCGAAAGCCGGCTGATGCGGCCGTTCGCGACGGAAGCGTGGGTGTTCGCCGACAAGCCGTTGGTCGCGTAGAGAGCACCGACCTTAGAGTTGCCCGTTTTGCCGATACCATTCCGCGGTGCGCGCGAGCCCTTCGTCGAGCCCGTAGCGAGGCACGTACCCCAAGAGGCGCTTAGCCTTGTCGATCGAGAAGGCGCGATCGAGCTCGAAAAACTCCACGCGTCGCGGGTACAGCGGCGGTGATATCCCGACCGCGCGGCACAGCCGATCGCAAACGACGGCGGCCAAGTAAACAGGTTTGAACGGGACGCGCAGCCGCGGCGGGTCCACTCCGACGCTGCGTGCGATTTTTTCCACGAGCACCGCGATGGTCGTATATTCGGGCCCCGCGATCGTGAAAACCTGCCCCACCGCCTCCGGCTTTTCGGCGGCGAGCAGAAAGCCCGAGACGAGATCGTCGATGTAGGTCATGTGGTAGAGCACGTCACCGCGGCCGATCATCACGAATCGCCCTCTCGCGATCGAGCGAAAGAGCTTGAGAAAGCGCGTATCCCCCGGGCCATGGATGCCGACCGGACGGATCACCGTGCCGGGCAACCGCCCCTCGTCGAAGTATTTCCGCGCCAGGAGCTCGCCTTCGAGCTTGGATTGCTGGTAGTGATCGCCGGGCTGCAAGCGATAGTCTTCCGCGGCCGGCGGGTCATCGATCACGCCCTGCACGCCGACCGTGGAGCAGTGCACGAAGCGCCTAACGCCCGCGTCGCTCGCCGCGTCGAGCAGGTTCTTCGTGGCGTCTACATTGACCTTGAAGAACTCGTCGTGGGACGCATGCTCGGAGCGGTAGGCTGCCGCGATGTGATACACGGTGTCGATGCCGCGCAAGTTGCGTTTCACGTCGGCCGCGTCGCAAAGATCCACCGTTCGTGTTTCGATGCCGCGGGAGCGCAGCCGATCCGCCTTGCTCGTGCTGCGCACGAAGGCCACCACTTCCGCGCCGTTTGCGACGAGGCGCTCACAGAGCGCGCCTCCGGTGAAGCCCGTGGCGCCCGTTACCAGCGTCTTACCCACGTGGAGCCGCCTCGAGCCAGTCGGACCGCCACTTCTCGAACACGATCAGCGACCACAAGATATGGCTGTGGTTTTGCACGCCGGCGAGATGCTCGCGCTTCAGCTGCGCAACCGTCTCCGCGCGAAACAGTCCCCCTTGCCGAATCCGGCGCTCATCCAAGTACGTCTCCAGCACCGGGCGAAATTGCGTCGCAAGCCAAGTCTTGATCGGAATACTGAATCCTTCCTTCGGTCGATATACGCACCGCTCGGGCACATATTTCGCGGCCAGGCGCTTCAAGAGCACCTTGGTCTGGCCGTTCGCCACCTTCAAGCGGTCCGGTATCTCGAAGGCGAGCTCCGTGACCTCTTTGTCGAGCAGCGGCACGCGGACTTCCAGGGAAACCGCCATGGACATGCGATCCGTCTTCACGAGGCAGTTGTCCGGAAGGTAGCTCTTGGCGTCGATGTACAGGCTTTGGCTGATTGGGTCGCGGTCCCGGGCCCGCGACGCGAGGTCCAGGATATGTTGACCGGCGGGCCTCGTCATCGTGCGCGCGATTTCGGGATCGAACAACGCGGAGGCGGTATCTTCGCTGAGGAACGCGCGCCAACGTGCGTGCCCGAGCGCCTCGGGCAACGCGACGCCTTCGGCGAAACGCTTCGCCTTGTTCACGAGACCTTTTTTCTCCGTCCGGGGTTTGAGCCGCCGGAAAAAAGGCTCGACGACATGGCGGCGCACAGACGCGGGAATCGATGCGTAGCGTTCCGCGATACCGCTCGCTAAATACGTCTCGTAGCCGCCGAAAAGCTCGTCGCCGCCGTCGCCGCTGAGCGCGACGGTGACGTGCTGCCGTGCGAGGCGTGAGACGAGATAAGTTGGAAAGATCGAGAAGTCGCCGATTGGATCGTCCATGAACCGCATCAAGTGGTCGAAGTCGTCGACGACTCGAGGCTCGATGATCTGAGTCGTGTGGGAGACGCCGAGATGTCGCGCAACCTCCTCGGAGAACGGCAATTCGTTGTAGGAGGGATCGTTGAACCCGATGCTGAAAGTGGACGCGTTCGGCATTTTCGCGACGACGAGCGAGGAATCGACGCCGCCGGATAAAAACGCCCCCAGCGGGACATCGCTCACGAGCTGGCGCTGCACCGACTCGGAGATCACCGCGTCCAATCGCTCGAACCAGTCGGCATCCGACAAGGTTTGTGCCGGACGCTCCGGCACGTCCCAGAAGCTGCGCACCACGTGGCGCACGGTGGCCGGTAAGGTCCACGAGCAGCAAATGACCTGGCTCGAGCTTGCGGATCTCACGGAACAGAGTCCCCGCGCCCGGAACGTACTCCCAAGTCAGGAATTCGCGCAGAGCATCCGCGTCGAGACTCCGAGAGACGAGGCCGCTCGCGAGAATCGCCTTGATCTCCGATCCCCACACGATCGAGTTGCTCGTCAGCGCGTAGTACAGCGGCTTGATGCCGAGGTGGTCTCGCGCCAGCAGCAGCGTCTTGTTCTTCATGTCGTGCAAGGCGAACGCGAACATCCCGTTCAACCGGTTCACGCCGTCGAGACCGTGCTGCTCGTAAGTGTGGACGATGGATTCAGTGTCGCTGTTCGTCGCGAATCGGTGGCCTTGCTGCTCGAGTGCTCGGCGGAGCTCGCGAAAGTTGTAGATCTCGCCGTTGAAAACGATTCGCGCGGTGCGATCCTCGTTGTAAATCGGTTGGCTGCCGCCGGAGAGATCGATGATCGACAACCGGCGCATTCCCAAGCCGACGCCGTCTTCGACGCCTAAACCTTCCTCGTCGGGACCGCGATGGATGATCGCATTGCACATCTGGCGGATGCGTTCCACGCTCGGCGTCTGCGGTGTGCCGATGTAGGCGATGCCGGCGATCCCGCACATCAGTGCACCCCGAGACAGTTCGAAGGTGCTGCCGCTCGCATGCTCGGCTTCAAGCGGCGCTCCCGAACCGCTTATAAACCTGCATCGCGATCTGGTTTCTCGCAAAACACCACGGAGTTTCGAGCCGTCCGTAAGGCTTAACGCGCTGTTGCTGCTCGATCTTGCGCCGCACGGTGGACCAAACGCCGCCATTTTCCGCAGTGCCACACTCGAGTATGAAGCCGAAGCTTCCGGTTCTTGCCGCCTCGCGCGGAAACGGCAGCGGGTCGGTGCCCGGCAAGATCCGAATTCCGGCGTCGCGGGCCTGGCGGAAAATCGGCGGTTCGCCGAATCCCGTGACGCGATTGCTGTTTTCGCCCAAGAACAGCTCCCCGGGCGCGGTCCTTTCCAACAGCGATTGAACATGCTTGCCGCGACTGCCGAGCCATTTGCCGAAGCCCCACGGCACCACGGTCAGCGCGTCCGCCGCTTTTACCGCCGCGATCACCTCGTCGAGCGCGCTACCGTCTGCAATTCGCGTGCGACATCCGAGCGCGAGCACTTCGAGCTTCTCGGCCGTGATGATCTGATAGCCGGCCACGACGTTGAGCATTTCGCCTTGCGGTCCGGCGAGGGCGACCTGACGCGGATCCGCCGTCGCGGCCGCGCTCCACCCGGGCGCAACGGCGGTCCCCTGCTCCGCCGCGCGCTGCAGATCATCGAACCAGTGGGCGCTCGCGCTCTCCGTGAGCAACAAGAAAGCCGCATAGCGATCGCCGTAGCCGGCGTCCGACGCTGCACGCGCGAAATTTCGGTTGGCGCCGGCGAGAAACCTGCCGGCGTCGAAGCAAGCGTGGAAGTGGACATGCCCGTCGAGGAGCGCTGCGAGTGGTGCATCCATTTTGTTTCAGCGCGCGCCGCGACCGCGATCAGTTTCCGGCGACTTCAATACGTTCACCATAATGCGGCCGAGCACTTTTGCTTAGCACGACCAACACCGATTCCGGCGCGCTTTTCCGTCCTTTGAAGACCTAGTGTACCGGCGTACTCGACATTCGATTCGCCGGCTCGTCCCTCCTAGCCTTAGCGCGAGCGGATTGCGCCGTATGCGCGCCGCTTGCTTTGCCGAGCCACGCTCTTTGCGGCGTGTACACACCGGCGTGATGCGGGAGCTCCGTTGTCGAGAGGGGCGGTAGTATACGCTGAAGCGCTGCCGGCCGCGTAAAGTGGAGTTCTCGATGACCGTGTTTGTCGCTCTGTTGCGGGCCATCAATGTCGGCGGGACGGGAAAGCTCGCGATGAAGGATCTTTCGGCCCTGTGCAGCGGGCTCGGCTTCGGCAAAGTCCGCACCTATATCCAGAGCGGCAACGTCGTGTTCGAGAGTGATCTTTCCGAGAAAGCGATCCGGACTCGACTCGAGACGGCGTTGACCGAGAAACTGGGAAAGCGCGCCGATGTCGTGGTACGCACACGATCCGAGCTGCGATCCGTGTTGAAAGCCAATCCGTTTCCGAGCGCAGAGCCAGCCAAGGTTGGGGTCTACTTTCAGACCGAGCGCGTCAAGAAGGGTCTGCTCGATGAAGTTGTCGCCCCGGGCGGTGAGGAAGTCCGATTGGGCAAGAGAGAGATCTACATCCATTTTCCACACGGAATGGGACGGTCGAAACTGAAGCTTCCGGCCGGCGGAACCATCAGAAACATGAACACCGTTGCCAAGCTGGTGGACATGGCGATCTAGCGCGTCGTGGCCGCGCGCCGGAAGATCTACTCGCTGCGCAACGCGACCGTCGGATCGACCCGCGACGCACGCCACGGCCGGTAGCCAGCACGCAGCCGCGGCGACCGCGGCGAGCAGCACAATGACGGTGCCGTAAGTGAGCGGATCGAGCGAGGTGACGCCGTAGAGCAGGGTTTCGAGCGCGCGCGTCGTCGCCGCCGCGCCCGCGAGTCCGATCACAACGCCGAGTCCCTGCGAGGGTCATCCCCTGTCGCACGATGAGCGATAGTATGTGCGGCGGGCGAGGCGCCGAGCGCCGAGCGCAGACCGATCTCGCGCGTGCGCTCCGCGACGCTGCCGGCGATTACACCGTAGAGACCGAGCGCGGCAAGCGCGAGTGCGGTGGCTGCGAAAATCGCGAACACCGTGAGCGCGAAACGCCGCTGGGCCTCCGAGGCCGCGAGCAAATCCTCCATGGTCGCGATCCGCGCGATCGGTGGCTCGGAATCCACGGACCAGATCGCTTGCTTGATTGCCGGCACCAGCGCGGTCGGATTGCCGTCCATGCGAACGACGAGCGACTGCGCGACGTCGACCCAACTCCACTGTCCCATCGCGACGTAAAACGCATCGGGCGACGCGAGCGCGAGCGACCTCTGCTTCACGTCGCCGACGACGCCGACGACGACGTCCCAAGGCCGATCGGCCTGGCCCATCTCAGCGCCGATACGGAGGCGCTCGCCGATCGGATTCCGGTCGCCAAACCAACGTTTCGCGAGCGATTCGCTGAGCAGCACGGCCTTCTGCCGCGCACCGGGCCGATCCTGCGCCCCGAGCAGCCGTCCTTGCAGCAGCGGGATCCGCATCGTGCGCAAACCATTCGGGCGTAACGACATAGCGCAGCGCGCCGCCCGTGTCGTTCGGAAACATTTGCGCAGCGGACTCGAACTGAACGCCGTATCCCTCGAAATCGCCGCTCAGTGGAAGCTGGCTCGTGAACGCGGCGTCAATCACGCCGGGCACGCCGCGGACGGCATCGAGAGTCGACTCGAAAGAACTGCATCGTCGGCCGCTCTGGGCTCTGTTGCGATAGCCGGTCGCAACGATCTGCATGGTGAGGACATTAGAGGCGTCGAAGCCGGGCGCGGTCGCGAGCAGCCGTTCGACGCTTCGGAACAGAAGACCGGCACCCGCCAACAGCACCAACGCGAGCGCGACCTCGGCGACGACGAGGCTGCGACGCAAGAACATGATGCGAGCCACCCGTCGTGCGGGGGCCGGCGTGCAGATCCAAGCGCAAGTCGAGCCGCGTGCCGCGCAGCGCGGGCGCGAGACCGACCGCGAGACCAACGAGCACCGTAATTGCGAGCGCGAGCAAGAACGCGGGCAAGTCGAGGCGGATCGCGTCCACGCGCGGGAGCCCCGCCGGTGCTAGCGAGACGATGCCCTGAATCCCGGCCATTGCGACGCCCAGGCCGGCTGCTCCGCCGAGCAGCGCGAGCAGCAGACTCTCGGTGAGAAGCTGACGAACGAGACGGCCGCGGCCCGCGCCGAGCGCGGCACGCACCGCCAGCTCGCTCCGCCGTGCGACGCTTCGTGCGAGCAGAAGGTTAGTCACGTTTGCGCAGGCGATCACGAGTAGAAGCAGCACGGCGCCGAGAATCGCGAGCAGCACGGGCCGCGCGCCGGCCGTCACCGAACTCTGAAGCGACTCGACGATGAGCCCGTTCTCGAACAATGCCCACGGCGGCCGCGGAAACTCAGCGACCTGCGACTCGCCTATCCCGGCGAGCTCATTGCGCGCCTGCTCGATCGATACGCCGGATGCGAGCCGGCCGATCATGCGCAGGTGATGACCCCATTCAGCCGACTCGAACGGCGCTTGCGCACGATACTGTCGCGGGGCCCACACTTCGGCCGCGGGCGCGAGGACGTTGTCGAACCCGGCCGGCATCACGCCGATCACCGTGTAGTCGGCATCGTCGAGGCGAATAGTCTCGTTGAGCACGGCGCGTGCGCCGCCGAACCGGCGCTCCGCGAGGCCGTGGCTCACGATTGCGACGCGCGGTCCGCGGTAGACGTCGTCGCTCGCGTCGAAGTCCCGCCCGATCGCGGGCGCGACGCCGAGCACGCGAAAGTAGCCGGCGCTGACATAATCGCCGAGCAGGCGCTCCGACTCGCCGCCGCCGACGAGCGCCGGTTGCCAGCGGTCCGCGATCGCGAGACCGTCGAACGAGCGGCTGCGGGCCGCAACCTCGACGTAAGTCCCGTACGTGACGTCCAACGGGGCGCCCTCGCCGTCGCGATCGGTCAGCATCACGACGCGGCTCGCTTCCGGGTACGGCAGCGGCTCGAACAGGATCGGGACGACGGCGCTGAAGATCGCCGTGCTCGCACCGATCCCGAGCGCGAGCATGAGAACGGTGATCGAGCGTGAAGCCTGGCGCTCTGCCCCAGCCGGCGCGCGGCGTGCCGCAAATCGCCGAGCGTCGCCTCGACCGTGTTCTCCCAACCGTAGGAGCGCAATTCTTCCCGAGCTTTGGCCACGTCCCCGAGCTCGCGCCGCGCGGCACGCGCGGCTTCGTCCGGGGACAGGCCTTGCCGAACCAGATCCGCGCGTGCGCGCTCGAAATAGTCGCGTACTTCGTCGTCGAGCTCGCTGTCGACCGTCGAGCGATGGATCAGCGCGCGTAGCCCGCGTGCGATTTGGCGCCACAACGACACGACCTTAAACCACTGCCTTGAGCAGCCGCGACATGGCGGCAACCCGCCGCTGCCACGATTCGGTCTCGACATCCAACTGCCGCCTGCCGGCTGCCGTCAGCGAATAGAATTTCGCACGCCGCGACTTATCGGTGTCGCGCCACTTCGCGTCGAGCCAACCCGCGCGTTCGAGCCGGTGCAGCGCCGTCAGCAGCGAGCCCGGGTTCACCTTGAATACACCGCGCGAGATCTGCTCGATCCGTCGCGCAATCCCGTACCCGTGCATCGGCGCAAGGCTCAGGGTCTTCAAGATCAGCATATCCAGCGTGCCCTGGATTACGTCCGTGGTCGGTTCGGTCATGGCGCATCCGCGACAGCATCGACGCGGCGACGATCGCGCTTCTCCTCTTGATTGTCAAGATATGACGAGCGGGCGGAGCCGACTCCCCGCCGCGCCAATCGCTCAAGAGCCGCGATCGCCTTCGGGCTGGGCGGCGCGCAATTCGAGGCCGTTGCCGTCGGGATCGCTGAGGTATAGCGACAGGCCATCACCGCCGGCGCCGTAGCGCTCGTCTTCGGCACCCGGTTCGACGCCACGTGCGCGCAAGTGCGCCTTGATCTTTTCGAGATCGAATTCCCGCACCTGCAGGCAGATATGATCGACATTGCGGTTCTCCGCCCCCGGCGGACCGCCGCCCGGCTTCCCGAGCGGCCCGTTAACGGCGACGAGATCGATGAGGCTCGCGCCGGCGCGGAGATGAATCAGCCCCAACGGCTCGTTGGCTTTGGCGACCTGCATGCCGAGCACGTCGCGATAGAAGCGGATAGCGCGATCGAGGTCCGTCACGCGCAGCACGACGTGATCGATGCCGGTAATCGAGATCATGCGACCTGCGCGTCAAGCTTCAGCAGCGTGTGCAGAAGAACATTCGCGCCGTTGACCACGTCTTCGGGTGGCGTGAATTCGCGCGGCGAGTGGCTGATGCCGCCAGCGCTTGGAACAAAGATCATCCCAATCGGGCCGAGCCGAGCCATGTCCTGTGCATCGTGGGTTGCGCCGCTCGGCAAGAGTAGAGTGGTCAGGCCCAGTTCCTTCGCCGAGTCGTTGATGATCTGGCGAATGCGGTCATCGGTTGGCGCCGGCGCATTGACGCTGAGCTCTTGGAAGGCAAACTCTGTCCCGCTTTCCCGCGCGATTCGTTGCGCCTCAGCGTGAATCTGCTGATAGAGCGAGTCGATCTTGGCTGCATCGAGGTCGCGAAGGTCGAGACCCATCACGACCTTGCCGGGAATGACGTTGTATGCGTCTGGCAAGGCCTGAATTCGTCCGACAGTTCCGACCTGCCGCCCCGGCTGAGCCGTGACCACACGATTGACCGACTCGATGAATCTTGCCGCGGCGAGGAGTGCGTCCTGCCGGCCGTTCATCGGCGTCGCGCCGGCGTGATTCGCAAAACCCTCGACCGTCACGTCCCAGCGGCTGTTGCCGACGATGCCCTCCACCACGCCGATGTCGATGTCGCGAGCGTCGAGGACGCCGCCTTGTTCAATGTGCAGCTCGAGGTATGCGGCGATATCGCCGCGCTGCCGTCGTGCGGATGCCAACTTCGTCGGATCCCCGCCGATGAACGCTATGCCGTCACGAATTGTTTTCCCGCTGCGGCTCTCGAGATCCAACTCCTCATTGGTTAGCGCTGCGCTGAGCGCGGCGCTCCCCACCAGCCCGCCTTCCTCGTTCTGAAAGACGATGACCTCGAGCGGATGACGTGTGGAGCGGCGATTCTCCGCGAGCGTTTGCGCCACTTCGATTGCGCCGAGTGAGCCAACGTCGCCGTCGTAGTTCCCGCCTTCCGGCACGGAGTCAATGTGTGAACCCATGACGATGGGCGACAGCGTCCGATCGCTACCGCCGCGCCGTCCGACGAGATTGCCGGCGGCGTCGATACTGACGTCGAGCTCGGCGACGCGCATCAGCCCCATCACGTATTCTCGGCCCTGGCGGTCGGCTTCCGTGTAGGCGATGCGGCTGACGCCGCCCTGCGGGTTCTTGCCGAACTCACCCAAGGCGCGCAAGCGCTCATTGAGCCGAGGGCCGTTGATCAGGGGCGGACTTTGCGCTTGAACGGTCTTGCAGGCTGACCATCCAATGACGGTCAAGAGGGCGAAGTCGAATTCTCGGCGATTCATTGCGCAGGTTTCTCCCTGGAAGTAGCTTGCTTACGGCAAGCCGTAACAAAGAATCCCCGACGCCACTGTGCAGCGACGAGGATAGTACTTTCGAACCGGTAGTGGGACATCGAATGCGAGCTGCGACAGCTCGACGGACCGGACTTCGGCCGCGACCGCGCCTGACTGCCGTTATCCCGGTCCCTGAACATAATGCGAGCCGCCTCGTGCCGCGGCTCGCATTTTTTGCGACCGCGGCGCTTCCGATTGACGCAGTTCCTCGCGAGGTCGCGGCGCCATCGGCGACGCTTCGCGCACCATGCGGATCCTCACCCGATTGCCGACGCTTTGGCTCGCCGCGTCGCTCGCCCTGCCCTGCGCGGTTTCGGCCGGCGGCAACTATGACTCGATGCCGATCCGTGAGAGCGAGCTGGACCTGATCGAGACGGCCAACGACCTCGAGGGCTACTTCGCCGCGCACGGGTTGCTATACAGAGATGAGCAAGTGGTCTCATTCGTCCGGCGCGTCGGCCATGAGCTCAGGCCGCAACCGACGGACGACTACATCGAGTACGAGTTCTTCGTGCTCCGCGATCCGTCGCCAAATGCGTTCGCGCTGCCGAACGGGCACGTGTACGTGCACACCGGAATGCTCGCGCGCCTCCGCGACGAGGACCAGCTCGCAGCGTTGCTCGCGCACGAGATCAACCACGTCGCAGGCCATCACGGCATCGTCGATCACCGCGCGACGAAGAAGGCGTCGATCGCCGGGATGGTGCTAGGAGGCGCGAGCATCTGGGGCGGCATGATCGCGGTGGGCTTGCAAGCGTCCGTCTTCGGCTTCAGCCGCGAGCTCGAGCAGGAAGCGGATGACCGCGCGGCGATTGTCTTGCGCGACAGCCGCTACGACCCACACGCGCTCCCCGAGCTGCTCGACATTCTGGGCCACGACTACGACGGTCTCGAGCAGCGTGTGCCGACGATCTGGAGCACGCATCCCGAGATACGGGCGCGCGCGGAGACGAGCCGCGCGCTCGTCGCGGAAATGCCGCCGCGGGGCGAGCGGCAGGTCGATGCGTTCGAGGTCGCCGTGTACAGCCTACGCACGATGACCGTCCAAGATTACGCTCAGGACGACTATCCGCAGACGGCCGTCGCTCTCGCCGAATCCCTGGTCGAGCGCTATCCCGACGACCCGCGCATGCTCCAATTGCTCGGCGACGCGTGGCAAGCCATGGGCGCGCAGCGCCGTCTCGATCCCGCGCAACTCACGAACTCGGACAAGAGGCACAATCGAAAAGACCGCGCGCGCAAGACGCGCGAGCAGCGCCTCGCCGAGCAGCTCGCGACCGATGAGGGGCGCGCGGCGTACGCGGAAAACCTCGCGCGCGCAGAGGAGATATACGGCCGCGTGCTCGCGATGGACCCAAACTTCGCGGCGGGGCATCGCGGCTTGGGCGAAGTGTACGAACAGCAGCAACGCGATCGCGACGCTGCCCAGGAGTATCTGACCTACGTTCGGTCGGCGCCCGACGCGGCCGATCGTCCCATCGTGGTCGGCCGTCTCAAAGCGCTGACCGCCAAACTCAAGGAGAGCAGCAGTGATCGGATCTAAGACAGGGATCGTCGTGGCGAGTGTTGCGTCATTGGCTTGGTCGATGTCGGCGCTCGCCGAAAAGACCACCGCGGAGTTTGCAAGCGGCGCGACACGGCCGAAGTCGATCGCGCTGCTGCCCGTCGAGGCGACCGTGACTCGAGCGAGGGTCGTCGAGACCGAAGGGCTCGTCGACGACAGCGTGGCGTACGGCGCGCTGTTCAATGCGCAGGTCCAAGCGCTGATGGCCGCCAAGGGCTACGAGGTTCACGTGGTGGAGCCGGACCGGATCAACGGGGACCCGCAATTGCAGGAGTACTTCGTCGACGCGAACCGCGGCTTCGACGAGATGATGGGCAAGTACAAGCCGAAGAAGCTTCCGAGCCGGATCTACAACGCGGGAGACTCGGCGCGTCTGCTCGCGGATCACCTCGGTGTGGATGCGATCGCCTTCTCGAGCTTGAGCATGACGATCACGCCGATGGGCAAAGCGATCGTCTCGAGCTTGATCGGCGGTTCGACGGCCGGGACCAGCTCCAATCTCGCGATCGTGGACGGCCATACCGGCGATCTCGAAGCGGTGTTCTGGGGCATCGCTGTCGTGCCGCCCGGCGAGAAGACGGATCAGGAGATGCACGGCTACGTCGTGACGGTGGCCGAGAGGACGGTGAACCGGTTGCCGGGCGCGGATCCGTCGGAGCGGATCGATGTGGCGTCGGGAGACGAGGAAGTGCTCGACGAGGTTGAGTCGTTGTTGGAGAGATGAGCCTTCTGCTCGTCGTTGTGCGTGACGCGCAACGAGAAGGCGTCGGTCGGCTCCCACAGCACGTCGAGGCGAAGGACTGTGTCGTCCTGCGCGCCGAAATCCCACGGCGTGGTCAGCCCCTCGAGGAACGGCGACGCTTCTATTGGGGGCTCGCCGGTTGGATCGGCTTCTCCCAAGCCACGTTGGAGTTCGACGTGGCGCCACGCAATCAGGGCAAGAGTGGCTGGTCGCTTAGATCGCTGATCGCGCTTGCGCTGACGGCGAATGCGGTTGTCGAAAGCGGTTCGGCTGGATACGGTTTCGAGGTACGCGCATCCGGCGAGTACCAGAAGACCGGTCATCAGGCAGCTTTGGCCGAGGAGTCGGATCAGCTTCGAGTGTCGGCGTCCCACGAACGCGAATTCTTCCGGCGCTTTCATAGTGCCCTCCCCCGAGTTGGTGGTGGATCGCCGTGGGCGTAGAATCCGCTGCCTCATCTGAACGCGCTTTGTTCAGGGTCCGAAGCCTCCTGAGTTCTCTTGAAGACACTCGATGACCAGATCCGGGGAGCAGCCGATCTACGCCTTTGAGGGCTTTCATCTGGATGCCCAGCACCGCGTTCTATCCCGTGCCGGTGGCGAGCCGATTCCGTTGGCGCCCAAGGTCTTCGACACGCTGCTCTGTTTCGTTGAGCACCAAGGCGAGTTACTGGACAAGCGCGTGCTGCTCGAAACGATTTGGCCGCACGTCATCGTCGAGGAAAACAACCTCAACCAGAGCATTTCGACGCTGAGACGAGTGCTCGGCGAAAAGCCCGGAGAGCACCGCTTCATCGCGACCGAGCCCGGCCGAGGTTATCGGTTCCTCGCCGTCGTGCGCGAGGTTTCAGGCGTGCAGATAGGCGACGCGGTCGACGCGCTTGCCGCGGCGCCGCAATCTAAAGACGCTGCAGTCCGAGCACCCAATACATTCAATCGACAATGGCTTCTTGCGGTCGCCGCGTTGATTGCCGTCGCTTTTATCCTCGTTGGGCGTAGTGTGTTGAGGGACGATCCTACGCAGCATGTCGTCGCGAACGAAAACGTCGAGACTTCGCCTGTAGTCGATCCGGCAGCGCCCACCAACTCGATCGCAGTCCTGCCTTTCGTCAACCTTTCCTCGGATCCTGAGCAGGAGTATTTCTCTGATGGCCTTTCGGAGGAGCTGCTGAGTAATCTAGCGCGGCGCACAGATTTGCAAGTGACTGCGCGTTCCTCCTCGTTCGCGTTCAAGCGATCGGAAAAAAGCGTCCAAGAGATAGCGCAAGCGCTGGGTGTGGCACACGTCCTAGAAGGGACGGTCCGAAGGGTCGGCGATCGATTACGCATTACTGCGCAACTGATCAACGCCGCGGATGGCTACAATCTTTGGTCGGCAACCTATGATCGTGAGCTCGGCGATGTATTTGCGATTCAGGAAGAAATCGCTGCGATTGTCGCCGGATCACTGAGTGCCGCGCTCGGCGTCGCCGCTAGCAGCTCCGGAACTCGGCGGCACAGAGATCGCCGAAGCCTATGCTTTGTACCTCGCGGCAAGCGCACACTGTTCGCTCGGGACACGAGAGGACAACGTGCGTTGCCGCGATTACCTTGATCAAGCGATTGAAATGGACCCGGGTTTTGCACTCGCTTGGGCCCGCAAATCGGCTGCGCACGCGCATGCGCATATGCTTTTCCATGAAAGCAGTGGGGGGGAGCATATGGCGGCGGCCGCGCGAGCCGCCCAGCACGCGATTGGACTCGAACCTAATCTTGGCTTGGGGTACGCGTCATTAGGCTATGTGTGGAGCATTGAGCCGAGAATGGCACAGGCAGAAGAGCAATATCGAAGAGCGATTGCACTCGGCCAGCCGCTGGGCGATATACCGGCCTACGCGGTATTGCAACTGGCTGTCGGAAACATTGAGAAAGGCCGTGCGCTTTTTCTAGCCGCACGAGAGACCGACCCGCTGAATCCTACGGTCATAGCGTTCTTGGTTGGCAGCCATCACATGCTTGGGGATACTCCCGCAGCACTGGCCGAGTATGAGCGCGGGAGAACGCTTCTACAGCATCATTTGTTTACGAACTTCCTGGCAACCCTGGGGCGGTTGGGCAAGGGCGAAGTTAGCTCGCCAAGTGAGCTGCCACTGCAGGCGGACGATATCGATGAAGCCGCGGCAAAGCATTTTCATGCGCCGGAGCGAGCGTTGCAGGAGTTGCACATTCTTTACGCAGATCCGCGGTACGCCGATCAGATTGCACGGCGTCATCTGGCAATGTGGGCAGCTTATTTCGGTGATCCCGAATTGGCGCTAAGCGCAGTGAAAGATTCGACGACAGCCACGGCTCAAAACGTCTTTGTGCTTTGGTTTCCGCTATTCTCGGAAGTGCGTCAGCAGCCGGGTTTCAAAGACCTCATGCGCGAGCTCGGCATCGTTGCCCATTGGCGCACGTACGGCTGGCCGAAGTACTGCCGGCCGAGCGTTGGCGATGATTTCGAGTGCTCCTAGCGTTGCGGTGCCTTAGAAACGCGCATACGCGCCTACCGCCCTCGAGCGGGCCGGAGGCGCCGCCCGCGAGCATGATGGGCAGCTTCCTATGGTCGTGGATGTTGCCGTTGCCCATGCCGCTGCCGTACATGATCAGCGAGTGATCGAGCAGCGAGCCATCGCCGTCTCGAGTCGAGCGCAGCTGCTCGACGAAATCGCCGAACAGACCCAAGTGGTACGCGTTGATCTTCGCGTACTTCTGCTGCGCCTCGACGTCTACCCACTCGACGCGATGCTTCGGCTTCTGGAAAGATTGATTCAATGCTTGCACAGAACTGACGACTGGCAGGCCGGGAGTAAGAGGTCGAGATCGACGCTGTCATAGGTTCGAATCGCCGGGCGTTTCGCTCGGTATATACGGCGATACGTCCTCACACGCGACCACCCACTTCTTGGAGCGGCCTAGGCGAAGGTCAGCGTTAGCGCGTTTCTGAATGTGATGCCGTGGAAAAACTACTGCCGCGCCCGAATGATCCTAGA
>CAVUTF010000025.1:0-15697 GCA_963744305.1 uncultured Gammaproteobacteria bacterium
TCGGCTTCTGACGTGTGTAATTTGCAGGGTGGCATCGGCGCGCTCCAGGCGGGCGCGGCGGTGGCGACGTCGGCGTCCGCCGCTTGGCCGGTGGCGCGACGTCGAAGCGCGATTGCGTCGCGTCGAGCGCTGCTTGATGCGGGCATTGGTGGCCTCTATTCAGCTGTTTCTCGCGCTCGAGCTGCAGCTTTGCGTCGCCCAGGCTGGCCTTGGCCGCCGCCGCCAGGCGCGCTTGCGCTGTGAGCAAGCTCGCGCGCGCCTCGCCCACCGCTGCCGCCGGATCGTCGCTCTCGAGCTGGGCCAAGAGCGCGCCCTCTTCGACGTCCCTGGCCTTCCACGATGTGCAGCTTGGCCACCCGCCCGGGCGCTTTCGCCGCAACGATGGCCCGCCGCTGTGACTGACGTAACCGCTGGAGGTGAGCTTGACGTCGGCTTGCGTGGCGACAATGTGGTGATCTGACCAAGCTCGACGACCGGCTTCATCAGCCGTGCCACGAGCAGAAGGTCACCACATAAGCTGCCGCTGCGCCCCCGATCAGCGCCAGGCCAATCCACAGCCAGCGTTTGCTTCGTGGCGTCGGCGCGTTTCGCGCAATCCGCAACGACGCGCCAGGTCTTTCGACAGGTCCAACATGGCCGGGCCGCGAGCACGACAGCCCATGGATTGCAGCGTCTTGGCGGAAATTGCTGGGTTCGAGTGAAGCCAGGAACGCCGGGATCGTTGTCGAGATACATCGCGGCGCTGCTGACCTCGACGCAAACGGACAGCACGTTGCTGCATTGGCGAGACGCGAGCAACGCGTCGGCCATGCGCCAATTGGGGAGCGCGGCGGCGCAACCTTGCCCGACGAGATCAAACGCGGCAACGCTGCGACGAAGGTTGAGTTGCTCGATGACATAGCCCGTGAGGCCCGGACACAGATAACCCGTGCACGTGCTGACCACGATGCCGTCGATGTCCACGGCGTCCAAGTTCGCATCGACAAGCGCTCGCTCCGCTGCCTCGCACGCGAGCGCCGGCGCATGCTTCACGAACCGTGCATGCAAGGTATCGGGGTCAATCTCGAAGACTTCGTCGAGGGTGTCGATTGCGAGTCGGCGTGCCTCGATGCCGTTGTCGCGCTGTAAGACCGTCTCGACGATCAGACGCGCCCGCTCGTCGACCCGCGCGAACCACGGCGACGTCTTGAACGCTTCCCAGCAGTCCGCTTTCGTATAGCGATGTGTGGGGTGTGCCGTTCCCAATCCGCGCAAAAACATCGAGCCCTATCCTTGGGTGGGTGCAATACGATTGTCATTCACACGGGAACAACCGAGCAAGAGTGATCAACTGTGCGTCTGCTGTGCGGCCAGTGCGCTCTGAAAACGGGTGCGCTCCGCGCGCGCGAATTGGCGCGCCTCGACCTCGAACCGGTTCGCCCAATAGCCGTGCTTGATCAACTCGCAGACGTAGCGCAGCGTCGTGAGTCGGCCGGTTTCCCATTGCAGCAACACATGGCAATACTCATGCAGCATGAGCGGCGGATCGGCAAAAAAATCCGTGGCGCTCCCGCGCAGGAAAATCCGCCGCCGCCGAGTAGTAGCAATCGCGCCGTGCAAGCGGGCAAACCACGAGTGTTCCACGAGCCGGACGTCTTCGACAGCCGGTCCGAAGATGACTCTCAGCGCGTCCCGACACGCGACGCGGAAGTCGTACGAAACGCCCCAGGCTCAGATGCGCAGTTATCACGATTGCCATTGATATCAGAGAATTGAACGATCTTTCGGTCTCAGATGGCACGAAACTTGGATATCCACCGAGACACGAAAAACTTGGATAGCTGTCGCCATGAAAAGTTTTCTCGTAGAAGCGGAAGTCTGGCTCGGCAAGCTCGCGAATGCCGTCGGTGCGCCCGGGGTGGTCAAGGACGCCCAATACAAGTCCGCACAGGATGGAACGAGCGTGTCCGTCAAGCGGGGATTTCTCTACACCGTGATATCCGTCAACGGCGTGGACGTCTACTTTCGGCGCTTTGGCGGTGCGATGTACGGCGTGGTGCATCGCGGGGCCGAGAAAAGGGGCGCTGCTTCAGCATCCGCGGCCCGCATTCATTGAATAAGTAGCCGTTCGAGGCTACTCGGAGCGCGGCTCCATCGGTGCTGCCGCGCCGAAGTCCATGATTAGTGGTGATTTCCGTCGTGACTCACGCAGGATTCCTAAGCAACCGGGGCGCTCGATCGTGGGCTTTGCCAATTATCAAATCGAGTAATACGCGGCCGCCTTCGTAGCTCGGTTGTTGACCGTGGTCAGAGGCGGAGCGAGACGTCGCGGCTAACGGTTGACGACGAGGGGAAAGGCAGTGCCGCGCCGAGCGCGCGCTAGCGCGCTCGCTTGGTCTTTGGCTGCGCACTTGCTCAGGTTCATCGTGGCGATGTAGCGCCGCGCCGTTGAGCGTGAAACTCACGACGCAGTTGCTTCCTTGGGGGGCAAGGTCATGCGTGTCTACGTGGCGTTCCAAGCGCTGCACGTCCAGGTCGGTCTGAGCCTGCACGGTCGTGGTAGCGATTGCGGCAATTCCGAGAAATGTTGGAAGTTTCATGCGCCGATCGTAACGCGTCGAGAAAGCCACCGCACGCGAGCGTCCGCGGCCAAAGGCGTTCAGCTTTCAGACAGGAACCGTTGCGTATCTTGTCTCACCATGAACATTCAGCCACTCAGTACAGCACCCGAGCCCAAAATGAGGCCGGCAGTCGTGTTGCTTGGCGCTTTCATCACGCTCGCATTTTTCTTCGCCACGGCCGCCGGATTCCGCGTTTTGATGGGCGCTTAGCTGAGGCGCAAGCCCCCCTTTTGCGACTGCGCCGCCTCGCAACCGCGCTATTCGTCGCTCAGGCGCTTAGGGTCTCCAACAGGCTCCCGAGATCCTGCTCATGTTCCTCTTGCGTCGCGATGATGCCCTCCAGCATCCAACGCGTGGTCGAATCGTCGTCGCCAAGTAGACGAACCATGCCGCGATACCGCTCAATGGCGATACGCGTGCTCGCAAGGTCCCCGCTGATCATTTCGAACAGATTGGCCGCCTCGATGTAGTGTGCATGGCTGCGGCA
Source organism: uncultured Gammaproteobacteria bacterium (assembly GCA_963744305.1). Taxonomy (GTDB): domain Bacteria; phylum Pseudomonadota; class Gammaproteobacteria; order Steroidobacterales; family Rariloculaceae; genus FEN-1219. Next base: position 3,088 of record CAVUTF010000025.1, read on the forward strand.
TGCGAGCCCGTCAGGAGAGAAATCCGGCGCGCCGCCGAGCTCTACGATTCGCGCTGCTATTTGGTCAGCGTGTGCCTGCTTTTCGTTAGCGTGCAGGAGGAACTGCTGGGCGACGTTGCGCGCGGGAATGCGGCTAGCCATGAAATAGTGGCATCGGGAACCGAGCGCGCACACGAGCTCGGTCGCCAATGCCGCGTTCAGTAGCTTCACGACGACTTTGCGGTCAGCGCGATAGCGGATGGTGGTGCACCCGTACTGGATGTCGGCTCGAGCGCATTTGCGCAACACCTCGATGTCAGCCAACACCACTTTCTTGCTCCTGCTCATCGTCCGGCCGTCAACATAGCAAGGCTGCACGAGCCCCACAGTTCGTATTTACCGAAAGTCCTATTCCGGCCGAACGCGTCTATCTCGGAAACTACTGATACTCCAGCAGCAGCTGGGCCTCTAACTTGACCGGCTGTTCCGACGAGGGACTGCAAGATGGCCTCGCAGTTTTCGATCCTGCAACTCGGCAAGGTCCTATTCAGGCCCAACGCGGCGTTCGCGTATATCGCCGACCACGGGCCATCCTCGGTCGCCGTGTTTTTCGGTTTTGCGCTGTGGCTCGGCCTTTTCCCGCCGCTGTTCGCGTACATCGGCACGATGACCTTCGGTTGGCGCCTCGGCGTGGAGCCGCTGTTCCTGCCTGCGCCAACGGTCGCTCGCGATTGCGGCGGCGTACTTCGTGTCTGCTGCTGTTCGGATTCTTCAGCGCGGCCGTCGTGCGCGTTGGATGGCGATCGACTTACGGTGCCGACGAGTCGCTCGGCCGCAGCTTTGCGTTGATCGCCCTGGTCGGCGCGCCGCTCGCCGTCGGCAGCGTCGTGCACCTGTATCCCAATGCGTTCATCAACGTCGTCGTGCTGGTGCCGGCGCTCATTTGGAGCATGTATCTGCTTTATCGCGGGCTGCCTGTCAGTGCTGAAGACGGATCCCGGCACGCGGGATGCTGATGGCCTCGTCGCTGATCGCATATCTACTGGTCGCCTGGGTCACGCCTGCTCGGCATCACGGTCGTGCTCTGGAGCCACGGCGTCGGTCCGCGGATCTGACCTGAGCGCGATGAGACGCATGGCCGTGACCGAACCGCCAATGGGGTCGTATCACGATCGCGTAGTCACCGCGTTCACCGCGTTCGCCGATCCTCTGGGCGGTGCTCGGCATGGCGGCCGGCGTTTACGCCGCAGCCGAGCTCGTCTGGCCCGACTCGAGCTTCGCGCAGCCGTGGCTGTCGTTCGGGCGGCTGCGAACCGTGCACACGAATCTCGTGCTGTTCGGCTTCGGCGTCTCGGCGCTGATCGGCACGTCGTTCTACAGCGTGCAGCGCACGTCGCACGTGCCGCTGTTCGCGCCGCGGCTCGCGTGGTTCGTGTTCTATGCCTGGCAGGTCGCGATCGTGCTCGGCGGCTGGTCGCTGCTCGCCGGCTGGAACGGCGGCAAGGAGTACGCCGAGCTCGAGTGGCCGTTCGACATCGCGATCGCCGTCGCTCTGGCTCTGCTACGCGGTCGTGTTCTTCGGCACGATCGCGCGTCGCAAGATCGCGCCGATCTACATCTCGAACTGGTTCTACGGCGCACTGATCATCGTCGATCGCGATGTTGCACGTCGTGAACAATCTCGCGTTGCCGGCGACGCTCGGCAAGTCGTACTCCCTGTTTCCCGGTGCGCAAGACGCGATCGTGCAATGGTGGTACGGCCATAACGCGGTCGGCTTCCTGCTCACGGGCGGGTTCCTCGGCATGCTCTATTACTTCCTGCCGAAGCAGGCCGAGCAGCCGATCTGGAGCTATCGGCTTTCGATCGTCGCGTTCTGGGCGTTCGTCTACAGCTACATCTGGGCGGGCCCGCATCATCTGCACTACAGCGCGATACCGGAATGGGTGCAGTCGCTGGGCGTAGTCATGAGCTTGATCCTGCTCGCGCCGTCCTGGGCGACGATGATCAACGGCGTGATGACCGTGAGCAACGCCTGGCGCAAGCTGCGCACGGATCCCGCGCTCAAGTTCATCGTGCTCGCGCTCGCGTTCTACGGCCTGGCGACGTTCGAAGGGCCGATGATGGCGATCCGCAGCGTCAACGTGATGAGCCACTTCACCGAGTGGACGATCGGCCACGTTCACTCGGGCGCGCTCGGTTGGAACGCGCTGATCACGTTCGGCACCTTCTACTATCTCGTGCCGCAGGCTCGCCGGGCCGGCCGCTGCACAGCGTCGCGCTCGCGAACGCTCACTTCTGGCTCGCGCTCGCCGGCGTCATGCTCTACATCCTGTCGATGTGGGCCGCCGGCGTCTCGCAATCGCCTGCTGTGGCTCAGCCTCGATGAGCTCGGCGAGGTGCGCTACAGCTTCGTCGAGGTCATGCGCGCGATGGCGCCTTACTACCTGCTGCGGCTTGCTCGGCGGCGTATCTGTTTCTCCTCGGCGCGGTGCTGATGGCCGTCAACCTCCGCACGGACTTTCGCGGGCGTGCGCACGGTCGACTGCGCGCGTGCCGACGCTCGCGTCGCGCGCGCGCCCGCTGCGAGCTCGTGGTCGGTAGGCGACAACGATGAGCTGTGCTCGGCCTTCACAAAGCCCTCGAGCGCAACACCGGGCTGTTGATCTTCGGCATCCTCGTCGTCGTCTTCGATCGGCGGTCTCGTTCAAGTGCTGCCGGCGATGCTGGACGATTCGCTCAGCGCGCCGACCGCAGAATGTCGTGCCGTACGCCGCCGCTCGAGCTCGTCGGGCGCGACGTCTACATCCGCGAATCGTGCTCGACCTGCCACTCGCAGCAGGTGCGGCCGCTGCTTGGCCGAGGTGAAGCGCTACGGACCGTACTCGCGCGCCGGCGAATTCGTCTACGACCGGCCGTTTCTTTGGGGCTCGAAGCGCACTGGGCCCGACCTGACCGGCGTCGGCGGCAAATACAGCGACGCGTGGCATCGCATCCACATGACGGATCCGCGCGCGGTCGTACCTGCGTCGATCATGCCGGCATATCCATGGCTGGCCGAACGCCCGGCGAGCGGCGACGGCAGCATTCAGGCGCGCTTGCTCGCGCTTCGCAGACTGGGACATCCGTACTCCGACGCAGATATCGAAGCGGCGCCGGCCGCAGCTGGAGGGCAAGACCGAGCTCGATGCCTTGATCGCGTACTTACAGTCGCTCGGGAAGTTCGCAAGCGACGAGCCGGAAGAGCACGGAGGACACTGATGACGTATCTGATCTTCATCGGCGACATGCTTGTCATGGCCTTCATGATCGCGCTGGTCGTGTTGGTTTCGATGCGCACGAACGATAGCGGTATCAAGGCCGCCGCATCGATTCCGCTCGAGGATGAGCGCGCCGATGGCTGACTTGCCGGCCGATTTTTGGGGTGGCTGGATCGCCGTCATTACGATCGCGAGCTTGATCGCGCTCGCATGGTTGGTGTGGAGCGTCTATTTCTCGGCGAACGGTGCGGCAGATGTTGCGCGACGACGTCTGGGATGAAACGCTGCGCGAGGGCACCACGCCGCCGCCGCTGTGGTGGTTCTGGCTGATACTCGCGCTGCTCGCGTTTTCGGTGGTCTATCTCATTCTTTATCCCGGGCTCGGCTCGTACCGCGGTGTGTTGGGCTGGTCGCAGGGCGGCCGCATTGCCGAGAGTGCGGCCCGTTACGAGCAGCGGTTCGGGGCGGCTCGTGAAGCGGTCGCGCAAGCGAGCGCGGCGGCGCTGCGGCAAGACCCAGCCGCGTTGCGCTCTGGCGCCAGCGTGTTCCAGAACCACTGCGCCGCGTGTCACGGCTCGGAGGCGCGTGGTCAGGCCGATCTGTTTCCAGATCTGTCCGACGCGGATTGGCAGTGGGGCGGTGCGGACGAGACGCTGCAGCAGACCATCGCACTCGGCCGCCAAGCCGTGATGCCACCGTGGCAAGCGGTGCTCGGCGACGACGGTGTCTCCCAAGTGACGGATTACGTGCTGACGCTCTCGGCCGGCGGTGCGGCCGCCGGCAGCACGGACGAGAGCGGCGAGACTCTATGGAATGTACTGCAGCGCGTGCCATGGGCCAGACGGTGCGGGTGTCGTCGCGCTCGGCGCGCCGGCGCTCAACGATGACGCCTGGTTGTACGGCGGTTCTCGCGATGCCGTGCGAGCATCGATCGCGGTCGGGCGCAACGGCGTGATGCCTGCGTTCGGCGATCGCCTGGACGATGCACAAATCAAGTTGCTGATCGCTTGGTTAGGTGCCGGTGGCTCGCGATAGCAGGGCGCCAGAGCTGCAAAACAATGGTGTGCGCTGCGCGCGATGTTACGGCTTGTACGTATTCTGCCGGGACCTTCGTCCAACGAGAATGAAACGCATGTTCTCGACGAGAAACGGCATCTCTATTGCCTCTTGCGCACTGCTCGCGGTCGCTTTGCTGCGCCGGCTGCGAGCGCACGGATTCCGCGGCAAGCGCTACGGCTGTTCCTCTGCTGCAGGCGCGCCAAGTCGCGCAACCGGAGGGTTGGGACGACGAGCTCAAGCTCGCGATCGCGGCTGACTTGAATCCCGACCCGGGCATTCTCGAGGTGGAGCTCGAGGCCAAAGTCGCGAACCTGGAAATCCTGCCGGGCACGACGACGCCCGCATGGACCTACAACGGCCAATTGCCGGGGCCGCTGCTGCGCGGCAAAGTCGGCGATCGCGTCATCGTCCACTTCAAGAACTCACTGCCCGAGCCCACGACGATCCACTGGCACGGAGTGCGAGTGCCGAACGACATGGACGGGGCGCCCGGCGCGACGCAAACGGCGATCGCAACAGGCGGCGAGTTCCGCTATGAATTCACCCTGCAGGACGCGGGCACGTACTGGTATCACCCGCATCTCGACTCGTCCGCGCAGGTGGGCCGCGGTCTGTACGGCCCGATTGTGGTCAATGACCCCAACGAGCCCCAAGGGCTCGGCGACGAGCTGGTTTTGATGCTGTCGGACATCGGCTTGAACGAGCGCGGCGAGCTCCTGCCGGCCGACAGCGGCGGTAACTTCGGCGATCTCTTCGGCCGCGAAGGCACCGTGTTGTTGGTGAACGGCAAAGTGCGGCCGACCCTCAAAGTCCGTTCGGGCAAACAGCAGCGCTGGCGCGTGATCAACGCGGCTCGCGCACGCTATTACAATCTGCGGCTGCGCGATCATCGGTTCGTGAAGCTCGGCGGCGACAACGGCTTCGCCGCACGCTCGGCGGACGTCTACAACGTAATCGTGACTCCCGGCGAGCGCGCCGACGTCGTGTTCACGCCTGCGGATGAGCCCGGCACGCGCAACGTACTGCGGTGGGTGCCGACCGAACGCGGTTACGGCACGGTATTCGCTCGGCCGCGCGAGGATATGCTGCTAATCGAAACCGTGAGCGCGCCGCGGGTCGCACCAGAAGCAATCCCGGAGGTGCTGCGCAGCATCGAGCCCATCGACGTCGCGGACGCTGTCCACCAGAGAATCGAGCTCACGATCGCGATCGGCCACAGCGACGTCGTCATGGGCATCAACGGCGTGCCTCACGCGCGTGTCAAACCGATTGATGCTGCAATCGGCGAGACGCACGTATGGACCATCGTGAACGACACCGACTTCGCCCATCCGTTCCACCTCCACGGCTATTTCTTCCAGGTGCTCGACGATATGCGCGTGCCCGAGTGGAAAGACACCGTGAGCGTGCCTGCGAAATCGCAGCTCCAGATTGCGTTTGAGCTCGATGAGCGGCCCGGCATGTGGATGTACCACTGTCACATACTCGATCACGCCGAGGCCGGGATGATGGGTCACTTACACGTGCGGGACCTCGAGGCACCTGCCGCGCGTGTGACCGACGACGGCGACGGCGTTCATCGTACGCACTAGTTAGCGTCGTCCTCGAGGCCGTACCCGTGCGCTGTGCTGCCGGTGCGGCAGCCTAGACCTTCTGGATCCCCCCTTCGCCGAGTACGGATGCGAGCGCACGCACGCTGCGTGGGCCTTGCTATGCGGTTTGAGCGCAGTGCGAGAAACTACTAGATTCGTCACTTGCCCTATTCGCCTTGCTGGGAAACCGACATGACACATCGCGTGATTCTGCTCAGCTTCTTGATCATGACTTCACTGCCTGCCTGTAGTCCCGCGCAGACTGCAAACGGACCCTTCACGGGCTCGGAAGCTTGCCGCGATTGTCATCAAGGGATCTACGATCGGTGGAAAGGCACTCTGATGGCGAACATCCTCCAGGATGTCAAAGAGCATCCGGAAGCCATTCTCGGCGATTTCTCCACCGCGAACCCGCTTGTGACGTTCGATCGGAACGACGTTGCGTTTACATACGGCAGCAAGTGGAAGCAGAGGTACTTCACGAGGATCGGCGACGACTACTTCGTTTTCCCGGCGCAGTGGGATGTGATGAACAAGAAGTGGCGTTCGCTACTACGTCGAACCAGGGACCGATTGGTGGGTGGAACATTACCCTGCCGATCAAATGCAGCGCCCCACAGGGCCGCTTTGCGATGGGTGTCACTCGGTCAACTACGACACGGCGACCAAGCAGGTCACGGAGTGGAATGTCGGATGTGAAAAATGCCACGGCGCGGGCGCTCAGCATGTTCGCGACCCGTCGCTCGCAAACATCGTCAATCCCGCGCGCCTGGATCATGTGCGTGGCAACGACGTCTGCATTCAGTGCCACTCGCAGGGCCAACCGTTAACCAATCCGATCAACGGCGTGTACTACGACTGGCCCGTCGGTTATCAGCCGGGGAACCGACTTGCCGATTATTGGCGCTTAGAGGAGCACCGGTTGGGGGAGGAGACATTCACGCATTGGCCCGAGGGCTCCGCGCACAAAAATCGCATGCAGGGGAACGACTTCGTCACGAGCGCCATGTATACGAAAGGCATCAGCTGCTGGAGCTGCCACGACATGCACGGCACCGAGAACGAAGCCGATCTCATCAAGCCTGCGAATGCCACCTGCTTGACCTGTCATGGGCCGAATTCGCCGGCCGGACCGCGCGGCGCGACGCTCGTGGCGCACAGCCAGCACAGCGCCGAGAAAGTGCAATGCGTCGATTGTCACATGCCCGCGATCGCGCGGACCGTAGCGAATGTAAACGTTCGCAGTCACACGTTTCGCTTCATCTCGCCTTCGATGACTGAGCACTACGGTATTCCGAATCCGTGCACGTCATGCCATACGGACATGACGAACGAATCGGCCGCAACGGAGCTCAAGAACTGGGGGACCGTCTCTCCCTGGCGAGTTGCGCCGTGAATGGCCCAAACCGACGAGGACCATGGAGATGACGATGACACGCCTAGCTTTCGTTGCCGTTGGCGGCCTGTCGCTTCCCGGGCCATCTGTTGGCTCAGAGTCAGGCAGCGATGGGGCGCGTAGAGGCACTCGAGCGACAGTTACTCACGGCGCAGAGTCGCGTTGTGGAGCTCGAATCGATGATCGCCACGCTCGCCGCTGACGTCGCAGCACTGAAGGGGCAAGGCGCCGAAACCGCCGTAGACGTTGAGTCAGAAGCCCGTGTCACCGACCCTTTGGACAGTTACATTGAGCGCGTCTTGGTCACGGATCTCGGCGACGACGAACGCGGGGAAGAGCTGACGCCCCGGCCAGAGCTCTTCGTGCAATCACGCTATCACGCCAATCCGATCGACGAAGCCACCGACGACGATGTCACGCGCAATTTCGGCCTCAATCGCATGGAGCTGCGCTGGGCGGGACGCGTGTCGGATACCCTCGGAATGGGCTACGAGATTCAATACCACCCGGCACCCGAAGGCGCCGCAGAAGAGCTCGTCAATGACGCGTATGTCGAGTACTACCCGAGCGAAACCGTGACTTTGAAGGTTGGCCAGTTCGTGAAGCCTTTCGGGTTCGATATCCAACACTCGAGCAGCGTCAGGGAATCGCCGGAACGAGGGATCTTTGCCGGCTACTTCTTTCCCGGCCAGCGGGATCGCGGTGTCATGGTGGCCGCGGACCTGGGCGGCTTGGCCCGCTGGTCTAGGGGGATCAGCGTCTATGCCGGGATGTTCAACGGCAATCGTTTTTTCAACGACAACAACGGCGAGCTCAACTACAACCTTCGTGCCCGCAAGATCTTCGATTCACTGCCACTCGCCGTCGGTGCCTCGGTGCAACTCGGGACTCAGATACTGCCGCCGGGGGTAAGCGGCGGCGCCGACGAGGATCTCTACGGGATCGACATTCAGTACGTAGTTGGGCGCTTGGGAATACGCGGCGAATACGTGCGCGGCGACACGCCTTCAACGCTGTTGGGACTCGAGCCGGAATTCGCGCCGGCGTTCACGCCCGGCGCCACGTCTTCCGGCGCGGCGGCTTTCTTCAACTACACCCTGACGGCCAACGATGACATTTACTGGAGATGGGACCGCTTTGACGGCGACCCCGTCACTGGCAACGACATAAGAGCTTTCAATTTGGGCTACATGCGAAGGATTGGCGATAACTCGCGGATCAGCCTCGACTACCAGACAAAGAACGATGTGACGTTCAACGATGACGAGCTCAACACGCAGTTCTCGATTACGTGGAACATGGAGTACTAATGGAGGACTCGAGCCATGAGACGACTAGCGCTTGTTTTGCTCCTTCCACCGATGGCGGGGCTCGCCGACGTGCTTGATTTCGAGGGCATGGACGCCGGCGCGCCTCCACGCGGCTGGACGGTGGCGAAGACGAATGGGGGCGTCGCACCACGCTGGGAAATCGCCGTCGACGCGAGCTCACCGGCCCGGCAAAAGGTGCTCGCACAGCTTTCCGACGATCGAACGTCCGGACGCTTTCCCCTTGCGATCTACGACGGCGCCGAGATGACGGACGGTGCAATCGCCGTGCGCTTCAAGCCCGTATCGGGGGGCGTGGATCAGGCCGCGGGCCTGGTGTGGCGCTATGGAGACGCGAACAATTACTACATCGTGAGAGCGAACGCACTGGAGGACAACGTCGTGCTCTACAAAGTCGAGAACGGCCGGCGCAGCCCGCTCGGTCCAATCGGCCGCAGCGACGACTACGGCGTCAAACATACCGTGCCGGCGGAGCAATGGAGCACGCTTGCGGTGGCATTCGCCGGTTCTAGATTCACCGTCTCGTTCGACGGCGAGAAACTTTCGAGGTGGACGACTCTACGTTCTCAGGGCCGGGTAAGGTCGGTGTTTGGACGAAGGCGGACAGCGTGACGTACTTCGACGGCTTCGAGATACGAGGAGCCGCTAGCTTCGGAGGTCGCCATGGACATTACTCAATGGCGCGTCGGCGCCGCATTTATGACCGTGTTGGCGGCGGCGGGCTGCTCGCCGGAAACCGAGACGCTGAGCGAAGTCGTCGTTTACACCTCCGTCGACGAGGTCTTTGCGCGTCCGATCGCCGAGCAATTCGAGCGGGAGACCGGGATTCGCGTAAGCCTCGTGCCCGATACCGAGGAGACGAAGAGCACGGGACTCTTGAACCGCCTGATCGCGGAGCGCGAGCGGCCGCAGGCGGACGTTTTTTGGAGCGGTGATCCGGTTCGTGCCGCGGTGCTGAAGGCGCGCGGTGTCAGCGCTGCCTACCGCTCGCCGAATGCGGTCGACCTCCCGCAGCTCTATAGCGATCCCGAAGGACACTGGACCGGCTTTTCCTCCCGAGCGCGCGTGTTGATCTACAACACCGACCTCGTCAGCGAAGAGCAACGGCCAACCTCGGTGATGGATCTCGCCGATCCGCGCTTCGGCGGTCGAGCTTGCCTCGCGAATCCGCTGTTCGGCACGACGTCGATGCACGCAGCGGCGCTTTTCCAGGTGCTGGGTGAGGCGAGGGCGCGCGAGTTCTTCGAGCGATTCGTCGCGAACGGCGGCACCATCGTGTCGTCGAATGGCGAGGTCCGGCGTCTCGTCGCTGCGGGAGATTTCGCGATCGGCGTCACCGATACGGACGACTTCAACGTCGCGCGGGAGGAGGGCCGCCCCGTTGCCGCGGTGTATCCCGACAGCGACGGCTTCGGCACGCTGCTGATCCCGAACGCCGCGGTGCTGATCGCGGGCGCGCCCCATGCGGACGCGGGCCGCCAATTCATCGATTTCCTCCTGCGTCCGGAAACGGAGCAAGCATTGGCGGAAAGTCCAGCGGCGCAGATGCCGTTACGTGCCGGTGTTCCAAAGCCTGCGCACGTGAGGGTCGGCCGCCGACATCGAGCCGATGCAGGTCGACTATGGCGCGCTCGCGATGCAGCTCGAGGAGCTCAGCAGCGGATTTCTTGCCGAATGGGTCGCGCGCCACGCTCGATGACGTCGCCGCTTACGGCTAGCAGATGATCTCGCCCGCAGTCCTCGAGCGGCCGGGCGCGTGGAGGGGCATCGGTATTGCCGCCGCGCTGGGAGTCGTGGCATCTCCTGGGTTAATTTTGCTGACGCGATTCGCCGCGTCGCCCTCCACGGGTTGGTCGTTCGGCGCGGGCTTCCAATCGGCCATCGGCACGAGCGTGTTCGTTGCCGCGGCCGCCCTCGTCTCGGCATTGATTCTCGGGATGCCGTGCGGGCTTCTGGCCGGGTTGTATCGATTTCGCGTGCGCTCAGTCCTGCTCGCGGCGCTTGCGTTGCCGCTGCTTCTGCCTTCATTCATCTGGGCGATCGGCCTATCCATGCTGCGGATCGATCTCGGCATTTCGCGTGACAGCGTGCTGTCCGGCATCGCCGGCGTCGTGTGGTCGTTTGCGGCGCTCGGCACGCCGCTCGTCGTTTTCACTACGCTCATCGCCGTGCGCCTGTTACCGGCCGGCGCCGTCGACGCAGCGCGAATTGCCGGCGGCGAACGCGCCGTGCTCCGGTACGCTGCGCGCGCCGCGCTTCCACCGGCGCTTGCTGCGGCAATCATCGCCGGGCTCGTGAGTCTTGCCGATCCCGGACCCGCACAGATTTTCGGCGTCCGGACGGTCGCGACCGAGATATTGGTGAGCTTCTCGGCGTTGTACGACTTCGAGCTCGCCGCTCGGCAGGGGTTTGCAGCCGCGCTGATCGTTGTCGCGGCTGCGGCGCCCGTGATTTGGTTTGCAGCCGGGCGCCTCATCCTCGCGCTGCAACCGCGCGAAACACGGCGGATGGAACTGCGGTCCGTACCGGCATTGAGGTTTGTCGGCCCATTCGTGCTCGCCGGCGTAGTGCTCGCCACCTTCGTGGTCCCTGTCGCCGGAATCATTCGTCCGGCGTTCAGCGATCCGTCCATCGCGGCCGTCCAGGCGGCTGTTGCGCGAACGAGCGGCAATACTCTCTACTACGCGCTACTTGCAGGCCTCATCGCGACGACGTTTGCTCTGCCGCTTGCGCTCTGCAGCGCGCGGTTCGCGGTCTCTCGCGCAGTCGTGCTCGGCGCGCTGACTTTGGTTTTCATCGTGCCGCCGGCGGTCGGCGCGCTCGGGATCGTGTTCCTAGCCGGCGAGGCGCCCGCGTGGCTAGATCCAATTTTGCGCAGTCGGTTCACGGTTGCTGCCGTGCTCGGCTTCCGGCTCACGGCGATCGCCACGGTCGTGCTGCTTCGAGCCATCGGTAGCGCGTCACCGTCGTGGGCGCTGGCGGCCACGGTACACGGGGTGTCGCTGGCAAGCTATGCACGCCGCGTGCTAGTGCCGTTCCTATTGCGACCGATCCTCACGAGCGTTGCACTCGTCGCACTGGTTGCGACAGCCGATATCACGACGGTGTTGTTGCTGCAGCCGCCTGGAAGGGATTCGCTGCCGGTCGCTCTATTCACGGTCATGGCCAATGCGCCCGAATCGATGGTTGCGACACTCTGCGCTGCCTACCTGCTGATCGGTTGCGCTGTCATTGCCGCGCTGATGTTCGTGACGGGCCTTTTCAAAGAGCGGCCCCTGACGTGAGCTCGATCGTCGAGCTCGAGCAAGTTGCGATGCATCTCGGCTCGGCCGAGATCTTTCGCGAGATATCGCTCGCGGTATCGAGCGGAGAGCGCTTTGCGTTGCTCGGTCCTTCGGGTTGCGGTAAGTCCACGCTGCTACGGCTCATCGCGGGGCTCGACGCGCCGACCGAGGGCGCCATCCGGATCGACGGCTGCGAAGCCTCACGGGCCGGAAATATTCTCTTGGCCCCGCACGAACGGTCCCTCGCGCTCGTCTTTCAGGATCTTGCGCTCTGGCCCAATCTCTCGGTGCGCGAGAACGTCGAGCTCGGTCTCGCCGGTATTCGTCTTCCCGGGCGGCAGCGTCGCGAACGGGCCGAAAGCGCGCTCGCTACCTGCCGCATTGCGGACCTCGCGAAGCGGCGACCCGAACAGCTTTCCGGAGGCCAACAGCAGCGAGCCGCGTTGGCGCGCGCGCTCGCAGTGCAGCCCAAAATCCTGCTGCTCGACGAGCCATTCACGAGCCTCGACATAGCGACCAAGAACCATCTCTGCACCGAGATAAGCCGCCTCTGCGGCGAGCTTGATCTCACGTTGATCCTCGTCTCTCACGATCCCCTCGAGGCGATGGCGCTGTGCTCGCGCGCCGCGGTGCTCGAGGACCGCCGGTTGAAAGAAATTGGCGATCTTCAGACCCTGCTCGCCAACCCGGCCTCGGACACGTTGCGGTCGTTCC
>CAVUTF010000026.1:0-95966 GCA_963744305.1 uncultured Gammaproteobacteria bacterium
AGCGGCTCGAGCAAGAGTATTTGGCGCGTTCTCCCGACCCGGACGACCCCGCACAGCGTGTCAGCTTCGGCACGAGCGGGCACCGCGGCTCGTCGCTGCGCGGCTCGTTCAACGAGGCCCACATCCTCGCGATGACTCAGGCAATCTGCGACTACCGCGCAGCCGGGGCATCGACGGCCCGCTGTACCTCGGCAAGGACACCCACGCCCTGCCGGCCTGCGCAACGCACGCCGCTCGAGGTGCTCGCCGCTAACGGCGTCGAAACCATCATCCAGCGCGGCGACGGCGTCACGCCCACGCCCGGTCATCTCCAGGCCATTCTCGTCCACAACCGCGGCCGTACGACGGCCTCGCGGACGGCATCGTGGTCACGCCGTCTCACAATCCCCGGCGGACGGCGGTTTCAAGTACAACCCGACGAACGGCGGTCCGGCGGATGCCGAGGTGACGCAGTGGGTCGAGCGTCGCGCCAACGAGCTGCTGCAGGCCGACAACGTCGGCGTCAAGCGCATATCGCTCGCGCGTCGCGGCACCGAGGACGCGCGAGCAAGACCTCGTGCTGCCTTACGTCGAGGACTTGCGCAACGTCATCGAATGGACGCGATCCGCGCGGCCGGCTTGAAGCTCGGTGTCGATCCGCTCGGCGGCGCCGCTGCCCCTTACTGGGAGCCGATCCAGCCATCTACGGCGTGGACATCACGTGGTCAACCCAACGATGGACCCGACGTTCGCGTTCATGACCGTCGATCACGACGGCCAGATCCGCATGGATTGCTCGAGCCCGTACGCGATGGCGCGGCTCGTCGGCTCAAGGACCGGTATCGACCTCGCCTTCGGCAATGATCCGGACGCCGACCGGCACGGCATCGTGACGCCGGGCCGCGGGCTGATGAACCCGAACCACTACCTCGCCGTGGCCATCCGCTACCTGTTCACGAATCGCGCGCGTTGGCCGGCGGACGCTGCGGTCGGCAAGACCTTGGTCAGCAGCGGCCTGATCGACCGCGTGGTCCGACAGCTCGGGCGTCGCCTGTGCGAAGTCCCGGTGGGCTTCAAGTGGTTCGTGCAGGGCCTGTTCGACGCCTCGTTCTGCTTCGGCGGCGAGGAGAGCGCCGGGGCGAGCTTTCTCCGTCACGACGGCACGCGTGTGGACGACGGACAAGGACGGCTTGATCCTGGATTTCCTCGCCGCCGAGATCACCGCGCGCACCGACAAGGACCCGGGCGATCACTATCGCGAATTGACGGCGCAATTCGGCACGCCGTATTACACGCGGCTCGATGCGCCGGCCACGGTCGAGCACGAAGCGCGGCTCGGACGACTATCGCCGGACGCTGTCGAAAGCATCGACGCTCGCGGGCGAGCGGATCGTCGCGACTCTCACGCGCGCTCCGGGCAACGACGCACCGATCGGTGGCCTCAAGGTGGTGGCCGCGAACGGCTGGTTCGCCGCGCGGCCGTCCGGGACCGAGGCCATCTACAAGATCTACGCTGAAAGCTTCAGAGATCAGCCGCATCTGGACGCGATTGTCGCAGAGGCGAAGCTGATTGTGGCCGACGCGTTGCAGTCCGGGCCGCCAGCCAAAATCGCGCAATATCGCCAATGAGCGGGGCGCGACAAAAGCAAGGATACGAGGAGAACCACAAGGAGCGCTCGAAGAGCGAGGTGAGCCATGCGCATCGCGATAGGTTCGGATCATGCCGGGTTCGAGTTGAAGGAGGCGATGAGGCGTTCTTGGCGGAGGAGCGTCACGACGTTCTCGATGTCGGCACCTCCAGCACAGATCCGGTCGACTATCCCGACTACGCGCAAGCAGTCGGCGCAGCGCTCCGCGAGCACCGAGCCGAGCGCGGCATTCTGCTGTGCGGCAGCGGCGTCGGAGCGGCGATGGCCGCGAACAAGATTCCGGGAATCCGCGCGGGCTTGTCCACGACACTTACTCCGCGCACCAGGGCGTGGAGCACGACGACATGAACGTGCTGGTGCTCGGCGGGCGTGTGGTCGGCGTCGAGCTTGCGCGGGAGCTGATTCGTGCGTTTTCAGTGCGACGTTCACGGGCGAGACTCGCCATCGGCGCCGGCTGCGCGAAGACAACGGCGCTCGAGAACCGGTTGCGCGCACTGCCGTTCTCGGCCAGTCGGTCTGGCTCGACTACATCCGCCGCAGCCTGATCACGAGCGGCGAGCTGCAACGCCTGATCGAGGAAGACGGCTTGCGCGGCGTGACTTCCAATCCGTCCATCTTCGAAAAGGCGGTCGCCGGCAAGCTCCGACTACACGGAGCATGCTCGAGGCGCCCGAGGCGCGGGACGCTGGATCCGAAGGCGTTGTACGAGAAGCTCGCCGTTCGCGATATGCAGGACGCCGCCGATTCGCTGCGCCAGGTCTACGAGGAGACTGCAGAGCGCGACGGCTACGTGAGCCTCGAGGTCTCGCCGCTGCTTGCGCACGACACCGCGGCACCTTGGCCGAGGCGCGGCGATTGTGGAAAGCCGTCGGGCGCGACGAACCTGATGATCAAGGTTCCGGCCACTGCCGGAAGGGCTCGCCGGCGATTCGCGAGCTCATCAGCCGAGGGCGTCAACGTCAACGTCGACGCTGCTCTTCTCGCTCGACGCCTATGCGCAAGTCGCGCGAAGCGTACATCGCGGGCTCGAGCAGCTCGCGGCAGCGGCGGCGACCCGACGCGGGTGGCCAGCGTCGCCAGCTTTTTCGTCAGCCGCATCGACACAGCGATCGACGCGCTGATCGAGGCAAGCCAGCGGCCGAACGAGGCACCGGGAGCAGGCGCTGCCGCGCGCGCCTCGCAGCGGCAAGGCCGGCAATCGCCAACGCCAAGCTCGCGTACCAGCGTTACCGGAGCTCTTCGGCGGCCGCCGCTGGCAGCGCGCTCGTCGGCGCGCGGCGCGCAGACCCAGCGGCTGTTATGGGCGAGCACCGGCACGAAGAATCCGGCCTATCGCGACGTCGCTCTACGTCGAAGAGCTGGTCGGGCCCGATACCGTCAACACGATTCCGCCGGCAACGCTCGAAGCGTTTCGCGATCACGGGCGGCCGCGCGCGAGCCTCACGGAGGACGTCGAGTCGGCCGCGAGACGATGGACCTGCTCGCAGCAGGCCGGCATCTCGATGAAGGAGGTGACCGAGAGCTGCTGGCAGACGGGCGTGCAGCTCTTCTCGGATGCCTTCGAGAAGCTGCTGCAGGCGGTCGACCACGCAGCGGCAGACGCAGGCGCCGGAAGCATCAATCGGATGGCGTACCGGCTGCCCGACGCGATTACCGCGGCCGTGCAGCGCACGCTGGCGCAGTGGCAGGCGCAGGGCAAGGTCAGAAAACTGTGGGGCCGCGACGCGTCGCTTTGGACCGGGAAGGACGAGGCGCAGTGGCTGGGCTGGCTCGGCATCGCGAACGGCCAGCTGGCGCATGTTGGCCGCTTTGCCCGTGTCACGGAAGCCGGCGAAGAGCGGCGGCTTCTCGCACGTGCTGCTGCTCGGCATGGGCGGATCGAGCCTCGGTCCCGAGGTGCTCAGAACGACCTTCGGCAAGATCGACGGCCACCCCGAGCTGCACGTGCTCGACTCCACCGACCCGGCCCAGGTGAAGGCATTCGAGGACAAGGTCGACCTCAAGAGCACGCTGTTCATCGTCTCGAGCAAGTCGGGCTCCACGCTCGAGCCGAACATCTTCAAGCAGTACTTCTTCGAGCAGGTCAAGCAGCTGCTGGGCCGGCAGGAGGCGGGCCGTCGCTTCCTCGCCGATCACCGATCCCGGCTCGAACATGCAGCAGGTTGCCGAAACGACGGGTTCAGGCACGTGTTCCTGGGCTGGCCGAGCATCGGCGGGCGCTACTCGGTGCTGTCCGATTTCGGTTTGGTTCCCGCGGCCGTCATGGGAGTGGACGTGGCGAGGTTGCTCGATCGCACGGAGGAGATGGTTTGCGCCTGCATGCCGTCGGTGCCCGTCGAGGAGAACCCCGGCGTCGTGCTAGGGACGATCCTCGGCGTGGCGGCTAGCGAATTCGGCCGCGACAAGCTAACGATCGTCTCCTCGCCGGGCATTCGCGGTCTCGGCGCCTGGTTGGAGCAGTTGGTCGGGGAGTCGACCGGCAAACAGGGCAAGGGATTGATTCCGGTCGATCGCGAGCCCCTCGGCCATCCGACGTCTACGGTCCTGACCGGTTGTTCGTCTACGCGGTTGCTGTCGGCTCCCGATCCGACCCAGGACAAGGCCGTCGAAGACGCTGGAGCGCCTCGGCCACCCGGTCGTGCACATCGCAGTCGATGCGCCGTACGATCTCGGCGAGGAGTTCTTCCGCTGGCAGATTGCGACCGCCGTGGCAGGCTCGATCCTCGGCATCCACCCGTTCGATCAGCCTGATGTGGAAGCGAGCAAGACCGCGACGCGGAAGTTGACCGCCGAGTACGAGACGCCGGAGCGTTGCCGCCGGAGACGCCGATCGTTCGCCGACGCCGGCATCGAGCTCTACACGGACGAGAACAATGCCGCGGCGTTGACGGCGAGCGTGAGACCGGCGATCGAACGCTGGCTGGATTTCTCAAGGCGCACCTGAGCCGGCTCGGCGCAGGCGACTACTTTGCGCTGCTCGCCTATATAGAGATGAGTGAGGCGCACGAGCAGGTGCTGCAGGCGATGCGCACGAAGCGTTCGCGACGCCAAACGCGTGGCGACATGTCTGGAGTTTGGACCGCGCTTCTTGCATTCGACGGGGCAGGGCTACAAGGGCGGCCCGAATACCGGCGTGTTCCTGCAGATCACCTGCGATGACGCCGTGGATCTGCCCGTGCCCGGACAGCAAATACACATTCGGCGTCGTGAAAGCAGCCCAGGCTCGCGGTGACTTCGCGGTTCTGGTGGAGCGCGACCGCCGCGCGCTGCGGGTTCACCTTCCGGCCGATGTCGGAGCGGGTCTGGCCGCCCTTGGGAAAGCCGTTGCCGCAGCGCTTGCGCGCCGATGACTGACTATGTGCTCGTGATCAACGCCGGGTCGTCGAGCCTGAAGTTCGGCGTCTATGCGCGGTCGGCGACGAAGGGTTGGCACGGCGAGGCTAACGGCCAGATCGAAGGCATCGGCACCGCGCCGAAATTCCGCGCGAAGTACGCCGCGGGCGAGAAGCTGGACGAGCGCACGGACGTCGATGTGCGCGACAGCCGTGGCGCGCTCGACGCCTTGATCGCGTGGCTGCGCGAGCGCTACGGGGGTGGGCGCGTGCTCGGCGTTGGCCATCGCGTCGTGCACGGCGGCGCTCGCTATTCGCAACCTGCCTTGGTTACCGCGCAGGTGCTCGCGGAGCTCGAGACGCTCGTCCCGCTCGCACCGTTGCATCAGCCGCACAATCTCGCGGCGATCGAGACATTGCAGGACCGGCTTCCCGGCGTTCCGCAAGTGGCGTGCTTCGATACGAGCTTTCACTGCGGCTGGCCGGCCGTCGCGAAAGTCGTGCCGCTGCCGCGCGAGATCTGCGGCTCGGACGTCCAGCGCTACGGGTTCCACGGGTTGTCGTACGAATACATCGCGTCTGTGCTGCCGGAGGTTGACCCGCACATCGCCGACGGCCGCGTGATCGTTGCACACTTGGGTAGCGGTGCGAGCCTCTGTGCGCTCGAGAACCGCAAGAGCGTCGACTGTACGTTCGGCTTCACGGCGCTCGACGGGCTCTGCATGGGGACGCGGCCCGGCGCCGTCGATCCGGGCGTCATCCTGCATCTTTTCCAGGCGCTCGGATTATCGGTCGAGGAGGTCGAGACCATTCTCTACAAACAATCGGGCCTGCTTGGCATCTCTGGCGTCAGCAACGACATGCGCGACTTGCTCGCGAGCGGCGCGAACGGCGCCCGACTGGCGGTCGACTATTTCGTCTACCGCGCGGCCCAGGAAATCGGCGCCTTCGCCGCAGTGCTCGGCGGCGTCGACGCGCTCGTCTTCACCGCGGGGATCGGCGAGCGCTCGGCCGAGATTCGCCGCCGGATCTGCGAGTCCGCGGCCTGGCTCGGCATCGAATTGGACGGCGGCGCAAACGAGCGGCACGGCCCGCGGATCTCGGCCGCCGCGAGCCGTGTGTCGGCATGGGTTATTCCGGCCAACGAGGAGCTGATGATCGCGCGCCATACGGGGTCGTTACTCGGACTCGTCGAGGAGCGCGCTTAGCGGGGGCGCGGCATCGCGGCGACCGTCGCTCCCTACGTGTTCGGGGTGCGACTGCCGCCGCTCGAGCGCGCGATGGTCGTGCTTAGCCCTGCGGAGTCTTGTCGCGGGCAGCCTGAGCTTCCACCTCTTCGACGGACAGAGTCCGAAACTGGGCGGTTTCGTCGTCGCTCAGAGTGACCTTCGATGCCTCTGTCGTCGCGCAGCCTTTGGGTCTCGGCGAGCGGGTCGACCTGCTCCGTTTTTTTCATGGACGCTGCTCCGTTTGACATGCGCGGACCACTGGCCGTCTGACCGCGGTCACCCGCAGCGAATCAGAAGTTCACCGAAAGCGTCTGCCCGTCGCTCAGGGTGACGTTCGTCGGTTGCACGAAGACGATGGCTTCATCGCCGTCCGGCAGGTCGTCGCTGCGCCTGACACGTGAACGCGACGGTGTAATCGCCCGGTGAGAGCAGCGTCTCGTAAACGTAGTCGCCGTTCGCAGTCTGCTTCACGGTAGCGGTTCCAACCGGCTTGGGATCCGTCGCGTCGAAGTCATCCGGCGTCACGCTGAGACCGGAGTAAATGTAAACCTCGTAGCCGGTGTCGAGATTCAGGTCGCCGCTGCACGCGGCCGCGGTCACTTGCGTCATCGCGACTGTGCCGCTCAATGTGCCGAACGTGGTCATGTCGATCACGCGCAGAGCGGGGCGCAGGAAGAGGCCCGGCGCTCCGACGGGATCGACCAGGCCCTCGTGCAAATTCCAGTCGATCAGAAAACTCGTCTCCTGATTGGCGGTTATGGTCAAGCCGCTCACGAGCCGAAGCCCGCCGCTCGGCACTTCGACCTCGATTTCCTCGGTGCCGCCGCTTTGCAGAACGGCGTAAGAGTCGAGGTCGCCATCGTGCTCCGCGTTCACGTGCAGCTCGAGCCAGTTGTAATGCCCGGCAGGCACTGTGTACGAGTCGAGAAGAGTCTCTGCGTTGTCTAGGGTCAACGACAACAGGTCGAGACTGACCGGTGCCGGTAAATCGATGTGGATCGCCGGGCCGTTGCCTTGCGGTTTCAGCGAGACGCCCGTGAACTCCACCCACACTTGCGTCGCGTCGAAGACCGGCGCATCCATGATTGCGAGGCTCAGCGTGCCGTTGCCGCCGTCACTGCCGCCTGCCGCCGCCGCAGCCCGCAATGACACCAGCGAGTGCGACAGAGCCTGAGAGGAACATGCGTTTCATCGACGACCTCCTTGTCATAGGCGTTTCCCTGAGATGCGCCGACGCCATCGGGCCGAAAAAATTGCGTCCGACTGCAAACACGCTTGTGCGCCGCCGCGGTTGCGCGCAGCTAACCATAACCATCCTGTGAAGCCGGTTTTTGTGACCGAGGTCACGTTTGCGAGGGGGCCGCCGGTCGCGCCGCGCGCAAAGAGGAAGGGCGATGAAGACCGCCGTGTGCGCGATGCTGTTGTCCGCCGTGAGCGCGCCAGTCGCGGCTCAATGGGTCAATCACCCCATGTAGGGGATCCCGCGCACGTCGAACGGCGAGCAGAACCTCGCCGCGCCGGCGCCGCGTACGGCCAACAGCAAGCCCGATTTCTCGGGCACAAGGTTGGTTCGCACTATCCGTAGCTCGCTCGCGCGACGCCGAGCCTTTTGTCCTTCGCGAGCACGATGGCCTGCGCCCGCGACTGCACGCCGAGCTTCTCGAAGATCCGCGTGACGTGGTTGCGCACGGTCTTCTCGCTGATGAACAGCTGCCTGCCGATGTTGATGTTGGTGCAGCCTTCTGCTATCCGCGTGAGGATCTCGCGCTCCCGCGGCGATAGCGACTCGAAGATCGGGTCCTCCGACTCGCGGCGGGCCGTTTGTCCCGTGAACGCGAGAACTTCCTCTTTGAACCGTTCCCAGGCGGGCTCGTGCTCGAGCAGGATGTGGTTGCGCGAGTCGAGCTCCACGAACTTGGCGCCGGGAATGCTCGAAGCGATGAGGCGGCCTTGCGATAGAGGCACGGCCTCGTCGTCACGCGCATGCAGCACCAGCGTCGGCACCGAGACGCGCGGCAGCAAGTCGAGGACATTGACATACATGCGCGCGTCCATGATGCGCGCCGCGATCTCGGGCGTCGTCGTGCGACGGCAGAGCTCGTTGAACCACTTGATTTGCTCGTCGGTCGCGTCGGGCACGAAGCGAGACGTGAAGAGCTGCCGATAGACGGGGTTGTCCTGCCCCCAGCCCAACCGCGTCAACGCGATGGTCGCTCGAGATCGCTGCTCACCCTCCGGATCGTTGCGAACGGCTTTCCCTTGAGCGTAGACCCCGTAGAGGATGAGATGCGAAACGTTCTCGGGGTGCTCGACGGCATAGTGAATGGCCGCGGCGCCGCCTTGCGAGATGCCGAGGAGCGCGAACGGCTTCTCGGGGCGGGCGACCTCGATGACCGTCTCGATATCCGTGTACCAATGCTCCGGCGTGATGTCGCCGACTTCCCATTCGGTCATGCCGCAGCCGCGCTCGTCGTAGCGGATGAAGCGATAGTGCTCGGCGAAGAAACGCATCCAGTGCCGCCACACCGGGCTGTCCCAATCGTATTGCAGGTGTGTGAGCCAGTTCGATGCCTTGACGAGCGCGGGTCCGGTCCCGGCCTCGGCCCAGGCCAGCGTGACCCGATCGCGAGTCTTGGTGAGGCGTATCGACTGTTGCATGGGGCCCCGGCATGTCGTGCCGTCCACGGGAGTCTAGCTGCGATCGGGACAAAGCTCACCCCCTGGAGCGCTCGTCTTCCGCGAAATTCAGGACCTTCCTCCCATACCGGCGCAGGGGCCCATTTCGCACCATGGCTCCCGTGTTCACCACCACACCACTTCGGGAGATTGCCATGTCCGCCATGCCACAAATCGCGACCCATGACCGCTATGCACGAGCCATCGCCGCCTCGAAACGCATCCGTTGGGACATCGACGCCGACGTGATTCGTGGGCGTAAGCTCGACGTTGGACAGAAGTTCCTGCCGGACGGCCTGTCCTTGGTCGACGAGCTGCCGTTCCTCACCGAGGCGGAGAGCCGCTTCATGAGCCAAGTCCAAGGCCGAACGTACGCGAACCTGTTCGGGCTCGTCGAGCGCTTCATCAACGCCAAGATCCTCGAGGTTAGCCGCGACCACTGGTTCGGCGATCAAGTCGCGCTCGAAGCGCTCGTGCGATTCAGCGACGAGGAGCTCAAGCACCAGGAGCTGTTTCGACGTGTCGAGGCGCTGGCCGCCGAAGGCATGCCGCCGGGCTATCGCGTGGTGCCGGATCCGAACGACGTTGCGCACGTCGTGCTGGGTAAGTCGACTTGGGCCGTGCTCGCGCTCACCTGCCACATCGAGATCTTCACGCAAGTCCACTACCGCAAGAGCATCGAGGTCGACGGGAATCTGTCGGCGCTGTGGAAAGACGTATTCTTGAATCACTGGAAGGAAGAGTCGCAGCACGCGATTCTCGACGAGCTCGAATGGGTGCGCGAGGACGCGAAGCTCGACCACGAGGCGCGCGATCGTGCCGTGACGGACCTCATCGATCTCGTCGTTGCCGTCGATTCGATCCTACAGGTCCAAGCGCAAGCCGACGGCGATTACTTCCTCGGCGTCCGCGAGCGAGACTTCTCGGTCGACGAGCAGCGCGCGATCCGAGCGACGATCCTCAAAGCCTACCGCTGGCAGTACATCGTCTCCGGCGTGCAGGACGGAAGGTTCCTCGGCATCCTCACGAGCCTGATCACCGAGGCTCAGGCCGAGCGCATCGTCAAAGCATTGGCCCCGCTCATGTAGGCGCGTGGTAGCACCGCGGCGGCGCAGTCGGCGCCGTCCGCGGTGCGAGTTGCAGCGCCTTCAGATGTGGGCGGGCTTCCAAGACAGATGCCAGCGACGCAACGCGATGACGGTCCAGATCGCCTCGACGACGCCGAAAGGCCATGCCCCCTCGAGGAATCCATAGACGGATCCAAGAATGCACCCGAGCGCGAAGCCGAGCGCGTACCAATGGCTTCGATCTTCGAGCGCATAGCACACGAGCTGGCCGGTAAGCGATAAGAGGCCGAACCACGTGAGTGAATCCATGGATAGCAGTCTACGCGCGCCGTGACCGTCAGGTGTGTTGCGGACGCTCGAGGACGTCGGGGTTCACCACGTTGATCGGATGTCCCTGCGCATACGCGAGGATCTGATCGAACACGTCTGAGAACTGCAACTCGTACTCGTCCCGTGTCACGTAGCCGATGTGCGGCGTGCAGACGACGTTCGGGAGCCTGAGCAGGGGATCGTGGGGATTGCGCAGCGGTTCCGTTTCGTAAACATCCACCGCGGCCATGCCCGGCCGTCCCGACTGAAGCGCGGCGACGAGTGCGCCGGGTTCGACGAGCCCGGCGCGACTCGTGTTGACGAGTAACGCCGAGGGCTTCATGCGGCGCAGGTCGGCGGCCGTCACGATGCCCCGGGTCGCGGGCACGAGCCGCATGTGGAGCGAGACGACGTCGCTTTGTTCGTAGAAGGCTTCGCGGCTGGCGGCCACCGCGTATCCGCCGGTTCGCGCGCGCTGCCTAGAGGCTTCGCGCGCCCAGACCAGGACGTTCATGCCGAACGCACGTCCGTAGCCGGCGACCGTGGCGCCGATACGCCCAAATCCGTGGATGCCGAGCGTCTTCCCGCGCAGCGAGTGTCCGACGCCAATTTGCCAGCGTCCTTCCTGGAGTGAGCGCATCTGCTGCGGGATCTGGCGCATGGCCGCGAGGATCAAGCCCCACGTCAGCTCCGCTGCCGCGTACGACGGCGTGTCCGCGTGCTGATCGGAAGAGACGATCACGCCGCGTCTGGTGCATGCCTCGATGTCGATATGCGGGTACACGCTGCGCTGGCTGATGAGCCGCAGCGTGTCGAGGCGTTCCAGCAGCGGAGCTCGAATCTCCGTGCGTTCGCGGATCAGCACGAGCACCTCGGTGTTTCGCAGACGCTCGGCGAGCGCGGCGACGTCCTGCAGGTGATCCGTCCAGCTCGTGACGTGATGCCCATCCAGCTTGCGGAAGCACGGGAGCGTTCGGAGCGTGTCGAAGTAATCGTCCAGAATCGTGATGTTCATTTGCGCCTCGCGGCCAGGCGTCACCGGAAGTCTCCTCTACGTCCCGCGAGCGCTGCGGCTCGCTACGTGTCGCGCAAGGCCGTTGCGACGGGCAACCGGGCGGCCCGCAGCGCGGGCAACGAAGCGCCGATCAGGCCGATGGCGAGCGACCACAACACGGCGACCCAAACGACGTGCGGCGTCACGGTCAACCTGAAGATCAGTCCAGCCGGGCTGACCACGTTGCCGTTGAAGAACAGCCACGCGATCGCGGCGCCGAGGAAAGCGCCCGGCAGCGCGAGCACGACGCCTTCGATCAGCACCGACAGCACGATCGGGCCGCCGTTGAAGCCGATCGCCCGAAGCGTCGCGAGCTCGCGGCGGCGGGAATCCACCGACGCGTAGAGACTATTCAGCGCGCCGAACACGGCGCCGCTCGCCATGACTGCGCCCACGAAGTAGGCGAGAAAATCGATCAAGAGGTTCAGCTGACCGAAGCCGGCTTGGAAGGTCTCCCGGATCGTCTTCACCTCGACGTCGATCGACGGGTTGTCGGCGAGCGCCTGCCTAAACACCGAGGCGTCCGCAAGCGACTCGAGGCGCACGATGACCTGTTGAAAGGTGGTGCGACCGAAGGCGGACATCACGGTGTCGGCGTCCGCACGCAGCACACTGTCGCCGAGCGAGTCGTTGCCGGCGAAAATGCCTACGACTGTCCACTCCGTGCCGCGCAGCGTGATGCGGTCGCCGATGTCCATGCCCCTGTACATCTTGCGGATCGGGTCTGAGACGACGATCTCGTGAACGGCGGGCTCGTACCAGCGTCCTTCGACGATCTTCACGTCCGGTTGGACGAGCCTGACGCCCGGCGTCCAGCCGATCAGAAAGGTTTGGCTTCGCGTGCCGTCCTTCTTGATTGCGTCGACGTTGACCATGGCCGTCGCCGTCGCGTGGGGCGTGCCGTCGGGCTCGCGCTTGACGCCCGGAGCGTCCATCGCGGCGAGCACAGCGTCGCGAGTCAACACGCTCTGGGGCGCCGCCCCCGCACCACGCCCGAGCACGACGAGCTGGTCGGTCGCCGCGTTTGCGCCGGTGAAAATAGTGGCGCCCTCGCTCATCGCGAGCAGGGAGACGAGCACGGCGACGACGGTCGCCACGCCGACCACGGTCACGAGCGATGATCCGCGCCGTTGACCGATGCTGCGCACGGCAGTGGCGGTGAGCGCGAGAGTCTGCTTCAAGAATGTCATGGCGTCCTCCTAGCGGCCCGCGAGCGCGTCAACGACTTGCAGCCTGAGCCCGCGCCATGCCGGCACGGAGCTGCCGATCAGCGCGAGCACGAGCGGCGAAAACCAATCCGGCGGCCACGACGACGAGCGGGACGCCGGCGATGCCGATGAAGTCTCTCGCCAAGGGCAAGACGAAGCTCGCAATCGCGAGACCGACGCCGGCCGCGAAGAGGCAAAACAAGACGGCCTCCGCGATGATCAGCCCCATGACGAGCCGGTCGGAGAAACCCACGGTCTTCAGGACTGCGAGCTCGGGCATGCGCTCGCGAATCGACTGCATCATGAGAGCGCCGGTCGCGAACAGCATCGCAAAGAACACGGCAGCAATAATCGCGCGTGCCAGGTAGTTCAGGTCGCCGATGCGTTGGATTTGGGATGCCGCCAAGTCGGCCTCGGACTGGGTTCGCGTCTCGTGATCGGAGTTCGCGAACGCGTTATCGATCGCGAGGCCGATCGGCGCCGCGTCGCCCGGGTCGTCGATCTTCGCGACGAACACTTGCACAGTGTCGCGATTCGCGAAGCGGGCCTCGTCGACGTAGGCGAAGTTGGCGATCAGCGCCGTCCGCATCGTCCGCATCGTCGAGCATGTCGTACGAACCGACGATGTCGAACGCCCATTCTCGCGATCCGTCGACCCTGGGCACCGGCGATTGGAGGACCACTCGGTCGCCGACCTTCCAGCCGAACCGCTCCATCGTGTCGCTGCCGACGAGCGTGCCAGTCCGGTTGCTCTCGAGCGCAGCGACCGCGTCTGGCGGCGCGCGGTACTCGTCGTGGATCGCGAAGAAGGCGCCGGGCTCGATCGCGATCACACCGAGTTGCTGATCCGGCTGCTGGTAGGTGCCCGGAAGGCCCTGTCGCGGCGCGACGAATGCAACGCCGGGCGTTGCGCGGATGCGGCCGAGCACGCTGATCGGCAGCGGATCGCCGAGCGACACGCTGCTCCCGATGTACAGGCGATCGCGGTGAGTCTGGGCGATGGCCTGCTTGATCCCGGTGTTAAGACCCTCGAGAAGCCCGAACAGCGCGAACGCGCTCGCGATCTGGAGCAGCATCAGCACCGCGCGACCGCGCTTGCGCCAGATGCCCGCCCAGACCAAGGGTAGGAACTTCGAATACGCCATGGCAGTGTCTCCCCACGAGCATCTGCCTCCCCAAGCCGTGCCCAACGGCAGGCGCATGATATCGCGATTCCAAACTCTTGCACCGCTTCGCCGCTGGAGTTGCCCAAGCAAAGTCGCTTACTCTAGACCGCGAAGTCCGTCGAAACGGGCGAGCTGCAGTCAAAATTTGGAGGGGGATCGACGTCATGAATAGGTCAACAATGCGACCGCTGGCCCAGGCCCTTGTCGCGGTTGGGCTGGCTCAATGGGCGGTGGCCGAAGCGCACGACCCAGGTCCGGGTCATGCAGACGAACTCGACGGACACGATGGTTCACCTGATCGATCCGGCCACCAACGCGATCGTCGGGGAGATCGAAGGCATTCCGGTAGCTCACGGTGTCGTCGCGGCGCCGGACGGCAGTCGGATCTACGTCAGCGGGGAAGCCGAGACCGCATTGAAAGTGGTCGACGCTCGCACGCTCCGGGTCGTTAAGACTATCCCGCTGTCTGCGCGCCCGAATAACCTTGCCATCACGCCGGACGGGAAGAAAGTTTATGTCGGTATCATCGCGCCGCCAGGGGCCATCGACGTCATCGACACGGAAACGCTCGAGAACGTCAAGAAGATCGATGTGCCCGGGGGCATCCATAACATTTACGTCACGCCCGATGGCAAGAACGTTGTCGCCGGGTCCCCTGGGGGGCGTCGGTTGACGGTTCTTGACACGAGCACCGACACCGAAGTCTGGGCTTGGGAGGGCGAAGCCATTCGGCCAATGACGATTAGCGCGAAGGCCGATGGCTCCACCGACAAGCTGTTCATCCAGGTCTCGGGGCACCACGGGTTCGTCGTGCTCGATTGGGACTCACGCAAGGAAGTCGCCCGGATCACGCAGCCCGACGTGCCGCCGGAGCAACGCTACGACAGCACCTACAATGGAGCTCCGGCGCATGGTATCGGCGTCGCACCGGACGGCAAGACGCTGTGGTCGACGAGCCGAATGAATAGCCACGTTTACGTGTACTCCCTGCCTGACCTGAAGCTGCTCGGCGGCGTCCCGACCGGCACGGACCCGGATTGGATCACGTTCACGCCGGACAGCAAGCGTGCTTACGTGGCCAACGCCGTATCGAACACCGTTTCGGTCATCGACATGGAGAAGTTGCAAGAGGTGACGCAGGTCCCTGTCGGCAAGGGGCCGAAGCGAAATGGCATCATCCGGCTGTCGGGCTCGCACTAGACAATTTGGTTTTTTGTTCGGGCTGCTCGCAGCTTGCGGGGCCTGCACGACGACGCCGACACGTGAGCCCCGCGCCGGCCTTCGAAGCCGGCGTGGATTTGCCCGAGGGTCCGGGGCGCGAAATCCTCGTCGCGTCATGCCTGAGCTGCCATGCGTTGAGCGCGCTGCCGCTGTTCAAGGGGTTTTACACGCGGGACAGCTGGCGGACTCTCGTGCTGACAATGAAAGAGCACGGCGCCAAGGTTGACGGCGCCGAGATCGAGATGCTCGCGGATTACTTGGCGCAGCACTTCGGGCCGGAGCCTACTGCCACGCAAGGATCGCTCTGAGCCGTTCCGTCGAAACGGCGCAAGCGGCACGTGCGACACACGCAACAACTACACGAAGGAGGATCACGACGATGTTGAGGCCGAGACCTGACCGCGTCCGCTTCGCCGTTTGTCTCGTAGCTCTGGCCGGCGTGATTCTGCTGTCTACCTCGGTGAACGCGCCCGAGGCGCAGGAAAGCCTCAGCGCCGCTGCGTTGATCGCGAATCTCGAGGCGAGGCTCGCCAACCTCGACCCGCAAGTGCGGTACCTCAAAGACCGCAAGGACATATTCGACGTCATGAAGCGCTACACCCGCGGCGCGGATCGGCACGACAAGGAGCTGGTCGCGAGCGCGTTCTGGCCCGAGGCAACCATCAGCTTCGGCACGCCGATGAGTCGCGACGCGTACGTGGACTGGGAGGAGGGCGTTCTTTCCGGATATGCCGCCCACCAGCATCACGTCACCGGGCAGACCATCGATATCGATGGTGACACTGCGCACGTGGAAAGCTACGTCGTCTATCTTCTCGTGCCGCGCGATCGCAGCGCCGATAGCGCCGGCACCGCGACACTCGGACGTGCATCGACGAGCGAGAAGACGCGCCTCGGCAGCGGCCGTTACATCGAACGCTGGGAGCGCCGCGACGGCGATTGGAAGATCCTCGTGCGCGAATACGTCGAGGACCTGGCGTTGCTCGGCGACACCGTCGATCTCTGCACCGTAGGCCGTTGCCTAGGCAACTGGGACCGCACGGATCTCTCGTACGTGCGGCCGCTCGAGCACCAGACGCCGGAGCAGCGGCAAGCGCGCGTGCGATGCGAACCGCCAGCCGCGCCATCCGGCGGGGCCCGGTGGCCAATGAACCGACCGCTCGTCATCGCCGCCCTACTGTTGCTCGCGATTGCGGGTACGTACTCGTTGCTCGGCGAGCGACGTGCGCCGGATGGCGCGTCGCTCGAAGCGCTCGATGCTCGGCTCGCCGTACTGGAGGCCGACGTGGCGAGCATCGCCACCTATGAAGCGATCTGGAAGAACGAGCTCGAATACACGCGCGGTCTCGATCGCCACGACGAGGCTCTGGAGCGCGCAGTGTTCTGGCCCGATGCGGCGATCAGCTACGGCACGTTGGTGCCTTACGAGGAGCTTGCGCCATGGGCCAACGCGAGCCACGCCAACTCCGCCGCGCATCAGCACCACGTTACAGGTCTAACGCTCGATGTCGACGGCGCGAGCGCTCACGAGGAGGGCTACATCCTCTATTCGTCCGATATGCAACGCGAAAAATCGCTCGATACCGCGGGTGTGCCGACGCCGGGGCGCGTCGTGGCGGGGTCGCAGGCGACGCTCGGCACCGGCCGCTACGTGAATCGCTACGAGCGTCGCGACGGCGATTGGCGAATGATCGTGCACGAGTACGTGCACGACATCAGCATGCGTTTGGAAGCCGTGGATCTGTGCGCGGACGGTTGTCTCGGCCGGTGGGACTCGTCCGACATTTCGTACTTGCGGCCGCTCGAGCCGTTGACCGCCGACGAGCGGCGCGTACGAGCCGAGCAGAGCAGGGCGCCGCATGCAGCCTCGAACGCGGCAGGTAGACGAACGATGATGCGAACGTCCTCGTGGACACTGAGCTTGCTGGCGACTGGCGTTCTATGCATGTCGACCGCGGTGTCGCCGGCCGCAGCCGACACGGTGCTCATTACCGGCGCCAACTCGGGCCTCGGGCTCGAGTTCGCGAAGCAGTACGCGGCCTCGGGTTGGACCGTCATCGCGACGCATCGCAGGACCGGCGTGCCCGAGTCGCTCGCGCCGTTAGCTGGCGGAGTACCCGAAGACGGTGCGCGTCGAGCGCATGGACGTTGCGAGCATTCCCGAGGTCGAGGCGCTCGCCGCAAAGCTCAAGGACGTCCCGATCGATGTGCTCATCAACAACGCCGGCGTATATAGCGATCGTTCCGAGTGCCGCGACGAGGTCTGCACGGGAGCCTACGACACCCAGACCTTCGGCAACATCGACTACGAGCTCTTCGACACGATCATGGCCGTGAACGTGCGCGGCCCGCTCATCGTGTCCGAGAGCTTCATCGATCACGTTCGCGCGGGCCGACAAAAGAAGATCATCGCCATCAGCTCGACGAACGGCTCGGTGAGCGCGCCGTTGCCGGGGCCGCACGGCATCGCCTACCGCTCGAGCAAGGCGGCGTTGAACCGCGCGATGCAGCTCGTCGCCGTGAAAGAGAAGGAGGAGGGTGTGCTCGTGCTCATGTTGCACCCCGGCACCGTCGTGACCGAGCGTCTCGAGCGCAATCGCGGGCTTCCGGGAACGGTCGAGATGGCGCCGAGCGTGACGGGCATGATCAAGGTGATCGCTGCGGCCACGATGGAGGACACGGGGAAGTTCCTCCAATACGACGGCACGACGGCTCCTTGGTAGGAATCGCCCCAGCGTAACAATCGGTGGGCGGTATTTTCTTTGGGGGACGACTCATGCACGCGAACGATCATTCGATTAGCCGCCCGACGCGGCGTCAGGTGCTGCGTGGGCTCGCGATAACAGCTTCGGCGGCGAGCTTGTCCGGCATCACGCGGGTCGCCCGCGCCGTTTCGAGTGACGCTAACGACAAAGTGCGCGCCGTGCTCGCCTCGCTCGTGCAGGACACGCCCGAGATCGGGTTGCAGGTGGCCGCCTATCTCGACGGCGAGCTCGTCATCGACGCGTGGGCCGGCATGGCCGACCCCGCGGCCGGCAAGCCGGTCGATGGCGACACATTATTCATGCTGTCCTCGACGACGAAGGGCGTCACGGCCACGTGCATGCACCTCTGCGTGGAGAAGCATGGGCTCTCGTACGACATGCCGATCGTGGAGGTGTGGCCCGAGTTCGGCGCGCACGGCAAACAGAACGCAACGTTGCGCATGGCGCTGGCCCATCAGACCGGCGTGCCGCAGACCCCTGTCGGCTACACGCCCGAATGGCTGCCCGACTGGGATCGGATGTGCCGCGGCATCGCCGATCTCGTGCCAATGTTCCCGCTCGGCCAGCGCACCGCGTACCACTCGCTCAACTACGGCTACATCAACGGTGAAATCCTGCGCCGCGTGGACGGCCGCACGATCGCGCAGTTCCTACAGGAGGAGATCTGCGATCCGCTTGGGATAGACGGCGCATACCTCGGCGTGCCGGACAGCGAGTTACGCCGGGTCGCAGTGCTCACGGACGGACCGCCGGCGCCGCCCGAGTACGATGCGCGTATGGTCGGCGAGCCGGCAGGATCACATGTCGCGGAAGTCTTCAATCGGCGAGAGGTGGTGCAAGCATCGATCCCGGGCTCCGGCGGGCTGTTCAGCGCGCGCGGTCTCGCGCGCCACTACGCGATGTTGGCCAACTGGGGCAGGCTCGACGGGGTGCGCGTGCTGCCGGAGGCGCGGATCCGCGCGGGGATCGAGCTGCAAAGCTTCGAGTGGGACGAGATCTACAGAATCCGTGCGCGGCGTGCGCTCGGCTACCGGCGCGGCATCGATACGGGTCCGCTGGCCTCGCCAGAAGCCTTCGGTCATGTCGGTGGAGGGGGCTCGTTCGGCTATGCCGATCCCGCGAGGCGGCTCGCCATCGGCTTTGCGAAGAACTACTTCACGTACCTGAGCGGCAGCGCCGTGAACGCCGGCCGGCCGCCGCGCGCACCTTCCAACGTGGTGACGGAAGCCGTGTTCGACGCGCTCGAGCTGTCGCGATAGGCAACGCCATGGACGCTGATGCTGCTTTGTTGGAGCCGCCGTGAAGAGCGTGTGCTACCTTTCTTCCACGACTGGATTCCGGAAGGAGGAGTCGACGTGGCAAAGAAGAACGAGACCGGGCGCGATGATTCCGAGGTCACTAACCAGAGCGGCTTGAGCCGCCGGGAGTTCGTCAAATCGGGCGCCGCCGCGACGTTGACCGCGGCCGCGCTCATCGAGCCGAGCACAGCGCAAGCGCAGCGCAGCGTCGACAGGTGCTTCCGGCATAGATTGGGACTACGAGGTCGACGTCGTCATCGCCGGCGGCGGTTGCGCCGGGCTCACGGCGGCGATTCGCGCGCGGGATCACGGGGCCACGGTGCTCGTCATCGACCAGAACTTCGACTTGGGCGGCCGCATGTTGCACAGCGGCTCGTTCGTCTCGCTCGGCGGCGGTGATCCACTCCAGCGCCGCGACACGAAGGGCGAGAGCGACAAGGAGGGCTTCGTCACGTCGCCTCCCGTCGAGGATCCGGCGGAGCTCGACGACGACGTCGAGCTCCTGTTCAAAGACATCACCGACTGGTCAGTGTTGAACCGCCGGGGCGAGACGCCGTACCGGTACAACGAGCGCGAGCTCGTGCGCGCCTGGGCCGAGAACTGCCCGGCGACGCGGCAATTCTTGATCGACAACTACGTGCGCTTCGGTCGCATCAACGGCACGCACGAAGGCGGCGGCATGTCGCGCGCGCGCGGCGCCGTTTGCTTTCTGATGCTCGGCGACAAGACTGACATCAAGGCCGGCACGATCACGGCGGAAGATGCCGGCGTCGCCGACAAAGAGCGGACGAGCGCGTTCGCGCCCGTGCAGATGAACATCGCGAGCCGCTTCGTCGGCCCGAACGCGGTATCGAACGGTGTCGCGCTCGCGCGGCCGCTCGAGTTCTCTGCGCGCGAGAAGGGCGTCGAGTTCATGCTCCACCGGTGCTTCGACGAGCTCGTGCGCGAGCAGCCTTCCGCGGGCCGAATCCTTGGGCTAAAGGCGCACTACTCGCCGCGCAATCACCCCGAGACCGGCGAGCTGCTTCAGAGCTATTGGCGGAACGGCAACATCGACGAGCGCCGCGAGACGATCATGATCCGCGCGCGCAAGGCCGTGATCCTCGCGAGCGGCGGGCACGCGGGCAACCCAGAAGTGCGCAGCATGTTCTATCCGGCGATGCGCGAGCCCGCGTTCCCGACGAGCGGCGACTCACTCCAGGGCCCGCAGGGTCAGGATGCGAGCGCGCTGATCGCGGGCTTGCGGGTCGGCGCGAATTTGGCCGGCATGCAGCAGAATCTAGGCTCCGCGGCCACGTTTCACATCTCGACGCGGCTCGGCACGCGCGATGCGTATACCGACATGATGCCGGGTCACCCGACATTCGGCTTCCGCGGCTCATCCGGGATCAACGTCGGCTCGGCAGGCTTCGAAGAGTTCATCGCCGTGAACCAGGTTGGCAAGCGCTTCTTCAACGAGGTGCGGCTGCCGATCCGGGGCGGCGGCGGCCAATTTCCGGGCGGCGGCGTCGCGCCGAACAACGGCATCGCGCATAAGCCCACCGACTGGCGCAACTGCGCTGCACGAGTGGGTGCAGCAGATGTACCGCTACGACCATGGCGTCGACGCGGCGCTCGCGATCAACGAAGGGTCGGAGGCGCCGCATTACTACTCGGGACCGCTATGGGCGATCTTCGATCAGGACGCGGTTGCGCGTGCGCAGTGGGAGCTTCGCTATCCCTACGTCGCGGACAACGGCTATTTCTTCAAGGCCGATACGATCGAGGAGCTGGCCGCCAAGATCGCGGCGGGTCACAAGTATCAGCGCGTGCCGTTGAAGTATTTGCCGGACACCGTCGCGAAGTGGAACGGCTACGTCGACGCCGGCGCCGATCCCGATTTCGAGCGTGAGAAGGACGCCCCGATGCACGCGCATCGCGACGCCGCCTTTCTACGGTCTCGCGATCATGGTGATCTGGCACGATTCGTACGGCGGCTTGCGCGTGAACGGCAAGCACCAGGTCGTCGACATGCGCGGCGAGGTCATTCCGGGGCTTTATGCGGGCGGGGAGGCCGTCGGCGGTTTCCAAAAGCACGGCCTCGGCAAAGGCCACGTGCATGGCTTCATCGCGGGGACCCATGCCGCTGCAGAGCGTTCCACCTAGCGCTTTGGCAGCTCGCGTTCTCTGTCTCGTCGTTGCGGCGATCGCCGCCTCGCATGAAGCGATCGCCGACGACACGGCACCCGCTACGACGTCGATTTGGGACGGCGTGTTCACGGACGCGCAGGCGAAACGCGGGCAGGTCGCGTACACGGGCGCGTGCGACCGCTGTCACGGCTACAAGCTCGACGGCGCGTCGGACGACCCGGACATGCTGCCGGCGCCGCCGGCTGCGGGGCCCAAGTTTCTCCGCGATTGGGACGGTACGTCGCTGGCTGCGCTACTCGAATACACGCGCGCGACGATGCCCGCGAACAATCCGGGATTTCTCACTGATCAGGAATTCGTCGACATCATCGCCTTCATGCTGTCGGTCAGCGGGGCACCGGGCGGCGAGGACGAGCTTCGAGCGGACGCGCAAGGTCTCGCGCGTGTCGTCATTCGGCCGCGGAGTCGTTGAGCGACTGCGGGGCGTAAGGGCGCAGTGGCTGAAAACACCGCACGCAGCCCTGGTACCGCAAGTTACGTTTAACCTGCCTAGGGCGTCGTTCCTTGGCTCGAGCCGGCGAACAGCCGTTGTCCCGTGGACGTCATGACCACCGAGCGCGCATTCCCCGTCGGCGAGCCGTTCTTCGCTAGGCTGCCCTCGACCGTGACCTCGTCACCCACCTTCAGCGTGTTGCGTGTCCATCCGGCCCGCATCAGGCCGTTGGGGCTCCCCAACTCCATCGCCCAGTTCGTCACCGCTTTGGTCTGTTCATCGATTACGTCGATGTAGAAGTAGCTGTGAGGATTCATCCAGTCCACCTTGGTCACCGTGCCGGTGAGCGTGAACGGCTTGGCCGCATCGAACTCGGCCGCGAACGAATGATGAGCGATGAGTGGCCGCGCGGCGATCACCATGCCGATTCCGACGGCGACAAGCGCGAGTCTGGTTCGCATCTAATACCTCCACGCGAAAGGGTCTTGAAACGGCGCGAACACCGAAACGAGAACGACTGGCTCGTTCAGGAGCGCGCCAGGCGGGAAGGCGGCGGCAGCGGTGCCGTTCACTTCCGGGCGAACCGGTAGTTGCCGGATACGTGCTTCACGTACAGCCCACCAGCGCCGCCGTCGATGAACTCCAGGCCGAGGCCGTAGAGACCGCTGAATTCCGTCGCTGACGTGGCAATCAAGACCTGTCTGCCTCTGCCGTCCATATCGCCAACGAGCTTGCCGTCCGCGACGGTGATGGAGACGGTGCGGCCGGATGGGACGGCCGCCCCGACGATCTGCACGCCCCTCCAGTACGGCGGCTGCTCGACATACGTGCCGACATACCGCGCGAGGATTTCCGGAGCCACCGCGACTTCATACTTTCGATCGTCGGACGCCTTACCCACCCAATTCTCGAGGCTGCGGCTCGCGCCTTCATTGCATACCCACTCGAGCATTTCCGTATCGGTGGTGATCTGCGCCCCGATCTTCACGGTCCACGGCCGGGTGTAGGCTTCGGGATCGGAGAGGGTGACCTCAACGTCGAGGCTGCCAAAGTTCGGACGACCGTAGCGCTCCGTCATGCGCAGCTTCTCGCTGTGCGTGTTGCCGTCGCGATCGAGCCATGTGCCGGTGTGGAAGCCAAAGCTCTCGACGACCAGCGTGTCTCCCTCCCAGCGTCCGACGGAGTACCCCATCCACGACACGTTCGGATCGGGCTCGAGCGCGCGGCCGTCCATCCAGATCTGGCGATACGTGAGGTCTGGGTTGAGCATGACGATGAGCTGCGTCGTCTGGACGATGCGCACCATCTCGGAACCAGTGGAATCGCCCGACATGGCATAGGCCGGTCCAAGCGGGAGGCAGCGGACCTGCATGCCGTCTTTGCCGAGATCTTCCCGGCGCGCATCAACCACCGCGCGCGCCCACGGCTGAATCTCCTCGGGCTTCAGATCCGCGGCGATGTTGCGGGCGTACTTCGGGGAGACCTTCGTCCACAGCCCGGAGAGATCGGGCTTGCCGTCGGGCGTCCGCGGCGCCGGCGCGGTTAGATTCGCCTTGCCGTCAGGCGTGCGGGGAATGCCTGGAGTCTGGTGCTGCAGCCACTGTGCGGCCAGCGGTGTACTGAACGCCACGGTCACGATGGCGACCAGAACGGTCTTCATGGCTACCCTCTCTGCGTCGCGCAGGTTCGAGCCTGCGAGCTACGGCCTGGTCTTACGATTCGAGCGTCGCGTTCATGGTGATCGGAGCATACTACGGACAAAAGTGGGACAAAAAGAGTCCCGCTAAGCCCTGAGAGCGAAGGCTGCAAACTCGCGATCACCAGGCGCCTGCACTCCAACGCTCCCGCGCTGCGTCGCTGGCTTCCCGCCGTGCAATGGACCCGCCGAACTCGTCGGTATGCTGCTGGCGCGTTTGCTCGACTCCGATTTTGCCGCACTGCAGGCGTGACGACGAAACGCTTCCTGTACGATGGAGTGCAGTTAGGGGGAAGCAAATGACAAGAACAGCGGTGTGGCCGGCTGCGGTCGCGGCGCTGCGCGATGGCATCTGTTGCCGTCGCGCAGGCTCCCGAGTCGCCGGCCAACTGGCCCATGTACAGCCGCGACCTTGCCGGTACGCGTTACTCGCCGTTGAAGCAGATCGATAGGCGAAACGTCGAGCAGCTGGTCGAAGCGTGGTCCGTCCCCGTCGCGCGCTCGGCCACCGACGGTGACGAAGCACCAGGTCCGTCGGGCAACCCGCAAGCGACGCCGATCGTCATCGACGGCGTCATGTACTTGCCGGTGCGCGGACACGAGGTCCTTGCACTCGACGCGGCCACGGGCGAGGAGATCTGGCGCACCGCGCTGCCGTCGTCCGAGGGCACGGAGGCGCGCGGTGTCGCGTATTGGCCTGGCGACGGCGAGCTCGGCGCGCGCATCCTCGTCATGGCCGGGCCGACGTTGATTGCGCTCGAGGCGGCGAGCGGCGCACCGGCGCGCGGCTTCGGGCGCGACGGCGTCGCGCAGGTCGTCGTGCCGTGGCGCGGTGTGCCGCTGATCTACGGCAACCTCGCGATCCTCGGCGCGCGGACCGGTGAGCTCAATCAGGGTCTCGCCGGCGACACGCGCGCGTATGACGCGCGCACGGGGAAGCTCGTCTGGACCTTTCACACCGTGCCGCTGCCCGGCGAGCCGGGACACGAGACCTGGCTCGACCACGGCTGGCGCAACCGTTCCGGCGCCAACGTCTGGGCCTATTACATGACGCTCGATGCGGCGCGCAACGTTCTCTACATGCCGGTGTCGAGCGCGGCCGGCAACTACTGGGGCGGCGACCGGCCCGGAAGCAATCTGTTCAGCAACTCCATCGTCGCCGTGGACGCGTCGACCGGTGAGTATCGGTGGCACTTCCAGACCGTGCACCACGACCTCTGGGATTTCGATCTGCCGAATCCGCCCGTGCTCGTCGACATCGAGCGCGAAGGCCGCACGGTGCCGGCGCTCGCGTCGGTGGGCAAGACGGCCTACGTCTTCATCCTCGACCGTGTCACGGGCGAGCCGATCTTCGGCGTCGAGGAGCGTCCCGTGCCGATCGGCAACGTGCCCGACGAGTGGTACTCGCCGACGCAGCCGTTTCCCCTCAAGCCGGCCGAGCCGGTCGCGCGCGTAACATTCGATCGCGAGCTCGACATGGTGCGCCCGGAGGACACGACGCCTGAGCACGCTGCAGGCTTGCGAAGCGCTCTGGGAGCGCAGCGGCGGGTTCTTCAACGCGGGGCCTTACACGCCGTTCGTGTTTCATGAGGACGGCGCACCGCCGCGCAGCAGTCTGCAATTGCCTGGCGCTCTCGGCGGCGTCAACTGGGGCGGCGTTGCCGCCGACCCCACTCGCGGATCTGCTCATCATGCATGCGAACAGCTCTTCGCTCGTCGGCTGGGTCGAACGCAAGCGGCCCGGCGAGAACTACGGCAACGGCACCGAGGGCTCGACGATTCCGTACGATCGCGGCAGCGTCGACGGCGCGGGTCCGTATTTTTCGTTCAGCGCGCCGCTCATGAACGAGGCCGGCGAGCGAGTCGGGTCGCTGCCTTGCTATCGGCCGCCGTGGTCGCGCCTCGTCGCGATCGATGCGAGCTCGGGCGAAGTTGCCTGGGAGACCACGCTCGGTATTTCCGAGGCGCTGCCGCCCGAGAAGCAGCTCACGGGCAGCACGGGCAGCGCGGGGCCGAGCGTAACCGCGGGTGGCCTCGTGTTCGTCGGCGCGACCAGCGACCGGCGCTTCCGGGCGTTCGATATCACGACCGGCAATCAGCTCTGGGAGGCCACGTTGGACGGCAGCATCAACGCGAATCCGATGACTTACCTCGGGCGCGACGGCAAACAGTATGTCGCCGCCGTTGCCGGCGAGAGGCTCGTCGCGTTCGCGCTGCCCTGAGGCGGCGAGCGGTTTCAGCTCGGCACCGCTAAGAGCACCGAACAACTCTAAGGGGAGAGCAGAAGGTGGTTACGAGAGTTATCACGGGTGCGTCGGCGGTTGCGTTGACAGCAACACTGGTGCTCGGAGCGGCAGTGTTGGCGCAGGAGACCATCGAGGCGCAGCCGCCGCGGGGTGTAGAGCCGCTGCCGGTGGATCTCTTCACGACCAAGGACTTCTACCTCGATTCCGAGTATTGGGAGGATCCGCGCTACACGCGCTGCAACACGCCGCAGCGAATCGACGAGATGTGGGTGGACGATTTCGTTGGCGAGTGGGGGGACTGCGAACACGGGCTTTCGGTAGAAGAGTTGAAGAGCCCGTATCCGTATGCGACAGCCGAGGAGCACTACAACGCGCTGCTCGCGCAGGCGAAAGCGAAGGGCGGACCGACGATCTACGATCGCAACAACCCGCCGCCGGCCTGGGACGGCTATTACAACTCCCGCACCCTCCAGCAAGAGCAGTGGACCTTCGGCAACAACGTCCAAGCCGGGACGTTGATGCAGATGCTGACGCCGGAATATCAGCAGCGGTTTGCTCAGGCGCTCTATCACGTTGCGGTCAGCAACTCGCCGCAGTGGATGTCATCGACGTGCTACCCGGAAGGCTTGATCCGCTGGTGGGCCCAGGGCATTCGCGACATCCAGGTCTCGGTGACGCCTCACCAGGTGCAACTCCTCTCCGGCACCGCCCTCAACATTCTTCGTCAGATCCTCATTGGCCAGAAGCACGTGACCCTGATCTCGCAGTGGTACGGGGAGACGGTCGGCTTCTGGAACGAGGAGACGCTCGTCGCGTGGACGGACAACGTGCAAGGCTGGTCGATGTCCCACTCATTCCCCGAGTTCAGCAATGAATTCGAGGCGATCGAGATCTATACGCGTGACGAGGAACGCAACATCCGCCTCGAAATCACGATGTACGACCCGCTGGCGTTCGTCGCTCCGATGCGTCTCGACGTGGTCTACACCTATCTCGAGGGACCGGAGTCCGAGATGCGCTACCAGTGGAAAGAGTGTCAGCAGTACCTCTGGAACATCAACGGTCGACTCCAGCCGGTGCTGCCGGGTACCGTCATCGAATACCGCATCCCCGACTGGTACGACCGGCCATGGGCGCGAATCTGGGAGGAATATTTCGAGGAGGGCATGCAGCGCCCTGAGGTCGAGGACGACATTTTCGATTTCGAGCGCGAGTGACAGATCTTCGATCTCGTCGCAGACCCGTTCGAGCAGCACGACTTGAGCGCGAGCCGTCAGTCGTGAAGACGTCGCGCTACGGCGCCAGCAACGAAATGCTGTCGATCGGCGGCGGCCTCGGCCGCGACTCGACGAACGCGTAAATGTCCGCGAGGTCCTGATCCGACACGATGACAGCCGAGTACGGAGGCATTTGCAGGCTCGGATGCCGCACGTACCACTCGAAACGCGCGAACGTGATCGGCGCGGGCCCTAGCCGCGGTCCGGTCACGCCGCCCTGCGCCTCGTTGCCGTGGCACGAGTAACAGCCGTACGCCGCGAACAGCCGCGCGCCCGCTTCGGCGCGACCCGTCGCGACGTCGGGCGCACGCTGCGACTGCAGATACGCATAGATCTCGGCGAGACGCTCGTCGGACAGCGCCTGCGCGCCGTAAGCCGGCATCGTGCGCTGCCCGCGCCGCACGGCCGCGGTGAACTCGGCGAGCGTAAGCCCGCTGGCGGCGAGGCGCGGGCCGGCCGTCGTGCCAGCGCCGTCCGCGCCGTGGCAAACCCCGCAGCCGCTTTGTGCGAACGCTGCCGCGCGCGCGTCCGCGCCGCCGCTCGCTTGCGCGGCCACGCGCGGCGCGTGAGCGGCCGCAGCCAATGCCACGAGCAACACGCCCGCCCTGACGCGCGCGCCCATGCTCAGCGCACCTGCGTCACGACGTCGATCAGCGCGGGCTCGCCGCGCTTCACTATGGCGATCGCGCGCTGCAGCGCGGGACCGAGCTCCTTGGGATCGGTAATCGGGCCTTCGGCGTGCACGCCGAGGCCGCTCGCCATCTTCGCGTAGTCGATGTTCGGGTCCGTGATCTCGCTGCCGAGCCGCCCGCGATCGACGCCGCGGTTGCGCGCGTTGCACATGCGCTGCACGTGCATGAGCTCCTGGTGATACGCGCGGTTGTTGTTCATCACGCTGAGCAGCGGAATGCCGTGATGCGCGGCCGTCCAGAGCACGCCCGGCGCGTACATGAGGTCGCCGTCCGTCTGAATCGCGACCGACAGCCGGCCCTGCTCGCGGTTCGCGAGCGCGGCGCCGACCGAAGCCGGCGCGCCGTAGCCGATGCCGCCGCCGCCCGCGTCGCCGAGCCACTGATACGGCTTCGTGAAATCCCAGAGCTTGCGCGGCCACCCGCCCGCGTCGCTGTAGTAGCTCGAGACGAGCGCCCAGTCCTCGCTCTTGATCTGCGCCCAGATCTCCGCGCACAAGCGCGCGGTGCTGACGGGGCTCGCGTCGAACGCGTACGACGCCGCGACGCGCGAGGCCTCCGCCGCCGCGCGGCTGGCCTGCGCAAGGGTCGCGCCGCGTGCCTCGAATGCGCGCTGCCGGCCCGGGCTCGCGAGCCGACGGACCGCTTCGATCAGCGAAGGCAGCGTCGCTTCGCCATCGGCCGCGATCGCGATGTCGACTTCCTGCATCCGCCGGAAGTCCTGATAGTTCGCGCGGATGTAAAGGTCGCCCGTCGTGATCGACACGAGCTTCGTGTTCGGCGGCGCGACGCGGCGCTGCGAGCGGTGCAGTTGATCGCGCAGCGTGTTCACGGTCGACCAGAAATCCGCGAGCTCGAGGCCGACGATCACGTCGGC
The DNA here is from genome assembly GCA_963744305.1 of uncultured Gammaproteobacteria bacterium. GTDB lineage: Bacteria > Pseudomonadota > Gammaproteobacteria > Steroidobacterales > Rariloculaceae > FEN-1219. Next base: position 28,362 of record CAVUTF010000026.1, read on the forward strand.
ATCGGCGATCGCGGCGGCCGCGCGCTGGTTCTGATTCAGCGGATGGCGCGACGGAAAGTTCATACGGCTGCCCTGATCGATCACGCCCGCTTGCAGCAATTCCGCGAGCTCGATCAGCAGGCTCATGCCGTTCTGCGTGCGCGCGAGGCGGTCCGCGACGAGCACCGGGTTCTCCGCTTCGACGAGCAGCCGCGCGACTTCCTCGACGGCGCCCGACTCGCCCTGCGGCGGCACGGGCAGCGTGAGCTTCGGAATCGCGAGCGGCGCCGCCCTGCTGACCGGCTCCTCCTGCAGATGGCCGTCGAGCACGAGCACGACGGGCGCCATCGGCGGCGTGAGCGCGATCTTGTACGCGCGCACGGCCGATTCGGCGAAGTGCGCGAGCGACCACGGCGTGTCGTCCCACTTCGTGTAATCGCGCACCATGAGCGCGGCGTCCTGCACGCCGTGGTACCACTCCGCGCCGCGGCGCAACGCCGCGTCGCCGTGGTTGCCGATGATCAGATACACCGGCACGCGGTCGCACCACGCGTTGTAGAGCGCCATCGCGGCGTGCTGAAGGCCTACCGTGCCGTGCGCCATCACGGCGAGCGGCTTGCCCGATGCCTTGAAGTAGCCGTGCGCCATCGCGACGGAGGACTCCTCGTGCATGCACGTGATGAGCTCCGGCTGCGCGTTGCCGCCGTAGTTGATGAACGACTCGTGCAGGCCGCGGAAGCTCGATCCGGGATTTGCACAGATGTAGTCGAAATCGAGCGACTTGAACACGTCGACCATGAAGTCGGAGCCGCTGCGCTCGTCGGCCGCAAGGGTCTGCACGTCGGCAGGTGGCGCAGCCTCGGCGGCGGCCGTCATGAGCGGCGTCGCCGTGCCGCGCTGCGCGGCTTCGGCCGTCGCGGACTGCGCGCGCGCGGCGCCGGCCGGAGCCACGAGCGCCGCGCCGGCCAGCGCACCGGTTTGCAGAAATCTGCGACGTTGAACGGAAAGCGCCTGCGGACGCGAATCGCGATCGTCAGCCATGGAAGTCTCCCTGCGCCCGTGCCCGGCGACAGACCGAGGGAAAAAATATACCGCACGCCGTTACGCCGCGCTTGGCCCGCTTGCCCGCAATATCCTGCGCGCCCAACGACGCGGATCTAAATAGGAGAGCGACTCTGCGGTGAGTATGCACGGACTCGCGGGGACGCACGCGGAACGTGGGAAACAGCTGTAAGAAACGCGTCTATCTAATTGATTTATTGGTCGGGACGGGGCGATTTGTCGGCTGCTGCCGCGGGAACACTGACACTGAGCCCTCCAGCGTTTGCCGTGTGTACGCTGGCGCACAGAGCCACTAGGGGCGGATGTGGTTATTTGACCCGTCCACCGCCGGTCTCCTCCTTTAAGAAAAAGGACTGGCGGTTTCAGGATCTCGGTGGCTTGCCACCGGGGTCCCTTTTTCCGCAACACGGTGAGTCCCGCAGACGTCGGATATGTTGATCCGCATAGGTTACGACATCGTCTTCGAGCACCCCGTGCCGACGCCCATCGTCGCGCTGCTCTATTTGCATCCATCGTGCCGACCTGCAGTTCGGCGCGACGAGTGTCTGCTGATCGACCCTGATGTGCGGGTCACGGGATACTTCGACGGTTTCGGCAATCGCTGCGGCCGGTTCACTGCGCCGGCTGGACGCATACGTCTGTGGAACGACGCGGTGATCGAGTCCGACGGCGAGCCTGACCGGCAAGATCCCACGGCGACGCAGCGAGAGATCCACGAGCTGCCAGACGACGTCCTCGAGTTTTTGATCGCGAGCCGCTATTGCGAGGTCGACCGGATGGTCATCCTAGCGTGGCAACTATTCGGTGCGACGGCTCCCGGCTGGCCGCGGGTGCAGCGCGTCTGCGACTTCGTGCATCGGCACCTGAAGTTCGATTACTTGCAAGCGCGCAATACCCGCACTGCTTACGAGGCGTACCGGGAGCGAGTCGGCGTGTGTCGCGATTTCGCCCATCTGGCCGTGACGCTGTGTCGCTGCCTCAACATTCCGGCTCGGTACTGCGCAGGCTATCTCGGCGACATCCGTGTGCCGGCGGTGCCCGACCCGATGGACTTCAGTGCCTGGTTCGAAGCGTACCTCGGCGATCGCTGGCACACGTTCGATCCTCGCCACAACGTACCGCGGGTCGGCCGCATCCTGATGGCGCGCGGCCGCGACGCCGCCGACGTCGCATTGCTGACATCGTTTGGCTCGAACCGGCTCGAGCGCTTCACGGTTTGGTGCAATGAAGTCGACGATCAGGCGCTACTCATCGCTGAGATGGACCGCCAGCCTACGCAAAGCGCGCCAGCGTACAGAGCGCACCGCGATAGGCGCGTAACGTAGGTCGATTAGACGTGGAGATCGCCATGAAAAGGCTGGTTTCGTCGGCAAACATGCAGAGCCGGCAGCTCGTGGTGACTCCGGAGCTACTCGGTCTGCGCAGCACCTTGGAGTGCCAGCAGCGCGCCGAGAAATTGGGTTTGACGCCGCTGCCGCGGCTCCCGTACCGCCAGGAGCATTGGCGACTCGACGTCCTGCTCACTTGGTCGCGCTCCAACGGCTTTGATCGCTTGCCGGTTCTCGGGCACGGATCCGGGCAGCGTCGCTAGCCGTGTCTGTGCGCTGGCGTACGGACCGAGTGGTCGCCTGCGCCTAGGCTCGTGCCCCCATTGATCGTCCGCCCACCGACCTCGTTCGAGGCTCGGTGCACACAAGGAATGAACATGAGCGACCATCGACGACGTAGAGCCTTTTCGGCACACCTTGATGCTGTTGGCGGTTTCGACCGTAAGCCCGAGCGTCCTGTACGCCCAGAGCCGTGCTGTTGGAATACCCGAGCATGCGAGCGCAAGCACTTATGGGACCGGCTGGGAATGCGATCGGGGCTATCAAAGAGTCAACGGAGGCCTGCGCAGCCATCGAGCTGCCGGCCAACGCGTTTCTGACGATCGGCTCTTACGGGCGCGGTTGGGAGTGTATGCGAGGCTATCGAGCGCGAGAGAGAACCTGCATCGCGATCGAGGTGCCGCCGCACGCGTATCTAGACTCCTCGGGCGATCGTTGGCAATGCGAGCGCGGGTATCGGACTGTTGCCGAGACCTGCGTCGCGCTCGACGTGCCGCCGCATGCCCATCTCGACGCCTCGGGTGATCGTTGGGAATGCGAGCGCGGTTATCGTTCGGCCCGCGACAGCTGCGTCGCCATCAGAGTGCCGTCGAACGGCTACCCGACGAACGCTTCACTACGGACTCGGTTGGGCTTGCGATCGCGGCTATCGAGCGATCGCCGAGGACTGCAAGGCCGTTGACGTACCGGTGAACGGCTATTTCGTCGACGCGTCGTACGGCGCGGGATGGCAATGCGACCGCGGTTATGTGGGTGTCGGCGAGGCGTGCGTCGCGGTGCAGTTGCCGGCGAATGCGCACCTCGACTATTCCGGAAGCGCGTGGGATTGTGATCGGCCCTATCGCCGCGAAGCTCGATCGCTGCGTCTTGCCCTAGCTGCGCAGAGTCTCTAGCCAGCCGGCCCCGCCGAGCGCGCGCAGCGTCGCCATGTTCCGCTCGCCGATCTCTCGGACGCCGGGGTACGTTGCGACGGCTCGCGTCACGCTCGCTTCGCGCAGCAGATGCAGCATCGGATAAGGCGAGCGGTTGCTGTAATTCTCTACGTCGTTCGGCGCGCTTCCGGCAAATCGGTAATGCGGATGAAAGCTCGCGATCTGCAGCTCGCCGCCGAGATCCAAAGCCACGAGCGTGGCTTCTGCCTCATGCCAAGAACTGGTTGTAGTCGCCGAAGTCATTGAGCACGCGCGGGTGGATCAACAAGCTGGTCTCGCAGAGCTGCGGATCCGCCGCGTGCAGATGCCGCAAGCTCTTCGTGCCAACTCCTGCACCAGCCCGTCCGTCGATTGCTGCTCGCTGACCCTGTAGCGAATCTGCTCACGCGCGAACGGCAGCGGCTGCGAAGGGGCAGAGGCGCAATCCGATCACGGCCTTTGCGAGCCAGTGGCGCGTGGCGGCGATGACGTGTTCGGGGGAGTCTGGGAGCCGTGGGCAGCGTTTCCGGGGATTCGGCCCCGGACGTCATTGCGGACTGGGATCGGTGGGCACTCCCTTCTTGCGCGCTGCCTGTCGCGCCTGTTCTTCGGCGTTGCGCTTCTTCTGCGCGTCCTCTCGTCGACGCTTGTCTTGCTTGTAGTTCGGAGTCTTGAACATGGATTGTCCTTGTGCGGCAAAGCGGCAGCTTGGCTCATTTCGCAGCCAAGTAGCGAATCGGCGACCCGGGAATACTGAGCGCATGGTCCGGTTTCGATGTCGCGGATGCGCTAATAGTGGCGGCCTTGGCAGCCGGCGACCTCGTCATCACGGCGGATGTTTATCACCTGGCACGCCGCAATTTCATGGACGCACTGCGCTCGTCGGGCGAGATTACGCGCGGACCGGCGCCGCTCGACAAGACGGATATGCAAGCGTTCGCCGAGCTCGACAAAGCCAGAAGTCCGTGCGTTAACGCACCGACCTAGCCCTGCGCGTGCCCTCAGAATCAGGTGGCTACTCGTCAGGAGACATCCATGACATCACTTTCACAACGCAGCGAGCATGCCCGACACGAGCGAGCGATCAGCTCGATGAGCGAACGTACGGGAACGTCGTTGGCGGAAGTCCGCGTTCTATTCGCACAGGAATTCGCAAGGCTCGAGCTCCGCGCAAAGGTTCGTTCCTATCTGTCCGTCCTCACGACATCGAGCGTGCGCGCAGGATTGCGCCGCAAGGGCAAGCCACACGCCTAACGGGAATTCGAAGACCTAAGCTCCGGGCATCTTGTTCATCTTGCGGATGAACGCCGCGGCCGCAAGGGACGTCACGTTCGACTTTGCCGCAGGTTGAGCAACGGCGACGTTGGCGGAACTTGCGGACGGTGACGTGCCTTCCACTAGCGCGCGTTTCGCGCGGGCTTCAGCCTTGAGCACTGCGCGCTTCTGGTCTTTCGCCGCGCGTTTGTCTTTCTTCGCGAGCTCGCGCTTGCGCTTCGTTTGGTTGTTCAAATTGGATTTAGCCATTCGTTGGGTCTCCTTATCGACGAATCGGAGTAGAGCAGCGCGCGCGGCGGACCAAGCCCGCCGCGGCGTAACGTATCAATTGCGAAGGGATTAGTAGCGCCGGCCGTAGCCGCCAGCGTTATCGCGCCGGTTGTCGCCACGGTCACCGCCACCGCCGCCACTCGAGCTTTTCGGCTTGGCTTCGCTGACTTTGATCTGGCGGCCTTCGAGCGTGGCGCCATTCATGGCCTGGGTGGCCGCTTGCGCCTCTTGATCCGACGACATCTCGATGAAGGCGAAGCCCTTGCTTTGGCCCGTATCGCGATCGGTGATCAAGCTGACCGAATCGACGGTCCCGCTCGCGGCGAATGCCTCGCGAAGCGAAGCGTCGGTGGCCGAATACGGTAAATTGCCGACGTAAAGTTTTCTGCCCATGGTTACCTCCTAAAGGTAGCGTTCGCTAGCAAGAGGATGTAGGCACCATGCCTGCAGGCTGGATGGAAGCGATCGGTGGGACGCGATCAGTATACGCCGGTTGCCGGATGGACCACGGTTTATTTTTTGGGGAAGGCTCTATCGCTGGCGGCGCCGCGCATGAAGTGACCCGACGTGAAGATAAGCTCGTGTGCCGGTAGGCTCTGCGGGAACTTCGCGCGGTCCATGTGCGCTGGCGTACGGACCGCAGCAGCAGCGCGGAGGATAATCTCTCAGGTGAACGGTTGAAACAGCGACGGTCAGTTAGTGCCTGTACACTCTCGCCGTCCTCGCAGATTCATTTGTTGCGCCTTCGCCGAGGGCCATTCAGGCGGCACCACCTCGAGATCGTTTTCGATCCGGGCGCGCATCACGGACCGCCAACTACGGAGTTAGCGTAATCCGGAAGGAAGGCACTGTCGGGCACTCGCGCTCGCTATCGTCGCGCGTAGCGCGCCACGAAACCCAGAAGGAGACTGCGTAAAATGTTTGCCTTCACCGACGCCGAGAGGACGTACTTCCAGGAAATGCGAGCGATCGCCAAAGACGAACGAGGCCAGGAAGTCCTGGTAGGCCTGACTTACGAAGAGACGGATTTCTATTTGGCATACGGCCGAATACTCGGACAGCCAAAACGTGCTAGTCGTGCAGATCGCCAGGTCTATCTACGCCTGCACGACCGACATGAACGTATGCGCCTGGACGTCGTGGGCACCGAAATCTACTTGCGCAAAGAAGATCCTCGGCGCCACTGATAAAAAGAAACCCCGCCGAAGCGGGGTCTCGATCGAAAGTGTGGGTACACTCTCGGGGAGGCCTCTCGTCCGTCAGTGAGGACGGAAGAGAGGCGCATAGCATATCGCCCTTGCTGCCGGAACTATGTTCGGTACCGCAATCCGGCTTAGGCAAGGCGTAACATGTAAGGAGAAGCGGCGCCTCGCGCAGCTAATGCATTCGGTACGCGACGGCGCCGGTGCCGCCAGGGGAAGAGTTCTCGTTGTACATCCGTGCCTACTGGCCGGAGTCGGCGATCACCGAGGGCAGGTGGAGACCACCTCCGGTGGCACTGACGCCCTGAAACACGGCGTGCTGTTCCGACGCATCCCGCCGCTATCCGAGCGTTGAGCTCCGCCTAAATCTAGACGGCACTGATTGAGACTCCGCTTCGGCGGCGTTTCTTTTCCATCCAGCCGCCGGACGATAGCGGCCAAACTCTCGGCCACTCTCAGTCGCCGTTGTCACCGTGAGCTGACGACCCTCGTACTGCTCGCCATGCATCTGGCCGATCAGGTGCACCGCGCCTTCGTCAGTCGCCATCACCACGTAAGCCGAGCCGAGGCTGCGACCGTTGGCGCGATCAGTGATCAGCTTCACCGAAATCACCTTACCGTATTCTGCAAACCTCGCCGCCAAAGCTGGCTCCGTCGCGAAGTTCGGCAGGTTGCCGACATAGACTGTTCTGCTCATTGGACGTCTCCTTGTCAGCGCGGTGGCAACGAACCAGCGGATCGGCTGGTCCCTTGCAGTGTAGCTGACGATTGGGGGCGACAGTTCTACTTCTCGCCACTGTCAAAGACGGACGTCCGGACTGCGGAATTGTGCCGGCTACACCGAGCTCAAGGCGCGCGTCGGCGGATCGCCTCGGGTATAGCAGGGTGCTTATACCGGATCGACTCGAGCGCGAAGGCTATTGATCTGGACTTGCTGCGATACCGAGCAAGCAGCAGACTCGGATCGACTACCGACGAAGCGTTGCAGATCCCGCCCGAGGAGCTCGACGACCGGCTAGACTGTCAATCGCCGGCCGGACGAATAGACCGTAACCTCGTCGCTCTTGAGCGTTTCCACGATCTTGTCGAACTCGGGGTCTACGTGATTTGGCATCCCGGCAAGGCGCGACAAACCCACTAGGAGGCTCAGTGGCTACTCAGCAGATTGAAACCCTTCGCCAGCGCGTGCAAGCGCTCGGCTGCAAGCTGATCCTCGACTTAAGCGACGACGAGGAGAATATGGGAATCCTCGACCCGAGGATTGGCAAGCTCGTGATCGTCCGCGGCGACGCCGAAGAGCTCGATACGTGGCTCGTCGATCGCGAGACCGGCGCCGCCGATGCGAAGAAAATAGAGGCTCAGGCCGACGACGATCGCCTCAACGAAATCAGTGTTCGCCTTGAAGGCATTCGCGCAACGCTGCGCACGCTGCAAGTCGAACACACGGGGGGTGACATCGGCGCCATCCTGCCACTGCTCGAACGCGACGTCGACGCGGTGTTTGGCTTCCTGGCGCTCGGCAAGCCCCAGATCTCGGCTGTCGCGCTGCTCAAGCAGCTCGAGGAAAAATCCGAAGCGGTGCCGCTCGAAGACGTTCTCAAGTACCTCTCGGCCTGCAACTTCGACGTGATGCAAGTCGGCGCGATCAACGAAAACTCGTCGCGTCAGGACGAATGGACAGTGTCACACAACTGGACAGAAAAGGGCGTGCGGTATCAATGGGCCGAGCAGAAGCTGATTTCGTCGCTCCGTCTGCCTTCACGAGCATCTGCGCTCGCCACGCTGCCCGAGAACTCGTCGTGATTAACTGCCAATAGATTCGCCGTGAATTGAGCGCGGCAACTTGCGAAAACTCGCGGACTCACTAGATTCGACGGAAAGAGCGCGATAACTCGAAGTCTGTGCGTTAGCACACCGACCGAAGGCGGCACCGCGTCGCACGATGGCGTTCATGCACATTCTTCCCAGGACACTCCGGAAACCGCATCCCATGAGCGGGAGATACGCTCCTTGAGCGCCCGCTGTGCACTCCCGCCGGCTGAGGGCAAAGGTGCATACGGGTCCCTCCACGAAAAGGAATAGCCGTGAGCAGGACGCTTTACATCAGCAATTTGCCCCTCTCTGCCACGGAAGAGTCGCTTGTCGTGCAGTTCGGCCGATTTGGCACGGTAGTTTCGGTCAGGATCGCGCGCGATCCGGCTACGGGCCGCAGCATGGGACGCGGCTTCATCCAGATGATGACGGGCGGCGACGCACAGAACGCAATGAATGGATTGAACTTGACCAACTACGACGGGCGGCTGATTTCGGTCGACAAGGCGGTCGTTTTGGCGCAATCCGTTGGCTGATGCCGATGCGCTCGACCGAACGAGTTCTTCACTAATCACTCGGCGTGCCTTTGGGCCCGTCGACAGCGGGGGCACCTAGCGACACCACGTATGACCGCGGTTGGCGCTGCGAGCAGGGATACCGCGAGCTCGAAGGGGAATGCATCGCCGTGCGAGTGCCGGCAAGCGCTTTCCCAGCGGACTCTTCGTTCGGCTCCGGGTGGAAATGTCGGCACGGCTACCGCCAGATCGACGACGGCTGCGTCGCGATGGTCGTTCCGGAGAACGGGGTGCTCGACTCGCTCGCGGACCACACCACTCGGGAAATGATTGGGCGTGCAACGACGGGCACCTACAGGCTCGTGGATGACTGCGTGACCAACCACCCGTCGCGCCGTTGAAAACAAATCGCACACGGCCGCGGGTTTTCGTGCCCTTGGCATGCGGCCTCAGCTCGAGGGCGCGCAAGCTATTTCTCGATCGGCCGGAGACTTTTGCCAATATCAACACACGCGGAGACTTGGCCGTCATCGAGGCAGAACGAGCGAGACTTCGCTCCTAGCGTTACGCTCGCCTTCGGCACGTCCCATTTTCGCCGCGACGACGTCCGCGACCAATGCGGCGCCGCAGTCCTGTGTGTGGTGGCGTACCGACAGTGATGCGCCGCGGGAGGACAATCCCCACAAGGTAAGAAACCAATGATCAAGAACTCACTAAGAAGCCATGTCGCAGCGACTGCTGATAAGAGGCTGCGCGGCTTCAGTCCCAGGAGGACTTCATGAAACCGATTCTTCTAGTGTCTACAGCGTTCCTCGCGGCGAGCGCGGCGTTTGCGTACAAGCCTGCAGTGGAGCAAGAGTTTAGCAAGCTCGCTTCTACGGGCTGCAGTGATAGCAATGCGGATTTCATCGTTCGCGGCATGGTCAGTAATGCCAACGAAAACACGGTAGTGCTGTCAGACCCGAAGGACGCGCGGAGCACCATCTCCCTAACGCTTCCCGGCCGCGGCCCGTTCAACCGTGCTAAGGGCTGGTTCGGCGAGAACAAATACGAGACGAGCGACCAGCTCCTCAACGCGGTCCGCGCCGCGGGCACGCCTGTGGTGGTGACTTTGAAATGCAAGGGCAACGGAACTCCGATTGCTCGCCAAATTACCTACGAGAACGCAGACGGAACGAACTCCTCTATCTCCTACTGAAGCCCGGGGATTTCTGCCGGCCGATGCGCCAGCGCGGCCGGCACTGCGCCTGGAATGGGAACAGTGAACAGGACACTTGCTGTCCAATACCAAGGAGACCGACGATGAATCAGCGGACAAGCGAGCTAAACGAGGCTAGCGGAACGATGGCTCACGATATCCAGACGGTTGTCGCGGCTGGGAAAGACGGGCTCGAGCCTGCCGCCCACGCCTCGGGCGCAGACGATGCGATAGTGGGGAACAATCTTAACGACAAGTTGAGCAGCGCGAAGGCGAGCCTAAGCGACGCGGCGCGGCCGGCCGTTGACGAAGCGACGCGAGCGGCCCGCGCAGCCGACGGGTACGTGCGCAGCAAGCCGTGGACGGTGATCGGTATTGCGGCTGCCGTTGGCGCATTCGTTGGTTTTCTGACCGGGAAGCGCTGACTGCATCGTCCCGCCTCATGAGTCGTCGCGTCGTTCCGCGCGTCGATCTCGACTGGCGTCGTACGGGACGCCGACATCGTCGAGGTTCGTAGCTGGCTGCGCCCAATCGTGCGCGCGATCCGCAGAGCTCGCTCTGCGCCGGCGAGCGAGATGCCGGCGGGCCGCCGTGATCCTCGATCGCATACGGATCGTCATTCGGCACCGATCAAGGTCACGCCTTCCGAAAGCCACACGACAAGGTTCATTTTCTTCGGCTCCCGCATTTGCCCAACGCTAGACTACGCGCGAGCCTCCGACAGATTCTGTACGCTGCCGCACCCAACATGTTCACGCCCGAGGCGGGTTCGGGTGCGCGCGATCTTCCGGTACGCCAAAGCATGCGAGGGCGAACTCCGCCATGGCCATAGCGAGGTGGTGCTCGCCCATCGTCACGATATCGACGCCTGCGCGTTCCAGATACCCACGCTCGGAGTCGCTATGCGTGCGCACGGCGGTTTTGATGTTCGGATTCAGCACACGCGAAAGTTCCAGAACATGGCGCGTCTGCAGGCCGTCCGGTGTTGCGATCACGATCACGCGGGCGTGGCGCACGCCCGCCGCGTCGAGAATTCCCTCGAGCGAGGCGTCGCCACAGACGGCTGACACTCCCCCCTGACGTAAGCTCGCGACGAGCCTGCGATCACGCTCGATGACGACGTACGGTACGGCGCATTGCTCGAGCATCGGTCCGATCCTGCCGCCCACACGGCCGTAACCGACGATCACGGCGTGATCACGCAACATGGAAGGAGGCTTCTCGCTGCCGACCGCTTGGGGAACGTCCGGTTCGGTGATCGGCGTCTCGATGCGCGAGCGCTGCAGCCAAGCGGTGATCGGTCGGATCGTGGCGAACGCGAGCGGATTGAGCGCGATCGAGAGAATGGCGCCGGCGAGAATCAGATCCCGTCCCGCCGGCGGAAGGATTCCGAGGGCGGCGCCCAGCCCCGCAAGAATGAAGGAGAATTCCCCGATCTGCGCTAGGCTCGCGGACACGGTGAGCGCGGTTGAAACCGGGTAGCCGAACGCCCGTCACGATGGCGAACGCCACGAGCGACTTTCCGAGCAGAATGATCCCCAGGACCGCGAGAACCGCCAATGGATCACGCAGCAGAATGGACGGATCGAACAGCATCCCGACGGAAACGAAGAACAGCACGGCGAACGCGTCTTTGAGCGGCAGGGAGTCGGCCGCCGCGCGCTGGCTCAAGTCGGACTCGCCGAGCACGACTCCGGCGAAGAACGCGCCGAGCGCGAGCGAGACATCGAAGAGCACGGCGGACCCATAGGCGATGCCTAGGGCGACGGCGAGCACGGCGAGCGTGAAGAGCTCGCGAGAGCCGGTTGCGGTCACGCGCATCAGCAACCACGGCACGACGCGCGTGCCCACGACGAGAGCGAGCGCCACGAATACGGCGATCTTGGCGAGCACCAGCGCAATCGCGGTCGCGACGTTGTCGCCGCCTGCGGCGTCCTCCGGCTGCGCAAGCACCGGCAGAATCACCACCGCGAGCACCATGGCCATGTCCTCGACGATCAGCCAGCCCATCGCGATGTGACCTTCGGGCGAATCAAGACTCATGCGTTGCTCGAGCGCCCGCAACAGGACTACCGAGCTCGCAACCGACAGCGATAAGCCGAAGACTATTCCGGCTCCAACGCTCCATCCCCATAGCATCGCAAGCGCCGCGCCGATAGCCGTGGCCGCCGCCATCTGCGCCAGCGCTCCCGGCAGCGCGACGCGCCGCGTCTCGAAGAGGTCCTTGAACGAAAAGTGCAGACCGACGCCGAACATCAGGAGGATCACGCCGATCTCCGCGAGCTGTGCGGCGAAGTTCGCGTCTGCAATGATTCCGGGGGTGAACGGTCCGAGCGCGATTCCCGCGATCAGATACCCAACGAGCGGGGGGATGCGGATACGGACGGCGACGAAGCCGAATGCGAGCGCTAGCACGAATGCGGCGGCGATCGTCGCAATTAGCGTCGTATCGTGGGTCATCCCCTCACTTCCTCAGACTCTATGCGCCAGCGTACGGCCGCTTTCAGCATTCTCTGTGCCCTACCGCACATAGGAGTAGACTGTGCGTCGTTACTCACTGCAAAGGCCGCGGGCCATTACATTGCCAAACGCTAATCACAGTCCGCTGGAAAACCACATACTAGATGCGCTGCCTGCGATCGAGCGCGAGCGGCTGTTCCCGCATCTGAAGGTCGTGCCGATGCCGCTCGGCTCGGTCCTGTACGAGTCGGGTGACGTGCTGCGCCACATCTATTTTCCGACCGACTGCATCGTCTCGCTGCTCTACGTAATGAAAGACGGGGCGTCGGCTGAAATCGCGGTGGTCGGTAACGAAGGCGCGGTCGGTGTGGCGCTGTTCATGGGCGGCGAAACCACGCCGAGCCGGGCGATCGTGCAGAGCGCCGGATTCGCGTATCGGTTGACGGGAGGGCGGCTCAAGCAAGAGTTCAACCGCCACGGGCAGATGCTGCATATCCTGCTGCGCTACACACAATCGCTGATCACGCAGATGGCGCAGACGGCGGTTTGCAACCGCCACCACTCGGTGGACCAGCAACTGTGCCGCTGGCTGCTGCTGTCGCTCGACCGCCTGCCTTCCGATCGCCTGAAGATGACACAGGAGCTCATCGCGAACATGCTCGGCGTGCGGCGTGAGGGCGTGACGCTCGCGGCCGGCAAACTACAGGAGCAAGGCGTGATCCGGTACAGCCGCGGGCAAATCACCGTGCTGGATCGGCCCGAGCTCGAGCGGCTGTGTTGCGAGTGCTACGCCGTGGTCAAGAAAGAGACCGATCGGCTGCTGCCGCATCATCAGTCAGATTCCCGCTCCCCGAGGAGAGGAGCGCTAGCGGAACCTGCACGGCAGGCTGACGATGAACTCGCTGCCGCAGTCAGGACCCGCGCTAAATGCGCGAATGACGCCGCCATGCCCCTCGACGAGCAGCCGGGCGAGGTACAAACCTAAGCCGATCCCGCCAGCCGAGCGCTCCGTCCGTGCTTGCCCGGCCTGCACGTAGAGCTCGAAGATCGTATCGAGCTCTGCCGGAGCAATGCCGATACCGTTGTCGCTGACGGTGATCACAACGTCGTCCTCATCCCGCTCCGCGCTAATACCGATGACGCCGCCGGGGTTCGTGTATTTGGCGGCGTTGCCGAGAAGGTTCTGCAGCGCCTGCGATAACCACATGACGTCGGCATCGATGACTATGGGTTCCGGCGGGACGCTGACGATGAGCGTGTGGTTGCGAGCCGCGGCGAGCGGGCGGACGGTCTCGACCGCGTGCTCGATGATCTCGGAGACGGCAGCGCGGGTGCGCCGCAACTGGACGTTTCCGTCTTGCAGGCGAGCGACGTCGAGGAGATCGTCGATCAGTCGAGTCATTCCGCCGATCTGACGGTCGATGATCTCGGTGATCGACCGCCTCGTCACGGCGTCGGTTGGGTTGAGCTTGAGCAGCTCGACGGCATTCCTGACGGGAGCGAGCCGGCCCCGCAGCTCGTGCCCGAGAATCGAGACGAACCGGTCTTTGTTGCTATCCGCCGCGATCGCGAGCTCCGCGGCGTCGCCGCCCTCGGCGACTTTGGCCTCGAGCGCCTGGAAGGCCGCCAGCACATCGCACGCGGCCGCAGCGAACTTGCTCAAGCTCGTGATGAGTCTCGCATCCTCAGCGTCGAAGTGGCGAGTGTCATCGTGGGCGGCGACCCAGAGGGTCCCGGCCTGTGCGCCGTTACGGCGAAACGGAATCAACAAAGCCTCTCTAATTTCAGGGCTCCAGGCTTTGATATGTTGAAAGTGCCGGACCGGACGCGACATGAGCTGGATAGCATTACTGTCGAGGGTCGTGCCACAAGGGCTGAACGCCCGCGGCAAGGTGGCGCCGAGATGCGGGGCGAGCTTTCCGGCGAGCGCCCGCCAGCGAAGCACGGGCCCGTCGGTGCCGGCTTCGAGCAACGTGATCCCGGCCGAATGCGCTTTGCAAAGGTCTAGCGCTACGTCGGCCAGCTTTTGCAGCGTCGATCCGCGCGACGTGCCGAGCGTTTGAGCCAGCGCCGTGAGGGCGCGGTTCTCGGCCTCGAAATCCGGCGCTCGTGGCGCCCGCCGACTGAGCTCCGCAGTGGCGACAACCGCAGACAGCGGGAACGCCGCTGGCGAAAGCGCTTCCCGTGATTGCATGTCTGATCTCCGATGCCGAGGGCGCGCCGCGAGAAACGGCTGTCGCACCCCATCCCACCATCAAATTCCCACGCCGATACTTTGCGGCGAAGTGCGGTTGGCTTCTGTGCGCTACCGAACATAGGCGGCTGTGATTCCCTACAAAAATAGACACGCTACGTGCTGCACCGCACAGAGGCGGTCGCGACGATCGGCGACGCTGTCATGTTCAGATTGCTTCGCCACCGCTCCCGGACTCCCATGCCGACGTCAAAGCTCGATCATTCGGAAAACCTTTTACTGGCTGCTCTGCCTGCGGCTGACCGCCGCCGTCTGTTTGCGCAGAGCGAGCCGGTCGAGCTCGTCGTTGCCGATACGCTGACCGAGCCCGGGGACCGCATTCGGCACGTTTACTTTCCGATCGATAGCTTCATATCGCTGATCGCTCCGATCGATCGACAGGCGCAGCTCGAGGTGGGGCTCGTCGGCAACGAGGGCATGCTCGGAGTCTCACTGATTCTCGGCGTGAACGCATTCGCCTCTGCGAGCATTGGTTCAAGGCGCGGGCTTCGCGTGGCGTTTGGATGCCGCAACATTTCGCCGCGAGCTCGCGTTGAGCGCTGCACTGCGGCGCGGTTTGAACCGCTACGTCTACGTATCCCTGAGCCAGCTCGCTCAGACCGCTGCGTGCACGCGCTTTCATTTCGTGGAGGCGCGGCTCGCGCGTTGGCTGTTGATGACGCGGGATCGCGCGCATTCAAACAAGTTTCAAATCACCCATGAATTTCTCGCCTACATGCTCGGCGTGCGGCGCGTGGGGGTGACCCGGGCCGCGAGCGCGCTGCAGCGGCGCAAGCTCATCCACTACCGTCGTGGCAACCTCGAAATTCGCGATGTCCGCGGGCTCGAAGCCGCCGCGTGCGGTTGCTACGAAAACGCCAAGGAAACGTACGCGCGCGCGCTCAGTTAGCGGACCACTGCCGAGTCACGCGGCACATTCGTGCCATCTTCCCGGTCATCCAATTGCGCCGCCAGCGAGTTCGGCTCCGTTTCACGAGAGAGCCGGCGACATTCCGCGGCGGTCGGTTCTTCCCACAGCCGTTGCAGCGATGCCGCAAGCCGTTGCGAAATTGGAGTCGCTGTAGTCATGCGTGGATGAGTCAGTGTGCTCATGAAGGCAAAGTCTCTGCGGACGGGTTGCCCGGTCGCTGGCAACATTGCGCGACTTCCGCCGGCGAGGTTCCGGTACGGACGCTCAACGAGGTGATCGCACGCTCATGTCGGGCTGCTTCGTTGCTGCCCTCGTAGAGTGAGCCCATCGAAGTTTCCTGATGCTTCTCGCGCTGCGTCTTGACGCGGGGCGCGGGAAGCGCTGCGGCCGATCGATTGTTATCGACCGTCGGTGGCGTCTTCGATGTCTTCTGCCACCTCGTCGATCGCGTCGTC
Organism: uncultured Gammaproteobacteria bacterium; assembly: GCA_963744305.1. Classification (GTDB taxonomy): domain Bacteria; phylum Pseudomonadota; class Gammaproteobacteria; order Steroidobacterales; family Rariloculaceae; genus FEN-1219. The sequence continues at coordinate 44,272 of CAVUTF010000026.1, forward strand.
GATCTGGTTGCCTGTCGTTTCGCCACCCGCCCTGATGTCTTCGACCGCCTCGTCGAGCTCCTCGGCGACGCGCTCGATCGGCCCCTCTCTCACAAGCCAAGAAGAGCGGTAGTGCCATCAACAATACTGCGAACCTTTTCATACATATCTCCAATTGTTTGTGAGCCTTTCTACCGCGCGATGCGGAAGAACCTCACGACCGCGAGCAGGGCGACGGCTCCGAGAAACGATACAACCAATCCGTTCACGCTGAAGTTACCCTCGTTGATCGTCGAGGTTCCGAAGAAGCCGCTCAACAACAGTCCGCCGAGAAACGCCCCGACGATTCCGACCACGACGTTGAGCAGGATCCCTTGCCGGCCGTTCGTACCCATGAGCACGCTCGCCGCCCAACCGATCAATCCGCCGATCAGAAGCCAAATGATGAGATTCATGTGTTTTTCCTCGTTTTGTGAATGGGTAGCTGACGTTACCGGCGATTCGCAGCTGGGTCTGTACGCTGACGCGCTTATTCGCGCACCTCGTGTTCGCGTACTATGTTCGATAGCGCACGGACGCCGCGCCAGGCCACTCCTATTCTTGTGTCGAGGATGATGGGTTCACCAGCCATGCTTTGGATGCCGATTGGCGAGTGGCCGGCATGCCCCTGGCTCCTTGCCCAAACACAATGGAGCAACTCGTAGATGGCAGCACACCTTCAGCCACAACGCCCACGTGACGGCGCGCTGGAGGAGCGAGTCACCGCGCTCGCGCCGCGGCCGCGATCGACACAATCGTTGCCGAACGCTGCAGAGCTCTACCGCGCCTTGGCGGCTACCCAACGGCGGTTGGGCGCTGCGCTGCGGCAGATCGATGCGCTGCTGATCCAAGATTCGCTTATGAAGCAAGAAGTGGTAATGCTCGAGGAAGTGGCGTGGAAGGCGCGCGAGTTCGCGTATCACGATGAGCTTACCGGTCTGCCGAATCGCCGCTTACTGAGGGATCATTTCGATCAAGCGGTGGCGCGCGGAGCACGCCGGCACAACCAGGTCGCAGTACTGTTGCTCGATTTAGACGGATTCAAGCGCATCAATGACGCTCTTGGGCATGCCGTAGGAGACGGACTGCTGCAGCAAGTAGCGAAGCGGCTCGTACGGTGTATCCGAACCTCCGATACCGCGTGTCGTTTAGGCGGAGACGAATTCCTGATCTTGTTGCCGGAGCTGGAAGGCGCGGAAAGCGCGGTTGCGGCGGCGGAGAAAATTCGCGCGCACCTCGCGATGCCGTTTCTCGTCGACGGCACCGCGATCAAGATCACGACAAGCATCGGGATCGCGATCTTCCCCGTCGACGGGGAAGAGTACGGCGAGCTGATACGGCGAGCGGACCACGCGATGTATCGTGACAAAGCCCGCGGACCGGCTCCGCCGAGCGTCGTCGACGGTGGCAGTCCCGGGCGCGCAATCGCCGAGACGCGCGCACGCCCGCTCGGTTAGCCGTCCGCCGGGGATCCGCGCGGCGCAGTCGCGCCGCCCTCGTCTTCCCAGTCGTCCAGTTGCGCCGGCTGTGCCTGCGTCTCCGTATCACGCGACACTCGCAGCCAGTCTGCGGCGGTCGGCTCCTTCCACACTCGGTGCAACGCCGCTGAGAGCCGTCTCGAGATCGGAGCGGTGAAGTCGTGCATGCGCCGTCTCCTCACCTGAGTTTCAGATTAGCCCGGGGAGGCTGAACGCGCCGTGGTCTGATCGGCGATGTTTCGAACATCCCGCTCAATAGCCAACCGGTCGCGACCGCGCCGACGATTCCGACGAGGACATAGAGAGCGATACCTTGCCGGTCGTTCGTGCCCATGAGCAAGCTCGCCAACCAGCCGCTCACTCCGCCAACGACGAGCCAAATCACAATGTTCATGCAATCTTCGCCCTCCTAACGGAGATTACGTACAGCTTGCAGGAGGCGTCTGTACGCCGGCGCACGCTCGTGGCGAACAGCGCGGTGGATCACGGGTGAGTATGCCAGCGCACAGACGGAGCGCGTCCGCTATCCGTATTCTTGCGAATGAGTGGAAAGACAACAGCGGCGTCGCCCGCGTGCCGGAACGAGCTTCCGCGAGCGTCGCGGAGCTCAACCGCGCACTCGCGGCGAGCCGAACTGAGTTGGGAGCTGCGCGGCGACAGGTGGGTGAGCTCAGACTCGGCATTAGCATCGCGAAATAAGTCTTCGCTATGCGTGCTGGCGTACGGACCCCGCGAAGTATTCGGCGTACCGTTCCGGATACTACATAGGAGAATGTCATGAACCGGAAAACGATGGTCGCTCTTGCGGTATCGGCTGCACTCGGAGCTACGCCCGCGGCGATTTTTGCACAGGGCGTTCAGCAGACCGAAGCGATTGCCAGCTCCGACGTGCTGAGCCAGATTTCGATGTATAGCTACCGAGAGGGCCCGAAGTCGGACCTTCTCTTTCGCGCCACACCGATCGCAGCCACCGCGCAGGGTAAAGCGCAGGTGGAATACCAGAATGGCAACGCGCAGATCAAGGCCGAGGTGGAGAACCTGCCGGAACCGGCGTCACTGGGTCCTTACACCACCTACGTGCTCTGGGCGTTGACGCCCGACGGCCGTGCCACGAATAAAGGCGTCATCGGTGGGTATTCGGGCGGAAAGGGCGAGATGGACACGCAGCACGGTGCCTCCCAGTTTGCGCTAATCGTCACGGCCGAGCCGCATTTTGCGGTCACGATGCCGAGCACGATGATCGCGCTCTATAACGTCGGCGATGACGTAAAGGGTAGTGAGTCGAAAGTCACTACGCTGACCGAGCGTGCCGACTACGCAATGCTCGCGGGCGCGAGAGTTGCGCGCGTCGAGATCGACGATGAGACAAATCCGCTCGAGATCGTGCAGGCCCGCTATGCGATTGCTATCGCTCGCGCCGCAGGGGCGGATCGCTTCACATCTGAAGCCTACGCGACGGCCAATCAGAAGTTGGCGGCTGCGGAAACCGCTTTGAATGGCAAGAAAAGTTCCGAACGTAAAACCGCTCCCGGCCTTGCCCGCGAGGCCGTGATCGCCGGTGAGGACGCGCGCCGCTCAGCGATGATTGCCTCGGCCGCATCCGCAGCGGACGCAGAGCGACAAGCTGCGGCCAACGCGGCGACCGACGCAGCGAACGAGGTGGCGCGTGTCGCTGCGACCGTAGCGGCCACTGCGCGCGACGATCTGCGCAATCGGCTGAATGCTGCGTTACCGACGCGCGACTCGGATCGCGGCCTGGTTTCCGAGATCGGGGGCGTGCAGTTCGTCACGGGTAGCGCGGAAACCAACGCATCCGCACGCGAGAGCCTCTGCCAAATTCTCCGGCATCGTGGCGTCCTACCCGGGGCTGCGATTCAGCGTCGAGGGACACACCGATAGCGTCGGTAGCGTCGCTACTAACAGCGAGCTCTCGTTACGGCGCGCGACGACGGTTCGCGACTACTTGATCGGTCAAGGCGTAGCAGGCGTCGAGCATCGACGTCGCGGGCCTCGGTCTATCGATGCCGATCGGCGACAACTCGACGGCCGATGGGCGCGCGCGCAATCGCCGCGTCGAGATCGTGATTTCAGGCGGGCCGCTGACGGCGGGTGGTGAGACGGTTAGTCTGTCGGTGCCTGCTCAATCACTGGCAGTTCGTTGAGAAGCTCTCGTTACATTTGCGACAGCCCGCGGCCTAATCTCGCGATGTGCGACATGAAAGCCGCGGGCTAGCGTCGACAAAGTGTCCGCCTGGCGCTCGTCATGGCCGCATCCAAGCTATTAGCCGTTTGACGCTTAAGAAACCTCGGGTGCGCCTGCACCCGTGAGCAGCTTTTCCTAACTTTGCCTCGATCATGTTGTAGGAGAATTGTCATGAACCGGAAAACGGTGGTCGCTCCGATTTCGATGTATAAGCTACCGAGAGGGCCGGAAGTCGGACCTCTTATTCCGCGGCGCACCGATTGCAGCGACCGCGCAGGGTAAATCACGTGGAATGCCAGAATGGCAACGAGCAGATTAGGGCCGAGGTGGACAACCTGCCGGAACCGGCGTCACCCGGTCCTTACACAACCAATGATGTAAAGGGTAGTGAATCGAAGGTGACTACCCTGACCGAGCGTGCCGACGACGCAATGCTCGCCCGCGATGCTTTCGCGCGTGGCGATCGACGATAAGACGAATGACGGCGTGTACCTCACCGGCACGAAGCCGCCGGTGTTTCGGCGGATCGTGCCGCCGAGCTCTACGGATCTTCAGACGAGCAATCTCACACTCGATCCGGCCGATGACAGCTACGGCCTTGCGCACGCGCAATAGTGCGACTCCGCTGCCCGGCACGACCCCTTGCTGCACCGCGGCTCGAGTGGCATGCAATGCGTCTTCGACGCGGGCCTTGTTCTCCTTCATCTGCACTTCGGTGGTGGCACCGACTTTGATAATGGCGACGCCGCCGGCCAGCTTCGCGACGCGTTGCTCGAGCTTCTCGCGGTCGTAGTCGGACGAGGTTTCCTCCGTTTTGTGTGCGCAGCTGCTGCACTCGGCCTTCGATCGTCTTTTTCTTGCCGGCGCCGTCGACGACGGTGGTGTCGTCCTTGGTGATTCGGACTTTCCGTGCGGTGCCCATGTGCTCGAGCGTCGCTTTGTCGAGGCTCAAGCCCACCTCTTCGGAGATCACCGTGGCGCCCGTGAGAATAGCGATGTCCTCGAGCATGGCCTTGCGGGCATCGCCGAAACCCGGCGCTTTGACGGCGGCGACTTTTAGTATTCCGCGCAGTAGCTTGCGGACGTAGGATCGGTCGGGCGCGTCGCCCAGCGGCCTAGAAGTGTCCATGTGGCCACAAGAATGCCTGTTTCTGCTACCGTCGTACACGCGGGCACCGGCCGCGAATCGAACCGGATGAACGAATGTCGCGTACGGTAGGACACAGATGCGGTGCCGCCGTAAGCGAGGATAATCGTGAGCCAAGAAGCGCAGTTTCGTCGGAGCCAGGAGGACGTTGCGCCCGAGAGTCGCCTTGCAGCGAGCCTCGTGCCCTGAGCGCTATGGCCGACCTCCTGCTCACGCACGGCTACTTCCTCGCGGAGGACGAAAAGGAACGGCAGATCATGAAGCCGTATCCCCCGCTGGGGCTGCTCTATCTTTCGGCATTCCTGAAGACGCGCGGCTACTCGGTCGAAATCTTCGATAGCACCTTCGCTCCGCGCAGCGGGCTCAACGAGCGGTTCGCGAGCGCGACCGGCACAGTCGGCATCTACACGACGCTCATGACGCGCCGTTCCGTGCTCGAGATCGTCGGTGCGGCCAAGCGGCATGGCTGGACGGTGATCTTGGGCGGCCCCGAGAGCGCGAATTACACTGCCGAGTACCTGGAGGCCGGCGCCGATGCGATCGTCATCGGCGAGGGCGAGATCACGATGTCGGAGTTGTTGGCCGTGCTCGCGCGCTTCGGAGCTCACCGGCTGCACGAGGTGCCCGGCGTCGCGTTTCGCGACGAGGCCGGCGCGGTCGTGCACACGCGCGAGCGTGTCAAGGTCAAGGACCTCGACTCGTTGCCTTTGCCCGATCGCGAAGCGATCGACCACCAGCTCTACCTCGACGCTTGGAAGACGCACCATGGCGCGAGCAGCATCAATCTGATCACGGCTCGCGGTTGTCCCTATCGCTGCAACTGGTGCTCGCATGCCGTGTACGGCTACACGCATCGCCGCCGCAGTCCCGAGGCCGTTGCGGACGAGATGCAGTCGATTGTCGCTCGTTACGATCCCGACCAAGTCTGGTACGCCGACGACGTCTTCACGATCAGCCACCCTTGGCTCGCGAGCTACGCGGCGGAGCTCGAGCGCCGCGGGATTCACCGGCCATTCGAAACCATCACGCGCGCCGACCGTCTGCAAAACGAGTCAGCCGTGGAGTTGCTCCGCAAGCTCGGCTGCTATCGGATTTGGATCGGCTCGGAGAGCGGCAGCCAGAGGGTCCTCGACGGCATGGAGCGCGGCGTGACCGTCGAGCAGGTGCGACACTCCACGAAGCTCGCGCAAGCACACGGCATTCAAGTCGGCATGTTCTTGATGTGGGGCTACGAAGGCGAAGAGCTCGAGGACATCGAAGCGACCGTCGAGCACGTCAAGCTGAGCAACCCGGACGTGTTCTTGACGACCGTGGCCTACCCGATCAAGGGCACCGGTTACTTCACGAAGGTCAAGGACAAGATCGGGCTGCCGCTCGCGTGGACCGAGGCGTCCGACCGCGACTACGTCGTCGCGGGCCGGCGCGACAAGGAATACTACAAGCTCGCAGATCGATGGCTCCGCAGCGAGGTCGAAGCGTGCCGCATCGAGGGCCGCGAGCCCGCGCGTGCGGCCGAGCTCATGAGCGCGGCGCGGCAAGCGAAAGCCGCGATGCAAAACTGGGGCATTCGCTGATCGCCGCCGGCCGCGGGTGCCGCAGCGAATGAAGCGCGACGAGGGCGGCGGTTGATAGTCAGCACGCGCCGTTTGTTCTGCCGCCTGTTGCGCACGCTCGAGATAAAGACGGTGTGCGACGTGGGCTCGATGGATGGATCCGATGCGCTACTGTTTCGGCGCATCCTGCCCGAGGGCTACCATCCTCGCGCTCGAGCCGAATCCACGGAACTTCGCGCTCATGGCGGCGGACGACCGGCTCAGCCTTGCGGGCATTCGCATCTTGCCCGTCGCCTCAAGCGATCGCAGAGGGGAAGCTCCGTTCTACGTCGTCGAAGCCGACTACCGATCCGAGGCCCGTGGCGGGCGAGGCGCGGTATGAGCTCACTATCACCGGCGGCACGACGGCTCGCCGTTGGCAGCCGTCGTTCAAGTGCAGACGGTTCGTCTCGACGAGCTGCTTGTGGCCGAGTCGTTGGCCGATGAGCCGATCGCGTTGTGGATCGACACCGAGGGCGTGGCGTTCGAGGCTATTCAAGGCTGCTCGGGCGTGCTTTCGGTCGACGCCGAATGATCCATGTCGAGGTCGAGACAGCCCTTCATCGGCGTCGGCCAGAAGCTGTTCGCCGACGTCGAGCGAACGTTGATGGAGGCGGGGTTCGTGTTGTTCGCGACGGATCAGGCGCCAGACGTTCTACAGTTCAATGCGCTGTTTCTGCGCGCCGGACTTCGCCGTAGAAAAATGGCGGAGATCGTCGGTACGCGAAACGGGAGCGGCTGCGCCGCAGAAGTGTCCCACACTGATCATACGGTTGATGCCGGGTAGACTAAGGCTGGCGCTCGGGCTGCAGGCTCACCGAGACGCGCTGTCGCTGATTTTGGCGTGCCACGGCTTCAGGAGCCCGGCGCGGGGACCGATGCACGCTCGCGCCAACGCTCTCGCGGCTCCGTACCACCAGCGGGGATACGTCCAGCTGAAAGGAAGGCTCTCGCAAACGGCGCCGACGGAGCGCCAGCGTCGGCCACGGGAGGCCATCGCAGCGGCCTTCGCGAGCGCATTGCGGCTCCGCTCTTCGGCGAGCAGGCTGTCGATGCGCGCCGCCGAGCTGCGCGGCCAGTTTGCGCAGCGAGTAATCGCGCGCGCGGTGGGCGCCGCCCGGCTCTCTGCTGTCGCTGCCCGCGTGGCGACGAACGTGGATGAGCGGCTCGTCGACGACGCAGACACGACTCCGCAACGCGAGCCGCAGCCACAGATCGTAATCCTCGCTGCAGGTCGATCGCCTCGTCGAATCCGCCTACGTCACGCACGAGCGCGGCGCTCGCGAGCACGCTGGAGGGACGGATGGAGGCGGTCGTGCGCACGACCTGCGTGAAGATTGCGCCGGCATGCGGGGTCCACGGGCGGTTTCGCTCCGAAGGGAGCGGCGTACCCTCGGCATCGACGATGAGGAACGCCGTGTAGCTCCAGCCGCAATCGGGACTGGCGCGCAAGGCGTCTAGTTGGCGCTCGAGCTTGCTCGGAACCCAGAGATCGTCGGAATCGAGGAACGCGAGCAGCGTTCCTCGAGCGCCCGCGATGCCCGCGTTGCGCGCGGCACCGGGATTGCCGGAATGTGCCAGTCGAAGCAGGTGGACGCGCCCGTCGCGTGTCAGGCTCTCGAGATAGGCGCGGGTTTCTCGTCCGAGCCGTCGTCGGCGATGATCAACTCCCACTGCGGCATCGTTTGCCGCAACACCGACTCACCGTCGCGGGCAGGAACTCCATGCGATTGAACGTCGGCATGACGATCGAGACGACGGATCCGCCATCACTCACGCTCCCGCCGCGGCGCACGCAGCATGCTTCGGCATTGTAGACTCGACCGATGTTGGCCGGACCCGATTGGTGTGACAGAGAAGCAGCGCTCGCGTCGCTGCTTCGCGTGCCCCGTGCGCCATCGGCTCGCGCGGAGCTGTTGGAGAACCTTGCCGGGTATTCGCGGGACACCGTGCGCGAGGCGCGAAGGCCGGTTCGCTCGTCCCAACCGCCGCCGAGCGCGAGCACGCGCTCGAGTGGCTGTTAATCCCGTGTTCGTGTGCGGGCATCATCGCAGCGGCACGACGCTGCTGCAGAACCTGCTGGACGGTCATCCCGAGCTGTTGTCGCTGCCGAGCGAGGGAACCTACTTCAGCTCGTTCGCCTACGTCGTCCGGCGCGCTTCCACGGATAGCGACCTCAACCGGTTCGCCGGCGAGTGGATCTCGCGTTTCGTCGATCCGAACTTCGAGCCGCACTTCAAGCTCGGACGCAGCGACGGAACACGAGCCCCGGCCGTCGAGTTCGCACGATTCCTGTTCGGTTGGCACGAGGCTCTTCGAAGTCCGCGTGACGGAGCCGTTCGCGCCACTCCTCGCGTCGGCGGCGGCCTACCGCGCCGTGGCTGCAGCCACGAGCGCCCCTCGAGCGTGGGTCGAGAAGAGCGCTCAACGAACGTATGCGGCGCGGCTCGCGTTCCTCGGCACCGCGCGCTTCATCCAACTCGTTCGTGATCCGCGTGCCGTCTCGCGTCGCTCGGCGAAGATCTACCGCACGGCCGCGCCGGGCCGCTTCGATGCGGCCGCAAGCGCGAGAGCCATCGGTCGGTCGTTGCGGCTCGCGAAGCAGAATCCTCGCCGCCTCGGCAACCGTTATCTCGTCGTTCGCTACGAAGACCTCGTCGGCGAACCGGCGGAGCAGATCGAGGGCGTGCGGCGATTCTGGGAATCGCTCCGCACGCGGCGCTGTCGGTGCCGACATCGGGCGGCCGCGCCGTGGCGGCCAACTCCGCGTTCGCGCGGCGATGCCGTCGGGCATCGAGCCGGCCCGACCGCCGCCGGTTGTGCCCGCGGAGCATTTGGCGTTGCTCGGCATTTATGCCGGCGCCGCGCGCGCGAGCTCGGTACGAAATACTCGTGCCGCCGCCGTGGGCGAGATGTGCGCAGCACCTTAGCTACTGGCCTCGACAGCTTCTTCGAGTCGCGCGTTCTTTGCACAGCGTTCGCCGGGGCGAGGCCGGCGGCTAGCCCGCGAGCTCGCGATACATCGCATCGAAGACGTGCGCCGTATGCTCGGCGTCTTCGAGCTCCGCGCGGCGGTGCGCTTCATTGGCCAGTCGCATCCGCAGGTCCTCGTCCTCGAGAACCGATTCGAGCGCGGCCGCGAGCGCGGCGGGATCCTGGCACGGCACCGCGAGTGCGGCGCGCGGGCTCCATTCTGCGATGTGTCCGACCGCGGTCCCAACGGTTGGCACACCTACGGCGGCGGCCTCGAGCACGACAAGGGGACCGGCCTCGTGACGCGAGCTGATGACGCCCACATGCGCGGCCTCGACGATCGGCCGTAGCTCGCGCTGAGTCAGGAAGCCGTGAAAATGGATGTGCCGCGCAACGCCGAGCTCGACCGCCAACGCCTGGATCTCCCCGCCCAAGACGTCCTCGCCGACGAGGTCGAGCCGGAAGTCGCGGCCGCGATCGGCGAGGATGCGCAGGGCTTGAAGCAGCGTACCTTGATCCTTGACGCGATTGAGGCTCGCGATATGCACGAGCCTCGGCTGTTCGCCGTGCGGCCGGCGGACCGGAGATCGCATCGGCCACCGCTCTCGATCGACGCCAAGCGGCACTCGTTGCGCCTGCACGCCGTGCCGCGCGACGAGCTCGCAGATCGGCGCGCTTGCGGCCGTGACTTGCGTCGCGCGCCGAAGCACCGCTCGCTGCAAGAGGCGGCCGCGCCCGAGAAACCGACCCGCCGTACCGGATGTCGTGGAGCGCGACCAGCTCGCCGCCGGCTACGTGGACGACACTCGGCACACGCAGCAGAGCTGCGAGTCCGACGGCCAGCGCCCCAGTGCGTCCGGCCCAGAAGGCGTGCACAACCCGAAACGGTGTCTTGCGGTGCTCGGCCCAAACCGAGCGCAGCGCTCGCCACGCTGTGCGCGGCCGCCCGAGGTTGTGGATGCGCGCGCCTTCCAACGACCAGCAGCCGGGCGTCGGCTCTTGATGCGTCGCGAACACGTGCAGCTCGTGATCGGCCGCGAGCCGCCGGATCAGGGCCAGCAAAGCCGGAATCACGCGCACTTCACCGGACCGGTCTACACCGCCGGGAACGATGAGTGCGACCTTCACAATAGCGTCGCTAGTTGCCGCACGGCGTCATCCGGATGCTCGGTCCGCCGCAGCTCATACGCGGGCACGTCGACGATGCGCCGCTCGAAGGCGCGCCAATTGAGCATCGCCGACGCATACGGTTGCTCGCGGCGGAGCCGGGCGACCAGCGCCTTGCGCTCGAGCGCCCGCAGTGCCGGCTGGCGACCCGCCATCCGCCGCGACAGGAAAACCGTTGCGGCGAGCCGCAAGGGCGCGCGCGCGATCCGTCCCTCGAGCTCGCGCAGGTCGACCTCGAACTTGCGCGCGCCGCTGCGCCGCTCGATCACCGGCGAGCGCTCGATTGCCTGGCGTAGAGGCTCGGACTCCATGAAGCGCAACGCGTGCTGCCCGACATGCAGGTAGTTCGATACGCCCGTCACGCGCAGCCCGTCGAGCGCGACGAACGCGCTGTCCTCGGAGAGTAGCTGCAGGCCGCCCGCCAACGCATGCAGGCTCAGCGTGCTCTTACCCGTCCCACTCGAGTCCCATGAGCAGCGCGCCGTTGCCGTTCGCGCCCACACACGCCGCGTGCAACGGCACGAGCGCTTGCGCGCGCGCCGCGAGCGTCAAGAACGCGAGCTCGACGAGCTCGTAACGAGCATGGTAGCGCTGCCGTAGCATCGCTTTCGAAACGCAGACGAGCGCGCGCGACTGGGCGGCGTCCATGACGGCGAAGGTCCCCGCATCGACGGTTGCCGAGAGTAGCCCTGCGCCGGCGCCGAGAACGGGCCTAGGCGGCGCCGAACCGCGCGCCCACGTCCGCGGGTGATCGGTGAGCACGAGTCGCACGATGAATCGGTGCGGTCGGCGACCGAGTCGATGCTTCGGCAAGGCGCCGAAAGCCTCGACGGCGAGCTCGAGCAGAGCCGCGTCGGCGCTTTCCACCGTGAAGGCGCCTCCGAGCACGCTCATGCGCGCGCGCAAGAGCGCCCGCGTGCGCTCGCCGAAGGGATCCGCGGTGGCGTCGCTCATCGGCGCGCAATTTCGCGCGGCGGCGCGCCCAATGCGAGCTCCGCGAGCGTCTTGCGCCCGACAAGCCGTCCGCCGTCGAGCTCGAACTGCAGGTCGCAGCCGGCGAGCGCGCTCGAACGATGGGCGATGAGAATGATCGTGCACGTGCCGCGCAGCGTGCCGAGCAGCGTCATGATCTCGGCTTCCGTCAACGTGTCGAGCGCGTTGGTGCCTTCATCGACGACTAGCAGCGACGCGCGCCGATAGAGCGCGCGCGCGATACCGACGCGCTGGCGCTGCCCGCCGCTGAGCCGCGCGCCGTTTTCGCCGATCATCGTCGCGACGCCGTCCGGCATCGCCTCGATGACTGCTTCGAGCTGCGCCGCACGCGCTGCCTCGAGAACCCGCTCGAGGTCGACATCGTCCGGGGCCGCGCCGAATGCGATGTTCTGCGCGATGGTGCCGTCCACGAGCGCGATCTGCTGCGCGACGTACGCGACGGTGTCGAGCCACGCGTCCCTGCTGGCGGCGTCGAGCGCGACACCGTCGACTTCGATGCGCCCGGCGTCCGGCGTGAGCAGCCCGAGAATGAGCTCGGCGAGCGTGCTCTTGCCGGCGGCGTTCGGGCCGACGAAGCCTACGAGCGTGCCGGCGGGAATCTCGAGCGACACGCGGCTGACGCCGCCGTCGCGCTGCGCCGAATATCGGTACGACACGTCGACGAGGCGAATCGCCTGTCGCGGCCGCCCCCGCCACTCGGCGCTCGGCGCCGCGGGCGGCTCGTTGGCAGCCCGGCGTCGAGCGCCGCGCAAGTCCTCGACGATGCCGTCGAACGCCGCACGATCCGCATGGATGCGAGCGAGCGCCGCGAATACCTGCTGCACGGCGGGCAGCAGCCGGTACGCGGCAAGGCCGAGGAACGCGAGATGCGTCAACCATCGGTCTGCGCCGGCGGTGCCGTAGCTCCAGAGCGCGGCCGCGACGAGGCCCGCAGCCACGAGGCACTCGAGCGCGAACTTCGGGCTCGCCGCTATCGCGGGCGTGCTCGCTTGCGCGGCCGCGATCGCCGCGGAGTGGCGGGCGACCTCCGACGTCAATGCCGCCTGTGCGCGGTGCACGATGACGTCCTTGATCGCGGCGAAGCTTTCCGCCACGACTTGCGCGCGGGCCTTCCAATGATGCGTCGTGATCGTGCCGTTGCGGACCAGCCGGCGCCGCACGAGCGCGTGGATCAGCGCGTAGCAGAGGCCCAGCGATACGGCCGCGGCCAAGGCGAAGAGCGGATCGACGACCACGACGGCCCCGGTGATCAAGGCGATGGTGACGGCACTCGCGCAGAGCGTGAGGCCGCCGTGAATGATGCCGCCGACGGTGCGGTTGACCTCGTGCACGACGCGGGTCGCGAGGACGGCACTGTTGCTGCCCGCATGGAATCTCACGTCGCGATGTAAGTACTCCGCGAAGAGCAGCGCATGCATTCGTGCGCCGACCCCTTGCGAGAAACGCCCTATCGAGAGGATCGAGAGGAAACTGGCCAAGTTGGCGAGCGACAACAGCGCGACGAAGCCGATGCCGAGCCAAACCAGAACGCCGTGGGACGTTTCGAGCCCGAGCGCCTGTTTGAGCCACGCGAGAGCCGCGCTGCGGTCGATGACGGCGGGATCGGCAAGGACGGCGAAGACGGGCGCGATGCCGGCGACCCCGACGAGCGTGAGGCATGCGGCGGCGATCGAGACCAGCAGGACGGCAACACATTGACGTTTCTGCGCGGCGTCCAGCAGCCGCCAAATCTGCCGCGCGAGATCGAGCAACGAGCCGGTCGCCTCGCTCCCGCTCATGACGCGACCACGCTCGTAGACGCCGGAGCGCGCCGCTCGATGAGTCCGGCGTATGCGGCGGCGAGCTTTCGTCCAACGGCTGCGCTCGATAGGTGCGCGTCGAAATGAGCTCGCACGCGCGCGCGCGTCGCCGGCCCTCGCGTCGCCGCACAGCGTTGCAGCGCGGTTCCGAGGGCTCGCCAATCCCCGCATGGCCACAGTGCTCCAACGGCACCGTTGCCGGTCAGGACGCGCGACGACGGTATGTCCGTCACGACAGGCGTGACGCCCGTGGCCATCGCTTCCACGAGCGCCGAGCTGCCGCCTTCCCGGTGACTGCCGAGCACGAACAAGTCCGCCGCCCGCATGAGCTGCTCGACGCGCTCGTGCGGCACGCGGCCCAACAGATGCACACGAGCGTTGAGCATGGCGTCGCGCGCGATTCGCGCTTCGACCGCCGCCAGCAACGGCGACGTTCCATAGCAGCACCAAAGCTGCAAGTTCGGAAGATCGCGCGCGGCGGCGCTCACGCCCTCGAGCACTGTGAGTGGATCCTTGTTCGCGTCGAGGTGGCCGACCCATAGGATCGCGGGGTCGCCGTGTAGCCCCGTCGCGGCGCGGGCGGCGGCCGCGTCTCCGGGAGCGAACGAGCTCGTCAACTCGGGGATCTCGAAGATCTCGGCGTTGGGCGGCACCAGCCGAGCGCGGCGAAAAGGCTCGGCCTGCGCGCGCGCGCAGAACGACATGGCGCTCGCGGCAGCGGCGCCGCTCCGCCAGGCGCTTCGGCGCCAGAAGCGCGGCACGCGATCGGCATGGTCTTGAAGCAGAATCGGCGTGCCCGGCTCGAGCTCGTGGAGCTCGCGTACCTCGCGCGCGAAACCCAGGCCGTGGACGTGCAGCACGTCGGGAGCGAGATCGCGCAACAGCGCGCGAAATGCGCCGCTGCGCGTCAGCGGGACGCCGGCGGCTTCGGGCGCCACGAAGTGAAACGTCACGCCGGATCGCACGACCGTGCCGGGCACCATGCTCGCCTGAACGACCGTGATGCGTTCGCCCGCGGAGGCGACGGCGACCGCGACGTCGACGAGAGGAAACCAGTCGCGCAAGAGCGTTTCGGGCGAGCGCCGCTGCGGATCGACGAAGAAGCTGATCTGTGCGACGTGCAAAAGGGGAGCTCCGGACGCTCAGAGGCTCGTGACGCGCGGATCGAGCAGGCCGATGAGGTTCTGCGACGCCGTGAGCTCCCACGGCTCGATCGTAGCGGCGCAGAGCATAACGCCAGCTCGCAAGCCCGCGAAGCGCCGCCTTCGCCCAGCCGGGAGAGCGCGTGTCTTGCACCGTCGGGAAACGACACCGGAGCACCGTCACGAAATCGCGGATGCGTTGCCGCAACCGGCCGCTGAGCCAGGGCGCATCGGCGTGACAGGCGTAGTCGACCCAGCGCCGCTCCGTCCACTCCTCGGGCGTCTTCGGAAACTCCACGGGCGCACCGTGCACGTCGAGCAGCGGCGCGAGCTTCAACCGTTGCGAGTTGGGAACGCTGTCGGCGGGTAGCGGCGTGTAGATGTAGACGATGATCTCCGCGTCGGGATTCACGCGCTTGACTCGGCGGATGAAATCGAACGTGCGCTCGGTCTCGCCCTCCGGGTCCTCGGGCGGAGCCACCATGAACGATAGCTCGGGGATCACGCCGTTGGCGCGGCAGACCTCGGCAACCTCGAGCGTCTGCTCGGAGCGCGTGCCCTTGCGGATCGCCTTGAGAAGCCGGTCGTTCGGCGTCTCGGCGCCGATGTAGGCCATGCGCAAATGGCTCCTGCGAACGAGTCGCCACGATTCGGGCGAGAGGTTCAGGAGCGCGTCGGCGCGCGCGTAGCACCACCACGGCAGCTCGTGGCGCGCGAGCACCTCGAGCAGCGGCACCATGTCTTCTTCGCGGTCGAAAAAATTGTGATCGTAGAACTGAATCGAGTCGGCGCCGAGCTGCTCGAGGAACGCGAGCTCTCGGTCCAGGCGCTCCGCGGGCGGCAGCGCCGTAGCGCCCTTGAACATGGCCGCGACACCGCAGAACGTGCAGCGAAAGCGGCAGCCAAGCGCCGCCTGGTGGCCGGCCGTCCGCAGCCCGAGGAACGTCTTCGCTAGATACGACTTGGGGTCCGTCAGCTTGTCGTAGCGCAGCGTCGGAGCAATGTGCTTGCGCGTGAAGGGGCGCTCGCGGTTGTGAACCGCGACCCCGTCTCGTCGCCAGCTCAGGCCCTCGACCGCCGCAAACATCTTCTGCTCGCCGCCCGCGAGCGCGCGCAGCAGGTCGCCGAACGTGTCCTCGCCCTGCCCACGGATGACGAAGTCGACGTAGTCGCTGTTGAGCGCCACCGCCGGATACAACGTCGGGAAGTAGCCGCCCCAAACGATCGGCAAGTCCGGCCGCACCGCGCGCAACGCTCGCGACACCTCGATGGCTGTCGCGACTTGCGGCCCGCCCATCACGGTGACGCCGACGGCGTCGAACCGCTGCGTTCGCACGGCGTCGCAGGCGGCGCGCACGGCTACGCTGTCGACGTTGCCGTCGATCAGCGTCGAGTCGTAGCCGTCCTCGAGCGCCGCGGCGATCGTCATGACCGACAGCGGGAAGCGCGCGTGGCGGCGCGCGGTCATCTTGGGGTTGATCAGCAGCAAACGGCCTTTTGCGCCGGCTCCGGCGTCGGCTCGTCCAAGATCGCTAGCCGCGCTCGCCGTCTTCATGACGACTTTGGCGTCGCGGCCGGCGTCGCTCGAAGGATCGACACCGTCTCATTGACGTAGCGGCGCCGCGCGAACACTTCGAGCCGAAAGCCGCGCGCCCGCAGCTCCGCTTCGTAGCGCGGACACGCATCGCCGAACGACGACAGGAGTACGAGCGCTGCGCCGCCGGGCTTCAGGTGCGCCGCAAGCCCGGCCGCGAAGCGCTGCGGTGCGTCGCTCGAGCGCCAAGCTGCATCGCCGGCGTCCTTCGGCGCGCCGACGAGGAACGGCGGATTGAACAGCACGAGGTCGAATCGCTCGCCCGCCACGGGCGCGAACAAGTCGCCCTGGCGGAGCTCGATGCGCGAATCGAGGTGATTCAGCAGGGCATTGACGGTTGCGCAACGCACGGCGCCGGGGTTGATGTCCACGGCGACGACGCGGCGTGCGTGGCGTGCCGCGAATAAGGCACAGATACCGGAGCCCGTGCCTAGGTCGAGAACCTCTGTATCGGCCGAGACGAGTTTTCCGTCGATCCGCGATGCGAAGAATTCGCCGGTGCGCAGCACTTTCGGATTGGCGACGCTTGGCATCACGACCATCGTCAGATCGAGCACGCGCTCGATCCGGAATCGATCGTACCGATGCTTGCCCGCGAGCCGGTACGCGACCCCGAGCAGCTTGCCCATGAAGAACCCGAATCGGCTCGGTCGTTCCTGCTCGAGCAGCGAGGGCAGCGATGCGTCAAGCACGAGCACCGACTCCCAGCCGAAACGCTTCGTCCGTGAGCGCGAGCGGCTCGCGCCACATCGAGCAGACGCACTTCGCGCACTCGCGGCGCTCGCCGGCGCGGTCGCGCCATTCCGGGTTCATCAGCAGAGTGTCAGGCATCGTGCGCCGGCAGCCGCCGAGCCTCGAAGATGTAGTGGTCGGCTAACGCAGCCAGAGGTTGGCAGCGCTGCAGCGCGCGTTCGACATGCGTGAGTGCGGCCAGTAGCCGCGGCGAGCGTTCCAGCCACCCCGAGGCGTAGCTCGGCGGCAGGATGAAGCCAAGCGACCGACGTCGTGTAGGCGCGAAGTAGGGGCTGACCGTGCGCGCGAGCTCGGCCGGTGTCGGATAGACGATGCACATGCCTCGCCAAACGGTGCCGCCTTGCTGATAACGGCGGAAAGCTTTGTGCCGGTCGCCTCGCGCGAGAAACCACGCCCACTCCCACGGAACGTGCCGTCCCATGACGACCCAGGCCAGCGGCGCGCCGGGCGTTAGCAACGCAGCGAGATCCGCGACTACGGCGTCGAGCCGCGGCACGCAATTGATCGCGCCGAAGTTCGACCACACGCCGTCGAACCGCTCGCCGGCGAGCTCGACGCCGAGTCGCTCCATGGGCATGCAACGAAAGTCGATGCGCTGCGCGCAGCCCATGTGCTTGGCCTTCGCGGCGGCGACCCGCAGCATCGACGCAGACGGATCCGTCGCGACCACGTCGATGCCGCGAATAGCGAGGTGAACGGCGTCTTCACCGGTGCCGCAGCCGATCTCGAGAACGCGGCCCGACCCGGCGAGCGCGGCGTCGAGGCGTTCCCACACCAATGCGCGTAGGCATCGACCGAGCGCCGACGTCGTGAACGCCGCGTCATAGGCCGACGCCAATTCGTCGAACGGAGGGGCCTGCACTTGCAGGGTCGGTGTCATCGCTCTGTTATCCGAGATCACGTTAACTATACGGCCGCGCGAGCCACGGGTGCGGGCTTTCCATGCGCGTGCGTCCCCAGGCTAGACCGAAAGGTTCTAAGGAGCGAGTAAGCAGGACCCCCAGAGGCGGTCCTCTCAACGATAATCCGTGGCGATCCGCGCCTTCAGCGCGGCGTTGCCAGCAGCAACTCGGCGACGGCCTGGTAGGCGGGCAGGGAGGTGGCGTCGTAGTTGGCGTTGGCGGCCAAGGGATGAGAGGCGAAGCGCGCGATCACCATCTCCGCCTTCGGATCGATGTACAGCGCTTGCCCGTGAATGCCGCGCGCGCTGTAGGCGCCGGGCTCGTTGTGCAGCAGCCACCACATGTTGCGATAGCTTCCGCCGGGAAGCGTGGGATAGCCGGCCCTGGCGAACGACTCCCGATCGCCGCCGCGACGAATGTCATCGATCACCGCTTTGGGCACGATCTCATGGCCATTGAATCGGCCGTCGAGGCGCATCGTTTCACCGAAGCGCGCGAGATCGCGGAGTGTGAGGTTCAAACCGCCGCCGGCGAACTCGGCGCCCGTGGGATCCACAGTGAAATAAGCGTCTTGCTCGGCGCCGAGCTGCGAGAAGATGCGCTCGCTCACGAGATCGCTCAGCGTTTGGCCCGTCACGCGCCGAAGCACCGCTCCGAGCGTGTCGGTATTCACGGTCTTGTAAGCGAACTGCTCGCCGTGCGGCCGCGCCTTGCGCAGCGTTTGCAGATAATCGAAGAACGAGTTGGGTCCGTCGTAACCCGGCGGGCGTGGCAGCCAGCCGCCGGCCCGGGTGAGGTCCCACAGGGGAGACTTAGGGTCTGTGTAGACCTCCGTGTAGTCGAGGCCGGTGGTCATGTCGAGCAGCTGGCGAATCGTGGCGTCGCCGACGCCGCTCGTCATTAATTCCGGCAGGTAGTGTGCGACGGTTGCGTGCTCGTCCAAGTTCTTTTCCGCAATCAGCATCGCCGCGACGGTGGCGACGAATGACTTGGTCACGGACATCGCGAGGTGCTGCCGGTCCGGAGCCAGCGCCCCGAAGTAGCGCTCATAAACGACGCGGCCGCGATGCAGGATCAGGATGCCGTCCGTGTAGTTCGCTGCGAGGGAGTCCTTCCACGTCATCGAGTCGGTGCGGCCGATTGGCGTAAACGTCACGGCATCGATGTCGGTGCGCTCGTTTCTCGAGAACGCAGTCGGTGGCCCGCTGCCGCGACCGACGACGCGCGTCGGCATCAGCTCGCGGACGTGTGAGAACGACCAGCGCGTTTGCGGAAACCGAAACCAACTGCCGTCGGCAAACGCGATCAGCCGATCTTCGGGCGGCGGCGCCCCCACCATCCATCCCATGACCGAGGGATCGCTCGCGTGTGCGTCGAGAGGCGGAGGCGCTGGGGTTTGCGCAGTGATCGGCGCGGTTTGAAACAAGCAAACGCATGCGAGCATCGACGCCGCAAATGTCGCCGTTCGCGGCCGAGACTCGTTCCACGAATAGTGCATCGCGCCGCCAACCAAAGCGAGCTTCGGCTTCTATCGATCACTTCACGTTCGCCAGGCTTACTGGTGCCGCGGCGTGTGGGCAACGGCCGCGTGCTCGCGCTGAATCGCAGCGTGATCTACAAGGTTGGGTGAGCGGCGCGGTTTCCGTGGCACAATCCGTTCCGGTTCTCGGGGCTGGGTAATGCGTATAACAACACCCGCTCTTCGTCGCCGCCCATCGATAGCTCGGGAGATCGCATCGCAACAGCACGTGTTTGCAGCGGCTGCGTGGCTGTTCGCCGCGCTCGCGATGTTCGCATGTCCGCGGGCGCTGCTCGCCCAGTTAGAGTTCTCCTCGGCGTCGATGAAGCAGCTCGGGGCCGTGCGTACGAACGCGCCTATTACGATCGACGGGCGGCTCGATGAGCCAGCCTGGGCCGCGGCCGCGACGATTGAGCCGGAGGATATTCATCAGATTCTGCCCGTCGAGTACTCGGAGCCAACCCAGCGGACGCGCTTTCTGGTGCTGTACGACGATGATGCGCTGTATCTAGCCGCTGACATGAAGGACGATCATCCGGAGCTCATGACGGCCAAGGTGCTGCGGCAGGGCGGCAACAACTCGTGGCTCGACGATCAGTTCAACATTTTTCTCGATCCTTACAACGACAAGCGGAGCGGTTACCGTTTCCAGGTCAACCCCCATGGCGTTCGAGAGGAAGGGCTGTTCAGGGGTGCGGACCAGGTGCAGTGGCAATGGAACGGCATCTGGCAAGCGGGCGCAATGCAAGCCAATGACGGCTGGGTGGCCGAGACGCGGATTCCGTTCAAGACGATCTCGTTCAATCCTGAGACCGACACGTGGGGCCTCAATCTCAACCGCCGCGTCGCGCGCAGCAACGAGACGATGGGTTGGGTCTCGAGAAACCGGACGCAGAGCCCGGCTATCTCGGGTGAGCTCACGGGGATTGCGGGCGTGAGACAGGGTTTGGGCTTGGATATCGTGCCGTCGTTGACCGCCGTCGAGCGGCGCAGCTTCTCGCCACGCGCCGATGACTTCCGATACAGAGCCGTCGCTCGATGTTTTCTACAAAATCACGCCGTCGCTCAACGCGTCGCTGACGCTAAATACGGATTTCTCGGCGACGGAAGTGGACGATCGCCAGGTCAATCTGACGCGGTTCGGATTGTTCTTTCCAGAGCAACGAGACTTCTTTCTGCAGGACACGGACATCTACGAGTTCGGACGCATCGGGCAGCGTTCGATGGATTCGCCGTTCGCGCGCCCGCTCGAGGAGAACGCGCTGCCGTTCTTCTCGCGCCGCATCGGCTTGAGCGCCACGGGACAACCGGTGGATCTCGAGGGTGGCGGCAAGATCAGCGGCCGCGCGGGCCGCTGGACGATCGGCACGCTCGCAGTCCGGCAAGACGAGTTCGAGAACGTGGAGCCCACGGATCTGTTCGTGGGACGCGTCGCTGCCAACGTGTTGGCCGAGTCTGCCGTCGGCCTCATCGTCACGGATGGCGATCCGCTCTCGAATCTCGACAATAGCGTCGCCGGTGTCGACTTCCGCTACCAGAACACGCGCTTGCCGAATGGCCGCACGATCGAGTCGGAGGCCTGGTATCAGCAGAGCTCGACCGATGGCCTCGAGGGTGAAGACAACGCGTGGGGCGTCCGGCTCTGGGCGCCGAACACGGCCGGGTTCAAGGGCGGTGTCGGTATCAAGGAAGTCCAAGCGAATTTCAATCCCGCATTGGGTTTCATTAATCGGCGCGACATCCGCGACTACACCGGCGAGCTAGGCTACACCTATCGTCCGTCGGCGCGGAGCTTGCGCTCGCTATACACCGGCGGCAACGTCCAGCACATCGAGTATCTCGACGGCGGTTTGCAAAGCGAGGTGTCGCAGCTGCGCGTCGAGCTCGAGAACCAGACCACTGACAAGCTGAGCCTGAGATATCAGAACCAGAAGGAGGGCGTCCGCGAGCCCTTCGAGATCTCCGACGGGGTCATCATCCCGCCAGGCAACTATTCCTTCGATCAAGTCAGAGCGGGTGTGAGCACGGGGCCGCATCGACGCTTCGTGACGAGCGTAAGTTATGCCACGGGGGACTTCTACGACGGCCAGCTCGACAACGTGAATGCGTCGGTGGAGTGGATTCCGGTCCCGCGTTTCAGAGCAGTGATCGCGTACGACTACAACGACGTGGAGTTGCCCCAAGGCGATTTCGTCGTGCGGCTCGCGCGGGTGGGCTTGGACGTGATCATGTCAGCCAAGCTCTCGTGGGTGAACCTCATCCAATACGACAACGCCTCCGACACGACGGGCATCAACAGCCGCCTGCACTGGATTCCCGAGGCGGGACGCGAGCTGTTCATCGTCCTCAATCACAACCTCGAAGACTTCGACGGCGACGATCGCTTCCACTCTGATACCGCGGATTTCACAATCAAGTACCGTCATACGTTTCGGTACTAGCCAACAGGCGCGCTTCGCACCGAAACTCTGTCGGCGCGTCTCGCACGCCAGAAAAAAAGCGGCGGGCCTTTGGGGCCCGCCGCGAGAGGGTTGAAGAAACTTGCGTGCTAGAACCAGAACCGACGCTCATGCCGATGAAGAAGCGACGGCCCAACGTGTCGTAGTAGCCAGGCTGGTAGCTTCCCGCGGCCGGCACGCCGCCTGCCGCGCCTGGCAGGCTGAATGCAAGCGGGGCCTGGCAGCCCGGCGGGCTGGTCCCGCCCCCGAGACCCGGACAGACACCCTGCAAGTTGGTGCCTATCGGATATCCCGTGCTCGAGCCCACGACCTCCGGCTCGGTATCGAACAAGTTCGTGATACCTCCCCGTAACGAGATCATGTCGTTGATGTTCCAGCCGAACGACAAATCGAAGATGCTGTAGTCGTTCGACTCGTACTCCGTTGTCGGCGTGTAGCTGAGCAGGATGCCCGGTCCACCGGCAGCCACGGCGGCGTTGTTCTCCTTGATCGCCTGCTGGGTCTGGTATTGGGCAGTAAACACGGACGGCAGATACCGCATCCGCAGGGCCAGGTTCCAATTGTTCCGCGCGTAGTTGACCGAGCCGAACAGTCGATAATCGTACGCGCCGGAGTTGGTGCCGGTGAGGCTCGCGGCCGGGCCCAGCGAGCCTGCCCAATCGGTTTCGACGTCGAAGGGTGCAGGCGACTGCTTGGTCTCGTAGTAGTCCAGGATCGTAGCCTGCAGGTTGAAGTTGAGGCTGCCGCTACTACCGACGTCCTTGTTCCAGTTCCACGCGACGTCCATGCCCGACGTGCTGATCGTGGCCTGGTTGTCGTAGGACACCAGAGCGCTCAACGCGACACCGTTGTTCAGGTCCCTGGGAACGAGCTGACAGGCCGGGGTTGCGGCCTGCGCGGCTGCCTCCGCGGGCGTGGTCACCGTCTTGGCGCCGAAGCAACGGTAGCCCGCGTAGGTCACCGAGTACAGCATGATGGCGTCTTCGATGTCGATCTTGTACCAGTCGAACGACCACGTCATGTTGTTGGCCAAGTCGACGACCAGCCCCCAGGTGTAGGTGTCCGCCGTTTCCGACTTCAGGTTCGGGTTGCCTTGCTGCAAGACCCACGCGAATCCGCCGCCGGTCGCGAGCGGCGCGTTGTTGAGGTTGTAGAACTGATTGACAGCCCCGCTGCCCGGACCGCCCATCAATGCCTCGCAGATCATACGGGTGCTTAGCGCACCCGCCGGCGTTTGGCCGGCCGCGAGCGGGGGCAGCACGCCGGGGACCTCGCCGGGGCCGATCACGGGATCCATTCCCGTACCGCCGGCGCCGTAGGGCGAGTTCGAGCGCACGCCGCACTGCATCGCCGTACGCCCCGCCGCCCGTGAAGATCTCTTGCGGGTTCAGGAACAGCTCGCCGAGGTTCGGAGCCCGCGTCGCGCGGTTGAAGCCGCCGCGGAACCGCAAAATGTCGTTGACCTCCCAATTAATGAGCATCTTCTAGGTGTTCTCCGCATCCGTATGCTCGTAATCGGAATAGCGCGCGCCGATCTCCAGCTCGAGCCTCTGGAAGGCCCGCTTGCCCTGGAGAACCGGGATGAGGCCCTCGACGTAGTAGTCGTCGACCGAGGTCTCGGCATCCAAGTAGCCCGTCGGATAAACGCCGATGACTTGGTCGGTGAACGATATCTGCGATTGCAGAATGTCCGGGTTGAACACACCGGAGTTGCGGCGGCTCTGGTAACCCGTCGCCATGCGCACTTCACCGGCAGGCAGCTCGAATACGGGCCCCTGGAAGTTCAGCTCGATGATGTTCTGCTCGTTCTGCGTGCGCGTCTGGAGCGTCGCATTGATCGCCTGGAAGCAGTCGTCCGAGAGCGGTTGGTCGCCGAGGAAGTACGTGGCGTAGAGGCCGGAAGTACACGTGATATCGGCGGCACCGAAGAATGGGCGTTGACTGTTGGGCGGCTCGTTACCGGAGATCCTTGCGCCGCGGCCATAGTCGGGCCGGTCGGCGAGCTCGCCGGTAACGCTCCAGCGACAGATTGCCGCCGGCCACGTTATAGGTGCCGGATTCGCCGTGCGAAAGAAAGAACTCGCCGCTCCACTCCTGGCCGATGTCGAAGTCCAAGCCCACATCGACCTGCCAAACCTCGTTGATGTTCGAGGTGCTGCGCGGCGGAAGGCTGTCGCCCGGGAGCCACTGCGGTTGCCAGCGAGCCTGCGGTCCCGGCGTGCCGAGGAGGGCGGGATTGTCGGTAGCCGTGGTATTCGAGCCCCAAGTGCCGCAAGGGAGGCCGGCAGAGGGGCCGGTAAGTAAGCGTGGTGCCGGCAGTGCAGTATGTCGAGGGGCTCCGGCTGTTCAGCAGAATGGCGAGCTGAGCGGGAACAGGATGTTGCGCGCCGGGCTGCCCCGGTGGGTATGAAACTCGGATTGGCGTACGCCGCCGGATTGTCACGAACGGCTGTGACGATCGCGGGATCCCTGTAGTTCAGTGTCGGATCCACCGGGCTGTCCGTTAGTCGGATTGAAGGGGACCGTGGCTTCCCAACCGGTGACCGCGGCCGTGCCGCCCAGGACCGTCGACGTGTCGCTTTCCGCAAACGTCGCGCGGGCTTTCAGCCGCACCGTGTCGCTCACGTCGAAAGTACCGGAGGCGAAAAACGAATACCGGTCCTGCGGCGCGCTAATGGTGGCTCCCGGGAAAGTGTACTTCAGGGTCTGGAACTCCTGCGGCGGTGTGCGTTTGTCCGGTGTGGGACGTTATTGTCAATCGCGTTCATCAGAGCATATTCCAGACCATCGACTGGACCGGAATAGCGCATCGACCCGTCGGCCCGGTACAACCCTCCAATGCTGGCGAGGGCTTGGCCGGCGGGGTTGACGAAGATGTTCCCGTCGGGACTAAACTGGAATCCACGCGCAACACCGTTCTGCGGCCCGTTCGGGCTGAAGACGTTAGTGCCCGGCGGCCGGTCACTGAACAACGCGTTAATAGTGTCGATCGGCGGGCACTCCGGACCATTGCAGGCATAGCCGTTGATTCCCTGGTTAAACAAGAAACCCGTCGTGTCCGGGCGCGCATACCACTCTCGGTAAATGTCGTGGTCGTGCTCGAGGGCCATGCTCGCGGCTGTAGGCCTCGAAACCGACCGTGACGTTGCCGCGACCGTCGCTGAAATTGGTGCCCAGGACGCCGGAAAGGCGCGACTCCTCGCTGTCACCCTCCGCGGTCATGCCGGTCTGCAAGTCGACGTCAAAGCCTTCGAAATCGTCCTTCAAAATGAAATTCGTCACGCCGCCGACGGCGTCGGCGCCGTACACGGCCGACGCGCCACCGGTGATGGTCTCAACGCGCTCGATCAGCGCCGAAGGGATGCCGTTGACGTCGGTCACCATCAGAGGATTGATCGGCACCATGCGCTTGCCGTCCACGAGGACGAGGCTGCGGTTCGGGCCGAAGCCGCGCAGCGAGATCGATGCAATGCCGACGGAGTTGACCGGCGTGATCTGCACGTCGCCGTCGCTCGTGACGGGTGATGCAGCCGGGTTGTATTGCGGCATCTGGTTCAGATACGACTCGACGTTCAGGCCGGTCTGCGTTTCGAAGTCCTCAGCTGTCTACAGTCACGATCGGGCTGTTCGACTCGAAGTCACGCCGCACTATCCGCGAACCGGTGACAGTGATCTCCTCGATCGACGCCGGCACCGCCGCCGGCTCTTGAGCGCTCGCTGGAGCGACGAACGAAGCGGCCAGAGCCGAAGCGGCGAGCACCAACGGCGTCCCGGCACGCCGACGAGCCGCAGCCTTACCGCGTAGCATTTCGCTGATTTCGAGAGACAAAGCTCCGAGACGCGGGCGAACGCCCGCGGCGTTAGCTGACTTCATGATTCCTCCCCAAGGCACGTTCATTAGCTCGCGAAGCGACCAAAAGCTCCGCAACCCGCTGAGCGCCGAGTCTAGTCGTCGCGACACTCAGACTATTTTGAGGCTAGCACCATGCAAACAGGCGCGCAACAAGAGGTCGTTGCTGACGCGCAACGCCGCGACGGCCTGCGTGCCGCGTGTCCGGAAGCGCAAGCCGTCGAGTACACTACCAAACCGCATGACGCGATACCCCAATCCACTGCACGCGCGCCGGCGAGGCGTCATGGCGTGCGTCGTGGTACATGCCGTCTGCAGCCTGGCTTACCTCGAAGCGACGCTTGCTCAGGAGCAAGGTCGCGTCACGATCGACGCGCGTCGTTGCCTCGAGCTCGAGTCGCCGGACGAGCGGCTCGCGTGCTTCGAGACGCAGGTCGACGAGGCCCAGAGCCGCGGGTCAACGGCTCCGGCGACCGCAGGTGTGCCGGCACCAAGCTCGCAACAATCGATACCTACGGTGGACGTTGCGGCCCCGCCGGGGCAAGGCACTCCTGCAGACGCGCCAGGCCAAAGCGAATGGGTCGGCAACATCACATCGCTGAGAGAGCGCGCGCCGAACCAATATTTGATCACGCTCGACAGCGGCCAAGTCTGGCAGCAACGGCTCGCGGAGCGTTACACACTGCGTGTCGGCCAACGGGTGCGGATTTACCAGAGCAGGTTTGGCCTACGACTCCAGGCCGACGGGGTGAACGGCTTCATCCAAGTCGAGCGCGTCCCCTGATCCCGGCGGCGGTCTACCCCCGTCATCGAGCGTGATCATGCGCTGTTTCTTGGTGTTACACTTCCATGCATCGACCAATCACAGGTCGGGCGGAGCATGAATCCATCCGATTGATCCGATGGCCTCGTTCGTACTGCCAGATACGCCGAAACTAACGGCAAGCATCCTGTTCTTCGCCGCTCTTGCCGTCTCGCCCCTCGTTTTTTGTCAACCCCTGTTCGAGCCTGTCGCGCGCGATGGCGGGCAGGCAGAGATCGTCGACCGTATCCGCGAGGAGCAAGCACTGAACGGCGCGTACTCCGCGGCGTTGGTCGAGCCTTTGACGACCTTGAGCCTTCTCTATGAGGAAAGCGGCGATCGCGGTCTCGCGATCCTGGCCATCGAGCGAGCGTTACAAGTGCAGCGGGCCAACTACGGCCTCCGCACGCTCGACCAGGCGCCGCTGATACGGCAATGGATCAAGAACGCGGAAACGATGGGCAATTTCAAGATGGCCTGGGACCTCGAGCAGGCGCTGATCGCGCTCGCACACAGAAACCCGAACGATTTGCGCGCGGTCCCCATTCTCCGCGAGATCGGCGACAAGCGGCTGGATCTCCTCGAACGGTACGTCAAAGGAGAGGAGTTCCCGCCGCAGATCATTCTCGGCTGCTACTACGACCCGGTGCGGTACGACTCCATGCCCAGCGAGCAGCGAAACTGCTACGCCGGCAGTCGACGCGTCGCGATACAAGCGATCCTTTGGGAGGCGCAGCGATATTACTCGGACGCGATCCGAGTGATGCAGCGCAACGAGCTCTACTCGAGCGATGAGCTTCGGAACCTCGAGATGGAGCTGGTTCGCACTAGCTATCTGCACGGCCGCAACCCTGCCGTCGGCAAAGAGAGCCTTCGCCGCCTGCTCGCCTACGACGTGGCGAACGCCGCCCCCCGGGAGACTCGGGTCGAGTCGCTCGTGCAAATGGCCGACTGGGACCTCATGTTCGCGAACGGCCGCAGCGAGAACGACGCCGTGCTGGCGACGTATGAGGCGGCCTACCGGGAGCTAGAGAAAGCAGGAACCTCGCAAGCTTCGATCGAAGAGACTTTCTCTCCCAAGACGCCGGTCGTCCTTCCCGCCTTTCTCCGGAATCCTTTGGCGTCCGAGCAGACGCCGGAGTCGAAGGGCTATATCGACGTTGCGTTCGAGATCAGTAAGTACGGGAAGAGCGACGGGATCGAGATCATCGGCCGCACGAACAATGTGACGGACGCCGCCGAGAGGAATCTCGTCCGAGTGATTGCCCGAAGCACGTTCCGGCCCAGGTTGACTGCCGGCCATGTCGCCGAAAACTCGCCGATCGTCGTTCGCTACTATCTCAATAACTAGCGTTATCGGCCGACGGCCGAACGCCCGCTCATATCGAGTTTCTGACACGCGTCCGCGGATCAACGATGCAACACAATTTCAGCGACCAGTATTTTCTGATCACCGGTGCGGGCCGCGGCCTCGGCCGACATCTCGCCCGGCACCTCGCGGGTTTCGGCGCCACCGTCGCCGCGGTCGATATCGACGGCGACAGCTGCCGCAACACGGCGGCGGATATCGGGAAAGCCGGCGGCAAAGCTGTTGCTTACGAGGGCGACATCGCACGCCGCGATACGTTCCGGCACGTCGCTGCCGATTTCGCGCGCCACGGTGGACGCATCGATGCGATCGTCAACAACGCCATGATTCTGCATTACTGCCCCGTGCAGGAGGTCGAGCCCGAGCGCCTCGGCGCGATGCTCGACGTCGGCATCAAGGCGCTGTTCTGGTCGGCGCAGGCCCTGCTCGAGCACTACGACCCCGAACGCGGAGCGAGCTTGATCAACATGGCGTCCCCGGTCGCCGTGCGCGGCTACCCGGGCACTTCCGTCTACAGCACCGTCAAGGGCGCCGTGACGTCCTTTACGCGAGTCATGGCTGCGGAGCTCGGTCCGAAGAAGATACGCGTCAATGCCGTCTCCCCGGCGTCCGTGCCGACGCCGGGCGCCATGGGGCTCAACACGCCAGAGGAATACGAAAAGCGCGCCGCGCGGATTCCGCTGCGCCGCAACGGCACCGAAGAAGACAACTCGCGGGCCATCGCCTTCCTGTTGAGCGACGACGCGAGCTTCGTCAACGGCGAGATCTTCAACGTCGACGGCGGCGTCGCGGCCTGCGCCTGAGCCTCGTTCAGAGCTCGCAACCGTAGAAGGCGTCGATGAGACGCGCCGCCCGCGGCCCGTTCGTGCCCACGGCGTGCATCTTGTTGCAAGCATAGGAGAAGCCCATGCCGGCATCGGGATCGCAGAAGCCGATCGAGCCGCCGATGCCGTGATGGCCGAAGCTGCGCATGTTCGGGCCCATGTAGACGGCTTCCGGCGTATTCAGCAGGAGGCCTAGAGCCTGGTGGTACGGCCGGTCCTGCAGCGCTTCGGTCTGGTTGTGCTGCTCGGTGATCATGGCTTCGATCTGTCGCTTACTCATGATCGTGACGCCGTCGAGACTGCCGCCGTTGCCGAGCGCGCCGTAGATTCGCGCGACGCCGCGCGCGTTGCCATGGCCGCTGCCGCTCGCGATCTCCACCGTGCGCCACTCGCGGCTTATTGAGCGTGACGGCCCAAGGCTCGGCCGGGTTCTGCTTGAACGCGAGCGCCTTGAGCGACGTCTGATCGGCGCCGTCCTTTGCGGCGAAGAGCTGCGCATCCATGTTGGGCATCACCTCGGCCACGCGCGCCTGCTCCGCTTCGGTCATCCCGCCGATGTAGTACTCGGCGTGCAGCGGCGTGCTCACTTCCTCGCGCAGGAACGGGCCGACGGTCTTGCCACAGACCCGGCGCATGATCTCGCCGAGCAGGAAGCCCTGATGATGAACGTGATAGGCCGCCTTCGTGCCGATCTCCCACAGCGGCTCCTGCTCCTCGAGCGCTGTCACCATCGCTTCACGATCGAACATCGCGCCCGGCCAGAGCGGATTCGTGGTCAGCACGGGAACGGCCGCAGTGTGGTCGAGAAAATGCCGCACGAGCGTCTTTTCCTTGCCGTTGCGCCCGTACTCGGGCCAGTACTCGATCACGTGGGCGTTCGGATCGACGAGTCCGCGATCGATCAGCATGTTGAAGCAGATGGCGGTGATCCCTTTGGCAACCGACATCATGCAGACCGTCGTCGGCGCATCCCACGGCACCTGCATGGCGCGATCGCGCCAGCCGCCCCAGACGTCGACGACCGTGCGTCCGTCGAGCACGATGGAGCAAGCGGCCCCGACCTCGTCCTCGACTCTGAAGTTCTCGACGAACGCGTCGACGACGGCCCGGTACTCGGGCGCGTACGTCCCGGCGAGGTGATACGTTGCGCCGCGCGCCTCGATCTGCGTGCCGAGCTCCACTGTGCTCCTCGCTCGCCGGACCCGGCTCAGTCGCCGTGGCCGGTGAGGATCTCGTCGTAGGCCTTGCTCAGCCCCTCGGCGAACTGTTGTTGGATCGTGAGCGCGAGCGAGCGCGTGCTGGATCCTCATGGGCCAGTCCTGTAGCTCCGGGGAGGTGGCCTTCTCTGGGTCCCCGACGGCGATCAGCGGCGCCGCGGCGGCCGCTACCTGGGTCACGGATTGGTCTTGGATCGCGTCGTACTTGCGCTGTAGATCGTAAACGCGTGCGAAACCGCGCACGTCGGCGTATTCCATGTGCCCGAACGCCCCCGTGACCTCCGCTGTGGCGTACGCGCCCGCGCTGAGATTCGCCATCTGGAAGCCGATCGAAATCTCGTTCGTGCCGAGAGGTTGCGAGGCGAGCAGGTTTTTCGCCGCGGTGTAGGCGGTACGGTAATTGGTCTTCGCGGCGTCGAAGGTTGCGATCACGCTATCGAGCTCGGCTTTGTTGTCGCGGATCTCGGTGAGCAGGTTCTCGCGCGACTTCGGCCGCGAGCGACCGATGCCCGCTCCACTCGCGAATGCCCATCGAACGATAACGCGATCAGAATGCCCACCGTGACGATCGCGATGTGAACGAACGCTTCTCTCCAGTGTCGAGGACCGGGTGATGCGCGTGCGTGTACTTCCATGGGCGCAACTCACTACGGCGGACAGGCTCATCTCCTGGCGACGAACGCCGAGGCCGGCCCTACCGCGTCGGGCAATTCAATGATAGCCAGACGCGCGGCGCAAGTCGCGAGCGTCGCGTGCGCCAGCAGCTGCATCAGCGGCGATCGGCAACGCTCGAGTCGCTCGACGCGGCAGAGCGTGTCGCACAAGGCCGCGCGTTCGGTTCGCGTCTCCTTTGCTATTTGCTCGACCCGCGACGAACATAGGGGCGCAACGCAACGACGCTCATTCCGAACGACAACGACACAAGGCTTGGGCTAACCTGCTTGAGCAGCACAACGACTGAGTTCGATCGCGACTTCGACTACATCGTCGTCGGCGCCGGGACCGCCGGGTGCGTGCTCGCGAGCCGCTTGTCGGAGAACTCCGGCGAATCGCGTTTGTCTGATCGAAGCCGGCGGCTCCGAGCGCCACCCGTTCATCGCGATTCCGGCCGCCGTCGGCGCCGCGATCATGAGCCCCAAGTTCGGCTGGGGCCTGTCGACGGTGCCGCAGCAGCACCTCAATGGCCGGCGCGTGCCGCTGCCGCGCGGCCGCGTGATCGGCGGCACCGGATCGATCAACGGCATGGCGTATTTCCGCGGGCCGGCGAAGGACTTCGACGACTGGGCGGCCGCGGGCAATCCCGGCTGGTCGTATGCGGATCTCTTGCCGTATTTCCTGCGCTCCGAGCACAACCCCGAGTACGCAGGCTCGCCGTACCATGCGACGGGCGGACCGATGGGCGTGAGCTTTCCGACGAGCCGCAACCGGCTCTGCGATGCGTTCAACGCGAGCATGGCGTCGCTCGGGTACAAGGAGCTTCGCCGATTTCAACGTTCCGGATCCGAACGGCTACGGCTATCGGCAAGGCACGATCTGGAAAGGACGCCGCGTCTCGACCGCGAGCGCGTATCTGAAGCCCGCGATGACGCGGCGCAATCTCGAGGTGCTCACGCGAGACGCGGACGCGACGCGTGTCTGCTCGACGGCAAGCGTGCCGTCGGCGTCGAAGATGCAGGCGCGGGACGGGATCAAACGGCTTCGCGGCGCGCAAGGAGGTCGTCGTCTGCGCGGCACCTTCCATTCGCCGCACTTGCTGCTGCACTCCGGTATCGGCGACGAGCGGGATCTCAAGTCCTGGGGCATCACGCCCGTGCATCATCTGCCGGCCGTCGGCCGGCACCTCAGGGATCATCCCGCGGCGCCGATCGCGATGGAGACGGACGATTCCACGTCGTACGGCCACTCATGGAAGGCGCTGCCGCGCAACGTCGCGCAGATGCGTTCGGTACCTCGCGACACGCCGAGGTCCTCTGGCGAGCAACCTGTTCGAAACCAACGCCTATATCCGGACGCTGCCGGAATCCGACCGTCCGGACTTGCAGCTCGTGTTCCAGCCCGCGCGGCGCAACCCGCGGCCGTTTCCGATTCCGCTCGGCCACGGCTTTGCGATCGTCATCGTGTGTCTCTATCCCAAGAGCGAGGGGCGCGTGAGCCTGTGCCGGCCCGGACCCGCTCGCCGAGCCGCTCATCGATCCCGCGCTCGGCAGCGACGAGGCCGATTAGCGACACTGCTTCGCGGACTGAAGATGGCGCGAACGATCTTCGCGCACGAGAGCTTCAGGCCGTATCGCGCGCGCGAGGTGTTGCCCGGCCCCGAGGTCTCGTCCGACGAGCAGTGGCTCGAGCACATCAGACGCACGCTCACGACCGTGCACCATCCGGGCTCGACGTGCCGCATGGGGCCCGCCGGAGACAACGTCGTCGACCACGAGCTCAAGGTGCACGGGCTCGAGCAGCTCCGGGTCGCCGATGCCTCGATCTATCCGCGCCTCGTGGGCGCGAACACGAATGCGAGCGTCGTGGCGATCGCGGAGAAGGCGTCCGATATGATCTGGGCAAGCCCCCGCCGGCGCCGATCGAACCGACGGCTTGAGTTGCCGTGTTTCGCGCTACGGCAGCGCCGTCTTCAGCAGTGCGCGCTACTTGAGGTCGAGCACTTGCATGGTCGACGAACCGAGGACCGTGCGGATGCTCGCACGGGCAGCCTGCTCCTTGTACGCCTGGTCGTTTGTTTGCCCGAGCTGCTTGACGACTTCGTCACCTTTCGCGAGCGCTCCGTCGAGTGCCGCCCAGTTCGTGTACCGGGTGACGAGCAGAATGTCCGCATCGTCCGGCGTCCGCGCCTCCACGGTCATGACCTCGTAGCCGACGATGTAGCCCAGCTTCTTGGCGGTCTCCTGCTGCCTCTTCCATTCGGTCGCCGAGCCACTTCATGTAATCGTCGAAGTGGCCGTCCACGGTGCGAATCCGCGCAACGTTGACGACGATGCCTTCGCCGTAAGGATGATCCTGGGCAAGAGCGGCAAGACTCAGACAGGCGAAGACAGTAGCTGCGGCACAGGCGGCGAAGCGATTCTTGACTGACATTGGAAACTCCTTTGGGAGTCGTTATTGATCCTAGTGATGGACGCGTCGGCTGTGCGCCTGCGGCGCACGCGCGTCCGGATCGCGCGGATACTACGTCCAAAGAGCGAGTCTGAATGCGAGCTAAATCCGTACACTAGGCTCGGGTCGCGCTCGCCGCTCCGAATCGTCGCTTCCATTGCGAGCGCGCAGACGGGAGGAATGATGTCCATCGAAACCATGCGCACCTGGAAGATCGGCGACGTCGAAATCACGCGCATCGTCGAGGTCAACAACTGGGAGGACGACATCACGATGCTGCTGCCGGACGCGACGCCGCAAACCGTGCTCGCGTATCCCTGGCTGCAGCCGCACTACGCGACGCCGCAAGGCAAGATGATCATTTCCTTCCAGTGCTTCGTGATGCGCACGCGCGAGCATCGGATCATGCTCGACACCTGCATCGGCTCGGATCGGAAGCGCGAGTTCGACATCTTCACGAACATGCGCAGCGATTTCCTCGACGACCTCGGCCACGCGGGGTTCCGGCCGGACGAGATCGATTTCGTGCTGTGCACGCACCTACATTTCGATCACGTCGGTTGGAACACGCGACTCGTCGACGGCAAGTGGGTGCCGACGTTCCCGAATGCGCGCTATCTATTCGGGCGCCAGGAATACGAGCACTGGAAGATGCTCAAGGAAACGCACGGCTACCACGATCTCAATCACATGTACGACGCCGTGCAGCCGGTCGTCGATGCCGGGCTCGTCGACCTCATCGGGCCGGACCATGCGATCTGCCCGGAGCTCAAGCTGCGTCCCACGCCGGGCCACACGCCGGGGCACGTCAGCATCGCGATCGAGTCGCGCGGCAAACGCGCGATCGTCACGGGCGACATGATGCACAACCCGATCCAGCTCGAGCGCCCGGACGATACCGCACGTTTCGACATGGATCAGGCCATGGCGCGCCGGACACGCGTCGAGTTCATCGACGATCTCGCCAATTCCGACGTCTTCGTCATCGGCACCCATTTCAGCGACCCGACGGGCGGTTGGATCGTCCGCGACAAAAATGGGTGCCGTCTCGCGCAGAGGCCGGCCCGTGAGACGTAGAACGACATCGACAAGAACGGCGAGACGGCGCTGCACGGCGCCATCTCCTGTGCCCCCAAGCGGAAATCGGCCCGCGGCAATTGGGACGGAAGCACCGGCGGTGGTAGTCTCATAAGAAGGTGATGCCGTTTACAGAATCGCAAGACGGCCTAACCGTTGGCGATCACTCAGTTCTAGGGGGCACGAAATGATCAAGCGGACTTTAGGGGCAGTCTTTTTTTCCGCGGGGCTTCTCATCAGCGGCGCGTCGTTGGCGCATCACTCTCTCTCCGGCGTATACGACATTCGAAAGTCGGGTGAGTTGACCGGCGTCGTCACGAAGGTCGGGTTCACGAATCCGCACGGAGTAATGCATATCGAGGTGGACAAGGACGGCACCAAGACCGAGTGGATACTGACGACGGGCTCCGCCAACACACTGCAGAGCCTCGGCTTCGGCCGCGGCGGGCCGAATACGGTCGTGCAGGGTGACGTCGTGACGATCGGCTATTTCCCGGCACGAAACGGCAAGCCACTGGGATTCATCCGGAGCATTACGCTGCCGAACGCGAAAACGATCGAGTTCAATCCCGAATAACAGCAGCATCCTTGGTATAGGGGGAACTACCATGGCTTTGAGAAAAGGGTCGGCCTCAACGTGTGCCGCGCTCGCGACGGGTCTCGCCGCCGTCCTGACGGTCGTTGCGAACGCGCAGTTCGGCGGACCTCCGCCGGAGGTATACACGCCCGCGGAAGGCAGCAAAGACCTGAAGTCGGTTCTGTTCAACTGGCCGTGGCACATGGGCATGCTGCGCGGCATCGAGGAGCATGAGCTCGCCGTCACGCTCGAGTATCGAGGTGAAGGGACGATCCAAGTAAACGGTCAGCCCTGTACGATCGCGGCCTACAAGGAAGCCCGTCCCGGCGAGCTCGGCACGTCCGGATACCGCATCGGCAACGCGTACCAATTTGCCGGCAGCCGCACGCAGATCGAATGCACGCTGCCGAATGGTCGGACGTATTCCAACATCGAGGTCGTCAGCGGCAAGTACGCCTGGGATGAAGACAGACCGGGCGCCGGTCTCGTGCCGGGCGAAGGCACGGCCAAGCCGATGCGCGAAAAAGTCGATGAGCGCCTAATTCGCCTCTGGGCCAGCCCTCAGGGCGCACCCAAAGCAGCGTTGGCGGGCGCCGGAATCGACCCGATGAAAGTGTTCCGCAATCCCGGCGGGCTACTCGAGGCAGACACCTCGAAGATCGGCGACACGTCGGTCACCTGGGACGGGGACACGCCGGTCGTCACGTTTCCGATTCCGGGCGTCGACGGCGCAACGGCGGTTGCCAGGCTCGACGATCGCTTCATGACCGAATCCGTCGTCGTCAAGAACGGGCGCGATACCTACGAGTTCGCTTACAGCGACTACAACGACTACAACAATCCGCTCAATCTGATCGAAGTCTATATGCCCGGCAAAATGACGGAGCGCCGCAACGGCGAGATCGTGCGCGAGATAAGCACGGTCGTGACCGAAACGGGCAGTGTCTACGTTGTCGTGCCCGTGCCCTCGAACGTGGGTCCCACGCAGCCCCTGCCGATGTATGGGAGCGACCAGCAACCGCCGGTGCTCGCTTCCAACGCTCCGACGCCGCGTTTGGCCAGCGGCAAGCCCGACCTCACCGGTAGCTGGACCGGCGGCAACAAGTTTTTTATCTGGCGCTATGGCAACCGCCGGTGCGCACCGACCCAGCTCGACGGCTGTAGCCCGCAGTGGAATCAGACGGTCGATTTCGAGTTCGAGGCGGCTTCGCGCTTCGGGCCAAATCGCCCCATTTACAAGCCCGAGCACTGGGACAAGGTCGTCTATCTCGATATGTGGACGAACCGCGAAGATCCGATCATGACCTGTCAACCGATGGGCATTCCGAGACAAGGCCCGCCGGGGCGCATCTTCCACACCGAGAACGACATCACCTTACTCTATGGTCGCGGCGGTGACGGCGGCGGTGGTTATTCCGACTTCCGCGTGATCGCGACCGACGACCGCGCGTTCGACGAAAGGCAGATCCTCCAGAGCAAGTACACGGGTCATTCCGTCGGCCGCTGGGAAGGCGACACGCTCGTAATCGAGTCGGTCGGCTTTACGCCGGAGACCTGGCTCGCGCGCGGCGGTTTCTTCCACTCCGAGGACATGAAGGTCTTCGAGCGCTTCACGCGGCAGGGTGATCAGATGCTCTACGAGGTGACGGTCGAGGACCCGCAAGTGCTACTCCAGCCCTGGAAGCTGAACCCGATGCTGCGGAGCACGGGTGATGGCGGTGGAGCGGGCGGCGGTGGAGGTGGCGGCCCCCCTAACACCGGATTGATTGGTGTAGAGCGCGGCGACTGCCAGCAAGAAGAGCTCGACGACATCGACAACCAGATTCGCCACTAGAATTTGCACAGTTGGGCGCCGGGCGTCGACCAGGCGTCCGGCGCTCGTGTGCAACAGATGGCCAATTCCCCTCACGCGGTGACGGTACCCGCCGGGCCTGCGATAGCGGCCCCCACGTTGAGCACGCGGCTGTCCGCCCGCGGCGCGTTCCTCGTGAACGCCGCGTTCGTTGTCGCCTTGCTCGTGCTCAGTCAGCTTCCGTTGCTGGACTCACGCTCGGTCGTGCGCGCTTCGATCGTCGGCGCCGCGGTGGTCTTGCTCGCATGGAGCGCGTTGCTATTCGGGGTCTTGCGGCGCGGGCAGACCGTAACGTTCGAAGTAGCGCTGCGCCCGCAGCACTACCTGCAAGCCTGCCTGCAAGGCTCGCTGATCCTCTACTGGGGTTTCTACTGGCGCGAGGTGTACCACGCGGCGCCGCTGATACTTGCGCAGGTCCTTTTCGCCTACGGCTTCGACAGCCTCTTGTCATGGACGCACCGCCGGACGTTTGCTCTGGGCTTCGGCCCGTTTCCGATCATCTTCAGCCTCACGCTGTTCTTCTGGTTCAAGGACCCGTGGTTCTACTGGCAATTCGTGATGGTGGCGATCGGCCTGCTTGCGAAGGAGTACCTGCGCTGGCAGCGAGACGGACGAAACACGCACATCTTCAATCCGTCGGCGTTCCCTCTCGCCGTGGTGTCGGTAGTGTTGCTGTACTTCGACGCGACCGACATGACCTGGGGTTTCCTGGTGGCGGAGACCGAGTTCTATCCGCCCTACATCTATCTCGCGATCTTCCTCATCGCGATGCCGGGGCAGTATCTGTTCGGCGTCGCGCCGATGACCCTGGCCGCCGTGACGACGACGTTCGCGTTCAGTCAGATCTACTACGCCGCGACGGGCAGCCATTACTTCGTCGACTCGCACGTGCCTATTGCCGTGTTCATCGGGATGACGCTGCTGTTCACCGATCCCGCCACTTCGCCGCGCACGCTCGTCGGACGAATCTTCTTTGGTGTGCTGTACGGACTTACGACCCTCTTGCTCTACCACCTTCTGCTGAGCTGGAACACACCGGCCTTTTACGACAAGTTGCTCCAAGTGCCGCTCCTCAACTTGTCCGTCAAGTTGCTCGACCGGCTGGCGGTGTCGCCCGCCCTCAAAGCGCTCGATCCCTCGGCTTGGGCTAGGGCGTGGGCGCCGCGCCGCCGTCATCTCGCCTATATGGGCGTGTGGGCCGCCGCCTTCGCAGCGATGAGCGCGTCCGGGTATCTCGGCGACAAGCATCCCGGGCAATGGACGCCGTTCTGGGAGCAAGCGTGCGCCGCCGATCGGCGTGACGCCTGCCTCAACTTGTACTTCTTGCACGACGGCTTCTGTGCGGACGGATCCGCATGGTCGTGCAACGAGGTCGGCATCATGCTCGCCGAGCGCTACGGCAATCGCGCTGTCGCCGCCGCGGCGTTCGACCGCGCGTGCACGCTGCAATTCGCGGCCGCCTGCGACAACGCCGCTGCCCTCGCGAATGCCCGCGCGTTGCGGCACGACGTGCCGACAGCGGCCGACTATCGGTTCATCCTGCGCGGCAGCAAGGGTCCGATCGGGGATCTGGAGCCCGCGCAGCTGTACGCGCGCGCCTGTGAGCTGGGCTGGCCCGGCACCTGCGGACGTTCGTAAACCAACGGCTCAGCGCCCGCCCCAGACCGATTGCTCGCGCGCAGCGCGGTCGCGCCGCCTTCAAACCTCGCCGCTGGTCAGTACGCGCTCTTGACCGTGCCGCCGTCGACGCGCAGCGCCGCGCCCGTCGTCGCCGACGCGAGCGGGCTCGCGACGTACGCCACGAAGTTGCCGACCTCGTCGGGATCGGCGAAGCGCTTGATCAGCGACGTCGGGCCGGAACGTGATCGAAGAACTGCCGCTCGGCGACCGGCCGGATCGCGGCCCTGCGCGGCTTGCTGCGCGAGGAAGTTGTCGGCGAACTGCGTCCGCGTCGGGCCCGGGCACGACGCTGTTGACGGTGATGCCCGTCGTCGCCGTTGCCTCGGCTAGGCCGCGCGACACGGCGATCTGTGCCGCTTTCGTCATGCCGTAGTGAATGCTGTCGGGCGGGATGTGATACGCGCTCTCGCTCGAGATGAAGATGATGCGGCCCCAGTTTCGCTCGCGCATGCGCGGCAAATACAGCCGCGACAGCCGCACGCCGCTCATGACGTTCAAGTCGATGAGCCGGTACCAGTCCTCGTCGGTGCTCTGCTCGAACGCCTGCGGCCCGTAGCCGCCGACGTTGTTGACGAGGATGTCGACGTTCGGAAACGCTGCGTGGATCGCGTCCGTGCCTTCGGCCGTCGACATGTCGCGCGGCGAAGCCCTTCGGCGCGTTCGGCCCGTCGCTTCTCGCGAGACGCGCGATCGCCGCGTCGACGGTTTCTTGCGAGCGGCCGTTGACGATGACGTCGGCGCCTTCGCGCAGCAGCGCGGCGGCGATCGCGTAGCCGATGCCGGAGGTGCTGCCGCGTCACGAGCGCTTGCTTGCCGTCGAGCTCGAGATCCATCGCGGCTGCGGGCAACGCTCGGGCAACGCAGAACAGTGCGGCGAGAAGTAGCTTTCTTCACGGGACCTGCTAGGAACGTAGCTCAGTCAGCCTAGGCTCAGGCCGCCTTTCGATACTCGGCGGCGCGCTGCCCCAGCGCTGCCGAGACTTTGCGCGGCGCCGTCTCTTTGAGAAAGAGCGCCGCGACGCCCGCGCAGAACGCGCAAACGCCGACGACGATCACCGGAGCGGCGAGGCTCGTTCGGTCGGCGATCCAGCCGGCCACCGGTGGTATGGCGGCGCCGCCGACCAGCTCGCCGATGCAAACGACGAGCCCCATGGAGGTCGCGGCGAGCGATCGTGACACGGTCTCGCCCGGCACGACGCCCATGAACAACGGAAAAGATCCGGTGCCGCTCCAGCCGATGAACAGCAGCACGCCCAACATCCATAGGGGGCCGTTGAAAAAAAGCGCCGCGAGCGACGTCACCATGCCTAGAAAGCAGAACAGGATAATCGCGGGCTTGCGGCCCACGCGGTCCGACCACGCGGGCACGAGAAAGCCGCTGAACAAAGTCGCGAGACCCGTGACGCCCACGAGCCCGCCGGCTTGCTCGGCAGTGAAACCGCGATAGTTCTGGAAGTAGATCGGCAAGAAAACCAGAGCAACGAGGAACCAGGCCACCATGAAGATCGAGATCACACAACAGACTCGAATGTTGTGCTCCTTGAGCAGAGCGAGCGCGCCGGACCCGCCGGTGTGCGCCGGCGCGGCGCTCGCCGCGGCCTCGCGCGCCGGCTCCTTGAGATAGAGCCAGACCAGCAATGCGCAGATCAGGCCTGGGATGCCCGTGAGGAAAAACGTCGCGCGCCACTCGAAGAGCTCCGCGAGCCGCGGAATCAGGAAACCGGACAGCATCGTGCCGAGCAGTGCCGCGAAAACGTTCTGCATGATTCCGGCATTGAGGCCGCGACGATGCGGCGACGATTCGACGTTCATGATCGAGAGGCAAACCGGCAGGAACGGCCCTTCGGCGATGCCCATGACGACGCGAGCAAGGAGCAGAGCCGCAAAGGACGTCGCGAGACCCGAGAGCGCCGAGCACAGCGAGAAAAGAATGATCGATCCCAGCACGAAGGGCTTGCGCACGCCGACGCGATCGGACCAGGCACCGACGAAGTAAGCCGAGAGCGCCCACGCCAACGACAAGCCCGAGCTGAGCCATCCCAATTGCGCGCCGCTGAGCCCGAGCTCCGCGACGATATCCGCGGCGAGGAAGTTGATCGTGTTCCGATCGAAAAACACGAGACCGAAGCTCGTGCCGAGCAAGAGCAGAATGCCGTTCTCGTAGGTAAGCCAGCGGGATCGACTCGCTCCGCTCATGCTGGATTCGCCGGCGCTCATGTGCACTCCTAGGTCCGTGCCGCGGCTATGGTAGCCTTGCCCCGCGACAGCCGATAGGTAGAAGGGCGTGCCCGACTCGACTCCCGGTCTCGATTCCGACCGTCTGTTACACCTCAAAGCCGCGATCGAGGCGGACATCGCAGCCCGGCGCTATTTCGGCGCCGTCATCGCCGTCGCCCGCCACGGCCGGCTCGGGCTCGCGGCGCACATCGGCTTCGGCGACGAGGCGGGAGCCGTGCCACTCGCGCGTGACTCGGTCTTCTCGTTGTTCTCCTTGACCAAGGCGTTCACGAACATCCTGGTGTTTCGCGCGATCGAGCTCGGGCAATTCGCGCTCACGACGCGCGTCAGCGAAATCATTCCCGAGTTTCGGGGCGGCATGCGCGAGACGGTTACATTCTTCCATCTGCTGACCCATTCATCGGGGCTGCCGCCCGTCTGGATCCCGAAGCCCGGCATGTACATCGATCGTCTCGACGAGATCATTGCCGCGATCTGCGCGAACATTCGGTCGCTCGAGCCCCCGGGCGAGCGCGTTCATTACTCGCCGCTCGTGAACCACGCTCTGATGGGCGAAGCCGTCCGCCGCACCGACCCCAAGGGTCGCAGCTACCGCGCGCTGCTGCAGGACGAGGTGCTGACGCCGCTCGGGATGAGGGACACCGCGATTGGCCTCCGCAAGGACCTGGCCGAGCGGCACATTTTCCCGGACTTTCGCGGCAAGCCGCCGCAGGAGCATCTCGGCCGCAGCAACTTGGGTCCGCAGGGCGCATTCAAGGAAGAGCATGCCGAGATGCCTTGGGTCGGCGGCGTCTCGACGGTGCCGGACTTGTTTCGCTTCGCCGAGATGCTGCGCCAGGGCGGCACGCTCGACGGCAAGCGGATCGTGTCGCGCGCGATGCTCGATCTCGCGACGCGCAACTGGACGGGCGACAAGCCGAACGAGCTGTACAAGAGCGTCGCGATCAACCACGGCTGGGAGCCTTATCCGGCCTATATCGGGCTCGGCTTCGCGCTTGCGCGGCGATAAGGTCTGCCCGAGCCTCTACGGCACGCTGACCTCGCCCCGCACGTTCGGCAACTACGGCTCCGGCAGCACGCTGTTCTGGGTGGATCCGGAGCTCGACATGACCTTCGTCTGCCTCTCGGCCGGCATCATGCAGCCGGCGCCGAACATCGAGCGCTTTCAGCGCTTGTCCGACATCGCGGTTTCGGCCGCCCTTTGAGGAAGTATCTCGATGAGACTGATTCTCGCCGAAAGCCGCCCGCTGCGATTCTTTTCTTTTACGGTGTTCTATATCGCGCAGGGCCTGCCGTTCGGGCTCGTGACTGTCGCGCTGCCCGCCTATTTGGCCGAGCAAGGGGTTTCTGCCGGAGCCATCGGCTCGTTCATCGGCGTCGCCTCGCTGCCCTGGAGCTTCAAGCTGTTTGCCGGGCCAGTCATGGACCGCTTTTCTTATCTCGCGATGGGCCGCCGCAGGCCTTGGGTGATTCTGTCGCAGCTATGCCTCGTGCTGACCGGCGTTGCCTTCGCATTCTTCCCGCAGGCGCTGCAGAACGTCGCGATGCTGACCGCGCTGTGTTTCTTGTTGAACTGTTTCGCGCGCCACGCAGGACGTGGCCGTCGACGGCATGGCCATCGACGTGCTGCAGCCCGAAGAGCACGGCAGGGCCAACGCCTTCATGGCCTTCGGTCAGGTGGCGGGAATCACAGGCTCGTCCACGGTCAGCGCCTTCGCCGTGCTCCACTTCGGGATGCTCGGCATCGCGCTGATGCTGATGCTGGGCTTCGGCCTGATACTTTTCTGGTGCGTCGCCGTGCGCGAACGCGACTGGCGAAAAGTTGCTGCCATGGACCGCGGGGCGCGCGACGCAGCGGTCCATCGAACTGCGCGCGACGACCTGGATAGGGATCGTCCGGGACCTCTCGAGAGCGTTGTTTCTGCCGGCGAGCCTCCTGATGCTCGCCGTCGCATTCCTGTTCCGGTTCGCCAACGTCTTCTGGACGACCATGGCACCGGTGGTCGTCGTGCAGGAGCTCGGCTACCAAAGCACCGACTATTCGTCCTGGACGGCATCGGCCAGCTTCATTGCGGCGGTGGCCGGGTTGCTCGTGGGTTTTTATATCGACCGAAAAGGCGTGAAGCTGCTCTATGGGCTCGCACTGTTGTCGTACGGGCTGCTGGCTGTCGCGGTCGGGCTGCTCGA
This sequence comes from uncultured Gammaproteobacteria bacterium, assembly GCA_963744305.1. GTDB lineage: Bacteria > Pseudomonadota > Gammaproteobacteria > Steroidobacterales > Rariloculaceae > FEN-1219. The sequence goes on from CAVUTF010000026.1 coordinate 86,789, forward strand.
GGTCGCTTGGCCGTCGCCAAGGTTCCTGTTGAGCATCTTGTTCTTGCAGTCTTTCATCTATCAGGCTGTCTTCATCAGCTTCATCGCCACGAGCATGAGTCTGTGCTGGGTCAAGGTGTCGGTCACCCAGTTCGCGATCTACATGGCTTGGGCCAACCTCGGACTTACGTTCGGCGGCATCGCGGTAGGCTTCGTCCAGTCACGGCTCGCCTACAACGAAATGTTCTTCTTCATCGGGATCACGTTCTTCGTGGCGGTTGCGCTCCTCTGGAAGGCGAACCTGTCGGCGCACAGGGAACGAATCCAGGTATTGGCGGGCAATGACGCTCGGCGCTTGAGCCCGGATTTCGCTCCGCGCTGAACCACCCCGCGGCTGGACGCACGGCGTGTACCTCACCGGTACGAGGCCGCCGGTGTTTCGGTGGTCATTTGAACGTACTATCCGCCCATCTGCCTGGGAGGACACAACAATGAACAACAGCCCCATTGCGAGCGCCGTCGGCACGGTCATCGTCCTCACCGCCGGCATCGCCTACGCGCAGGTGCCGCCGCCGGCGCAGACTCCGGGCGGGTCAGCAGCCCGCGTATGCGGTCGCGTCGCCCCCCGTCACTTCGCCACTCTCGGCTCCGGCCGGCAAGGACAGCGGCGCCATTCGGACGGCGTTGCCCAACGCCGTCAATCAAGGCCCGTTCGATCCTGCGACCTGGAAATACGGGCCGGCTTTCAACGCGCCTGCCGGAGCCAAGATCTGGAATCCGGTCAAAGCCAAGATGATGGCGGGCCAGAAAGTCTCCGGCGGCACGCTCTTCAACGTCACCGATCCCACCGTCTACTGCGCGTTGGCCAACGCTGGCTATGACTTCATTTGGACCGAGATGCAGCACTCCTCGGTCACCTGGGATCAGGCAGCCAAGATGTGGGGTGCCTGCCCCTACGCTCGGGCGGTGCCGGGCGCGCGCGTCGCCTACACCAACGAGAAAGAGATGCAGCACGCGCTCGACAACGGCGCGCTAGTCGTGGTCGTGCCAACCGTCGATACCGTCGAAGAGGCCACCGCGGCCCGCGACTGGGCGTTCTTCCCGCCGCTCGGCCGGCGCAGCACGGGTGGCGGCTACGCCTTCGCCGCCGACATGTATGGCAGCGTGCCGGGCGGATATCGCCAGACGGTCAACGACAACCTCGTCCTGATCCTGATGATCGAGACGCTGGAAGGCGTCAAGAACGCCGCGGAGATCGCCAAGGTTCCCGGCGTGACCGCGATCTTCGCGGCCTCCGGCGACCTCGGCAACTTCTCGGGCTACGCGCAGGGCTCGCCCGACTATGAGCGGCTGATCAACGTCGTCCACGACGCCGCAATCAACGCCGGCAAGCGCCTGTGCGGACCGTTCGCCTGGCGCGAGCGGCCGGACTTCACCTGCTTCCAGGCTCAACAGCAGACCGGCGCCATCGCGACCGGCGTGCGTGTCGAGCTTGGCGAGCTGTGGAACACGACCGGCAAGGTCGAGGTAGGTCCGTGGGCTGGCTTCGGCAAATAGCTCAGCCGTCCGACGACGACACGTACTGACACGCGCTCCAACTGCGATAAGCAGGCATCGGCTGGCGTCGCCCTGCGGTCCGCGTCTTGCGCTACAGCGTGCCCGCGCCCGAATGCTGCCGTTCGTAGTGCTGCCGCAGCAGATCCTTGCCATAGTCGTTGCCGTTGGGCGTTCGCACGACGATATGTACGTGCTCGGTGGTCGGCACGGTGGGGTCGAGCAGGTGCCGCATTCCGACCGGCCGCTGATGATCGAACTCGATGACGATCACCGGGCTCTGAATCCGGTAATAGAACACGCTACCGGGCTCCGTCTTGCCGATCCACGCGAAGTACGTCTTGTCCATGTGCGCGAGGACCTCTTTCATCTTCACGCGCGCGTGGCCGTCGTCCATGTTGCCGACGTATAGCTCGATGAGCGACAGGAGCTTCTGGAGCTGCGCGTCGGGCAACTCCATCGCCGGAATGCCGGCGTAGTCGATCATGACGTTGTCCTTCCACGCCTCGGTGAGGTTCTCGTCGCCGGTCTTCGAGAACTCGAGCACGGCCTTGCCGCGCTGTTTCTGATCGAGCGCGTTCACGAGCTCGAGCGCCTGCGCCGCTTCTTTCTCCAGAATCGACGTGCCATTGTACTTGCCGAACGTCGCTTTCACGGGCTCGGAGCCCGCGAAGAACGGCGTCGCCACGACTTGGTCGCCGAGCACGAAGTAGTTGACGATCGCGTGATGACCGTCGAGCTGAAAGCCCCACGGCTCGGTCGCGCTCGGCGTGCCCATTATCGAGATCCAGTACTGCCACTCGCCGTACTCGTCGAAGTTGTCGTCGGTGAGCTCTGCGAGCGTGGTGTTCAAGTGCATGATGTCGCGCGTTTGTTGGAACCCCTTGGCGCTCAGCGCGGCGCGCAGCAGGCCGAACGCGGCTTCGCGCTGCTCGTCCGTCATCTCGAGAAAGCTCATGCCTGCGCGCACGTAGAAGCTCTGGTTCATCCACTTGCGCCATTCGTCGTCGTTCACCGCAAACAACGTCTTCCAGCGCTGCTGCGGAGTGAGCGCCGCGAGGAACCTCTCCGCCGCGACCCGCACGGGCTCGGTGGACACACCGGAAGATGTGATTGGGAACAGCCCGGGCTCGACCTTGCCGTTCGTGGTGACGCCTTTGAAAGGCTCCGCGAGGCCGGCGGTTGCCGCGGCGATCGAAAGCTGCAGAAGGACATCGGGGCCGCGTTTCGGCGGCGCGGGTGGGCGCGATTGTGACGACGCTGGAATGGCTGCCGCGAGAAAACAAATCGCCGCGACGCCGCCAGCAAGTCCAGTCCGAGTCATTCGCCGCACCCCGTGCGCGAGAAGAGCGGGGCGCACTATAGCCCGCAGCGTGCGCGTTGTTGAGACGTGCCGACTCGATCTCGCCGAGCGATGAGCTGATATACTTTAAGAGATTCGTCTAACCTAATGATTTATTGGTCATACGTGAGGCGATTTTCTCAATCGTACGATTGCAGCGCGTGCGTCTAAAGTTGGTGCGGCGGCCGCACGTCGCCAACCGCGACACTTGCCGCAAGGCGTGCCGCCAGGCACGAACGAGGCTATTCGGCGCGCCGAAGGAACGCGCGCGCGGTTTGGAGCGCCGGGCGATCTCCGTCGCCCGTTTCAGCGAGCGTCAGGAGCTCGCGATAGTACTTCGCGGCAGTCCGCGCCTTGCCCGCGCCGGCGGCCGCCGCAGCGGCGCCCGCGATCGAACGAAATCGGCCGGGCACGGACACAAGCGAGCGCTCGAACTCGCGCAGCGCGCGATCGGGCTCGTCCGCTTCGAGCAGGAGCTCGCCGAGAAGCTCTCGCATCGGCGACAGCCGGTTCTCCATCGCGACGTGCTTTTCGGTGAGATCCTCGCGATCCGCGGCGCTCGTCATCAGCGCGATCGCCCGCGGCTCGTCGCCTTCCGCGAGCGCGATCCATGCGCCGGCCGCGGCTTCCTGAATCCCGACCTGCTCGGCCCAGTACGGGTCGCTGGAATCCGCGAGCCGCCGTGCGATCCGCGAGAGCTCGAGGAGGCTCTCGCGTGCGGCCGTGGCGTCTCCGAGCCGCGCGGCGCCGATCGCCCGCGCGAACCAGATGATCGCATCGGCTTGCTCGAACTGCGTCGCCATCGGCTGCAACGCGGCGGCCTCGGCCCACGCGTGCCGTTCGAGCGCGTAACGCACGGGAATCGCAGCGAAGCCCGTATGAGCCGTGATCGATCCGCCGGCCGTCGAGGCGCCGGTCGAGTTGCGTTCGTCGACAATCGCCTTGGCGAGCGCGTCTTGGCCGAGTTGTAAATACGCGTTCGTCAGGAAATCGAGCGCGTGATAACGGCCCGCTATTCGCGCAGGCGTCGCAGCCATCGCCGGGTTCGTGCTGGCGGCATAACGGCGATTGGCGTCGTCGGCGGCGAGATTCGATTGAATCGCTTCCGGCCACATGCCAAGCGTCGAAAAGATGTGCGACGGCATGTGCAGCGCATGCGGAGCCGACGGCGCAAGCGCCGCGTACTCGCGGGCCGCCGGCAAACCTTTCGCCGCAATCGGCGCGTAGTCGTACGCGTGAATGATGTAGTGGGCGAGACCGGGGTGCTCCGGCTGGTCGCGCCGCAAGCGCTCGAGAATCGCTGCGGCCCTGCAGCTGCCGCGCGTAGGTCTTGTCTGTGAGATCGACCGCCTCGAGCAGCGCGAGCGCATAAAACGCTGCGGCCTCGCTGTCGTCGGGGTACTGCGCGTGCAGCGCGGCCATGGCGGTCTCGTAACTTGCGGTTCGAGTGCGCTGGTCGACGCGTTGCGCGTTCTCGAAGAACGGCGCGAGCGCGTCGATCCATGCGCGCTCGCGCGGTGTCGGCGAGCCGGTCGTGCGCGCCTGTTGAATCGCTTCCCAGCCACGCTGCAAGAGCTCCGGCGGAAACGGCGCCGTCAACGGATTCGGCCGTTGACTGATCGCGACACCCCAATACGCCATCGCGCACGACGGGTCGCTCTCGATGACGGCGCGAAAAGCGCGCTCGGTTTCCGGATAGAAGAACGAGTGCAGCATCGCGACTGCACGGTCGAAATCCTCGCGAACGGTTGCGTCGCACGACGTCTCGAAGTGAACCTTGCCGAACGTGCCCGTCGCCAGGTGATCCGCGTGATCGTTTTGGGCGCGAAGCGCGCCGGCGAGAGCGCCGAGCAGGGGACACACGACGTACGTCGTCATCGCCACCGCATGCCTGCGCAGCCGTAGTCGTTTCAGCATGCCGACATCGTACCCGGGCGCCTAAAAGTATCGCCAGACCACTCGAGAGGCGATCGCAAACACTATCCGCCGCGGCTCACGGTTGATTCAACGCGAAAGCGATCAGCGAGTTCTCGGTCCCCATCCCCGTGGCGATCAGGATGAACTGCCGACCCGCGTGAGTGCGATAGGTCATGGGGTTCGCCGTGTTGATGTATGGGATCTGGGCGCGCCAGACTTCCGTTCCCGTCTTCGTATCGAACGCGTAGAAGTAGCCGTCGCCGCCGCCCACGAACACGAGGCCTGCTTTGGTGACCATCGCGCCGCCTCGATTGTTTGGCGACCCTAGCCGCTCGGGCAGTGCGACGCCCGCGAGCAGCGAATGATTCCGGATGTCGGCGTTGCCCTCACCCAGCGGCACCTTCCAGGCAATCTCACCTCGGGAGAGATCGATCGCCGTAAGCACCGCGTACGGTGGTGACGTGAGCGGCAGACCGTCGATATTGGCTTCCTCACCGCCACGCGCGAACGTGTGCGAATAGGGCACGTCGACGAGCGGATCGGAGCCGTCGTTCTTGGCGACGCGGTTCACGCCGACGCCGCGGGTTGCGCGCACGAACAAGAAACCGCTCTCCGGATCGAACGCGGCGCCGCCCCAGTTGGCTCCACCCCCCTGACCCGGCCTCTGCAGCGTTCCCTTCAAGGAAGGTGGCGTGAACAGCGGACCGAGCCGAAACTTCTGCATCTGCTCCTGCGCCATCGCCTTGATCACCGGAGTCAGATCGTTGGCATCGTCGAGCGAGACGCCCTGATCCACGAACGCGGGCGGCTTGGAAGGAAACGGTTGGGTCGGATACGGCTTCTCGCCGGGTACGTCGCTTGCCGTGTCCACGGGCCGTTCGACGATCGGCCAGACCGGCTCACCGGTCACGCGATCGAACACGTAGGTAAAGCCTTGCTTGGTCACTTGGGCAACCGCATCGATGCGCCGGCCGTCGACGGTGATCGTCACGAGATTCGGGGCGGTCGGGTTGTCGTAGTCCCAAAGCCCGTGATGAACCATCTGAAAGTGCCATTTGATCTCACCGGTTGCCGCGTCGAGACACACGAGCGATTCGGCAAAGAGATTCGCGCCAGGTCGCTGGCCACCGTAGTAATCGCTGCTCGGTGTCGATGTCGGCAGATAGAGAAGACCGCGCGCCTCGTCGAGCGTCATCGGAGCCCACACGTTGCCGTGACCGTTCCTGCGCCATGACTCGTTCTCCCACGTGTCGGCGCCAGGGTCCTCGGCGGACTCCGGGATCACGGAGAACGTCCAGACTCGTTCGCCGGTTCGCGCGTCGAACGCCTGCACGTACCCGACCGGGTCGGGCAGCTGCACGCGGTCGGGCACCTGGCTGCCGACGATCACGATGTCTCGGTAGACCACGGGCGGCGAGCTCTGCGTCGCATTCAGGATGTCCGAGATTCGCGGCAGACCTTCGATGAGCGAGACGGCGCCGCCGCTGCCGAACGACGCCACGGGCTTGCCCGTTCGTGCATCCAGCGAGAACAGCCGATGCCGGTTGTTCAAGAACAAACGCAGCTCACCGTCGTCGCGCCAGAACGCCGTGCCGCGCAGCTTCCAACCGCTTCCGGACAACAGCGGACCGAGTTCCTCGGCTTTTCCGTCGAACCGCCATATCTCTTTGCCCGTCTCAGCATCGAGCGCGGCGACGTTGTTGTAGGGCGTCGTCACGTACAGCACGCCGTCGATCATGAGCGGCGTGCTCTCGAAGAAGCCCGGCACCGGCGGTGTCTCCCAGTGCTTCCACTGCCAAGCGACGCGAAGCCGCTGGACGTTGGCGGCATTGATATCCGTGAGGGCCGAGTACTTCGTGCCGCCGGGATCGCCACCGTAGTAGAGCCACTCGACCTGCTGGGATGCCGGCGTCTGTGCACCGGCGACCGATCCGATGACGAGGCTGGTCAGGAGCCCGCAGACTGAGACACGACGCATACAGGGTCTCCGCTCAGGGGGACTGCCTCATTATCTGTAGCGAATCACCTTTCGACCAGCTGGCGAACTTAAGCCCGAGCCGGTCGTTCACCGGAACGGTTGCACGTTGACACCGCAGAGGTCTGAGGAGATCCTTCTGGCACATAACAACCTGATGGCTCTGTTAAAGAGCCCGAACGGATGCTAAACCCGTTGAAAGGCCGAGTGATCTTTGCTGCGACGCTGAGCTGCGCGCTCATCGCGGCTGTGCCGCGCGTCGAAGCGCAGGCTTCGTCGTATCGGGCGCCCCGCGCAGCCGACAGCCACCCCGATCTCAACGGCATCTGGCAAGCCATCAACACAGCCCACTGGAACGTCGAAGCGCACCCCGCGGCGCAGGGGCTCAGCATCGAGCTCGGTGCGCGTGGTGCCGTGCCGGGTGGTCTCGGCGTGGTCGAAGGTGGTGAGATTCCGTATCGGCCCGAAGCTCTGGAGCAGCGCCGGGCGAATTTCGCGAACCAGCTGACGCTCGATCCGGAGGTCAAATGCTATCTGCCCGGCGTACCGCGGGCCACCTACATGCCTTTCCCGTTTCAGATCATCCAGAGCACCGAGCACATCATGCTCCTGCACGAATATGCGGGCGCGGTCCGGACGATCTATATGACCGATCACGTCGACGCCCCGGCCGACAGCTGGATGGGCTGGTCGAACGGTCGTTGGGAGGGCGAGACGCTCGTCGTGGACACGACGGGCTTCAACGACATGACCTGGTTCGATCGCTCGGGGAACTATCACAGCGAGCGGTTGCACGTCGTAGAGCGGTTCACGCCGCGCAGCGCGGATACTCTGATGTACGAAGCCACGATCGAAGATCCGAACGTCTTCACGCGGCCTTGGAAAATCAGCATGCCGCTCTATCGACGCGTGGAGGCGAACGCGCAGATCCTGGAATTTCGTTGTGTCGAATTCGTCGAAGATCTGATTTACGGAGACCTGGCCAAGCCGCCGCAGTGAGCGGCAAGAGGAGGACTACCGATGAGCCATTGTCGCGTCGTTTTGCTGGGGCGCCTCACGGTCGTGACGGTTTGCGCTTGCCTGCTGCCCACGTCTCTGCCCGCCCAGTCGCAGGGCGGGAGTTACGTCGTGCCGAAAACGCCGTACGGGCAGCCGGACCTGCAGGGCTTTTGGACGAATGCCACGTATACGCCGCTCGAGCGGCCCGATGGCGTCACGAAGGAGTTCTACACGCCGGAAGAATTTACTGCACGGGTCACAGCGTCGGCCAACGCCGAAGCCGCGCAGACGGTGCCGGGCACCATCCCCGACGTGCACTACGACTTCACGCAGTTTGCGCTGGATCGGAGCCAGTCACCGTTCGTCGAGGACCTCAGAACCTCGATGATCGTGGATCCTAAGGACGGCAAGATTCCGCCGATGACCGAGGAGGGCAAACAGAGAAACGCCGCGCGCGCGGCAGCTGCGGGAGGGCGCTGGGACTCGGCGCAGAGCAATCAGCTCGACGATCGCTGCATGATCATGGAAGGCTCCGGGCCGCCCATGATGGACGCGGGGTACAACGCCAATTACCAGATCGTGCAGTCACCCGGCCACGTGATGATCCTCACGGAGATGATCCACGACGCACGGATCATCCCGCTCGACGGGCGAGCGGCGCCCAATTCGAAGATGCGCCAGTGGATTGGCGCATCGCGGGGCCGTTGGGAGGGCGATACGCTCGTGGTCGAGACCACCAATTTCAACGGCAAGAATCCATTCCAAGGCTCGAGTGAGAACCTGCGCGTGATCGAGCGCTTCACACGCGTGGCCGACGACGCGATTCAATACAGGTTCACGGTCGAGGATCCCTCGACGTGGCCTAGGCCCTGGACCGGCGAGCTGCCGATGAAAGCCACGGTCGGACCGATCTTCGAGCACGCCTGCCACGAGGGGAACTACGGCTTGTACAACACGCTGGTCGGCACCAGGCTGCAAGAGCAGAAGGCTGCCGAGGCACCGAAGCCAGTCGAGAAGAACTGAGGAGGAAGGCCATGCGCACTCCGCTCGCCATCGTCGCGGCCGCCTGCGTGCTCGTTGCGCCGTCCGCACCGGCGCACCACGCATTCTCCGCCGAGTTCGACGTTGACCAGCCCATCAAGCTCGAAGGCACGATTAAGGAATGGGAAATGATCAACCCTCATTCCTGGTTCCATATCGACGTCAAAGGTCCGGACGGCCAGGTCGTGACTTGGATGATCGAGGGCGGGAGCCCGAATCAGCTCATCCGCCTTGGCGTGACGAAGAACTCCGTGCCCGCCGGCACCCAGCTCGTCGTCGAGGGCTATCGAGCCCGCGACGGTACGAACAAGGCCGTCGGCCGGGATTTCACGTTTCCCGACGGCCGGCGATTGTTCCTCGGCGGGTCGGCG
>CAVUTF010000027.1:0-328458 GCA_963744305.1 uncultured Gammaproteobacteria bacterium
CGTCACGTCTGTGCGCGGCGGGTTGCAGTAGCGCCTCGCCTCACTCGGCGATCGGCTCCGACATTGGCGTTCGGCCGCGCTGAGCCTTCGCCGGCTTAACTCCACGCTTCTGTGTTTTTCGATCCTCGCGGCGTTTGCGCCGATTCCGGTCACGATCTGTGTGCTCACAATGGTGTTGCGCCGTTGACATCGCACTTGAGCGGGGACTTATCATCGTGCCCATGCAGGCGGAATCTCTCGAGGTTCTTGAAAAGGCGGAAGTCGCGCCGGCCCAAGCCCGCGCGATCGTCCGCGCCATCGAGATCGAGATCGCCGGCGCCAGCGACACGCTCGCCACCAAGCACGACCTTCTGGTGCTGCGCCAAGATTTGCGGAACGAGATGACGGAGCTGCGTTCGGAGCTCAAGGTGGGGATGGCGAGGCCTGCAGCGGAGCTCAAGGACGACATGTCGAAGCTCGAAGCGCGGCTCGAAGGCCAGATTCACGCGAGCGCGAGTGGCATCACGCGACAGATGTACACGGCGGTGTTGGGGCAGATGGCAGTGCTGCTCGGTTTCACTTACTTTTTTCGCCACGCATCTGAACTGACGAGCGCTCTCGCGAGAGGCTCGAGCTACTGATCGGGCGCGACGGTGACCTCGGTCGTCACGGAGCTCGCGATGAAGCAGCCTTCGTGAGCGTCGTGGTGCATCTTCGCGAGATCCTCGGCTGAAACAGTCACGCCGGCGGACCACACGATTTTCGGCCGCAGCGTGACGCGCGTGATGGCGAGCTTGCCCGCGGCGTTCTTCTCGAGCACGCCGATCGGCGTCGTCGTCGTAGGCGTCGAGCGAGAGCTTCCGCTTCGCGGCGACGGCGAGGAACACGAGCATGTGGCACGACGGAGAGCGCGGCGACGAGCGCTTCCTCGGGGTTCGACGCGGCTCTCGTCGCCGCGGTACTCCTTCGCCGCCGACGCCGGAACCGTCGTGCCCGCGAACTGCCACTCGTGCGCGCGGTTGTACGTCTGGTACGTGAAATCCTGGCTGCTGCGCTGCCACTCGGATTTTTGCGTGATGCTCCGACACCGGGGGCCTCCTTCCGTCGCGTGAATGGGGCGCCCGGATCTTCGCACACGCGCCTTGCGGCCGCGCGGCGGGCCAATTCCCGCGAAGCGAGCGGCCGGCGCTCGGCGGCGGTCCGCTCATCTCTACCACCCGAGCCCGATCCGCAGCGCGAGCATCACCGCCGTGCCCACGACGATCGTGCCGAGGATGCCGCGGCGCCAGAAAAAGTAGATCGTGGCCGCCGCGACGGCAAAGAGACGCGCGTCGCGCCAGGTGGCGACGGGGTCACCGTCGGTCAGCAGAATCTCGGGCGCAATCACGGCGACGAGAGCCGCGAGCGGCGCGTAGCGCAGTCCTCGCAACACCCAGCGTGGCAGCGGCACCTCGCGCTCCGGAATCAAAAAGAAAGCGCGCGTCAGCACGGTGATGACGGTGAGCCCCGCGATGCCCGCGAGCAAGTATCCGCTCGTCACGAGGTCGGCCCCTCGTCGGCAGCGGGCCAAGCGCGATCGAGCAGCAAACCGACGGCGACGCCCGCGGCGATGGCGACGACGATGTTGAGGCGCAGCGGCAAAGCGAAGGCGGCAACCGCGGCGCTCGCCGCAACGGCCGCCGACACGACGCTCTTACGGTCCGATAGCATCGAATAGGTGAGGCCGAGCAGCGCCAACACGCCCGCGAATCCCAAGCCCCATTCCGTGGGCACTCGATCGGCGAGCACGATGCCGAGCAGCGCCGGGATCTGCCAGCTCCACCAGTTCCACACGGCGCCGCCGCACAAGTACGGTAGTTGCTCGGCAGCCGGCCGCGGCTCCGGGAATCGGCGCTGGAACAGCACGTAGCTCAGGTCGGTGGCGAAATAGCCGAGCACGACACGCTGCCAGCGCGGTCGGCGGCCGAAGTATCTACGCCAGTGCGCGCTGAAGATCACGAACCTGAGATTGACGCAGAACGCGGCCGCGAACAGCACCCAGAGCGGCGCTCCGGCGGCGATCAGCGGCAAAGCGGCGAGCTGGGCGCTGCCGGCGTAAACGAAGAGGCTCATGAGCGTCGCGAGCGGCGCCGACAACCCGCCTTTGACCATCGCGACACCCGTGACGAGCGCCCACGCCGAAATGCCGAGCGACGGCTCGAGCATCTCGCTCACGCCGCGGCGAAATTCTTCGCGTGTATTCACGATGAGCTCGAAGGTCCGGAACGCGGTCGAGGATAGCCTATACTCGTGGCGCTGCGTTCGAACGAATGAGAACAATGGGGAGCGTCGAAGCATGCGCACCACACACGTGGTCGCCTCGGCACTGGCCTTGCTGGCCGCCGTCGCGATCGTGCCCGCCGAGGCACAAAACACCTTCACCGCTCGTTTGGATTGGGTACCCATCGGCGGCGCCGAGCGCAACGACGTCTCCGGCGGAGGATCAGCCACCGCCACGCTGTCCGGATCGAGACTCTGCGATCACGGGCTCGTTCGAGGGACTGCCTGCGCCAGCCACCGCGCGAAACTGCATCAAGGCGTCGCGACCGGCGCGCGCGGCGGGCCCGCGATCGCCGAGCTCAGCGTCACGGCGACGCGAGGGGCACGCTGTCCGGCAACGTCGCTTGAGCCGCGAGCAACGCGGCGCTCAAAGCCGGGCAGCTCTACGTACAGTGTACTCCGAAAGGCGTGCTCCCGGACAACAGCATGCTGTGGGGCTGGCTGCTGCAGGAACGAGCTGCGCGTCATGAATTCGAACAGGTCGTTCGCTGCGCTCCAGTCGCTGCGGCCGTCGCCCGTCGCGCTACCGCGGCACCGGCGCTCGCCTTCACGCCGAGCAAGCCGCCGCCGGCCGCGCGGCCTACGAGCAAAGCTGCGTCACCTGCCACGGCCCGAACCTGCGCCAGCTGCCGAACGCGCTGCTCGCCGGCGCCGGAGTTCGTCGGCCGCTGGGGCAACCGCGCGACGAACGATCTGCATCGCGCAGGCGCGCTCGACGATGCCGCCCGACAATCCGGGCGGCCTGTCCGGCGGAAACCTACGCGAACGTCGTCGCGTACTTGCTGCAAGTCGAACGGCGGCGCCGCCGAGCGACGAACGCGATCGACGCGGGCACGACGGCGCGCGTCGGCCAAGGCCTCGACGGGCGCGAGCCGCCCGCCGCGGCCGCAGCCGCGCAGCGCCGAGCGCACCGCCCGCGCCGACGGGCGTCATCGTCGCCGGCACGGTGCCGAGCTTCACGCCGGTCACCGACGCGATGCTGCGCAATCCCGACGCCGAAGACTGGCTCATGCTGCGCCACGACTACAGCGCGACGAGCTACAGCCCGCTCACGCAGATCACGCCCGAGAACGCGCATCAGCTTCGGCTCGCGTGGATCTGGCCGATGCGCGACGGCGGCACGAATCAACCCGCGCCGCTCGTGTACGACGGCACGCTGTATCTCGCGAACACGGGCGGCATCATCCAAGCGCTCGACGCGAAGACGGGCGATCTGATCTGGGAGCACCACGTCGGCGCCGAGATCGCGCCGCGCGGCATCACGCTGTACCGGAACATGCTGATCTTCCAGAGCGCCGAGCGAGTGGGCCGTTCGGCCGCAGGCCGCGCGCCTCATCGCGCTCGACGCACGCACGGGCGAGACCGTCTGGAACGTCGAGATGCCGAACGTCTATGCGACGAACAGCGGCCCGATCGTCGCGAACGGCCTGCTGATCCAGGGCGGGGGCACGTGCACGGTCTACGAGAAGACAAGTGCTCCATCAGCGCCTACGATCCCGAGACGGGCGAGCAGCGCTGGCTCTTCCGCACGATCGCGCTCGACGGCGAGCCCGGCGGCGATAGCTGGGGCGGGCTGCCGGATCTGTATCGCGCCGGCGGCGAAGCGCTGGATCACCGGCAGCTACGATCCCGATCTGAACCTCACGTACTGGGGCACCGCGCAGGCGAAGCCGTGGATGCCCGCGAGCCGCGGCATGCACGACGAACGACGTCGCGCTCTACACGAGCTCGACGCTGGCGCTCGAACGCCGACGACCGGCGAGCTCGCATGGCACTACGCGCACGCGCCCGGCGAAGCGTTCGATCTCGACGTCGTGTTCGAGCGCGTGCTCGTCGACGCCGGCGACGAGAAGTGGGTGTTCTCGGTCGGCAAGGACGGCGTGCTCTGGAAGCACGATCGCGCAGACCGGCGAGTACCTCGGGCACAAGCCGAGACCGTGTTCCAGAACGTCTGGGCGAGCTTCGATCGCGAGACCGGCCGGCCGCGTTATCGCGCCGACATCCTCGAGCACAAGGTCGGCGAGTGGATCGACGCGTGCCCGAGCACGGCCGGCGGCAAGAACTGGCACGCGATGAGCTTCCACGCGTCCGACGCGCCAACTGATCATTCCCTTGAGCCAGAGCTGCGTGTCGCTGCGCGCGCAAGCCATCGAGCAGGTGCCGGGCGGCGGCAGCGGCGGCGGCGCCGACCGGCGCTTCTATACGATGCCGGGCACGAACGGCAACGTCGGCAAGCTCGCCGCGTTCAACGTCGACACGCTCGAGCAGACGTGGTCGCTCGAGCAGCGCGCGTCGTTCATGACGTCCGTGCTGTCGACGGCCGGCGGCGTCGCGTTCGCCGGCGATCTCGACCGCAGCTTCAAGGCGCGTCGACGTGCGCGACGGCAGCGTCGTCTGTGGAGACGCGGCTCGCGACTTCGGTGCAAGGCTTCCCGATCAGCTTCGCCGTCGACGGCAAGCAGTACATCGCCGTGGCGACGGGCTTGGGCGGCGGCAGCCCGCGCGGCGTGCCGGCGACGATCACGCCGGAGATCCGGCCGCCGAACCGCGGCCACGCGCTGTACGTGTTCGCGTTGCCGCGATAGCGCGCGAGCGCGCGACCCGGAAGCGTTTCGCCTAACTCGGCGTTCCGGTCCGTTTCGAGCGTGGCAGTCGGAGGCCGAGCCCAGCAACCATGTGCTTCCAGGCGCGCTCTGTTCCTTGACAGCGCGCTTTGCGTGACGTTTATCATCATGTCGATGCAAGCCGAGTCGCTCGAGGTCCTCGAAAAAGCCGATGTGGCGCCGGCACAGGCGCGCGCGATTGTCCGAGCGATCGAAATCGAGCTCTCGGGTGCAAAGGACACGCTCGCGACGAAGCACGACGTATTGCTATTGCGCCAGGAATTGCGCCAGGAGATGGCGGAAATGCGTGGCGAGCTCCGAGCCGAGATTCACGCAAGCGCGAGCAGCATCACGCGCCAGAGTATGGCGCGCTGCTGGGACAGATGGCGGTGCTGCTTGGGTTCGCGTATTTCTTTGTAACTCACGTTCGCTGAGTCACGGTATGGCCACGAAACCTTTGAAGAAGGGCGCGACGTACGATGATCTCCGGGACGTCCCCGACCACTACGTCGCCGAGATGTTCGATGGCGAGCTCTACGCGACGCCGCGACCTGCGCTGCCGCACGCTCATGCCGCAACAGTGCTCGGAAGCAAGCTGGTCAGCTCATTTCACCGCAACGGTCCGGGCGGGTGGGTGATCTCGACGAGCCGGAGCTGCACTTCGGCAACGACGTGCTCGTGCCCGACCTCGCCGGCTGGCGCCGCGAGCGAGTCCCCACATTGCTTGCAGACGCATATATGACGCTGGCGCCCGATTGGATCTGCGAGGTGCTGTCGGCGTCCACCGAGACGCTCGATCGCGGCACGAAGCTGCGCATTTACGCACGCGAACGCGTGTCTCATGCCTGGCTCGTCGAGCCACTGCGGCGAACGCTCGAAGTGCTGGGGCTCGAGTCGGGGAACTGGAATCAGCTCGACGCGCACGAGGGCAACGTGAAAGTCCGCGCGCCGCCGTTCGATGCAATCGAGCTCGAGCTCGGCGCGCTCTGGATCTGAAAGCGCGCGTCGCAGAAAGCGTTGCGAGGGATTGGAAGGGCTACCACTCGATCCGGATCAACGATCAGTGGCGTATCGTTTTCCGTTGGCAGAGCGGCAACGCAGGCGACGTCAGAGTGCTGGACTACCATTGAGGTGCAGGATATGAGAAAGCGCGGTCGCGAGCATCAACCGACCAACCCGTTTCACCCCGGCGAGGTGCTGCTAGAAGAGTTCCTTGCTTCGGCTCAGACTTCGCAGACGGCGTTTGCGGAGAAGCTCGGCTGGACGCGTGCGAAGCTGAATGAGCTCATCAAGGGCAAGCGCGGCATCACTGCAGAATCGGCACTCGATCTCGCCGAGGCGCTCGGAACGTCGCCCCGCCTGTGGATGAATCTCCAGACTACATACGACCTAGCCCGCGCAGCGGGGAAACGAAGCGCCGCGTAGGCGCGATCACAATCGATTCAGACGCGGCACGTCGCTCACGAGGAGACGTGGGCGCTCGAGCAGCGCGCGTCGTGCCATCGTTGATCGCCAGAGATCCAGCCGCCGAACAGGGGACACGCGCTGTACGTGTTCGCGCTGCCGCAATGACTGCCTAATTCGGCGCTTCGGCCTCTTTCGAGAGTTGGCGTCGCTCGAGACACGCGCGACGATCGCGAACGAGCCGGCATACCTTCGCCTGTTGACTAGCACTTGTGGGGCACGTTTATCATCGATGCGTTAGTAGGCCGTCGCACGCGTTTCCGCGTTCCCAATGCAGCGGCGAGCGTTGCCGAGGAGAAGCGAAAATGGGCGTCGACCTTTCCGAGTTGTTGGCGCTGCCTATCGAAGAGAGAGCGAAGCTCGCGGAAGCCCTTTGGGACAGCGTTGCCCGCGCCGAGTTGGAGCCGCTGATCAAGGAGTTTGTCGCGCGCGTCGAGCGAACGAGCAAGACGCTCGAGGCAACGAATTCGCGGCTCGAACACTTCGACGAAGAGCTCGAGCGAAGCAGAGCTGAAGTACGCGAGGCAGTTCTCAGGTCGCAAGAAGAGTGGCCGTTCGTTGTGCCACGGACGCAATGAGTATCTGGCGCGAGCTACGCTGACGGCGTTCGGGGACAGTCCGCCTCGCGACGCATCATCGCGAGCAGCCTTTCCGTGGTCGGTTGCCACATTTATCGGGGAGGGCGGTCACCACCAGGAAAAAGAATGACACTGTAAACGTTCGCTGTCCTGCTATTTTCAAAGGCGCGATCTTCCGGGAGACGGGTCGCCGCACTGGCGAGCGTTCGGGAACCGCGCGCGATTCGAAGCGAGCTTGCCGCCCTCCGGAGGAATAAATGAAAACCTTTCACACAGCCGTCCTGGCGAGCGTCCTAGCGTCCAGCCCCACCTTCGCGCACCACAGTCCGTCTGCCTACGACCAAACTGCTGCGGTCGTCTTCAAAGGAACGATCACAAGGTCGGGTGGATGAACCCGCACATCTACTTCACGCTCGCGGTGACCGGCGCGGACGGCACGACGGTCGAGCAGGAAGTCGAGGCCGGTCGATCTCAGTCAACACCGCGCTCGGCCTTACGAAGGATGACTCGTTCCCGGCGAGGAAGTCACGGTCCGGGCATTCCCGAACCGGCGTGGCGCGGGGCGGGTCGTGTGGGGTCTCGACGTGACGACGAGCGACGGCGTGGCGCATCGCTCGACCTCCTGGCCGGAACAGCCGCGACGCCGCGGTCGGTCCAGGCTACAGCATCGCCGGTCGCTGGGCACCTGCGCTCCGCAGCGTGGCGAGCATCCTCCCGCGCATGCGCAGCTTGCCCCTGACCGAAGCGGGGCGCGAGCCGCTGCGGACATCGATAGTCAGCGGGCCGCGGACGCGAGCCGCGCACCTGGTCCGCCCGCGAATCATGAATCTTCCGGTGTTGCGGACGATCGAGGTCGACGATGAGGTGGTGAAGCTCACCTTCGACTGGATGGGCGCCGAGCGACTCGTCCACCTCGATCAAGCCGGGCACCCGCCGCTGTCGAGCCCAGTTCGCAAGGACATTCGATCGGCCACTGGGAGGGCGACACGCCGTCATCGACACCGTCGCGTTCATCCCGAACCGGATGGGCTTCGGCTGGGCGTCGCGTTCCGTCAGGGTCGAGCAAGCATCGGTCGAACGCTGTCGCTCACCGAGGATCGTCTTCAACTTCAATACGAGTTACGATCGAGGATCCTGAAGTACTTTCAGGCCCGGCGTCGTTCACCACCGTGTGGGATCATCGGCCGGATCCCTTCGAGCCCTCGGGAGAGGAATGTAATCCGGAGAATGAAAACGTTTTCTCACGCAGGAAAAGCGCGCGCCGCCGACGCACTCATCACAACAACGACTATTCGCCGCGATCTCCGCCTCCAATCTTTCCTGTAGCGCTAGATAGCGCGGCCGCGACTTCAGCGTCACCGCGAACAGCGGATCGCGACTGATCGCTGCCGGCCCCACGCTCGGCGCCTCGCCCGACAACTCTTCCAATAACGTAATCGCCTCGTCCTCCGCGCCGCTCCACGCCAGCACACGCGCGGCGATTGCGTTTGGAGTACAACGCTACTGGCGACTCTCGGTATTTCGTTCGCCATCTCGAGTGCCGCCCTCGCATCGGCGGCGGCGCGAGCCGGGTCACCGCTGAATAGCGCGCCTTCCGCGGCGAGGAAGCGTCAGCCACCAGTCGTTCCAGGGAGTCGGCTCCGCGCTATCGACGAACGCGAGCACCGCGGCGCCTTCGCGCGCAGCGCCGCCGCGATCGCCGGCGAGCAAGCGCTCCCAACCGCGCAGCTCGGCGACGGGCTTCGGTGTCACGCCCCCGATCTGGCCGTATGCGCCGTGCTGGCGGAACGTCGCGTCGCCCGCGCGTGCGAGGAGTGCGCAAGCTCCGTCATCCGCCCTTCGTAACGCAACAGGTCGAACTCGACGGACAGCGTCGCAGCGGATCGGCCTCGCGCTGCAAGTCTGCTTCGGCGCGCCAGCGCGCCGTCGAGCCCGTGAACGCGAACAGCGGCTCGCCGCGATTGATCTGTCCAGGGAACCGCCGATCGAACTGCGCCGCGACGCGCAGCGCCTCGGCCGGTCTGCGTGCGGTGAAAAGATTGGCGAGCCAGAAGCGAACGATCGCGGGGTTGCCGGGATCCAGAGTCGCCGCGCGCTCGTGCGCCGCCAACGATTCTTCCACTCGCCCTGCGTAGCGCACGAAGTTCGCTTTGGTCATGAGGAAATCGCCGGTGAGCGGGCCTGCGGCCTCCGCTTGCGCGATGAGCGAGAGCGACTTTGTCCATGTCGCGGTCGATCGAGCATAGCGAGCGTCGCTTCGCGGATGAGGACATGCGGTGCGTCGCCGGCGAGTTTACGTGCTGTCGCGAGATCGGCGCGCGCATCTTCCACGTTGGCAGCGCTGGGGTCGACGCCGCCGTCGAACTTGGCCATCCGCACGCGCGCACGATCGGCATAGGCGGCCGCGTACGATTGATCGAGGTCGAGCGCGCGCGAGAACATCGCTTCCACACGCTGCACTTCCTCCAGCGTGGCGCCGGCGCCGACGATCTGCCACGCGAGCGTGCCCTTGAGCCACAGGTCGTACGCCTCGAGATTGCGCGACGGCGGCAGTCGCAGCGGATTCGCGGAGAGCTTCACCGCCAACTGCTCGGCGACTTCGGCGGCGACCTCCGATTGCAGCGTCATCGCGCTGCCGAGCGCGCTGTCGAAGCTCTGCGCCCAGAGCTGATTGTCTGCGGCGGCGTCGATGAGCTTCACCGTGATGCGCACCTGCTCGCCGTCGCGGCGCACCGTTCCTTCGAGCACGTGGGTGACGCCGAGGTCGCGGGCGATCTCCGCCACCGGCTTCGGCGTGACCCGGTAAGACATCATCGTGGCGCGCGAGATCACGTCGAGATTGGCGGCGCGGCTCGTGAGCGTGCTCAAGACTTCTTCGTGCATGCCGTCGGCGAAGAACGCGTTCGCGGGATCGGGGCTCAGGTTCTCGAACGGCAGCACCGCGATGCGATAGCGCTGGCTGGTTGCCGGCGTGGGTGCCGCGTCGCGTGGAGGCGGCTCGATTCGCCAGATGAAAGCCGCGGCGATCGAGATCAGCGCCGACGACAGCAGCGCGGCGGCCGGCGAGCCATGGCCTACGACCGGCGCCGCCGGCGCCTTCGCAAGGCGCCGGCGAGCGGATGGCGGCGCGGAAGACACCGCTGGCGCGCCAGCGCGTGCAGGCTCGGCGCTGGCCGCAGCCGCTGCGAACGGCGTCTCCAGCTTGCCGATGAACCGGTATCCCTGACGCGGCACGGTCTCGATGAGACGCGGCGCGTCGGCATCGTCGCCGAGCGCAGCGCGCAGCTTGCGCATCGCGGTGTTGAGACCGGCGTCGAATTCGACGACGCCCTTCGGCCACAGCCGCGCCACCAATTCCTCGCGGGTCACGAGCTCGGCGGGCCGGCTCACGAGGAACTCGAGGATCCGCAGCGGCATCTCCTGGAGGCGCACGCGCTGCCCGTCGCGCACGAGCTCGAGCGGCTCGCGCAGCAGCATGAACCCGTCGAAGCGCGCCGCGATTCGCTTGTCGGAAGGCGTTGCCGCCATGGAACGAATCGCCGTGGTGGACGTAGCTCGATCAAGAGCTTACAGGAGTCACGCGCGGTTCAGAACGCGGTTCACGAACAATTGACGAAGCGTTCAGACGCGGTCCATGGCGGCGCGCAGCGCGCGGGCGTGAGCTTGCCGGCAGGAGGTTTCAAGCCATGGCCACTCACGTTACCCGCGATCCGGATCGGCTCTTTTTCGCCGCGGCGGCAAGCGTCGCGCTCGCGGTGGCGCTCATCGGATTCGCGCCCACGTACTACCTGAAACCGCTGCTCGCTTCGCCGCCGCTCGCGCCGCTGGTCCACGTGCACGCGGCGCTGTTCACGGCGTGGCCGGTGCTGCTGCTGACGCAGGGGTTGCTGATCCGTTCCGGTCAAGTGCGCCTGCACCGCACGTTCGGCAGCGCGGCGGTGGTGCTTGTCGTCTTGATGGTGTTCACGGGTTTCATGGTCGTGATGGGCAAGCCGCGCCCGACGGCGGCGGAGCGCGCGTTCATCTTCACGCCGCTGCTGGGGTTAGTCCTCTTCGCGCTGTTCTTCGCGGCCGCGATCCGGTTCCGCCGCGACCGCGGCACGCACAAGCGGCTCATGCTGCTCGCGACGTTGTTCATCGTGCCGGCCGGGATGCTGCGGATCCTGCGGTTCGTCGGCGTGGATCCGAGCCTGTACCACGTCGCGAGCTACGCCGTCGTGCTGCTGCCGTGCGCGATCTACGACTTGGCGCGGCTGCGCACGCTGCATCCGGCGACGCTGTGGGGCGGCGCGATTTTGCTGCTGCGCCATCCGTTGCACGCGGCGGTGGCATATACAGAGGAGTGGCAGGCGACGGCGGCGTGGCTGACGGACTCGTGAGTCGGTGACGTGACGCCGCGGGGTCGTCGTCGGTCTTTCGCGTTAGCCCGATTGTGTTTGATTCCGCGGGATTTCTGCGATCGCGCAGCGACATTCGTTGAAGGCTAGACGTGCGGCCCACTTACGCATCGCGTTTCATGTTTCATGGCCACGGGGCTCGTACCTTATCGCGAGACGGCCGCATGGATTTTGAGTCGGGATCCTACGAGTCAGCCGCGAATGAGCAATGAGCATGAAGTGACCTTCGAGGAAGCATCAGAGGTCTTCGCCTATGACCACGAATCCACGGTCCCTGACCGGATCACTCGATCGATGAAGATCGATATGTCATAACGGTAAGACGCGAAGTGATAGGTTCTTGGTCGTGGCTTTCACCGAGCGCGAGGCTAAGATCCGTATGATAGCGCCAGACCGATGTACGCCCCGAGAACGGCGAGCGTATGAGCAGTATGACAGACTTCGATTGGGTTTCTCGAGTACGTACGCCTTGATCAATCAGGCGTAAGGGGCGAAGTACGCCAAACGTCTGCGCGAGGAAAGAAACGACGTCTAGTGCGCATCGATCGGGATTGCGCAAGCTCTTCCGGATTCAGCGTCGGTCGAGGAGGCACGTCCTTTGAGCTCGCGTCGGCGAGAGCGGCCGAACGTCGTGATCAGCTGACAAGCGATTATCGCGCATACCACTGGCGCATCGAAGGGATCAGCGCTTTAACGGTCGCAATTTGCGATCTTCAAGCGTACGGTATCGAGCGCAGAGCACCGCGAAATAGCTCGCGCTCCTGGGCGCTGACAAAGCACGGCGCATCTGATGTCGACTGCCGTTCTCGAGAGTGCTCCGTAGTGGTACTGAGATGACCGTCTACGTCGTGCGCGCCTTCGTTACGGCTGTCGGAAACGGCGCGCCTGGCATGCCGGACTGTCTAGCGAGCGCCGCGGCAGGCGCTGGCCGAGATCGCGATCGGTGAAGAAGTCAAAGCGCAAGCCGCCAACGTCGCGTTGACAGAGCGGCGCGCCCGCCCGACTATTGCCGTTAGCGCGCCAGACAGGGCGCCACCGGACCCGCGGCAAGGGAACGATTCCCACCTGTTTTCGACGAACGAACGTGCTTCGCGCACCTTCTTTCAGCCTGACATCAGCGGGTCACAGGCGCTACATGAAAGGAGGTCGCTCGTGACCACGCCGAAGTCTCTTCCTGCCCGTCCTTCGCTCGATTCCCTGCGCAAGCAGGCGAAGACGCTTGCCCGCGACATCACTGCCGGCAACGCGGCCGCCATCGCCCGCGCGCAAGCTCAGTTGCCCAACGCGGAAATGCCGCTGTCGCTGCGTGACGCGCAGCTCGTGGTGGCACGCGAGTACGGTTACGCCGGCTGGCAGGATATCGCTGCCGAAGTCGCGCGGCGCTGCGGGCACGGTCTCGCGTGGGCCGCCGCGCAGGCCGAACGCATCATTCATGACAACGACATCGAAGGCCTGAAGCAGCTCCTCGCGGAGTACCCGGCCCTCCTCACATGGGGTCCGGAGCGAGGCGGTCTTGTCGCGATGGCGACCAATTCGTACGGCGACAGCTTCGACCCCGTGAGCGAACAGCATTTCACGCGGCGCGAATGTGCAGAGCTTTTGATCGATGCCGGGGCCGTGATCGTGCCGAGGGTGCCGGACGCCCTCCTGCGCGCTCGTGCGCGTGAGCTGTTGCAGGTCTTCCAGCGCAGAGGGCTTCTTCCGCGCACGCTGAAATTTCTCGCGGCGTTGGGGGATCTCGACGACGTGCGCGCGTGTTTCGATGAGCAGGGCAGGCTGCGCCCGGGCGCCTGCTGGCGCCGCTCAGCACGGACGAGCGTTTCACCGTCAACGAAGGATTCATGTACGCGTGCCGCTACCGGCACGAGCCCGTGGCCGCGTTTCTGCTGGAACGCTGCATCGCGCTCGATCCGGAGCTCGGCCGCAATATCGACGCCTGGCGCGGACGTGCCGCGTTCGTCGAATACATGGTTGCGAACCAGGTGAAGGCGGATGACAGCGACTCGCAGCCGTTCGCCCCGTGGCGCGCCTTTGTGATGCATCGCGTGTCGCGCGCCGTTCACGCGAACGACTCGTCCGAGCTCGTGCGGCTGCTACAGGAGAGCCCGTGGCTGCTCGGAGAGTCCTGCGTGGGATTCCAGGCGAGGCTCTTCGAGGTGGCGATACTGAACGATCATCTGGAGCTCTTTAATCAGCTGTTCGAGCTCGACCCGGCGTTACTGCATCGTCGCCCGCCGCCGCCCGCACGCGCGCATCGAGTTCGCGCTCTGCTATGCGAAGGCGCATGCCGTTCCGCAGCTCCTGCGCATCTGGCCGCCGCGCGACGATCTTCCGTACGCCGCGGGCACGGGTGATTTGGCGGCCGTGAAGCGCTGGTCGACGCGGCCGGCGAGCCGGCGTTGGGCAATCCGGCGCACCACTTGGAGCCTCCACAGCCGGAGGCTTTCGAAGCGCATGAGACGGCGCCGCCCACGGTGCAGCGCGTGCTCGACACGGCGCTCGCCTACGCGTGCCTCAACAACCACCTCGAGATCGCCGACTTCCTGCTCGCGCACGGCGCCGACATCAACACCCGCTGGTGCTCGCACGAGCCTGCCAGCATCCTGCACGAGCTCGTGTGGTACAAGAATTACGAGGCGATGCAGTTCCTCATCGACCGCGGCATCGACATGACGATCATCGACTACCGCTGGCGCGCCACGGCGCAGGGGTGGGCGCGGCATGCCGCGCACGACGAGAAGCTCGCGATCTGGCTCGCCGAAGCGGAACAGCGGCAAGCCTAGCGCTCGATTTTCGTCAGCGTTTGCGCTTCGACCTTGCCGCTGCCCGGCCGACGGCCTGTGCGCGACGATTCGCGCTGGGTCGATCAGGTCCGTTGACATCGCGCTTTCGCTGGGGTTTATCATCGATGCCGATGCAGGTTGAGTCGCTGGAGGTTCTCGAAAGGGCTGATGTGGCGCCGGCGCAGGCGCGCGCCATCGTTCGTGCCATCGAGATCGAGATCGCCGGCGCGAAAGACACGCTCGCCACGAAGCAGGACGTTCTGATGCTCAAGGAGGATCTTCTTGTCCTGCGGCAGGCGCTTCGCCACGACATCGAGACGTCACGCAAGGAAATGTCCGAGTCTCGGCGCCATCCTTCGCGGCGCAATGGCGGAGCAACGCGGCGAGCTGCAAGGCCGAGATCCATGCGAGCGTGAGGTGGCGCGACCCGCCAGATGTATGTCGCCGTGCTGGGTCAGATGGCGGTGCTGCTCGGTTTCGCCTACTTCTTCTCCACGCACGTTCGGTGACTCACTCGCTCATCACAACAACGATTGGTTCGCCGCGATTTCCGCCTCCAATCTTTCGTTCAGCGCGAGATATCCAAAGTTCGCTACAGTCGAAGGCAACGTCTGCTCGACAAAGGGGGCGCGTGCGAATCATCGCTGTGCTGGCACTCGTCGGTGCCGGGGTTGGTGCGGCTTGGGGGCAGACTGCGGGTCAACTCGCGGAGTCGCTGCGGCCGGGCGGCGTCTCGATCGATTCTGAATCCGGCTCGCGGCTACCGCTTCTCACGCGCGCGGACATGGGCGATGACGCGAGCGCCCGAATCTACGATGCGTTGGCGGGGCCTAGCGGCGAAGTCCCAAGCGGCGCACTTGCGATCGCGCTTTATAGTCCCGCGACCGCGGCAGGCTTCGGCCGCATCGAACATATCTTTTGACCGAGAGCGCCTTAAGCAGGCGACTCGCAGCGCTTCTGACATTGATCACGGCCCGCGAGATGAACCTTGCGTACGAGTGGAGCGTCCGCGAGGACGCGGCGCGCGCGTCGGGTCTCGAGCCCGGGGTCATCGAAGTGGTCCGACGCAATGCGTCTGTTGCTGACCTCTCGACCGACGATGCATTGCTTATCGATTTCGGCCGTCAGCTCTTCCGCAACCGCCACGTGCGCAGCGAGACGTTCGCGGCGCTCGTCGACCGGCTGGGCAAGCAGGGCTCGTTCGACGCGATCATGCTGCTCGCGTACCCCGCGATGGCAGGTGTACTTGAACGCGCCGTCGATCAGCAGCCGCCGGCGGGCTGGAGCCCGTCACGATTGCCGCGCGTGGACGGCGTCGGCACACCGACCGGCCTGCCCGGGGACTTCGTGGCGCTCGCGGAGCGGCCGCCGCTACCGAGCGACGTTCACGAAGACTCGTACTATCGGTTCCCGCTGCTCACGCGACAGGAACTCGACCCGCGGGGCCGAGAGATCTTCGAGCGGGTAGTGGGTGCCGATCGAGACACGACGCCGCGCGGCCCCGTCGGCATGACGTTCTTGAGCGCGGAGCTCGTCGAACCCGTTCAAGTGATCAACACCGCACTGCGGACGAACGGCGTGCTCGGCACGCGTCTCGCCGAGATCGTCATCGCAGCGACGGGCCGCGAGATGAACAGCCAGTATCAGTGGAACGTCCACGGCGCGGCCGCCGACGCGGCCGGCGCGGGGCAGGCTGTGCTCGACGCGATCCGCAACGACGCGCCCGTCGCGGTGCTCGACGACCGGGACGCCGTCGCGATCGTATTCACTCGCGAGATCTTCCGCGAGCAGACGGTCCGTCCAGAGACGTTCGCCAAGGCGGTGGAGCTATTCGGCGTTCGGGGCACGGTCGAAATCGCCGCGCTGATCGGCGACTACCTGATGATGACGACGGTGTACAACGCGCTCGGCATGCGGCTCCGCCCCGATCAGGCGGCGACGTTGCCTCATCGTGCGGGGGCGCCGGTGGGGGCGGAGTGGCGATAGGGCGCTGAACTTCACGGCTTCGCGGCTTGGGCTTGATTACTATCGGCGTTCTTTGATTGCGCGTTGCTGAATCGAAGTACAATCTTCAACGCGCGCGGCGAACGTCAAGAGGTTGTGTGCGCAGAACTCTCGGGCTGATGTGCATCGTTGCGGTTGCCTTGTCCGGAGAGGCGGCCGCGCTTGAAACGAACGTTCAAACACAATCCGGAGCCATTCGAGGCGCCGGCGCTGGTGTCGTGGTGTTCAAGGGTATCCCGTACGCCGCCCCTCCCACCGGCGAGCGTCGATGGCGTCCGCCCGTGTCGCCAGAGCCCTGGACCGACGTCCGGGATGCAACGCAGTTCGGACCGCAGTGCACTCAGCCCGCCAGATTCGCGCCGCGGGGGCGGGGCTCTTCCCCACCGACATCGATGCCGTCGAGTGAGGACTGTCTCACGCTCAACGTGTGGACTCCGGCGGTATCGAGCACGGACCGACTCCCTGTCATGGTGTGGCTCCACGGCGGAGGATTTACCATCGGTTCCTGAGCGGCGCGCGACGCCGAGGCACTGGCTCGTCGCGGAGTGGTCGTCGTGACCTTGAACTACCGCTTGGGGGCGTTGGGTTTTTTTGCGCATCCTGCGTTGTCGCGCGAGTCTGAGCAGGGAGTCTCCGGTAACTACGGCCTGCTCGATCAGATCGCGGCGCTCAAGTGGGTTCGCACAAACATCGCGGCGTTTGGTGGAAATCCGGCGAATGTGACGCTATTCGGACAGTCGGCGGGTGCGATCAGCATCGGCGTTTTCCTGGCCTCCCCGCTCGCTGACGGTCTGTTCCATCGCGCGATAGCCGAGAGCGGGTCGTTGATCGGTATCGCGAAACCACGACTTCGTGTCGCCGAAACGCGAGGTGCGTCGTCGGTCGCAGATATCGAGGCGCTCCGAGCGAAGAGCGCAGACGAGGTGCTCGCACGGTTGCCATCGGCGCCGACGCTGAGTGCGGGTACGCACTACTACCCGGTCGTCGACGGGTACGTCCTGCCCGACGACCCAGACGTTCTCGCCGGCACGGTCAGTCGCGCGAAAGTGCCGCTGCTTATTGGTCACAATGCGAACGAGGGTCTTTCTACGCGAGCGACACTCCTCTGACGCTATCGGAATATCGCGATTTCGTTCGCGCGACGTTTCCTGCGGAATTCGTCGACGCGATCCTCGCAAACTACCCCGCTGCGACAGACGCCGAAGCAGCTGCAGCCGTCCACCGATGTTCGCCGACTTCAGGCTCGTAACCACGGCCGTAGTCACAGCCCGTGCGGCCTCGAAGGTGACCGAGGTCTACATGTATCAGGTTTCGCGAGTCAGTCCGTTGAGCAGAGCGAACTGGGCGGAGCCGCGCATGGCGCGGAAATGCCAGTACGTCTTCGATCTCGTCACGGCGGATACGTCGCAGTTTGAAGAGCGCGACCGAACAATCGCACGCGCTATGGCCGGCGCGTGGGTACAGTTCGCCAAGACCGGGACCCAAACGGTGGTCTGCCTCAATGGCCAGCTTACCGTTCGCCTGAGTATCAGATTCTCGACTACGGTGATGAAATAGCTATCCACTCCAACGCTCACCGTGCTCGAGTGGAGTTCTTCGCGCCTATCGTCGAGAAGACGCGCGGCAAGAAGCCAAGAGCCCGAGTGTCCTCTATCCGCGTGTCGGTAGAGGCCTTGCTAGCCAAGGGTCCTTGTTGGGCTTCCCGCTCGGTCTTTCGATCTTCATGCAACCACGAGCTTCACGGGCAGTGCGCCGTTCATCTGGGCGAACTCTTCACGCGTTTTGAGCGACAGTAGGTGAATTGGAGCGTCGCTTGGAACGAGCAACGCGATTCGCCAATTGGAGAAGCGCTGCTTGATCACAGCACCTACGTCTCGATACAGGGCGTTGATTGCCCCGGCGCCAATGCGCTCGCCGTAGGGCAGATTCGCGATGAGCAAACCGCTAGGCGTTGGGGGCTCCCATTCCTGAAACGGTTTTGCCGAGAACTCGACATACTTTTCGACACGGGCCCGCCGGGCGGAGGCACGCGCTAGGGCAACGTACTCCGCGCGGATGTCAGACACGTAGATCGGCGCCTGCAGGACGTTTCTTTTCGCGGCGCGCAGTTGATCTGAAACACGGCGCCACAGGGGCCGGTCAAAACCGGCGAGGTGTTCCAGCGCAAAGTCATCCTTGCCGCGGTGGATCAGAGGGGCCTTGTTGAGAGCGATATACGCCGCCTCGATGGCGATAGTGCCAGAGCCGCACATGGGATCGAGGAGCGGTTCCTGCCCCGTATAACGAGCCAACAACAGGATCGACGCCGCCAGGGTCTCTTTCAAAACCGCGGGATGCCCGGTCATGCGCCAGCCACGCTTGTGGAGCGCGCGGCCCGCGGTGTCCAACCCGAGGACGCAGCTACCGTTGCGCAGGAACACGACCACGGTGATGGGGTTCTCCGCCGCGGCATCAAACACGGGCGCGGACTTTTCAAACGCACCCTGTCGAATCGATTCAACAACGGACGCGATCACCGCCTGTTCGCCCATCGCCTGGGACTGCCGATCCGTGAGGGCCGGGGTCACGGTGAAGGGTCGGTGCGATCGAATCCAGGCGGGCCACGCAATCTTCTGGAGCTCCAGGCGCAGCGTCTCCAGATCGGGTGCTGCGAATTCTGCGACCACGCGCTGCAGGCGGCTCGCAGTTCGCAGACACAAGTGGGCGCGGTACGCCGTTGCAAGATCCGTGTCGAACGCGATGCCGCGATGCAGCCTCTGCTGGCTTTCGATCCCGAGCGCCGTGAGCTCGGCGGCGAGCACGTCGACGGTCTCGTGCGGGCAGGTCGCAATCCAGCGCATGGCGTGTGGGGTCCCTCTCAGACTTTGGCTATCTGCCGCGAAAGAGCTTTGAGCGGATTATCCTCATTCATCGCCGTAGGTGAATTTGCCGACCGCTTCTCAACGGGAGACCTGACGCGCCGAAGTTGCGTTTCTTCACCGGAACGCGGGGTTCGGTGAGAGCGGAGCCGCGTGATGTGGCATTACCTTCGCGGAATGGCCACGGTATCCTTGGGCAATGTCCACGGTCCGCAATTTATCGGTCTTGACGCCGGAACAGTACCTCGCGGCTGAGAGATCGGCGGCCGTTCGCCGTGAGCTAGTCGCCGGTCAGCTGAACGAGATGGTCGGCGCCAGCCAAGTCCACAATCTGCTTGCAGCAGCGTTCGCGGGAAAGCTGCTCGCCGCGCTCCAAGCACCGTGGCGCGTATACATCGCGGACATGAAGGTGCGCGTGCAGGATGATTTCTACTATCCCGATTTGATGGTCTCGGGTGAGCCGGTTGCGTCGGACAAGTACTACCTTGTGGAGCCCACGGTCATCATCGAGATCCTGTCGCCGACCACCGAAGCCCGCGATCGGCTCGAGAAGCGCATCGGCTATCAGCGCCTCGCGTCGTTGGGCGAATTTGTTCTCGTTTCTCAGGAGCGGCGGTCCATCGAAGTGTTTCGTCGCCGCGCCGACGGGTGGGAAGTGGAGACGTATGGCGCCGGCGATACGCTGCGGCTCGCCGCGATCGCATTCACAACGCCGGTCGATGACCTCTACCGGGAGGTGCCGACCCGGGCTGATCGAACCACCGCCCGCTGCTCAAGCTCAGCACGCCGCCTCGAAGCCCAAACGATTGACGCCGCTCGTCGAGTGCACCTATCGTCGGTACGAGAGGCGAGTCGAACGGCAGGGGGGTATAGCCGTCATGCGATCGACACTCAAGCTCATAACGATCTGCGCAACGCTCGCGGCATGCGCGCAGGATCAGGATTCGTCGGCGATATCGGCGCAGGATCAGGATTCGCCGGCGATACCGCGTCTCCAGGACGGTACGCCGAACTTCAGCGGCGTCTGGCAAGCTCTGACGACGGCGAACTGGGATATCCAGACGCACGCCGCGAGCGCCGGCCCGCCCGCGTACGGCGCGCTGCTCGCGACGCCGCCGGGGTACGGCATCGTAGAGGGCGACGAGATTCCGTATCGCGCGGAAGCGCTCGCGCAGAAGCAGCGTAACAACGAGCAGCGCTGGACCGAGGATCCCGAGCTCAAGTGCTTCATGCCCGGCTTGCCGCGCGCGAATTACATGCCGTATCCGTTTCAGATCTTTCATTCCGAAGGGCACATGCTGTTCGCGTACCAGTTCGCGGGCGCGGCGCGCATCATCAATCTGGTGGAGCACCAACCGTCCGCAATTGACAGCTGGATGGGGATATCCAACGCGCACTGGGAAGCCGATACGCTCGTCGTGGACGTCAGTGGCTTCAACGGCCTTGCGTGGCTCGATCGCGCCGGCAATCACGCGAGCAATGCTTTGCGCGTCGTGGAGCGCTACACGTTCGCCGGGCCCGATGCCATCGACTATGAGGCCACGCTCGAGGATCCCCAGACTTTCACGCGTCCGTGGACGATCAGCTTTCGTCTCTTTCGGCTTCCCGACTCGGACGAGCACCTCATCGGGTTCAAGTGCGTCGAGTTCACCGAAGAATTGCTGTACGGCGAGTTCTACAAGAAGGCCGCCGAATGACGAGGAGCAAGACGATGAGCGCGCGTTTTTCGATAGCGGCAACGCTGGCCCTGTTCGCGGCGGCGAGCCAAGCGCAAACACCCCGCACCTCCTGGGGAGATCCGGACCTGCAGGGCCGTTGGTCGAACGGGACGTTGACGCCGCTGCAACGGCCCGCCGAGCTCGGCGACAAAGCGTTCTTTACCGAGGAGGAGGCGAGGGCGTACGTGCAAGAACGCCTGATCGCCGGCAATGCCGATCTCAGAATCGAAGAGGATCGAGAGGCAGGTAATGTCGGGTCCTATAACAATGCATGGACGGATCGCGGCAACGACATCGTCCCCACCCGACGGACATCGCTCGTGATCGAGCCCGCCAACGGGCGCGTGCCGCCGTTCACGCCCGCCGCACAGCGCAAGCATGAGGAGAACTTGGCGCATGCCAAGCTGCACCCGGCGGACACCCCCGCGGACCGATATCTCACCGAACGATGCATCGTCTTCGGCGGCGGCAAGGCGCCGATGTTTCCGGAGCCGTACAACAACAACTACTACATCGTGCAGACGCCGGACTACGTGACGATCATGGCCGAGCTCAATCACGAGGTCCGGATCATCCCGCTCGACGGCCGCCCGCATCTTCCGCAGCGCGTGCAGCAATGGGTCGGCGACTCTCGTGGTCATTGGGAAGGTGACACGCTCGTCGTCGAAACGACGAATCAAAAAACCAATAGCCACTTTTACGGCGTGCAAATGCTCGATTCCGTGATGAGCGAGGATTTCCGGGTCGTCGAGCGATTCACGCGCACTGGGCCGGCTCAGATTAACTACCAAGCCACCGTGCATGATCCGGCCGTCTTCACGGCGCCTTGGACCGTCGAGATCTTCATGTATCCGCAAGCAGGACAATTGGTCGAGTTCGCCTGCCACGAGGGCAACTATGGCCTAAGCGGGATACTTTCCGCGCAGCGCGCGGATGAGCAACGCGCCGCGGAAGGCCGCGAACAATAGGAGAGCGAGAATGCGAGCCCTGTTCACCGTCCTGCTGGCGAGCGTCGTGGCTGCTCTTAGCGCACCGGCCTTCGCGCACCACGCATTCGCCGGCGAGTTCGATGCAAGCAAGCCGATTACGCTCCGAGGAAAGGTGACGCGCGTCGAGTGGATCAATCCGCATGCGTGGCTGCACATGGACGTCGTGAATGCGGAAGGAAAAGTTGAATCCTGGAGGATCGAGGCTGGCAGCCCGAACACGCTCGTGCGGCGCGGCATGACGCGTGACTCGATACCGACCGGCACCGAGATCGTCGTCTTCGGCTATCGTCACCGCAACGGCTCCAACGCAGCCAACGGCCGTGACGTCACGCTGCCCGACGGATCGAAGCTCTTCTTGAGCTCGCCCGGGACGGGTGCACCGGGCGGCGAGCAGCGTTAGCGCGAAATGCCTCACTGGAAACTTGTCGGTGCCGCGTTGCTGGGCTCGCTGGTCAGCGTGATCGGCAACGCTCAGCCCGCCGAATTCGTCCCCGTCACCGACCAGATGCTGCGTGATCCGGATCCGGCCGATTGGCTGATGTGGCGCCGCACGCTGAATCACTGGGGCTACAGTCCGCTCGACCAAATCGACCGAGGAAACGTACGCGAGCTACGCCTCGTTTGGGCGCATCCGATATACGAAGGCGTGCAAGAAGGCACGCCGCTCGTTTACGACGGCGTCATGTACTTTCCACACCCGAACGACATCACGCAGGCCATCGACGCAACCACCGGCGATCTCATCTGGGAGTATCGAAGACCTGCGCCGGACGACGTCGGCGACTACGTGCTCTTCCCGTCGATCAATCGCAACCTCGCGATTTACGGTAACTACATCCTCGACAACGGAGCCGACAACTACGCGTATGCGCTCGACGCACGCACGGGCGAGTTGGCGTGGGAAACGCGGATTCTCGACTATCATCTCGGCGGTCAGGCCAGCGGCGGGCCCATCGTCGCCGACGGCAAAGTCGTTTCGGGCCGAAGCTGCGCGCCCAAGGGCGGGCCGGAAGCGTGCGTGATTACGGCTTTCGACGCGCTGACGGGCCAAGAGGTGTGGCGCAGACATACGATTCCGCGGCCGGGCGAGCCCGGCGACGAAACCTGGGGCGACATTCCTTATGCGGAGCGCCGCCACGTCGGCACGTGGCTCGTGCCGAGCTTCGATCCGGAGTCGAACCTGATCTATATCGGAACATCGGTGACCTCGCCCGCGCCGAAGTTCATGCTCGCCGGCAACGACGAGCAATATCTCTATCACAACTCGACGTTGGCGCTCGACGCGGACACCGGCGAGATCGTGTGGTACTTGCAGCACGTCGTCGATCATTGGGATCTCGATCATCCGTTCGAGCGACTACTTGTCGATACGGTGGTCACGCCCGATCCGGGCTCCGTCAAGTGGATCAATCCGCGTTTGCGGCCCGGCGAAGTGCGCAAGGTGGTGACCGGCGTCCCTGGCAAGACGGGTCTCGTCTACACGGTGGATCGCGTGACGGGGCAGTTCTTGTGGGCCCGGGAAACGATCGAGCAGAACGTGATTGCCGAAGTGAACACCGAGTCAGGGGCCGCCGTCGTCAATCCCGATGTGCTCTTCACGGGCGTCGGACAGCAACACCTTGTGTGCCCGAGCTTGAACGGCGGCAAGAACTATCATTCCAGCACGTATAGTCCGTTGACCGGGGCGATGTACGTTCCGCTGCACAACACCTGTATGCAGGCCACGTCGAACTCCGAAGTGTGGCAGCCCGACGACGCGTACGCGCTCGACACGAACGTGCAGCTCCCGCCGGGCGTCGAAAATGCCGGAACGATCGAGGCGATCTCGGTGGAGACGGGCCGGACGCTATGGAAGCACGAGCAACGTGCCGTCACGACTTCGCTGATGACGACGGCGAGCGGGTTGCTGTTCGGCGGCGATGCGAACGGCCGATTCCGCGCCTACGATCAACGTAGCGGTGAAATCCTGTGGGAGGTCAACCTCGGCTCGCACGTCACCGGTTATCCCGCGACGTTCGCAGTCGACGGCAAGCAGTACATCGCGGTCAGCACGGGTGGGTCGCTGAACACCCTCAGTCTGATGCGCCTCGCTCCCGAGCTTCGCTCTGGAACGGTGAACCAGCTCTACGTCTTTGCGCTTCCGGACTGAGCGCCGCGCGTCAAGCCCGCCTTACGCCGCGATCGATAACCGCCCAAACCAGCGCAATTCGCCGCTAGCACCCGCGGTCCGACGAGCGATCGTAGTTGTTTGTTGCGCGGCTCGCGCTGGGGTAGATTCCGTTTATGGCCGTGAATTTATCAGAGCTATTGGCACTGCCGCCCGAAGAACGAATGAGGCTCGCAGAAGCCCTTTTGGACAGCGTCGCGCGAGCGGAATTGGAGCCACTTGCACGAGCGTTCCGCGAGAGCATGGAACGAACGAATCGGACGCTTGATGCAACGCTCGATCGGCTCGAGCATTCAAGGAAACGATCGTTCGCGACCGCATCGAAGTCCGCGAGGCTGTGCGCCGTTCTGGAGAGGAGTGGCCATTCCCGCTCCGTTGCGTCCGAGACCGCCGTGAGCATATCGAGTGACCTGCGCGATGGAGTGCGACAGGCGATTCCGTTGATGAACGAGCGTATCGAACGCCTCCCGCCGATGTCGCAAAGATGACCGATGGGCTCCGGGTCATGACCGGAGTCTACCCGCCTAGGAGAATGCTGATCGAGCTGACCGAAGTCGGCAGCTCTCGGCGGACTAGATCCAGTCCCGACCCAGCCGAAAACGCGAGCGACGTCAGGCCGTCGGCTATCACCAAGGCGAATGCTTCGCCGCAACGCAATCGGTTACTCCACGCACTGCACGGATTCTCGCTCGGCGGGGTCGATCCCGAGCGGCGATACTGCGGCCTCGCACCAGGGCGAGCGCCGCGATACTCTGTGCCATCCGGACAGTCATGAGTCGTTCCATGCAAGAGTGGCCGCGGCGGCATCGGATCACGGTGGATCGTTACCACCTTATGGCAGAGGCGGGCGTGTTCGAGCACGACGCCCGCGTCGAGCTGATCGAGGGAGAGATCGTCGACATGCTGCCGATCGGCAGCCGGCACGCAGGGAAAGCATCGCGATTGGCGGACTTCTTGACCGCGGCGATCGGCGGCCGCGCCATCGTCCGGACGCAGTGGCCGGTGCGTTTGAGCGAGCACTCGGAGGTTCAACCGGACCTTGCGGTGGTGAAGTTCCGCGACGACTACTACGAGTCGACTCACCCGACCGCTGATGACGCGCTATTGCTGATCGAGGTCAGCGATACGACTCTGCAGTACGACCGTAACGTCAAAGCGTCGCTCTACGCGCGCTGCGGGGTACCCGAGCTCTGGATCGTGGATCTCCAAGCCGATGTCATTCACGTGCATCGGTCGCCGCTGGATGGGCGGTACCTGGAAGTATCGTCGCTCGCCGATTCGGCTGTTGCGGCCGTCGCTCTCTTGCCAGGCGTCACTATCGAGGTCGGCGCATTGTTCCCCCCGAAGGCCAGCTAGCGCTTTTCGAGACGGCTGCGCGACAGGCCTACGACTGCGCCGCCCGCAGCGCCGCGAGCACCCGCTCCTTGCGGAACGGCGCCCGCCGCAACCGAACGCCGGTCGCGTCGTAAACGGCGTTCGCAATCGCCGCGATCACCGGCTTGTGGCTCGTCTCGCCGGCGCCGTAATGCGGCAGGTCGGGACGATTCGGGTTCGGATCGCCGTTGACGAGCACGACGTCGATCGTTCTCCGGCGTATCGGAATGCCGCAGGGTCGGATGAGATCGCCCAATCGACGCTCGTGACCTTCTCGGCATCGAACTGCACCTCTTCCCACAGCGCCCGGCTCAATCCGTGCAACATCCCGCACTCGACGGTGTGACTTAGGCCCATCGGGTTGATCGCCAACCCGCAGTCGTGCGCGCACACGAAACGCTTGACCCAGACGCCGCCCGTGTCGCGGTTGACCTCGACCTCGGCGATCACCGCGACGACGGTGTTGCTGCGGTACGTGTACGCGATGCCGCGCCCGGTGAGCGATCGGGCCCGCGCCTCCTCGCGGATTCGGCGACGGCCGCGTGTCCCAGCCGTATTTCTCGACGCGCCGCGCGGACGACGGCGAGCGAGCGCGCCTTGCGAAAGACGTTGTCCTCGGTGCTCGCCTCGATGATGTCGAGCCGGAACTGCGCCGGATCGGCTTCCGCGCAGCCGCCGCGAGCTCATCGATGAACCCCTCGAACGCGAAGGTCACCTGCGGACCGTTCGGGTCGCGCAGGTTGCCGGTGCGCAGCGGCGTCTCCCAGATCATCGGCAGCGCCACGACGTGCGCCGTCATGCGTTGATTCGGGATGCGCGTACTGGATCGACGGCGTCTCGGCGCCGCCGGCCGCCGGCGTCTCGCGCCGCCGGCCCATGAGCTGTGCGATCAGCACGGTGTCCGGCTCGTTGTAGCCCAAGTGGTTGTAGTCGACGGCGCGCGCATCGTACTCGAGCGCCGTCAGCTTGCCCTGCGCGTCGAGCCCGCCGCGCAACTTGAAATCGTAGGCAGGGCCTTTGGTGTCCCAGGCCGTCTCCTCGTGCCGCATCCACTGCACGCGCACCGGCCGGCCGAGCTCGTGCGCGAGGAACGCGGCCTCGAAGCCGACGTCGTCTGCGGCCGTGCGGCCGTAGACCTGCGGCCCATCCATGTAGACGACGCGCACGCGCTCGCGCGGCAATCCGAGGAATTGCGCGACGCCGTTGCGCAAGCCGTACGACTTCATGTCGTTCGAGTAGATCGTCATCTGACCGTCGGACGGATCGGCCAGCGCGTGCGCCGGGCCGATCGCCGTGTGCCCCTGGAACGGCACCTCGTACTCGGCCTCGATGACTCGCGCCGCGCTCGCGAACGCCGCGTCGGGGTCGCCCGTGACTGCTCGGGTCCTCGCTCGACGTGGGCGTCGCGCGGCGGATGTAGTCGAACAGCTCGGTCGATGCCGGGAACGGCGCCTCCGCGGGCGGCGTCCACTCGGCTTTCAGCTGCCGCGCGGCGGCGATCGCCTGCTCCTCGCGCTCGCAGACGACGGCCACGTAGTTGCCGTTGCTCACGACGCGGACGAAGCCCGGAAGGTTCGCGACCGACGACTCGTCGATGCTGCGCAGCGTCGCGCCCGCGATCGGCGGACGCACGTTGCGCGCGTGCAGCATGCCGGGCACCTTCACGTCGACGGCCCAAGTCAACGACCCGTCGACCTTGGCCGGAATGTCGTAGCGCTGCACGGACTGGCCGACGACGCGCAGCTCTTGGACGGGCTTGACGGCGGCCGTTCCGGTCGTGGCGTCGACGTTGCGTCCCGTGAGCGCCACGTCGAAGCGCTTGCCGCCGACGAGCTCGGCATACGTGACCGACTTCGACGGATCGGACTTCGCCTAGATCGTCGCCGTTCTCACCGCGAGCTCGGCGACCGGGGTGCCCAGCTGCTCGGAGCCGAGCTCGAGCAAGACGCGCCGCGCTTCGGCGGCCACTCTGCGCATCGGCCAGCCGTCGCGCTCGACGCCGTCGGAGCCGCCCGAGCCGCCCTGATCGGGAGTGATGTCGGTGGTGCCCATGACGAGGTTCGTCTTGTCGTAGGCGATGTCGAGCTCGTCGCACATCATCTGCCGGAACGCCGTGCCGGTGCCTTGGCCGCCATCCGTCTTGCCGACGAAGAAGGTGGCGGTGTTGTCCGGATGGATCACGATCCAGGTGTCGAGCTGCAGAAAATCGCGGTCGGAATACGGACCCGCGCCCGACGGCTTGTGCGAGCACGCGGCCGCCGGGGACCGCGTTGACGCCGAGGCTCAAGACCAACGCGCCCGAAGACCGGAGGAAACTGCGGCGCGAGAGCGACGGGTTGATACTGCGAAGCGCGTCCTCGATCGCTTTCGGAAGCTGCAGCTGTGGTGCTCATCCGCCGCCTCCTCGGCGCTTCGAGGTCGTCCCGCGCACGACGCGTTTGATCGCCGCCTGAATGCGGTAGTACGTCATGCAGCGGCACAGCGCGCCTTCCATGCCTTCACGGATTTCGGCGTCCGTCGGGTTCGGGTTCCGGTCGAGCAGCGCCTTGGCGGTCATGATCTGGCCGTTCTGGCAATAGCCGCACTGCGGCACTTGCTCGTCGATCCACGCCTGCTGCAGCGGATGCAACGTGCCGTTCTTCGCGAGGCCTTCGAGCGTGGTGATCTCGCCGCTCACCGCCGCGGCGGGCATGATGCACGAGCGCGTCGCGACGCCGTCGATGATGACGGTGCAGGCTCCGCACTGCGCGAGCCCGCAGCCGAATCGTGGGCCGCGTAGATCGAGATCATTGCGCAGCACATATAGAAGAGGAGTCGACGCGTCGATGTCCACTTCATGGACCGCGCCGTTGACACGCAGTGAAACCACACTCATTGGATGCCCTCCGGTGCACGGGTCACACCGTCCAGAAAGACCCTAGACGAAAGGCGGATGGCCCGCAATTGCGAGCGAGCTTTCTTATGACACTCGGGTCGCCGCGCGCTCGCTGGCATCGACGCCGTGCGGCGGCCCCTGATCGACGCCGCCCCGCAAACTTCTCCAACCCCATCCCTTGGTTTACAGTGAACCTCCGTGCGGCCGCGGAACCAGCACAAGAACTACATCCCCACCGCCAATGCCCAAGCCCCTCCAAAGCGTCCTCACCCTGATCAACGGCACGCGCGACGCCATCAAGCCGAGCATTCAGACGTTCCCGCCGCTCGACGTCGAGCAGCTCGCCGCCGAGCTTTCGATCGACGAGCGAGGGCGCAAGCAAGGCGCCGAGGGCAAGCCGCGCGAGGACGCGGAGACCCCCGACTCCGAGGAGCTCGGCATAGGCGAGGAGATCGAGCGTCGCGCACGCCAGGCCGCCGAGGAGTACCGCGCATCGCTCGAGCTCTACGAAAGCCGCATCCGCGACGCGATCATCTCCTCCGAGCTTCGCGTCGAGGTCGAGAGCGCGGGCGAGAGCGCCGTCAGCGACTTCAGCATCCGCGCCGTCAACGACGCGAATCACTTGGCGACGTTGGAGCACGAGGCAAAGGGTAGGGACTCGGAATACCGCTCGTTCCGCAGCAAGCACCGCCTCGAGCGCTTGCCTAAGATCGTGAGCCCGCGCGAGCGATTTTTTCGCGGCACGATCATCGCCATCTTCATCGTGCTCGAGTCGGTGTTGAACGGCCTCTTCTTCGCGGAGGGCAGCGAGGCAGGGCTCATCGGCGGCTTCGTGCAGGCCGTCGTGTTGTCGATATTGAACATCGGCGCCGCGATTCTGTTCGCGATCTATGGATTGCGCTTGCTGATCTATCGCAAGCTCACGGTGAAGGCCGTCGGCCTTGTCGTGCTGCTCCTCTACGTGGGTTGGCTCTTCGGGCTCAACCTGCTGATCGCGCATTTCCGCGACGCGTTCATCGCCACCGCTGGCAACGTCTCGGCGCCGTTGCTTTGGCAAAACTTGATCGCTGCGCCGTTGGTCTTATCCGATGCGCAATCGTGGTTGCTGGCCTTCCTCGGCGTCGGCTTCAGCTTGTCGGCGCTGATCAGCGCGTCAGGTCTCGACGATCGCTATCTCTTTTACGGCGACATCGGCCGCGCACGCGAGGAGGCGTTCGCGCGCTTCAACAACGAGAAGACGATCGCGCTCGAGGGTTTCATGACGCGACGGGACGAGGCCGTTGACCAAATGACGCAAGTGATCGGCGCCCTGCGGCGGCAGGAGTACGACAAGCGGCTCGCGATCGACGGCCGTAACCGGCTGCATCGCGACCTCTGCGCGTACTTCGACCATCTCGCGGCGGCTCATCAAAGGCTGGTCACGATGTATAGGGAAGCGAACGAGGAAGCCCGCAGCGTCGCCGTGCCGAAGTACTTCCGCGAGTCACCGCGGCGTCTCGCGTTCCTCGAAGCGCCGCCGCTCGCGACGGTCCCGGAGCTCGACACCGACGCGCGCGAAGCAGCGGTCGAGCGCATGCGGCACTTCATCAAGGAGGTGAATTCCGAGATGTCGAAGTATGGTGCGGCGTATCGATTCGACGACATGCCGCGTACGAGTGAGGAGGCGCATGCCGCTTCGCAGCAACCCGCGAGCGCCTAGCTCGCCGAGCGGCGAAGCCCGCTGCGCCATGCTCCGGACCGGAGCGGCCGCTCGTTACTCGCCATCGGCGCGGTTGTCGTCGTGCTGGTCGGGCTCGTCGGCGTTGCGATCGGCGCGTATGTCTTGAGCCAACGTTCCTACGTTGCGACAAACGCGGAGACGTTGTGTCCGATCGACGAGCCGCCGGCCGAAGTCGTCGCCGTGATTCTGGACATGTCGGATCGACTCACCGAAGTGCAGTTGCTCTCGGTGCGCAATCATCTGATCGGCTGATGTATACCGAGCTGCCTCGCTTTACGTACGTCGAGGCGTACGCGGTGCAAGCCCGGGCCGGCGTCGTGGCCGAACCGGTGATCGGCCTCTGCAACCCCGGCAAAGGCGACGATCTGAACCGCATCTACCAAAACCCCGAGCTCGCGCGCAGGCGCTGGGAGCAAGACTTCGCCGCGGTGCTGGCGGCGAAGCTCGACGAGCTGCTGGCCGCGCCCGACAGTGCGTCATCCCCGATCTTCGAGGCCGTTCAGGCCGTCGCCGTGCGATCCTTCAACAAACCCGAGTACGACGGCGTGCCGAAGCGCCTGATCGTCGTGTCGGACCTGCTCCAGAACGTGCCAGCCAAAGGCGCGGGCGCAAGCCACTACCGCGGCGTTCCCGATTTCGACGACTTCAAGGGCTCGCCGTACTTTTCCCAAGTGCGCGCGGATCTCAACGCGGTCCGCGTGCATCTCTACTACATGAACCGTTCCGATCACAGGATCCAAGGCGCGGAGCACATTCAGTTCTGGGACGACTACTTCGGCGCGCAAGGCGCGACGGTTGAAACCGTCGAGCGGATTTTCGGTGACTAGTGGCTGACCCGATCTTCAACGAGCGTCTCGGCCGGGTCGGGAGAGTCGACTCGACATCTACCTGTTCTTTCTCGCGTTTTTGGGCGGGCTTGCGCTCTACGCCGCGCTCAAGTGGTTCGGGCTCGGGCAGCTGAGCCAGACGCTCGCGATCATCTCGGTGATGTTCGCGTACGCCGCCACGGTCGCGAAGGTACCGAGGCTCAGAGTCCGCTTGGATCAGGCCGGCGACAACGCGTACTACTTGGGACTGCTGTTCACGCTCGTGAGCATGGCCGTCGCGCTCTACGAGTTCAGCGGCACCGCGCTCGGTGATCCGGCGGCGACGGCGCGCACGGGCGTGGAGTCGATCATCGCGAACTTCGGTGTCGCGCTCGGGAGCACGATCGCCGGCATTTTTCTGCGCGTGCTGCTGCACCAGATGCGCGTGGATCCCGCGGACGTCGAGAACATGACGCGCATCGAGCTCGCGGATGCGTCCAAGCGCGTGAAGGCGCAACTGGATCAGGTGAGCGGCAACATCGCGCTCTTCCAAGGGCAAGCGGGGCAGCGCATGAACGACGTGATCGCGAGCGCCGGCGAGGCTGTCAACAAGGTGCTGACTGCGTTCACCACCGACGTCGGCGCCGCGATGGTGGAGCTCCTGAAGAAAACGGAGGAAGCTCAGAGAGACGTTCTCACGCGCACCGCCGGAGCGGCGGAGAAGCTGGACGCGATGGCGGAAGGCGCCCGCGCCGCGATCAATCGCTTGAAAGAGGTGGCGCCCCCGCCGCAGCGGCTCGCGACGCGGCTGAACAAGGTGTGCGACAGCCTCGATGCGCTGTCGGAGCCGATCCAGGCGATCACGGGCTCGTTGCAGCAGACGACCGCCGAGGTCACGAAGGCGATGCAGCAGATCGGCGCCGCGGCCAGCCAGCTCGATGCCGCGAGCCGCGAAAGCCGCGAGCAGCAGGCGCTGATTCTGCGGCACGTCTCCGAAGCCGCGGAGCAGTTCCGCCAGGCGCTCGGCGCGGCGGGGGAGACGTTGCGTCAGGACAAGGCGGTGCTCGCGGAGCTGGAGAGCCAGGCACGCGAGTCGTCCGCGGAAGCCGTGCGAGTGCACGAGGCGGCGAACCGAGTCATGCAAGCCTTCACCGACATAACGCGGGAGCTGACGGCGCTCGTGCGGGCGGCGTCGGCCCCGTCGCCCGTCGCACGTGCCGTGGAGAAGGCAAAATGAGCACTAATCTCGACGGCCGCATCGGCGAGCAGCACACGGCGTACCGCAGGGGCCTCGTGCTCGGTCTCACGATGGCCGAAGTCGGTATTCTCATTATCTTCATATTGCTGCTGCTCATCGCGTTCGACTTTCTACAGCGTGACGAGATCTTGCGGCCGTTTGCGAACAAGACACCGGTCGAGCCGGCGCGCGTCGAGGCGCTGTTGCACGCGGAAGCCGCGCTCGAGGAGATCGGCGAAGCGCTTGGCGTCGCGCCGGCGGAGCTGCCCGAC
Organism: uncultured Gammaproteobacteria bacterium; assembly: GCA_963744305.1. Taxonomy (GTDB): domain Bacteria; phylum Pseudomonadota; class Gammaproteobacteria; order Steroidobacterales; family Rariloculaceae; genus FEN-1219. Next base: position 32,144 of record CAVUTF010000027.1, read on the forward strand.
GATTTCACGCGCCTCGTGCGTGTCGTGGACGCCGCCGCGCAAAGCCCTGGCGGACAAACGGTGTTATCGGAGGCGCAGGAGCTTCTCAAGGAAATGGAGCGTGCGGTTGCGCGCGTCGAGCGCGCGGCGCAGGCGATGGAGGCGGGACGCGGCGGCCAAGTGGCGGAGGAGCTTCAGTCGTTGAGCTATCGCGTCGAGAATCAGGAAGGCCTCCTCACGCGCTACGAGAACCAGCTCGCGAGACTCGGGCAAGGCATCGGCGGTCGTCCATGCTGGGTGCAGGAGAACGGCGAGATCGATCTGCTTTACGATGTGGTTCTGCGCAGCGACGGGATCGCCATGCGCGAGCGCGCGAATCCGCATCGCGCCGCGGAGCGCGCGCGGCTTCCGATGCCGAACGTCGACCCCGCCGAATCGCTGACGAAGAGCGAGTTTCTGCGGCGCACCAAGCCCCTATATGACCACGCGAAGCGGGAAAACTGCGTGCACTTCGTACGGGTGTACGACGCCCGGCGCCCCACGAGAAGGACGTGTTCATCGGCCTGCTGCTGACAGTCGAGGGTCACTTCTACAAATCATTTCCGCCAAATGCCGTCGCACCTTTCTGAAAGCCGGCGCCGACGAAGCGCCACTGAAGATGCCCATGCGCGCGCGCTCGAGGCATCTCTCGCATCGTTGCGCAGCGCAGTCGAAGAATACGCCGCGCAGCATCGCGGTCCGTCTGACCGCCGCAGACGCGGCGGCGGCGCCGAGGCAGCGCATCCACCCTTGATGGCTCGCGTGGCGGCGTGGCTGCGAGCCATCGCCAGGAAGGCTGCTCGCTTGGAGCGGAAATAGATAAACGAGTGAGACGCCCTTTCCCGTCTCGCCGCTCGATATTTCCGCCGCGCCCGCGCGGCATGAAAGGACGTAGCGCCGAGGTGAGCACGCTCGCACGCACGATCGCCGCTACACGACCCACGCGCATCGCATTGGTCGGTTCGGGCGGGAGCGGCAAGTCGATGTTGGCGGCGGCGCTCGGTCACCGCCTGCGCGCCGCGTTCGGCGGCCGCGTCGATTGGTTCCGCTCCGGCGGCTGGGGTTTTTACACGTTGAGCGAAATGCTGGCGCTGCGCTTCGGCACCGGGCGCGGCGATGGTCGCGTGCAGCGATTGCAGCAATTCCTGGCGCGCGGCCCGCAGCGGCTGATCGTGCTCGACAACCACGAAAACGATGCCGCCGTAGCGCGCCTGTTCGAGGCGATCTCCGACTCCAAGGCAACCTTCGTCATCACCGCTCGCCGCTGCCTGCTCGCGGGCGTATTGATCTTCCCCGTCGTTGCGCCGCTCGTAACCTCCGGCGCGAGTGCGTTTCCCGCGTGGCAGCCCTCACTCGTCTCTTGCGCTGGAACCCGCTGGCGCTCGACATCGCCGACGGCATCGTGACGTCGCGTGCGGCGAGCGTGAAGGCGCTCGGCGAGTTTTTGCGCGCCGCCGGTGTGACACAAGTGCGGAGCGCTGGAGCACGAGGACGACTTACCCGGAAATCGCACTGCTCGTCGATTGGGCTTGGCCGCGCTTGAGCGTCGCAGCTCGCCGCACGCTCGCCGTGCTCGCGCACGTGGAAGGCGACCACGTGGACGCGGTGTCGCTGGCGAAGCTTGCACGAGTCGCGCGGCTCGGTCCGGCGCTGGCCGCGCTCGAGCGCTGGCACCTGGTGCAACAGCCGGTGCGCGAACGCTACGCTTGCACGCGGTGGTTCGTCACGCGGTCGCACGCCGCACGAAGCCTGATGCCGAGCGCGTCTTTTCGCACTACGTAACGCTGCTCGAGCAGCAACCCGGAACGCCTGGATCTCGAGCAGTCCCACCTATTCGCAGCCATGGAGCACGCCTCTCGGAAGAACGACATGAACGCGCTGTTGCGCATCGAAGCGCTCGCGCGCAGGCTCAGCGATGCGGTGAGCTGAAGACCGCTCACCGTGACGGAATTTTGGGGCTGGCTATCGCCCTGACGAACCGTCTTGAAATTCCGTCCCAATGCGGCCGCCCGATTGTGTCTCCTTCACGTGATAATCCGTACGGGGGTTACAACTCTTCATCCACCCAGAACCGCGTGCCGGAAACGTCGGCCGACGCCATCAGGCCCTTCTCGCCCAGCGTGTACACGATCGTGCCGTCGATGAAGCCCGAGCCGGCGCCCGCGGTATCGCTGCCCGCGACGGCGTTGGCCGCCGCACGAGCGTCCCACCCTCCGTCGATGAAGGTCTTGAGCCGATCGGCGGTCTCGAACAGGATCACCATGTCGTACTTTTGTGCGCCGAAGCCGAGGCCGACGCCGCCCATCCCCATCTTCATGTAAACCGTGTCGCCCGTGGTCTTATTGACGGTAACGCCCGAGCCGCCGCCTCCGGTTACGAAGAAGCCCGCTTTGGTCACGGCGAACACGGCATACCCGACAGCGTCGTCATAGAGCGCCTTCGAGCCCTTGACCTGCATGAACAGCCCGTCGAGCGTCGCCGCCGCGTGTGTGCGCAGCTCCTCTCGTTGCTGTTCGTCCGTGCTTCGCGCGAACGCAGGCCCGGCAGTCAGCAACGCGGTAACGACCGTCCCGAGCGCGAATCGTGGTAGCAACATCTTCATACAATCCGCTCCGCGCGCCGCTCGTCCGATTCTGCGTAGAGCTGTCCAATCGGCAATATCGGCTGCAATGTCGTCCCTTCGCAGGCGCTCGGCAGTTTTCGTTCCGTAGTAACGGTGGATTTCCTGTTCCCAAGACTGGTCCGCCATGTTCGGCCACTGGTCCTTGTGGAATCCCGGCGCACGTCTGAGGCGATCCTTTGCCGTGTTCAGGACGAAGCGTTTGTTCTCCGTGTCGAGCGTCAACGCGCTCCACGGCACGGCGAAAAGCTTTGCTCCCATACCAAGGAAAGTGCTGAAGGAGAGGACGGCGTAGCTGATGTTTCCGTTGGACATGTCCAACATGATCTCCTTGATATTGCCGAGGTCTTCGCCTTCGTTGTTGTAGACGTCATTGCCGATCAGCGTCGTCGCACCCATTAGGTCGGGTCCCGGCCCCCCCCGCTGCATGGCCGGTCCGGGCGCAGTGCCGGTTTCACCTGTGTTGATGCCGTAGGTAGCTTGACCTTCGTCGTTCATGTTCGGCTCCTGCCAAGAAAAAGAGGGTTGGCCGGTAGTTACGCACGAAGTCTGTCGCGGGGTCTGTACGCCAGCGCACACCGCGCGCGTGGGCGTGAAGCGCAGTGAGGTGGTCGTTGACCAACACGCGCCCCGTGGGTGAGCGGAACGCTCAGTTCCCGATGAAGCTTCCTCTGTAGATGTAGTTCATCGCCAGAGTGTGGATGAAGCCTGCGAGCTCGACCAAGATCGCATCGCGCTCCGACAAGGCGTACGTCAACTTCAACTCCGCCGCGCGATCGATCAGGTGATCGACGAGCTTCCAGAGCAGCTCGGGCGTGAGTCCCGTCCAGCGGTAGGCGACGCCCACCAGCGCGTCGCGTTGCCTGCGCAAGAGTAGCGCTGCGTCGCCCGTGCGCGGCGCATCTTGTGCGGTTGCTGTTGGCGCTGCCGAGTCCGTACGGCGCGCGAAGATCAAGCGCAGGTCGCCGTCGAGGCTGCGCGGGATGCGCACGTCGCCGACCTCGAACGACTCGTAGAACTCCTGCACCGTCGCTTGATCTCGTTCGCTTCGTAGTCGATCGCGGTGCTCGTGACGTCGGGAGTCGTGTCCTTCATCGCAGCGAGCATGCGATCGCAGTACTCGAGCTTCGCAAGCGCGCCGGTGAATCGGCGTAGAGCTCGCGCCAGGCCGACTCGGGCGTCATCCACACCGCGAAGGTCTCGGCCCAATCCTCGTCGGGGTGCGTCTGCGCGTAGCCACCGGGTAGGTGGCGCACGAAGTCGTGCTGAACGGCAGCGCTTTGTACTCCTGCGGGTACGGCCGCGACATCGGTCCGAAGAGACGCGTCCACTCCTCGCTCGTGTATAGGCGGTACGCGTAGTTCACGACGTGGCCCATCTCGTGCCGGAGGTAGCGCAGGATGTCCTCCTCGTCTTGGCCCTCGACCAGGCCGCCTTTCAATCCGTGCACGCGCAGTAGCTCTGCGTCGGCCAAATAGAAAGGGATGCCGATCGCGACGGTACCTTCCGGCACGCCCCACTCGTCGGTGAGGTAGAAGCGCGGCTCGAGTGCCGTAATCCCGCGCTCGCGCATCTCGGCGCGGAAGCGCTCGATGATCTGCTCGAGCGGGCGTCCCTCGATGCGCAGGTCGAAGTCGCAGATCCGGCGATTCAAGATCTCGGACGGGATCTCATCTTCGATGTACGACTCGACGAACGGAGCCGCGACGGCTGTGAGCTCGAGCGCCGGTTCCGCTCCCACATCATCGGAGGCACGAGCCGCGTTCGCAGCGACGTCAGTAAACTCGTTGCCGAGTAGCTGAACCTTCATGCTCCATCTTCACCCTCTCGGAAACGGCAGACAAGCGAGCCTATACTTCTCGCCACCGCGGCTGCGAACAAACCACAACGACAGGAGGCCCAGAAAGATTGCGCAGGCGACCCATCATGGCCTTTGCCGCAGTTCTCGCCGTTGCCGTCACGCCACTGTTCGCCCAATCCCCGGGCGAAGCACGTCTGAGCTCGGAGCAGCTCGCCGGCGCCGGCCTCAACCCGCAAATCGCAGCGGCGGCTCCGGCAGCGGCCCCACCTGCGCAAGTACAACAAGGCGGAGCATGGCCCTAAGTCCCCACACTCGTTTCGGTCCGTATGAGATTGCCGAGTCTATCGGCGCGGGCGGTATGGGCGAGGTGTATCGGGCGATCGATACCAATCTTAAACGCGACGTCGCGATCAAAGTCCTACCGGAGTCTTTCGCGAGGGACGCGGATCGGCTCGCGCGCTTTCAGCGCGAAGCCGAAGTGCTCGCGTTGCTCAATCACATGAACATCGCTCATATATATGGTCTCGAGCGCGGTGACAGCACGACGGCGCTCGTCATGGAGTTCATCGAAGGGCCGACGCTCGCCGATCGCATCACGCAGGGTCCGGTTCCGGCCGACGAGGCGCTCAACATCGCAATGCAGATCGCCGATGCGCTCGAAGCGGCGCATGAGCAAGGCATCGTTCATCGGGATCTTAAACCCGCCAACATCAAGCTGCGTCCCGACGGCACGGTGAAGGTGCTCGACTTCGGGATTGCAAAGGCGCTCGACACGCGAACCCCGAGTGGACCGCAAGCACTCACCATCCCGGCCATGACGCAGGCCGGCGCCGTGCTCGGCACCGCCGCGTACATGAGTCCGGAGCAAGCGCGGGGCAAACAGGTCGATCAACGCGCCGACATCTGGGCGTTTGGCTGCGTGCTCTACGAGATGCTGAGCGGGCAACGGGCCTTCGGCGGTGAGGAGGCGCCGATCCCGCCGGCAAGAGAGCCTGAGCGCGGCGTTGATATGAATTCACTGCCGCCGATGGTCTCGCCCGCCGTCCGCCAGACGCTGCAACTGTGCTTACATAGAAATCTCAAGAAGCGTGTCGCTGATATTCGCGACGTTCGTCTCGCGCTCGAAGGCGCGTTTGTGACGGCTGCGTCGCAGACGCCGTCTTCAGCCACATCATCAACGACACGCGAACGGCTCGGCTGGATCGCCTTCGCCGTCGCCTTGCTCGTGGCCATCGCGCTCGCTATCCCGACGGTGCGGCATATGCGTGAGGCGCCGCCGCCCGAGACGCGCGTCGAGATCGCGACGCCCGCCACCGACAATCCCGGTTCGTTTGCACTCTCGCCCGACGGCCGGCAGATCGTGTTCGCGGCCTCGGGCGATGGCGCGTCCCGTCTGTGGCTGCGGTCGCTGGCGACGACGACCGCGCAGCCGCTCGCGGGCACGGAGGACGCCTCAGATCCCTTCTGGGCGCCCGATAGCCGTGCCATCGGCTTCTTCGCCGGGGGCGCGCTGAAGCGGCTCGACCTCGGCGGCGGCGCGCCGCAAACCCTGGCTCCGGCCCCCGCCAGTCGTGGCGGGACATGGAACGCGGACGACGTCATTCTGTTTGCGCCGAACGGGATAAGCCCTCTGATGCGCGTGTCCGCCACCGGCGGTTCGGTCACAGCGGTGACGACGCTCGGCCCGCAGCAGCAGAGCCACCGCTATCCGCACGCGCTGCCCGACCGCGGTCGGTTCCTGTTCTACTCTCAAGGCCCGCCGGACACGGCCGGGATCTACCTGATCGGTTTCGACGGAAGCGCCTCGACGCGGCTGACGCCCGCCGACGGCGCCGGGGTGTATCTGCCCTCCGGGTGGCTGCTGTGGGTGCGGGCGGGGACGCTCGTAGCCCAGCGGTTGAATGTGGCGCAGGCCGCGATATTGACTCGCAGAAAGCGCGGGGCGTTAGACTCCGGGCATATCGGTCGATCTCACGGGGAATCCCGCGCCGATTCCACAGGTAGCGCTACGCAATGGCCACGAAACCTTTGAAGACGGGGGCGACGTATGACGATCTCCGGGACGTTCCCGACCACTATGTCGCCGAGATGTTCGATGGCGAGCTCTACGCGACGCCGCGACCCGCGCTGCCGCATGCTCGGGCCGCAACGGTGCTCGCCGTCAGGCTCGGTGGCCCGTTTGACCGCATCGGTCCGGGCGGGTGGGTGATCCTCGTCGAGCCGGAGCTGCACTTCGGCAACGACGTGCTCGTGCCCGACCTCGCCGGCTGGCGCCGCGAGCGAGTTCCCACGTTGCCGGCGGATGCGTTCATGACGCTCGCGCCGGATTGGATCTGCGAGGTGCTGTCGGCTTCGACTGAGACGCTCGATCGCGGCAAGAAGCTGCGCATCTACGCACGCGAAGGTGTTCATCATGCCTGGCTCGTCGATCCGCTGCGGCGAACGCTCGAAGTGCTGGGACTCGAGTCGGGGAGCTGGAATCAGATCGACGCGCACGAGGGCAACGTGACGGTCCGCGCGCCGCCGTTCGACGCAATCGAGCTCGAGCTCGGCGCGCTCTGGATCTGAATCCGCGCTAATTGAATACACCACCGAAAGCAGGCGCTCTCAAAGCATCTCACCGCTCGATATTTCCGCCGCGTCCCCACGGCATGAAAGGACGTAGCGCGGAGGTAGGCACGCTCACACGCACCATCGCCGCTGTGGGCAACAGCGAGGCGGCGAAGGTGCCGTGCTAGGTCACGGAGATATCCAAGCGTTCGTCAGCTTTCACGAGCAGCCGCGTGCCATCTGCGAACTCGATGACAAGCTCGCGATCATCCGCCTTCAACACCTTCGCGACGGTGAGTCCTGCCGTGAGCGCGCTCAGCCGTCGGACCAGATCTCCCGGACGCGGCTTAGATTTTCGCGATCGTACCGATGCAGGCATCAGAAGTTTTCCTTGAGACGCCCGTCACTCCAAACAGAGCGGTTACGGACACCTCGCTCGAAGTCCTTGAGCGTCTTATACACCTCCCAATGGTCACCATGCAGCAAGTCCAGCTGCCAGATCTCACCCGTCTCACGTTGGCGGCGGGCCCGGCGACCGCGGACCGGTTCGAACAAATCGGGGTTTAGATCAGGCGTGCCCTCCATCGACCGGACAGCGTGAACGCGCGGACGACGAACGGCGAGCCGCCTATGTGGAACGAGCGACGATTTTCGGTCACTGTCACTCCTGCTTCAGCGTCTCCACGGGATCGATCGCCGACGCGCGCCGCGCCGGCAGGTAGCTCGCGAGCGCCGCGGCGGCGAGAATGATGCCGATCGCCGCGACATAGGTCGCAACATCCGACGGCTCGACTCCGAAGAGCAGCGAAGGCATGAGGCGTCTCAGTGCGAGCGCGGCCACGAGTCCTACGCCCAAGCCCACAGCGCTGAGCGTAAGACCCTGCCGCAAGAACATCGCTCGAACTTGGCGGCGCTCGGCGCCGAGCGCCATCCGGATCCCGATCTCTCGCGTCCTTTGCGCGACGACGTAAGCGATGACGCCGTAGATCCCGATGAGGCCGAGCGCGAGCGCCATCGACGCCTGCGATCGCGAGCATCACGAGCGCGAACGACGTTCGCGCGAGCGAGCCGCGCGTAGAGATCCTGCATCGTGCGCTCGAGCGCGATCGGCACGTCTCTGTTCACCGACCAGACCGTTTGCCGGATCTCGTTGGTGAGGCTCGCGGTGCCCGTGCGGTCGCTGCGGATCACGAACGCGGGCCGGCGACGCCGAACGCCGCGTTACCGAAAGCGTTCTCCATGAGCGCGGGCCAGTACACGAGGGTCGGCGCTTCCGCGTACAGCGCGTCCTCATTGACGCTCTGCACCACACCGATCACCTCGCGCCAATCGTCGCTGTTCGAGGGGCGGCCGGATGCGTTTGCCGAGCGCGTCCGCCGGCTCCGGCGCCGAGCTCGCGCGCGAAACTCCTCGGAGATCAGGGCCACGCGGCCGCCCGCTTCGATGTCGCTCCACGTGATGTCGCGTCCCGCGATGATCCGCGTGCCCATGGTTTCGAAATAGCCCGGCGAGACGAACTTGAATCTGCGCGGCGGCGGCGTGTCTCCGGCCGCCAGCGTTCGGCCTTCGACGCCACCAGCCATGCCGATGAACGGCGCCCCTTCCATCGGCAGCGCGCTCGTAAAAGCCGGCGGAGCCACGCCCGGAAGTGCCGCGATCGCGTCGAGGATCTCGTGCTGCATGCGCATGAATTGCGTCGGGTCGGGCGTGAGCGTCGTTCGGCAGCCCAAGTGCGCGCGGTTTGAATCGTGGCCGGGTCCGACGAACCCGGGGTCGACGTCGCGCAGACGCCTGAAACGTTCGGATCATGAGCACCGCGCTCACGACGAGCACGAGCGCGAGCGCCACCTGCACGACGACCAAGGCGTTGCGCGTCGTGCTGCGCTCGCGGCTCGCGCTCGAGCCGCGTGCGCCGCCGAACGCGGACACGTCCACGTGCGGCGCGTGCTTGAGCGCCGTGATCGAGCCGAACACGAGCGTCGACGCGAGCGAAACAGCCACGTGAACGCGAGGACGGGCGGATCGAACGGCGATCTCCTCGAGCCGCGGCAGGTTGCTCGGGCCGATGGCGACGAGAAGCTCGAGCCCGCCGTAGGCGAGCACCAAGCCGAGCGCACCGCCGACGGCGCCGAGCACGAGGCTTTCGACGAGCAGCTCTCGCGCGATGCGTGCCGGCACCGCGCCGAGCGCGGCGCGCACGGCGAACTCTTGTCGTCGAGCGTCGGCCCGCACGAGCATGAGATTCGCGATGTTGGCGCACGCGACGAGCAGCACCGCGCCGATCGCGCCCATGAGCACCCAGAGCGCGCTCGCGACGCTGCCGACCATGTCGTCCTTCAAGCGGCGCACGACGGGCGTGATTCGCCAGTTCGCGATCGCTTCGCGCGTCGCGCTGAAGCCCGGGATGATGGGCCACGCGTCGAGCCAAATCGGCAACATGCGCTCGATGTCGGCGCTGAGCCTCCGCCGGCGTGACGCCGGGCTTGAGTCGCGCGAGCGCGTGACAAGTTGAAGTTGCCGATGGTTTGCGCGGGCAGGGTCGAGCCGCACGGCGACGATGATGTCGAACTGCGGCGACATATCGAGGAACCGGAAATCGGGCGGCATGATGCCGACGACTTGCGACTGGCCGCCAGTTGATCGAAGCTCGCGCCCGAGCGCCGCCGCGTCGCCGCCGAATCGGCTCTGCGCGAACGCCGTACGAGAGGATGACCGGGCTGCGGGCCTTCGGCCGCGGGCTCGTGCTCCTGCTTCCGTGAACCAGCGTCCGCGCAGCGGCTGCACGCCGAGCGCCTGAAGCAGGCCATGCGTGCACGCAGCGAGCGCACGCGCTCCGTTCCGTCGCCGCGGCGTCAGCGTCTCGCCGCCGTCCGACCACATGCCGATCTCGGCGAACGTCCGGTTCTCGTCGCGGTACGTGAAGTACATCGTCGTCGACGCGGATCGAGATCGTCGGCGTTCATGACGGTGGCGCTATGCCTGATCCTCACGAGCTCGTCCGAGTTCGGATACGGCAGCGGCTTGATCAGCACCGAATAGACGACGCTGAAGATCGCCGTGGTCGCGCCGATGCCGAGCGCGAGCGTGAGCACCGCGGCGAACGTGAACGTCGGGCGGCGCGGCAGCGTGCGCAGCGCATGGCGCAGGTCGCCGCCCACGGAATCGAAGATCATGCTCATGCGATGTCTCCCTGCGGACGCGTCGTTGGGACCGCGGCCTTGCCCGGCAGAGTGCGACAAGCGTGCCAATCGACTGGCTCACCATAACTCTTTGATACGACTCGTGCGCGTGGGCTTCGATCGTCGTTACCGGCCTGCGAAACGTCCCGGATCCGCGCAGCCCGTCCCACTCGCGGGACTGGCGCCGTGTTGGCACGCGTCGTGCAGAACTTTCTCGAAGGAGTCGTTGAATTGGAGGCAACATGAAGGCGTGGCTCGTGGCTCTATTGCTCGCATTGACGCTTACACAAACGGGATGTGCGTTCCTCGCCGGCGCAGCGGTTGGCGCTGCCGCGGAGGACGAGCTCGAGACGACGACGATTAAACCTTCGCTCGGCACGTTCGTCGGCATAACTCGGTAAGATCTGCAGACGCCGCCGTCGGTCGCGGCGCCTTGCGGCGGCGCGCCGGTGCTGCCTAAGCTGTCGGCGCCACCGCTCGCTCGCCGGAGAAGACCACAATGATTCGACCGCAGAGACCTGCTCGTTGGCGCCGGCGCCTTCGGCATCGCCGCCGCGCTCGGCCCCCGCGCCGTGGCGCAACGGCCCCAGCCAAAGTGATCGACGTCCACACCCATATGTACTCGCACGGCTGGGTCAAAGCCGTCGAGGACGCCGCCGATCCGAACTTCCGCATCGGCCCGAACAACGCGCTGATCTACCGCGGCGGCTCGATCGGCCGCATGACGCCGCCGATGCTCGATTGGGATCTGCGCATCAAGGACATGGACGATGCGAAAGTCGACGTCGCTTTGATCAGCCTCACGGCACCGAACGTCTATTGGGGAACGCGCGCGCAGAGCGTTGCCGCCGCGCGCAGCATCAACGACGACTTCCTCGCGGCACAGCGCAAGTACGACGGCCGCATCCGTTGGTTCGCCTCGCTGCCTTTTCAGTACGAGGACGACGCGCTCGCGGAGCTGCGCCGCGCGAAGGACAACGGTGCGATCGGCGTCTGCACGCTGACGAACATCCTGGGCACGCCGCTCACGGCGCCGCAGTACCGGCGCATCTTCCGCGAAGCGGCCGCAATGCAGATGCCCGTGTTCGTCCATCCGACGACGCCGTTCACGGACGGCATGGGCCTCGCCGATTTCGGTCTCGGCAACACGATCGGCTTCACCTCCGACACGAGTCTCTGCTTCGCGCGGTTCATTCTCGAGGGCGTGCTCGACGAGCTGCCGAACCTCGAGCTCATCGCTTGCCACGGCGGCGGGGCGTTTCCGTACCTCGCCGCGCGCTTCGACATCATGTGGCAGCGCACGGTGAGCGCGCGCAAGAACCAAGCGCCGCCGACGACGTATCTGAAACGGATTTGGTACGACTCGATCGTCTACGACCAAGAGACGCTCGACTTTCTCGTCGAGCGCGTCGGCGCCGACCGCGTGCTGTACGGCTCGGACTATCCGTTCTCGATCGGCGACATGAAGGGCGTGCTCGCCCGCGTCGACGCCTTGTCGGCGGCGCAGCGCGATGCGGTGCGCAGCGGCAACGCGGAGCGGCTGTTCGACTTGACATAGATCTCAGCAAACCCAGGCCGCGTCCGGGTTGCCCCGCTTGGCACTCGAACGAAGGTGCTGGAAATCGGAGGGTGCACGAACGTCTGAGCGAAGCCGACTTTGCGAAGCGGCGTGGGCCCCGCTTCGAGTCCGTGCATGCAGCGTGGTCCCCCGGAGATTGTGAGGGCGACTGTCAAAACGCTGTAGAACGTTCGGTAAACTGTCAATCCGCGGCGGGCATGCTATGCACACATCGCCGCGGGGCTCGAATCGAAACGCTGGCTCGCCGTCGAAGCTGCGCGCGCCAAGCAATCGATTCGCATACACTCCCTGTGACTGCCTTCGAACCATCACAACAACGGTAGGCACAAAGCATGCGCAGACGCCATGTCGTGGCATTCGCCGTAGGCCTCATGGCCGCCGTCACCGCCTCATTCGCTCAGCCACCTCAGACATTCACCGCTCCACTGACCTGGGTGCCCATCGGAGGCGCCGAGCGCAACGAAGTCGCGGGCGAGGGATCAGCGACCGCCACACTCTCCGGATCGAGACTCGCGATCACAGGCTCCTTCGACGGACTGCCTGCGCCAGCCACCGCCGCGAAGCTCCATCAGGGCATCGCAACGGGCGCGCGCGGTCGCGGCACCGTGATCGCCGAGCTGCGCGTCACCGGCGGCGCGAGCGGCACGCTGTCCGGCGACGTTCGGCTGAGCTCCGAGCAGCTTGCGGCACTGCGAGCCGGACAGCTGTATGTTCAGATCACTTCCGAAAAAGGCGTGCTCCCGGACCACGGCACTCTGTGGGGCTGGCTGTTGCAGGAACGAGGTGGGCGTCCATGATCGCGAACAGAGTCGAGCACTATGTCTTTGCCACTCCAGCGCTCGCCGTCGCCATCGTCACATCGTTAGCCGCGCCACCAGCGCTCGCGTTCACGCCCGAGCAAGCCGCCGCCGGCCGCGCAGTCTACGAGCAGAGCTGCATCACTTGCCACGGCCCCAATTTGCGCCAGCTCCCCGGGCGCGCTGCTCGCGGGGCCGGAGTTCGTCGCGAAGTGGGGTGAGCGCGGCACGAACGAGCTGCTCGCGCAGACGCGCGCCACGATGCCGCCGGATCGGCCGGGCGTGCTGTCCGAGGAAACGTATCTCGGGTTGATCGCGTACATCTTGCAGTCGAACGGCGGCGCCGCGAACGCCGCCGAGCCGCTCACCGCAGCGAGCAGCGCGCGCATCGGTGCGGGCCTCGACGCCCGCGTCGCCGCCGCAGCCGCCGCGCAGGCCCCCGCCGCGCAACCGCCGCGCCGCACCGGCCGAGCCCACCGGCGTCATCGTCGCCGGCACCGTGAAAAACTTCGTGCCGGTCACCGACGAGATGCTGCGCAATCCGCGCCCAAAGACTGGCTCATGCTGCGCCACGACTACAGCGCCACGAGCTTCAGCCCGCTCACGCAAATCACGGCCGACAACGCGAGTCGTTTGCAGCTCGCGTGGACCTGGCCGATGCGCGACGGCGGCACGAATCAGCCGGCGCCGATCGTCTACAACGGCACGCTGTATCTCGCGAACACGGGCGGCGTGATGCAAGCGCTCGACGCGCGCACGGGAGCGCTGATCTGGGAGCACCACGTGGGCGCCGACATCGCGCCGCGCGGCTTGGCGCTCTACGGCAACAAGCTGATCTTCCAAAGCGCGCAGGAGTGGGCCATTCGCCCGCAGGAAGCGCGCCTGATCGCGCTCGACGCGGGCACCGGCGAAACCATTTGGAACGTGCGCATGCCGGACGTCTATGCCACGAACAGCGGCCCGCTCGTCGCGAACGGCCTGCTGATCCAGGGCATGGGCACCTGCACGGTCTACGAGAACAACAAGTGCTTCATCAGCGCGTACGATCCCGAAACGGGCGAGCAGCGTTGGCGCTTTCGCACGGTGGCGCTCGATGGCGAGCCCGGCGGCGACAGCTGGGGCGACCTGCCGGATCTGTATCGCGCGGGCGCGGAGAGCTGGATCACCGGCAGCTACGATCCCGATCTCAACCTCACGTACTGGGGCACCACGCAGGCGAAGCCGTGGATGCCCGCGAGCCGCGGCATGAAAGGTGAGGACGTCGCGCTCTATTCGAGCTCCACGCTCGCGCTCGACGCCGGCACCGGCAAGCTCGCGTGGTACTACTCGCACGCGCCGGGCGAAGCGTTCGATCTCGACGTCGTGTACGAGCGCGTGCTCGTGGATGCCGGCGACGAGAAGTGGGTGCTCTCGGTCGGCAAGGACGGCATTCTCTGGAAGCACGATCGGCAGAGCGGCGCGTACATCGATCACGCCGAGACGGTGTTCCAAAACGTTTGGGCGAGCTTCGATCGCGAGACCGGCACGCCGCGCTATCGCGAGGACGTGCTGCGAGCCAAAGTCGGCGAGTGGGTCGACGCGTGTCCGAGCACCGCGGGCGGCAAGAACTGGCACCCGATGAGCTTTCACCGTCCGTCGCGCCAAGTGATCATTCCGTTGAGCCAAAGCTGCATGTCGTTGCGCCCGCAAGCGATCGAGCAGAAGCCGGGCGGCGGCAGCGGCGGCGGCGCGGACCGCCGCTACTACACGATGCCGGGCACGAACGGCAACGTCGGCAAGCTCGCCGCGTTCAACGTGGACACATTTGAAGAGACGTGGTCTTTGCAGCAGCGCGCGTCGTTCTTGACAGGCGTGCTCTCGACCGGCGGCGGCGTCGCATTCGCCGGCGATCTGGATCGCAGCTTCAAGGCGGTCGACGTCCGCGACGGCCGCGTGCTGTGGGAGACGCGGCTCGCGACATCCGTGCAGGGCTTTCCGATCCTTTCGAAGTGGACGGGCGGCAGTACGTCGCGGTGGCCACGGGCTTGGGCGGCGGCAGCCCGCGCGGCGTGCCGTCGTTGATCACGCCGGAGATCCAGCCGCCGAACAGGGGGCACGCGCTGTACGTGTTCGCGTTGCCGCAGTAGGCGGCACAAGGGTGACCGACACCCACGACCAGCGTTAACTTGGGTTAGTCGTCAGTTATCGTTAAGGCTGCATAGCGGTCCGAGCGGTAATCTGTCGGGCGTCGCGTTGTTGGGTAATCGCTAGTGGAGTAGATTCCAGCTATGGCCGTAAACCTATCAGAGCTGCTACAGCTCCCCGTCGAGGAGCGGTTGAAATTGGTGGAGGCCCTTTGGGAGAGCATCGCCGAGTTTCCCGAAGCACTAAAGCTCACGCCAGCGCAGAAGCAAGAGCTCGACCGCCGGCTCGCCGCCTACGAGCGCGACCCTGACGCTGGAGTGCCGTGGCCGGAGCTCAAGGCACGCCTACTCGCCGGTAGATGACGCACCTCGTTCGCGTCCGCCCCGAGGCGGAACGCGATGTCGAGCAGGCCTATGAGTGGTACGAGGAGCGGCGTCTCGGTCTCGGACGGGAGTTTCTGGACGAACTCGACGTCGTCTACGAACGGATTGCCCGGTTTCCGTTGCTCTACGCGGAAGTGTACCGCGGCTTGCGACGTGCACCGGTGCGAAGGTTTCCGTTAGGCGTGTTCTACTTCTTCAACGAGAAGGAAATCCTCGTCGTGGCCGTCGCGCACGCGTCGCGGCGTGCTCGCGTCTGGCGTTCTCGACACTGATCGGCTGACGCCGCGTTATCGCACCGACGTGCGGCAAGCCAAAGTCGGCGAATGGGTCGGCCAGCGCGTGACGCGCTCTGTTCCTTGACAGCGCGCTTTGCGCGACGTTTATCATCATGTCGATGAAAGCCGAGGCGCTCGAGGTCCTCGAAAAAGCCGACGTGGCGCCGGCACAGGCGCGCGCGATTGTCCGAGCGATCGAAATCGAGCTATCGGGTGCAAAAGACACGCTCGCGACGAAGCACGACGTATTGCTGTTGCGCCAAGAGATGGCGGAAATGCGCGGCGAGCTCCGAGCCGAGATTCATGCAAGCGCGAGCGGCATCACGCGCCAGATGTACGGCGCGCTGCTGGGACAGATGGCGGTGCTGCACGGGTTCGCGTATTTCTTTGCGACTGACGTTCGCTGAGTCAATCGCGGGTAGCGCTGCGCAATGACCACGAAGCCTTTGAAGAAGGGCGCGACGTACGATGATCTTCGGGACGTCCCCGACCACTACGTCGCCGAGATGTTCGATGGCGAGCTCTACGCGACGCCGCGGCCTGCGCTGCCGCACGCTCATGCCGCAACGGTGCTCGGAGGCAAGCTGGTCAGCTCATTTCACCGCAACGGTCCGGGCGGGTGGGTGATCCTCGACGAGCCGGAGCTGCACTTCGGCAACGACGTGCTCGTGCCCGACCTCGCCGGCTGGCGCCGCGAGCGAGTCCCCACATTGCCTGCGGACGCATATATGACGCTGGCGCCCGATTGGATCTGCGAGGTGCTGTCGGCGTCCACCGAGACGCTCGATCGCGGCACGAAGCTGCGCATTTACGCACGCGAAGGCGTGTCTCATGCCTGGCTCGTCGATCCACTGCGGCGAACGCTCGAAGTGCTGGGGCTCGAGTCGGGGAGCTGGAATCAGCTCGACGCGCACGAGGGCAACGTGAAAGTCCGCGCGCCGCCGTTCGATGCAATCGAGCTCGAGCTCGGCGCGCTCTGGATCTGAAGGCCGTGTCAGCGGGGCGCCCGAGCCCGCGCCGCATTTCGATTCGACTTCCGAGCATTCGCGTCTTGCAGCAACGCATCGGCGGCGCCTAAGCTTGAATCAATCCCCTCGGACGAGCGATCGGTTCCGACATGAACGCAACCATCGTCAAACAACACGCAGCCGCTCGGTTGTCGCCGGCGGAGTTGCGAGGTCGTTGGCAGCGGATGCTGCACGACCCGATGCTTGCCGACATTCCGGGCAAGCTCGAGCTCACCGAGAAGGGCACGATCGAGTTGAGTCCGCCGAGCACTCGTCACAGCATTCTTCAAGCGTTCGTCACGGGTGCGCTGCAGAGGTTGCGGCCCGACGGCACCACCTTCACCGAGTGCGCCGTCGAGACGGACATCGGCGTCCGCGTGCCCGACGTGGCGTGGGCATCGCCCGACTTCATGAGCCGATACGGCACGACGAGCCCGTTACCGCGTGCGCCGGAGCTCTGTATTGAGGTGCTGTCGCCGTCGAACTCCGAGCCCGAGATGCAACAGAAGACGGCGGCGTATCTTGCAGCAGGCGCGATCGAGGTCTGGCTCGTCAAGGAGGATGGCACGGTCGAGATGCTGAACGAGCGCGGTCAGGTCGCGGCGAGCGCGCTCGGAATCGCCATCGACGCGCTGCCGCGCTGAGCGGTTGGAGGCCGCGCATCAATGACCGACATCGTTCTCTATCGCAATCCGCTCTCGGGCCACGCGCACCGCGTGGAGCTCTTCTTGTCGCTGCTTCAGATCCCCGCTCGGCTCGTCGACGTTGATCTTCGCGCCGGCGCGCACAAAACGCCCGAGTTCCTGAGCAAGAACCCTTTCGGCCAAGTCCCCGTCATGGAAGACGGCGACGTCACGCTCGCCGACAGCAACGCGATTCTCGTCTACCTCGCGCTGCGCTACGACAAGTCCGGCGCTTGGTACCCGCGCGACGCGCTCGCGGCCGCGCGCGTCCAGCAGTGGCTGTCGGTTGCGGCGGGGCAGCTTGCGACGGGTCCCGCGACCGCGCGTCTCATCAAAGTGTTCGGCCGCGGGCTCGACCACGGGCGGGCCGTGTGGGTCGCGGAGCAGCTCTTCGCGGTAATGGAGCAGGCGCTCGCTGCGCAGGCGTTCTTGACCGGCGCAACGCCCACGATCGCCGACGTCGCGATGTACACCTACACGGCGCACGCGCCGGAAGGCGGCGTGATGCTCGAGCCGCACGGCAACATCCGCGCGTGGCTCGCGCGCATCGAGGCACTGCCCGGGTTCGTGCCGATGCGGCGATCCGCGCCGGGCTGACGCGCGGCGACTTGGGCTAAAGCGGCCGGAGGCATCGGAGCTCGAACGCGCGCGAAAAGATCGCCTTAGCGCTTACTTTCTGTCCTTCACGTCTCGCGTCGGCTTCCGCCAGAGTGAAGGAACCCACCTTGCACATATACGCAGACTACGTATAGTCGACGTGAGATACGTTTTCTTTGAAACGCCGCTGTTTACGCGTTTGCTCCCGTCGTACTTCGACGACGAGGAGTATCGCGCGTTGCAGAACATGTTGATGCGGCGGCCGGCGGAAGGCGATGTAATGCCCGGCACTGGCGGCTTCCGCAAGGTGCGGTGGCGAGATCGCCGGCGGCAAAAGGGCCAAAGAAGCGGCCTGCGCGTGATCTACTACGTGTTGGTCGCAGACAAGCAGATCTGGTTTTTCACGATTTACGACAAGGACGAGGTCGAGGACCTCACCGCAAAACAATGCCGTCTACTAAGAAACGCAATTCACGAGGAGCTAGAAACGCGAAGGGGAAACGCGTGACGAGAAAGCGCCGTCTCTTCGACGAGTTGATCGAGGGCGTCGATGCAATGCGGCAGCAGCGCGACGGCAAAATTACCCTTCGTTCGCACGAGGTGCCTGAGCGCTGCGCCGTTGGCAGTCGACGCTCGTGTAATCCGTGAGACTCGAAAGCAATTGAACGTGTCGCGCGCGGTATTCGCACGCGGGCTGCGCGTGTCGACGCGCACACTCGAGAACTGGGAGCAAGGACGTGCGCAACCGAACGCACAGGCGGCTGCGTTGATTTTGATGGTTCGTCGATATCCCGATACGCTGCGCAAGCTCCAGTTGCTTGACGCCTGAATCGCTGGCTCGCCGAAGCGGAACGGCGGCAAGCCTAACGCTCGATCTTCGCCAAGTGCGTGACCGTCGCGTTCATGCCGCCCTCGACCGCGAACTGAAACTCCACGCGTTGACCCGGGCTCAAGTCGCGCACATGGTCCGCGTCCGCGAGCTTGAAGCTCATCGTCATCGCGGGCCAGCTCATGCTCGCCACCGGGCCGTGAGCGATCGTGACGGTTCCCGCCTCGCGATCGATCGACTCGATCGTGCCCTGCGCGCTGTGGTGGGTCGGCTGTGCTTGCGTCGTTCCGGTGGCGCCGTCGCGATACGACTGATAGAGCATCGCAGTTCCATCGCGATGAATGAGCAATACGTCGTACGGATCGTGAGCACCGCCGTACACGGGACCGTCCATGCCGGGTGATCCGCGCGGCATCGCGGGGACCGACAACCCGATCGCGTCGGGTCGCTCG
This sequence comes from uncultured Gammaproteobacteria bacterium, assembly GCA_963744305.1. Taxonomy (GTDB): domain Bacteria; phylum Pseudomonadota; class Gammaproteobacteria; order Steroidobacterales; family Rariloculaceae; genus FEN-1219. The sequence continues at coordinate 51,038 of CAVUTF010000027.1, forward strand.
CCGAGCAGCCGGTGGATCTCTCTCGCGGGCACGTGGCCCTCGATCGCGTAGCCGTCGACGGCGCCCGTGTGGCATGACCCGAACTGCGTCGGCATGCCGAGCCGGGTGCGCGCGTCGATGTTGCCGCCGTCCTGCGTGGTGACGCTGAAGCCGTTCGCCTGCAGATGACGGACCCAGTCGTGGCAACAGCTGCAGCCGGGTCCCGTCCAGACCTCCATCGGTCGACCGGCCGCTCGCGCGGCAAGGCCCGGCGTGATGGCGGCAAAAGCGAGTGTAGCGGTGAGTCGTCTGCGAACGATGTCGGTCATCGCGGTGTTCCTCCACGGATGCGACCGATTGTACGCTCCATCGGCTTCGGACTAGCGGACCTTCATCTACGTTTGCGCCCCGGCTTTGCCGCTGCGCGGCCCGAACGCCGGGCCACTCGGCGCTGCACGTCGTAGACCAACAGCGTATGCCCGGGAAGCTCGAGCTCCGTCGGGCGAGGCACGAGCTTGATGTGCTCGTTGCATCCGGCCATGACCTTGCGCCCCGCGCCGAGCAGCACGGGAATGATGCCGACCTCGACGGTATCGACGAGGCCCGCCGCGGCCAAGCTGCCGAAGAGCTCGCCGCCGCCCCAGAGCCAGATGTCCTTGCCCGCTTCCTCGCGCAGCGCTGCGATGCGCTCGAGCGCGTCGGCGCCGAGCACGGTGACGCCCTTGTGCTCGCCAGGGCTCAACGTGCGCGACACGACGTACGTCTTGAACGGCGAGACGGGGCCGCCCGCTTGCTCGTAGCTCTTGCGCCCCATGAGCGCGGTGTCGAATTGGGCGTAGAACGCCTTGAAATAGGCGGCGCCCGCGCTCGGGTCGACCTCGATCCAGTCGTACTCGCCGTTCGGCCCCGCGATGTAGCCGTCGAGGCTCATCGCGACGGAGTAGCGGATGCGTCTCATGCGCTCCTCCTCGTCGAGCGTGCCGCGCACGCGTCCGGATAGAGTAGATAAGGTGTAATCGCCATCGGTGCGTTCTCCCTGAGCGGACTTTCGAGCAGATTATTCGCTTTTCCATGACATCCGATGTCATGATTTGGATAGCCCGCAACCCTGTCCAACAACATAGGGAGATGCGCGATGTCCATCCAAATTCGCTTCGCTTGCGCAACACTCATCGCCGCGTCGCTCGTCGCCTGCGACCGCGACGCCCCTGAAACCACGGCCGCAGGCTCGACCGAGCCCGCAACGGGCGCGCAAGCGCCGCCTGTGCCGCCGCCGCTGCTGCCGCGCGAGCTTTTGTTCGGCAACCCGGAGCGGATCGCGGGCCAGGTGAGCCCAGACGGCCGATGGCTCGGCTATATCGCCCCGCGCGACGGCGTTCTGAACGTCTACGTCGCGCCGAGCGATACGCCGGACGCGGCCAAGCCCGTGACCAACGACCGCCTCCGCGGCATTCGCTTCTTCAACTTCGCGTACACCGGCAATCACGTGCTGTACGGGCAGGACGTCGGCGGCGACGAGAACTTTCAGGTGTTCGCCGTCGACCTCACGAGCGGCGCCGAAAAGGAACTGACGCCGAAAGGCGCACGCGCGAGCATCGCCGCGCTATCGCCGAAGCACCGGGACGAAGTCATCATCTCGGTCAACGACCGCGATCCGGTCTACTTCGATCTCGTGCGCGTCAATCTCGCCACCGGCGAGCAGCATCGCATATTCGAGAACAAGGAGTTCGCCAGCGTCTACGTGGACCGCGACTTTGCGCTGCGCTACGCCGCGAAACAAACGGCGGACGGCGGGCAGGAGCTATTCGTGCGCGACGGCGACGGCTGGCGCAGTTGGTCCACGATCCCGCAGGAAGACGCTCTAACGACGGGACTCGCAGGAATCACAGCGGACGGCAAGACGGTTTACATGCGCGACAGCCGCGACCGCAACACGGGCGCGCTGTTCGCGATCGACGCCGCGACCGGCGAGCGGCGGCTCGTGCATGAGGATCCGCGCGCGGACGTGGTCGGTGCGATGGTGCATCCCGAGACTGGAGTCGTGCAGGCCGCGCTCGTGATCTATCTTCGTAATGAATGGACGGTGATCGATCCCGCTGTCGCGGGCGATCTCGAGAAGCTCGAAGCGATCGGCGAAGGCGACGTCAACGTCACATCGCGCACGCTCGCGGACGACAAGTGGGTCGTCGTGCACACGTCGTCGACCGCGCCGCCGATCTACTACATCTACGACCGCCCGTCGGGCGAAAGCCGGTTCTGGTTCGAGGCGCGGCCCGCGCTCAAAGGCGCGGTTACGGCGCCGATGCACACGGCCGAAATCAAGAGTCGCGACGGCTTGACGCTCCCTAGCTACTACACGCTACCGCCGGCGAGCGATCCGGACGGCGACGGCAAGCCGGCGTCGCCCGTGCCGACGGTGCTCTTCGTGCACGGCGGCCCGTGGGGCCGCGACGGCTACGGCTTCAATCCCATGCATCAGTGGCTCGCGAACCGCGGCTATGCGGTGCTTGCGGTGAACTTCCGCGGCTCGACGAGCTTCGGCAAGGCGTTCACGAACGCCGGCGACCTCGAGTGGGGCCGCAAGATGCACGACGATCTGCTCGACGGTGTCGAGTGGGCGGCGCGAGAAGGCATCGCGCAGCGCGACAAGGTCGCGATCATGGGCGGCAGCTACGGCGGCTACGCGACGCTCGCGGGCATCACGATGACGCCGACCGAGTTCGCGTGCGGCGTCGACATCGTGGGGCCGTCGAATCTCGTGACGCTGCTCTCGACCATCCCGCCGTACTGGGGACCGATCCGCACGCAGTTCACTTCGCGCGTCGGCGACGACACGACCGAGGAAGGCCGCAAGCTTCTGACCGAGCGCTCGCCGCTCACCTACGCGCATCAGATCGAGCGCCCGCTCTTGATCGGCCAAGGCGCGAACGATCCGCGCGTGAAGCAGGCGGAGTCGGATCAGATCGTCGCGGCGATGCAGGAGAAGAACATCCCGGTGACGTACATCCTGTATCCCGACGAGGGGCACGGCTTCGCGCGGCCGCAAAACAACTTGTCGTTCAACGCGGCGGCGGAGGAGTTCCTCGCCACGTGCCTCGGCGGGCGCGTGGAGCCCGTCGGTGACGACCTGCGGGATTCGTCGATCACCGTGCCGGCCGGCGGCGAGCTGCTGCCGGCGCTTCAAGCGGCGCTCGCCGCGCCGCGCTGAAGGCTACGCCGACCGACTACTCACGCGCGCGACGCGTGAGCGTGGTGCTGCTGCCGGTCACTCCGGCAAAGCGAATACGTAGAGCCGGTTGCCCGCGCCCGGCCGGAGCTCGGGCGTCAAGCGCGCGAGCGCGAACGAGAGGCCCGAGCCGCCTGTGCTGACCGCGATGTACTGGTGCCCATCGACGTCGTAGGTGGCAGGGTAGCCCGTCACCGGGCTGCCTAGGTTGACTTCCCAAAGCACGTGCCCGTCGCGCTGATCGTAGGCGCGGAAGCGCCCGTCGACATCGCCGCCGAACAACAAGCCACCACCGGTCGAGAGCAGCGAGAGCACGCCCGCGCGCTGCTCACGCTTCCACCGCGTGGCACCAGTCGCGACCGAGATCGCCTCGATCGTGCCGACGTTAACGGCGCCGGGCGCAAGTTGGCCGCGCGTGTCGATCGCATAGACATCGTCGGGGCTCAGCGCTTCCTCGGCCACCGATGCCGACGTCATACAAGTATTCTGCAACGGGAAGTACATGAGCCCTGTCAGCGGGCTATAGGTTCCGGCCGGATAGTTCTTGCCCCCGAGCACACCGGGACACACCAGGAACTCCTGGCCTGCGCGTGTGTAAACCTTGTCGGGGTTCACCGTCGCGGCACCGGACTCCGTGTTTATCGCGGCAACGACATTTTGCGCGACAGTTTCTCTGGCCCAGAGAAATTGGCCCGTCTCGCGGTCGAGCGTATAGACGAGTCCGGTCTTGCCCGGGATGCCCGTCAACACCGCGCGCGGTTGATCGGGTCGGAGACGCGGGTTGATCCATTTGACGGCGTCGGGATCCGGCGCGACGACGGTGTCGACGAGCAAGCGCTCGAACGCATGATCGAGATCCCAGTGATCGACGAGATGCTGGAAATACCAGACGATTCGTCCGGAGTCGCCGTCGAGCGCGAGCGTCGAGTTGTGATAGAGGTGCTGCTCGTCGGTCCCGCCCAGCATGAACTTCGGTGCCGGCGAGGTGACCGACGTGCCGAAGTAGATTTGATTGAGCTCGGGATCGTAGCTTGGAACCATCCACGTCCCGACATGCCGGCGCTGCTCGTACGGCACGTCGCCCCAGGTCTCGTCGCCGGGCTCGCCGGGGCGCGGGATCGTGCGCGTCCGCCACAGCTCCCGGCCGGTCTTGGCGTCGAAAGCCGTGATTACACAGGCCTCCGGTCCGCCGGCCGGCCTGCAACTGCGGCCCGACACCGCCTTGCCTTTAACGACGATCGGCCCTGAGCTGTGCCTTGCGCCTTTGTGATAGTCGGCGATCAGCGTCTCCCAGGCCAGTTGTCCCGTGCGGGCGTCGAGTGCGTACGCGTAGCCGTCGTTGCTGTTGTCGAGGATCAGCGTCCCGTAAATGGCGAGATTTCTGTTGCGCGTGGAGGATGAGATGTATTCGCCAACATCTTCAGGCACGGGCCTGCGGTACTCCCAGATCAAATCGCCGGTTGCAGCATCGAGCGCCTCGGTCACGTCGTTCGGATGCGGAAAATACATGACGCCGTCATACACGAGCGGCGTGCCCTCCTGATCGCCAGGGGCGAGCCCCCTGGTCCACGCGAGCCTAAGCTTCGCGACGTTGCGCGCATCGATCTCGTCGAGCGGACTGTAGCCCCAGAGGTCGAAGGTGCGGCGCCACATCAGCCAGTCGGCCGGGTCCGGATCCGCGAGCATCGCGTCGGTGACGGGTACGAATTCGCCGGTGGGCGCCTGAGCGAGCACCGTGGTCGTGATGAGCAGCGCTGCGGTTGCGATCGGCCGATGCATGCTGACCCCCCCGGATTGGCGCTCGTGACGGCTGCTGCGCGATACTCCCGTGCAGTTTACGTCGGGACCAGAACCGGCGCTGCGGTGTCATGCGGCTCATGGCGACAAGCTTAAGAGGGCAAGCTGATGGTGCGATCGAGGCTTCTGGCAGCACTGTTGGTCGTTACTGTCGTCGCATGCTCGCCCGAAAACCCACCCGAAACCGCAGGCGATGCGCTTTGGTTCGAGGGAGCTCGGCTGATCGTCGGGGATGGAAGCGGTCCGATCGAGAACGCCGCGTTCCTAATCGAAGGCGACAGCTTCACGTGGGTCGGCAGAGTGGGCGAGCGTGACGCGCCTGCGGGAGCGGTCCGAGTGAACCTCACCGGAAAGACGGTGATCCCGGCGCTGATCGACGGGCACAACCACATCGGGCTCACGGACCTCCGGGACGGGACGGACAGCAAGGCGAACTACACGCGCGACAACCTCGTGGACCAGCTGCAGCGTTATGCGTACTACGGAATCGGCGCCGCTCTGAGCATGGGCCTCGAGGCCGATCCGATGCTCGCCTACGAGCTCCGCGACGAGGTGATCACCGATGCCGCGCGCTTCCTGACCGTTGGCAAGGGGATCGCCGCGACGCCCATGGCCGGTCCGCCGACCGAGGCACGCCTCGGCATTCCCTATGGGGCTGCCACTGCGGAAGAGGGCCGGCAGCACGTGCGAGAGCTGAGCTCGCAGGGCGTGCACTTCGTGAAGATCTGGGTCGACGATCGCGACGGCACGGCTCCAAAGCTTCAGCCCGACGTGTACCGGGCGATCATCGATGAAGCGCACTCACTAGGTATGGAGGTGCTCGCGCACCTGGGACGGACGACGGCACTCGAGGACGCCAAGGATCTTTACCGGGCGGGTATCGACGGATTCGTCCACACCGTCCGGGACAGGGATGTCGACGAGGAATACCTCACACTCGTGAGAGCGCACCCAGATGTCTGGACGGGCCCGAACATGCCGCCGAGTCCCATAACCCGCGACGACCTCGCGTCCCTGAGTGAGACGTTGCCGGCCGAGCAGATCGCGACAATGCGCGACGCAATCGAGCGCCGCGAGGCCGAGGGGAACACGGAGCCGAGCGAGGTCTTCCAGCTCCACTGCCGCAACCTTCGGCGGATTCACGACGCCGGCATGATCCTCGGGCTCGGGACGGATGGAACGGGCGACGGGTTCGGCGTACACCAAGAAATGGCCGACTACACGAAATGCGGCCTCACCGCGCACGAAGCGCTGATCGCCGCCACGGGGACCAATGCGCGTATCCTCGGGTTGCAGCGGATGGGGACCGTCGAGGCCGGCAAGAGCGCCGACTTCGTAGTGCTGGACGCGAACCCTCTCGACGACATCACGAACACCCGCAGGATCTCCGCCGTGTACCTGCGGGGCCACGAGGTCGATCGCGCGGCCCTGAGCGCGCGTTGGGCCTCTCGCACTAACCGCTCACAGTGATGACCAGCTTGCCGCGCGCGTGCTCCTGCTCCATGTAGCGAATCGCATCGGGGACGCCAGCCAACGGGTACGTCCGGTCGATCACCGGAACGATCTTGCCGGCCTCGAGCAGCTCTTTCAGGAACCGGATGTCCGGTCCCTTCGGCACTGCCATGAGATTGCCGAGCTTCTTGCCGCTCGTCATCGATAACAGCGGGCCAGCCATCATCGCTTGCAGAATTTGCTTCCCGCCGCCCCCGGTCATCACGTAAGTGCCGTTCGCCTTCAGCGTCTTCACGTAGTCGCGAATCGGCCGATAGGCATTCGCAGCCAGGATCAGGTCGTATTGCCGGCCCTCCGCGACGAAGTCCTCGCGCCGATAGTCGATCACGTGGTCCGCGCCGATCGAGCGGGCGATATCCACGTTGCGCGTGCTGCATACGGCGGTGACTTCGGCGCCGAACGCCTTCGCGATCTGGATCGCGAACGTGCCCACTCCGCCGGAGGCGCCGTCGATGAGCACTCGCTGCCCTGCGCGTATCCGGCCCTTGTCTCGCAGGCCTTGCAGCGCAGTGTAAGCCGCCGTCGGCGTCGCGGCCGCCTGCTCGAATGACACGTTCGCGGGCTTTGCGACGAGAGTTTCTTCCGGCACGCAGGCGTACTCGGCGAACGCGCCAAACTTGCTCGCACCGAACACCTCATCATTCGGCCGAAACTGGCTAACGCCCTTGCCCACCGACTCGACTCGTCCGGATAAGTCGAAGCCGAGCACGGGCCGCCGCGGCTTCAGCAGACCGATGCCGAGCCGGACGAGGAAGGGCTCGCCCCGGAGCAGAACTCGATCGGCCGCATTGACGGCCGCCGAGTGGACCCTGACGAGCACCTCGCGCGCTGCGGGCGTCGGCCGCGGAATCTCCTCGAGCCGAAGCACCTCCGGCGACCCGTATCGGCGGTAGACGACGGCTTGCATGAGCCGCGATGGTACGCGCTCCTAATGGCAGCAGGCGTACTCGATCTGCTCATCTGCGTTCGGCCGCCCCCGGGGCGTCAGGTCGAACAGAGTCCAAAGCGGCTCGACGGTGCCCATGTGCCGCATGTCCTGTCCCGGATCGGCTGGCTCGAATACGAGCTCGGATGCCCAATGTAGCCGGATCGCCCCATCAGGCCATCGCTTGAATACGGTCATGATCGGAACTTGCTGGCCGGTCGCGTTCTCGCCGTGATAGTCCCGCTTGAAGCTGTTGTTTGCCGCTGATAGCAGCCGAGTGTGCTTCCATTCCTTGTCGCGGGCGAATGCCGCGACCCGCTCGATCGGGGCCTTTGCGACGACGGCGAGATTTCCGCCGAGCCCCTCGAAGTGGGGCATCGTTCCCTCCCACATGTCGATCAGCGCGGTACACGATGGGCACGGCCCTTCGGCCAATGGCACCTGCGCCATGGCCCCCGCCGTTGGCCCCGCCCGAGTGTCCTCAACATGGCGGGGGAACATGTAGTGGTAGAGCATCAACGTGTCCCCGCCGCGGAACAGCTCGGACAAACGCACCTTCGAAGGCGCGCCCTCCGTCCCGATGCAGTCGAACAAATAGTCTTCCGGCACTTCGCCGCCCTGCGGCAGCGCCCTCAATTCAGTTGCGACGGCCTCCATTTCTCGTCGGAGCGCTACCTCGCGCTCCAGGAGCGCAGTACGCGCGCTGCGGTAGTCCGGCGTTTCGTTCGGAAAAGTCACGCTCATGGTCTTCTCCTTGCGGTGGTCAGAATGGAAAGAATATTGAGAGACGGTTTCTCAACAGTCGTTCGGAATCGGCCGGAATCGACAATGGAGATCGCGCCGCAACCGGGGCCGGTTGCGACATCGAGTTGAGAGCCAACGTGCACGGCGGCGGGTCCCCGCTGATTGTCAACCTGAGTTACAAATCGCGGACATTGTCAGTCGCGTTGGAGTGAACCCCTCCGGCTGGACAGGTTGGTGCATATGGATTGACAGTGGGTGTCGAGCCAACTAGGAGGTCGCCAATGGCTCGCCGATATCGTGCCCACAGTCTTCAGTTCAAGCGCCAAATTGCGCAGGAGTTTTTGAGCGGCGTGTATTCCATGCACGCGATCGCGAGGCGGAACGACGTCAGTCGCACGCTGGTGGCGCGGTGGGCTCAGCAATACGTCACGGGGGAGCTCGCAGGGTTAAGTGCTGCGGAGATTGAACGGCGCGAGCTTGAGGGGCGTGTAGCGCTGCTGGAACGCAAGCTTGGCCAGCTCACCCTGGAAAACGAGCTGCTGAAAAAAACGCTGCCACGTTCTCGAGCGCTGAGCGCCGACAGATCCTTGCTCGTGAGCGGCCCGCGAGGATCAGCATTGCCCGAGGATGCCGACTAATGGGCCTCGCACGTTCAAGCTATTACTACCGTGCCCGCCGGCCAATGGTTGATGAAGCTGCGCTCGTTAAGCGTATTAGCGCGCTTCGGGAGCGGTATCCTGCCTATGGTTATCGGCGAGTGATGCATCAGCTGCGTCGCGAAGGCCTCCTCATCAATCACAAACGCGTCGCTCGGCTGATGCGCCTACATCGGTTGCAGGCCTCAGCGCCGCGGCGATTCATGGCTACCAGCGACGGAGCGGCCACAGCTCCCTATCCAAACCGGGTGATGGACCTGGTGCTGGAGCGCCCGGATCAGCTGTGGGTAGCCGATATCACCTATATCGGTGTGCGCGGGGGCTTTGCGTTCCTGGCCGCGCTGCTGGATGGGTTCTCCCGGCGGGTGATCGGTTATGCAGTGGCGTCACATATGGGCGTCCAACTCACACTGGCCGCGCTCACAGCAGCGATCCGCTTGCGCGAGCCCCCACGCGGGTGCATCCATCACTCTGATCGCGGCAGCCAATATGGAGCACTCCTATACCGACAAACTCTCGATCAATACGGGTTAGTGGGCTCGATGAGCCGGCGTGGCAATCCTTACGACAACCCGAAGGTAGAGAGCTTCATCAAGACACTTAAGTACGAAGAGATCTATCGGCGCCCCTACGATACCTTCGAGAAACTGCAACGGAACTTGCCCAGCTTCATCGAGGAACACTACAACGCCGAGCGCCTACACAGCGCTCTGGGCTACCTCAGCCCAATGGAGTTCGAACACAACCATGCTCGCGCCCCTGTCTAAATCCGCGACCAACCTGTCCAGCCGGAGGGGTTCACTCCAGCGTTGACAATCGCCCCGTCAGGTCATGCGTGACAGAGAGCGGCGAGTAGGTCATGCGGTGGCGCGCGAGGCGACGCCTGGTTGTCGTGGAGGTTAGCAATCCGCGCGCGTGATCGGCATACGAGCTGCATTGAGACTCATACCCCGCCTTGCGAATATACGCAGGCTACGTATAGTCGACGTGAGATACGTCTTCTTTGGACAATGCCGTCTACTAAGAAACGCAATTCACGAGGAGCTAGAAACGCGAAGGGGAAACGCGTGACGAGAAAGCGCCGTCTCTTCGACGAATTGATCGAGGGCGTCGATGCAATGCGGCAGCAGCGCGAGGGCAAGATCACCCTCCGTTCGCACAACGTGCCGGAGCGTTTGCCCTTGGCAGTCGACGCCCGTGTAATCCGTGAGACCCGAGAGCAACTGAACGTGTCGCGCGCGGTATTCGCACGCGGGCTGCGCGTGTCAACGCGCACGCTCGAGAACTGGGAGCAAGGACGTGCGCAACCGAACGCACAGGCGGCTGCGTTGATTTTGATGGTTCGTCGATATCCCGATACGCTGCGGAAGCTCCAGTCGCTCGACGCCTGAATCGCGTGAGCTACAAGAGGCTGTATCGCATATCATCGCCATCATGACCTCCTGCGCAGACGTGCTCGCGGGACGCGCGCCGAACGACGGCGCCGTGCTGCTGAAGGGCTGGGTTCGCACCCGGCGCGACTCGAAGGCCGGCTTCTCCTTCATCCATCTGTCGGATGGCTCCTCGTTCCATCCGGTGCAGGTGATCGCGCCGAAGGACCTACCGAACTACGAGAAGGAGGTTCTGCACCTCACTACCGGGTGCGCGATCGAGGCGACGGGCGCCATCGTGCCGTCGCCCGCCAAAGGCCAGCCGTTCGAAATGCAGGCGAGCGAGATCAAGGTCGTCGGCTGGGTCGACGATCCCGACTCCTACCCGATCCAGCCCAAGCCGCACACCTTCGAGTTCCTGCGCGAGGTGGCGCACCTGCGGCCGCGCACGAACGTGATTGCCGCCGTGACGCGCGTCCGCCATACGCTCGCGCAGGCGACCCACCGCTTCTTCGACGAACGCGGGTTCGTCTGGGTCAACACGCCGATCATCACCGCATCCGATGCCGAGGGCGCGGGCGCGCTGTTTCGCGTCTCCACGCTCGACCTCGCGAACCTGCCGCGCACGGCTTCCGGCAGGTGTGGATTTTTCCAAGGACTTCTTCGGCCGGGAGGCCTTCCTCACCGTGTCCGGCCAACTCAACATCGAGGCCTACTGCCTCGCGCTCTCCAAGGTGTACACCTTCGGCCCGACCTTTCGCGCCGAGAACTCGAACACCAGCCGTCACCTCGCCGAGTTCTGGATGATCGAGCCCGAGATCGCCTTCGCGGATCTTTCGGACAACGCGGATCTTGCTGAGGCGTTGCTCAAATCGATCTTCCGCTCCCTCCTCGTGGAGCGAAAAGACGATATGGCCTTCTTCGACGAGCGCGTGGAGAAAGGCATCGTCGCCAAGCTGCAGGGCATCGTCGACTCCGAATTCGTGCGCATGAGCTATGGCGAGGCGATCTCGATCCTGGAGCGCGCGAAGGAGAAGTTCGAGTTCCCGGTGAAATGGGGCCTCGACCTGCAGTCGGAGCACGAGCGCTATCTCACTGAGCAGCACGCGAAGAAGCCGGTGATCGTGATGAACTACCCGAAGGAAATAAAGGCGTTCTACATGCGTTCGAACGACGACGGCAAGACCGTCGCCGCGATGGACGTGCTCGCGCCGGGCATCGGCGAGATCGTGGGCGGGAGCCAGCGCGAGGAGCGCCTCGAATTTCTCGACGTGCGGATGGCAGAAGTCGGCATCGACAAAGAAAGCCTCGGCTGGTACCGAGACCTGCGCCGTTACGGCACGGTGCCGCACGCCGGCTTCGGCCTGGGCTTCGAGCGCACCGTGTCCTACGCGACCGGGCTTTCCAACGTGCGCGACGCCATTCCGTTTCCCCGCACGCCGGGCAACGCCAAGTACTGACGCTGATCCGGCTTGCCACGCCGGCAGATGCGTCGACGCTGGATTGCGATCGGGCCTCTTGAAGGCGGTTCTGCGCGGGTGCCAACCGCTGCGGCAGCGGCGGCAACGTACGCAATTTCCTGCGGAATCTCCGCGCTAGTGCGGGTAGCGACTCGCCCTGTAGCTCACGACCGGGCGCGTCCCGTCACGGGCGACGATCTCGAAGACCTTTTCGCCGCGATGATTGACTTCCGTCGCGAGAATACCCGGGCCGATGCCCCAGCCGATGAGCGTGTTGCCGTTTTGTAGGCGCTGGGCTGATCCCTGCGCGGTGCTATATGCGCCGGCTTGCTCGTAGCTCCAGACCAGCGTCGCTTCCAGCCGCTGCTCGTCGATGCTGTACTCGACCACTCGCGTCCGGTTGCCGCGGCTTGGGATCACGGGCCAACAACCCTGACCGCTGTCGAAGATCAGCAGATTACCGTTGGCGAGCCTCGTCACGGAGTGCTGGCCGCAGAGGTGCGGGAACGGATCGTCGCGGAACAGGAATTGGTTCGCTTTGCCGCCGAGCTTCCACAGAACGTGGCCTCCCGAACGCGAGATCTTGACGACTTGGCTCGCGCCGCGCGCGGAAACGATCAAGTCGCCGGCGGGTTCGGTGACGACGGAGTTCACATGGGCGTATTCGCCGCGCAAAACGAAACTGATTTGATCCTCGAACGGCACTTCGTCCCAACTGCCCCATTGGAACAGCACTTGCTTTGTCCCGCGGTCGAGCACCTGCACGATCGACTCCTCCACGAGCTCCGCGGACGGTAGGCCGAGCGCCGTCAAGTCCCTGAGCGCGCCCTCGTAAGCGATGAGCACGTATTCCCCGCCCGCGGTGATCAAGAAGTCGTGAATGTCGGTGTGGGAGAGCCCGCTCGTCCTCACTCTCTCTTTTTCATTGAAGCCCGCATCGAGAACGACCGCTTCGCCGTCGACGCGGCCCCAACGGTTGCGCGTGTCGGTCTGACGAAGGTAGGAGCGCTCGCCGGTGGCCGCATACCACTTGAAGTCGAATACGGGCTGATCGTCCGCCCTGTAGAACAACGGAACACCGTGGTTGTCGAGGATGGCGACATAGAACGAGCGTGGGCCGTTGAGATTGACGTACAGTGGTTCCGGTGATGCTTCCGGCGTCAACGTCGTGACAATCAACTGCGGAAAGTCCGGCGGGAGATAGACGATCTCGTAAACGGTGGGTTTCGGCGCGTTCCGGCTGCGCGCTTGAACCTCGATCGTTATGACGTCGCCGGCGGCGAGCGTCGAGACGGAGCGCGGCGTATCGCTCGGCGTGATCGCACCGTCCACCGAAATCACAACCGGCAGTGCGGCGCTCGGTGTGAACGTCACATCGTCCGGCGAGTCGTCGGCGACGACGGAGTACCGATACACAGTCGGATCGAAAGGCGGAGTCAACGATGTTTTTGCGCCGGTCACCTCGAGCCCCGTCAGTGCCACGGGCTCGGCGATCTGATCGCCGTCGCATCCGGAGGCTGCAATCGACGCGAGGCCGAGCATTAGCGAGTAGAGCGGCGCTCCCGCCGGAGCCGGGGTGGTGATCACGGCGGAAGAGCCCACAGCGCCATGGCGGCCGGGCGAGGCGCTCCTTGGCGCGTCGATAGCCAGAACAGAAGCCCCGCGCAGTTATCGTAGTTGCTGTAGACGGTGCAATAGAAACTGCTCTGGGAGTCGCTGCGCGTCGCGAGCCCTTCGAAAACACCGTTCAAGTAGCCGTACTCCGCGCCGCAGTTTTCGATCGTGAGCGATGCGTCGTAGACGTTGTAGGCGCCGCCGAGATGCGGCGCCAATGCGCCGTTCCCAACGCAGCCCGAAACGGCGCTCTGGAAGAACAAGCGCCCATTGCTGTCGACGGTCGCGACCATCTGTTCTCCGGGCGCGACCTCCGAGAACTGCTCTACGTACGAGCCTTCGACCGACTCGAGCGTTGCAGGGTCCAGATAGTCGCGGTCGGCGTAGTACAGCACGAGGGACCACGCTTGCTCGCCGGCGTCTAGGGTCACTGAAAACGCGCCCTCCAGCACCCGACCTGGGCGGGTTCCGGTCGTGATGCTGAGCTGCACGGGCGCAGCCAAATGGCAAAACGTGCGCTGATCGTTCGGCGGGCAAGCATGACCGAGCAGTAGCCCGCCTCCCGACGCCGTGGTGCCGGCGACCGTGAAGGTGGCGACAACCTGCGCGGAGACCGGGTCCCCGACGCGCCGCAGCGCCCGCCCGTCGGACTCGTAGGGACCCCGAAGCAACATGCGCAAGGAGCCATCCTCGGTCAGTAGCGCGTCTGCGAGATATATCGGGCCGTCTGTCGTAACTTGGCCGGTGAAGTGGCCGTGCCAGGTGGGAAGCGGGGGCTGAGGAGGCGGAGGCGGCACTGGAAGCGCACGCGGCGGAGCCTGGGCCACCGGCGTAGGCGAAGGGCTCGAGTCGCTGTGGCAGCCGACGAGTATGTGCCCGCCAGCGACGCACACGAAAATCGCAGTGACCGTCCGGCTCCATCTGTTGCGCACGTGACACCCTTAATCACGGGTTCGTCATTCGACCGAGGGTATCGTCGCGGCGGGGCCACGTAACGACCAAAGTAAGAGCAGATCACGAGTAGAACGCGAGAGCCGTTCGAGGCCGTCGCAAGAGGGGCCTGACTAAGTGCGCGGGCACGGAAACTAAGGCATGACGACGCTACGCGAACGCTTGGCGCCGAACCCGCGCAGCTGGTCACTCACGCGTTCGACCTCCGCCGCATCGAGCAGTGGTCCGACGCGCACCCGATGCGACGATTTGCGGCGGCCGTCTTCGGTTACGACGAACGCGTTCACAAAACCCTGCGCCTTCAGCCGGTCGACGAGCTGGACCGCGTCGTCGCGCTTCGTGAACTTGCCGGCCTGCGCGAATAGCCTCTCCGGCTGCGTCGTCGTGGGCGTGGGCGTGGGCGGGCGTCGGCGTTGCCGGTAGCACGGCCGCGTGCGGTGGCGAATCGGGTCGAGACGAAGTCTGACCTCGATTGCCGCGACGTCCCGCCGTCGTTTGCGGCGGCGGCCCGTCGAGTGCGCGGACCTCGACGCGCGCCGTCCCGGCCCCGACGATGTCGAGCGCGCTCGCCGCGGCGTGGGACAGGTCGATCAGCCGTTTCCCAACAAACGGCCCGCGATCGTTGATTTTGACGATGACGCTCTTGCCGTTGCTCAAGTTCGTGACTTCAGCCCAGGTCGGAAGCGGCAGCGACGTGTGGGCGGCGGTCATTTCATGCATGTCGTACATTTCGCCGCTCGAGGTCGGGCGGCCGTGAAAGGGACGGCCGTACCATGACGCGACGCCGCGCTCGCGATAGCCGTCGCTCGACGCGCGCACGCGGTAGCGCTTGCCGAACACTTCGTAGAACTGCGGATTGCCGCCGTTGGCTTCGGCGCGCGCCGGCGTGGTCGTCGAGCGCGCGCGTTTCTCTGCGGCCGCAGCGTTGGACGCGAAGCCCGCGAGCAGCATCGATGACAGCAGCGCGCTGCAAGCGAGGGCTCGGCCGACGCGCTGATAGTCGCGCCGGAACAACGCGCTGCCGAGATCGGGCTGCTTCGCAATCATCATCACGGCGACCCCGCAACGTCTGCGACAACCAGCAAAATCCTGCATGAACCATGCCATCACCATATGCACCAGTGATCTCAGACAGCGACGTTCGCAGCTAGAGCCCGGTCTGCCGACCGACTACACCGAGCTCGAGCAAACTCCGTGCGACGACGTTCGCGACGCGGCGCGCGCCGGATTCATTGAAGTGCGCGTCGTCGTAGAACACGGTCTCGTCTTGCGGTAGCGCGGCAGCGAGGTCGATGCAGGCGAGCTCGCGGTCCCGGCATACTTCGAGCAACGCGTCGTTATAGGCTGCTTGTGCAGCTCGCAGAGCCTCGATCGTGTAGTACTCGGTCGTGGCGTCCGTTCCATATCGACCGCCGACGCGTCCCGTCCATAGAAGCTCGGCCAAGTCGGGACGGAGGTCTTCCTTCAGAGGTGAGGCTGCGTCATGAGTACCACCGCGGCGCCGTGTTGCTCGGCCGCGTCGATAAGCTCATGAAGGTTGCGTCTAAAAGCGACTAATCCGTGTCCAGGTCCGGGAAGTGGCGCGAAACCCGCGCGGCGCGGCGATTCGCTCGCAGCCGCCACGTACATCGTGCCGCTCGTGTTTTGGACGAGCGCGCCGGAAAAGTCACGTCGGATTGCTGTCGAGCCTCGGCGCACCAATCGCCAGATCTGGTGCCCTTGTAAACCGCGTCGCGCTCTTCCCATCCCGGACTCGTCCAGAACGTCAGGGCGAGCTGCTCTGAGGTCATTGGCCGGTACTCCCCCTCGTGCGCCAAACGCAGCATGTCGTTAACCCCAACGAGCACGGTTACTACGTCGATGTGCGGATACTGTGCGAGCAGGTGGCGAACTTGCAGCACGTGATGGTCCGACGTGTGGCCGCTTTTCCCGACGTTGCCCACCCAGACGTCTCCGCTCCGTTGGCCGAGCGCCGCCTGCAATTCTGCTCCACGAGGTAAGGCCAAGCCTCTGTCTCGTCCAGATACAAACACTCCGTCGTGCTACCACCCACGGCCAGGATGCGTAGGCTCTCGTCACCGAAGGGGCGGCCGCGCACGCCATGCTCGTTGATGACGAAATGGGAGTCGCCGCTGACGCCGGGCATCGCTTCGGGTGCGGGTGAAAATCGGATGGACAGATTCGGCGGCCAGACGGAATAGCGGGCACGCATCGACAGCACCCCTTCGGCGGCGGCGAGGACTCCGGCGGTGCTCGCGGCGAGCAACGCCAATTGAGCACAACCCGTTTCGCAGGGCGCATGGTTGCTCGGTCGCCTACCAGCACTCGAAATCGTCGCCTTCGAGCGGGCGCGCGAACTCGCCCCATTCCCCCGTCGTGCGCCAATACGTGACGAGGCCGAGGTCGCGGACCAGATCTTTGAAGCCCGGCAGCTTGCGCATCGGCGCGTGCACCGGATGCCAAAGCGCGGTGATCAAAACGCCGTATAGCTCCTTTGCGATGCACCGATACGTCGCTAGCACGAGCTCGTGATCGCCGAAATAGGACGCCAACGGCAAGCCTCTGAGCGCTTGACCCATGTCAGGCCCGCTCCGCAGGGCATCCTCGATCATGCCGCGTGTCAACGCGAGAGCTTTCGGCGCGTCGTCGAAGACTTCGAGCATCGCCGCGAAGAACCGCCGCGGACCCGGCTCGGTGGCCGCGCAGAGCGCCAGCCGCCGCTTTGCCACGGCGTGATCGCGCAGCGCAAGCATCCTCCACAACGCAAAGTAGTGCG
The DNA here is from genome assembly GCA_963744305.1 of uncultured Gammaproteobacteria bacterium. Lineage (GTDB taxonomy): Bacteria > Pseudomonadota > Gammaproteobacteria > Steroidobacterales > Rariloculaceae > FEN-1219. Next base: position 68,048 of record CAVUTF010000027.1, read on the forward strand.
GGAGGAACTGCGACCCAAACAGCTGCTCGGCGCGCTCGTACTCGAGCTCGGCTTCGTCATAGCGCTCCGCGATCGTCAGCAGGACGCCAATCGATGGGGTTGGCGCATACGGCTCGACGCGGCCCGCTTCGCGCGCGAACGGTAATGCTTCGCCGATCCGTCCGACGAGCGCGAGCTGATGCGCGCGGCTCAAGATCGGCTCGCGCATCGACTTCGGCGCGAGCGCGCGGGCTCGGGCGTTCGCCTGCTCGGCCCCGACCCAATCGTGCTGCAGCTCCAGCTGATTGGCGCGCGCCTCGTGTCCCGTCCACAGGTCCGGCGCGAGCGCAATCGAGCGCGCGAGCGCGTCGTCGAGCTCTTTGCGCAAGTCGTCTCTATTCGGGACGTTGAGCAAGAGGAGCGCCATACAAGCGTTGCCGAGCACGTTCCAGGCGAGTGCGAACTGCGGGTCGAGCGCGGTAGCGCCCGCGGCCAATCCGACCCTGACCTCGATCGGCGCGACGGCAGTCCGGCGATGCGGAGTACGAGGGCGAAGTGCCGTTGAATGCCGACGGCCGCGGCGAGCGCGGAGGTCGCAGAGTGAAACGTCGCGAGCACTCCGTCGCCGGAGTGCTTGACGACCCGGCCGCCTTCCGCAGCGACTCCTTTGCGGAGAAGCGCACCGTGCACCTCCTGCAACGCGTCGGCGGGCTCTTCGCCGAGCCGCGTGCGCGGTGCAGTAGAGCCGAACCCAGTCGGAGCTAGATGACGACGAGGTCGGTGGACATGCGGCGAAATCTTCCCACAAGGCAAGCGGCCGATAGAAATTCCCGATAAGGCACGCCATCATGGCCGGTGGCGCCAGACGAGATATACGGCAATCGCAATGGACTTCGGCACGACGCTGAAGGTCGGGAGGCTACACCTCGCTGAGGCTGACGACTCGCCGGCAGACGGCCAGAGCCCGTCCGACGTAGCCGGCGCTGACCTGCGAGATCTGCGACGCGGGCCTCCTGAGGGAGCGGGGCAGAGCTGACCGGATAGAGAGATGGACGGGCTCGAGGGACATGATCGACGAATCACGAGATTCGCCAGCCCGTTCTTCAACGCGACCTGCTAGTCGACATGATTGCACTCGACTCGCTCGCGCGCGACACGCGCTACGGCCTTCGCCGCCTGGTGCGCGATTGGCGTTTCACCACGGCGGCGGTGCTGATCCTCGGCCTCGCCATCGGCGCCAACACCGCGATCTTCAGCCTCGTGAACGCGGTGCTGTTCCGTGAGCAGGCGTTCGCCGACCCCGATCGCCTCGTCAACATCTATCAGAACGACCGCGCGGGCAGGCCGCTCATCGTCACCTCGTATCCGCCTACATGGAGATGGCGGAGTACACCGACATCTTCGCGGCGACGACGGCCGCCAGCATACCGATACGCCGCCCGCTATCTCCACGACGGCGCCATCGCGCAATGCGGTCGTCGAGTACGCGACGGCGACATATCTCGACATCCTGGGACTGCGGCCGTCGCTCGGCCGCTGGTTCGACGAGACGGAGGAGCGGCCCGGGGCTCCGCTCGTCGCCGTCCTCGGGCATCAGACGTGGACCCGAGTGTTCCGCGCGGACCCATCCGTCGTCGGACGCGTCATCCGAATTGAAGGCGTGCCGGTGACGATCGTCGGCATCGGTCCTGCCAATCACCGCGGCACCGTGGACATCGGTCTCGGCACGGATTTCTGGCTGCCGATTACCGCACTCCCTGCGATGACCAGATCCCCGCGCATGCGCGACGCCCCCACGATCATACGCGCCCTTGCTCGTGAAAGCCCGTCTGCGCGAGGGCGTCACCGTGGCGCAGGCCAAAGCGGCGATGGATGTTCTCGCACGCCGGCTCGCCGCCGAGTCCCCGGATGAGTTTCGCCGCGAGGGCGAGTTTGCGTCTGGGCACAGGCATCACGGTCGTTGCCTCGACGGACGTGCGGGTCCACCCGCAGGCGGACGCGCCGGTCATGGCGCTCGCCTCGCTGGTGCTCGTCATCGTCGGCCTCGTCCTCGCCATCGCGTGCAGCAACCTGGCGACGCTGCTGCTGGTGCGCGGCGCCGCTCGTGCGAAAGAAATTTCGGTGCGGCTGGCGATGGGCGCCACGCGGCATCAGCTCGTTCGGCACCTGCTGACCGAGAGTCTGCTGCTCTCGCTGGCGGGCGGCATCGCCGGCTGCCTCCTCGCGTGGTGGGGCATGCGGGCGCTGCAAGGGATCGACCTCCCAGTCACGGTTGATCTGACCGTCGACTACCGCGTGCTCGCCTTTGCGATCGCGCTGTCGCTGGTCACAGGCGTGGCGTTCGGCCTGGCGCCGGCGCTCAAGGCCACGAGGGTCGACCTCCTGCCGACACTGCGCGACGAGGGGCTGCAGCCGATCGATCATCGGCGGCTCACGCTGAAGAACGCGCTGATCGTCTTTCAGGTGGCGGTCTCCGTGCTGCTGCTCGGCGGCACGAGCATCTTCCTGCAGATGGCTGGCGGCGGCGAGAGAGCTGCGCGTCGGCTATGCCGTCGACGGCGTGGCGATGCTCGAGACCGACTTGCGGTTCGCCGGCTACTCGGAGACCGAGGCGAGGACCGTGTACGACGAGCTTCTGCGCCGGATCGAGGCCATTCCCGGCGTCGAATCCGCGGCGCTGTTGCGCGGCCTGCCGATGGGAGGCAACGGCGTGCCGATCGTCGTTGACGGCGCCGCGGGTCAGAGGGATCGGCTGTGGAAGCTGGCGATGCTCGAGGCTGGACCGGGCTTCTTCGAAACGCTGCGCATCCCACTGCTGTACGGCCGCGTGTTCGACGCACGCGACCGCGCGGACACGCCTCGCGTCGCGGTGATCACCGAGACGATGGCGCGCCAATACTTTGGCGCGGTGAACGCGGTCGGCCGGCGGTTCCGGTCGCAGAACGATCCGAACTCCTGGACGGAGGTGATCGGCGTCGTGCGCGATACGGGCACGGGGAACTTCGGCGACGACGTCCTCGATCCGATCGCGCCGCCGTTCTACAGCTCGTACACCCAGTCCGGCGCGCTGCCGACGACGGTCATCGCGCGGACGTCGGGTGATGCGGCAGCCCTCGTCGCGGCGATGCAGCGCGAGCTGCGCGCCGTGGACGTCACGCTGCCGGTGATGACGGCAAAGACGATGGCGCAGGATCTGGAGGAGTCGCAGGCGGCGCCGAAGGCGGTAGCCACGTTTCTCGGCGTCCTCGGCGGCCTCGGTCTGGTGCTGGCCAGCATCGGTCTCTATGCGGTCGTCGCGTTTGCCGTCGCGAGGCGGTCACGTGAGATCGGCATTCGTATGGCGCTCGGTGCCCGTAGTCAGCAGGTGGTCTGGAGCATTGCGCGAGGCGTGGCGGGGCTGATCGGGGTTGGCACGTGCTTCGGTCTCGTCCTCGCGGTGCTGGCGATGCTCGCGATGCGCGCGGCATCGGAGGCGGACATCGGGATCGGCAACATCGCGGTGTATCGCCCGAGCATCGACCCGGTGGCGCTGTTGGCCATCGCCGCCGTGACCGCACTCGTCGGCGTCGCCGCCGCATTCGTGCCCGGGCGCCGGGCCGCTCGAATGAATCCGCTCGTGGCACTGCGCCACGAGTAACGCGGCGTCGCCTCTGCGCGAACAGCGCTCGATCTTCAGGGCGTGCGAAGGAACTGAAACTCTTTGATCGGTGGATTTGCCCCCGCCGGGAACGCCACCACCATATCGAAATCCGCTATGCGCGTGCTCGCGAGATGCAAGCGTCGAACGGTTTGACTCGTCCCGGGGACCGGGTCTGCTTTGATGTACGCGAACCACTCTCCTCGGGCATCGAGCGTGAAGCTTGCGCCATCGACGGGTATCCCGGGCGATGCAAAGCGAGTGCTGCTGCCGGGGGAATCGAGCGCTATGCGGTAAAAGTGTGGAATCGTGCTGCCCGGCGGCGTCACGCCGACGACAGCCGTCATGGATTTCTCGGCCACGGCCCAAAACGCGGTCGTCTCGCCTGGCGCCAAGGACTCTCGCGATCGGGTCACGGCATTCGGCGCGAGCGTATCGACCTGCCAGAGCTCGAGCGGTGCACCAGCGTCGGCGGAAAGGTAAGCGATCGTCCTGCCGTCGGACGCCCAGCGACAGCCCTGATTCATGTCGGTGACCAGGCGTTACGGCGACCGCAGCACCGGGCGTCGCGGGATCCGCCGTCCAGATTCTGCCGGGTCCGTTCCCCGACGAGCCCGGAGCGTTGATCCGGAGGCAGACGCGCGAACCGTCCGCGTTGACGTCGAACTCGTTCGGACTCGGAAACTCTCCCGCGACGAACGCACGATAGAGATCCGTCTCCGTATTTGTCGAGCGATCGTTGACGAGCAGACTCCCAATCGTCGGGCCATTGATTGCCGCATGCAGGACGTAACGGCCATTCGGCGTGATTCGAACATTGAGGCCCGAGCCCGCACCGACGCCCGGCGCATAGGCTCGAGCCGATCTGCACGAGCGCGGGGTTCGAGATGCGTCCGGCGAACAGCGTGCTGAAAGTGGAGTTGTTCTTTGCGGGCGGAGTGGCCGTGCTCACATTGGCCGTGACGTAGAACTCGTCGGTGACCGGATTGAAGACGCCGACAAGCGGGAAAACATTGGCTGCGACGCCCAACGCGACGCTGCCATAAGGAACGGTCCGAACCAGCGTGTAGGAGCTGGGTTCGAACGCGAACGGAGATTCGACGAATCTCAGCGCGTAGGACGCGTCGCGGTTCGCCACCAATTCAAACGTGGTACTGCTGCCGGTCAGCTCAAAGGGATGCAGATGATTTGGGTTACCGGCGTCTCGAGGCCTCGCGAGATCGAACAACGCCAGGGTTCCGTTGTCGGACTGCGAGCGCCGCGCAAGATATAGAAGATGTCGACCGTCTCGCGGCGTGGCGTAACGCCAAATGCCGTAGTCGCTGGGGCCGCGTACGGGCCCGTCCATACTGATGAAGCGCGCAAGAAAACCGTCGTAGAAAGACAGGTGGCCATTCGCGTCGAAGATCGCGTCGAGCAAGAGCATGCCGGGGAACGCGCCGACAACGAGTCGCGCCGTCGCATCGGCGAAATGCGCCCGAGCCGTCAGCTGATCCGGTACCTGAACATGGCCGGACCCGAGTAGTTGGCTGGCGGCTCATAGACGACGCGATTGTTGGCGAGCGATGCCGTTCCGACGTTCGGAGGCTCGATAATCGAAACGAGTAACGCATCGCCGTGCGATGTCGGAATCGTTGGCAAGGACCTCCAGCGGCGCAGCACCGGACGCGTATAGAAACTGATCGTCGGCCGCCACCGGTGCGTCGTTGACAGGACTGACGACGATCGAGATTTGCGTGTCGGCGCTGGCAGCGCCGTGGTCATCAGTCAGTCGCGCGACGAAAGTGTCCGTGCCGCTGAAGTTTGCGTCGGGCGAGTAAAAGATGCTTGAACCGCTGGTGTCCTGCCTGCCATGGGAGACATTGGAGACGGCGGTCATGTCGATAGCGTCGCCCTCCGGATCGCTCACCTCGAGCTGCGCGAATCCCCCCGACGTATCTTCGACGAAAGTGACGGACGTCGAGATGAACCTTGGCGCATCGTTGACCGGACGGACGTTGACCGAAAACGTTGCGGACGCAGTGCCGCCTCGACCATCGGATGCCTGCGCGGCAAACGCATCCGGCCCGCTGTAATCGGCGCTCGGTGAATACGTGATGGCTCCGCTCGCCGTGATCGCTAGCGTGCCGTGCGTCGGTTCGGCCGTTTTCGTGAACGTGAGCTGATCGCCGTCGGTGTCAACGGCGCTCAGTTGCGCCGACAGCGCCGTATCTTCGTCGGTTTCGAGGAGCACCGGCGACGTTTGAGGTTGCTGCGGAGCAGTGTTTCGCCGGAAGTCTCCGCCGCCGCCTCCGTTACACGCAGCCGACAACAGCGTGATGACTGTAAGCGCACAAGTGAGGCGTCCACGGACGGTTGACATATGACGTTTGGATGGCTTTGTTGTAGCGTCAATCTACGCGAAGGCAGCGGCAGAGAAAATGCCGTCCAACCAGGCTGTGTCACCGTTTCGTTGCCGGAGTTTACAGAATGCACGACAGCAAAGTTTACGTCGGACGCGTGCCGCCCCGTCGCTACTGCACGCCGGTGATCCGCGGAAAGAACGTCGGTCCGATGCCGGTCGGGTAACTCGCGATCAACGTCGGCTCGCCCGTTGTGGCGTTGATGCTGTAGGCCGATATCGTATTGCTCGACGGGGTCGCCTGCGAGCCGACGTCGGTCACGTAAGCGAATCGGCCCGACCGATCGAATGTCACGGTGCCCGGCGTGCCGGCGAATGTAAACGGCGAGTTGGGCACCGGGGTCAGAACGCCGGTCGTGCGGTCGATCCTGAACGCTGGCACTCGGTTGCCCGGAACGTCGCTTGCGACGAGATAGTTGCCGGTGGGGTCGATCGTGTACGCGAACGCTTGCCCCGCCGAGGTCTGCTGCGGCGAGTTTGCGAGCTCGGTCAACGTAGTGCCGTTGACGGCGTAGGCACGCACGCTGGCGGGACCGAACGTCGGGGGATTGCCTGGCGTCGTCGGCGGCGTGAGGACCACCATCGCGTAATAAACGAACGCGCCGGTCTGCGGGAACAAGACGCTGGGGGCAGTCGTTCCGTATCCGACCGGCCCGCTCACCGAGCTCTCCAACGCGCCCGTGGCGGCATTGATGCCGAAGATCAGGTTGTTGCTGTCGGCGATTCGCGCGTGGAGATGCGTACCGGCGGGATTCAGGACGATCTCGTTTGCCGATACGCTGAGCGTCGTGCTGCTCGGTTGCGTCAGCTCGCCCGTCGTCGTGTTCACCGCGAACACGGTGATTGCGGGACTTTGGTTGTTGAACGAGTGCGGTACATAAAGCCGCTGGCCGTCCGGGCTGAACTTCGGAGTGCGCGGCACTCCATTGCTCGCGAAGGTGTATGGCGAGCCGGGCACGGCAGCGAGCGCGCCGGTCGTTTGATCGATCGTATAAGCGTAAAGCCCGTTCTCGGCGCCGGGCGGCAAGTTGCCAACCGGCACGTACAGCAATCTACCGTTCGGATGGAACGTGACCGGACTCGCCACCGCGCTCGGTAAATTGACGACGGCCATGCCGGCGATCGCGGACAACGCGCCAGTGGTGTCGTTCAGGGCGTAGCCGGCGATCGTCGTAGGCCCGCTCGGAAACGTAGGCGAACCGAACGCATACAGGAATCTATCCGTCGGATCGACGGCAATGATGCGCGTCGTGGGGGCGGCTACCGGGAACGGTGATCCCTGAATCTGCGCGAGCGCGCCGGTGCTCGGGTTTATCGCGAAGACCGATACGTCGTTCGAGCCGGCGTTCGACACGTAGATGTACTTGCCCGTCGCCGCGCGGCAGCTCACGGCGACGTTCGTAACGGCTGCGCTCGCGACGGTGCCCGCGCCGTTTGCGACGCTGCACGTTCGCGCGGGCGTTGCTGTCGGTTGCGTTGCTACCGTGACGCTGTATGCGGTGCCCGTGGCAAGCGCGGTCGCGAACGTGAATGCGCCGTCGGCGTTGATCGTGAGGTTGCCACCGCCGTTGTTCTGCAGGACGAGGCCGGTGCCGCCGAGGTCGCTGACCGTGCCACCAACCGTGAACGTCGCCGGTGGAGGTGGCGCGGTGTATCCGCCTCCACCACCGCCGCCACCACCGCAACCCGCGATCAGCACACCGAGCAGCAGAAGAACGCTCTTTGGCCCGGACATAGACTCTCCCTGTCGCCGAAGCGCTCGGCGAAGTCTTCGATACGGGACTACCCCAAAGACGATTGTTGTTTTTGTTTGAGGGAGTAGCCTACGAACCCAAGCTGCAAAGTCAAACGGCGCGTTGCCGCGCCGTGCGCGCCGTCACACGCGCGGGCCCCCTAGGCGCGCCTGCATACATCGGTCCTCGCGTCCTTTCGGTCCGACTCGGGTCACTCTTGACTCGCCAAAAGCGCGTGGCGTTACACTTCGATCGTGCGCAGACGTGAAATCCATGTCGCCTGGCGTCGCTTCCTGTGGAAGTTCTATGCGGGACTGATCGTGAACACTGCAGTAGCCATTGCTTTCGCCTACTGGCTCCTTATTCGTGAGCCTTGACGCCACTCGACTTGGTAGACGTGACCGGTGGCTTACATGACCAACCACGCTGCGATCGCGACACTCGCAACACGTTTCGCAGAGATCCCCCCGGATTCAAGCGTCGCCGAGCTTGTCGCTTTGCGCCAGCATCGATAGCGTGCCGCGGCGACTATAATTCCACCTCGGGTACGTTATGAGCTCCGCAATGCACGAGTGGCCGCGGCGGCATCGAATCACGGTCGACCATCTATACCGCATGGCCGAGGCGGGGTTGTTCGACGAGAAGGATCGCGTGGAGCTCGTCAACGGAGAGATCATCGACGTGCCGCCGATGGGGAGCCGTCACGCGGGTACGTTGTACCGGCTCGCGAGTGCGCTCTCGACCGCGCTAATGACGCGCGCGGTCGTGCGCCAGCAGTTGCCGCTGCGATTGAGCGAGCATTCGGAGCCGTTGCCGGACGTTGCCGTCGTCAAGCCGCGCGCCGACGACTACACGATGAGTCACCCCACCGGGGCAGACGTGTGGCTCCTCGTCGAGGTCAGCGAATCGACGTTGCGCTACGATCGCGACATCAAGACCGCCCTCTACGCCGCGTTCGACGTCCCCGAAGTGTGGGTCATCGACCTACCAGCGAAGCAAGTGCATATCTACCGCTCACCGGTGAACGCCAAATATGCCGTTACTGAAACCACGGCATTGGGGCGGCTCTCACTAGCGGCGCTGTCGGGTGCGGAGGTGGACTTAACGCTGCTGGGGACGTGAGCACTTCGAGGCGGCGTTTTACTCGCGGGTCCCGATGTGCTCCGTAGACTTGCTGCCGCGCACGACTGTGCCGCTGATGCGATCGCCTTCCACGATGCCGGTGAAGCGCGCTTGCTCGTCGCCGTCCTGAAACGCGAAATCGATCCTCTGACCGCTGAGCTTGCCGGTCAGCGTCGCGCTACCCGCAAAGCCCGCGAGGTTCTGGAACGTCTGATCGAACGTGACAGCGAAACTCTCATCGCCGTTGCGCGGCCGGAACGTCCACGCTCCGCCGACCTTCGCCGGCACGATCCAGAGATACGCCACGCCCTCGTTCGTCTCCGCATAGTCGTCCGCAGCCCAGTCGCCGCATCGTGAAGGAGTACGACACCACGCGCGTGCCCGGTTTCATGTCGAGCAGCGTCGGTCGTAGTCTCAGGTTCAACTCGGGCAGCAGGTAGAGCGTCACGACGGTGGCGTCGCTGAAATCAGTCTCGAAGATGTCGCCCTGCACGACCGTGACGCGGTCCTGAACGCCTTCCGCCTCGACGAGGCATTGCGCGTGCTTCACGAGGTCCGCGTCGTATTCGACGCCGACCGCCGTTGCGCCGAACTGCTTGCCCGCGGCGATCGGGATCTTGCCGTCACCCGCGCCTAAATCGTAAACCTTGTCGGCCGACGTCACCTTGGCGAGCTCGAGCATGCGCGCAACCACTTCGTCTCCGGTCGGAACCCAGATGACGTCCTTGCCCGCTTGACCGCGCTGCGGCGTGTACTCGCGCTCGCAGTCCTCCCGCGTCTTGCCGTCGGCCAGCGACGCGAGTCCGACCGACATCGCTAGCACAGCGGCGCAGGTGAACACTCTTGTTTCATGGTCACGGCGATCTCGCCCTCGAGCATCTGAGCACTGCTGCGCGATGGATGTCCGAGAACGAGGAACGATTCACGGAATCGGCTCGGCACATTCCCGTATATGGCCTCATGGATGGCTTGACACATCTGTCATGAGCGACGAAGCGTACCTCGACGATAGCCGCGACCCCAACGCGGAATCCGGCTCGCACGCGGCTCGCTTCGCGGGCGGCCTCGACGAGCGCGAACCCGCGCCGCGGGTCGCCGACGGCGGCAGGCCGGTCGGCAGCGTCGTCGCGAGCCGTTACACGCTGACGGCGCGCCTCGGCCGCGGGCGTCTCGGGGAGGTCTACGAGGCCGTCGACCGCTCGCTTTCCGATCTGCAGCTCGGGCTCGAGCACCGCGTCGCGCTGCACCTGCTGCATCGGCACATTGCGCAGCAAACGCGCTTGCTCCGGAAGCTCGAGGCGAGCTACCAGCAACCGCACCTCTGGGCGCATCCGAACGTCGTGAAGGTGCGCGGATTCGGCTGCGACAGCGGCCAGTACTTCCTCGTGACGGAGTTGCTCGAGGGAGTCACGCTTCGAGCGCTGCTCGACGACATGCAGGGCGATCTGCCGTCGGCGGCCGAGACGTTCGCGGTGCTTCGCGGCGTCGGTGATGCACTCGAATACGCGCACGCGAAAGGCGCGGTCCACTGCGACATTCGTCTCGAGACCATTTTCGTCACAGAGGATTGGGCGATCAAAGTGCTCGACTTGTTGCCCGCGTCCTCGCCGCGGATGGCGCCATTCTTCGTGGAGGACGTCGCGTCTGACGCGCTTGCGACGCCGGATCCGCGCGACGACGTCTACGGCTTGGCATGCGTCGCCTATGAGCTCTTGTCCGGAAGCCATCCGTTCGGCGGGCGTTCGCCGCGCGAGGCGTTGAAGGCCGGGCTCGCTCCCGCGCCGATTCCGCAGATCGACGCCCGGCAGCTGGATGCGCTCCGACGCGCCCTGGCGCTGCGCCGCGAGCAACGCACGGTCAGCGTCGCAGCGTTCCTTGCCGAGCTCGGCGTCACGGGACACGAAACATTGCACGCGCTGCGCGAGACGACGCGCAGCCGCGCCTTCGGATCTGCCGATCATCGGCGACCACTCCGCCGATGGCGAGGCATCCGACAGCGGAACGCGCCTTCCGCAATGGGTCGAGTATCAAAGGGCCGCGGCGCGGGCGACCGATTCGCCGTGGCGCATCGATCCAGCCGATATTCACCGGCACGCACATCTCGTGACGTTGAACGAGTCGCGAAAGACGAGCTTTGGAATTTGGGTAGCGCTCGTCGCGGCGCTCGGCGTTGCCGTCTACTGGAACCACGAGGAGCTCCGAAGCTTCGTCGGGAACTCGATCGCCAACGCGGCTTCGCTCACTGCAGACTTCGCGCAAAACGGTGCGCCAGCGCCGTCACAAGCCACGTCCGCAGCGCCCACAGTCGATGTGCCGGCCGTGATCACAAAACCGCACGAATCAGCCGCAGTCGCGCAAACACTGCCCGTCGTCGCTCGACCCGTTGCGGCGCCGACTGCGAGCGGACCCGCGGCCCCCGAAAAGACGGCAGCGCTTGCCGCTGCGGAGCGCGCCGCACCGGAGACTTTCGCGTTCGCAACGAGCGTCGAGACGGTCTCCGAAGCTCGAGCGGCCGCATCCGTGCGCATTCGGCGCCGCGGCGGAACGCTGGGCGAGTCGTCGATCGTCTGGTGGACGAGCGACGGGAGCGCGTTTGCATCCGACGACTACGCAGACCTTGGAACGATCATCGAAAAATTCGCGTGACGGCGAGGAAACGCGCACCATCAGAATTCCTATCGTCGGCGACGCGAAATCGGAAGCGCGCGAGTCGTTCTACGTCAATCTGGCTAAGCGCGAGGAACGCGGCGATCTCGCCCAACCCGCGCGAATCGAAATCGTCCTCGTCGACGACGACTGAAGCCGATCACGTCACTCCGCCAGGAACTCCGTGAGCGCACGGGTCACCGCTTGCGGCTGTTCGGGCGCCGAGTGATGCCCGACCACACGACGAGCGCGCTGCACGCTTCCTCGAGCGTTTCGCGGCCGCAAGATAGGGATCGAACGCGGCGGCGATCCGGTCGCGCCACAACGCGAGACGGCTCGTTCGCGAGCATGTCTGGAATGTGCTCGACGCCAGCGCGGCTAAGCTCGGCGGCCACGGCTTGGCCGGTCACATAGTTACCGCACCGCGTGACTAGAGCCCTCGGAGGAATTCTGAAGCGTACCGAGCGCGCCAGCGTCCGCTGAGCGTGTCCCACACGACGGAACCCCGGCCGCTCATGAGCTGGTGACTCGCTTGCTGGAACGCGACTTCCACGCCCGACCAACCTTCGTTGCTCGGGTCGGCGCTGCTGATCCGGATATGATCGGGTAACCAAGTCGGCGCCGATACCGCTCCCGAAGTACATCACGTCCGTGCGGACGGGCAGCGGCGACCAGTCCGTTTGATAGAGCTCGACGAGACGCGCCGCAAGCGGCGCCTCGATCTGCTCGATGCCGGCGACGCGCTCCGCGATCCAGCGGCGATTGCGCGCGTCGCTCGCCGGCCATGCGCAAGTGCGGTAGGCGTCCGACGCGTCGGCGAGCGCGCGCCGGTGGCCCGGCGAGAGCGGGCTTCAGGTCGCCGACAACTTCGTTCTCGAGCCGAGCGAAATGGATGCGCGCATGCATCGTCGACTTCGGAGCTGCGCGACCGCGATGCGGCCTCCGCCTGGTAGGTTGCGAGCGCGCTCACCCATCGCTCGCGCACCGCCAGCGGCAACTCCGCGGCGCACTCGCCGAGCAGCTCTTCTGCGCGCTCCGCCTGCCTGGCCGACCAGCGCAGCGCGTCGTCGAGGTTGGTCAAGAAGTCGCTGTGGAATTCGAAGAGCATCGTCGCGCGCGACGAAGCTTTCGCCGGGGCTCGCCTCGCGGAGTGCATCAGCGTCGGCGCGTCATCCTCGGCGCTCCGGCGCCGACCGAGCCGAGCGCGAGCGTCGCGGCGAACGTCAACGCGTCGAGTAAATGCGGCTGTCTCGATATCTGTTCATCGCGCAGATAGCATCATTCTTCTCCGTTGCCGCGTGAAAATATCATCTGCCTCGCGTCTGCGAATGTACAGGCGCCGAGCGCGCGGTTCGGCGCATACGCGACACGTAAGCACGCACTGCCGACCGCAATTGTCCCAAGCTCAAGCCCAGCCTATGATCCGCACCATAGGCGTTCCCGACGCCACAACGTCCACCAAGGAGCGTCCCATGCCCCGCCTACTACCGGCCGCTGTCGACCGCGCTGCTCGCCGTTCTGCCGTTCCTCGCCAACGCGCACCACTCGTATGCGGAGTTCGATGACAAGCAGATCGTCGAGATCGAGGGCACGCTCACCACGGCGCGCTGGCAAAATCCGCACGCGCGCTTGGTCGTTCAAACAGCGGACGGGCGCGACTGGGAGATCGAGACGGCGCCGGCGAGCTATCTTCGGCACAGCGCAGCGCCGCTCGATCTCTACACGGTCGGAAGCTCGGTGAAGGTCGCGGGCTGGCCGTCGAAGCGCTCGAACGTGCGCATGTACGGCACGAACATCTGTCGAGCAGCGGCAAGGAGCTCGTGCTCTGGCGCGCGAAGCCGCGCTGGCAAGACGCAGCGTTCGTTGCGAGCCGTGCCGCTCCGTCGGCGGCCGAGAGCAGGGCCGCGGGCAAGACGCTCTTCCAAGTCTGGGGATCACTGTATGCGAACGCCACGCAGCCGGACGATCCCGACGCCTCGCCGCGGTCCCTGAGCCGCGTGCCGATGCCGTACACGGACGCCGGCCGCCGCGCGATGGCGAGCGTGCCGGGCGACGACACGGTCGCGCTCGGGTGCAAGCCGAAAGGCATGTGGTTCGCCATGAGCGCCCCGAATCCGATGCAAATCGTCGACCAAGGCGACAAGATCCTCGTGCGAAGCGAGGAGTACGACACCGTGCGCACGATTTACATGAGCGGCGGCGAAGATCCGGCCGCGCAGCCGCTCACGCCGCTTGGCTATTCGGTCGGGCGGTGGGAGGGCGACACGCTCGTTGTCGAGACCACGCGCCTCGGCGGCGGCTGGATGACGTTCGGTCCCGACGCGCGCCTGGTCGAGCGCTTCACGGCGGGCGACGACGGCCGGCTGCACTACTCGATTGTGATCTCCGACCCCGTGATCCTGACGCAGCCCGTCGAGCAAAAGAGACAGTGGGTGGCGACGCCGGGCGTCGAGCTGCTCCCGTACGACTGCAAGTCGTTCCGCGAATACCGAACTGTCGCTACCACCCGAGCCCCAGCCTTGCCGCGAGCATCACCGTCGTGCCGACAACGATCGTCCCGAAGATGCCGCGCTGCCACCAGAAGTAGGCCGTGGCGACCGCGACCGCGAGCACTCGCGGGTCCTGCCAAGTGTCGACGAGCGCGCCGTCCGTGAGCAGCACTTCGGGCGCGATGATCGCCGCGAGCGCCGCCAGCGGCGCGTAGCGAAGCCCGCGCGTCAGCCACGCCGGCAGCGGCCACTCGCGCTCCGAGAGCAGAAAGAAGCCGCGCGTGATCACGGTGATCGCGGCCATGCCGAGTATGCCGACGAGCGCCTGCGTCCACGACATCAGCGCCGCGCCTCCGCCGCATCGGGCCGGCGACCCGGTCGAGCAGCATGCCGATCGCGATACCGGCGGCGATCGCGACGACGATGTTGAGCTTGAGCGGCAGATGAAACGCCGCGATGGCCGTGGCCGCGGCGACGCCCGCGGCGATCCAGCTGTTGCGCCCCGAGAGCGTCGAATACGCGAGGCCGAGCAGTGCGAGCACGCCCGCGAAGCCCAAGCCCCAGTCGGTCGGCACACGATCGGCGAGCGCAATCCCGATCCACGCAGGCACCTGCCAGCTCAGCCAACTCCACGACGCGCTGCCCAAGAAATACGGTATCTGCCCGGGCGCAGGCTTCGGCTCGGGGAAGCGCCGCAGGAACAAGACGTAGTTGAGATCCGTCGCGAGGAAGGTGAGCGCGAGCCGCTGCGCGCGCGGCAGATGGCCGAAGTACTTGCGCCAATGTGCGCTGAAGATGACGAAGCGCAGGTTCATGCAGAACGCGGTGGCCCACAACACCCAGAGCGGCGCGCCCGCGGCGATCAGCGGCAACGCCGCGAGCTGCGCGCTGCCCGCGTAGACGATGAGGCTCATGAGCACGGCGAGCGGCACGGTCAGGCCGGTCTTGACCATCGCGACGCCCGTCACGAGGGCCCAGGCGGCAATGCCGAGCGATGGCCCGATGATCTCGCTCAAGCCCTGCCGAAACTCTTCGCGTGGATTCACGATGACCCGATCTCCGCGGCTCACGTTGTCGAGCGCGCATAGTGTTGTGAGCACGGCGTCGCTGCAATCGGTCCGTTTGACAGCGCGCTTTGGCCGGGGCGTAGGGCGGAGCTAACGCCTCATCCCGTTCCAAATCGCATACACTCCCTGGCGCTGCCTTCGAACCAATCACAACAACGCCGAATCCGTGGCTTCCGAACCCCCCAGCATTCGCGCAAAGGCATGGCTCAAGGCGATACGGCGGTGGGCGTCCGTTCTTTTCGAGCTCGCATGGGACTGCGCCTTCCTCGTCGGAGGCAGATTGCTGCGCAGTCGTGCACGGCCGTGGTCATCAACGGGGCGGGAGCGTGTGGTCATCATCGCGCCGCATCCGGATGATGAAGCCATTGCGTGTTCGGGAACCATTCTTAGGCACATCCAATCCGGCGACAAAGTTGTCGTAGTCATCGCGACTGACGGCAGACGTTCAATGGCTGCGGCGACTCCCGACGAAGTAGCAGCAATCCGGAAGGATGAAGCTGCGCAGGCCGCTCGACGACTCGGCATCAAAACGCACGAATGGCTCGGGCTGCCTGAAGGCGCGTGGGAAGTATCCGAATTGGAGGCGCTGTTGAGCGAGCGACTACGACGGCATAAGCCGACAGTGATTTACGCGCCGTCACGGGTTGATTTTCATCCGGAACACCTCGCCGTAGCACATACGCTGGCGCGTGCGCTCGACTCGATGGCGGTCGTTCCCGGCGTGGAGGCTCGCGTGCGCGTTTACCAAGTGCAGGTGCCGCTCACGCGCATTCTGACGAACGTAATCGTTGATGTGTCTCAAGTGCTTGCGCAATCCGTGGCAGCACTACGCGCGTATGCATCGCAGGCCGGCCCCGTTGAAGGCGTCTACCGGCGCCGGCGCTATGGAGCGCTTGCGCATCGGATTCGTGGGTCCGTGGAGGAGTTCTGGGAGCTCACGGCAGACCAATACGTTGAGCTTCATCGCGCGCCTTCGGTGGAGTGGGGCGGCAAGTTTAGGGGTATGAGGCGTTTCGCGTGGACGGATCCATTGGCCTATTTGCAAGGGAATGCCGAGCGGCGCCGACTTCACATGCTCGTGGCCGCCGCAGGCACAGGCTCTAGCGTTGAGGGCGACGTGGAAGGGGAGCGCGCCGCTCGATAACCTGACCGGCTTCGGCAGCCGCAGCCGCGGAAGCCCAAGGGCTGTCCGCGGCTGCGACGAGAGAGGCGTAACGCGAGCTAGGTTGCCGGCTGCATCTTGTGTTCGAAGATGTAGTCCGCGACTGCATTGCAGCTCTCAATGCTGTCCGTGAGCTCGAACCTGAAGTGGATGCCGCCCCAGACTCGGCTGTTACCCTCTTCGACTTCGAGGTCCGTGAAGCTTGGGTAGTTCTCCGCGCGCACGACCGGTGACGTCGCCGTATTGTTCAAGTACCACGTCGCCTTGAAGGGCCTGTTGTCGCCGAAAAAGTTGCGCAGTGTGCCCGCCCCGCCGGCGCCGATGCACTGCATGTTGCTCGAGTGCGACGGATAGGGCGGTGTCACGAGCAGCGGTACCCAACCGGGCTGCCCGTCGGTGCTAGGATTGTCATCGTAGTCCGGGTCGCTGCCCACGGCGCCCGCATTCGCGATGGCCGTCTCGGGACGCCAGAGGCGATAGACGAACTTGCTGTTCTGTGAGGTTTGCACGCTGTCGAACTGCGAAGTGGTTAGCAACGCGAAGAGCCGCGCCGTCTCAACCAAGGACAGCCGGTCTTCCTGCGCCATGTCGCGCGCGACGTTATGCCACACGCGGAAGGCGGTCGTTACGCTTCCGCAGGGTGGTGTGGCAGCCCACACGAGCGCAATCCTCTGCCTGCCCTCTATCGATGGGTCATCGCAGGAGGTGGGGTAGGGAACAGGCCTTTCCCCCTCGTTCTTGACCTCGTTGAAGTCCGCCGCGTACTCGGCGCTCTCGAGCTGCGGCATTGGGTCCGGCAGGAATTGCGTCGATGAGAGCACGCCAAACGGCTCGACGTCGCCGAACTTGGAGAACTGCGCCGGACCTGATGCCGTGGTCACCCAAATTCCCGGCAACACCGACGGCGGGAGCGGCGGCGGGAACGCCGGAGGACGCGGATCGGCGGCCGCGAAGCCGTCGGTTGCCCGCCAGGCGAGGACCATTGCGGCAATCCTGGCGCCGACCTCCACGCCGAGAGCCCGCTGGTCCGGTGGGATCGTGGCGAGGTCCGCCGCGAGCTTGGCATCGATCGCCGTTCTGCCCGGCGTACCGGCAGCAAAAAACGCGGCCAGCACATCGTGAGCCGCTTGGGCAGCCGCCGCGTTCGCGGAGGCGCTGCGGGGCGCATGTTCAAACCGACCTTGAACGCCTCGTAGCGCCCTTCGATCGCAACGACCGCATCTGCCATCGCAACGTGGATCATCGCGTACTGTCGAAGTTGCGAGAACGGCGGACCAGCGACGAGCTGGCCCGCGAGCTGATTCCACTGGATGACCGTGTTTGCGCCTGCGCCTCGACGCGCGCCGCAAAAATGCCTACGGCGAGGAGCAACGTAGTAGCCACTAATTGTTTGGAATGGTTCTTCATTGGGACGAGTGCCTCCACCAGATTTTCGTTGTTTAGGGGGAAGAGGACGGGAGAAGGCGACTAACATAACACATTCATCTCGTCGTGCATTATGTCGCCGAAATAAAAATAGATTGGTGTGTGCGCGGCTGCGAGCGACTCATTTTACGTAATGCAATTTCACTTAATCTCGCGGTGCAGTGACTCGAACGTGCGAACAATTTCGCGGCTCGAATACTTCGACGAAGAGCGCGAGCGAAGCAGAGCTGAAATACGCGAGGCAGTAATCAGGTCGCAACAAGAGTGACCGTTCGTTGTGCCACGGATGCTATGAGTATTTGGCGCGAGCCACGTGACGGCGCGCGGGTACCGCGCGATCGCTTCTCATTGTGAGCTCGGTCGTCGATCGCGCGCCGATCGTTACTCGGGTTCACAATCTCCGCAGAGCACGTCGCACAAACGGCCTTCTGCCGCAGGGACGATGCCGCCGCGAATGGGAGAAACTTGCAAAACTTAACGGGCCGGGGCCGTCGGAACGCTCGACAAGCCTGCGGCGCCCCCGGAAAATTGAAAAATCGCCCTTGCGGCGCCTGGACTCCATATATAGGAGTGGTCTCGCCCTCAGTGAAGCTCAAACTCGCCATACCCGTAGCGATTCTCGGCGTCGCAGCAGCAATCGGCGTCGCGGTGGTCATGTGGCCGCCGCACTACTCCAAGACAGAGCAGTGGGCCGTGGTGCAGAAGTATTGTTACGAGTGCCACAACCGCGACGACATGGCCGGCGACCGGGCCTTCGACAAGATGTCCGCCGACCGAATCGCCGAAGATGCGGAAACGTGGGAAGCGGCGATCCGCAAAGTGCGCGGCGGTCTCATGCCTCCCGCGGGAGGGCAGCGTCCCGACAGTCAGACCGTGGCTCACTGGTATCGTGGCTCGAGAGCGAGATCGATGCAGGCGCCGCCGAGCCTACGCCCGGCCGTGTGTCGTTGCGCCGCCTGAACCGCCGGGAGTACGCGCACGCCATCCGCGATCTCCTGGCGCTCGACATCGATCC
This sequence comes from uncultured Gammaproteobacteria bacterium, assembly GCA_963744305.1. GTDB lineage: Bacteria > Pseudomonadota > Gammaproteobacteria > Steroidobacterales > Rariloculaceae > FEN-1219. The sequence continues at coordinate 86,724 of CAVUTF010000027.1, forward strand.
AGCGGCATTGCTGCCCGAGGACAACGTCGAGGGCTACTTCGACAACAACGCGGACGCACTCCAGGTATCGCCCGCCTTCGTCAACCAATACATCGACGCCGCGCGAGCGATTGCGCTCGAGGCGGTCGGTGACCTCGGAGGCGCCTCCGATCACCACCACTTACGGCAACCCCGCCAACATGGTGATCTCGCTTCCGCCCGAGGGTGCTCCCGGCACCGGCCGGCAGCAGCATCACATTCGCGGCATGCCGTTTGGGACGCGCGGCGGGTTCAGTCGTCAAGCACAATTTCCCTGCCGACGGCGAGTACGAGCTCACGTCGGCGACATGGCGCTCGCGCGGGAAGTGCCGCGGATGGAGTTCGCGAACACGGTCGTCGTTCTGCTCGACAGCGAGGAGCTCTATCGCACCAATATCGGCGGCGAAGCCGATCACAAGGCGATCGATCAGTTGCTCGATCCGGCCGTCGAGGAGATCAACGGCCGGCTGCGCAAGATCCGCTTCAAGGCCACGGCCGGCCAGCACGAGCTCGCCGTGACGTTCGTGCACCGCAGCTTCGCCGAAAGCGACGAGCGCACTCGAACCGTTGCGCTCGAAGGCGGCCAGGAGCGCATCCAGGCGGCGCACGCGCTACAGATTCGGGGCCCTTTGTCGGTCACGGGCATCGGCGACTCCGAGAGCCGCAAAAAGATCTTCATCTGCCGGCCGACCGACACGCCCGACGCGAGACCGTGCGCGCTCACTATCGTCACGAGCCTCGCCGAGCGCGCGTTCCGCCGCCCGGTCACCGACACCGATCTCGATGGCCTGATGGCGTTCTATGACGCGGGTTTTAGCGAGGGCGGCTTCGAACGCGGCGTCCGCGATGCGCTCAGCGCGATTCTCGCGAGCCCGCACTTCCTGTATCGCGCGGAATCCGCAGAGGCTACCGGCACGATCGCGCTGAGCGACCTCGAGTTGGCGTCGCGCCTGTCCTTCTTCCTGTGGAGCAGCCTGCCGGACGAGGAGCTGCTCGAGCTCGCGGAAGGCGGGCGCTTGAGCGATCGCACGGGTGTTGGCGCAGCAGGTGAGACGGATGCTGGCGGACGAACGGGCCAAGTCGCTGGTCGACGATTTCGCGTTCCAGTGGCTCCGCCTTTCGAAGCTCGACCAGATCGTCCCGGACAGAGGCCAGTTCCCGCAGGCCAGCGGTTTACTCGATCCGCGCGATCTCATGAAGGAAGAGCTTCGGCTATTCATTGACAGCGTGCTGCGCAGCGATCGCAGCGTCGTGGAGCTTTTGACCGCGGACTACACGTTTCTCAATGAACGCCTCGCGATGCACTACGGCATCGAGAACGTCAAAGGCGCTCGCTTCCGCCGCGTGACGCTGCCGGACGAGTCGCGCAACGGGCTGCTCGGGAAAGGCGCCATCCTGATGCTGACGGCATATCCGAACCGCACGTCGCCCGTGCTGCGCGGCGCTTGGATACTGGAGCGCATCCTCGGTGCTCCGCCTCCCGCTCCGCCGCCCGATGTGCCGGAGCTCACCGAAAACAAACGCGGTGAGCCGCCGCGAACGTTACGCGAGCGGCTCGAGCAGCACCGTGCGAACCCGACGTGTTTCTCCTGCCACGGCGTGATGGATCCGCTTGGCTTCGCGCTCGAGAACTTCAGCGCGGTGGGTCAGTTCCGTGCCCATGATCCGGACACGCGGCACCCCGATCGATGCGAGCGGCGTGCTGCCGGATGGAACGCCGGTGGCCAGCGCCGCCGACCTGCGCCGCGCGCTCGTCGCGAAACCCGATCAGTTCGTCCAAGCACTCACCGAGAACCTGTTGACCTTTGCGCTCGGGCGGAGCACGGATTATCGCGACATGCCTACGGTGCGCGCGATCGTGCGGCGCGCCGAACAGGACGACTATCGGTTCGAGTCCATCGTCCTCGGCATCGTCTCGAGCGATGCATTCCGCAAGCGGGAGGCCGCCGGCCTCCAGCAAGCGTCTTTGGAGTAAGCTAAAGGCCAGAACGGAGAATGACAGCTATGTTCCTGACCCGAAAGCATCTGTCACGGCGCACGGTGTTGAAGGGCGCCGGCGCGTCGATCGCACTGCCATTGCTGGACGCCATGATCCCGGCCGGTACGGCCTTTGCGCAGACGGCCGCGGCGCCGAGCCGGCGGCTCGGCTTCGTGTACTTTCCGCATGGCGCCCTGCAGAACGAATGGGAGCCGCGGCAGACCGGCCGGGGTTTTGAGTTTCCGTTCATCCTCGAGCCCCTCGAACCGCTGCGCGAGTACCTCACCGTGGTCAGCGGTCTGCGCAACAAGGCCGGGGAAGGCGGGGTCCCGCACGATATCGTTGAAGAGACCTGGCTGAACTGCGTCCATCCGCGTCTGCGCAATGCGGCAACGGGCGTCGGCGTCACGGCCGATCAGATCGCCGCGCGACACCTCCAGAAAGATACGACGCTGCCGTCGATGGAGATCTGCGGCGAGCCGGGCGGCATGATCTCGTTCCGCACGCCGGACCAGCCGCTGCCGATGGAAGGTAATCCGCGCAAGGTGTTCGTCTCCATGTTCGGGCAGGGGCAGACGAACGCGGAGCGTCAGGCGATCCTCGGCACGACCACGAGCCTGCTCGACTACGTGACGGGAGTCCACGGCCAACCTCAACCAGAAGCTCGATGCCGCCGACCGGACCAAGGTCAGCGATTACCTCGATTCCGTCCGCGAGGTCGAGCTCCGGGTGCAGAAACTCAAGGAAAGCAGCGAATCGCTGGCTGACCTTCCGGATGCGCCGATCGGCGCGCCCGACGACTTCGGTGAGCTCCTCGACGTCCAGTTCGAATTGTTCGCGCTGGCATGGCAGACGAACCGGACGAACGTGATCACGATGAAAATGGTCGAGGAAGCCAGCATGCGGACCTATCCGAACCTCGACGTCCACGAAGCTTTTCACCCCACGTCGCACTGGGGAGGATTTCCGGAGCGCATCGCGAACTTGAGGAAGATCCAGAACTACCATACGGCCGTGTTCGCGAAGTTCGCGCAGCGCCTCAGCGAATACGCCGGACGGCGACGGCTCGTTGCTCGACCATTCGATCATCCTGTTCGGCAGCAACATGGCCAACAGCGACGCCCACAACAACGATCCGTTGCCGCAGGCGCTGATCGGCCGCGGCGGCGGTGTACGTGGCGGCCAGCACTTGCATTATCCGCAGGACACGCCGCACGCGAATGTGCTCGTCACGATGCTCGATCGCGCCGGCGTGCCTGCCGAAGAGCTCGAAAAGTTCGCCGACAGCACCGGACCGCTCTCCGAGGTCTGATCATGCTTGCCAGGACGTTCGGAACGGCGGCGTTGATCGCGTTGTCGGTGCTCCTGATCTTCAGCGCCAGCAGCGGTGCCCCGAAGGCGCACCGACGTCAACCACAGAAACGCCGACGGCAGCACGCCGCTCCAGTGGGCGGTGTACGAAGGAGATGTCGCCGAGGTTCGGCGACTGCTCGACGCGGGCGCCGACGTCTCCCTAGCGAACGACTACGGCGCCACCCCGATGAGCCTGGCCGCCGAGGTGGCGGATACGCAGATCCTGAAGTTGCTGCTCGCAGCCGGCGCGGACGCCGACTCGCCAAATTCCGAGGGACAGACGGCGCTGATGGCCGTTGCGCGAACCGGCAACGTGGAAGCCGCGAAGGTCTTGCTGGAGCACGGCGCCACGGTCGATGCGCGGGAAGGTTTCGGCGGACAGACGGCTCTCATGTGGGCGTCCGCACGCCGGCATCCCGAGATGATTGAGCTCCTGATCTCCCACGGCGCCGCCGTGCAAGCACGCTCGACGCACCGCGACTATCAGCGTCACGTGACGGCCGAGGGGCGGCCGAAGAGCCTCGACAGCGGCGGCTTCACGCCGCTGCTCTATGCCGCGCGGGAGAACTGCATCGCGTGTGTGAACGTGTTGCTCGAGAGAGGCGCCGACATCGACCAGCCTGATCCCGACGGCGTCTCGCCGCTGCACCTCGCGGTCATGAACGCGAACTGGGATCTGGCGAAGTACTTGATCGGCGCCGGCGCCGACGTCGCTCAATGGGACATCTACGGCGAAGCACCGCTCTTCACGGCCGTCGGGCTCCACTCCAAGACCGACGGCGGGCGGGCGTCGATCGACCCGCCGAACCAGACCAAAGGTTTGGACGTCGTTCGCATGCTGCTCGAGCGCGGCGCCAACCCGAACATGCAGCTCTTCTTCCGCCCGGCGAACGTGCGCGGCTCCACGAACACGCGGGGTTCGACTCCGCTGATCCGAGCGGCGAACAACGGCGACCTCGAGCTCGTTCAACTGCTGCTCGAGCACGGCGCCGACGCGACTCTCTACATGGCCGACCGCCAAACACCGATCCATGCGGTGCTCGCGGGCCGTGTTTCGGAAGATGACGCGCTCGAGCTGATCCGCGTCTTGCACACGGCCGGCACGGACGTGAACGTCGTCGCCCTGGTCAATCACATCGAAGAGGTGCGGGGCGGGACGGCGCTCCACTATGCGGTCCGCAAGCGCTACAAAGAGGTGATCCAGCTGCTCGCGTCCTTCGGTATCGACATGAACTTGAAGGACCAGGACGGCCTCACTGCGCTCGACTACACGCAGTCGCGCGGCTTCATGCCGTTCATGGCGCTGCAGACGCCGATCTTCGAAGAAGAAGCCGCGCTGCTGCGCGAGCTCGGTGCCACCGAGTTGATGGCGCGAGCTCCCGAGTGGCCGGTGCTCGGTCCGCCGCAGGGCGTTTGGGCGGACATCTGGCCGCTGGGTGAGCCGCGCGTTCATGAGCCGATCTATACGCATTCCGCCGGGCACTCCGCCCAGCAGTCGGCCGGCCGATAGTCATCCACGCGGCTCCTCGTGAAAGCCGACGAGCGGCTCGATATCTCCGTGACGTAGGGCGCGAGTGGGATAGAGCGGCGGCCGTCGTCCGTCCCCGAAACGGGACGCGCCGTCCGCCTGTGGGACAGTGGGGTTGACCGCGGTCGGTGCGCGGGGCAAGTATCCTCCGTGCGGAATCAACGAGTTACGTTGCGGGCAACGCTTGGCCTGCTCGTTGCAATCGATGGGGGATGAGTAATCGACGCTTGCCTTCGGCGACCAGCTTCGCCCAAGACCTCCGTTACGCCGTCCGCACTCTGCGCAAGAGCCCGGGCTTCACCGCCGTCGCTGTGTTGATCCTCGCGCTCGGCGTCGGTGCGAACACGGCGATCTTCAGTCTCGTGAGCGCCGTGCTGCTGCGGCCCCTGCCGTTCGCGGAAGCTGAGCGCCTCGTCGTGCTCTGGCAGGACTTCACGTCCGTCGGTGGCCCCGCGCGCATCAACCCGACGGCCGCGACCTACGTCGATTGGCAGACGCGCAGTCGTTCATTCGCGGACATGGCGCTTTTCGAGGCCGCCACGTACAACCTCACGCAGTCCGGCGAGCCGGAGCGCCTGAACGGCGTGCGTACCACGTCGAATCTTTTCGACGTGCTCGGGATGCAGCCGCTCGTCGGCCGAACGTTCGCGCCGGACGACGAGGCACCCGGCGCGTTGCCCGTCGTCGTAGTGAGCGAGGCGCTGTGGACCGAGCGATTCGGCGCCGATCCCGCGCTCGTCGGCCGCGAGATCGTCGTCGACGGTTTGCGGCGGACCGTGATCGGAATCGTGCCTGCGGACTTCGCGTTCCCGTTCGACGAGATGTCGATCTGGATGCCGGCCGCCTACACGCCCGAGCGGCTCGCGAACCGCTTCCAGTTCAACTACTACGTCGTCGCGCGGCTCGCGCCGGGCGTGACGCACGCTGCAGCACAGGCCGAGATGGACGCGCTCGCGCTCAACCTGCAGAGCGAGCTGCCGAATGCGAACGGCCGCTCGGAGTTCCTCGTGGCCGACCTGCAAGAGCAACTCGCGAACGAGGCGCGGCCCACGCTGCTCGTGCTGCTCGGGGCCGTCGGCGCGGTGCTCCTGATCACGTGCGCCAACGTCGCGAATCTGCTCCTCGTGCGCGGCGCGCAGCGCCAAAAGGAGCTCGCGATCCGCAAGGCGGTGGGCGCCGGGCGGGGGAGGGTGCTGCGGCAGCTCTTGACCGAAAGCACCGTGCTCGCTGCGGTTGGCGTCGCGCTCGGCGTCGCTCTTTCGACGCTCTCTTTCGACTATCTCTCGCAATTGATACCCGGCGTCTTCTCGGACGGGCGTGCGCCGACGCTCGACTGGCGCGTGCTCGCGTTCACCGTAGGCCTCGTGGTGCTGACCGTGCTGTTGTTCGGTGCCGGTCCGGCGTTCACGGCAGCGCGTAGGGACTTCAACGAAACGCTGAGGACGAGCGGCGCGAACGCCAGCCTAGGCGGCGGCCGCATGCGCAGCGCGCTCGTCGTCGCGGAGATCACGTTCACCGTGGTGCTGCTCGCTGCCGCGGGATTGCTGTTGCGCAGTTACGCCGCGGTGCTCGCCGTCGATCCGGGCTTTCGGCCCGACAATTTGTTGATCGCCGAGACCGCACTGTCGCCGACGACGTACGCCGACAAGCCCGCGCGCGACGACTACTACCGCCGCGTGCTCGAGCGAGTGGCAGCGCTGCCGGGCGTGTCGAGCGTGGGCTATGCGAACGCAGCTCCGCTGGTCATCAAGTGGGGGCAAGCGTTCGTGAACATCGAGGGCGTGCCGCCGCCCCCGCCGGAAGAGTCCGCTCGCTATGTCGTGAACAATCGCGTCGTAACGCCAGACTACCTTTCGACACTCGGCGTTCCGCTGATCGGCGGACGGCACTTCGACGCACGCGACACGCTGGATGCGCCGCTCGTCGCCATCGTCAATCGCTCGATGGCGCAGCGTTACTGGCCCGACGCGGATCCGATCGGCCGGCGCCTCAAGCTCGGCGCCCCGAGCGGCCAGGCGCCGTGGGCGACGATCGTCGGCGTCGTCGGCGACATGCGTCAGATGGGTCTCGACGTGGGCACCGAACCCGAGCTGTACTTTCACACCGAGCAAATCACGCCGGGTGCGGGGCCGTTCTTCTGGCCGCAGCATTTGCTCGTCCGGACGCAAGTCGATCCGATGACGCTCGCGGCCGCCGTGCGCGACGCCGTCTGGAGCGTCGACGCGAACCAGCCGGTCTCGGCGATCCGCACGATGCGCGAAGTGGTCGACGCCGAGCTCACGAACCGCAACACACAACTCACGCTGATCGGCGCGTTAGCGGCGCTCGCGCTGCTGCTCGCGGCGGTAGGCCTCTACGGCGTGCTGTCGTATACGGTGGTGCAACGCACCGCCGAGATCGGCTTGCGCATGGCGCTCGGCGCGGAGCCCGGCAACGTCGTGCGCGCCGTGCTGCGCAACGCGCTCGTGCTCGCGGCCTTCGGAGTCGTGCTCGGGCTTGCCGGCGTGCTGGCGATCACGCGCTTGCTCGCGTCGTTCTTGTTCGGCGTGACGCCGATGGACCCGATGACGCTCGCGGGCGTCGCGGCGGTGCTGATGATCGTGACGCTCGCCGCGAGCTGCGTGCCGGCGTTGCGAGCCGCGCGCGTCGATCCGATGACGGCGCTGCGCGGCGACTGACGACTGATCTAGCGGAGGCTGTGATGACGCTGAACGGCTTTCTCGACTCCTTCGGCCGCGACCTCAGGCGGTCGCTGCGCAGGCTGCACCGCGGGCCCACGTTCACCGCGGCCGCCGTGCTCACGCTCGCGCTCGGCATCGGCGCAACGACGGCGATCTTCAGCGTCGTCAACGCGGTGCTGATCAAGCCGTTGCCCTATCCGGATTCCGACGAGCTCGTGGGCCTCTGGCACCGGGCGCCCGGAATCGACACCGAGGGGCTCACCATGGCGCCGACGATGTACTTCACCTACCGCGACGAGAACCGCACGTTCGAGCACCTCGGGATCTGGGGGGCCGGCGGCCGCAGCGTGACGGGTGTCGGCGATCCGGAGCAAGCCCGCGCGCTCGGAGTTACGTACGGCGTGCTCGAGGCGATCGGCGTTCAGCCGACGCTCGGCCGTCTGTTCACGGAAGCCGAAACCACGCCGCAAGCCGACGGCCCCGATCCGGCGATCCTCACCTATGCCTATTGGCAGCGGAAGTTCGGCGGCGACGAAGCGATCATCGGCCGCATCATGACGGTGGATGGCCGCGCGACGGAGATCGTCGGCGTCATGCCCGCGGGATTCCGCTTTGTCGACGTCACGCCCGAGGTCGAGCTGATCTCGCCGTTGCGTTTCGACCGCAGCCAGCTCACTCACGGCGGCTTCAACTTTCGGGGTATCGCGCGGCTCAGACCCGGCGTGACGCTGGAGGAAGCGAGCGCCGACATCGAACGCATGTTGCCGATTTGGCTCGACGCATGGCCGACTGCGCCGGGACAGATGTCGCGCGAGACTATCGCGAACTACCGCCTCGCGCCGGCCTTGCAGCCGTTGAAGGCGGACGTCATCGGCAACGTCGCGACGATGCTCTGGACGCTGCTGGGCACGATCGGCGGCGTATTGCTGATCGCGTGCGCGAACATCGCGAACCTCACGCTCGTGCGCTGCGACGCGCGGCGTCACGAGTTCGCGATCCGCGCGTCGCTCGGGGCACGGCCCGGCCGGATCGCGCGGGAGTTGCTCATCGAGAGCCTCGTGCTCGGCGCCGCCGGAGGCGCGCTCGGTCTGCTGCTTGCCTTCGTCGGGCTCGAAGCCCTCGTCGCACTCGGCCCGAGCACGTTGCCGCGCCTGCACGAGGTCGCCGTCGATACGCGCGCGCTCGCGTTCGCGATCGCGGCGTCGGTGGCCGCGAGCTTCTTGTTCGGCTCGATCCCGGCGATCAAGCACGCGCGGCTCGCAGGCTCAGCGTTCGGCGGCGGAGGACGCGGCATGACGGCAACGCGTGAGCGCCACGCGACGCGCCACACGCTCGTCGTCGTGCAGGTGGCGCTCGCCCTCGTGTTGGTCGTGAGCTCGGGACTCATGATCCGCACGTTCCTAGCCTTGCGCGACGTCGACCCGGGATTCACCGCACCCGAGCAGATTCAAGTCGCGCGAATCTCGATCACCAACCTCGTGACGACCGAGCCCGAACGCGTCACGCGCATTCAGCGCGACATTCTCGACGGGATCGCGGCAGTGCCCGGCGTCGTTTCTGCCGCGTTCGCGAGCGCCGCGCCGCTCGAGGCGAATCGCGTCAATAGCAACTTCGCGTTCGTCGAGGGCGCGCACCTACGAGAGCGGGGAGACGATGCCGCCGGTCAGGTTCAAGTTCGTATCGCCCGGCTATTTTCGGACGATGGGCACGCGGCTGCTCGGGGGCCGCGACATCGCGTGGACCGACATCGACAACGGCGGCCACGTCGCGTTGGTCTCGGAAAGCTTCGCGAGGCGGGAATGGGGCGACGCGGCCGCGGCGCTCGGCAAACGGATTCGCCAGAACAACACGTCCGAGAATTGGCACGAGGTGATCGGGATCGTCCAAAACGTTCAAGAGGACGCGCTGAATCAGGAGCCGCCGGTGACGGTCTATTGGCCGGTCCGGATCGCCGGATTCTTCGGCGCGCCGCAATTCGCGTTCCCGGCGGTCGCGTACGTCGTCCGCAGCGAGCGCGCGGGCACCGAAAGTCTGCTCGCCGAAATCCGTCAGGCGATCTGGTCGGTCAACGCGAATCTGCCCGTGTTCCTCACTCGGACGATGGACAGCCTCTACGCCGAGTCGCTCGCGCGCACCACGTTCACGCTCGTCATACTCGGCCTCGCCGGTGCGATGGCGCTCGCTCTCGGCATCGTCGGCATCTACGGAGTCATCGCGTACGTCGTGTCGCAACGCGCGCGCGAGATCGGTATCCGCGTCGCGCTCGGCGCGCAGGCCGCCGACGTCAAGCGGATGTTCGTGCGTCAGGGGCTCGTGCTCGCGACGATCGGCGCCGCGGCGGGACTCGTCGCCGCGGTGGGCCTCACGCGCTGGATCGCGTCGCTGCTCTACGGGATCGGTCCGCTCGACCCGCCGACCTACGGCATCGGCCTCGGTCTGATCCTTGCGGCGGCGATGCTCGCGAGTTACCTACCCGCGCGCCGCGCCGCGAGCATCGATCCGGTGGAGACGCTCAAAGGCGAGTGACGCGCGCTCGCGCAGGCGAGCTTTTCGACTACCATGGCTGCGGAACCAACGCGAGTCGTTGAGGTAACCGCGAGCACATGAGCCGATCGATACTCACTCTGCCGGGCACTCGACCGGCCAATAGCGATCGGCTCTCGCGGCGCCGCCTGCTGCACGCGGGCGCCGCGGTGCTCGGCGGCGCACTGTTCCCGGTGCTCGCGGCCCGCTCGCAGGAAGCCTCTGCGAGCATCACCACGACCGATCTCGGCGGCCTCGTGCTGCTCCAAGTCGCAGGCGTGAACGTGATCGCGATGCGCGGTGACGACGGCGCGCTCATGATCGACGGCGGGCCTCGAGCGAGCGCCGACGCCTTGCTCCGCGCGGTCTACGACGCGACGGGCAACGATCGAATCCACACGCTGATCAACACGCACTGGCATCCGGAGCAGACCGGAGCGAACGAGATCGTCGGTCGCTCGGGCGGCGTGATCTTCGCCCACGAGAAGACGCGGATGTACCTGAGCCACGCGGTGTATTCCGCGACGTTCGAGGGCCGTCTCGAGCCGTTGGCCGAGGCAGGAAGACCGAACGAGACCACGCGCGGTGACGGCTCGCTCGAGTTCGCCGGCCGGCGGATCGACTACGGTTATCTGCCGGCGGCGCATACTGACGGCGATCTGTACGTCCACTTTCCGGAAGTTGGCGTGCTCGCCGCCGGCGGCGTCGTGTCCGGGGAGCAGTGGCCACTCCTCGACTATCGCAATGGCGCATGGTTCGGCGGAAGAGTCCGCGCGCTCGAACGGCTCGCGGAGCTCGTCGATGCCGACACCCGCGTCGTGCCCGCTAACGGCCGCCTGATCACGGGCCGCGACATCGTTCGTCACCGCGATATCTATCGCGAGTTGTTCGAGACGATGATCGGCTACATGAACATGGGTTTCGGTGCGGAAGACGTCGTGGAACACAACCCGCTGGAGCAGTACGAGGGTGAGCTCGGCGATCCGTCCGCGTTTCTCGACGGGGCGTACCGCAGCATGTTGATTGCGTACGTGCCGGACTAGAAGGGGCTGCAGCTCAGCACGCACGGCGAAAAGATGAAACCAAGTCGGGAGTATGAACGCGTGGAACAACGAAAGATCAACCCTTGGAAGTGGCAGGACCAGTACGGCTTCTCGCAAGGTATCGAGACATCGAACGCGAGCCGCGTGCTGTACTGCGCCGGGCAGGCCTCCGTGGATGACATGGGCAAGCCCGTGCACGCAGGCGACATGCGGAAACAAATCGAGCAGGCCTTTGGCAATCTCGAAACCGTGTTGAAGGCGGCGGGCTACAGTCTCGCGAATGTCGTGCGACTCAACTATTACACGACCGACGTCGAGGGGTTTCTGAGCGCGTCGGACGTTGTCGCGAAACGACTCGACGCGTGTCAGCCACCCGGTGCGTTGCTTGGCGTCTCGAAATTGGCGTTCCCCGGGCTGCTGATTGAAATCGAGGCGACGGCCGCTAAGTGAATACAAAACAGCGGCAGTCGAGGCGCTACTCGCGTGCGAACGAGAAGCCCTTGGTTGCGGCCGCCTCGCGGATCCCGTCCAAGATCGCGGCGTCGAGGCCGGTCGTGGCGCTGTCGCTTTCACTCCTCTGCTCCGCGATGTACCGGCTGCGTTCGGCGGCGAGCTCGCCGATTTGACGCTGCAAATCCTGCCGGCGCTCCGTTTTCTCACGGACGTAGGCCTCGCGCTCCGCGGGTTGCAGCGCCTGCACCTCGGCCGGCAACTCGGCAGCCGGAATGTCCGCGAGCGCCTTACCGGACTGCACGGCGCCGACGAGATCCCAATCGGCGCGATAAAGCGCACCCGCTTTGGCGACGGTGCGGCTGGCCGCTGCCGCCGGGCTCATCGCCACGGCGTTGCTGTCCTGTTCGATCTGGTTCGACCGGCCGCGCTCCCCGAAGTCGCCGTACGCGATGTAGGTGGTGTTGAGCTCGTCGTTCAGTGCCGCGAGCTCCGTGTCGAACGGCGTCGCGACGTTGGCGACCGCGGCCGCATTCTGGTCGATGCTGACGTATAGGCCGTTCGTGTGCGTCGCAACCCGTTGCCAGCCGTCCGCCTCGGCGTCGTTATCGGCGCCGCAGTAGAGGGCGTTGACGACGATGCCGCGGCGCACCGCCGCGGCGGTCGCCCGCTCGATCGTCAGCTGCGGATCTTGCTCGGCGGATTCGTTACCGGCGACGAACACCATTTGTAACGCGTCCGGATTGGCGCTCCATTGCAGTGAGTCGAGCGACGTTTGAATCGCACGCGCCACGTACTCATCGCCGCCGTCCGTCTGGAACGCGAACAGCGTTGCGTTCACGGCATCGAGGTCGGCCGTGAACGGCAGATCGACGCGGACGTAGCCTGACTGCTCGCCGTAGCTCGGCCGGCCGTAGCTCAAGATCGCGACGCGCAGCGCCGGGACCGGGCGCGCTTGCGCAAGCTCGTTCGTGATGTCCCAGAGCCGCTGTTTCGCCGATTCGATCAAGCCCTCCATCGAGCCGCTGACGTCGAGCGCGATGACCAGGTCGACATCGCGCCGCGCGGCGTCGGCCGCAACGGTATCCGCCGCGGCGTTCATGCAAATCGCACAGAGCGCGGCGAGCGCGGCCTGGCGGGTATGGTGGATGGCTTGCAGCATCGTCGTCTCCTGTCCGGTTAACGTTGGGCGAGATGCTGCGCGCGCCGGCTCGAGGGCTCCAGACGCGAAACCGTAAAAGTTTACTGGGCTCGTTTACGTGCGCTTTACACGAGCGACGCTGCTTCTACTTGGCCGCGGGCTCCGACGGCGGCGCGGCGGGCGGCGGGTTGTCCGAATTCCAGGTGTCGCGGATGTAAAGCCACTTCCCGTCCCTTTTCTGGAAGACGCCGATGTACTTTCCGGTGTCGACCGTGGCGCCGGAAGCGTCCGTGACGCTGTAATTGCCGGCCTCGTACGCGAGGTCGCCCGACACGTCGACCGCGCCCGCTTCGGGAATGTTCATCCTCAGTCCGGCGGCTCTGGTCGCGGCGCTGTCAGCGGCAAGGAACTCGCGGATCGCGGCGTGGCCAGTGGCACCCGGAGCGCCGGGCGGCTGCAGTACCGCATCGTTCCAATACATCGCTGCTAGTGCATCCGCGTTGCCGGCGTTGTAGGCATCGGCCCAAGCCGGAGCCGATGCACGGATCACGGTTTCATCCGCCGTCGTGTCCTCCGCGGCTTGTTGGCATCCGACGAGCGCTGGCAGAATTGCAGCAACGGCCGCAGCAGACTTAAGGATATTCACGATTCTCCCCCTTGGTTCTCGTTAGTGTTTTGACCGTCGCCGCGGCCGTCGCCTGCATCCTACTCCTCCACAGCAGGCGCCGCGCGGGCACCCGAGAATCAATCGCCTTCTCGTTACGCCCAATTCGGTCGGTTTCTCCGGATTCGATATTGACTCGCCGAAAGCATGGGGGGTTAGACTCGGCGCATGGCTGTCGACATTCAGGGCCGAGTTTCGCAATGACCACGAAGCCCTTGAAGGAGGGAGCGACGTACGCCGATCTGCGCGAGGTCCCCGACAACTTCGTCGCCGAGATGTTCGATGGCGAGCTCTACGCGACGCCGCGGCCAGCGCTACCGCACGCTCATGCCGCCACGGTGCTCGGAGTCAAGCTCGGCGGCGCGTTTCACCGCAGCGGTCCGGGCGGTTGGGTGATCCTCGTCGAGCCGGAGCTGCACTTCGGCGACGACGTGCTCGTGCCGGACCTTGCCGGCTGGCGCCGTGAACGAGTGCCCAAGTTGCCGGCGGACGCGTACATGACGCTCGCACCGGATTGGATCTGCGAGGTGCTGTCGGCGTCCACCGAGACGCTCGATCGCGGCAAGAAGCTGCGCATCTACGCACGCGAACGCGTCGCGCATGCCTGGCTCGTCGATCCGCTGCGGCAAACCCTCGAAGTGTTGTCGCTAGAGTCCGGAGGATGGACTCAGCTCGACGCGCACGAAGGCAACATGAAAGTCCGCGCATCGCCATTCGATGCGATCGAGCTCGAGCTCGGCGCGCTCTGGATCTGAAGATCACTGGCAAGCCGCGCGGGCGCACCGACGTAGGGAGGGGCTAGCGGCTGCAGCCTTCCTTCGTCGCCTCGAAACCTTCGAAGAGCCGCCCGGCATTCGCGCCCGCGAGCGTCTCGATCCTGTGCGGTTGCCCTTTCTCGACGCTGTATTTCGCAACCGTGCCGCGCGAGCTCAAGAACTCCGCCTCGCGCTGCATCTCGTTGTGCCAGCGGTACTCGTCGTTCTCGCCGACGTACAGGTAGACGCACATCTTCGAGATCGCGAGCAGCTTTTCGGTGGTCGGTTGCCACATGTAGCCGGGAAATGCGGTGACCGAGAGGAAGTAGTCGGGATTCAGCGCCGCCACGTGGAATGCTGCGATGCCGCCGTTCGACGGCCCGGCAGCGTGAAACTTGCCGTCGACGATTTGGTAATCGCGCAGCACAGCCTGCAGAAACTCCGGGAAGATGCGCGCGCCGCGCTCGAAGAAGAGGTTGCCGTTCGGCGCCGCAGGCGCAACGACGATGTAGCCGCGGCGTTCTGCTTCCGCGCGGAAGTTGCGGTCGAGCGTGCGGTCTATGGTGTCCATCGTCTGCGGACCGCCGCCCAGCACGAGAATCGCGGGATACGCTTTCGCGGCGTCGTAATCGTCCGGAACGACGATTTTGTACTGAACGTCGACGCCGGCCACGCGCACGCTCTTCTCGAGCACGCTCGCTTGTGCGTCGAGCGCCGCAAGCACCGCGCCCGCCGCAACGACGAGCTCGAAACGGACCTTGATCGAGTGACTTCGCGTCATTTCATCCCCCGGAAACCGTGCCGACTGGCGGATGGTACCGAGGAATGACTGGCTTAAGTAGATGGAAGGCGGCGTCGCGGGCAGCTCAGAACTGGTTAGCGCAGGTTGGGCGCGTGCGAGGCCGCCGTTCGCGACCTCGCATGCGCCGCCTCGTTGCCTAGCCTCGAGGTGTCGAGTTCGCCATGGCCGTCTGGAATTCCTGACGGCTCACCGAGGCGTTGTCGTCCACGTCGGCGCGCGAGAAGTTGAAACCGTCGATGTCGTCGCCTTCCTCAAGATCGATCTTGCCGTCCTTGTTCTTGTCCACGTGTTCGAAGGTCACCTGCTCCGTGCGATCGCCGCTGCGCGCCCCCTGCTGGCCGTCGGTGCGCGGCGTCGACTTCGCCATCGCCGCCTCGAACTCCGCTCGGGTCAGCGAAGCATCGCTGTTCGTATCCGCCCGCGAGAAGTCGAAACCGCCGATCATGTTGCCCTTCTTCTTGGTTGACCTTACCGTCCTTGTTCTTGTCGGCTTGCTCGAAGCTGACTTGGTTCGTGCGATCGTTGCCGGGCGGTGAGCGAGTCGGCTGCTGACTCGTTTGCTGCGCGACTGCGCCCGCCGCCATGCCTATCGCCACGAACGTTGCAAATGCTATCCGTTTCATCATTGCACCTCCTGTGTTGTCGAAAACGTCCGCCGTACGTTCGTTCGACGAACGCCTTCGGACCCGCAAGAGGTCTTGCAAGACAAATGCCAACGCCGCGACGAGAAATCGACAATTACTATTGACAAGTTGCTCAGCCTCGTGGCTTTGAGCTGCCCATGGCCGTCTCGAATTCCTGACGGTTCAGCGACGCATTGTCGTCCACGTCTGCGCTCGGGAAGTTGAGGCCGTTGATATCCTCGGCTTCGATACGGTCGATCTGATTGTCCTTGTTCTTGTCGGCCTGCTCGAAGGTCACTTGCTCCGTGCGATCCTCGCCGCGCGGCGCCGGCGTGCCCGGCCGCTGACTCGATTGCTGCGCGGCCGCGCCCGCGGCGATGCCCATTGCCGCCAATGTCACAAATGCCATCCGTTTCATAGTTTCACCTCCTGCAACAAAAGAAATGCCGGACGTTCGGTCGGCCGAACGACCCGGGAGGTGCAAGACACATGCCACTACACCCCGCCAGCACGCGGGCGAAGTCTCCGTCAGCCCTCGAGCACCGCCTCGAGCGAAATCGGCGCCTTGAAGAGCTTCGACACGGGGCAGCGTGCCTTGGCCTTCTGCGCCAGCTCCTCGAACGTCGCGAGGTTGTGCCGGGACCGTTCGCCTTAAGAGTGAGTGCCAAACGTCCGTGATTGCGTAGCCGCCCTCCACCTGGTCGAGCGTAACCTCGGCCGTGGTATCCATCCGCTCGGCCGTGAGCTTCGCGAAGCCGAGAGTTTTGCGAGAGTGGCATCGTGATAGCAGCTCGCATGCGCCGCTCCGAGCATTTGTTCGGGAGCGGCGCCACACCTTGACCTCGAACCGGCTCGCGAAACCGTACGGATGGCGTTCAACGCGCCTGCTTCGGTCAATTGCCCAGCGGCACGTCTCTGATCTCCGCCCTGCAAAGACGCAGACCCTGCGTCCATCGATTTTCATGTTCGCTCTATCTGCTACGTATTCGCAATCATGATGTGCCCATGACGTCTACATACCAAACCGACTCTGAAGCGTCCCATCAGCGAATGATGTGTGCTTCGAGCCGTTTGTAAGGGCGACTGTCAAACGCCCGGTAGACTGTTCGGTAAACTGTCAATCTCCCGGCAGCACACTGCGCACACGCGGCCGAACGACAGGAGTATTGCGATGACGAAAATGACGACTCGATTTTCCCACGGCGCGCTCGTGGGCGCGGCACTGCTCGCGACTTCGACCGTCGCGCAAGAAGTCACCGTCTTCCGCAACGTCTCCGTCATCCCTATGGACACCGAGCGTGTGCTCGATGCGCAGACCGTCGTCGTGCGCGGCGAGCGCATCGAGTCGATCTCTGCGGCGGCCGGTGCACAGATTCCGCAAAACGCTCGCGTGATCGACGGCAGCGGCCGATATCTCGTGCCGGGCCTCGCTGAGATGCACGCGCACGTGCCGCCGGGCGACGATCCGCGCTACGTCGAGGAGGTGCTGTTCCTGTACGTCGCGAACGGCGTCACGACCGCGCGCGGCATGCTCGGCACGCCGTCGCACCTTGCGCTCCGCGAGCGGCTCGCGCGGCACGAGGTGCTCGGCCCGCGCCTGGTCACGGCGGGACCGGCCCTGAACGGTCGCAGCGTCGACAGTCCGGACGACGCGGCGCGCATCGTGCGCGAGCAAGCGCGCGCCGGCTACGATTTCGTGAAGGTGCAATCCGGCCTCGACGCGTGCGGAGTACGACGCGGCCGTGCAGGCGGGCGTCGCGAGCGGCATCAAACTCGCCGGCCACGTGCCGGCCGACGTCGGCGTGCTGCGCGCGATCGAGGCGAAGCAAGCGACGATCGATCACCTCGACGGTTACGTCGAGCAGCTCGTGCCCGAAGCTCGCCGCGAGCAGGGCGGCTTTTTCGGGCTAGACATTGCGGACGCTGTGGATCGCAGCCGGATTCCCGCCGTCGTCGCCGCGACCTAAGTCGGCCGGCGTCTGGAACGTGCCGACGCAGACATTGATCGAGCATTGGCCCGCGCCGTCGCCGACGGTCGAGCAGCTCCTCGCGCGCCCGGAGATGGCCTACGTGTCGCCGCAAACGCGCGATCAATGGGCCAACGCGAAGCGGCAACTCATGTCCGCGCCCGGCTACGACGCGGATCAAGCCCGCGCGCTCGTCGGCGTGCGGCGCGAGCTCATCAAGGCGCTGCACGACGCAGGCGCGGGTCTCTTGCTCGGCTCGGATGCGCCGCAGGTCTTCAACGTGCCGGGCTTCTCATTGCATCACGAGCTCGAAGCGATCGTTGCGGCCGGGCTCACGCCGTACCAGGCGCTGCGCACGGGCACCGCGAATCCCGCGGTGTTCTTTGACGCGGCCGACGAGTTCGGCACTGTTCGCGCCGGCCTCGCGGCGGATCTCATGCTCGTTGCGGCGAATCCGCTCGAGGACGTCAAAGCGCTCGACCGCCCGGAAGGCGTGATGGTGCGCGGGCAGTGGCTCGACCGCGCAGCGCTCGACGCGCGGCTCGCGGAGATCGCGGCGCGCTATCGCCGCTGATCCATGAGCGGCGCGAATCACGGCTACGTCTACCGCACCCGAGTCGGCGGTGCGGACGCCGGTTGCAGCGTCCTCGACTTCCACGTCGCGCGGTTTCGGCACTCCGACGAAGAGGCGTGGCGCGAATCGATCGCTGCCGGCCGAGTGCTCGTCAACGGTCGCTCCGTCGGCGCGGACGAGCCGCTCGCCGCGGGCGACGAGCTCGAGTTCCATCGTCCGCCCTGGAACGAGCCCGACGCGCCCGCGTCGTTCGACGTCGCGTTCGAGGACGAGCACGTGCTCGTGGTCGTCAAACCCGCCGGCTTGCAGGTGCTGCCCGCGGGTCCGTTCTCCTCGCGCACGCTACTTGCGCTCGTGCGCTCAAGCGACCCGTCGCGCTCCGCCGCTGCGCCCGCGCACCGGCTCGGCCGCGGCACGTCGGGGCTCATCGCGTTCGGAAAAACGGCGCGCGGCCGCTCGTCGCTTGCTCGCCAGTTTCGCGCGCTCACGCTCCAGAAGACCTATCTCGCGTGGGTCGAGGGCGCGCGGCTGCCGCATTCGTTTGCGGCACGCCAACCGATCGCGCGCGTGGCGCACGGGCCGCTGCGCATCCACGTCGCGGCCGAGCATGGCCGCTCATCGCTCACGCGTGTGCGCGTGCTGCGGCGCCAACGCGAGGGTGAGCGCGAGCGCGCGCTCGTCGCCGCACAGCCGATCACGGGCCGCCCCGACCAAATCCGCATCCACCTCGCGGCCGCCGGCGCTCCGATCGTCGGCGATCCGCTGTTCGGTCCCGGCGGCACACCGAAGAGCGACGTGCCGCCGGGCGCGGGCGGCTATCTGCTGCACGCCGCCGCGCTGTCGTTCGCGCATCCAACGAGCGGCGCGCGCGTGAAATTACGCTCGCTGCCGGAGTGGGCTGCGCGTTAGCGCAACGCCTCGAAGCATGAAACCGAACGGCAAGACCGGCTTCGACACGGCTTGGGCCGGACTGGAGCCGACGTTCTCGAACAAGAAGGCCGTACGCAAATGGGCGCGGATGGCTGCGAAGGAAGGCGGTGAGGACGCCTATTTCGAGGATCGGTACATGCTGCGCATGCAGCGGCGCGTAGCACACGAGATCTACAAGGAGTATGTGGCGCGGCGCAAGAGGAAGGATCCCGCCTGCATCTTCGAGCACGTCGAGCTCGAGCGCGACGTCGATCAATGGAAGGTCGAGCGCCAGAACCTAGTGTTCTCCTGGGGCAAGCGTTCCAACGAGACATTCGAAGTGCGCTTCGGGCTCGATCCCGAAACGTTCGAGTTCAGCATCAAGCCGGTGCCGATCGCGTGGTTCTACGAAGCGGACTTCGTGCGCTTCCTGGAGGACTTCGTGTGGGAAGTCCCGACAAGACGCGGGCTCGCGCCGTCCATCGCACATGGCGGCGGACAGTTCTCGCTCTCGGCGAAGACTTTCATGCACGGCAGCCTGCTCGCCGACGATATCGCCACACGGCTCAATCACCCCGAGCTCTGCACGTGGATCATGGACTGTCCCAACCCCGACGACCGTGCGTTCCGCGCCACGGCGAGTCGACTGCGCGCGTTCGAGCGCGTGCTCGACGCGTATTGGCGCGGCGCGTTCCATCCGCGCGCGATCGGCGTGTTGACGGTGGAGAACGCGTTCCTCGATCGCGGCTTCGCTGCCGGCGTGCGAGCCGCCGGCGGGCGCGATGCAGGACGACCGCGGTCCGGTTGGCAGCGATCGCGAGGTGTTCCAAACCAACTTCGCGTTCGGCCGCGCCGTGCGCCTCACCGCACAAAACGTGCATCCCGGCTATTGGCAGTCGGCGCATCCCGATGAGGACGGCTACCGTCCGGACCAGATCATGCGCTACAGCGAAGGCAACCTGAACCGATTGCAGATCGCGGGCGAGCTGCACGTGAAGAGCGGCAAGGTGCTCGACAAGAAGGACATTCCGGAGCTCGACGCGCCGCTCGACATCGACATGCTGTACGACGAGGCGAGCTGGGAGAATCGCGGCCAAATGGGGCGCACCAGCGCCGAGGATTTCGTCGAGGCCGTGCTGCTCGACGTGCATCACGCGATGTACCTGGCCGAGCACCCGCACGTGCGCGTACGCAGCTCGCTCGCTCAGGATCAGCTCATGGCGAACGGCGTCGAGACGCTCGAGCGACTTGCGCCGAAGGTGCTCGCAAGGCTGCGCAGGCAGGCGCGGCTCACGAACCTCGAAGCTTCCGGCGGTCGGATGAAAACGGATTGGATCGAGCCGGAAACGCTCTTCTGGAGCGCTTGGAAGCAGCTTCCGCGCGGCGAGCAAGCGGCCGTGGCGCGCGAAGCGATCGAGGGGTTCCTCCAGCGCGTGCACCAAGCCGCGTCCCACGATCCGCGCCACGAGGCGAGCCGCGACCCGATGGAAGCGCACCGCCACCGCATCCATCCCGTGCTCTGGCAAGCGCTCGAGCGGGAGCGCGGCGTCCTCGCAAAAGCTCGCGACGTGCGCGCGGAGTGGAAGGCTTGGAGCGCGGATATGAAAAAGTATCTGGCGCGCCGTCCCGTGTGGTCGGTGACCGACCTGCGCCCGCCGTGGAAGTGATCAGAGCTGCTCGTGCAGCAGATAAGCGAACCGCTCGTACGCTCGGTCGTACACGGGGCGCCGGCGCCATTGCTCGAGCTCGAGCTCGCGGCAGCGCCGCAAGTCCTGCTGGAAAGCCGCCTTGAGCTCCGCCGCGACGCGCGCGTCGAGGATGCCCACGCCGACCTCCTCGTTGAGAGCGAGAGAGCGCGCGTCGAAGTTCGTAGAGCCGACGTGCGACCAGATCTCGTCCACGATCACGATTTTTTGATGCAGTAGCGTCGGCTCGAACTCGTAGAGCCGCACGCCGGCTTCGAGCAGCGCGTCGTAGAGATTACAGCCTGCGCGCCTCACGAACGGGCTGTCCGTGTGCTTGCCGGGCACCATCAGGTGCACCTTCACGCCGCGCCGTACCATCATCGCGAACAGCTCGACGACGCCGTCATTCGGCGCGAAGTAGGGATTCTGGATCAGCACTTCGCGGCGCGCCGTCGCGATGGCCAGCGTGTAGAGCATCGCCACCGACGAGACCGCGTCGCCCGAGGCGCTGCTGACTACGTGGGCGGCGACGTCGCCGCGGCGCTCGAGCACGGGGAAACAACCCTCCGGCTCCGGCACGCTGTGCGTTTCCTCCACCCAGTTTTGAGCGAACACCGTTTGCAGCGCATGCACGACGGGTCCCTCGAGACGCACGCCCGTGTCTCGAAAATGGTTCCGGAGCGTCGCCGTCGCCGAGCCATTCGTCTTGGACTCCGTGGCCGAAGGCGTAGCCGATGCAACCGTCGACGACGAGCAGCTTGCGATGCGTGCGGTGATTGAACCGTCCCAAGTTCCACCAGCGCGGCTTGCAATAGGTTGCGAGCTTGCAGCCGCCGTCCTTCAATCGCTTGAGCTCTTCCGGGCTCGCCTTCGACCCCCCGAGCGTGTCGATCAGCACGCGCACCTTCACGCCGGCACGCGCCTTGGCGCAGAGCGCATCGACGATCTCCTTCTCGAGCTTGCCCTTGGTCCAGACGAAGGTTTCGAGATGGACGGTGTGCTCCGCGGCGGCGATGTCGGCAAACACTCGAGGGAATAGCGCGCCGTTCTGCAGCACGGTGACGCTGTTGCCTTCGTAGACCGCGCTTTCCGTCAAGCCCGCGAGCATCGGCAATGCGTCTTTGATTTGCGGGTATTTGTCGATATCGAGCTTGAGGTACGGCGTGCCACGCGCGCGCGTGAGCATCATGCCGAGCAGGCAGAGCAACGCAGTGACCACCGCGGACGCAACGATCCAAGCTAATGTCGACATCAGCGCAAACGTGCAAAACGCGTGCCGCGCGACGGGCGCGGCGCGATATCATCAAACGCAGCCGGCGCAGGCTCGTTCCTTGAAACCAAGCATCGACGTTCAGCGCCGCAAGCGCTTTTCGATGATCCGCGAATTCCACTTCGCGGATTGGTTCACGCTCGCGAACGCCGTCTGCGGCACGGGTGCGCTGCTCACGAGCATGACCTACCTGCAGACGGGCGACGTGAGCCGCATCTACGTCGCTAGCGGCTCGATCCTCGCAGCGCTCGTCTTCGATATTCTCGACGGCCGCATTGCGCGCTGGCGTCAGAAGTCGTCACCGCTCGGCAGAGAGCTCGACTCGCTCGCCGACGTGATCTCGTTCGGCGTCGCTCCGGCCGCGCTCGGCTACGCGTGCGGCATGCAAGGCTTCTACGATCGAGTCATCCTCGCCTATTTCGTGGCGTGCGGCGTTTCGCGTCTCGCGCGCTACAACGTCACGGCGGACGAGCTATCGGCCGGCTCGGGCAAGGTCACGCATTTCGAAGGAACGCCGATCCCGACTTCGATCCTGTTGGTGGGCATGCTCGCGCTCGCGGCGTCGCTTGGCGCGATCGGCGACCGGTTGTGGCTCGGCACGGTCGAATTCGCGGGCTTCACGCTGCACTGGTTGACCGTCCTCTTCGCGGTATCGGGCTCGCTGATGATCAGCCGCATCCACATCCCGAAGCTGTAACCCGGGCGTTACGCCTCCGCGGCCGCGACGAAGCTGCGCAGGATCGCGGTCCAGCCGTTGTCGCCGCCGACGGTGTCCCGCATCCGTTCGGCGCTGTCGCCCATGCGTTCGAGGAGACGATGCTCGAGCTCGACGCGCGTCACGGCGGGCGCCACCGGGACGAACTTCACCTCGACTTCGGTGACGAGCCGCGGATCGAAGGCGAAGTCGGCATTGAGCTGCCACGCGAGCGTCAGGCCCTCGGGCGGGTTCCACGCAATCACGTAGCCCCACTCGCACTCGCTGCCGTCCTCGCCTCGTTCATACCAGCGGCCTTTCACCTTCGGCTCGATGATCGCCTCGACCATCGGCACCTTGCCGATGTGGTGCGATCTTGGCCACCAAGCGCTGATCTTTCTCGTGAACACGTCGAAGGTCTTGCTTGCGACGCCTTGACGTCGATCGTGCGCCTGACGGGCGCCGGTGTGATCTTCTTCGTCATCGCCCGAGCCTATCCCGTCAGGCCGCTCGTTGCAGCGCCAGCGGCGAGGGCGTCGCCTTCATGCTCGCTCGCTCGTTCATGCGACCCAGCCACGCCAATAGCGGCTTGCCGCGCAAAATCGCTGCGCCTTCGGGCGTCGCCGCGATGTAATCGATCGGCGGTGCGAGCAAGACGTCCGCGAGCGAGAACTGCGGGCCGGCCAGATACGCATGATCGCCGAGCAGTCGATTGAGCTCGTCGAGGCATCGTCTTGCATCGGGCACCGCGGCGGCAATCGCCTCCTCGTTCGGTGTCGTGCCGAATAGCGCCGGGCTCACGATCCGCTCGAACACGATGACGCGTCCCACTTGCGGAAATAGATACCAATCGTTGATGCCGATGAGCTGATTCATGCGGCCGATCACTTCCGCGTCCCGCGGCTGCAACGGCGGATCGGGATAGACGGCATCGATGTAGCGCAAGATCGCTTGCGTCTCGTAGAGCGCGAACGCGCCATGCTCGATGGCCGGCATGCGACCAAACGGGTGAAGCCGCAAATGCTCCTCGCTGCGCGAGACACCGGGAGTTAGCGGCTGAACGCGATAGGGGGCGCGCTTTTCCTCCAGCGCAACCAGCACGCTCCGCACGAACGGGCTTCCGACATTTCCATGAACAACGAACTCGCTCATCTTCGCTCTCCTTTGTTTCTCGTGCTTCTCGTTTTCGACATTCGATCCGGCGGCGCAGGGTCGTCCTTCTCGACCTCGGACTTGAACGAGTCGAGCGCCGCGCCCCAAAACTCATCGAGCCAACGCCGCATTGCGCCGAGGCCCGCGGCGTCGATCGCATAGACGCGCCGCGTGCCTTCCGCCCGGTCCACGACGAGCCCGGCGTCCTTCAGGACCTTGAGGTGCTGAGACACCGCCGGCCGGCTCACCGGGAGCTCGTTCGCGAGCTCCCCCACGGCGCTCGGCGCCCGGGCGAGCCGCTCGAAGATCTCGCGCCGGGTCGGGTCGGCCAGGGCGGCAAAGGCGGCTGAGTGGTTAGCCATGCCTTACGGTAAGCAATTACTTACCGAACGTCAAGCCCGCCCCCGATTTCGCAGCCTCGACGCCCGCGCCGCGCGACCTTAACCTGTATGCACACTTACGACCGAAGAGCCGTCAGGCTCGCGAGGCATCCAATGACAACACCGATCCAATACCTCGACAAAGCCATGAGCCGCCTCCGCGATCTCGGCCTCGTGCCCGAGAGAACCGAGGAGGCGCCGATCGTGGCGCTGCTGAACCGCATCTCGGATCTCGACGAGACCAAGGTCGTCGCAATCGCGCGCACGCTCTCGCAAAGCGCATTGTTCAACCAAGTCGTGCGCGAGCAGGTCGGGGCCATGGAGCTCGGCGAGCGGTACGACAAGATCACCGAGGCGTTCAACAGCATTCGCGACGACGCCAAGACCATGGTCGATCAGATCGAGGACGGAAAAATCGACAGCTGGGAGCGGCTGCAGAACGTTTGGGCCAAGGCCACCCGCGGCGACATCGCGGGACGATTCGAGAAGATCAAGAAGACTTATCTCGACGTCGCCAAAGATACGAACGATCAGATCGAACGCGAGCACATCATTCTCGGCGCCTATCAGGATTTTCGCGGTGCGCTGAAGGAAGCCGAAATCCTCGCGCTGCAAGTGCTGAAGACGGCCGAGCAAAAGCTCAAGGCGAGTCAGGTGCAGCTCGAGGCGGCGATGCAATCGGTCGAAAAAGCGTCGCCGGAGGATCTGGTGGCGCGCGCCAAGCTCGAGCTCGCGCGCGACGAGCAACTGCGTGCGGTGCAGGCGGCCGAGGATCGCTATCAGATCTGCAAGGACCTCTCCGACAACTTGACGGTGGGCTACAACACGTCCGAGGTCGTGATGGGACGGCTCCTGCAAACCACGAACGCGAAGGATCGCGTGTACAAGCAGGCCGTGACGTTCTTCGGCACGAACGACACGGTGCTGACGGCCCTGAGCGCGTCGTTCACGGGGCTGCACGGGCTGCACGAGAGCACGCGCACGCTCGACGCAATGAAAGAAGGAGTGAGCAAGAGCCTCGAAGATCTCGCCGACATCGGCGGCAAGGTTCAAGAGGCCGCGCTCGAAGCGGGCTACGGCCCGACGATCCGGGCGGAGGCCGTGAAGAAGCTCGTGACGTCGGTCGTGAACTATCAGGAGCGCTCCCGCGAGATCATCGCCGAGATGCGCGACTTGAGCACGCGTAACGCCACCGAGATCCGCGAAGCGGTGGAGAGCGGCAAGCAACGGTTGGCGCGGCTCGTGCAAAGCGCCAACCAGCTCGCGCTCGCGCCGCCGGCCAAGGCGTAACATCACGCGGGCCGGGGCGATGAACCAAGTGGTCGTGAAGGAGCAGGCGCCGCTCGACGAGCTCATGCTCGCGATGGACGTCGTGGATACGCTGCGCCATCGCGAGCTCGTAGTCGAGCGCGAGCTGCAATCGGAGGATCGCGACCAGCAACTGCTCGAGCGCTTGCGGGAGATCTACACGGCGCAAGGCATCGTGGTGAGCGACGAGGTGCTCGCGCAGGGCGTGCGCGCGCTACGCGAGGATCGCTTCGTCTACGCAGGGCCGCAGCCCGGCGTCGCGCGCTCCCTCGCGACGCTCTACGTGAGCCGCGGGCGTTGGGGGAAGTGGGTCGGCGGCGTGACTGCGGTGGTCGTCGTCGCGTTGCTTGCCTTCCAGTTTCTAGTGCGCGGACCGGAGCTTCGCGCCATCGAGGAGCTGCCCGCCGATCTGCAGGGCGCCTATCAAGGCATCACGGTCGCGACGCAGGATCAGACGGCGTTGGCCGAAGCGGGGCAGCTGCTCAGCGCGGGCGAGGCGGCCGTTGCACAGCGTGACTACGATGCAGCGCGCGCGGCCGTCGCCGATCTCGACGTCCTGAGCGACCGGCTGCAGCAGCAATACGAGCTGCGTATCGTTTCGCGCCCCGGGGAGCTCAGCGGCGTCTACCGCATTCCGGACGTGAACAGCGGCGCGCGGAACTACTATTTGATCGTCGAAGCCATCTCGCCGGAAGGCGCCGCCCTCGAGCTGCCGGTGCGTAGCGAAGAGGATGGCCGCACCCGGCCGGTGACGAAATGGGGCTTGCGCGTGGACGAGGACACCTTCAATAGAGTCGCCGCCGACAAACGCGACGACGGTATCATCCAGCAGGCCGTCGTGGGCGCGAAGCACCGCGGCGAGCTCGATCCGCAATACGCCGTGGCGACGACCGGCGCCGCGATCACTAACTGGTAGATGGCATGTTGAGCGGCCACGACATGCTCGCGACGATCGAGCGGATGCTCGACGACACGCGGCGCGAGCTTACGAACGTCGACACGCGGCTGGAGCACGCTTCGGGCGAGCTCGCGCGCGTGCGGCAAGCCGAGCTCGGCGTTCTCAGCGTGCTCGCGCGCTTGCGCCTTCGCGAGATCGAGCGCGGCGAGCTCGTCGAGACGCTCGATGAGACCGGGCGGCGCGTGGCCGAGATCCTCGCGCAGCGCGTGGATGCCCAGGCCGCGCTCGGCGCGCAGATTGCCGCGGCGCAAGAAACGCTCGCAAAGCTCGAGCAGGAGCGCACCGCGCAGCACGCGGCGGTGGACGCCGCCGAGGAAGCCGTCGACGCTGCGGAGGCCGCGGCGCAGCAGCAGCTGGCGGCGGACGCCGAGTACCGCGCGGTGCTGGACAAAGCGCAGGCTTCCGACGCCGTCGCGGACCTGGCCGAGGCCAAAGCGACGGAAGCGAGCGCCGACCGCGCCGAGAAGGGCAAGCCGTACGAGGCGGATCCGCTGTTCACGTATCTTTGGACCCGCGGTTACGGAACGTCGCGCTACCGCGCCGGACCGCTCACGCGGCTCCTCGATGGCTGGGTGGCGCGCGTCGGCGAGTTCGAGCCGCTGCGCCGCAACTACTTCATGCTGAGCGAGCTTCCGGCGCGGTTCGACGAGCACGCCAAGCGCATGCGGGCGCTTGCAGACACAGACGTCGCTGGAGTGCGCGCCCTCGAGCAGAAGGCGGCGGAGGCTGCCGGCGTGCCGGAGCGCGAACGCGCGCTCGACGCGGCGGAAGAGGCGCTCGCGGCCTTCGACCAGAAGATCGAGGAGCGCGAGGCCGCGCTCAACGCGCTCGTGGAGAAACGCGGTAGCTTCGCGTCGGGCGAGGACGAGCTCTCGAGGCAGTGCACGCAGCTCTTGAGCGATACGCTGCGGCGCGAGCGGATGAAAACGTTGCGCGAGCGCGCGAACCGGACGACGGACAACCCCGACGACGACAAGGCGGTCGACGAGCTCACCGTGATCCGCACCGAGACTCCGCGCCTCGAGGAGGAGGTCGCGCGTTATCGGCAGCTGCACGAGACGCACCGCGAGCGCACGGCCAAGCTCGAGGAGATCCGCAAGCGCTTCAAGGAGCACCGCTACGACGCCGTGACCTCGGAGTTCGTGAACAGCGCGCTGATCGCGACGCTGCTCGGACAGCTCCTCTCGGGCGCGCTCGGCGTGCCGGACATCTGGGACGGGATTACCAAGCAGCAGCGCCACCGCAACCTCGGCTCGAATCCGCGCTTCGGCAGTGGCGGTTTCCCACGCGGTCCGTCGCCGTGGCGCATGCCGGGAGGTGGCGGCTTTCCGAAAGGCGGCGGATTCCGCACGGGCGGTGGCTTCGGCGGCGGACGCGGCGGCTTTCGTACGGGCGGAGGGTTTTGAGCGCGGTCTACGCGTACGGCCGATACGGCAGGCGGAAGTGCACGGTTACCGAGAGTGCAAGCACCGCAAGCGACGCATATAGAACGGCACGCCAGTGCGCCGGCGCCGGCGCGATGACCTCGAGCTCGTTCACGAAGATCGTTTCGCAGGCACCGTCGCCGGTGTCGTCGCGCGTCGTGCTCGTGCCGCGTTTGCTGGTGCCGCTCCCATAGCTCACGAGCCACCCGCGGATACGAATCTGGTCGCCGATTCCTACGCCCGCGATTTGATCCCGGACGACATCATCGGCCGAGATCAAGTGATTGTTCGAGATCTGCTCCGGCCGGATGCTCGCCCACGCCGTGCTGTCGGAGGTTTGGAAATTGCAAGTGAAGATGCCGTTCCAAAACTCGATCTTCGCAAGGTGCGGGCTCGCGGCGGTGTCACCCCACACGACACATAGATCGGCGACGTTCAATCGATCGTTCGCACGGCGATGCATGGTGCTTTCGCCGTCGTGTTGCCGGTACGACACGATCAAGCCGTGCAGCTCGTACTCGTATTGCGGCTCGACCGCGTAGAGCGTGCCGGAGTATTCGGCGGTAAACGGTTTTTTCGCGGTCGGCCGCTGCCCCGGCTCCGCCGCAAGCGCCGAGCGCAGCTCGTCCGGCGGCGGCAGCTCGTTGCGCTTCCAGAACGACACGAGCAGCGCGACTGTGCTCGCACAGAGCGCGATTCTGTTGAGGGTCCGGATCCGTCGCATGCCTCGCCCTAGCGATCGCTCGTCACCGACGAGCGGCGCAGCATAACGGCGAACGACGCCCACGCCCTTACGACTCGATCACGCCCCCCTTGAAAAAATTGCCGGGAGTCGCTAAACCGCAAAGCCGGTCGAGGTGCTCGGCGGCCACTGGGCCGAGCGGGTGTGAAAACTGGCTCTCGCGAGGAGGAAAGCATGCGAGATTCGGCGATGTGGTTTTACGGTCGTGCGGCAGCTTTGGTGTGGGTCGTGATGGCTGCAAGTGTCGCCCAAGCCCAATCGGCTCCGGCGATGCCCGACCGGTTCACGGCAACGACGGCATCGATGACTCCAGCCGACGTTGCGTTGAGGATCGACGTGCGCGAATGGTCCGATGATGAGGCGCGCGCCGCGGTGGTTGCGGCACTCGGGAGTGGCTCGGAGGTGCGCGCGGCGCTCAAAGATCTGCCCACGATCGGCTACGTCTGGCAGAGCGGGTCTCCGGTCGGCTACTCGTTGAAGTATGCGCACCGCACCCCGACGGAGCGCGGCGAGCGGGTTACGTTCGTCACCGACAGGCCGCTCGGCTCCTACGAAAGGACACCGTGGGCCGCAGCCCAGGCTGCATCGCAGACCCCGCATGACTATTCCGTGATCGAGCTGTACTTGAATGACCACGGCAGCGGTGACGGCACGCTGTCGTTGGCGGCCGCTGTGGAGCTCGACGAGGGGAGCTCCCTCGTGACCCTGGCCGCTGACGCGGCGCTGCGCCTGCTCGCGAACGCCAAGCTCGCGCCGAAGGCGTACGGGGCGACCGGGCGTTAGCGTCGCCCGTTGACGGACCTCGCGGGACGCTTATGATCATGCCGATGCAGGATCCGCATCCCGGTCGCGGCGGCACGGGATATGCACGGAGAAGAACATGAATACTCGAAGCGATCCGCAAGCTGTCAGGCAACTCGCGCACCTGCTCTGGGAGCAGCACGGCCGGCAAGAGGGTCGTGCCCTCGATGATTGGTTGGCGGCCGAGCGCCAACTGGCCGAGAAAGCCGCCGCACGCCCGCCGCCGAGCAAAGCGCCCAATCCGCCAGCCGACGACGTGCGCACCGTTCGGCAGGAAATACCGAAGCTCGCCTCGAGCGACGCGCCCGGCGGGTAGAACAGTGACGCCTAGCGCAGCGGCTTAGCGCCACTCGGCTCCCATTACGCATGCATCGCATTCGCTCGCCCGCCGGTGTCACGGTCTCATACGACCGGTACGGACAAGGCCCGCCCTTGGTGCTCGTGCACGGCGGCTTCAGCGACCATGTGACGAACTGGGAGTTCGTGAAGCCGCTGCTCGAAGACCGCTTCACGGTGTACCCCATTGCGCGGCGAGGTCGGGGTGAAACGGACGCGACGATGGGCCACAGCCTCGATGACGAGATCGCCGACGCCGCGGCCGTGCTGCGGTCGATCGCCGAGCCGGCGTTTCTGCTCGGGCACTCGTACGGTGCTCAAGTGGCGCTCGGCGCAGCCGCCACCGTGCCGGAAGCGGTTCGCAAACTCGTGCTCTACGAGCCGCCGTGGCCGCGCACGCTCCCCAAGGACGATCTGCAGACCCTCGAGAGGATCGCGAGCGGCGGCGACTGGGAGGGGTTCGCGACGACTTTCTTTCGCGATTTGCTGCGGGTCCCCGTTCAGGCGCTCGACGAGTTGCGGTCCACGCCGCTTTGGCCGCCGATCGTGGCCGACGGCAAGGCGAGCCTCGGCGACCTGAGAGCCATCGCTAGATACGACTTCGACCCGGAGCGCTTTCGGAACCTGCACGTTCCCGTGCTGTTGCAAGTCGGCACCGAAAGTCCGCGAGACCTCTATGCCACGGATGCCCTTGCCGCCGCTCTGCCGGATGTACGCATCGAAGAGCTCGAGGGGCAAGCGCACGAAGGCATGACCACCGCGCCGGAGATGTACGCGGAGGCCGTTGCTCGCTTTCTGCTCTCGACGGCGTAGCAAGCGCCGCGTCACCCGCCTGTGCGTAACATGACACGGGATGTCATGAAGCTGCGCTCACACTCCGCTCCTTAGCCCCAAAAAAATCTCTATCGGATTGTCGATGCACGCGTCCGTGCGTCGACTACCGATAGCAGGGCGCGTTAAAGGAGAACGAGCTGTGAAGCGAGGTAAGAAAGGAAGGACGGCGCTAGCGGTGGTAGCCGGCGTCGGCATCGTCATGGTGGTCGTCGGCGCGATTGCCGGAGTGAAAGCGCTGCAGTTTGCCACCATCGGCAAGGCCTTCGCGCAGCAGGCCGTCCCGGCCGAACGGGTCAACGCGGTCGCCGTGCGGCGCGAGCACTGGGAGTCGCGCGTGTCGTCGGTCGGATCGGTCGTGGCCGTGCAGGGCACCGACGTGAGCACCGAAGCCGAGGGTGTCGTACGCGCGATCCGATTCGAGGCGGGCTCGGTGGTGGAGGCCGGAGATGTGCTCGTGCTGCTCGATTCCGAGGTCGAGCAAAGCCGGCTGCGCTCCGCGGAGGCAGCTGCCGAGCTTGCGCTCCTCACCTTCGAGCGCGCCAACCGATTGATCGGCCAGCGGGCAATCGCCCAAGCCGATCTCGAGACCGCGCAGGCGACCCTGAAGCAGGCGAACGCCGAGGTGGACAACATCCGCGCCGTGATTGCAAAAAAGACGGTGCGCGCTCCGTTCACCGGCAGGCTCGGTATCCGGCGCATCAGCGTCGGCCAGTTTCTCGACAAGGGCGCGCCGGTCGTGTCGTTGCAATCGCTCGACCCGGTGTACGTCGAATTCTCGTTGCCGCAGCAGCAACTTGGGGACCTGAGCGAAGGGCTCCGCGTCACCGTGTCGGCCGGATTCGTACCCCGGGCAGCCGTTCGAAGGCGAGATCACCGCGGTCGAGTCTCATGTCGATGCGGCGACGCGCAACGTCCGCGTCCAGGCGACTCTCGCCAACGGCGACGGCCGGTTGCGGCCGGGCATGTTCGTCTCGGTCGACGTCGTGCTCGCGCGATCGGAGCCCGTGCTCGTCATTCCGTCGACCGCCGTCGTGCATGCGCCGCACGGCGATTCGATCTTCGTGATCGAGGATGGCGCCGGTGCGGACGGAACGAGCGCGCTCGTCGTGCGGCAACAGCCCGTGCGCCTCGGCGCGCGGCGCGGCGACTTCGTCGTGGCGGCGGAGGGAGCCACTGCGGAAGAGCAAATCGTCTGCGACCGGCGTCTTCAAGCTGCGCGCGGGCATGCCGGTGGTCGTTGACAACACGCTCACGCCGGAATTCGCGTTGGCGCCGACGCCAAATGCCGGGCTGACACGGGCGTAGCGAGTTAGGAGCTGCAACGCAATGAAAACGTTTACGGATCTTTTCGTGAGCCGGCCGGTCGTCGCCGTCGTCGTCAGCGTGGTGATCGTGATCGCGGGCCTGCAGCGCGTGGTCCTCGCTGAGCGTCCGGCAATACCCGCGAAGCGACAACGCCTCGTGAACGTTACGACGGTCTACGTCGGCGCGAGCGCGGACCTGGTGCGCGGTTTCATCACGAGCGCAATCGAGCGCTCGATCGCGTCCGCGGACGGCATCGATACGTCGAGTCGAAGAGCCTGCTGGGCCTTTCGCTCGTCACGCGCGGCTGAAGCTCAACTACGACCCCACGAAGGCGCTCGCCGACATCACGGCGAAGGTCAACCAGGTACGCAACGAGCTGCCGCCGGAAGCCGAGATCCCCTCCATCAGCATCCAGATCGGCCGACTCGGATTTCGCGGCCGTTTACTTGAGCTTCTCGTCCGAGACGCTCTCGCAGAACGAGATCACGGATTACCTCGTGCGCATCGTCCAGCCCCGTCTGGCCGCGCTCGCGGGCGTGCAGCGCGATCCGAGATCTTCGGCGCGCGCACGTTTGCGATGCGCATCTGGCTCAAGCCGGACCGGATGGCGGCGCTCAACGTCAGCCCGGCCCAGGTGCGCGCGGCGCTGGCGGCGAACAATTATCTCGCCGCGGTCGGCAGCACCAAAGGCGCGCTACGTCCAGGTGAACCTCACGGCGAACACCGACCTGCACACGGTCGAAGAGTTCAAGCGAGCTCGTCATCCGCCGCGAGAACGACACGATCGTGCGGCTCGGGACATCGCCGACGTGGTGCTCGGCGCGGAGGATTACGACACCGAGGTGCGCTTCACCGGCCAGACGGCCGTCTTCATGGGCATCTTCCCGCTGCCGAACGCAAACACGATCGACGTGATCAAGCGCGTTCGCGCGGAGCTGGAGGAGATCCAGACGCGACCTGCCGGCACGGCACTCGACGCTGCGATCGCCTACGACGCAACCGAATACATCAGCGACGCGATCGACGAGGTCGACGGGCACGCTGATCGAGACGCTGTTGATCGTCGTGCATCGTGATCTTCCTGTTCCTGGGCTCGCTGCGCGTCGGTGCTCGTGCCGGTCATCGCGATCCCGGTGTCGCTGATCGGCGGCATTTTCCTGATGCAGGTGTTCGGTTTCACGCTGAATCTGCTCACGCTGCTCGCGATCGTGCTGTCGGTCGGCCTCGTGGTCGACGACGCGATCGTCGTGGTCGAAAACGTCGAGCGCCACATGCGCGAAGGCCGGACGCCGCTGCGAGGCGGCGCTGCGTCGGCGCGCGCGAGCTGGTCGGGCCGATCATCGCGATGACGATCACGCTCGCCGCGGTCTACACCCCGATCGGCTTCCAGGGCGGGCTCACCGGCGCGCTGTTCCGCGAGTTCGCGCTCACGCTCGCGGGCGCGGTAATCATCTCCGGCATCGTCGCGCTCACGCTTTCACCGATGATGGCCGCGAAGCTGCTGCGCAGCGCTGACCGAGGAGGAGCGCGGCTTCGCGGGCTGGGTCAATCGACCGTTTCGACGGCTTGCGCACGTCGTACGGCGCGGCTGCTCGACAGCACGCTGCACGCGCGCCCGGCCGTGTATACGCGTCTGGGCGCTGCTGAGCCTGCTCGCCGTGCCGATGTACATGTTCTCGCCAAGGAGCTCGCGCCGCTCGAGGATCAAGGGCGTCATGTTCGGCATCATCCAACAACGCCGGCGAACGCGTCCACGGACCAGAAGAGTCATTACGGCGTCGCGGCCGAAGAGGTGTTCCTCGCCGACGCCCGAGCGCGATCTCACGTTCCAGCTGCATGCTCTCGCCGTCGGACCCGTTCGCAGCGTCGCGCAGGGCGTCGGCGGCTTCGGCGGCATGGTGGTTGAAGCCGTGGGACGCAGCGCGATCGCTCCATCTCGAGATCCTGCCGCGAAGTGCAGGCGAAGCTCGTCGCCATTCCCGGGCTTGCAGATGTTCGCGGCCCAGCCCGCCGGCGCTGCCCGGCGGCAGCAACTTCCCGGTCGAGTTCGTCATCGCGTCGACCGCCGAGCCCGAGGAGATCCTCGAGCTTCGCCGAGCAGCTGCAGATGAAGGCGATGCGAGAGCGGCGATGTTCTACTTCCCGCCCGAGATCGACCTGAAGATCGACCAGCCGCAGTCGGAGATCGTGATCGACCGCGACAAGGTCGCGGCGCTCGGCTTGAACAATGCGCAGGTCGGCGCCGATCTCTCCGCCGCGCTCGGCGGCAATTACGTCAACCGCTTCAACATCGACGGCCGCGCTACAAGGTGATCCCGCAGATCGAGCGCGCGGAGCGGCTCAACCCGGAGCAGCTGCAAGGACATCTACGTCACCGGCCCGGACGGCCGAGCTCGTCCCGCTCAGCGCCATCGCGACGCTCCGCGACACGACCGTGCCGCGCTCGCTCAACCGCTTCCAGCAGCTCAATGCGGTCAAGCTCTCCGGGCATGACCGCGCAGCTCGACGCAGGCCTGAAGGTGCTCGAGAACGCCGCGCGCGAGATCCTGCCGCCCGGCTACACGATCAACTACACCGGCGAGTCGCGGCAGCTGCGCACCGAGGGCGGCAAGTTCCTCCCGGCGCTCGGCCTGGCGATCGTCATGATCTTCCTCGTGCTCGCCGCGCAGTTCAATTCGTTCCGCGATCCGCTCGTGATCCTGCTGGGCTCGGTGCCGCTCGCGATGTTCGGCGCGCTGATCTTCACGTTCCTGAAGATGCCCGAACGTCCGGCATACCGTACTTCACCGAAGGCTGGACGACGACGATGAACATCTACGCGCAGGTCGGGCTGGTCACGCTCGTCGGTCTCATCGCGAAGAACGGGATCCTCATCGTCGAGTTCGCGAACAAGCTGCAGGAGCACGGCACGACAAGATCGACGCCGTCAAGGAAGCCGCGATGACGCGCTTGCGGCCGGTGTTGATGACGACCGTCGCGACCGTCGCCGGCCACTTCCCGCTCACGCTCGTCGACGGCCCGGGCGCCGCGGCGCGCAACTCGATCGGCCTCGTGCTCGTCGGCGGCATGACGATCGGCACGATCTTCACGCTGTTCGTCGTGCCGGCGCTCTACGTGCTGATCGCGAAGGAGCACCGCGTCGAGCAAGCCGAGTTGTGGCCGAACGCTCACTTGGGCGGCCATCTGATGTCTCTAAGCAAAGGAGCAAGAGCATGAAATACGTCTCCCTGGCCTACATCGACGAGAAGCGTTTCGAAGCTCTGACCGGAAGCGAGCAGGACGCCATGCGGGACGTGTGTTTCGCCTACATCGACTGGCTCAAGGAGACCGGGCACTTCGTTGGCGGCGAGCTTCTGCAGAGCGCCGCTACGCGACCACATTGCGCAGGAAGGACGGCAGAGTGTCCGTCACCGACGGGCCGTACGCCGAGACGAAAGAGCAGCTCGGGGGCGTGCTGATTCTCGAAGCGAAAGACCTGGACGAGGCTACTTCGTTGCTGTCAAAGCATCCAGCATTGAAGATCGGATCCTTCGAGATCCGCCCGGCGCAGGACTTGGCCGGTCTCATGCGCGAAAGCGAGCGGAGGCGTGCGCCGCGCCGAGTGGGTTAGGCCTGCGTGCGGTGGTGACCCTTTTCCGCGGCCCTAGCTCGTGAGGTCGGCCCGAGTGATGCGCCCCTCGATTGCAACGCTGATCGGCTGGGGCAACGACTCCACGTACTCCACGAGCCCATCGAGGTCGACGGCGCCGACGACACGGTTCGTGCCGTTCACGAGCACGTCGAACCCGTCTCCGCCGGACGCGAGAAAGCTTGTTCACCGTCACGCGGTAGGTCGCAGCCGGGTCGAGCGCCTGGCCGTTCGCGTCAACGATCGTATCGATTCGATTGCCGATCGGTCGCGTGGCGTTCCAGCTATACCTCAAGCCCGAGATTTTGAGGATCCGCTGAGTCGTCGCAGTCCACTGCTGCTCGAGCAAAGTGTCGATCTGTGCGCCTGTGAGGTCCAATGAAACGAGATCGTTGCCGAATGGCTGGATCGTGAAGAGCTCGCCCCAGGTGATTTCGCCTGCGTCGAGATCGGCGCGGATGCCGCCCGGGTTCATGAACGCAGAACTCGACGCCGGTCGTCATGCGCTGGGCGTCGGCGATCAGGTTGCCGAGCGTCGACTCGCCCGCCGAGCTCTCCGCGCGCGTGAGCGCGCGTGGCGGCGACGCCGACGACGCGACTGCACCAGCGGCGCGACGCGCTCCGTCGGCTGCGGCGACGAGCGCTGCCGTCGCGGCGTTCGGCGTCAGGCCCGGACCTTCGTCCGCCCACGTCGTGACGATCGCCGCGGATTTCTCCGACCACGTCGCCGCTGCGGCGGCTCGATCGCGAGATCGATGTCGCCGTAGGCGGTGCTGGCCGAGAAGGCCTGGGTCACGAGGATCGGTGTGCCCGTTCGCCGTTCGGCATAAGCGCGTTCGTGAAGCCGTGGCGGTGGCCCGAGATGACCACGTCGACCTCGTCGTCGAGCTGGCGCGACGATGTCGACGATCTGTGCCCGGCGATTCCGGCCCGTGTCGTCGTGGGCCCGGTGTAGCTCGGTCTGCGACGTGCCCTGGTGGATCGTCACGACGATCGCCTGCACGCCGCAGTGTCTTGAGCTGCCGCACTGCGGCGTTGATCGCTCGGCCTCGTCGAGGAACGTGAGGCCCGGCCACACCGGCCGGCGTGACGATCGTCGGCGTCTCCTTGAGCACGGCGCCGATCACGCCGATCCGCACGCCGTCGATCGCATTTGACGGTGAACGGCGGCAGAACGTGCTCGGCCGTTGCTTCGCCGACAGCACGTTCGACGAGACGTACGGGAAGCGCGCGCCTTTCCACGGCGACTCGAGGAACGGCCCGTCCGCGTGATTGCCGCCGTAGATGAGGCGCAGCAGCTCGTCGATGCCCTCGTCGAACTCGTGGTTGCCGAGCGTGCCGATGACGTTGCAGCGCGGCTGCATTACCGTGAGCACCAGTGGCGGAAGCTTCGCGAGATTGCCGAAATGGATGCAATGCTCGTTCGCGAGCGAATTCAGGAAGCTGATCGAAGGCTCGTCTTGCAACAGCGCCGAGCTCGGCGGCGACGCGCCGACATGGTCGCCGGCGTGAATGATCAACGCGCCGCCCTCGGCGCGGCGCGGCGGCATCGAG
Organism: uncultured Gammaproteobacteria bacterium; assembly: GCA_963744305.1. Taxonomy (GTDB): domain Bacteria; phylum Pseudomonadota; class Gammaproteobacteria; order Steroidobacterales; family Rariloculaceae; genus FEN-1219. Next base: position 123,804 of record CAVUTF010000027.1, read on the forward strand.
ATACGAGCGTAGCACCGCCGCGCCGCCCGTGGGCCGATTCGCGACGCGCGTGGGGGACAGTTGCCCGTGAAAGTCGTTGATGCCGAGAAGCTTGATGCGTGCGACCGGATCGCGCTGCGACTTGAGGTCGCTCCACATCAGCCGCTTGATCGCGAGCCGCCGCGCGTCTAGTCCTTCGGAGCGGTTATCGTGGCCGTCCTCCTCGAGGGAGTGGCTATGTTGGCCGTCCGCGAAGGCACCGACACAGGTGCCCAGACAGAAAAGCAACGTCGCGATGAAACACTTGGCCCGAACACTGAACATGACGCAGCTCCGCAGTGAGACCGAGAAACGCTCGGCGCTTGCGGGGCAAGCTACGGCAGACCGCTTAATGGATTTTTGGCGGTGCGGTGAATGTTTTTGTGGCAGCGCCTGCGGAGCCAGGGCGAGGACCGGTAGGCGTAGCCGATCACTTTCCGTTCCGTTATTCTCCACTGCGACCTTCAGCCCGCCTTGCGGGGTGTCGGCGGACGGCGACAATGGGCCACCGAAGCAGTCCGAACAAAAGCGACTTCCGGCGAAATGTTTTGCCGACCACGGCGCTCGCCCTCGTCTATTTTCTCGCCGGCAAATTCGGTCTCTCTTTCTTCGGCCTCATACATCCGAGCGCGTCCGCCGTGTGGCTCCCGACCGGCGTCGCGATCGCCGCACTGCTCGTGCTCGGGTACCGCGTTTGGCCGGCAATATTCATCGGCGCGTTCTTCGTCAATGCCACGACGGCCGGTTCCATTCTGAGCTCGCTCGGTGTCGCGGCGGGCAACACGCTCGAAGGCGTCATCGCCGCCTACCTCGTGAACCGCTTTGCGGGCGGCCGCAACGCGTTCTCGCGCCCGGCCGATATTCTGAAGTTCGCCTGCCTCGCGGCGCTCCTGAGCACCACGGTGAGCGCGACCATCGGCGTCGCGAGCTTGACGCTCGGCGGCTACGCGGCCGTCCAGGATCTTGGCGGCATCTGGCTCACGTGGTGGCTCGGCGATGCGGCGGGCGCCATGCTCGTAACGCCGTTGCTCCTCCTGTGGTACACGGACCGAGCATGGGGCTGGGCGCAGCCCAAGATCTTCGAAGCGGTGTTGCTGCTCGCGGCGATCGGCATCGTGGGCGGCGTCACCTTCTTCCATCCGGGAGTTGCGGCCTACCCGCTCGCGTTTCTGTGCCTCGCCCCGCTCGTTTGGGGTGCGCTGCGTTTCGGTCCGCGCGAGGTGGCGACCGCGGTCGCGTTGCTGGCGGTGATCGCCACTGCGGCTACCGCAACGGGGCACGGATCGTTCGTGATGCAGACGCCGAACGAATCGCTCCTCGTCTTGCAGGTGTTCATGGCCTTGACCGCGATGACCGCGCTGCCGATGGCGGCGCTGACGGCCGAACGCTCGGCACTGCTCGAGCGCGAGCGCGCCGCGCGCGCAGAAGCCGACGCAGCGTCGCGCGCCAAGGACGAGTTCCTCGCGATCTTGAGTCACGAGCTGCGCAACCCGCTAGCGGCGATCAGCGCGGCGGCAACGGTGCTGGATGACAGCGGGCACGTCGAGAGCGGCGAGCCGCTGCGCTGGCTCCGGGTAATTCAGCGGCAAACCCAGCACTTGGCGCGGCTGATCGATGACCTTCTCGATATCGGCCGAGTCACCGTCAACAAGATGAGCTTGCGCCGAGAGCCGCTGGATCTCGCGAGGGCGGTCGAGCGTTGCGTGCGGGCGTTCACGTCGGCCGGCTTTCTGCATCCCGGCAGGCTCCAGCTCTCGCTCGAGGCCACGTGGGTCAACGCCGATCCCGACCGCGTGGCACAGATCATCAATAATCTCGTCGGCAACTCGATCAAATACACGCCGCCGGAAGGGCGCATTCGCGTGGCGGTGCGCAGCGAGGGAAACAAAGCGGTTCTGCGTGTGGAGGACCAAGGGACGGGATCCGCCCCGAGCTCCTGCCGCGGGTGTTCGATGCATTTAGGCAAGGCGAGCAAGGTCCGGCGCGTCCGACCGGCGGCCTCGGTATCGGGCTCACGCTCGTGCGGCGACTGACGGAGCTGCACGGCGGCGCCGTCGAAGCGCACAGCCACGGCCCGGGGCGCGGCAGCGTTTTTGTCGTCCGGCTGCCGCGCTGCGCCGAGCCTGCGACCGTCAGCGCCGACGCGGGGCGAGCGAGCGCGCCGCCGAATCGCAGCTACCGGCTGCTCCTCATCGAAGACAATCTCGACGCCCGGCAAGCGCTGCGAATGCTGCTCGAAACGGTCGGGCATGAGGTGCACGAGGCGTCCGACGGCGAGGCCGGTGTTGCGGCGGCCCTGCGGCTCGCGCCCGATCTCGTCCTGGTAGATATCGGCCTGCCGCGTCTCGACGGTTACGAAGTCGCCCGGCGGCTGAAAGCCGCGAACCGCAACATGCGGCTCATCGCGCTCACGGGCTACGGGCGCGACGAGGACAAGAAGCGCTCACAAGAGGCGGGCTTCGACGCGCATCTTTTGAAACCCGTCAGCATCGATCGCTTGCGCGTGGTGCTCGACGAAACGTTCAGTCGGCGCCAGGAGCCGTCCGAGCGCGCGACGCCCGGCGCTGCGACGCGGGCTGGTTGACCCGCGGTCCGCCCACCGGTTTGCTCCGCGCGAGCTTGACTCAGGCGGCGCGAGCGCCATGATCGCTCCATGACCACAGGCGGGCAGAGGGCACAGGGACGCTCCCCGGCGCTACGTTACGCCTTGGCGTTCACCGTACTTGTCGCGGCCGTGATTTCGCGGTTGCTGCTCGACCCGGTGCTGGGCGATACGCTCCCGCTCGTCACGCTGTTCGGCGCCGTGGCGTACGCCGTGTGGGTGAGCGGCTTCCCCGCCGCGATCGTAGCGGCGATCTTCGGTTACGTCGCGTGCGCCTATCTCTTCATCGAGCCGCGAGGCCAACTTGGCCTCGACAATCTCAGCAACGTCGTAGGGCTCGCGGCGTACCTCTTCACGTGCGTCCTCATCATCGGCCTCGGCCACGCGATGCGGGTCGCACAGGCGCGAGCGGCCGCGGGGCGCGAGACCCTGCGCGTCACGTTGCGCAGCATCGGCGACGCAGTCGTCACGACCGACGTCGAAGGCCGCGTCACCTATATCAACGAGGTGGCGGAGTCCTTGACGGGCTGGGCGCATCAGGAGGCGCGCGGTCAGCCGCTCGACACGGTGTTCCGGATCGTCAACGAGCGCACGCGTGCGCGCGTGGACAATCCCGCGGCGCGGGCGCTGCGGGAAGGCGTCGTCGTCGGCTTGGCGAATCACACCGTGCTCATCCGCAAGGACGGCGTGGAGTGCCCGATCGATGACAGCGCTGCGCCGATCCGCGACGAGCGCGGCCGGGTCTCCGGCTGCGTTCTGATCTTCCGCGACGTCACGGCGCAGCGGCGCGCCGAGCGGGAGAAGGCGAGCCAGCTGCGCGATGCCCGTCTGCTCGCGTCGATCGTCGAATCGTCGGACGTCGCGATCGTCAGCAAGTCGCTCGGCGGCGAGATTCAAACCTGGAACGCCGCCGCCGAACGGCTGTTCGGCTACTCCGCGGCGGAGGCCATAGGCCGGCATATCTCGCTCGTGATCCCGCCGGAGCGCATCGCGGAGGAGGAGCAGATCATCGCAAGCTTGAAGGAGGGGCAACGAATCGAGCATTTCCAGACCGAGCGGCTGCGCGCCGACGGGCGGCGCGTTTGGGTGTCGCTCATGATCTCGCCCGTGAAGGACGAGCAGGGCAACGTGGTCGGCGCGTCGAAGATGGCGCGTGATATCACGGACCGTAAAGAGGCCGAGGCTGACCGCCAGCGGTTCGTCACGCTCGTCGAAAGCAGCACCGACTTCATCGGTATCTGCGATCTGCAGGGCACTCCGATCTTCATCAATCGCGCCGGCCTTGCGATGGTGGGCCTCGACGATATCGAGGAAGCACGCGGCAGGAACGTTGCCGATTTCTTCTTCCCCGAGGATCGACCGCAAATCATGCAGGAGCTCCTTCCGGCGGTGTTGGAGAACGGCCACGGCGAAATCCAGATCCGCTTCCGGAACTTCAAGACCGGCGCCGCTCGGTGGATGGATTACAAGGTGTTGACCCTCACGGATGGCGCCGGGCGGCCGAACGCATTTGCCACGGTGAGCCAAGACGTCACCGAGCGAAAGCGGCTCGAGGACACCCTGCGCGGCTTGGCGGCCGATCTGTCCGAAGCGGATCGCCGCAAGGATGAGTTTCTCGCGACACTCGCGCACGAGCTGCGGAACCCGCTCGCGCCGCTCTCGAACGTGCTCGAGGTGTGGAAGCGCACGAACGATCCGGAAATGCTCCGCACGTACCCGCGACACGATGGAGCGGCAGTTGGGGCAGCTCGTTCGATTGGTCGACGATCTGCTAGATCTCAACCGCATCACTCACAATCGGCTCGAGCTGCGGCCGAGCCGCGTGGAGCTCAACGCGGTGATCCAACAGGCGGTGGAAGCGTGCCGGCCCGTTGCCGATTCGCTCGGGCATGAGCTCCGCGTGACCTTGCCGTCGGAGCCCCATTACCTGACCGCCGATCCGGCCCGCCTCGCCCAGGTGTTCGGCAACCTGCTCAGCAACGCCTGCAAATACACGGAACGCGGCGGGAAGATATCCCTAACGGCCGAGCGGCAAGGAAGCGAGGTCGTGGTGGCGGTGAAGGATACCGGCATCGGCATTCCGCCCGACAAGCTCGCGAGCATCTTCGACATGTTCATGCAGGTCGATGCGTCATTGGAGAAGGCTCAAGGCGGGCTCGGTATCGGCTTGACGCTCGTGAAGCGGTTGGTGCACATGCACGGCGGCACGGTCGAGGCGAAGAGCGAAGGGCGAGGGAGCGAGTTCATCGTTCGTTTGCCCGTGTTGCTCGATGGAGCTAGCGCTGCACGGCCCGAGCCGGTGATTGCACTGCGGCCGCCGGCGACGCGGCGAATCCTAATCGTCGACGACAACGAGGACTCGGCCGACTCGCTCGCGATGCTGTTGCGGATTACGGGCCACGAAACGTACACGGCGCATGATGGGCTCGGAGCCATCGAAGCGGTCGAGAAGCACCGGCCCGACGTCGTGCTGCTCGACATCGGCTTGCCGAAGCTCAACGGCCACGACGTCTGCCGCCGCGTCCGCGAGCAGGCCTGGGGCAAGAACATCGTGCTGATCGCCGTGACGGGCTGGGGCCAGGACGAGGACCGCCGCAAGTCGCACGAAGCGGGCTTCGACGGCCACCTCGTCAAGCCCGTGGACCACGAGCGGTTATCCGCGCTGCTGCGTCACCTCACCTCCGCGCGCGCGACGCACGTCAATTGACGTTAGTCTGCCGCGTCCCGGCGAGTTGCTAGCTTGCGTCTTTCCCGATCGTCACGAGCCCGATCGTATTCGTGCTGCTCTGGTGAATCACGAGATTGCCGTCGGGCGTGACGCGCATGTGCCGAATGATTCCGACGCCGGACGGGATCGCCCAGCTCTGGAACTTCTCGGTCTTCGGGTCGAAGCGCACGAGCGCGTCGGGCCGCTGATTCGACTCGTTGTACCAAACGACGTCGTCGACGACCTCGATCGCGTACGGGTGCGAGGCCGGGCCGCTTGGGCTCGGCCAGGTCTTGATGTCGCCCGTGCTCGGATCGAGGCGGCCTAGGTAGCCGCGCCCGGAGTCCACGTACCAGATGACGTCGTCGCTCGTGAGCGCGAGGCGACGGATCCGCGTCTCGGGTGTCGGCGTGGAAAACTCGCGGATCTCCCACGTTTGCGGATTGACGCGCGCAATCTTGTTGCTGCCGTTGTACGCGACCCAGAGCATGCCTTTGGAGTCTTCCTTCATGCCGTAAGGACGCGCGCGCTCAGTCGGCATCGTCACGAGCTTGATCGCGCCGGTCGCGGGCTCGAGGCGACCGAGCATGTTGCTGTTCTGCAGCGTGAACCACAGGTTGCCGTCGCGGTTGAAGATCGGCGTGTGCGGATCCCGTGCATTGGGGTCCGGCATTTTGTGCACGGTGATCTTGCCGGTCGCGGGATTCAACATCCCGACCGTGCCGTTGCCGTTGCCCGTGTACCAGATGTTGCCGTCCGCATCGTTGATGATGCTGTGCGGCTGCGCCGTCTTGTCGAGCGGGTACTCCTTCATCTCGCCTGTCGCGGGGTTGAGCCTGCCGATCAGGCTCGCGTACATGCCGGCCCACCAGATCGTGCCGTCCTCCATCTGCAGGGGGTCGCGCGGGCGTTGACCGAGCGTCGGCGGCGTCCACTCCTTGAACGTGATCTTCGCCGTGCCCGGCACGAGCGTCGGTGCGCGATCGTTCTTCGGCGGGAAGTGCGCGGCAAGGTATTGCGTGATCGAGTCGGCCATCGGCGGCGGCGAGCGCGATCATTTTGCCGCGTCAGGTACCGCCAGCCATCCTGCGAATAGCCCGTCGAGCCCACGATCAGGTTCGTCTGGTGGCACGCGACGCAGACGGCCTCGACTTGCTCCTTGCCGTGCGCCGGCGGGCAACGGGACGGGCGGAACGCCCGGGGGCTGCGCCCACGCAGTGAAAGCGGCGCCCAATAACACGATGGCGGAAAAACCGTGCGCTAACCGCGGCATGACGACTACTCCCCTCGAGGATTCGCTTTACTGCCAATATACGCGCGCGCCGAAAGCGTAACCAGACAATCGCCTCTACCGCAGTGACGCTGTGGCTGCAATACTTGGCGTGCAGAACAACTCTAAAGCCCATAGCGGAGGAAACCGACAATGGTAGCGGCGAAGTACGGCGTCTTGGTCGGCGTCTTGATGGCTGGCGGTCTACCGAGCGCGATGGCCCAGCTCGAAGTCAGCGGCGACACGCTCGAGAACTGCTCGCAAATCGACGCGCTGCGCAAAGCCGGCAATTTCACCGAGGCACGCGACAAAGCGCGCCTTTGCCTCGATGCCCTCGAGCAGGAAGTGACCGGTGCGGTCGGCAAGCAATTCCCAGCCGATGTCGCGGGCTGGAAGCGTACGGGGCTCGAGCAGGGCCAAGCCCTCGGCTTCACCAACATCTCGGCCACGTATGAGAAAGGCGGCAACACGGCCACGGTGTCGCTGACGGGCGGAACCGGCGGCGGCGACGCGGGGCTCGGAGGCCTACTCGGCGGGTTCGCGCGTGCGGGTATCCTCGGGGCGGGTCAACAGGTGCGGGTCGGCGGTTTGCCGGCGTCCGTCATGCCCGACGGCACGATCACCGTCACGCTCGAGGACGGCTCGTTCCTCGGCTTTTCGTCGCCGGAGTTCGGCACGGCGGAAGCGGCTCTTGCAGGCATCGGCGATCTCGTCAACGCGTTCCCGGTGGCGGAAATCAACAAGATGCTGCAGTGAGCAGGGCGCGGTTCGCCGCGCCGATGTTCAGGCTCGCCGGCGGCTCACGGAACGCCCACGTGTCTGAGCATGGCGCGCACCGCAGGGCTCGCATTCACCACTTCGATCGACGTTGCAGGGTGGCGGCCTGCAAACACGCGGAAGACTTCGTCGGCGAAACCTTGGCCCACGGATCGCACGCCTTTGAAGTCGAGCACCACCTTGCGGAACTTTTGCAGGTTCGCCGTGAGGCGGCGCGCTTCGGATCGCGAGATGTAGTCCGCTTGTAGGAGGCGGACGAGGATCTCGGTTTTTTCGAACCGGTAGTCGTAGTCCTCCGGTGCAAACTCGGAAAATAGCGATTGGAGCTCCAGGCGCGAGTCGCGCCGGACGGTGAATTGAACCGTCGTGCCCTTCTGGAAGCGTTCATCCGACACGAACGTGTCGGCACGCGCGCGATCCCATTCCAACCGAAGGCGATGCGAGCGCAGCACGAACCGGTCGGCCGCACGCGACGTGAAGAATATTCCTTCGCCGCTGTGAGCCTCGGGCATGGTCGTGGTGCGGCCTTTGATCAGCTCGATCATCGCCGCCTGCTCATCGGCCAAATCGAGCTTGTCGGCAATCGAGTGAAAGAGCCCGATCCCTCGGTCTCGAATGTCGAAGTACACGAGGCCTGCGTCTAGTCGAACGTGAAACGTCGCGTTCGCCGCGTGCGAGTGCTCGATCGCGTTGTTCAGCATTTCCGTGAATGCATAGTGGACGATGGTCGCGACGTTGGGGCGCAGCGATGCTCGCAGATTGAGTCTCGCGGCAATCTCGTCGAAGGAGCGGGCCTCATCGGCGTTTCTCAGGTTCAGTGTTCGAGCCGCTTGCTTCCCCGCAGGCGCGTTCGCGGCCGAGTAGTACTGCGCCGCGCGCGTGCTGCCGGCTTTGACTACGTCTCCCGACGCGATCAATGGGCGCAGGCGCTGGCTCAGAGCCTGGCGTGTGATGCCGAGGTGCCGGCACAGCTGCGGTCCGGAAGCCGGCGAATGCTTCTCCAAGTAAGCGAGTACGCGGTCGCGCTTGGCGTCCGTCATCGGGCTCCAACGATTTGTCCGTTAATTGTCAATTTTAGTATTCGCAATTGTAAAGGTCTATGGCCATGTGCCTGCGCGCCGTTTGTCGGGTGACTGTCAAGGCTCCAAGAGAGTTATTGTCAATCCGGAAACTGCAGGCGGCTCGCACGTTGCCGCCGGCTCGTGCACCTGCGACTCTAGCGGGGTCGAGCTAGCCGCTAGGTAACCGTGAAGCAAATCTACCTCATCCGCCACGCGCAAAGCCGCTACGACCCCGCCATCGCCGACGAGCACCGGGAGCTGACGCAGATCGGACAGCGGCAGGCAGCCGACCTCGGCGGCGCCTTGCTCGGTCTCGACATCGAAGAGGTGCACTCGAGTCCGTATCGGCGCTGTATCGACACGATCACGCCTTTCGTGCGGCGCACCGCGCTGCAGCTCAATCAAGTGGAGGGTCTGCGCGAGCGGACCTTCACGCGCGGTCGAATCGACGACTGGGACGGCGTGTGGAAGAGGGTCTGGACGGACTTCGACTTCGCGTTCCCGGATGGCGAATCCTCGCGGCAGGCGCAGGCGCGCATGCATGCGGCCACGTTGCACCTTGCGACCACGTCGCGAGCGCGAACGCTCGCAATCTCATCGCACGGCAACGCGATCGGCTTGCTGTTGCAGCACATCGATTCGCGTTTCACGTTCGAGCACGCTTGCGCGATCCGCAATCCCGACGTGTTTCGAATCACGTTCGACGGCGCGACTTTACGCTGGGACGCGGAGTTCGCGCTCGACGAGCTCGGGGCGTTTGCAACACGCGTCGAGACGACGCTGCCGGGCGACACCCTTTGTAGCGCAGGGGCCGTCCCTTACGCCTCCGACCCTGCAACCAGCTGATCCTTTGCCGGGCTAACTAGCTTATGTCGCACGCGGCGTGCCTGGCTGCGTTGATAAAAACGACGCCAGCTGGTATCACTGTGTGCTAGCGCTCGCCGACGACGAACAACAACAAGGCGTGTGTGACGAAACGGAGCTTCGTGAAGATCAGTCGACTCGTGTGCCTGCCGGGCCTGCTCGCCCTATCTGCGTGCGGCGGCGGTGGGAGCGGGACACCTGCTCCCGCAAGCACCGGTCCGCCGGCTCCCCCGGCGCCGCCGGCGGTCGTATTGGTCGAAGGCGCCGTGCAGAAGGGACCTTTCATGGTCGGCTCCACCGTGTTGGTCAACCGGCTCGACAGCCGCGGCCGGCCGACCACCTCGACGCTCGTCACGGAGATCGAAGACAGCATCGGTTCGTTCTCTTTCGAGACTACGGACGCCGGGCCAGTGCAGATCGTTGCAATCGGCTACTACTTCAGCGAGCTCACTGGGCAGATCTCGAGCGGCATGTTGTCGTTGAAAGGTCTGTACGACGTCAGCACCGACGCGCGGCAAACCGCGCACGTGAACATCCTGACGCATCTCATCAACGATCGTGTGTTGGAGCTCATCGCTGACGGTCAGCTCGGTCTCGACGACGCGATCGAGCAAGCCGAAAACGAGTTGCTCGTGGCCTTCAAGGACGCGTTGCCGGTTCCCGGCGTGGCCGCCTTTTCAGCGTTGAGCTTGTACGACACGAGCGCGTCGCAGACCGACGAGCTCGGCAACGCGTACCTATTGGCGCTGTCCACCGGCGTTCTACAAATACGCGGAAAGCAAGGCTGAAGAGTTTGGTACTGCGACGGATGCCGAGCTCACTTTGATTCTGAATCGGTTGTCGGACGATCTTTCGGTCGACGGCCGCCTTGAGCCGGGGACATTCATCGTCGAATTCGTTCGCGCGGTTCGAAGTCTCAGTCCAGAGACGATCGCGGCGAATTTGCGCTCTCGGAGTCTCGTCGACTATCCGGAAGGGCTCAGTGTGCCCGACATCTCAGTATTCTTGAGCTTGTGTGCGCGGTAATTTCGATTGCCCTTGGCGCGCCGGAGCTCCAATGGCTCGGGGCTCACGCGGGCATGGCACCGCAGCCTACAGCGGCAAGGTTTACGTGTTTGGCGGAGTCAAGACCCTTCTCACTCCGCTGCCTCCGCCTTATCTTGACGGTGGACAATCCATCAGCAATGAAGTCGACGCTTACGATCCAGTGTCGAACGAGTGGGCATCGAGGAAGCCGATGCCCGTGCATTCCCACAGCGTGCACGCGCATACGATAGGCGACAAGATATACGTGATTGCCGCGTATGGCCGTTCTGGTTTCCACAACGGAACCTACCGATACGATCCGGTTGCAGACGAGTGGTCGACGTTGGCCGCCCGGCCGACCTATCGATACGAATTCGCGAGCGCCGTCGTCGGCGGAAAAATCTATGTGATCGGCGGCGTGGGCACCATCGACGACGGCCTAGGCCAAGGTGACTGGACGACCAAGAGTCACGTCGAGGTCTACGACCCGGCAACCGATCGTTGGTCCTCGGCCGCACCCTTACCGATGCCGTTGGGATCCACGCACGGCTGCGCGCTCGCCGACAATATCTACGTTTTCGGTGGCCGCACGGTGCTCGGCCCCGGATCTGAGGCGTTCGTTCTTACCTACGACCCCGCGGCGAATTCATGGTCGGCAAAGTCTCCGATGAAGAACCCGCGCGAAGGTTTGGCTTGCGTCGTGATCGGCGACGCCGCCTACTTACTTGGCGGGCGATCGAACGGCGACTCTTGGGAACTCGTGGAACGGTATGACCCGCTCCTGGAGACCTGGACGTCTGTCACACGCTTGCCCACCGGTCGATATTGGTTCGGCGCCGCCGTGCTCGGCGACGAAATCCTCACCTTCGGCGGCCAGAGGGAAGAGAAAAACGCTCTCGTCGACGTAGTCGAGATCTACGATACGGCGTCCGACAGCCCTTGACCCTCGTTTTTCGCGTGCCGCGAAGTAAGATTCGCGCGTCATGCGCTCCGGTCTTCCGATCGACGATGCACTTCCGCCGCTCCGTGCGGCGCTCGCGAACGGCCGCAACGCGGTCCTCGTAGCCCCGCCCGGCGCGGGCAAGAGCACCGTCGTGCCGCTCGCGCTGCTCGATGAGCCGTGGCTGCGCCGGCAGCGCATCGTAATGCTCGAGCCGCGCCGCCTCGCCGCGCGGGCCGTTGCCGTACGGATGTCGGCAACGTTGCGCGAAGACGTCGGCGACACCGTCGGCTACCGCATGCGGCTCGAGACGCGCGTGAGCAAGCACACGCGGATCGAGGTCGTGACGGAGGGCGTCTTCACGCGGATGCTGCAAAGCGACCCGGCGCTCGTGGGAATCGGCGCCGTGCTGTTCGACGAGTTTCACGAGCGCAATCTCAACGCCGACGTCGGGATCGCGCTCGCGCTCGACGCGCAGCGGCACGTCGCTCCGGAGCTGCGCCTGCTCGCGATGTCGGCCACGCTCGACGGCGCAAAGGTCGCAGCTCTCTTGGGCGGCGCGCCCGTGATCGAGTCTTTGGGACGCGTGCATTCGGTGGCGATCCAGTACTTGGGCAAGGGACTGGCGGCGCTGCCGGGCGCGCGCGAGAGCGAGCCGCTCGATGGCGTCGTTGCCCGTGCCGTGCAGCGCGCGCTCGCCGAATCGCCCGGCGACGTGCTGACGTTCCTGCCGGGCGCGGGCGAGATTCGGGGCGTGCAGGCGCGCTTGCGCGACGCGGATCTCGGCAACGACGTTGACGTACTGCCGCTCTACGGCGAGCTACCGCCCGGCGAGCAAGATGCGGCGCTCGCACCCGCGCGCGCGGGCCGCCGCAAGGTCGTGCTCGCAACGAACATCGCGGAGACGAGCCTCACGATCGAAGGGGTGCGCGTCGTCGTCGACTCGGGGCTCGAGCGGCGCAACGTGTTCGATCCCGGCAGCGGCATGAGCCTGCTCACGACGCAGCGCATCTCGCGCGCCTCCGCCGAGCAGCGCGCCGGCCGCGCGGGCCGCACGGCGCCCGGGGTCTGCTGGCGGTTATGGGGCGAGAGCGCGCAGCGCACGCTCGCGGCGCACGCGCCGGCCGAGATCACCACCGCCGATCTCGCGCCCCTCGCGTTGGATCTCGCTGTTTGGGGCACCGATGCAGCGAGCCTGAGCTGGCTCGACGCGCCGCCGGCCGCGATGCTCGCGGGCGCGCGAGACTTGCTGCAGCGCTTGGGTGCTCTCGACGCTGCCGGCCGCGTCACGGCGCACGGTCGTGCGATGCACGCGCTCGCCGCGCATCCGCGGCTCGCGCACATGCTGCTCACGGCGCGCGAGATCGGCGCCGGGCGCCCAGCGGCCGAGCTCGCAGCGTTGCTTTCCGAGCGCGACGTGCTGCGCGGGCGCCTGCGCACGCCGAACGGTGCTCACGATCGCGACAGCGACGTGCGCAGCCGCTTGGACGTTTTGCGCCGCGGGGTAAGTCGCAAAGACGGCGACGCGCGCGGCGTCGACCGCGGCGCGCTCGATCGAGTGCGGCGCATGGAGCGTGCGTTCTTGAAGGAGCTGCGTGTGCGTGGCGACGCGGGTGACGATGCGTCGCTGTCGCCCGGAGTGCTGCTTGCGTTCGCGTATCCAGATCGAATCGCGAAACGGCGGCCGGGCGGCGATGCGCGCTATCAACTTGCGAACGGCCGCGGCGCGTCGTTCACGAGCCCGGAAGCCGTAGCGCGCGAGGAATTCATCGTCGCCGTCGATCTCGACGACCGCGAGCGCGACGCGCGCATCTTGCTCGCGGCCCCGCTACGCCGCGGGGACCTGCTCGAGCATTTCGCGCGCGACCTCGTCGAGCGCGACGAAGTTGCGTGGGACGCGCGTGCGGAAGCCGTGATCGCGCGCCGCACAGTGCGGCTCGGCGAGCTCGTGCTCGACGAGAAGCCGCTGCAGGACGCGCCGCCCGAAGCAACCGCCGCCGCGTTGCTCGAAGGGTTGCGATCGCTCGGGCTCGAGGCGTTGCCGTGGAACGACGAGAGCCGCGACTTTGCGGCGCGCAGTGAGTTCGTGCGCGCGCTGAAGCGCAAGGAGCTCGACGACTGGCCGGACTCATCGGCCGCGACGCTCGCGAGCGACCTCGCCTGGCTCGAGCCGTTCCTCGCAGGTGTGACGCGGCGCGCGCATCTGTCGAAGGTGCCGCTCGTCGCCGCTTTGCGCGCCCGGCTTACGGCAAAGCAGCAGCGCACGCTCGACGAGCTCGCGCCCACTCACATCGCGTTGCCGACCGGCACGCGCACGCGTATCGACTATCGCGACGACAACGCTCCTTGCGCATCGATGCGCATGCAGGAAGTTTTCGGGCTCGCCGCGACGCCGCGCATCGGCGGCGGCAACGTGCCCGTAACGTTCAAGCTGCTATCGCCCGCGCACCGCCCGCTGCAAGTGACGCGCGATCTTGCTAGCTTTTGGCAAAACGCGTACGTCGACGTGCGCAAGGACATGCGCGGCCGCTACCCTCGTCACTACTGGCCCGAGAACCCGTTGGAAGCGGAGCCCACGCGGCGAGCGAAGCCGCGGCGGCGCCGCGGCGGCCGATAAGTCGCGGGCACGTCGATTACTTCGGCCGCTCGATGAGCTCTAGCAGCATGTTGTTCGGGTCGCGCACGAGCGAGATCTTGAGCCCCGGCTGGCGTGATGTCCACCGGCGCGCCGCCCGTCGTGACTACGGGCACGCCCGCGTCTTTCAGCTTCTTCGTGAGCGCCGTCACGTCGCGCACGATGAGCTGCAGAATGCGGTGCCGGGACCTGTGTGCGGCCCGAGAGCTCCTCGCGCTCGATGTCTTGAACTCGATCAGCGTCATCGGCTGGGACGTGCCCGGGATGGTTGCCGTGCTCTGGCGGAAACTCGCGCCTGCCGCGCCCGCGGTCGCGGCCATCTGCCGGTTGTCGTTGAACGCCGCGCCGAGCGTGAAATCGAAGCCGAGCAGCTCGTTGTAGAAGCGCACGCTTCCTCGCTGCTCGCGACCGTCGGCTCGAACGACCCGCCGGCGATCACCGGTCCGGGCCGGTCGAGTCGGTCAGGGGCACCTCCAAGGAGCTCGACCACAAAACCGTCCGGATCTTGCAGAAATACGATGTGCAGAGCGCCATTGGGGGTCTCGATCGTCACTGGTTTGCCGCCCGCCGTGAGCACGTTCACGCCGGGCACCTTCACGATCTTCTGGAATAACGCGTCCAAGTCACGCACGCGCATCGAGATGTTGGCCGCGCCGGGGTCCACGAAATGCGGCCGCTGCGGCTTGCGCTCGATGTCCTTGTATTCGATGAGCTCCACGCCGATAGCCATGCCGGGCACGCGCAGCGCGACGTAGCGCGACTGGGCGCCCGGTGTGCCGCCGAGCTTCATGACGCGTCGTTCGGCGAGAACGGTTGATTCGCGTAGACCTCGAGGCCGAGCACGTCGCGGTACAGGGCGAGCGAGGCATCCATATCGGCAACGATGTGTGCGAAGTTGCCGACGCCGATCACTTCGCCCGGCGGCGCCGCGGGGCTCGCCTGCTGCGCGCTAAGCCGGCGCCGCAACGAAAGCGGCGAGCAGGGCGATGCTTACCGAGCGGATCATGGCGAGGCTCCTACTAATTGTTCTTGCCGCGTACGCTATTCCCGTTGCTCGTCGCCCGCAAGCAATGAGCATCACTCGAACATGCCCAACACGGCCTTGAGGCTGCGCTCGACGGCAGCGATTTCTTGCGCTGTAAGACGGGTCAACGGGCCCTCGATCAATCGGGTGCGATCGAGCGTACGCGGTTGCTCCGGCATGACCTGAGATATCTGCTCGAGCTCTTCGCGAGCACGAATCGTGACATGGAGCGGTTCCTTTGACGGGCGGACCCGCGTTGTCAGCGGCAGCACGACGATCGTCGGGTCGCCCTGCGCGATCAAGAAATCGGCTTGTATGATCAACACGGGACGGATTTTGCCGACTTCCGAGCCGCGGTTCGGATTGAGGTTGGCAAGCCAAATCTCGCCGCGCCGCATCAGCGCTTTTTCTTCTTGCGAACGCGATACAGTGTCTTGCGCTCTCCGACGGTGGAGCGCTCGGCGATCGCCAGCGCCTCGTTATCGGTAGCGAGAGCTTCTTCGGCCGACCCTAGAGCTTCCGCAACGTCGCCGGCACGTGAGGCCCGGGCGATCTCTCGCAAGAAACCGGTCCCGTTCTGCGCGCCGAAGATAGTCAACGATCGCATCGCGCGCGATCTCGGACTTCGATCGCTGCGTCCTCTCGCTCTCGCTCGCGAGGCGCGCTTCGATATCGTCCGGAAGCCTGATGCTGACGAGTGCCATGACAAAACGTACTACACATCGTAATACGACTGGAGTATACACGATGTCAGCCGCGAGGGCGGCTGGCGTTCAACGGGCGGTCGGCTCCATGCCGTTCGCTTCGTAGGTCTTCGCGGCGCCCGGCGCGCGCAAGCTGTCGATGAATCGGGCTCCGTCGGCTGCCGCCGAGGAGTTGGCGCCGACTCCGGCCGCGAACGAGACGTAGCCCTGCAGCTCCGCCGGCAGAGGCCCGACGTAGTCGACGCCCGGTGCGGGAAGGATCTCGCTCGCCAAGGTGAGCACGATCTCCGTGTGACCGGCGGCGACCTCTTCGGTCGCGGCTTCCGAGCCCGGCGCGAGCTTGAGCTTCGCTTGGACCTCGTTCGTGATCCCCAACGTTTCGAGCATGCGCTCGATCGTCGGGCGGCTCGCGCCGACGCCGACCCACGTCACCGACTTCGCGGCGAGCAGGGTTCGTTTGATCTCGTCCGGCGTGCGGATCGCGGGCTTCGTCGATCCCGCGCGCACGCCGACGCCGACGCCGGCGCGGCCGAGCGGGCGGACGGAAGCGGCGCTGATCTTGCCGCTCTTCGCGAGCGCGTCGACGGCTTCCGTCGTGAGAATCGTGACGTCGAACGCCTCGCCGGAATCGATCCTCTGCCGCAGGCTCGCGGTCGTGCCGAACTCGATCGCAAGTGGACGGCCGAGCTCGCGCTCGAGTTGCGGCCGCAGATCGTCGACGACGGCTTTGATGCCGTTCGAGGCCAGGACCCGGAGGCCGGGGTGCTGCGCACCCGCGAGCTGCGTGAGCAGCGTGAGTAAGGCCGCAGTTACGATCGTTCGGATTCGCATGATCTACTCCACCGTGATTGTGTCGTTGTGTGTTTGGCTCGGATCAGTTCGTGTGCGCCTCGGCGTCGCCCGTCGCGGCTTCCGCCGCGCGCGCCTCGGCCGCTTGCCTCGCATCGTCGTAAGCTTTCTGCTCGATTGCGAGCGTAATGATGTACGCTCGCGCGGCCTGCGCGTCCGCTTGGGTGACACCTTCCGCGAACGAGGCCATGCCGTTCGCGGCGCGTGCGCCGCCGAGCACGATCGAGTCGAAGAGCTCCTGACTGTGCAGAGCGGGTGAGACGCGCAGGTCCGGGAACGTGCCGATCGTGTTGCCGTGGCACTGCACGCAGTACTGGCCGTACACCTCGGCGCCGCGCGCAATGACGGCCGCGGAAGCGGTCGAGGGCGGCGGGTTCAGCGCCGGCGGCGTGTATTCGAGCGGCGGCGGCAGCTCGGCTGTTCCGCCGAGCTTGAACGCGAGGAGCCGCGAGTAGTTCGGCTGATAGTAGGGCTGCAGGCCGCGGCCCGCGGCGACGGCGATGTACTGCTCGCCGTTCATCTCGTAGCTCACGGGGCCGGCCGCCACACCGGTCTGGGCGGTGAACGTCCAGATCCGCTCGCCGGTCTCCGCATGGTAGGCGATGAATTCGCCCTGGCCGCCGCCCGCGAACACGAGATTGCCCGCGGTCGCGAGCGTGCCGCCGTCGACGGCGCCGCCGGGATCCACCGTGCGCCAGACGGCGCGGCCCGCCACGGGATCCCAGCCCAGCATCGCGCCGCGGTCCTCGAACTGCAGATCCGGGCGAGCGGCAAGCTCCGCCACGAGCTCGGGAGGAATCGGGCGAACGGTCCCGGTGTTCGTGCCGACCTTCGCCGGCTTGAAATCCGCGGCGTCGACGCCGAGGTACGCTTGCGCGGAGTGGCGCGAGCCGAAATAGACGAGCCCCGTATTCGGGTTGAACGACATCGGGCGCCAGTTGTGCGCGCCTTGGCCCGTGGGCGTGACGAACGCCACCTTGCCGGTCTTGTCGTAGCGCGCCTCGGGATTCTCGACGGGCCGGCCCGTTGCAAGGTCGACGTGCGTCGCCCAGTTCACGGGCGCGAACGGCTCGGCCGAAATGAGCTCGCCGGTTTTTGCGTCGAGCACGTAGAAGAAGCCGTTCTTCGGCGCCTGCATGATTACGCGCCGAGTAACGCCGTTGAAATTCAGGTTCGCGACCATGATGGGCTGCGTCGCGGTGAAGTCCCAGGTCTCGCCGGGCGCCGTCTGGTAATGCCAGCGATACGAGCCGTCGTCGGGATCGAGCGCGACGATCGACGCGAGGAACAGATTGTCGCCGCCGCCGGGACTTCTGAGCGCCGCGTTCCAGGGGCTGCCATTTCCCGTGCCGACGTAGACGAGATCCGACTCCGGGTCGTAGACGATCGCGTCCCAGACGGTGCCGCCGCCGCCGAGCTTCCACCATTCGCCGTTCCACGTCTTCGCGGCCATCGCCATGGCTTCGCTCTCGAAGCCGTCGGCCGGATTGCCCGGCACGGTGTAGAAGCGCCACGCGAGCTCGCCCGTCTCGGCGTCGTAGGCGGACACGTAGCCGCGCACGCCGAACTCTGCGCCCGACGTGCCGACGAGGATGCGGCCCTTGATCGCGCGCACGGCGCCCGTGATCGAGTAGCGCTCGCTGCGGTCGATCGTGAGGACGTCCCAGACTTCTTTGCCAGTCGCCGCGTCGAGCGCTACGAGCCGGCCGTCGAGCGTGCCGACGTAGATCTTGCCGTTCCACGCGGCGACGCCGCGGTTGACCTCGCCGCAGCAGACGTTCACGGCCCACTCGCGCGGCACCTCGGGGTCGTAGCGCCAGAGCTGCCGGCCCGTGGCCGCGTCGTAGGCGAACACGTTGCTCCACGACGAGCTCAAGTACAGCACGCCGTCGACGAATAGCGGCGTGGCCTCCTGGCCGCGGTTCAGCGGAATGTCGGCGAACCACGCGAGCCCGAGCTCGCCGATGTTCTGCGTCGTGATCTGATCGAGCGGGGTCCAGTGCTGCTCTTCGTAGGTGCGGCCGTAAGACATCCACTGGCCGGGCTCTTTTTCCGCGGCGAGCAGCCGCGCCTCGTCGACCGCCGCCGCGCGAGGCGTCGCGGGCGCTGTCGATGCAGCGGCGTCGCCCGCGCCGGGGCCGCGGCTCGCGGTGTCGTCCGTGCAGGCATACAGGCCGAGCGCGGCGGCAGCGGCGCCGGCGGCAAGCGTGATGCGCATGGTCCCCCCTTCGATCTTTGTCCAGATCATAGCTGGAATGCGCGGCGTCGGCGCCGGTGCGCGCTGATCGCCCCGGCTGCCGCTGTACCCCTGTCAATCTCGGAGAGTACCTTTCGACCAGGCGGCGTTGGCACGCAACCTGCACGCGTTTCTGCCGAGGTTTAGACTTTATTTTCTCTCTCGAGGCGGCCGAATGAGCGTCGCTGCTCCTCGCGATTGGCCCCCCGCGCTGCTGAACGCGGCGCGACTGGTCACTTTTGCCGTCGTTTGCGGGGTGCTCTATTGGGGTCAGGTCGTGCTGGTCCCGATCGCGCTCGCCGCCCTCATCACGTTCCTGGTCGGTCCGCTCTTAACGCGGCTCGACCGTTTGGGCGTTCCGCGTGTGCTCGGAGTCATCGTCGTGGCGGCATTCGTCACCGGTGTGCTCGGCGGCCTCGGCTACGTCGTCGCGGGTCAGCTCGGCAGCCTGGCCGCGGAGCTACCCGCGCACCGGCAAAACATTCGAAGGAAGGTTGAGGATCTGCGGGAGTTCATGCGCGGCGGCACGTTGGCAAGCGTGCAGACCACCATCGAGGACATCAGCGAGGACGTCGAAAACATCGCGGCTCCCGAGGGCGAGCAGGCACCGAGCCCCGCGGCCGCACCCGCGGCGCCGCCTTCGACCGACGCCCCGGCGCAAGCCGACGCGGAGGAAAATCCCGTACGCGTCGAGGTCGTGCCCGAGCGGCAACTGCTCGGCGATTCCACGCTCTTGAGCCCCGCCCTGGAAGGGGCCGGCACCGCGGGCCTCACGCTGCTGCTCGCCATCTTCATGCTGATTCGGCGCGAGGACCTGCGGAACCGCATCGTGAGTCTTGCGGGGCAGGCATCACTCGCCGTCACGACGAAGGCGTTCGGCGAGGCGGGTGAGCGCATCAGCCGCTATCTGCTGATGCAGTTCATCATCAACGCGACGATGGGGCTCGCCGTGGGGGTTGGGCTCTTTTTCATCGGCGTGCCGTACGCCGCGCTGTGGGGATTGGCCGCCGCGATCTTTCGCTACGTTCCCTACGTCGGCCCGTGGATCGCCGCTGCGTTGCCGATCGCCGTGAGCCTGATCACGGCGCCGGGGTGGGAGCAAGTCGCGCTCGTCATCGTGCTGTTCGCGATCCTCGAGCTCTTCAGCAACAACCTGATGGAGCCCTGGCTGTACGGCCAGAGCGTGGGGCTATCCGCGCTCGCCGTGATCGTGTCGGCCATCTTTTGGACGTGGATCTGGGGTCCGATTGGGCTCGTGCTGGCGACGCCGCTGACCGTGTGTCTAGTCGTGCTGTCGAGGTACATCCCGGAGCTCGCGGTTTTCGACCGGCTGCTCAGCGAGCGGCCCGCGTTGCTGCCGCATCTGTGGTTGTACCAGCGTCTTCTCGCGCGCGACGAGGACGAGGCCGAAGACGTCGTCGAGCAGCACCTGAAGGGTCACACGCTCGCAGAGACTTGCGACGAGCTTCTGCTCGGCACGCTCACCACGCTGAAGCGCGATCTTGCCGCCGGCCGGATCATGGCGGACGAGGCGGAC
This sequence comes from uncultured Gammaproteobacteria bacterium, assembly GCA_963744305.1. Lineage (GTDB taxonomy): Bacteria > Pseudomonadota > Gammaproteobacteria > Steroidobacterales > Rariloculaceae > FEN-1219. Next base: position 144,054 of record CAVUTF010000027.1, read on the forward strand.
TTCGTCGCGAGTGCATTGAGCGAGATCGTCGACGATCTGCTGCAGTCACCGCGCGCGGACGACGAGCCGGCGCCGCCGCGCGCCGGCAAGCCCGTGCCGTTGATCGGCTTCCCAGTGCGCGACAAGGTCGACGAGATCGCGCTGCAGCTTCTGCGTGTGCTGCTGCGTGATGAGCCTTGCGAGCTCGAGGTTCTCTCGGCAGAGATGTTGAGCGGCGAGCGGGTTGCTAGAGTCGAGACGCAACGGCCCGCGGCCGTGTGCCTGACGTCGCTGCCGCCGGGCGACCTCACGGCGCTGCGGCATGCATGCAAGCGCCTGCGGGCGCGGCAGCCGGAGATCAAGTTGATCGTAGGCCGCCTTGGCGCTGCGAAGAAGACCGCCCGCAGCGCAGAGCTCCTGCGCGCCGCGGGCGCGCAGGAAGTGATTTCGACGCTGACGGAGCTGCGCGATGCCGTGCAGCGGCTGGTGCGCGAGCTCAATACCGTCGAAGCGGTAAAGCCCATCAGTCGGCGCTAGCGAGCCTAGCGCGGCAACATCGCGGTGATGTTGCGCTTCGGCACCTGCCCGACCGGGATCCGCGTGACTTCGCGCATCGCTTTGACGTCGACGACGGAGACGCTGTTCGACCCCGCGTTCGCGACGTAGGCGGTGCCGCCGTCGGGCGTCAAGGTGACCCAGTCGGGAGCGATGCCGACGTCGATCGATCCCGTGAGCTTGAGATCCGGCAGCGAGTACACGTATACCGCGCTGTTCAAACGGCTGCACACGACGAGGCGCGAGTTGTCCGCGGAAACCATCATCCCGTGCGACGCGTTGCCGCCCTCGTGCACCTATTTCTCCGGCGCGATCTTCGGATTCTCGATGCGCGTGATCTCCTTTTGCGTCGCGAAGTCGACCACGGCGAAGCCGTTGAAGTCAGAGAGCTGCACGAAGACGCGTTTCGTCGACCCGTCCGCGTTCTGCTCGAATGCCATCGGGCGCACGCCGAGCTCGAACTCCTTCACCCAGGCGACTTCCTCTGTCTTCTGATCGATTGCGGTGAGCGTCTTGCCCGCGATCGAGCCCGCGATGACGTAACGGCCGTCGGGCGTCACGTACGTGTTGTGCACGGCGCCTTTGATCGGGATGCTCTTCACGCGCTGCACCGTAGCGGTGTCGATCACGTCGACGAGGCCGGGCTCCTGCCGGATCGCGACGTAGACGCGCTTACCGTCGCGGCTCGAGGAAATGTTGTTCGGGTGGCCGCTCAACGGTACTTTGCTCGTCACTAGAAGGGTTTGCGCGTCCACGACGTCGAGCGTCGATTCCGCTTCGTTGCTGACGTAGATCCAGCGGCCGTCGGGCGTTGCCGCCGCGCCGTGACCGACCTCGATCCCGGTGATATGGCCGACGACCTTGTTCGTCGCCGGATCGATGATGTGCACGTCGTCGCCGGCCGCGTTGGTCTGGATGATCCGCGTGTGCAGTGCGGGCTTCGCCGCGCTTTGCAAGGTTGCGCCGTTCACCCACGCCGCGAGCGTCTGATACTCGGGATCGCTCTTCGACGTCCAGTGCTTGCCGCCGTCGTGATGCGGATCGCCGCCCGCGTCTTCGGCGAGCGGATGGCGCAGCAACCGGCTCGCGTCGGGATCGCCGGGGACGACGCGCGACTTCAATATCTCGAAGTTCGCGCGCGCGTCCGCTTCGTTCCAGGTCGCGCTGCCTTCGGGCAGCGGCTGGAGCCGCATCGTCGTCGCGAACCCGTGGCACGCGATGCAGCGCGCGTTGCCGGGGCGCTTGGTCGTCAAGATCGGCTCGATCCGCGCCTTGTAGAACCCGAAGTCGAGAGTGGGTGCTCCGGACGGTTGAGCAAGCACGGAAGCGGACGTTAGAACGAGCGCAGCGAGCGTCGAGCGGGCGAAAAGCATGGCGGGTCCCCCTGGTTTTTTTCGATTATGCGCCCGCCTTTGCCGGGCGTCAGCAACGTTCGCTTCGCGAGCGCCGTCTCGATCCTCCGATTACGAGGCGCCGCGTAGCAATGGCCGGATAAGTTGATTACCATTCGCTCCTCATTGAATCAACACCCGACGCACATGGTATGGTCATAAAGAACGGCAGGGGCGCGGCGCGTGAAGAACGCACCGCGCGGCTCACGATCCTCATCGATCCTCGCAAGAAGGCCGTGTTCGAGGAGCTGTGCGCGGCAGAGGACTTGACGCCCTCGCAAATCGTGCGCGGGATGATTCGGCGCTACATCGAGGAGCGCCTCGGCCGACCCTGGACGCCCGACGACGAAGACCACTCGCCGTCCAGCTCGAAAGCAGCCAAGCGCCAACCGGCTCGACGCCGCGCCTAGGCCGGCCGCTACGTCAACAATGCTGAGCCAATTCGCCGCCAGCGGGATCGGATTGCTGTTGCTGCTCGCGGTGCTCGGCGTGTTCGCCGCTCGCCGTCGCTACGGAACCACTTTCGTCTACGGCGCATGCTCGCTCGTGTGCTTGGCGCTCGCGCTAAACGCGCTCGTCTCTCTGCTCAATGGAAGCCCCGCGGCGGGCGTATTGACGCTGCCCGTCGGACTGCCTCTTGGTCGTACGCAGCTCGCGCTCGACTCGCTTTCCGCCGCTTTCGCCGTGATCCTGAATCTCACGAGCGCCATCGTGAGCTTCGGCGCGATCGGTTACGGCGCGCACGCGCGCGAGCCCGCGCGCGTCGTGCCGTTCTATCCCGCGTTCATCGCCGGCATGAATCTGGTGCTGGTTGCGCAAGACGCGTTCTCCTTCCTCGTCGGTTGGGAATTCATGTCGCTCGCGTCCTGGGCGCTCGTCGTCAGCGAAGACAAGCGCGAGAGCAATCGGCGCGCCGGTCTCGTCTACGTGATCATGGCCGCCGGCGGGGCGCTGACTTTGTTGTTCGCGTTTGGGCTCCTCGCGGGCACCGACGGCGGTTACAGCTTCGCCGAGATGCGCAAGACCGCCGCATTCGGCCCTGCCGCGATCGTCCTCGTGCTCGCGCTGATCGGCGCGGGCTCCAAAGCGGGCCTCGTGCCGCTGCACGCGTGGCTGCCGCTCGCGCACCCTGCTGCGCCGAGCCATGTCTCGGCGCTCATGAGCGGCGTCATGACCAAGGTCGCCGTGTACGGTTTCGTGCGCATCGTGTTCGACCTCTCGGGTCCGCCGTCGTGGTGGTGGAGTGTGCCGGTGCTCGTAATCGCGGCCGTGACGGCGCTGCTCGGCGTTTTGCACGCGTTGATGGAGCACGACTTGAAGCGCTTGCTCGCGTATCACACGGTCGAGAACATCGGGATCATCTTCATCGGGTTGGGGCTCGCGCTCGCGTTCGAGGCGAGCGCAATGGGCGCCGCCGCGGCGCTCGCTCTCACCGCCGCCGTCTTCCACGTGTTCAATCACTCCCTATTCAAGAGCCTGTTGTTCTTGGGATCGGGCGCGGTCGACAACGCGACGGGCGAGCGCGACATGGACCGCCTCGGCGGCCTGATCCACCGGATGCCCGTGACGGCGGCGACGTTTCTCGTCGGCTGCGTTGCGATTTCCGCGCTGCCGCCGTTCAACGGTTTCGTGTCCGAATGGCTCACGTTTCAGGCGATCCTGTTGAGCCCCGACCTGCCGGAGTGGATCCCGCGCCTCGTTGCTCCCGCGGTCGGTGCAGCCCTCGCGTGCTCGGCGGCGCTTGCCGCGGCCTGTTTCGTGAAAGCGTTCGGCTCGACGTTTCTCGGCCGGGCGCGCTCTGAAGCTGCGACAGCCGCGCGCGAGACGGATGGGTTCAGCCGCGCGGCGATGCTCGCATTCGCCGTGCTGTGTCTCCTCGCCGGCATCCTGCCCGGCTTCGTCTTGGACGCGCTCGGCAGCGTGAGCGAGCTGCTCGTCGGCGCACGCCTCGAGCCGCAGAGCGCGCAGCCGTGGCTGCGCATCGCGCCGATCAGCGCGGAGCGTGGCGCCTACAACGGCCTGTTGGTTTTCGCGATGATCGCGATCGCCGCGGCGGCCACCGCCGTGATCCTACGTCGCGTCGCGTCGCACGCTTTGCGCCGCGCGCCCGCGTGGGACTGCGGGTTCCCCGATCCGAGCACGGCGACCCAGTACACGTCGGGCAGCTTCGCGCAACCGATCCGGCGCGTGTTCGGCAGCGTGGTGTTTCGCGCGCGCGAGCATGTCGAGATGCCTAAGCCCGGCGCCGCCGGCGCGGCGAAGCTCACGGTCGCCATGCACGATACGGTCTGGGAGGGCTTCTACGCGCCCGTCATTCGCCTCGTCGATGCGCTCGCCGACCACCTGACGAAACTGCAGTTCCTCACCATCCGCAAGTACCTGATGCTCGTGTTCGCGACGCTGATCCTGATGCTGATCATCATTGGAGTCTTGCGATGATCCGCGACTGGGCGACGCAGCTCGTGCAACTCGCGCTCGTGCTCGCCCTCGCGCCGCTCCTCACCGGAGTTACGCGCAAGATCAAGGCGCGGCTCCTACGTCGCCGCGGGCCGTCCGTGGTGCAGCCGTATCGCGATCTCTTGAAGCTCATCCGTAAGGAGGCCGTAGTCGCCGAGAACGCGTCCTGGCTTTTCCGCAGCGCCCCGTACGTGATCTTCGCGACCACTTGGGTCGCCGCGGCACTGGTCCCGACCTTTGCCGCCGGTTTGACGTTCAGCGCCGCCGCGGACCTGATCGTGATCGTCGCGCTGCTCGGCACGGCGCGCTTCTTCCTCGCGCTCGCAGGGCTCGATGTCGGCACGAGCTTCGGCGGAATCGGCTCGAGCCGCGAAATGATGTTCGCCTCGCTCGCGGAGCCTGCGATGCTCATGGTCGTTTTCACGCTGTCGTTGTTCGCGGGCTCGACGCAGCTCTCGACGATTTCCGCGTACATGCTCGGGCCGCAGGCCGGGGTGAGCATCTCGCTCGCGCTCGCGTTGGTGGCGCTCGTGATCGTCTCGATCGCGGAGAACGCGCGCATTCCCGTCGACAACCCTGCAACGCATCTCGAGCTCACGATGGTCCACGAAGCCATGATCCTCGAATACTCGGGCCGTCACTTGGCCGTGATCGAGGCTGCGGCGTCGCTGAAGCTGCTGCTGTACATGTCGCTGATCGCGTGCGTGTTCGCGCCGTGGGGGATGGCAGTGGCGGGTGCCGGCTCGATCGCCTACGGGATCGGCGTCGCCGTCTACGTCTTGAAGCTCGCGGTCGGCGGGCTTCTATTGGTCTTGTTCGAGACTGGCGACCGCGAAGATGCGCGTGTTCCGCGTGCCGGAGTTCCTCGGCGTTGCGCTGATGCTCGGGTTGCTCGGCGCGATCCTGTTGTTCGTGTCGAGGATGACGTCGTGAACGCGTTCGACGCCGACATCGCGCACCTCCTGGCAGGATCGATGGTCCTCGTGAGCTTCCTGCTGCTCTACCAGGACCGGATGTTTGCGTTGCTGAACGCGTTCGCGCTGCACGCCGTCGTGTTGTCCTTGTCCGTGGCTTGGCAGGCGTATGTGCAGGATGCGCCGCACCTGTTCATCACGGCCGTGATTGCGCTTGCATTCAAAGGCGTGGTCATACCGGGCGCGCTGCACCGGATCGTCGTTCGTTTGGGGATCCACCGCTCCATCGAAAACGTCGTGAGCATCGGACGGACGATGCTGTTCGGGATGGGTCTCGTCGCTCTCTCGATCGTGGTCATGTTGCCGGTCACCGAGACCGCGGTCGCGTTCGTCCGCGAGGATCTCGCGTTTGCGCTGTCGATCGTGTTGCTCGGAATGTTGATGATGGTGACCCGCCGCAACGCCGTGAGTCAGGTGATCGGCTTCATGTCGCTCGAGAACGGACTGGTTCTCGCGGCGACCGGCGCTCGCGGCATGCCGCTCGTCGTCGAAATCAGCGTCGCTTTCTCCGTGCTGATCGCGTTCATCGTGATCGGCATTTTTCTGTTCCGCATTCGTGAGCGATTCGACACCGTCGATCTGCAAGCGCTCGACATGTCGCGCGGCGAAACCGAATGAGCGCATCGGTCGGAGATCTGGCGCTCGCCGGGTTGCTAGGCTTCCCCGCGCTCGGCGTTTTGCTGCTCGCCGCGATCTCGCGCTACCGCATCGCGGCGCCGCTCAACGTGGTGCTTTGCGGGCTCACGCTGGTTGCGGCCGCGCTGCTCTACACGCACCGCCCGGAGCCAACTCTTTATCTCCTCGTCGACGACTTCAATACCGTGTTCCTGATCGTCGGCGCGCTCGTCGGCTTCACGACGAGTTGGTTCAGCGCCGGGTACATCGCGCACGAGTTGCAGGGACGCCGCCTCAAGCGGCGCGACTTGCGTTTCTATCACGCTATGTACCAACTGCTGATGCTCGCGATGAACGTGGCGCTCGTGTCGAACAACATCGGGCTCATGTGGGTCGCGGTGGAAGTAGCGACGCTGACGACCGTGATGATGGTCGGAATCTACCGCACCAACGCGGCGCTCGAGGCGGCGTGGAAGTACTTCATTCTCGGCTCCGTCGGCATTGCGCTCGCGCTGTTCGGCACGATTCTCGTCTACCTTGCCGCGCAAGAGCCGCTCGGTCAGGGCACTGCCGCCATGGCGTGGGACCGGCTCGTGGCAGGCGCCGCGGGCTTCGATCCCGCGCTGCTCAACCTCGCGTTCGTGTTTCTGCTGCTCGGCTACGGCACGAAGGTGGGGCTCGCGCCCGATGCACGCGTGGCTCCCGGACGCCCATGCCGAGGGCCCGACGCCGATCTCGGCGGTGCTCTCGGGCCTGCTCTTGAACGTCGCGCTGTTCGCGCTCTTGCGGTTCAAGCTGATCATGGCCGGCAATCCCGCGGTGATTTCGCCGGGCCCGATGATGGTGGCGCTGGGCCTCTTATCGCTGATTTTCGCGAGCTTCATGCTGTTCCGCCGGCGCGATATCAAACGCATGTTTGCGTACTCCTCCATCGAGCACATGGGGATCATCACGCTCGCGTTCGGACTCGGCGGAGCGCTCGCGAATTTCGCGGGGCTCTTGCACATGGCGATGCATAGCCTCACGAAGTCGGGCATCTTTTTCGGCGTCGGCTACATTTCCCAGCTCGAGGGCACGCAGCGCATCGCGGACATTCGCGGGTTGACGCACAGTCATCCGTTGCTCGGCTGGCTGCTGGTTGCCGCAGTCGCGGCGATCGCGGGCCTGCCGCCCTTCGGCGTGTTCACCGCGGAATTCCTGCTGGTCACTTCGACGTTCGCGCGCTGGCCCTGGCTTGCCATTCCGCTCGTGCTCGGCATCGCTATCGCATTCAGTGCTTTGATGCTGCGGCTCCACGGTCTCGCGTTCGGCGAGTCGCCGAAACGGCATGTGCTGTCCGCGTGGCGGCTCACGCCGATGATCGTTCATCTTCTGCTCGTGACGGTCGCGGGCGTCTACCTGCCGGCGCCGATCGTGGAGTGGTTCCGCAACGTGGCGACGATGCTCGGAGAGTGACGATGCTCAAGACGCTCACAGCCGACTGGCCGATCGTCTCCGCGCACCGCGGCGCGCCGCGCCGGCGCGCTCCTCGGGACGGCTGGCGATCTCTAGGCTCCGTGTTGATCGAGGGCAAGCTCGCGCTGCTCGGTCTGTGGGGAGACGAGAGCGAGGTGCATGCCGCGATCTACGACCCGCGCTCGCGCGAGCTTGCGGTGCTGTCGCAGGAGGTCTTCGAGCGGCGCGCACCGTCGCTAGCGGTGTTCCACGCACCGGCCATCCGCCTGGAACGCGCGATCCAGGACTTGTTCGGCATCGAGCTCGTCGCGCTGCCGGATCATCGGCCGTGGCTCGATCACGGCCGCTGGCCTGTCGGCACGCCGCTCGCCGTCACGCCGGGGCCGAGCCGCGCGTCTGCGCGTCGCCCCGAATTTCTCGCTGCCCACGGACCGAGCCTGCATGAGATTCCGGTAGGACCGGTGCACGCCGGCATCATCGAGCCGGGTCATTTTCGCTTTTCGGCGCACGGCGAAACGGTGGTGCGGCTCGAGGAACGGCTGGGCTACGTCCATAAAGGGATCGAGAAGCTGCTAGAAGGCCGCACCCTCGACGAAGGGGCACGGCTTGCCGCGCGCACGTCCGGCGACAGCACGGTCGCGTACGGCTGGGCGTTCGCGCGTGCGGCCGAGATCGCGCTAGGCGTCGAGGCGCCACGCCGCGCGCTCGCATTGCGCGCGGTGATGGCGGAATGCGAAAGAATCGCCAATCACTTCGGCGACATCGGCGCAATCTGCAATGACGCGTCGTTCTCGCTCTTGCACGCCGAGTGCGGCATCTTGCGCGAGCAGACGTTACGCGCCGCGGCGGTTGCTTTCGGCCACCGGTTGATGATGGATCGCGTCGTGCCCGGAGGTGTCGCTGCCGATCTTTCGGAGACCGGGCGTGAGGCGTTACGCGCGCTGGTGCATACGGTGCGCGCGCGCTTTCCGGAGCTCGTCGAGCTTTACGACAACACCGCTTCGCTCCAGGACCGCACGGTCGGCACCGGGATTCTCAAAGCCGACCTCGCCGAGAGTTTTGCGGCCGGCGGGTATGTGGGGCGGGCGTCGGGCCGATCGTTCGACGCGCGCCGCGACCTTGCGTACGCGCCGTACGATGTCGTGATTCCGAACGTTTCGTTGCGGACCGAAGGTGACGTCGACGCCCGCGTCTGGATTCGCATTGAGGAAGTCAACGAGAGCATCCGCCTCATCGAGGCTCTGCTCGCAAGCCTGCCGGATGGCCCGGTACGCGTTCCGCTGCCCGCGGATGCCGGGGGCCCGTGCGAGGCCACGGCTCTCGTCGAAGGCTTCCGCGGCGACGTGCTCGCTTACGTGAGGCTCGCGAGCGACGGGCGGATCGCGCGCTGTCACTTGCGCGATCCTTCGTGGTTCCAATGGCCGCTGCTCGAGGCGGCGATCGAAGGCAACATCGTCGCCGACTTTCCGCTCTGCAATAAGTCGTTCAACTGCTCGTACTCGGGACACGATCTCTAGCCTGCTATGCGCCGACGTCTCATGAAGAATCTCATCGCGCGTCCCGTGACGGAGCCGCGCCCCGCCGCCGCTGCCGACGCGGCGCTCGAAGCGCTCGGCGCGAAGCTGCGCGGCGCGGTGGCGCGCGAGCTCGGCACGAGTCTCACGATTCGCGAAGTCGACGCCGGCTCGTGCAACGGCTGCGAGCTCGAGATCCATGCGCTCAACAACGCTTTCTACGATCTCGAGCGCTTCGGTATTCGGTTCACGGCCTCGCCGCGGCACGCCGACGTGCTGCTCGTGACCGGACCCGTGACGCACAACATGCGCGAGGCACTCGAACGCACCTACGCCGCGACGCCGGCGCCGAAGTGGGTTGTCGCGGTCGGCGATTGCGCCGCCGGTTGCGGCGTGTTCGAGGGCGGCTACGCCTGCGTCGGTGCGGTGTCGAAGGTAGTGCCTGTCGATCTCGTGATCCGCGGCTGTCCGCCGACGCCTACGGACCTACTGCGCGGGCTGTTGCATTTGCTCGATCGCAGCTCGAGCGCGAGCGCCCCGCCTTAGCGCAAGCGCGTCGCTTGCCTACGCCGTCTCAGATCAGACTTGCGAGCATCGGTCGTGCGATATCGAGCCACAGCTCGGACTGCCCGAACGGAATCCGCAGCAGCGCGATCGTCATGACCGCGACGCCGATCAAGTAGGCGGGATGGATGCGCCGCATCGTGAGCAGGTCATAGCCCATCGCGAGCACTACCGGCAGATACCACATCGCCAGCGTGAGCGGCACCGTATCGGTGAACCATAGCCGCCCGACGCCTGCGAACATCAAGGCGACGGACGCGAGCAACACGAGCCGCTTGTGGATCTCGGGCCTGCGCCGGTACGCGACAGCCGCGCCGAAAAAGCCGGCGAACAGCGCCATGTCCCCGAGCGGAATAGGGAGGAAAGTGGCTGCGCGCTCCATCGTCCACTCGCCGGCCCGAACGTGCAGCACGGGCGCGACGAAGGTCACGACGAGCCCCAGGATCAGCACGAGCACGGCGTAGGCGATGCCGAAACTACCGACGCGCCGGTGCAGTCGCGATGCGTCCGCGCGCCGCGAGCACGGCCTGCGAGATCAACAGGGCGAGCCAACCCATGTACACGGCGCCGTGCACGTGCAGGATCCACGGCCGCTCCACACCGAGCACGAGCGACGCATACAACTGCGGCGCGAATCCGGCGATCACGATCGCGGTGATCAGCAGCGAGATGCCGACGTAGAACTTCGTGCGCGCCTGGACGAGCTCGCGGCGGTGCGCCTTCGATCAGTACGGTTGCCATTGTGTTTCCTCGGTGTCGTCCTCGCAGCCGCTCACGGCGGCGCCGGCGGCGTCCAGTTCAAGAGCAAAGTGATCGGCGGTGTCGGAGCTTCGTCCCTGCTCACCATCAGAAAGCGCTGCCCGTCGGCCGTGACGACATATTGTTGACGCATCACCACGATCGGCGCCGGGACGCGGGTTGTAAACAGCCGAACCGGCGTGCCGACGCCGGACGGACCCGCAGTTGGGCCCATCGGCACGGACATCAGGGTGTTGTCGAGTGCGATGTAGAACAATTCGGCGCCGTCGCGCCGCCAGCGAACCTGTCTGCCGCCGTTCGTGGAGATCCGCACCTTCGCGCCGGCGCGCGGAAACGGTTGGGCGTAGATCTCGGGCGTCCCGGACTCGTTCGACTCGAACGCGATTTGTCTGCCGTCCGGTGAGAATTGCCCGTCGCGCTCGACGTAGCGTGTCGAGGTGAGTTGAATCCGCGTGCGATCAGCGTCGAGAGTCAACGCCCACAAATCCGCCGAGTTCGCGCCGTCGAACTGTGTGTAAAGAATGTATCGACCGTCGGAGGACCAGTCGCTTGCAGACGCGAAGTCGGTCGTGGGCAAGAGCAGCTCGTCGGGAGCCGTGCCGTCGACGACTTTGATCGCAAACCCCTGTCGGCCGCCCACAGCCGAGTTGAAGACGACCCGGCTTCGATCCGGCGACCACAAGGGCAGGCTCTCGATCTCCGGAGCATTGGTCAACCGCGTAAAGATATTGCGCTCCAACTCGAGCAGCCAGATATCGAGGTTCTGCCTGACGACCCGCTGCACGACCACGTGTCGGTCGTCCAGCGAGAGCGACGGATCGCGGACCTGCATCCCTTCCTCTCCCGCGATACCGAGAGCAGCTCCGGACCGATCGAACCAAGCGAGCTGCTGGCGTAGATGCCGCGTGCCGCTGCGATAGGCGACGGGGCCGGCAGCCGATGCGGAAACGGCCGCGTTCCCGTCGATTCCGACGTCGTCGGCGATAGGGTGCACGTCGCCGCCGAGCGCGCGCGTGACGGGATCGAGCTGCTGGGCGAATAAAGTGCCATCGCGCACGAACCACAGGTATCCCGAGCCGAACACTGCCGCCGCATCGGCAGTGAGCAGCCGCGCAACGTCGCCGCTCTGCAGATCGCCGACGTAGACGCCGGCCGTTTCGTTCTCCCCCCAGACGTAAAAAAGAAAATGACGGCCATCCGGAAGAAACTGCGGAAGGCGTGTGGCGAACCCCTGCGTCACAGGCGTGCTATCACCGCCCGTTGCCGAGATGCGAAAGACACCGCGCGAGGCATTGGGGACATACAGGATCGTGCCGTCCGCATTCCATGTCCCTCCCGCGGGCGTGAGCACGGCCGCGAGCGATTGCGACTCGCTGCCATCGATGGCCACGCGCTTGAGCGCGTTGATCGTGAAGAACCCGATCGACCGGCCGTCGGGGGACCAGAACGGATACACACCGCCCTCGGCTGCCCGGAATCGGACGCGGCGACGTGGAGTTGAGCGAGCGGACCCAGAGTTGCTCGCCGCCCGGTCCTGCGGCGCTGAACACGATCGAGCGCCCATCGGGCGAAAGAGCAAACGACGACGAGCGCGTGGTTCCCGGCGTGGTGACATCGAGGCGCGTTTCGAAGGGGTTGGACGCAACCGGCGCCGCGCGCGTAGATCTCTCGCCTGCAGTCGGTGTAGCCGCATTCGCAGACGCGTGCTCGGCGGGTCGCAGCGCTACCGTAAAGAACGCGGCCCCGATCACGAGCAGCAACGAAATGATCGTGAGCTCGCCGGCGCCGATGCGCGTCAATCCGCGGTGCCCGTGATACCACGCGAGCGTCAAAGCGATCGGCAGGCCCGCAATCAGCACGATCATGAAGATGCGGCCGAGCATGTCGGGCCAGTGAAACGCATGCGCGAGGAGCTCTTGACCATGCGCGAGCGCGAGCGCCGAGCCGAGATACGCGAGCCCCCACTGGATGATCTTGTGCTCGCGGACGCGCGCCCAAAAAACGACGCTCGCGTCGAGCTTCGGCGCTTCGGCCGCACTTTCCGCTCGTATGTCTTCCGCCATGGAGGCGCCCTAACGTTGAAGGCAGCCGGATGTTAGCTCCCGCGGAACCTGGATGTCGACGCGGGGCGTTTTGAGGTTCGATCGAACGTCGCCGCACCCCTCCGCGGAGGGATTTTGCACCAAAGCTGTGCGTCGGCCGCGATCTCGGTTCAATGCGACGCTCCCGAGCCATCGGGCAGCGGCACCTCGGGACTGTCGCGCTCGCGAGCGCGCTCGAACGACGCGCGCGGCTCCGCGCTGCGCACTTGCTCGAGCCAGAAGACGCCGTCGTAGGGACCGCTGTTGCCGCGCGTCGAGACGAAGTCGACGTCGCGATCGCCGTCGAGATCGAGCGCGACGAACTTGTCGAACATGCCGCGCTGGCGGCGCGAGAAGTCGTGCCGCGTCCATTTCGCGCGCGCATCGCCGCCGTTCTCGTACCAGGCGAGCCTGCCGAGGGATCCGGTCGGCGTGGGCTCGTCGCTCGTGCGCGAGCCCAGGCTGTAGCCGCCCGTCATGACGTCCGGCATCGCCGTCGCCGTCGATGTCCGCCACGGAGATGCCGACGACCGAGTCGGGCGCGTACGAGTCGATTTGCCGGTATGTCCACGGCGCGCCGGCCTGGGCGGGCTGCTCGAGCCACAGCAGGCGCTGCCCGATCAGCGGCGGCGTGTTCATCGTGACGATGTCGAGCCGCCCGTCGCCGGACAAATCCGTGAACTCCATGTTGAACGCGTGGACGGTCGCCGCGTCCGGCGTGCGGATCGGCCGGCGCGAGCTCGACGGCGTGCTCCACGAAGTCGAAGGCGCGCTTCGTGCTGCGGTTCTCGAACCAGAACATCTTCTGCAGCGCGACGCTGCCGCCGACGACGTCCAGATCGCCGTCACTGTCTAGATCCACCGGCTGCGAGTTGATCGGCCACGGCACTTGCGTGAGCACGTGCTCGACCCACGAGCTGTCCGCGAGCGGCTTGCCCGTGAGCTCGAAGAACGAGATGGGCTTCGGCTCTTGCCGCGCGACGGCCGGATTCTGCGCGCCTTTGTTCGGCGTGAGGATTTCGGGCCGGCCGTCGCCGTTCAAGTCCGCGAGAAAGACGCGGATGAACGAGCCGCGGTCGCGCGTCGCCGTCGGAATGAGCCGGCGCCCACTCGGCTGCGCGGCGGATATTCGCGCCGGGATTCTCGAAATAGATGAGATGCGCGAGCTCGCACGCCGCGACGAGATCGAGCCAGCCGTCGCCGTTCACGTCGCCGACGGCGACGTCTTCGGCCGCGCCGGCTTCCGGTCCTTCCGCGAGCGTGATCGACTGCCAACGATCGCGGTCCGCGCTGCCGAACGCGATGCGGATGTGACCCTCGGGCGCGCCGTCGTACTGGTCGTCGGACTCGTGCACGGAGACGATGTCGAGGAAGCCGTCGCGGTCGAGATCCGCGAGCACGAGCCCGTCGCTGCCGCGCAGCTCGATGCCGCTCGTCGCCTCGTCGTCGACGATGTGCTCGCGCCAAGAGATGTAGTTGCCGTCCGCGGCGCGCGCGCTCGTCGGCCGATCCGCGAGACTCTGTGCGGAAACCGGCGCGGCTGCGGCGGCGCACAGCGCGGCCACAGATCGCGGCGTGGGTCTTCATCCGGGCGTTTCCGCGGAGATCGAGCCGTACGAAGACGTCGGTCCCGGGTACATCGCTCCGTCGTCCGTGCCGACCTCGGCCGCGATCAGCGCGTTCACTTTCTCGTTGAGCTCGAGGATGCGCGCTTTGTGCGCGTCGGGGCGATGCGCGAGATTCGCGATCTCGTTGGGATCATCGCTCGTGTCGTAGAGCTCGAGGTCGTTGTGCGCGACCAGCGTGTCCCAGTCGCGCGGCTCGTGATGCTCCGTCACGCGGAAATAGCGGCCGAACTTGTAGCGCCCGTCGAATACGCCGCGAATCAGGCCGCGCGAGGTGTTGCCCGGGATCGGCCCGTCGGCGTTCACGGGGCCGGTCCCGTAGTTGAACAGGATCCCGCGCTCGTCGCGAGCGGTCCGCGCGCGCGCGTCAGCGATCACGGAGCGCAAGTCCACGCCGTGCAAATCGGGATAACGCTGCAGGCGCTCCGCGTCGTCGAGCCCGGCGAGGCCGAGCAGGGTCGGCACCAAGTCCACGCCGCCTGCGAGCGCATCGGTCGCGTCGCCGCCGCGCACGTCCGGGTGGCGAACGATCAGCGGCACGCGCAGCGTCTCCTTATATATGTCCGCGCCTTTGCCGAGCATGCCGCCGTGCGCGGCGCCGCGCTCGCCGTGATCCGCGGTGACGACGACCACGGTGCTGTCCGCGAGCTGCAATCGATCGAGCGCGTCGAGCACGGCGCCGATGTGCTGATCGACGTCGCGGACGCAATTGAAGTAGTAGTTCTGGTAAACGCGCAGCTGCGCTTCGCTGAGCGCGTTGAATGCACGGTGCACCGCGGGCTTCGTCGAGAGATCGTCCGCGCGGTAGCTCACGGGCAGGTCGAAGCCCCAATCCTTGTCGTAGAGAGGCGTGCTCGGCGCCGGCAGCGTCGGCGTGCCGACCAACGATCCGCCGTCGCCTTCCGGATCGAAGAACATGATGTCGTGCGGATTGATGAAGTTCATCGCGAGGAACCACGGCTTTCCCTCGGTGTGGCCCCCCGCGAAGCGCTGCAGCAGGTTGATCGAATCTGCCGCAAGCACGCCGTCGTGGCCGAAGCCGACCCACGACCAGGCCCGTGTGCTCGCCGTCGTAGTTGTAGTCGGAGAATCCGTACGGCTCGAGCAGCTTCGTCGCGTCGGGATAGCGGCCGCCGCCCGGGCCCGCGGCGACTTTTTGATTGACGACCGAGAGGTGCCACTTGCCCTTGTACGCCGTGTAGTAGCCCTGCGCGCGCAGCATCGTGCCGATCGTCGGAATGCTCGTCGGGAGCTCCACGCCGCGCGGCGCGTCGGGCGAGTACGCGGCGAACTCGCCCGGCGGATTCGTGTACACGCCGGTCTTCTGGATGTGCTGGCCCGTGTAGAACGTGGCGCGCGACGGACCGCACGGCGCCTGGTGCACGTGGTAGTTGCGGAACGCACGGCCTTCGCGCAACAGGCGGCGGAACGCCGGCAGCGGCAGCTCGGAGGGCAAATCGAGCCACGAGCGCAGCTGGTCCATGCAGATGAACAAAATATTCGGACGCTCGTCGCGGTTTTGCGCTCGCGCCGTGCCGCCGCGCAAGGTCGGCACGGAGGAGCCGAGTAGCGCGGCGCCGAGCCCGGCACCGGCCTTCCGCAAGAACTCCTTTCTCGTTATTTTTTTGCCCGGCACACGGCGTCGCTAAGGGATGCGTCGCCGTGAGTGTAGGCTATGGCCTCGCGCCGAGGTAGTTCCGCGCGAGCTGGATTTCGCCGCGCGGCGAATCCGCTCCGCCCGCAATCTCCAGCGTCTTCTGATAGTAAAGACGCGCCCCGGCGGCATCGCCCGCGGCCTCGGCCGCACGCGCCGCGCCGTAGGACCCCCGAAACCGTCCGGGCTCCTTCGCGATCGACGCTTCGAATGCTTGCAGCGCTTCGGCGGACTTGCCGGCCTGGAGCAGCATCTCGCCGAGCAGCTCGCGCGCGGGCGCAAGCGGCCCGGGGGTCACGGCCGACTTGTCGGTGGCATCTTCGATGTCGGCCGCGGCCTGCATCGCGGCGAGTCCTTCATCCTGCCGTCCTTGCGAGAAGGCGATCCACGCGCCGGCTACTCGCCACTGAATGTCGACCTGCTCGGCCCAGTACGCGTCCTGCCCCTTCAACTGATCGCGCAGAGCGGCGAGCCGCGCCACGTCCCCGTCCGCCGCGGACGGTCGTCCGCTGCGCGCGGCGCCGAGCGCGCGAGCGAAATGGGCGATCGCGATCGTGAACGGCGTGCCGGTCGAGGGCACCGGAAGCTGCGCCGCTTCTTCCCACGCGCCGCGCTCGAGCGCGTAGCGCGCGGGGATCGCCGCGAGCGCATAGAAACCCGCCATCGGCGGCGCCGCGCCGCCCGCGACTCTCGCTGGATCGAACGCCGCCTCGACCTTCGGCAATCGATCGAGCACGTCGCGGGCGGCACGGTCTTGGGCCATTTGCAAATGCGCGTAGGTCTGATAGTCCATCGCGTGCAGCGCTTCGGTGGCCGCACCGTTCTGCATCGCGGACTGCTCCGAGAGACGGTTCGTGTCCACCGACTCCTGCCACGCACCTACGCGCGTGAAGGTATGCGAGGGCATGTGCAGCGCATGCGGCGCCGAAGGTGCGATCTCGGCATAACGCCGCGCGGCTTCGAGTGCTCGCGATGCGAGCGGCGGATGGTCGTATGCGTGAATGATGTAGTGCGCGAGGCCCGGGTGATCCGGATACTTCGCGTACAGCGGCTCCAGAATCCCGACCGCGCGCAGCTGCGCCGCGTAGGTCTTGTCCGTGGGCAACGCCGTCTGATTCACGGCCAGCGCGTGAAAGATCGACGCCTCGATGTCCTGCGGGTTTTGGCGCACGACCTCCGCCATGCCGCGCTCGTAGGCGAGGATGCGATCGCGCTGCGGAGCCGTCGAGTAGTTTTCGAACAGCGCGGCGACCGCGGCAATGTACGCCCGTTCACGCGGCGTGGGCGAGCCCGTCGCGCGCGCCTTTTCGACGGCCGCGAGACCCTCCTGCAGGGCGGCCGTGGAGCGCGCGCCGCCGAACGGGTTGCCCCAATACCCAAGCGCGATGCCCCAATAGGCAATGGCGCACGCCGCATCCGCGGCAAGCACGGTCTCGAAGCCGTCAATGGCGGTGCTGAACTCGAACGAGTGCAGCAGCGCGACCGCACGATTGAACGCGGCGCCCTGGGCTGGCGCGCAGCTATTCTCGAAGCTCACCGTTCCGAGCTTCTCGCTCGCATGCGCACCCGCATGCTCTTCGTGCTGAGCGCGCACGAGCGCGGGCGCGGCGAGAACGGCGGATACCACCGCAACGGTCAAAGTTCGGAACATCTTCGGTCTCCTTCTCGGAAGCGGCTGCACGACAGTATAGGCGTCCGCCGGGGCGCTTTTGCAGCTAAGCGCTCGGCGGCCGTACTACCTTACGCTTGCAGGATCGGCGTCAGCGCCGACACGATCCGCTGCATCTGCGCCGGCGTCGTCATGGCGCCGAGCAGCTTGCTGAAGTGCGGATGCTGCACGCCGGAGACGATGTACTGCCAGCGGTAGGCCTTGAGCACCGTCGCGTCGATGCGCTCGCGTTCCGCCGCGGTGAAGCGGCGGCCGTTGACCGTCTCGAAGTACTGCGCGTCCGCTGCGGCCTGCGCCTGCAAGATGCCGTCGACGGCGCCGACGAGCTCGATGAGATCGCCGACGGCCGCGTCATGCTCCGCCGCATCGAGCTTTGCGTGCTCGGCGGTCCACTCGAGCTCGTCGAGCACGGCATGCTGGCATTCCTCCTTCCAGTGATACATGAATACGTCTTTCCAAAGCGGGCAGAGATCTTCCTGCGGCGCGATGCTCCGCTCGTAGTGCGCTTGCACGAACAGCTCGATGTGCGAGATCAGGGCGAGCACGGCCCACGTCTTCTTGCCGAGGACGAAGCGCGCAACCGCATTCGGCTCCGCGACCATCTTGTAGCCGGCCGGCATGCGCGCGGCGAGCATCGCCTCGAGGCGGCGGAACAGCTCCTGATGCTTGAGCTCCTCGTCCGAGAACCGGACGAGGGCTTCGAGCGCCACTTGGTCGCCGAGCCAGTGCTGGCCCGAGCGCTCGCAGCACTTTCGCGCCGATGAACCGCTCGACGAGGCCGAAGATGTAGCAGTACGAGCGGCCCTGCACTTGGCTCAGAAGCCGGCGCTCGTCGGCTGTTAGGAATTCGAGGTCTTCGACCTTCGACAGACCGCTCGGCAGGAACGGGCGGGCGTGGTCGAAATCGCGGCCGCGGATCACGTCGCGGTCGATGTCCCAGCGCACGCGCTTTGACACTTTGACGCAGCGCGCGTAGCGCGGGTGGGCCGATTCTGGGGCCGGAGTCTCGTTCGATACGGTTGCGATTTGCATGGTCTCCCCCGGGGGGGGTAGTGGCGTCCAACAGGCACCAGTGCCGGGGGCCTAGCCCCCGGCGAATAGTGGTGCAATCGATATCGCGTAGCCCGCGAAGATCAATGCGGCAAACAAGCCGTAGAAAATCGCGGTTGCCGCATCGCCGCGCCCGCGGTCTGCGCGGATCGCCGAAGACGAAGGGCAAATGTCAAAGAAGGTTTCGGTTTGCATGGGCCTCTCCCTACGAAGTTGAGGATGCGCATTCTGCGGATTTGCACGCGGAGGTCCTCCGGTTTTGCTCCTTTCTTCCTCCAAGAAATCGCCATTAATTCTCGGTACCATCCCTAGCCGCCCATGAACGCGCCTGAACCCTTTGTCATTGGCGACTGGAGCGTCGACCCGCCGACGGGGACGCTGAGCGGTCCCGCGGGTCAGCGGCACCTGACTCCGAAGCTCACGGATTTGCTCGTCGTGCTCGCCCAGCGCGCCGGTCAAGTCGTGACCCGCGACGAGCTGCTGAGCCGCGTCTGGGGTGAGCGCGGCGCCGTCTCCGACGAGCCCTTGACTCGCGCAGTGGCCGAGCTACGGAAAATTCTCGGCGATGTCCGCGCCGATCCTTGTTATATCGAGACGATTCCGAAGCGCGGCTATCGCGTCGTGGCGTCCGTGCGCTCGGCGTCCCAGGGCGCGGGCGCCCGTGGAGCCCCCGCGAGACCCTGCGCCGCCGCCTGCCACGGTGCCGGCCACGCCCGCGTCGAGCATTTCGACGGTTGCCGCTCCACTCCAAACGGCTGCGCCTGCCGTAGCGCCGGGCGCGGTAGCGCGAGGCGGACTGGCACGCCCCGCGCCGCTGGCCGCCGCTCGCGCTCGGCATCGCCGCCGCGCTCGTCGCCGTAATCGTCGTCGCGCTCGCGCTGCGGCCGCCGTCGACCGGCGGCCTCGGTCGCGCCGTCGGGGTCGCGGTGCTGCCGTTCGCCGATTTGAGTCCCGCGGCGGACCGCCAGTACTTCGCCGACGGCGTGCACGAGGAGATCATCACGCGCTTGTCGACTATTGCGGGCTTGCGCGTGACGTCGTATTCCGCGGTCAGCGGATATCGCGACGCGAGCAAACCAGTGCGCGACATCGCTCGCGAGCTCGGCGTCGATGCCGTGATGCAAGGCAGCGTGCGCTACGCCAACGATCGCGTGCGCGTAACCGCGCAGCTGATCGACGCTGCTAGCGACGCGAACGTATGGGCCGATACGTTGGACCGCCCGCTCACGCTGGAAAACCTTTTCGACATTCAGGCCGAGGTCGCCGATCAGGTGGCGCAAGGGTTGACGCGCACGCTCGCTGTGGGCGGCACCGAGCACGACAAAGAGTTGCCGACCGCGAGCTTGCCCGCGTACGAGGCGTTCTTGCTCGGAAAGTATCACTACCGGAGACGCCAGCTCGGCGACGTTCGAATCGCGATCGAGCAATTCCAAATCGCCGTGAATGCCGACGGCGGTTTCGCAGACGCCTGGGATTGGCTCGCCTACGCGTGGGTCGAAGCCGGCGGCGCGCTCGACGGCTCGACGCCGGCCCGCGCGTTTCCCCGCGCGCGCGCAGCCGCGTTGCGCGCGCTCGAGCTCGATCCGAGGCTCGCAACGTCGACCGCACTGCTGGGTTTCCTGCGCGCCACGTACGACTGGGATTGGCAGGGCGGTCTCGAAGAGCTCGAGCGAGCGGCCGCGGCTGCGCCCTCGGAAACGGGCACGATTTGGAGCTATGCGTACGTGCTCGCGCTGCTCGGCCGCCACGACGAAGCGATCGCCCTCGTGCGGAGGCTCGCGGAGACTTTTCCCGAGGACGGCCGGCTCAAGCAAGAGCTCGGCGAGCGCCTGCTCGACGCGGGCCGTTTTGCCGAAGCGGCCGAGCAAGCCAACGCGGCGCTCGCCGGCGGCGCCGAGCCCGGTCTGGTTCGCGAGCTCCTCGGCACCGCCGCGTTCGGCATGGGCGACATCGAGCAGGCGATCGCCGAGCTCGAACGCGCCGTGCAGCTCCAGCGGCGTGCCGCCACGGCCGTCAGCCGCCTCGCCGCGGCCTATGGTCGCGCGGGCCGCCTCAGCGACGCGCGTGCGTTGCTCGGCGAGCTCGAGGCACGCGGCGCGGAGAACGAGCTCAACGTTGCGCCCGTCGCGCGAGTCTACGTGGCGCTCGGTGATCGCGAGCGCGCGCTGACGCTGCTCGAGCGAGGAGTCGAGCAACGCCAGCGCGATTGCTTGCCCATCGGCACCGACCCGTTTCTCATCGAGCTGCGCGCCGACCCGCGGTTCTCGGACATCATCGCGCGCATGGGTCTACCGCCGTTCGTTCAGCGATAGACTGCGATCGCCTTCAAGTCGCTGTCGATCACCAATCCAACGCCGGGACAGTAGAACTTCGTAGACTCCGAGTTCGGCTGGAGCGGCGTGGTTTCCGTGACCTCGATGCAGTCGTCGAAATTGCCGGCCTGCAGAGCGAGCTCGAGGTCAGTGGCGACGTGCTCCGCGCGATCGAGCGCGACGCCGGGTGCCATCTCCTGGAAGTAACGCTGGCCGAGCAGGAAGCCGGAATCCGGCATGATGATTCCGGGCTGCGCGTCGAAGCGGCCGGCGAGCCAGGCGCCCTCGTGACTCACGATCTCGCCGTCCTCGTAGATGTCCACGTCCTCGCCGAAATAGTAGACGTCGCGCCAGGGCAGGCAGGTCGCGAAGTAGTTGCGCGAGATCTCCTTCAGCTCGCCGTCGGCCTTCTCGTTTTCCACGACGACGCGGGTCCAGACGGCTACCGGCTTGCGGTCGACGTCGATCACCACTCTCTTCAGCTCGCGCGTGACGGTGATCGTCAGGTCCTCGCGCTCGTCGCACTCGCCTTCTGCCACGCACTCGCTGTTGTTGAAGTAGGTCTTGCGGCCGGGATTCAAGCTGAAGTAGTCGTTACCGCCGTAAGGCACGAAGTGACACTCCTCGATCGGAAAATGATCCGTAAATTCCTCCTCTTGCGCCGCCACGGCCGACGACAGCACACCGAGGGCCATTAGACAAAATCTGTTCGCGAACATGCCGCTTCCTCCTGATGTAGATTGGGAATGACGTAAGGGATGACGCTGGCGGCGTCCGCATCCCTCGGTGCGAAGGATTTTCGGCCGCGGAGCGTCTAGATAGTCGGGAAGCAGTGCAGATGAGCCTCGTGCATTCCGATTCGGCGCTCGCCAAACGCGTGCTCGCGGGAGACGAGGCAGCCTTTCGCGAGCTCTTCGACGGTGCGTTCCCGAAGCTCTACCGCTTCGCGCTCGCGCGGCTAGACGGCAATCGCGACGACGCCACCGAGGCCGTGCAACAAACGTTCTGCAAAGCATTCGAGCGCCTGGACTCCTACCGCGGCGAAGCGTCGCTGTTCGGCTGGATGTGCCAGATTTGCCGCAACGTCATCGCGGACGCCGCGCGCCTGAAGCAGCGCGAAATGGCGCACGTGACGCTGCTCGAGGACGACGCCGCGATCAGCGGAATTCTCGAGTCGGTCGCGGCGCCGCACGCGGACGAACCGGAGCGGCAAGCTTCGCGCGGCGAGGTTGTGCGCTTGATCCAGGCGGCGCTCGATGCCTTGCCGAACCGCTACGGCGACGTGCTCGAGTGGAAGTACGTGGACGGGTTGTCGGTGAAACAGATTGCGCAGCGGCTAGGCGTGGGACCCAAGGCGGCCGAATCGCTGCTCACACGGGCGCGCGGCGCGTTCCGCGAAACGCTGCAGGCTATCGACGCTTCGACCGATCTCTTGAATGCGGCAGCCGATGGAGTGCCGGGATGACGGAATCTACCGACTACGACCCAGTTGCGCCGGGCATGCCCGAGCCCGACGCTCTCGCGGAATTGATTCGGGCCGCGGGCCGCGCGGCCCGCTCCGCGCGTCGCGGACTACGAGCGCGTGCTCGCGGCGAGCCGCGCGGCGTGGCAGGCGAAGGTGCGCGCGCAGCGCCGCCGCTACTGGTACGCGCTCGTCGCCGCGGTCGCGCTGGCGGCCGTGGGGCTCGTCTCGTTGTTGTCGCAAGGTCCCGCGCCGAGTGCGGCGCGAGCCGCGATCGTGCAGGGGCAAGTGGAATATGTAGCTCCCACTGCCGAGTGGACGCCGCTTCCCGCGGGCGCGGCGATTCCGGAAGGCGCGCGAGTGCGCACTGTCGGCGAGGGCCGCGCGGCTTTCGAGCTCGCTGGCGGCGCGTCCTTGCGCGCGAGCACTGCGACCGAGTGGTCGTTCGCGGGACCGCGGCGCATCGAGCTTGGGGCGGGCACGCTCTACGTGGATTCCGGCACGACCGCGGCCGGGCGCGGAGTCGAGATCGCGACGGCCTTCGGCGTCGTGCGCGACGTCGGCACGCAGTTCGAGGTGCGCGCCTTGTCGACGGGTTTGCGAATCCGCGTGCGCGAGGGGCTCGCGGAGCTCTTGCAGATCGGTAGTCCCGGCGGCGTGCCCACGGTGGCCGGGGAGCAGCTGTCGATAGACGCCGGCGGCCGGATGCAGCGGCTGCCGCTCGCGGCCGACGACGCGCAGTGGGCGTGGACACAGTCGCTCGCAACACCGCCGCCGATGGAGGGTCGCACCGCGTTCGAGATGCTCGCGTGGGTTGCGCGCGAGAGCGGCAAACGCCTCGTATTCGCCGATGCGGATGCCGAGCTGCGAGCCCGCGCTGCGATCCTGCACGGCGAGAGCAGCGGCCTCATGCCGCTCGACGTGCTCGACGTGCTCGTTGCGACGACTGGCAGCCTCGACTACTCGCTCGGCGAAGAAACGCTGACGATCAGCAAGCAATGACCGCCGTGGCCGCCGGGGCTCAAAACGTTCGGCTGATCGCGCTGTGCGCCCTCGGTCTCCTGTCGCCGGCGCGCCAGGCTGCCGCGCAGCCGAGTCTGCAAGGCTTGTCGCTCGAGGAGGCGATCGGTGCGCTCGAGGCCGAGGGCCTCACCGTGTTCTACAGCTCGGAGCTCGTGAAGCCGGCGATGCGTGTGACGGTGCAGCCGGACGGACAAGATCTACGCGAGATCTTGCGCGCGATTCTTGCGCCGCATGGGCTCACGATCGCGCCGGGCCCGCGCGATTCGGTGCTGATCGTCGCCGTGCCGCCGGTCGCTGCCGCGGCGACGGAACGGCGCCCGGCCGAGCGTAAGCCCGCGCTTCCGCCCGTGAGCGCAGCCCCACCGCCGATCGACGAGCTGATCGTTGCCGCGAGCCGGTACGAGCTCGTGCGCGACCTCGACGCCGCCGCGTTTCGGCTGTCGAGCATCGATCTCGAGCAGCTTCCGGATCTCGGCGACGACGCGCTGCGCGCGGTGCAGCGCTTGCCCGGAGCCGCGGCAAACGGCTTCAGCGCGCGCGCGAACGTCCGCGGCGGCGACGTGAACGAGACGCTCGTTCGATTCGACAAGCTGCGACTCTACGATCCGTTTCATCTCGAGAGCTTCCAAAGTGTCTTCAGCATCATCGACCCGCGCGTCGTGAGCACGATGGAGGTTTATACAGGCGGCTTTCCCGCGATGTTCGGCGACCGCATGAGCGGCGTCATCGACGTCGCGTCGCTCGAGCCGCCTGCCGCTCGTTATCACGAGGTGGCGGTGAGCTTTTTCAACGCTTCGGCGCTCTCGAGCGGAGAATTCGCGGACGGTGACGGTGCCTGGGTCGCGTCCGCCCGGCGCAGCAATCTCGATCTGCTCTACAACGCGTTCAGCATGCAACCGGAGCGGCCGCGCTACCTCGATGGGTTCGCGAAGCTCGCGTACCGGCTCAACGATTCTCTGCGCCTGTCCGCGAACATGCTGTACTCGCGGGACGACATCGAGCTGCACGACGATCTCGATGCGGAGGAGCGGGCCACGTCGCTCGACGAGGACCGCTATGGGTGGCTGCGGTTCGACCACACCTTCACGGACGCGCTGCAAGGCAACACGCTGCTCGCGCACGCAACGCTTTCCGGCGACCGCAGCGGCGTAAGCGACAAGGAGGGTATCAGCGCGGGCTGGCTCGTCGATCGCCGGGACTTTGAGATCGACTCAGTGCAGAGCGACTGGTCGTGGCGGCCGCGCGCGGCCGGCCGGTGGCTCGTGCAATTCGGCGGCACGTTTGATCGCTCGCGCGGCCGTTACGACTACGAGGACGAAGTCGCGTTCGAGCTCCTGTTCGACGCGGACGGCGCGGCGCGCGAGCCCTCGCGCACGCGCGAAATCGACCTTGCTGCACGCGGCGACCATGAGGCGCTTTACGGCAGCGCGCGCTACCGGCCGGCACCGCGCCTCACGATGGATTTCGGGCTGCGTTGGGACAAGCAGACGCTGGACCCGGCCGAGAGCGGCGCGCTAGGCCCGCGCGTCGGCGTGCGCTACGGCTTGAGCGAGCGCACCTTTCTGCGCGCGGGTTGGGGCCGTTTCGCGCAGTCGCAGGCCATCAACGAGCTTCCGGTCAGCGACGGCGTGCGGGAATTTCTACCGCCGCAGCGTGCCGAGCACGTCGTGCTCGGCGTCGAGCACACGTTCGCGGCCGGCGTCAATCTGCGCTTCGAAGCGTACGAGAAAGAAATGAGCGAGCTTCGCCCGCGTTACGAGAGCTTGCTCAATTCGCTCACGTTGTTGCCGGAGCTCAAGCCCGATCGAGTGCGGATCGCGCCGGAATCCGCCGTGGCACGCGGGATGGAGCTGCGGTTGGAGCACCCGGCTGGCGAGCGTGTCGGCTGGTGGGCGAGCTATACCCAATCGTCGGCGAAGGATCGAATCGCTGGCGCGGAGGTCCTTCGAAGCTGGGATCAACCTCGTGCGCTCAGCGGCGGGTTGAGCGTGCAGACCGCGAAATGGCAACTCGGAGCGGCCGTCACATTGCGTTCCGGTTGGCCGACGACCGCCGCGCTGGCGCTCGTCGAGGGCGACTCCGTTCCCATCGTCGTCACTGGTCCGCGCAATGCCGAGCGCGTCACCGCTTTTCGCTCCGTGGACGTGCGCGTCACGCGAACGTTCGCGACGCAACGGGGCAAGCTCGCGGCGTTTCTCGAAATCAACAACGCGTTCGATCATAACAATCGTTGCTGCACGGAGTACCAAGTGGAGCTCGACGACGCACAGATGCAGTATCTAGAGCTGAGCGCCGTCGACTATCTGCCGCGCGTGCCGTCACTCGGTTTCGTTTGGTCGTTCTAGTCGCGAAATCCCTCCGCGGATGGACTCCTCTCGCCCACAAATCGGCATCGAGGTGCCAGACTGGTGATGTGATTACATCAGGTCAGGAGCGAGGAGGAATCCGCGATGGAGATTATTCGAGTTGGCGTGGACTTGGCAAAGAATGTGTTTCAGCTGCATGGCGTCGATGAGCACGAGAAGCCGGCGTGGAAGCGAAGTTTGCGCCGGGGGCATGGTTGGGAGAAATACAGCGCCGGGTGGCGCCGGGAGCCGAGATCGGAATGGAGGCGTCGCAGGAGCGCACCACTGGGGTCGACGCTCGGAGCGCTCGGGTACCGGGTGAAGCTGATAGCGCCGCAGTTCGTGAAGCCGTACGTGAAGAGCAACAAGAGCGACCGCAACGATGCGGAGGCGATCTGCGAAGCGATGAGCAGGCCGTCGATGCGGTTCGTTGAGCTGAAGAGCGTCGAGCAGCAGGACATCCAGGCGGTGCATCGAGTGCATGCCGAGCTGATCAAGCAGCGGACAGGCAAGGTGAATCAGATTCGCGGCTTGGTCGGTGAGTACGGATTGGTGGCAGCGCAGCGGGTATCGGAACTACGCAGAGCGATGCCGCAATGGCTAGAGGATGCGAGAAATGGTTTGAGCGAACGATTTCGGCGTTTACTGGCAGGGTGGCTGAAGACTTGCGGGGACTCGACGAACGGATCGAGGAGTTGGATCAACGGATCGCAGGCGATCGCCAAGGAGACGCCGGCCGCGCAGCGGTTGCTCGCATTGCGAGGAGTGGGACCCAGCGATCGCAACAGCTCTAGTGGCTGCACTGGGGACGGGGAAATCATTTGCTCGAGGGCGGGAGTTCGCGGTATCGCTGGGTCTGACTCCTAAACATCACGGGACCGGCGGCAAGGAACGCATCTTCGGGATCAGCAAACGAGGAGATGCTTACTTGCGGCAGCTCTTGGTGCATGGAGCGCGCGCGGCGGTACACACCGCAAAACGCAAAGCCGATCGCCTCAGTCGCTGGATCCAAGGGCTGCTCGCCCATAAACACAGCAACGTCGTGACGGTGGCGCTGGCCAACAAAACGGCTCGGATGGCGTGGGCGTTGATCCGCCACGACGTCGACTACGACCCGGAATTAGCGACGAATCTCAGTAGCTAAACAGGAAACCCCACCAACGATTGCGAAGGAGTCTGATTGACGGCGAACAGGTCGAACCGGCGTTGACAAAACCCGACTTCCGCGGAGGGCGAAAAGCCCGTCCTTCCGCTGGGGAGTCAGCGCGCGAATAGCCCATCATGGTCCCGTGCCTTGGGCACGAACACAGAGACCGGATACACGTGAGCAATCGAACCCGACACCAGACGTCAGGCTCCTTGCAAACGAGGAGGAGTCCATCACGCGGAGGGATTCTGCACCGAAGTTGTGCAACGCCGGCAAGAGCGACGAGCGGGCTCATCGACGCTTCTTTGCGCACCCGGCGCCTCGGCGCTACTCGCCGCAACCGGTGACGCGGGAGGGCGGCAGCGATGACTCGCTTCATGCACGCGCCACCGTCGATGCGCGTGCCCGCCGCCACGCGCCGGGCGGGACGCCAACCAGTTTCTTGAACGCGCGGTTGAAAGCCGCTTCGGACTCGTAGCCGACCTGCGCAGCCGCCTGAGCAATGCTCAGGCGCTTCCCCTCGAGCAGGTTGGCGGCGACTTGCAGTCGCCAGTTGCTCAAGTAGTGCATTGCCGGCATACCCATGATCTGAGTGAACCGGTCGGCGAACACGGAGCGCGACACACCGACCTCGCGTGCCAGCGAGTCGAGCGTCCAGGGCTCGGCGGGGCGCCCGTGCATCAGGCTCAACGCCGCGCCGACATGGCGATCGCGAAGCGCAGCAAGCCAACCCGTGGATTCCGGAGGCAGCGCGTCGACGTACTGGCGCACCGCCTGCAGAAACATGACTTCGCTCAGCTTCGACAGCAGCGTCTCGCCGCCCGCGCGCGGAGTCTCGCGACTCCTTCAGCGCGATACGGATCAGATCGTGAGTGAGCTGCCCGCCAATGCTCGAGCCTTTGACATGCAACATGGATGGCAGCGCGCCCAGCACGGGATTGAATGGCCGTGAATCGAGCCGAGATAGCCGCAGACGAACCGCGACTCTTCACCCGTGCCTCCAAGTTCGCTGCAGCACGAAGGGCAGCGCTCGGTCCTGTCGGTCGGTAGTAAATGTCCATGTCCGGCGTCGACCGTAGCCGGGCTCGGGGGACATGAAGTGTGCGTCGCCGCGAACGAACAGGACGGAATCCCGACTTTCCAATCGCATCGGCGGTTGCGACTCGTCGGCGAGCTGCGCCCAGCACCAGCCATCCATCATGATGTGAAAGGCGATGACGTGTTCGAAATCGGGCATCACGTTGGCGCCGATAGTCGAAATCGGCGGGGTTTCGGCGACCCAGGGTGCCGGGCGTGGACGTCGAAATAGATCGCCCCGGTCAGGCGAACTGCGCGCAGAACATCGGAGAGGACATCCAACTGGTCTCCTTGAGCCTCGCCGGCATCGATCCGGACGGCATGAGCAAAAATGGCGGGGCCCGATCATATTGCGCGGGACGCCGCCGATCTAGAATTGCGCCCTGACCCGCCCCGGGGCTCTGAGAGCGGGCGCAATAGGAGGTTATTTCACATGCTCGACGCTAAAGCCATTGCCACATTCGCACATCATTTCGCGGCAAGCTCATTCAGCCTGGCGACGACACCTATGACGAGGCACGCAAGCTCTACAACGGCATGATCGACAGGAGGCCGCGACTGATCGCGCGCTGCACCGACGCCGCCGACGTGATCGCGGCCGTGAATTTCGGGCGTGAGCAGGGCCTGCTCATCGCGATCCGCGGAGGCGGCCACAGCGGGCCGGGCCTCGGCGGCTGCAACGATGGGCTCGTGATCGACCTGTCGGAGCTGAAGGGCGTGCGCGTGGATCCGGCCGCAAGACCGTCCGGGTTGAGCCCGGTTGCACGTCGGGAGACGTCGATCATGCGACGCATCCATTCGGGCTCGCGGTTCCGTTCGGCATCGTTTCGAGCACCGGCGTCTCGGGACTGACGCTCGGCGGCGGCACCGGGTACCTGACCCGCAAGTACGGCCTCACGATCGACAATCTGCTCGAAGCGGACGTCGTTCTCGCCGACGGGAGCTTCGTCACGGCAAGCAAGGAACAGAACGCCGATCTCTTCTGGGCGCTGCGCGGTGGCGGCGGCAACTTCGGTGTCGTGACGAGTTTTCTGTTCCAGGCTCATCCGGTAAGCAAGGTCTATGCCGGTCCGATCTTCTGGGAGGCTGACGCACGCGAAGCGGTGATGCGCGCCTATCGCGAATTCCTTCCGACGCGCCCCCGAAGAGTTGGGCATGTTCGTCGGACTGAAAACGGTGCCGCCGACCGATCCCTTTCCCGCGGGACTACTGGAGCAAGCGCGCGTGCGCCCTCGTCTCGCGCCTATAACGGCCCGGCCGACGAGGGCGAACAGATCGTGGCAGCGCTGCTCAAGACGCTGCCGCCACCGATCTTCAACTGGATGGGCGCCATGCCGTTCCCGGCGATGCAGGGTCTGTTCGACCCGTTTTTTCCCAAGGGCATGCAGTGGTACTGGAAAGGCGACTACGTGAAGGCGCTCTCCGACGAAGCGATCGATGCGCACATCGCGCAGGCCGCAAAAGCGCCCAGCGACTTCTGCCTGATGCACCTTTACCCGATCGAAGGCGCCGTGCACCGCGTCGCCAAGGACGCGACACTGCCTGGAGTGCACGTGATGCCACGTGGTCGATGGTGATTGCCGGCGATCGATCCCGATCCCGCAAGGCTGACGCGTTGAAGACGTGGGGACGCGGCTACTGGAAGGCGGTCCACCCGTTCAATCTCGGGCGGTGCCTACATCAACTTCATGATGGACGACGAGGTCGACGGGCGAGTGCAGGCGACCTATGGCCCGAACTACACGCGGCTCGCAGCAGTGAAGAAGAAGTACGACCCGAAGAACCTGTTCCGGGTCAACCAGAACATCCGCCCGGCGGCGGCTGCGTAGGCTCTAATTCTCGCTCGTTCAATGGCTTATTGGACGAGCGAGATGAAAAAATCAAGCCGGCGGCGATGGAACGTCGCGCCTCGCGCTCCTCGTCTCGCGGCGTCGCGAACAACGATCCGCGTAGCCGAAAGAATAAGGAGCGACGAGATGCGTACCAGCGAGCACAAGACTTTGGAAACCCCGACGAGCTGCGCGAATTTCCGCGGGGCCGCGCAGAAATATTCAAAGTCGCCGGAGGCGAGATCGGACGCCTGATATTCCAGCCGGGCTGGCGGTGGTCGAACGACGTGAAGCCGCTCGCCAAGACCGAGAGTTGCGAAGCACCGCACTTTCAGTATCACGTCTCGGGCAAGCTCGCGATCCGGATGGATGACGGAACGGAGCTGATTGCCGGGACCCGGCGACGTTACGGCGCTGCCGAGCGGACATGACGCGTGGGTGATCGGCGACGAGCCCGTCGTCGTCGTCGATTGGTGCGGCGCGAGCCACTATGGCAAAGCCGACTGAGCCAAACGAGGCCGCCGTGCCCATGCGTCGATCCGGCGCATGGGCGCGCCGTGCGGCGGCACCTCACTGCCGAAGCTGCGTCTACCGGCAGTTGTACGGCCTGACTTCCTCGCCGGGACGCCACTCCCACTGTTTGGTGAGCGTGACGGGCGCCGTGAACGTTGCGGGTCCGTCACCGTCATCGTGTAGTCGAGCTTGCTGCCGTCGTCGTTCAAGCTGAACCGCTCCTGGATGCGCCCGTTGCTGGAGAACGGAATGCCAGAGGAGTTGAAGTGACGATAGGCGATGTCGCTGGTTTCGACGACGAGCGTCTCGCCGTCCCAGCGGCCGGTCGAAGTTCCCAAGCGCGGCTCGCCGCGAGCGCGAGCGCTTGCCGCCGGCGTCATCGCGATGCGGCGCACGGTGTCGTATTCCTCCATCTTGAAGACGATCACGTCGCCCTCGTCGACGAATTGCACGGGGTAGGGCTGCTCCATGATGTACGGCATGCCTTTCGGCGCGCAGTTCGCAGTCGGATCGTTTGCGATCGGATCGAATGCGGCGCGTGCAGCCGCCGCCGCAGGCGTCAGCGGATGGTTGTCACCCCAGAACGCGGGCGGCCCCGTCACGTTCGTCCAAACCCGAAAGATGCCGAGATCGCCGGACGTATCCGCCGCGACCGCGCTGCGGATGTCCGTGCCGATCGTGCGTTGCGACCAGCGCGACGGGATGCGCGCGCCGAACAAGACCTCCTGGCCGTTCGGCAGCAGCATGTTCGTGACCCACAGCACGTCGTCGCGCACGCGACCGGGGTTGCCGGCGACCTTCACGCGGTTGCCGACGGCGACGAGATCGGCCGTGAGCCCGAACCGGCTCACGATGCTCACCGAGTTCGATTCGATGTCCCAGACGCGCTCTTGCCCGCCGGGCTCGACGCCGCGCATCTTGAAACGCACGTGCGGATTCGCCCACGCGACTTCGGTGATCACGCCCTCGGCCTCGATGATGCCGCTGCGGTCATAGACCGAGTTGGTGGAATGGTGCGCGTCGGCGACGCTCGCCGTGAGCAGCAACGCGCCAATCGTGGCAACGACCTTCATCGAGCGACTCCTTTTGCGAGGAGTGTAGACCTTCGCCGCTAACCGGCAAAGGTTCGGCGCGTTACCATGGCAGGCATGCCCAATCGGTCGCGGAGCTCAGGCGCATTCCGCAGCGCGGTGGCACTCGTCGCCGCGACGCTCGCGGCGGTGCTCCTCCCCGCGGCGGGCTGCGCGCAGGGAAGCTACGAGCAGCAGCGGGCGCGGCTCGTCGCCGAGATCGAGGCCGGTGTCGCTCGCTCGAGCGGCTCCACGGGCCGCGAGCGTCTCGCGCCGACGGTCAGCGCCGCCATGCGCAAAGTGCCCCGTCACGAGTTCGTTCCCGTGGAGGTGCGCGCGGGCGCCTATTTGAACAGTCCGCTGCCGATCGGCGATGGGCAAACGATCTCGCAACCCTACATCGTTGCGCTGATGACCGAGCTCGCGGACGTTCGGCCCGATGCGCGCGTGCTCGAGATCGGCACAGGCTCCGGATATCAGGCTGCGGTGCTTGCGGAAATCGCGCGCGAGGTCTACACGATCGAAATCATCGAGACGTTGGGACAGCGCGCCGCAGAGACGTTGCGGCGGCTCGGTTACGACAACGTGCTCGTGAAGATCGGCGACGGCTACGCGGGCTGGCCGGAGGCCGCGCCGTTCGATGCGATCATCGTGACCGCAGCGCCGGAGGAAGTGCCCGAGCCACTGATCCGCCAGCTGCGCGCCGGCGGCCGACTCGTTGTGCCGGTCGGCCCCGAAGGCGCCGTCCAATCACTGCGCGTCCTGACGAAGGACGCCGAAGGCAACGTCTCGAGCAGCGACGTGCTATCCGTGAGATTCGTGCCGTTCACGCGCTGAACCGGTGCGCTCCTTGTGGGCTAGTCGCAAACGCAGAATTTTTGGGAACCGCATGCAGGGCGCGCCGCGCCTCGGTGCTGCCCTAAAAGAATAAGACCCTGGCACGCCACTTGCTAACACTCCCGAGCACATCGTGACAAGCAAGAAGTGTGTGATGTACAAGATCTGCGCAGTCGCAGGGACGCTATTTGCCTTCGCCACCAGTACGGCGTTCGCGCAAGTGGACGAGAACGACAACGCGGAAGGCTTCTATGTGGGCGGGGGCTTCGGCGACTTCTCGACGAAGATCGACGAGCTGGACGACATCGACAACGTGGGCATCGATCTCGACGAGGACGAGGACGCGACGAAGATTTTCGCCGGCTGGCGGTTCAACCAATTCGTGGCCGCGCAAGCGGACTACTACGACTTCGGCGACTCCCGGGCGGCGTTGGGCCTTCTTCCCGTTTCATCGGAAGCGAGCGGTATCGCGCCGAGCGTCGTAGGCACGTTCCGGTCGGCCCGGTTGAGCTGTTCGCGCGCGCCGGAATCATCTTCTACGATCTGGAAGTAAACCTCGACCGAAACAACGTCATCGACGACACCGGCAATGACCCCGTTTACTCGGTAGGCGCCGGCGTCACGTTGGTCGAGCACCTGAATCTCGAAGACGAAGTACGAGGTGATCGACATCGACGCATTCGACGAGGCGGAAGCCGTCTGGCTGAGCGCTTCCTGCGCTCTCTAACCCCGGACGCCGGGACGCCTCAGCACTATTGGCCTCGCGGCGCGCCCTGACTGGGTGCGCCGCCTTCTTCGCCTAGGGACATGGCGCCGTTACCTGCGGCACAATAGCGCGAGTTCCATCGTACAAGGTGTAAATTGCCATGCCGCGTCTCGCCGTGTTGCTCGTCCTCGTCGCCATCGCGGGGCTCGCCCGCGCACACCACAGTCAAGTTGGCATCTTCGATTCGAGCGAGACGGTCGAGGTCACCGGCGTCATCAAGTCAGTGTCGTGGCGCAATCCGCACGGACAAATCATCCTCGAGGCGCCCGACACTTCGGGCAAAGTGGTCGAGTGGGACGTGGAGACGGCGTCGATCAGCATCCTGCGCAACCGCGGCGTCGAGGCGAGCTCCATCGTTGTCGGCGAGCGCGTGACGATCGCGGGGGCGCCGTCGCAACGCGACCGACCCGAGCTTCTCGCGCGCAGCGTGCTCTTGCCGACCGACTACGAATTCACGTTCGGCGACACGAACGCGCATTTCGCAGCCAGGAAGGCTGGGCAGGATCGTCGGACGCACGGTGATTCAAGGCGACGTCGAGGCCGCTCGCGCCAAAGCCGATGGCTTGTTCCGCGTCTGGAGCACGATCATGAGCGACCCGGCCGCGTTCCCGATGTTCAAAGGCGGCTATCCGCTCACCGCAGCGGGCAAAGCGGGACTCGCGCAGTGGAATCCGCGGGACAACTCGCTGTTGAGATGCGGCACGAAGGGCACGCCGCTGATCATGATCTCGCCGCTGCCGATGGAGTTCACGCACCAGGGCGAGGATATCTTGCTCTCCATCGAGGAGTACGACACGCGCCGACTCATCCACATGTCGCCGAACGCAGTTGCTCCAGACGAGCACACTTTGCTCGGCTTCTCCCGGGGCCACTGGGACGGCACGACACTCGTCGTCGAGACGGATCACATCGCCGCCGGTTACTTCGATCACGAGGGCACGCTGATGAGCGATCAGATCAAGGTCGTCGAGCGTTTCACGCCGAACGCCGACTACACGCGTGTCGATTACCGTCTCACCACGACGGATCCGGTGAATTTCGAGCGGCCGTTCGACCTCACGCGGTACTTCGTTTGGAAGCCGGAAAACACCGTGCACCCATACGAGTGCCTCGATAGGTTCTAATCGCCGCGCGCGAAGCGCGCCTTCGTCGCCCTGGCCGTCGTGCAGCGAGGTACTCCGCGCGCGATCGTCAAGCGCGCGGACAAACCAGCGAGACCGTCAGGCGGCGTGACAACCGCTGGAGATTGTCCGCCTGCTTGACGACGTTCGGCGCAGGGTATGCAAACACCTGTCAGGCCGTCGCGCTCAGTTCCAAGCGTCGCTGTCGAATTCCTTCGCCGTCGAACGACCATAGACAGGAAGCCAGCAATCATGGAGATCGCCCGATGAAGTACCTGTGTCTTGCCTACGAGGAAGAAGCGAAGCTCGCCGGCCTGTCGCGAGGCGAATGGGATTCGCTGCGCACGGAGACGCTCGACTACGTGGAGAACCTGCGCCGCGGCGGCCGGTTGATCCTTGCGGAGCCGCTGCAGAGCGCGCGCACCGCCGTGACCGTGCGCGTCCGGGACCAGCGGGTCGCGACCACGGACGGGCCGTTCGCAGAGACGAAAGAGCAGCTCGGCGGCTTCTTCTTGATCGAGGCGCGCGATCTGAACGACGCCATCCAGGTCGCAGCGAAGTGGCCGTCCGCGCGGTTGGGCACCATCGAGGTGCGGCCTCTCGAGGCCGGGCTGCCGCAGGACGCGCGCTACGCGTCCGCGTGATCAGCACGTGCGGTGCCACCGAGAGGTGGTCAGCCGAGCACGATCAGCGAGTTCAAATACGCGAGCAGTGAGCCCACGAGCAACGACGCGAGGCCGGCCGCGCCGCCCCAGCGCGCGATGATGGGGCTGCGATCGATGCAGAACGTGACGGGCGCTTCGGGCAGCGTGGCGACCACCACCGCGACGCGCAGGCACAGCGCCGCGCGCGGCCAACGGTGGCTCCACGCGCGCAGCTCGGGATGGGCGAGGATTACCGAGGCAATCGTCTGCTCGTTGCCGAGCATCGCGCGCGCCAATACTTCCGCCTCCTCGCGAGACAGGCCTGCGGCGAGCGCGTCTGTTTCGAGATCCTCGTAGTGCTCGCTGAGCTCGAGCAGCGTCCGCTGCACGTAGAACGGCGCGATGCCGCCGCGCTCGAGCGCCGATCGCAGGTTCGCGAACACCGGGCTAGGCATGCTCCGGATCTCCGAGAGCGGAATTCACTCCCGAGCTCACACGCCTCCATTCATCGCTCAGGTGACCGAGCCGCCGCTGTCCTTTGGGCGTTACCGTGTAATACACGCGCGTGCGGCCGTTGACGCTCTTGCGCCTAGCCTTCAACGCGCCGCTTTCCTCGAGCCAGTGCAGCACGGGATAGATCACGCCTTCGCCGAGACCGATGGCCTCGCCCGTCACGAGCCGCACGGCCTTCACGATCTCATAGCCGTACATCTCGCGGGCCGCGAGCAGACGCAGCACGAGCAACTCGGGCACTCCGCTCATGAAAGGAGGATTGGTTTGGCCCATGGTGAGGATGCTACTCCGATAGTGCGTGAGTGGATGGCTCGACGAGACTTAATCCTCTTCGAGGTCGAACCGAATGATCGTCTGCAGACCGACGCGCTCCGTCGCGACGCCTCCCTGAACGCGTGGCTGGTAGCGCCAACGCGCGATCGCCTTCAGCGCGGCGTCGTCGAATATCTTCGGCGGCTGTGCGGCGACGACGGACGCGTCCCTCACCGATCCGGTGGTCGTAATCGAGAATTGCACCAGCACCCAGCCTTCGATGTTGCCGGCCACCGCTCGGGGCGGATAGTCGGGCGAGATCCTGACGAGCGGCACCGCTTCGCGGTCCGAGCCGGGCGCAAGGTCGCCTCGAATGACTACGCCTGTGTCGACGTCCGGCGGCACGAACGCGGTTCCGCCGCCGACATCGCCGCGGTCGCCGCCGCCGAAACGCGGTCCCTCGGGTACGAAGACAGGCGGCTTTCGTTCCACCTTGGGATCACGCTTGTAGACCGGCGGCGTCGGCACGCGCGGGATCGTGAAAATGACCGGTATCGGTTTGAAGACGGGATCGATGCTCGCCGGCGCAGCAACGAACATCCAAAGCACGTAGAAGAGGGAGAGGCTCAAGAAACCGCCCGAGCTGACCGCGAACGGAACTCTAAGCGCTGTCATGACGACGTCCTCCGTTTCAGCAACCGCCGCCGACGGATCGGCGGCTAACGATGCTGCGAAAAGGAACCGCCTAGGACGTCTCTGAGATTACCTCGCGGTTAAAGGTATGGCAAGTATCGGTGTCAGGCTCGGGGTCAGGCACGGTGCCTGACCCCAGCCGCTATTGGCGCACGCGCACGTATTTTTGCAGCTTGCGCGGGCGCGGCTCGCCCGCGTAGATGTTGCCGGCGCTATCGACCGCGGCGAACTCCGCGCCATTGCCGGCCGGGTCGCGCGGATCGCCCCACGGGTAAAGAATGAACGAATCGATCCAGCCTTTTTCCGCGTCCCCGATCCGAATGCCCATCTCCCAGCCAGGGTTTTGCAGGTCATCGGACTCGGAGTCCGCGACGTAAATCCGATCGTTGCGGTCGAAGAAGATGCCGCTCGGCCGGCCGAACTGCGTCCACGTCGCGAGATGCATGCCTTCCTGGTCGAAGATTTGAACGCGGTTGTTCGAGCGATCGGCGACGAATACGCGGCCGCGCGAGTCGATCGCGATCGCATGCAGCGTACGGAACTCGCCCGGGGCGTAGCCGGTGCGACCCCACGCCTTGATGAACTTGCCGTCGCGCGAGAACTTCACGACTCTGTTATTCGTCTCGTCGCCGTGCCCGTCGGCGACGAACACGTCGCCGTTCTGCGCGACGACGACGTCGCTCGGCGAGTTGAAGTGCGTGTTGTCGTTGCCCGGAGTGCCGGCGGTGCCGAGTCTCATCAGCACCTCGCCGCGCGGGCTGAACTTGACGACTTGATGGCCGCGGCGTTTCGCGTCGTTCGTCGTGCGCTCGACGGTAGCCGCATCGGTCACCCAGACGTTGCCTTGTGCGTCGATGTCGATGCCGTGCGGCCAGATGAACATCCCGCCGCCGAAGCTCGCAACGGCGTTGCCGTCCGGAGCGAACTTCACGATCACGTCGAGATCGGAATCGAGACACTCGTAGCCGAATTTGTCGGCGCCGGCCTCGCAGCGCAGCACCGCCCAGATGTGCTGCCCATCGGGATCCACATCCACGTCGCCGACGGCGCCGATTTGTCTGCCGCCCGGCAGCTTGGCCCACCCATCGACGGCGCGATACGGATTCGGCAGGGCCTGGGACAGCGCGGTACCGGACGTACCGAGGCCGAGCAGCGTGAATGCGAGCGCGACTACGAAGCGATTGTTGGACATGTTTTTACCTCGTAAGAGCAAGCGGCCGGAACGGCGAGGTATTCTAGCGCCAGCGGCCTCGACGAGGCATGTTGCGTGTATTCTGACGACTCGCGGCGGGTGAAGCGGGAGGGCGCATGAGGAATGGCTCGAGTCGAGCGGCGGTGCACGCGGCGGTGATGGTCCTGTCGCTGCTCGCGACGGGCGCCGCGTACGCGCAGACCGTGATGATCACGGGCGCCAATTCGGGTATCGGTCTGGAGTTCGCGAAGCAGTATGCGGCGAAGGGCTGGGACGTCATTGCGACCCATCGCCGCGACGAGATTCCGGAAACCCTGCGCGAGCTGATCGCGCAACATCCGAACGTGCGCGCCGAGCGAATGGACGTCACGAGCCGCGAAGAGATCTACGCGCTCGCGGCGAAGCTCAAAGGCGAGCCGATCGACATCCTGCTCAACAACGCCGGACTGTTTCTGCTCGGAGCGGACTGGCACGAGAATGCGGAAGGCGAAGGCCAGGCGTTCGGCACGTTCGATTGGGAGCAGTTCGATGCGTTTGTCGCGACCAACATCCGCGGACCGATGATGGTCACCGAAGCGTTCATCGAGCACGTGAAGGCGAGCGAGCAGAAAAAGATCATCAACATCTCTTCCGAGAACGGCCGCGTCACCGGCGATCCGCTTTGTTGCGGGCTGTATTGGTACCGCATGAGCAAGGCCGCGCTGAACAAGCTCATGCGGCAGCTCTCCGTCGAGCTGCGGCGCGTTGGCGTCACGGTAGTGCTGTTCGACCCCGGCCCGACGCGTGTCGAGAAGCAAGCGAATTTCGATTTCCCGGGCATGGTCGAGACGGCGGTGACGGTGCGCGCAATGATCGCCACCACCGAGAAGCTCGGGCTTTCCGACAGCGGCCGTTTCGTGTTCAGCGACGGCCGTGATTCGCCGTTGTGAGCCGCGCGGCCGCCTTCCCGCGGCGGCCAATCACTCGTTTGCGGTTGCCGCCATCGCGCGCGTGAGCGCCCAGGAGCCGTCCGCCTTGCGCTGATAGATATGCAGGTAAGTGCCCGCAAGGTCGCGGCGCGCGCCGTCTCCCTGCCGCGGCGTCAACGTCATCGTGAACGAGCCGCGCTGAAACGCGAGGTCCCCGTCGACGACCGTCTCATCGGGCAGCCATTGCTCTTGATCGTGCCATTGCTCGAGAAACCGCTGGTTCGAGGCCTCGAGCCGTTCCTTGCCCGCGATTGGATTGCCGCCGATGATCGCGACGTAGCTCGCATCCGTGAGCTCGTTGAGCCTTGCCCAGTCGCCCGCATTCAGCGCACCGAGAATCCGTTCGTTCACGCCGGCGATGGCCGCGACGTCCGCGTCGCGATCGGCGGGAGTCGCCGGCCCGCGCTCACGCAGGCTGCGAGCAACGCGCAAACGGTGAACGCGGCGATGCGATCTGTCTGCATGGCGGGGTGCTCCGGAGGAGTGCAAGTCCGGCGCCGATTTCAGCACGTGCCAACGTGCGCCGCAAACGCGGATTGGCGCCGCTTTTAGCCGCGCGGCGCGCGCCAGCCGTTGCTGCGCGCCTCGTCTTCCGAACAGAACCAGCGTTCACCGTTCGACGGGTCGATCTTCGTCGACTCGTACGACGTGCGAGCCGGGGACGTGATAGATGCGCTCGCCCTCGTAATTGATGTTGCCTTTGATGAGGCACGATCCGCGATTCTCATTGCGCGGCGCCGGGTTCTCGGCGCGTTGCGCGAACGGGCGTTCCGCGGGCGGGTTCTTGCGCCAAACCCACGGCGGCATGAAGTCGTCCTTCCACAGACCGCGCCGCGCGCTCCGCGCCGCCGCTTCCTCGTCGACATACTCGTCGCCGTACTGGCGGTAAGCGAGCGCAAGCCCCGCCGACACCATCTCCGCCGCGAGATCCGCTGCACCGCTGTGGCACACCGCGACGGTGCGGCCGTACGAATCGGTACCCGTCTTCTCGCAGACGATCGGGTGTGCGCCCACGAGCTCTCGTAGTTTCTTTGTCGCCACCTCGCCGCATTTCCAAATCGCCGTCGGTCGCCCGCAGGTCTGCAACGCTTCTGGCGCATCGATCGCATTGAGGCGGATCCGAGTCCCGTCCATCTCGAGCGAGTCGCCGTCGGTTACTGTCGCCGTTCCGGAAAGCGTCTGGTGCGCAGCGTGCGTCTCGCGCGCCGTTCCGCCAGGGGTCTCGCGCGATTCCGAATAGCGCGCGGTACCCAACGCGGCGAGCCCGAGCAAGCCGAGAAACACGACGTTTCGCATAGTTTCACGCCGAAGGACGACAACGCGTGATAGAGCCCGGCGCGTGCGTTGTCAACGACCGCCGCAGAAATCTGCGACCCTGGCGATCGCGCGGCTACGATGGTGTCGTTATGTCCAAGAAATGACGGTTGCCGCGTGCCGCGCGTGCACGGGATGCTTCCACGACGTCGTCATCATTCTCGACTGGTAACGATTGACGATACTAACGCAGCGCATTACCTTACTGGATGCCGATGATTAGAAGCTTTCGGGACGTCGATACAGAGGGCGTCTGGGAAGAACGGGTCTCACTGAAACTTCCGCGCGCGGTTCAGAGTCGCGTGCTGCTCAAACTGCAGCAAATCAACGCCGCAGCCGACCTCCGTGACTTGCGCATTCCGTCGGGAAATCGGTTGGAGAAGCTTAGCGGAGACCGTGACGGCCAATGGAGCATCCGTGTGAACGACCAATGGCGGATTTGCTTCGAATGGGATGCGGGAGACGCCTACAGCGTTGAAGTTTGCGATTACCACTGACTGAAAGGAGCATTGCATGGCTAGCATCAAAGCTCATCATCCCGGCGTTGTCCTGCGTTGCGAGTTCATGGAGCCAGTCGGCCTGACTGCCTACAAGCTGGCGAAAGCACTGCAAGTGCCGCTGCCGCGCGTGAACGACATCGTGCTCGAGAAGCGCTCGATCTCGACCGAGATGGGATTGCTGCTGAGCGCCTATTTCGGCACGACGGACCAGTACTGGATCAATCTGCAAGCGGACTACGATCGGCGACAGGCCCGCGCTCGCATCGCGAAGAAGCTCAAAGCCATCAAACCTCACCCCACGGACGAGCACGGCACACTAGTGCATGCCGCGTAACTTCATTTCGTCAGGACGTCACGTCAGCAAACCAAAGTCGAACAGACGCAAAGCGGCGTAACGCTCCGCCATCCAGTGCCACGCGGTGTGTGCGACGATCACGCACAGCACGATTACGCCGATCCGCTCGGCCACGACGTAGCGGAACGCCAAGTTCAAGACCGGCACGAGCAGCAGCAGCACGAGCAGCTGGCCGAGCTCGATGCCGACGTTGAAGGACAGGAGCGACGTGAGCACGTGATCGCCCGCGAATTGCAGCGTGTTGCGCAGCGCAAACGAAAAGCCGAAGCCGTGAATCAGGCCGAAGCCTAGGGCGATGGCCCAGCGCAGGCGAACGAGCGCAGCGCTCGCGCTCGCGGCGACGATGTTCTCCACCGCCATGTAGAAGATCGACGCCGCGATCAGCGTCTCGATCAGCGGCGGAAACCACAGCGCATCGGGCGCCAAGCCGTACGCGGAGGCGATCAATGTGAACGAATGGCCCACCGTGAACGCCGTGACGATCAAGACGAGCGCGCGTAGCTTGCTCCGCAGCGGCACGACGAGGCACAGCAGGAACAGCAGGTGATCGGCCCCGTCCAAGATGTGCGTGAAGCCGAGGCGTAGGAAGCGGAGGAACGATTGATGCCAGCGGGGATCGAGCTCGACGCGACCTGGCTCGCCGTCGAGCTGAAAGACGCGCACGGCCCCGTCGGGCGCGGCGAAGGATACGGCCGTCACGACCGCTAGTCCTAGACGCTCGAGCCGCGGCTCGAGCGCAAACCGCGACTGCGCGGAGCCGATCGGCGTTTCGAACAGCACGTCGAGCAGCGCCTGGCGCCACGGGAGCTGGGTGTCCGCGGGCAGTGGCGGCGCCTGAATGTGCGCGAGCGCCGTCTCGTACGCGGCGAACGAGCGGTCGCTCGGAATCGACGCACGCGCGGCGACGAGCGTGAGCCGCGGCAGCGCTTCCCCGTCCTCGTAGACATGGATGTCGTTCGCAAGCCAGAGCAGGGCCGCGTTGCGCAGGGCGGCGTCGGCCCGCGCGACGTCGAGATAGCCCTGCCCGAACAGCGGAAACTCGATGTCCTGCATGGCTTCGAGGGGCGCGCGCACGAGGAGCTGCAGGCGGTCACCCGAGGGCCTCACGATGATTCGCACGGTGACATCGCTCGGAATCTCGTGCGCGAGCGCGGCCGCCGGGCACGAGGCGAGAACGGCGAGGCGGAGCAGGATCAGGACGCGTTGCGCGCTACGCAAGATGTTGTGGTGCCTTTGCAGTCCGAAGCGTCCCGGAGCCTACAATTTCCGTTATTATTTGGGAACAAACGAGACCTCTCGCGTCGCCGCGCCGGCGACGCTGCAGGGGCAGTCGGGCGAACCCGGGGGAGAAAATGATGAATCGCGGATCGCGTCACTATGCCTAGTTGCGGCCGCGTCTTGGCTCGTCGGCTGCGAAAACGAATCTGCGTCGGGAGCGGCTACGTCTGCGGCCGCCGCTACGGCCGCTGCCACGGCGTCCGCTACGGCCACCG
Organism: uncultured Gammaproteobacteria bacterium; assembly: GCA_963744305.1. Classification (GTDB taxonomy): domain Bacteria; phylum Pseudomonadota; class Gammaproteobacteria; order Steroidobacterales; family Rariloculaceae; genus FEN-1219. Next base: position 185,822 of record CAVUTF010000027.1, read on the forward strand.
CGGCCGCCGCGGCACCCGCCGCGCACGACGGGACCGGTTGCGCCACGGTTCGAGGTGGATCCGTTCTGGCCGAAGCCGTTGCCGAATCATTGGGTCTTGGGATCGACGATCGGCGTGTCGGTGGATTCGCGCGATCACGTTTGGATCATTCACCGCCACCAAACGCTGAACGCCGAGACCGAAGCGAGCGCGGGCAAGAACACTCCCGCCGGCGAGTGCTGCGCCATCGCGCCGCCGGTGCTCGAGTTCGACGCCGCGGGCAATTTCGTGAGCTCATGGGGCGGTCCGGGCGACGGCTACGACTGGCCCACGTCGAATCACGGCATCACCGTCGATCACATGGACAACATCTGGATCGGCGGCAACGACATGGCCGACGCGCACATCTTGAAGTTTTCCCGCACCGGGCAGTTCCTGCTGCAGCTCGGCAAGCCGAAGATGAACCAAGGCAGCAACGATCCCATGAATTTCTGGCGCGTCGCAAAGATCTCGATAGACCCGGCCGCGAACGAGGCGTTCGTGGCCGACGGTTACGGCAACAAGCGAGTGGTCGTGCTCGACGTGAACACCGGCGCGCGCAAGCGTTATTGGGGCGCGTACGGCAACATGCCCGACGATACGGACCTGGGGCCATACGATCCCGCTGCTCCGCCGGCGCAGCAATTCAGAAGCCCCGTGCACTGCGCGGAGCCGTCACTCGACGGTTTCGTGTACGTATGCGACCGCGCCAACGATCGCATTCAGGTTTTCGTAAGGACGGCACTTTCGTAAGCGAGCTCATGGTGGCTCCGGAAACCCGGGGCTCCGGCTCGGTGTGGGATATCGCGTTCTCGAAGGACCCGCAGCAAACGTATATCTATCTCGCCGACGGTCTCAACGAGCGCGTCTACATCATCGAGCGCGAGTCGATGGAGATCTTGACGAGCTTCGGCGACGGTGGCCGCCAGCCCGGACAGTTCTTCGGCGTGCACAGCATCGCGACCGACTCGCAAGGCAACATCTATACGACCGAGACCTACGAGGGCAAACGGCTGCAGAAGTTCGTCTATCGCGGCCTCGCGGCGATCCCGAGCAGTGCGCAAGGAGCGGTTTGGCCGCGGTAGCGTCGGAAACGTTTCGTTTGCCGGGCGCTTCACTTGGGGGGACAGCAAATGAACAAGACCCTTCGATGCTCCTTGGTCTTGGCGTTGCTCATCGGTGTGGCGGCTGCGCTGCCGGTGCGCGCGCAGAACGCGGCGCCGAACATGAGCTTCTTCATCACGAGCGTGGGCTCCGGAGAGGGGGCGAACCTCGAAGGCTTGGTCGGCGCCGATGCGCACTGCGAGAGTCTCGCGGCCGCCGTGGGCGCGGGCGCCAAGACATGGCGCGCATACCTGAGCACTGCGGCTACGGGTGGTCAGCCGCAGGTGAACGCGCGCGATCGCATCGGCGCGGGGCCGTGGTTCAACGTGAAAGGCGTGCAGGTCGCCGCGAGCGTCGCCGACCTTCACAGCGACAACAACAAGTTGAACAAGGAGAACGCGCTCACGGAGAAAGGCACGACGGTGAACGGCGTCGGCGACACGCCGAACACGCATGACATTCTCACGGGCTCCACCGCCGATGGCCGCTTAGCGCCGCCGGGTCCGATTCCGCCGCCGCCGAATTCGCCGCCCAACACACCGCCGTCGCCTGCGCCTTCGAACCTCACGTGCAACAACTGGACGGCGAGCAGCGGCGAAATGATTCGCGCGACGGTGGGCCACCACGACCGCATGGGCTTCGGGCCGACCGGCCCGTCGTGGAACTCGGCGCACGCCTCGCGCGGCTGCAGCCAACAGGAGCTCACGGTCAGCGGCGGCGCCGGCTTTTTCTACTGCTTCGCGACGGACTGAGCCGGGTCAACGATCCTCACGCTCGGCCGCGCGCGCGGCGCTCAAGATATTCTGCAATCCGCGGTTGCCTTCGTGGCACGCGTACTCGAACGGCGCGCTTTCCGCGTTGCGCTTGAGGGGCATCGAAAACGCCCACGGCGTGGTCCAGGTGGCGGGATCCTCGAAACGCACTTCCCAGCGCAGCGTGTCCGCATCCACCGGCGTGAATCGCTCGGTGATCTTCAGATTCGCGCTCGCGTTGCGATAAGCCGCGCCGTCGCGCAGGTTCGTGGTCTCGACCACGAGCGTGTCGCCGTCCCAATGGCCGCGCGCGTCGCCCATGTATGAGCGGACTTCCGGCGCCACGTGCGGCGCGCCATCGAGCGGGATGACCCGCGCCTCGTGCACCATCTCGTAGCGGATCGTCACGTAGCCGGGTGCTTGAGTAATGTCGTACGCGTTGCCGTAGATCATCGGCATCATCGAGCCCGGCAACCCGATCGTGATGCAGCGGTCGTAGAGATTCAAATCCGTATACGTGTCGGGTCTATCGCGCTTCGCCATTGCCGCGCGTTGCGCGGCTTGACGCGCCTGGCCTTCCTCGGTCAACGGCGGAATCTTCCCGCTCTCCGGCTCGACGACGAACCACGGATGCGCGTTCACCGCGCCGAGATGCTCGTACCAGTGCGGCGGACCGGCGCCCGTGTCCTCGCCGGCGCTGCCGCCGATCGTCGGCGCGCGCGCTCGGGCCGCTTCTTGCCGCTGCGCGTTCAGTGCCGCCATCTCGGCCGGACCGAAATCCTCGCGCCGCTTCCCGGCTAGATCGTCCGGCCGCTCGAACGGCGTGCCGTTCTCGTCCTTGTTCGTGTAGGTGCCTTCGATCGCCGGGTCGCCCCACGACGTGCGCGGCACGCGCCAGCCTCCGGACGGCTCCGCTGCTGCCGCCGTGCTCGCCGCGGAAGGCGGCGCGGGCGAGTCGCAAGCGCAAAGAACGGCGGAAGCGGCGGCGATGGCAAGAGCACGAGCATTCATGACGTTCCCCTTTCGCGGCGAGCCCGCCGGCGGCGATGCCGATCGGTCGATGCTAGGAAGCCCATTCCTGGCTGTCAAACGGGCGCCGGCGATTGGCGTAGAGCGCCTGAGGTGGCCCGGTTGTTGTATCGTTCCCGCGATGGATTGGCACTTCGCCCGACAAGGAGGTCTATGCGCGGCACTCGCGGTCGTCGCAGCCGCAAGCATGGCGACGCGCACGGCCGCGCAAGAACCGCCGCCGCCGCCGCTTTTCGTGCTCGGCGACAGTCTCTCCGACGTCGGCAATGCGGCCGCGATCACGGATTTCGTGCTCGGCAAGCCGTTGCCGCCGCCGAGCACGATCGGTCTTTGCAATCTCGCCGACTTCTATCTGCATGAGCGCAGTTGCGAGGATCTGCTGTACCGCAAGAGCCGCGTCAGCGACGGACCCGTTGCCGTCGAGCATCTCGCCGCATACTTGAAGCTCGGCGATCTGAAGCCATCGTTGCACTTTCTGCCGGCACAGCCGGAAAGCGGCAGCAATTACGCCGTCGCGAGCGCGAAAGCGCGGGGGCCTGGACGCGAGGATCTCGCGAGCCAAGTCGACATGTTGCTCATCCGTCACGGCCCCTTGCTGCCCGCGGATGCCGTCTTCGTCGTGATGATCGGCGGCAACGACGCGATAGATGCGCTCCAAGGAGCCGCCTTCGCGCCGACCGCGCAAGCACCGACGTCATCCCTCCCCCAAGCTTCAGGCGCGGTCGTCGACTCGGCCGTCGCCGCGATCGCTGCCAACGTCGAGCGGCTCATCGACTTCGGCGCCGCGCGTCTGATCGTCGCGAACGTGCCGGATCTTGCGTCGCTGCCCGCGGTGCGCGTGCGTGCGGGCCAGGGGTCCGACTCGGGAGCGGTGCTGGGCGCCGCGAGCGCAATCTCGAGAGCCTTCAATCGCTCGCTGGACGAGGCGTTGCAACGAATTGCCGCGAAGCCGCGCTGGCTGCGGCCGGTGCGGCTCGCGCGGTTCGATCTTGCCGCCGAGCTGCAAACTGTGCAGTCGGTCGCCGCGAGCGAAGGCCGCAACACGCAGGACGCGTGCTTCGACAGCGAAACATACCGGGCGTCGGGGACCGCGGAGCGGCGTTTCCATCCCGATTGCGCGCCCGCACCCGCCGAGCCGCGCTTCGATGCGTTCGTGTTCTGGGACGGCATTCATCCGACCGGTGCCACTCACGCCGCAGTCGGCGCGGCGTTGATCGCACTCTACGAGCGGGAGCTCCTTCCGTAACGCTCAACGAGGCTTCTGCTTGACGTAGGCGATATCGGCGCCGCGGCGCCGATACGCAGCGGCGATCATCTCGCCGCGGTCACGGAAGAGCTCGTTCTCATGCATGGCGAGCTCATCGAGCAGCCGGCCGAGCGCTTCATCATGTGTTTCGAGCCTACCGTCCTCGCGGATGTGCCGAGAACGAAAACCGCGCAGAGCAAGCGCGCGGCCAACGAGGATTTCACGATGGCAGGTGAGCGGATCCCGTTCCGCGCACAGCAGCGCGACGCTGCGGCTTTCGGCTTCCCGTTCGACCCGCGCAAGCCCTCCCTGAAAAGCCGGCGTGCGCGCGAGCAGATCGTAGTCGACCCGGCCGTCGACGTAGACCGCATCATCCGTTGCGCGCGCGCCGAGCTCGCGGCCCATGAAAAGGTAGGCGATGCCCGCTGCCTCGAGGCTTGCGCGCAGGCGCCCCTCGTTGAACTGGGGGCAGAAGCGGCTGTACGGCTGCGAGCGCACGTCGGCGACCGCTTGCACGCCATGCAGGTTCAGAAGCTCGATGAATTTTTCGATCGAGTGATTGGAGTGGCCGATCGTGTAGACACTCGGGGTCAGGCACGGGGTCAGGCACGGGGTCAGGCTTCGGGTCAGGCTCGGGGTCTGACCCCGTGCCTGACCCCGACTAGGTTTTCGTGATCAAGTTCGGTAGCGGTGATGCGGCCGAGCTGTCCGGGAACACTGTGGTCTCTAGCACGCTTTCCGCGACGCCGAATTGCTCCGCGAGCACCGTCTTGAACACGCCGCGCAGATCGAGCGTCGCGCGCAGGTCGCGGCCCTCGTGCAGATCGCGCGCGGCGAGGCCTGGCCAGTCGCGCGATCACGCGGCCGCCCGCGACGGCTCCGCCGGCGAGGAACGCGCAGCCGGCCGTGCCGTGATCCGTGCCGCGCGTGCCGTTGACGGCGACCGTGCGGCCGAACTCCGTGACGACGAGCACCGTCGTCTCTCGCCAGTGCGCGCCGAGCTCGGTCTTCAGCATCTGCGAAGCCGGCGTCGAGCCCGCGCAGGCGCAGCGCGAGCGTGCCTTGCGCTGCGCCTTGGTTCGCGTGCGTGTCCCAGCCGCCGGCGTCGAGCACCGCGATGCGCGGGCCGTCGGCGCTGCCCGAGAAACGCGCGGCGGCGCTCGCGAGCGGCGCGATCTGCTGCCCGCCGCGGCCGGCCATGCGCTGCGTTTCGCCGGCGTCGCCCGCGATCTCGCGTGCCTCGAGCGCCTCGTTCAGGCTCGCGGCGAGCTCCGGATCGGCAGCCTCGTAAAGCCTGCGCACGCGCGCCAGCGTGTCCTCGTCGGCGTCGGGCAAGCGCGACGGCGCCCACGAGCTCACGGCGAGCTCGCCGCGCAGCACGAGCGGCACGCTGTCGGCGAGCGCGACCGCGCGCGCGCGAGTCGCCGCCGGTGGCAAGCGCGGCGAGCGCGCGGTTGAGCCAGCCGCCGTCGCTCGTGGCGCGGGGTCGCGCCGCCGGCCTCGAGCACGTTCTGCGCATCGAAGTGCGAGCGCTCGCGATACGGCGTTGCAGCGGCGTGCAGCACGAGCAGCTCGATGCCGCGATACATCGCGTGCAAGTTCGTGAGCGACGGGATGCAGGCCGAACGTGCCGTCGAGGTCGAGCACGCCGCTTTCGGTGCCCGGCGAATCGATCGCGAGCGGCGCCGCGCAACGCGCGTATTGCGGGCTCGCCGTACGGCGGCACGGCGGCGAGGCCATCGAGGCCGCCGCGCAGAATCACGAGGACGAATCGCGCATCCGGGTTCGGCGCCGCAGACAACGCGCCGAACGGCGCGAGCAGCGTCAGCTTTGCGCCGAGGCCGCGAGAAAGGTACGACGCTGCAACATCGCTATCTCCTCTGAAATTCCGGCGCGGCGAGCAGCAGCGCGAGACCCTTGCGCGGCGCTTTCGGCGCCGCGCATGCTCGCGCGCGTGTGCTCGCCTGCGAGCGCGCCGAGCACCGCGTCCGCGCGCGGCAGCGGATCGACGCGATCGCCGATCGGCGGCCGACGGCCGCGGCCGCGAACTCGATGCGCTTCAGCAGCGCGTCGCCGCCGTTCCAATTCGCTGCCGTGTCGGGCCAACCGGCCGGCGAGCCCGGCGTGTACGGCCGCTGGCCGAGCCTGCGTCAGAAATCGCCGTGACTGGGCTGCAGGTTATCGGGTGCGAAGTCGAGCGCGCGATACGTCGAGATCACGAAGTCGTGCGGCGTCTTGAATTTCGCGAGCGGCTCGCGCCAACTTTCCTCGGCCGCGATCAACGCGCGATAGACGGGCATGAGCTCGCCGTCGTTGCGCAGATACACGTCGCTCAAGCGCTCGACGAGCTTCGCGGGCGGATCGTCTGCGACGAAGTGCCGCGCGAGCTTCGTCGCGAGATGCCGCGCCGTCGTCGGATGCAGCGCGAGCGCGCTGCAGTACGTCCTCGCCTTCTTCGACGCCGCGCTCGCTGTAGCGCTTGCCGAGCACGGTCTTGTCGCCGGGCTCGTGCATCTGCGCGCGGAAGTGAAACTCGCCGGGGTCGCCGCCGTCGCCGCCGAAGCGGGCCTGCGCGCACCGGCGTTTCCGGCTAAGCCGCGCTGACCGATCGCACCGCCGATCGACCAGCCCGTCAGCACCTTCGCGAATTCCGTGACGTCGGCTTGCGTGTATCCGCCGTCGACGCCGAGCGTGTGCAGCTCGAGAATCTCGCGCGCGAGGTTCTCGTTCAGCCCGAGCTCGCGGCCGCGGTTGCGGCGCACGAAATTCGCGGCCGCGGAGCTTTGCCCCATCGACGCCTGGTTGTCGAGATACAGAATCATCGCGGGATGCCGCTCGACCGCAGTGAGGAGCGTCAAGAAACTGCCGGTCACATTCGGCCGAATCGCTTCCTGCTCGTACAGGCCGGCGATCGTGCCGAGCGGTTGCTTGTCCGCGGATACGGCGAAGTGGTTCGCCCAAAAGTGCACGAGCCGCTCGACGAACGGTCGCTCCGTCTCGATCGCACGCCGATGCCGCTCGTCGATCTGCTCGACGTAGTGCTCGCGCACGAATTGCGCGAAGTCGCGGATCGCTTGCGCGTCTATGCCCGGCGGCGCCTGTCGAGGCTCGGCCGTGGGCTCGCCGCCGTCGCCAGGCGGCGGGGCGCAGGTTGCCGACGGTTCGTGGGGCTGCCCTGGGCGGCGGCCCGCGCGTTTGCCGCAATTGCGCGCGCGATACGGGTGTCGCGCACGCCTTGCAGCGCGAGCGCCGATGCGGGGGGATCGCCCGGCGGCTCGGCCGCGGGGGCCGCCGCTTCAAGCTGGTCCTCGAGCCATTCCCGAGCGTCGTCGCCGATGAGGTTTGCGTCGTTCGGCCGGGCGCCGAGCCCGAACCGATTCGCGGCGATCGCCGCCCGTACCGTCAGCATCCGAAGGCTCCTTCCGTCGAAGGACATACTTTACGGTAGGAAACGCACGGCAGGTCTGTCGGTTGACAGCCGGCCCTCGGCGTCAGTGCAAGGTCTCCACTTGGGCGTCGGCGGCGGGCCGCGGCCCGCGGCGGGGCGCGCCCTCGCCAGTGGCTTCGAGGCAAAGGGCGTGGACGAAGTCGAGCTTCTGCATCACGCGGTCCGGCAGCGCGAACGGGTAGGCGTCGCGCGTGCCCATGCTGCGGTTGAGCTGGTTCAGACACACGGCGAGCGGCAGCCATTCGTGCAAGATCGCCGCGAACGGCCGTTCCACGGCGAGGGGCAGCGGCGAGACGATCGTGCTCCCGCCGATGGCTAGCGCCGAGTCGCTCGCGGTTTCGAGCGTGTCGAGGATATGAATGTAGTGCGCCCAGGTCTCCGCGAAATCCTCCCACGGATGCATCGTCGCGTAGGCGCTCACGAACGACTGCTGCCAGCCATCCGGCGGTCCCGCCTCGTAGTGCTTCGCGCGCGCGGCCTCGTAGTCGGCTCGCTCGTCGCCGAATAGTGCGCGGAACGGCGCCGCGAGACGCGTGCCGTCGACGAAGAGGTACCAATAGTAGTGGCCAATCTCGTGGCGCAGGTGCCCGAGCATCGTGCGATAGCGCTCGTTCATGCGCTTGCGCATCGCTTCGCGCACGGCGTCATCGGCCTCGACGACGTTCAGCGTGAGGCAGCCGCTGTCGTGGCCGATGTAAATCGGCTCTTCCTTCGGCGGAGCGACCTCGCCGGTGTCCACGCGTCGATCCGCGAGCAACCGAAAACGCAGCGGTTCCTTGTTCGCCAAACTGAGCGGCAAGCCAAGCTCGAGCAGCGTGAACAGAAGGCGTTTCTTCGCGCGCTCGGTCTGCACCCAGAGCGCGAGCCGCTGCGGATCGTTCAGATCGGGCACGACTTCGTTGAGCGCGCACGAGATGCAGTAGCCGCCGCCGTTGTGCCCGGAGGCCGCGAACCAGTTGCAAGCGTGGAGCTCGGTCCAATTCCGGCACGGCAGGAGAGCGGCGGACGCAGCGGCCAGGGCCGTGGTCATCGTGAGCGCGTCCGCGCGAAAGCCCACCCTCTGACCACAAGCAAGACACGTGTCGTTCTCGAAAAACAGCTTGCCGCCGCAAGAATCGCATTTGAACGTCCGCATGCCGATCGCCCACTCGCTCGCAGCCCTCAATCGCGCCGCGAACGGCTGCAATATGCATGCCACGGCCGTAACATGACGCTTTGCGAGGACGCCGGACCCAAACACGATGGATACAAAGACACGCGCGAAGATCCGCTCGCTCGGGCGAGAAATCACGATGCCGCTCGTCGAGGGCACCCATGCGCTCTTCACCGAGCTCCACGCCGCGCACGCGCCGCCGGACGTGGAGGTGCGGCGCGACGAGCGCTACGGTTCCGACGAGCGCCAGCGGCTCGACGTGTTCGAGCCGCGCACGCGCGGCAGCGGCGCTCCGGTGCTTCTCTTCGTGCACGGCGGCGGCTTCATCATGGGCGACAAGACGCTGCCCGGCACGCCGTTCTACGACAACGTCGGGCGGTGGGCGGCGGCGCGCGGCTTCGTCGGCGTCACGATGACCTACCGGCTCGCGCCCGCACACGTTTGGCCGGCCGGCGCCGAGGACGTTGCGCAGGCCGTGCGCTGGCTTGCATCGAATGCCGCTAAGTTCGGGGGCGATCGGCGAAAGATCTTCGTGATGGGTCAGTCGGCGGGCGCCGTGCACACGGCAAGCTTCTTGGCGTTGCCGCGGCTGCAAGGGCCCGACGCTCCGGTCGCCGGCGCGCTGCTGATCTCGGGCATCTACGACATCGCGAACGCCGACCGCAATGATTTTCAGCGCGCGTACTTCGGACCCGACGATACGAAGTGGGGACAGTTCGCTACGCTCGCCGCGCTCGCGCGCACCAGCGTGCCCTTGCTCGCGGCCGTGACGGAGCTCGACGGCGACGACTTTCAACGCCAAGCGGCGGCCCTCGTGGCGACGCGCACGCAAGCGACGAATCGGTTCCCGCGCTTCATTTACTTGCCCGAGCACAACCATTTGTCGAGCGTGCTGCAGATCGGTTTGCCCGACGACACGCTCGGGCCGGCCGTCGCGACGTTCATCGACCAAGTCTGCGCCGGTTCCGACGCCTAGGGCCGCGCGCCGGCGCGCTCTCACTCGGGAATGTAGCGCATGTGGCACCCGACGCAGACGTTGTAGACCTGCTCGCCGGCTTCGAACACGCGCTCGGGATCCTTCGCTTGCGCCGCGGCTGCGGCAAGCACGCCGACCTCGACCAACGACGTCGAAAACTGCATCCAGGCGCCGTTGTCGACCGCGCGCGGTGCCATCATCAGTAGATTCCCCGACTCCGCGATGCTCATCGCGGCGGCCCACACTTCCTCCCATTCCTCGTCGGTCTCGGGATAGTCCTCGGTCACTCCGGTCTCGTCGACGACCACGAGCACCGCGCCCCAGTACTCCTCGGCCGCGTGCGCGATCACGCTCTCCATGAGCTCGAGCACGGTGGCCACCGGCATGAACGGCGCCGTGCTCGGGACGGGCGGCGGCGCAGGTTCCGACGTCGGTGCAGGCGGCGTCGGCGCGGTCGCGCAACCGCCGAAGAGCAGGGCGGCAAGCGCCGCTGCTGCAGTGCAATACGAGCTCAGCATTGGACGGCTCCGTATGGAGTTCGTCCCAGCATAGCGCCGGTCCGGCTTTCTGCCGCGCGACAGAGGCAACGCCGGGCTAGCGGTCCGCGCGTTGTGCCTTCCTTGCAACAATCAAAAAGCCGTGACTGTTGCCTCACATCTTCCTACACTAAGGCGCGAACGACTGGCGGCCGACAGGGCTCGGCGCCAAAACAACAGTCGGCGTAATTGACGCGATGGGGGAGATTAGCGTTGAGCCGCACGTTTGCCGCTCACGACCGCTTGCTCGGCCGAGCGCGCTCGGGCTCGATTCGTCGTTCCCCACAAGCTCCACAGACCTTTGCTCGCACGGGGGCTTCCCACGCGGGAATGCCGCGCTTTTCGCCCAAGAGGCGATTCGCCGTGTTCGCATCCCAGTCCCACGGACCATACGTTTCAAGGGGGTTAATGCCATGTCCATTCTGAAACTGAGATTCGGCATCGGCGGCGCTATCGCCGCCACTTTGCTCGCGCCAGCCGCGCAGGACGCGCGGGCGCAAAATCAGCCGGCGGCGGGCTCGCTCGACGAGATCGTCGTGACCGCTCGGCGCCGCGAGGAAAACCTTCAAACGGTGCCTCTCGCGATCACCGCGTTCACCGGCGAGTCGCTCGAGGCGCGCGGCATCGACATGATCGGCAACATGAATGCGTTGGCGCCGAACCTCTCGGTGCAGGGCGGGCAGGGCCGAGAGATCGAGTCGAACGCGGCGTTTCGCGTCCGCGGTGTGCCGGGCGTCGCCGTCTACGTCGACGGCATCGATCAAACGAGCACGATCGGGCTGTTCACGATGGGCGTCGTCGAGGTCGACCGCATCGAGGTGTTGCGCGGTCCCGCAAGGCACGCTGTTCGGCAATTCCGCGCTCGGCGGAGCCGTGCACTACGTCACGCGCCGGCCGTCCGACGAGTTCGGGGCGCGGGTCGAGGTGCGGTCGGGCACGTACGACAAGCTCGACATCCAGGCCTCCGTCGACGTGCCGCTAGCGGAGAAGTTCCTGGCGAAATTCACGTTCGCCGACATGAGCACCGAGGGCTACATGCAGAGCCTCGACAGCGGCTACAAGTACGGCGACATCAACGATCAATTCTACCGGGCGGATCTGCTGTTCACTCCGACGGAAAACTTGGACATCCGCTACAGCTACGACCGCAGCGAGCAAGACCGCAAGGGCGGCGCCCGCGCCGTTTGGGAGATCGGTCCGAAGAGCATCTTCACGTTGCCGAACGGCGTCGTGTTCAATACGAACGCGCACGCGCAGGCGTACGAGAACGCGTTTGGGATTCTCTACGACGACCACAACGTGGGCTCCGGCTTCCCGGGCGGCATCGTCGACGAGTATGAAACGCGCGTCGCCCACGATACGAACGGGCTGCAGCTCGATCTCGATCGGCAAGCGCTCGAGGTCAACTGGAGCATCAGCGACGCTTTCACGATTCGTGCGCTCGCCGGCGATCGCAAGCAGACGCGGCGCCTCATGGTGGACTTCGACTCGGATTCGAGGGTGTGGTTTGCCGACCGTCAGGACAACGACGAGATCAACGAGGATTCGTAGGAGCTGCAGTTCCTCGGCACGCTCGGCGATCGCGAGCAATTCAACTGGGTCGTCGGGTACTACGACAGCCAGCGCAACATCAAGTCTCGGGTCCCCACGTACCATGGGGTGCCGTTCGTTTGCGATCTCATCGCAAACGCGGCGCTGCGCGGCGTCACGAATGCGGACCGGGCGGAGTGCTTCAACAACCGCATGCGGGCGCTGGCCCAGCCCGAAACGGCCACGCCGCAAATGACGCCAGCAGCGATCGCGGCAGCATGGGCTACGTACACGACGAATCCGAACGCCAATACGCTCTACAACAACCGCGGCGTTACGCCGGCCGTGCTCGCGGGCCTGACGGGTCCGAACACGGAGCTCATCGATATCACCGACTTCAATACGAGCGCCTTTTTCGCGGACTTCAGCTGGGCCATGACGGAGCGGTTCACGCTCGGGCTCGGTGCGCGGTCGCAACAGGACGACAACGGCGGAGGCACGTACCAGGTCAGGGGCGCGAACCTCATGGAGTATCAGCCCTGGGATGATTTCGAGTACCAGCTCCGCGATCCGTTCGGCTATACCGCGGTAACTGCGCGAGGCGCGGCCACCGAGTACGACCAGACGACGGCCCGGGTATCGCTCCAGTACCAGTGGACCGACGACATCATGACGTACGTGACGCTCTCGAACGGCTATCAGCCGGGCGGCGTGAGTCAGGTGCCTCCGAACATTCTCGTCATGAGCGGTGGGGTCGCAACGGGCGGCTTGCTGCGGGATATTCAGAACACCAATCCCGCGGCCGTCGACTTGCCGTATCAGCTGATCCGCGGTGAGGAAACGGTCGACAGCTTCGAAATCGGCATGAAGGCCGACTGGGCCGACGGCCGGGTGCGCACGAATCTGACGGCCTTCATGACGGACTGGCAGAACATGATCGGGACGACCTACGTCGCGACGGTCTGGTGGGATATCGACGGCAACGGTTTCGCCGAGCGGACGCTGCCGTGCGCGGCTCGCTGCGACACGACGAATACCTATGAGGTCAACTACTTCCCGAACCTGTTGAACGCCGGCGTGCTCGAGGCGGAGGCGACCGGCGTCGAGTTCGAGCTGACCTGGCTCGGCGGCGAGAACTTCCAGCTCGGCTTCAACACCGGGTTGCTCGATACCAAGTTCGTCGAGCTCGGCCAGGCCGGCGAAGGCACGGTGCCGGCGTTCGATGAAGGAGACAAATTCCCCGGCGCGCCGGACATGACGGCGAATGTCTGGGGCCAATACGACTGGCAGCTTGTCGAACGGCCGGAGCATCTCGGCGCGGCTCGACTACACGTGGACGGACGACTACACGACGTTTGCGGGCGGACCGCTGCAGCGCACGCAGGAGGCGTTCGGCTTGCTCAATGCTCGGCTCGTGTACGACACCGGCACGAACTGGTCGTTGATCTTCGCCGGCACAAATCTAACCGACGAGTACTACAGCCCGGCGTTCTTCTACACCGTGTCGCAGCAACTTTGGGACGGCAGCGTCGGCCGCCCGCTCGAGGTGTATTTCGGCCTGAACTTCTCGTTTAACTAGCAGCCGGGGTCAGGCACGGGGTCAGGCACGGTGCCTGACCCCGATTTCTACAGCGACACGGGGTTCAGCAGGCCCTCGAGGCGATCGAGGTCGTTGATCACGCGCCAGCGCCCGCCTTCGCCCTCGACCTTCGTGCGCCACTCGTCGAGGCGGGCGAGGTACTCGCGCGGGTCGATGTTGTCGCTGCGCAGCTTCGTGACGTTCAACGCGACGACCTCGAAGCCCTCGAGCGGCACTTCGATGTCGCGTACGTAGCCTTTCTCGAGATCCTCTTTGAGGTCGGAGAAGATCAGGATCGTTTTTCGTCCCGGCTCCTTCTCGTTGAGGAACTCGACCGCTTGTAGAAGACCCCCTGTGATGTCCGTATATTGCGAGCTCTCGATGCCGTCGAGAAAGCCGCCCACGGCTTGCGAGAAGTCGCGCTTTTGCGTATTGGCCGTGCTCGGACGATCGTCGAGCGTGACCTTCGCGATGATGTCCTCCTCGCTGAAGCTGCCGGTATCGATGCGCGCGACCGCGAACGAGTCGAGCGCGCCGAGCCGCGACAGCGTGTAGTTGATGATTTGCTCCGCTTTGTCGAGCTCCTGGCGATAGGTGCCCGACGTGTCCAGCAATAAATACACGCCGGTATTACGCGGCGCCGACGGCGCGCAACCGGCGGCGAGGAGCGCCGCAAGCGCCGTGAGGCGCAGCGTGCCTTGCAGGGTTCGCGCGCTCATTGCACCACCTCCGCTTTCTTGCTGTTCGAGCGTTTGGTGTCGGCGTTTGCAGGGCTGGACTTTGCGCGGGCCGCCTCTATCCACAGCGGCAGGAAGATCGCGATGTCGTAAACGCGCACGAGCGCAGCGCCCGCGTGCCCGAACAGATTGCCGACGACCTTCAAGAGCAACCGCATCAGCCGCAGCAGCCCGATGCCGCTCAATCCGACGACCGTGCGCAGCGAGTGAACGAACGTCTCTAGCGGAATCGCGACGAACACGAGCGCGAACGGCAACGTGAAGCCCATCCCCATTTGCGCAGCCGTGGTGATCCAGAGGTAATCGCTCACGCCGACCGTGGTGCCGCCGCGCAGCAGGGCGGACGTCGCAAGCTCGTCCTGCATGAGGATTTCGCGCATATAAGCGAGCCCCGCTTCCACGGACGCGAGCATCAGCAGGATCACGAACGTCACGGCGATCATCCGCACGCGAATCTTGTCGGGCAGCGCGCCGATCACGGGGAAAAGCCGCGTGATCCGCAGGGATTCCATGAGGAACAGTCCCATCGAAACCTCGACCATGATGATCACGAGCGCCGCGATATCGGCCGTGCGGAAGGCGCCGGTGAAGTTGGTGCCTCCCACCATCTCCGCCATCGGCCGGGCAATCAACGAGAAGTTGACCGCCGCCCCGCCGAATGCGACGCCGAGCACCGCGGCCGAGATGAAGAACTGGACGAGCGATGAAGACGACAGCACCTGCAGCGCGCGATCCGTGCCGTTCACGATCTCCCGGTACTCTTCGAGATGCCGATCGATCGAGCGCGAGCGCTCGAGCAAGCTCTCGACGTTCTTGTCCACTTTGACCAGCGTCTGCTGGACGAGTCGCCATTGCGGCATCATCTTTTGCAGCAGTGAATGCCGGCGCGCGCTTGCCGCTCGGTACTCGCCGAGCGCCGCGCTTTGTGCTTTCACGAGCGAGTCATGAATGTCGTCCAGGATCGGCCCGACGGCTTGGTCTTGGCGCATGTCGAGCTTTGCGACCGCTTCGACGGCTTTCACCCAGCCCGGCGGATCCGGCGGGACTTCTGCGGCCTGCTGGTGATCCTCGTCGACGCGGGTGATGGCTTCGGTCAACGCGCGCTGCAACGCCGGGTAGCCCGCGAGATCTTTGTGGACGCTGGCGCCGACGCGGTCGAACTCGCGCTCGATGATGCGCTCTTTCGACTCGCGGCCGGCTGCGAGCAGCACCTCACGGTTGCGTGCGCTCAAACGCTGCTCGCCAGCGGTCACGGCCTGCGCGGCGAGTTTAAGCACCTCGCTCAGCGCCTGGAACACGGTCGCAATGACGGTGTGCGCGGAAGCGCGCGCGAGATACAGAACCGCGATCGCGAGCACGATCAGGAGCAGGGCCGAGATAGCGGGATACGGAGTGACGGCGAGCAGGTCGTTTAGCGCCATGGCGTTGAATCCTCCCTCGAGCTCTAGGTCGGCTTCACGGGTGTGAGCAACAGGGGGAAAGAACACCAAGTGGCGTGCACCGCCGCTTCGATGTGCTGGCAACCCCGCTGTCGTAGGTTTCCCGTTAGACCGGTGGCTTTGCGACCCTTTCTTTCGAAAGGTGTGCCTTTATCAGTCCGGGCAGGATGTTCGCGCGCCGCGCGGCTGTCAATTTCGGCGGCGAAGGCGCAACGAATCGCTACGATACGGCCGAGCGAATCGGCGGTTATGTCAATCGTCGAGCGGGCGTGACTAGAAGCTCAAGTCGACACCGACGACGAAGCGCCGACCGTAAAAGTCGAACAGCCGGTCGTTCGTGGGGCGCGTGCCGCTGAACTGCGCGAACGAAGCCGCCGCCGGCGGATCCCGGTCGAACAGGTTCTGGACGTTGAAGAAGAGCTCCCAGTTCAAGTTCGCGCCCTCGGGTCCCCATGTGAGCCCGAGGTCGGTGTAGTACCGCGAGGCGACCGAGTTGTCGTCGATCGTGACGCCCTCGATGTCGTCGAAGTCGAGCGAGCCCGAGCCGATGAAACGCTCCTGCGCGAACAGACTGAACGGGCCTTTCGCATAGCGCAGGTACGTCGTCGACTTGAACTCCGGCAACGAGCCGTCGCCGGTCTCGCCGGCGACGTCGCGCTTCGCCGCGTTGAGCGCCGTGGTCGAGTTCTCGTTGAGCCACGTGGCCAGGAGCCGTGCGGACAGCGTGCCGCCGCCCGAAAGCTGCATCGTGTAGCCGATCTCCAAGTCGGTGCCGACGACGCGGGCGGAGTCTTGGTTGACAAAGGCGTTATCGACGATCGTGACGCGGTTGGTGATCGGATCACGCGTGACTTTCGAGCAGCGTTCGGCGACGCCCTGGTAGCACTGGTCGACGATGACCTGCACACCCACCTGCGCGAGCGCGCCCGCGATGTCGATCTCGTAGTAGTCCGCCGACATCGAGAAGCCTTCGAGGAAGTTCGGCTGCCAGACGACGCCGAACGCGAGCGTGTCGGCTTCTTCCGGATTCAGGTTCGGGTTGCCGCCGATGATCTGCGTCGTCGTGTAGTTCAGGCCGCCGAACTCCGGGTCGTTGACGGCGCTGCCCACGCCTTGGCGATCGAACCGCTCCGACAGCGTCGCCGCGCGAATGTCGCGCGACAGCGTCGTGCGCAACCGCACGGCGTCGTGGATCTGCCAGTCGAGGCCGGCCTTCCAGGCCCAGATGCCGCCCGAGCCTTCGTAGTCCGCGTAACGCGCGGAGAGGGTGAGATCGAGCTGCTCGACGCCCGTGATGCCGGAGACGAGCGGTAACAGCGTCTCGACGAATGCTTCCGATACCGAATACTCGCCCGAGATCGGCTGCACGTTCGTGAAGATGAAGACCTCGTTCGGCGTGGCCGAGAATTGCGCCGGCACGCCGCGGACGCCGCGGCAGCCCGCGGGCGGATTCAATAGGTCCACGGTGTTGCTCGTGCACGCAGGATTGGTGTCGTTGAGAGGCATCGAAAGCGCGATGATGTCGGCGGGACCGAGCGTCTGGTCGATCGATTCGTCACGCCAACCCGCGCCGAACGCGAGCGAGATCGGGCCAGCGCCCCAGCCATCGCCTATGTCTCCCTCCATCGAGAACTCAACGACTTTCTGGTCCGTCTCGGCAAGGATGAACTGATCGCCGGTCAGCACGTAGTCGATTGCGGTCTGCGACGCGCGTGCGACGCCGAGAAGATCGATCGGCACGCAATTGCCGTAGTTGGCCGGATCGAACAGCGACGCGCGGCACACGATCTCGTTCGTGACCGGATGCCGCACCGCGTCCATCGCTTCGGGCAGACGGTCGGTGCGGATGAAGTCGACCTGCGTGATCTGGTTGTCGTTCGTGCCGAGCTGCGCATAGCCGCCGAGCGTCCAGCCTTCGAACGCGCCGTTCTGGATCTCCGCGTCGGCGCCGAATGTGAGCGACCGCGTGTCGTTGTCCGTGATGAACCGGTCGTGCGCGAGATCGGCGGTCGTGTGGTAGCGCTCGAGCAGGAAGGACGGGATGTTGTTTGCCGTCATGAGCTGCTGAACGTTGGCCGGCAAGAACGGATTGCCGCTGTAGATCGTGCCGGCCCAGTTCGCGATGCCTAGCGGTAGAGTGCCGACGCTGTTCACCTCGTTGCTGCCCATGAGGAACTGCGCGTAGAGCGTGGTCGTATCGGACAAGTCGAAATCGTAGTGCGCGAACAAGCTGTTGCGCTCGGTCGCGGGCACGAGCGAGCCGCCGCGGTCCGTGACCGCGTCCCAGCCGCTGCCGCCGTTCGTGATTTGGTGCGTGCCGTAGCTGCCGCCCGGGGTGCTTACGCGGGGCCCCGTCGCCGGGTTTGCGCCGATGAGGTTGCCGGGAACGAACGGCTGCGCGGAGCCGTCGGGCAGGAATTCGAGGCGATGGATCGCCGTCGGAATTCGGTCGGCGCCGGTACCCACGCCGGGCAGCGTGCTGTTGATCAAGCCGCCGGCCGTGTACGTGTACGACACGACGTCCGGGCGCACGAGGTCACGCGGCCCCGCACCGGGGTTCTGAATCAAGCCCCAGTGTTGGAACCAGTCGCGGCCTTCGAGCGTCTCGATCTTGTGGGCGTCGTACCATTCCGCCGACGCCATGAGGTGGCCGCGCTCGCCGATATCGGTGCCGTAGGCGACGGACACCTCCTTGTGCTCGCCGTCGTCACGATCGGTGACTCCGGCCTGCGTGTGAATGTCGAAGCCTTCGAAGTCGTCCTTCAAAATGAAGTTCACGACACCGGCGACCGCATCGGTGCCGTAGACCGCGGACGCGCCGCCGGTGACGACCTCGACCCGCTCGACCATCGCTTCGGGGAACAAGTTGATGTCGACAGCGCCGAGCCGATTCGACGGCACCATCCGGCGGCCGTCGAGCAGCACCAGCGTGCGGTTCGCGCCCAAGCCGCGCAGGTTTACGTTCGCTGCGCCCGCGGATTGGGACTTGCTCGCCGCGGTGTCCGGCGCGTCGTTCATGAAGAACGGCGGCAGATAATCGAGCGAGTCGATGAACTGGCCCGGCGCCATCATCTGCATGTCCTCGGCGGTGATCGCGGTGATCGGGCGTCGGCGAGTTCATGCCGTCGCGCGTGATGCGCGAGCCGGTGACCGTGACCTCGTCGACGCCCGCAGGCCCCGGGCTCACGTCCTGCGCGGCGGCCATGCCGGCACACAGCGCACCGCCAACGGCAATCGAGAGTCTCGTCCGGCGCAGTCCGCTGATCGTCGTTGTGTTGTTTCGCTTCACGGTAGGCCTCCCTGTGTTGTGATCGTTATCGGGCGAGCGAGCCCCAGGCGGTCCGCTCGCATTCGTCGCCGCCCGCCAGCGTGGCGGCGGCGCGCAGCAATGCGCGCCTCTTTGTGGGGAGCCTAACGAACGAAGAAAACCGCGTCAAAAATGAGCTTGCACGGGTCGATCGGGCTCGCCGAGCCGCCCGAGGATCACGCGTCTTCCATTTCCACAGAAGTTGGTCGCGTGCACGTCGGCTGTCCGCGGCGGATCGTCAATTCACTGGACGATCTCCGTCGCTCGTAAGGCAGCCTGACGTTCGTCGGCGATCGTCGGGTGACTTGACGAGCTCACGCGGGGACCCTACGTACGCGCCCGGTCCCTTTGCACGTCAACGAAATTTCGGGGCCTCTTCGCCGACGTAGCCTCCGGCAGCTTGAAGCTGCCGCCAAGCTAATCATCCGGCAGCCGCGCGACGCGTAGGATTCCGCCTGCTCAAGCGGCCGGCCGCGCTTTGCCCCGCCGTGCGCTGCTCTCCGCGATGAGCTCGGTCATGTCAAAGACTGCGCGGATCTCCCACGGCCCGACGCCCAGGCCGGGGTGCCGCTTCATGAGCTCGATGGCGTGATCGCGGTCGCGTGCTTCGAGCAGGACGAAGCCGCCGATCTGCTCCTTCGTTTCGGCGAACGGCCCGTCGGTGACGACAACCTTGCCGTTGCGATGACGCAGGGTTGCCGTGTTGCGGGGGCTATCGAGCCCTTCCCCGCCGAGGACGTGACCCTGCGACTGCAGCACTTCGTCGTAGGCCAAGCACGCGTCCATCTGCGCGTCGCGCTGGGCGGGCGACATCGCGTTGAACGTTTCTTCGTCGAAATAACCGAGACAGAGGAACTTCACTGATTTTCTCCCGATCGACCACTGGAATTTTGGTGCATGACGCCAATTGTCGTTCGGCAGAGTGCCAAATCGACAGGCTGCCCTCCGTACGACGCATCTCGCAAACCCGACGTCGACGATCAGGGTTTTCCGGGTTGCTGCCCGCAGGTGTCCTGCACGAGCTCGACGTCCGGGGTGTAGAGCCAGGTTTTGGTGACGACCAAGGGCTTCGTGAACATTGCGGGATCCGTGAGGGTGAGCGTGACCTCGAGGCGGTGCGGGTTGTCGCGCACCGTGTACCGTTCGACGGCCGTCAGCTCGCCGCTATGACCTGCTTGCGACGTATCGGAGATCAAGTCCGGCGTCACGCGCGCGGTCTCAACGATCAGCACGCCGTTCTCGACGCGCCCAACCGCGTGACCGAGCAGGCTCGGCGTGCGGTGCATGGGCTGCGGCCGGCCATCCAAGTAGATGGGGCGAAACAGCGACCACTCTTCGTAGCGGACCACGCAGGTGCTCGCCATCGCGGCGGATCTGCATCGGCAACGGGTTCGTCACCTCGCGGACGAAGCCATACGGTTGGCAGTTGAGAAACTTCGGATCGTTCTCCGGCTTATTGGCTTCTCGGACCTGCCGGCCGAGAGGCGTCAGCGTCGCCTCGAACGCGGCGAGCCAAGCCGCTTCGCTCTCGCCCGATAACGCCATGGCGGGACGACGTCATTCGCGGGATCCGCGAGCAGCGCGCTCAAATGGTCATAGAAATCGAGCGGACAACCCACGAAGCACTGAAGATCAGCGAACGTCCAGTACTCGTGATCTTGCGTGGTGAAGACGCCGCTCCAGGTGCCGAGAAACGGCTCGACCGGATCGGCCGTCTGCGCCGACGCTCCGAACGGCAACGCGAGCGAGCGCGCCGAGCGAGCGCACAGACGGAAGAGGGGCGCCAAGGATTGGCGTTTTGACGTGGCGTCATGGCGCAGCGCTTCCGTCATTTGTGGGCGCCGGCGGCGGTCGTTGAACTCGTCGTACTTGATGTCCTCGGTAAACCGCTCCGTGCCGTCGGGAAATGTCAGGTACTCCATGTGGACGAGCTTCGAAACGCCGTCGCGCGGCGGATGACCGCGGACGATCACCTTATCGCCGGGTTTGAGCTCGTCGCCAGTCCAGCCCACGCGCATCAACTGCGTTCGCGAGCCGCCCTCCGCGAGCCATTTCTCGGTGGTGCCCTGGTTGTCGACGTCGAGGTAGATCCGCATGTGCGGGTTACCGAGTTGATACTCGGTGACGACGCCCTCGACCGTGATCTCATCGGGTCAGGTCGTAGAGCATCGCGGGCGAATGATGCGCCGCGACGTGCGTCAGCGGCACCGCGCCGAACGCCAGCAAGAGCACACCCAATCTCGTCCGCATCGCGGTCTCCCAAAAAGCTTGCCGGCGGCCGAGCCGCCGGCAACCTTGTATCGCTCACTCTTGCTACTGCGCCGGCAGCGCGAAGCAGTAGAACAAGCCGTCGCCGCCCGTGCTGACGAGACCCGGTTGGCTACAGCCGCGCGAATCGTGGGTCGAGTTCCAGGCTGCGTAGTCGTGATGACCGACGCGCGCCTTCGCGCCGCCTTCGTCGCTGCTGCTCGTCCAATTGTCGCAGGTCATGTCCGCGCCGGCCGGATACGCCCTACCGTCGGGCTGCGAGCCCGTCAGGATGTCGTGCCGGTTCGGCGAGAAACCGCTGCCCGGAATTTGGTTGCCGCGCTCGTCGAGCGCCGTGAACACCGCCATGCGGTTCGCCGAGCTGTGCAACTGCTCGACGTTGGCCGCGATCTGCGCGCCGCGTACATTGAACCACGGCCCGGGACCGATCCGGTCGCGCGCGTTGACGGCGTTCTGACCCTGCGTGCTCAAGTACGCGCGCCAGGTGCGCGCCCCGTGTCCGGCCTCTTGGGCGAGGTTTGGCAGAGGCGGTCCGCGCCGTCGAGCCCGCCGAGATTGCCGCCGTTGCCCGAGCCCCTGCTCGTCAGGAAAAACGACATCGGCCCCGTGGGCGGCTGCGCTAACGCCAATCCCACGCCGACGATGCCTGTGAGAATCGCGGCCGCCGCCACGATCTTTCTTGTGCTTGTGCATAAGATCCTCCGCTTTTTATTTGAGTGAGGCGAGCCGATACTAGTGTAGGAATAGAAACCCGCCAAATCTCCGTTCGATCTACCGACGCCCGCGTCAGGCCGCCCGATCCAGCGCCAAAGGGTCTTCAAATCCGGCGGCTTGCCGAACATCAAGAGACCGATTCGAAACACCTTGGCCGCAAACCACACGGCGCCCACGACGCCGACGATTCCGATCGCGATCGAGAGCCACACTTGCCACGCGGGCGGCGGGTTCGTCGAGGCGAGCCGCACGAGCATGCCGAACGTGTTCAGCGGCGGCACGAAGCTCACGATCACGGCGAGCGTCGAATCCGGATTTCGCGAGGTCGGCATCATGAGTAACCACGGCGCGATCAGGAGCAACGTCAACGGCATCATCAGCGACTGCGCCTCGCGCATGTCGTTGACCGCCGCCCCGGCCGCCATCATCAGCGAGCCGACCGTGAAGAATCCGATCAGGAAGAACACGAACAGGTAGAACACGAGCGAGAGGTCGAGCAGCCCGAACAGCGAGAACGACGCGAGCGACACGAGACCGAGCACGAGATACAACGTCATCGCGATCAGGCTGATCGCCCATATGCCCGAGCAGCTTGCCGGCCATGAGCTGCATCGGCGACACGGCCGACAAGAGCACCTCGATCACGCGGCTCGACTTCTCCTCGATCGTCGTCGTGAGCATGCCCTGCCGCTGCCCATGACGCCCATGAACAGCAGGAACATGAACGCGAACGGCAAGATGAAATTGAGCGCCGCCGACGGTGCCGCGCTCGCCGTCCGCGGTGACGGTGATCGAGCGCACGCGCGGCACGGTGACCAACGCGTTGACTCGCAGCGCGGTCGAGGCCGCGGGCGCGCACGCGCGCGGCGATGATGGCCTCGCGAAGGCTCTGGTGCACGGAGATCTCGGCGCGCTGATCTTGGCCCGGCGGCACGTAGAGGTCGTAGCTGCCGAGCGCGGTCTCGCCCGCGTTGGGCTCCACCGCATTCGCGTGGATCACCGCAAGCGCAAGATGCCGTGTTCCCGGCTCCGGCACAGCAAGCCACGCCTTCTCTCGTTCGACGTCCGCGTCGGCGGGGCGTTCGATCAGCTGATCTTCGGCGCCGCCCCGAGCGCTTCGACGATCGCGTCGTTGCCGGCAAACTCGATGCGCGCGGCCCGCAGCGCCGCAGCGAGCTCTGCGGCAGGCGTGCCCTGCGTGAGCGCCGCGTTGCAGCTCGCTCGCGCACCTTGCCGAGTCGGATCCACGACGGCGAGCTGGCCCTCGACTGACACCGCCCGCTGCGCGAACAGGCGCGGGCCGAGCAGGACGCCGAGCGTAATCAGGGCGGGCATCACGAGCAGGCCAATGATGAACGCCCGCGTGAACACGGTGGCGACGAACTCGCGGACGGCGATCTGCCAGACCTTGCTCATCGCTGCGACGGCTTTCCGTGCTCGTGCGTTGCAGCTCGGCGCGCGGCGTCCGCTCGCCGTGCGCGTGCGTTTCCGCGCTCACGATAGCTGCACGAACACGTCCTCGAGCGACGGCCGTTTGAGCTCGATGCGGGCGACGGCGCACGGCCGCCGTGATCCGCTGCATCGAGCGCGCGGCGTCGGTGCCGTCGACGAGCGAATGTCGTAGCTGCCGTCCACGCGCTCGCAGCGCTCCACCTCGGGCAGCGCGCGCACCTTCGCGACGTCGGCGTGCGGCGTCGAGCGGCTCGAACGTCAGCACGCGCGGATCGTAGCGCCCGCGAATGGAAGTTACGGGATCGTCGAGCACCTTGCGGCCGCGATGGATCATCACGACGTGTTCGCAGATTTCTTCCGCCTGCGGCATCACGTGCGTCGAGAACAGAATCGTCGCGCCGCGCCGGTGCTCGGCGACGATCAGGTCGCGCAACAGGCGCAGTGCTGACCGGGTCGAGGCCGCTGAACGGCTCGTCGAGAATCAGGAGATCGGGCTCGTGGATGATCGCCGCGACGAATTGGATCTTCTGCAGACATGCCCTTCGAGAGCTCCTCGCAGCGCTTGCCCTCGACGCCGCCCGAGCCGACGCGCTCGACCGAGCGAGCACACGCTCGGCCTGCCGGGCTGGCGACACCTTTCAGGCGTGCGATGAAGCGTCAGATACGCGCCGACCTTCATCTTGCGATAGACGCCGCGCTCCTCCGGCAAATAGCCGATGCGATCCTTCGCCTCGAGCGCGGACGCGTGGCCGAGCACCTGCAGCTCGCCGGAGTCGGGCAACAGGATCGACATGATCATGCGGATCGTCGTGGTCTTGCCGGCGCCGTTCGGCCCGATGAACCCATACATCGCGCCGCGCGGAATCGTGAGATCGAGCTTGTCGACGGCCGTGACGCTGCCGAACGTCTTCGTGACGCCCACTAACTCGATCGCGGCTGCTTGTGCCAAGTGAGTATCTCAGGGCTTCCAGTCGACGGAATGCTCTTCGAGATACGCGTCGACGGCCGCACCCAAGGTGGGATAGAAGCTTCCGGCGCCGAAGTGGTCGAAGAGCTCGAAGCGTTTCAGCTTGTCCTTCACCGGGTCCTTCATCTCGGCGAACCGCAGCTCGACGTTCGATGCGCGAAGCCTCCGCTCGAGCTCGGCGAGCACATCCGCGGACGTCACATCGATGCTGGTGACCGGCTCGGCCGTGATAATGACGCGCCGCACCGGAGTCGGCGACCGCGCGACGGCAGCGAGCACGCGCTCTTGAAATAGCTCGGCGTTGGCGAAGAACAGCGGCGCGTCCCACCGGAACAGCACGAGGCCGGGCACGCGACGCGCCTCGGGATAGCGCGTGACGTCGTGGTAGCCGCGGATGCCGTCGACTCGCCCGAGGACGGCGTGGTGTGGGCGCCAGCCGTCCCACAGGAATTCGATGACGGCGAGAACGACGGCGATGCCGATGCCTGGAATCACGCCAAACACCGCAACGCCGACAAAGCACACAATGGACAGCCAGAACTCCCATCGTTGGATGCGGAAGATACGGCGCAAGTCTTCGAGCTCGAAGAGACCGATCGCAGAGGCAATCACGACTGCGGCGAGCGCGCTGCTCGGCAGGTGCTGGAGCAGATTGGGTGCGAACAGCAGTAACAACGCGACGCAAATCGCGCCGACGACGCCGGTGAGCTGAGTCTTGGAGCCCGCTGCCTCGGCGACCGGCGTACGCGAAGAGCTGCTGCTGATCGGAAATCCCTGAAACAGGCCGGCGGCCAGATTGGCGGCGCCGAGACCGACCATCTCTTGGTTCGGATCTACCGGTGTGCGGATCTTCGCCGCGTACGTCCGCGATAGAACGCTGGTATCGGCGAACGCGACCATAGCGACTGCGCAGCCGCCGATTACGATCTGGCCGAGGTCGGCAGGATCGACCCAGGGCAATGCGAACGACGGGAGACCTTGAGGCAGCGGACCGAGCACCTTCACGGCCGCGGTTTGGTCGAGGCCGAGCACACCTACCACGACAGTTGCAGCCACGACGGCGATCAGCATCCCGGGGACTCGTTTGAAGGGCTTGAGCAGCAGGATCGCGGCCAGCGTGCCCGCCCCGACGGCAAACGCGACCCAGTTCGCTTCCCCCCCGAGCAGCGCCTCGCCGATCTGCGCAAGGTTGCGCAACGGTCCGGCGCTTTCGATCGAGAAGTCGAACAGCTTAGGCAGTTGGCTGATCAGCACCGTGAGCGCGATGCCGTTCATGTAGCCGTAGCGGATCGGCTTGGACAGGAGCTCCGTGATGAATCCGAGCCGCATCAATCCGATTGCGATGCATACGATCCCGGATACCACCGCCATCAGGCTCGCGATGGCCACGGCGCGCATCGGATCGTTTGCCGAAAGCGGTAGTACGACAGCGAGAATCACGGCGGCAAGAGATGAATCCGGCCCGAGCACGAGTATTCGACTCGGTCCGAACAGCGCGTACGCGAGCAACGGGACGATCGTCGCATACAGTCCATGGATTCCCGGCAGGCCCGAAGCGGTCGCGTAGGCGATTCCGACGGGCACGAGCATCGCCGTTAGCACCAGACCGGCCATGAGGTCCCGCGGCAGCCACTGGGCTTCGTAACGATCGAGTATCGCGAGCCCCGGCAGCCAGCGTCTCAAGCTAGCGAGTGCTTGCCGTTGGATGAGATTTCATCCTGTTGCGGAACGTTCGGCGAAGCTGTCCGAGCCCTCGGCGCACGTGCTGCGACGCCGCGTGCTTGCTGCGGACGCTGGACTGCCGGCGGCACGTTCGTGATCACGTACCGGCGCCACGCGTCTCGGCTTCGTCCGGTACCGCCCATGGAGATCGCGGTGCGCGGGCACGAAGCGAGATCGTGAACTTCGGATGGTCCCCGACGACCCGGACGTGTACGACTGGCAGATCGATAGGATCGAGTTCCTGCCCGGGCGCGCGGACAAGAGCTAGTCAGCGCGGGTAGTCGTGTCGTCACGCACGCGCAGTAGATGAGGTCTGAGCTACGACCGAGCGCAATCGCCGCTTGCTCACGAACATAGTGCTGGAGTGCGATCAGTTGCTCGTCGGTGAGGTCGGCATACCTTGGCATGCCATTCATTGCGCGGATGCCGTCCCGCACGATGCTCGCGAATGGCTCATACGGAGCAACCAGCGGCGAAGCGCGAAGATCCGGCGTGAGTCCGCCGGCGATGACCTGCGCACCATGGCAAAAGGCACAGCGCTCTGCGTAGAGTTGTGCTCCTCGGCCCGCAGCTTCTGGATCGACTTCGAAATCGGCTTCGATGGGCACGGGCACGGTCGGGTCCGGCTGCGGTGGCAGCGTCACTGTGCCCTCGAGAGAAAACACGACGAGTCGACGGGTGTGAACGCCATAGGCCCAACCCAGTGCCGCGGCTGCCGGGCCCCTGGCCCCAACGCCGCCCCAGCCGACCAACAACGCCACGTACTGGCGGCCGGCGACTGAATAGGTCATCGGTGGTGCTTGAATGCCGAGCCCGAGCTCCGTGCGCCAGAGCTCCTCTCCGGTATCCGCGCGGTACGCCACAAACGCGCCGTCCGCACGGCCCTGAAAGACCAGGTTGCCGGCCGTGGTCATGGTACCCGGGTTGATGCCGGGTCCCGGCAGCGGGATCTCCCACGCCAACCGCTGGCGCACCGGATCCCAGGCCTGAAGCGTACTGAAGAGTCCATCCTCGCGGGACGAAGCGACGACTTGGTACGCAACGCCCATGCCGGCGATCCAGTTCTTGTTGCGCCACGTCGCAAGATCGAAACCTTCGTCGCCGAAGCTGTAGACGTTGTGAACCGCTGGGATAGTAGGCGAGTCCGGTCTGCGGGTTGAAAGACATGGCGTGCCAGTTGTGCCCGCCAGTGGGTCCGGGCGTCACGAGCTCCTGACCGTCTTCGTAACGCGCTGCGGGGTTTTCCACCGGACGTCCGGTCGCGAGGTCGATGTGGCTCGCCCAAGTCGTCGCAACGAACGGCTCGGCCGAAATCACCTTGCCGTTGGTGCGATCGATGACGTAGAAGAAACCGTTCTTCGGCGCATGCAGCATGACCTGCCGCTCGCGGCCGTCGATCGTGAGGTCGGCCAGAACGATGTCCATGTTCGAGTTGAAGTCCCACGTCTCGCCCGGAACCGTTTGGTAGTGCCAGAGGTACTCGCCGGTGTCGGGATTGAGCGCCACGATCGAGCACAGGAAGAGGTTGTCGCCCCCGTCGGGACTCCTGATCTTTTGGTTCCACGGTGATCCGTTGCCGGTGCCGATGTAGAGCTGGTCGAGCTCGGCGTCATAAGTGATGCCGTGCCAGGCATTGCCGCCGCCGCCGTGAAGCCACCATTCGCCCGTCCACGTCGCGGCCGCCATTCGCATCGCCTCGTTCTCGAAGCCATCAGCCGGATTGCCCGGTACGATCCAGAACCGCCATGCCTGTTCGCCGGTCTCGGCGTCATACGCGGTTACGTATCCGCGGCTCGGACCGTGCTCCGTGCCGCCGTTTCCCACGAGCACCTTGCCCTTGAAGACCTTCGGCACGCCCGTGATGTACATCGGAAGGTCGGGATCGATCGTTTGCGTGGTCCAAACTGGTTGACCGGTTGCCGCATCCAAGGCGATCAGTCGGCCGTCCCACGTGGCGACGTACACCTTGTTGTTCCAGAACGAGATGCCGCGACTGCGATCCCATCCGGCACGTATCCGGTCCGCGAATTCACGAACGCCGGGATCGTAGGTCCAAAGCATCTCTCCGGAAGTTGCGTCCAGCGCCCTTACGACATTCATGCTGCCGACGAAGTAGAGGACACCGTCGACGACGAGCGGCGTCGACGAGAGGTCGCGATCACTCGGCAAATCGATGAACCAATCAACCGCAAGCTCGCCAACGTTGGAGTCGTTGATCTGAGTCAGCGGGCTGAATCGCTGCTCGTTGTACGTGCGGCCGAATGCGAGCCAGTTTTCTCCCTGACTGTTGTCGCTCAGCGCGGCGTCATCGACCGTGCGCCTTTCGGCGGGAGGCTCGGAGGGCGAGCAACCCACCGACAGCGATGCAATAGAGGCAATCATCAACAAGCGGCACGGCGCCCGGAGGTTGCAGTTGTTTTCTTGGGTGCGAAGCATTCGTGAATGACGACTCATCGCGACTCCTTTTGGAACCTGCGCAGCCGCGCCATCATAGACGCTTTCCCGAGCGCCGCGTGGCCCCATGCGCGCCGGCGCGTCTCACTCGGCTGCGCGCGATTCCTCGGCGGCGATGCGCAGCTCGAGCCGCTCGCCCGCGGCCGCCGCGTACTTCCGACACGCGTCCGCGTCGATGAACGGATTCCGTGCGTCCGCCGGGCGCCGCGCGAGCTTGTCCTCGAGGCCAAAAAATCCCGGGTGCGGCGAGAGTAGGATGTCGCATTTCAAATTCGCGACGGTCGAGATGCTCGTCCGGAACGCGTCTGCAATGCTTCGGCCGCGCCGCGTCGCCCGTGAAGCGGAACTCATCCGCGGATACCGCGTTCAAGCTGTCGGCATACACGATGTTGACGCAGACGGCGTCCTCGCAGGATTGCCATGTCCAAGTCGTGCTGCCGGGCGTGTGGCCGGGCGTGAAGTGAGGCGTGAACGCCGTCCCGCCGACGCGCTGCGTCTCGCGATCCCCGATGATGCGTAGGTTGCTCACGGGCGGGAAACGCGTCGACCCAAGCGTGAACTGCGGATCGTCCGTTGCCGGTTCGCCGCGGAACGCGATCGCGCTCGGCGCGCTCACGGCCACCACCGCGCCGCTCGCGCGCTGCAACGCTGCGATGCCTCCGGCGTGATCATAGTGAGCGTGCGAGCTCACGATCAGCCGAATGTCCTCGGTTCGAAAGCCGAGCTTGCGGATGCTCTCCTCGATGCGCGCCGCGCTCTGCGGCAGTGCGCCGTCGAGCAGCACCAAGCCGTCCTCGGTCGACACCATGATCGCCGCGAGGCCCGCGGTGCCAACGTAGTACGTGCTGCCGTGTATTCGGAAAGGCTCGAGCGGCTCGTTCCACGCGGCGCAGTCGCGGCACTCGATCGGCGGGTCGGGCTGCAGCGGAGCCGCCGCGACGGGCGTAGCCGACGCGAGCGCCGCGGCGAGGGCGCTTCGCGCGCAGATCTGAAGCGGCGTGGTGCTAGCCCGGGTCAAGGCTCGACTCGCACGAGAGCGCGCCGCGAACGCCAGTCGTCGACGCCGTCAGCCGGCGCAAGATCCGTGGACCAATCGACTGACAGCGATTCGGCTGGAAGCCCCGCGCGCGTGAGTAGCCGGGCAATCTCGCGGGCGCGCTTCTCCGGCAAGTCTTCTCCTTCCGCGAGTACGCGTCCGTCCGAGAGGAGCGTCGCGCCGCGGTACCCTGTGATCGCAATCCGCGGCGCGCCGCTCGTCTGCGCGTAATCCAAAATGCGCGTGAGCACCGCCGAGTGCCGGCCCACGATCAGCGTGTCGAAGTCGTACTGAATCGTGAATTCTTGCGGGCCCGTGAGGGCTTCCCGCGGCGGCGGAGCGCCGGCCGGCGCCTGCGCCGTCTCGAACGCGAGTCGCCCGCCGCTCGGCCCCGGAGGCCGCGGCGCAAACGGCACGGTGTAGCGATCCTCGGCCGGCAGGATCGTGTTGCAGGTGCCGTCGAGCTCCGGCAGCGGCGAGACTTTGACCGGCTCGAGCACGATGCCGCCGCAAATCCGCGGTGCGTCCTTCACGGCGCCCTCGACGAGCACGCGGTGACCGAGCAACGGCGGATGAAAATCGGCGGAAACGTCCGTCTGAATCCCCAAGTAGTAGAGCTCGCCGCCGTGCTCCGCGAGCCAGCACGGCACGGTTTGCGTATCGCGCACGATCGGGCACGCGACGAAGTTGCGCTGTCCCGGCGGCGGCTCCGCGCCGAGCGCGCACGCCGCAAGCAGCGCGCTCGCACAAAAGATCTGGCGTGGCAGTGGTGCGCTCATAGCACGCTCAAGAAGTTGATCAGGTCCTGCTTCTCTTCCTCGCTGTATTGAATGTTGAAGCGCCGATCGTAGAAATCGACGAGCTCGCGAAGATCACGCGCGGAGCCGTTCACGAAGTACGGCGCGCGCGCCGCGAGTCCGCGAAACTGCTGCATGACGATCGTGCCGATGTCGTTGCAGCGTCCCGTGATCAGCGCTCGTCCCGGATCCTGCGTGTAGATCACGCGGCCGAGAAAGGGGTGAGGTGCGTGCGACGTGCACGTGAGCTTGAACAGCGGCATTTCCGGAGCCTGCTTCGCCCACGGGCTCTGCGGCGGCTCGCTCGCCCACGGCAGATTCGTCGTGCCGATGTCCATCCAGCCGTTCGCCGTGTCCATCCCGGTCATGTGCATGCCGTGGCACGTCGAGCACGTGCGCTTGATCGGATTGCCCAGCCCGACCGTGTTCAGATGCATCGCATCCTTGATCCAGAAAGTGCGAAAGAAAAACACGTCGTGGCCGCGAGCGACGGACTCGCGAAATGCGTTGCGTGCGTCGTCCGCCTCGTTGCCGTTGCGCGGCAGCTCCCGCCAGACATCGCCCATCGGGAACACGTAGCTCGTGGTGTTGTTGCCGAGCACGGACGTGCGGCCGGCCGCGAGCGCACGCGGCCCTAGCGCCGGCGGACCGTTCGGCTCGGCGAGATCGCCGGCTTCCGCGTGGAAGACCTGCGCCGCGTAGATCTGGGTCTCGAAGCCGATCAGGCGCTCGAGCACGGCGGCGGAGGGCGCGGCCTTCGTCTGCAGGTGCGTGAGCGCCGCGGAGATCGCTTGAGTCCGCAATGTCGGCTCGCGCGCGTCGGCGAGCATGTTCATGTTCACGAGTCGGCCCGTCGCCGGATCGCGCAACGCCGGTTGCGCGTCCTTGAGACTGAACGGCCCGACGCCGAACTCGGCCGCCGTCACGTATTTCAAGTTCGCGACCGGGCGCGGGCGGCGATAGACCGAGATCGTCGGCGCAGCGCTTTGCAGCCCGTGCACGGGATGAGTGTTGCAGAGCGTCGGATCGCGCACGACCTCGATCGTGAATTCGGGCTCGATCGCTTCGCCGGTGCTCGTGCGCGGCGGCCACGGCAAGAACACGCGAAACAGGCCGCGATTGAGCAGCAGCGAGTGCGCGGCTTCGTCTCCTTCCGGCAAGTGCGGACAATTGCGGCCGTCGATCGCGGCGAACAGCGGATCCTTGCCGTTGGTGGCTTGCCAGCGCGCTCGAATGCTCTCGAGCGATACGCTCATTCCGTCGGCGGGTTGATGACAGGTCACGCACGCGCGGCCGTTTTCGCCGAGCGGCTCGAAGAACGGATGGCCGCGCGTCGCAAGCTCGCCGCCGGTCTGCAATATCCCGAGGCTGCCGTAGCGGTTCGCGTAGCTCGCGGACGCGGGCAGCGTGCGGCCGTCGCCGGGCGGCCACCACTGCTCCGCCGCGGCCGCATTCGGCGGTTCGTCGGCCGCTGCGAGCGCGCTAGCTGCCACAGCCAGCGGCGCTAGGAATGCGCGCACGCGCGCCCGTCTAGCGGCAGATTTCAATTTCGTGCAACAAGCGCGGCGCATGCGCGCGAAGCATAGCCAAATCGGCGGCGTAACACGACGCCGCCGTCGCGTGCGATCAACGAGTGAGCACTTCCTCGAAGAGCTCGATCGCCCGTTCGTCTTCGGATTCTGCGAGCCAGAAGAACGCGGCTTCGACGACTTCCGGGTTCCGGTGCGTTCGCGCGACGCTGATCAGCCCGTCGATGCGCTCCGGATCGTCGCGTTGCGAGAGCGCGAACACCGCGGCTCGTTGCACCTTGACGGTCTCATCGCCGGTTGCGAGATCCGTGAGCCCGGCTGTCGCCTCGCGCGCCGCCGATTGGCCGAGCCAGAAGATCGCCTGCTCCCGAACGTCGGTGTGCAGCGCTGCGTTACGGGCGAGCGCGAGCAGCCGCTCCCAGGGATCCGGAGCGGCCGCGAGGACCGCGGGAAGGATCGCGTCTTTCGCCACCGACGTCGCGGCCGTCGCGGCAAGATCGAGCAGAAAATCGACGGCTTCGGGAGCCGCCACGTCGCCGAGATCGGTGGCTTCGGGGCTTGCTCGCCAATGGCCGCCGACATAGGTGGCGAGCGCCGTAATACCGCGAGTGTCCTTCGTGAGCTGTACGCGCACGGGCCCGTTCGCGCAATCACCGCGACTCCAGTTCTGATCCGTCCCCGGACCGAACGAACGGATATTCGTGCCGTCGCCGCACACGTCCGCTCGTGCCTCGAAGCTCATGCGCACCAAACCCGCCGGTGCCGCATCGACGCGCTGCTCGAGCGATTGGGCGCAGAGCTCGCCGGCGAACACGCACGCCACGACGATCGAGGTCAGCGAGAAGGCGCGGGCCATCGTTCTCTCCTATTGCCCGAGCAGATCGAGCAGAAATGCCTCGGCGCGCGGGTCGTCCGAGTCGCCGATCCAAAAGACGGCTTTCTCGCGCATCTCCGGATCCGGATCGGAGCGCGCGATCTCGAGCAGCAGATCGAGCGATGCCGGGTTGTCGTGCTCGGAGATGAGCCAGATCAGATGCTGGCGGAGCTCGGGCTCGCTCGTCGTGCGGTACAACGATCCCAGGTCGTCGATCGGCACGCCCGCCTCGGAAGCCCAGAACAGCGCCTGCTTGCGTACCTCGAGCGGCGCGTCTCGGTCGTTGGCGCGCTCGAGCAACCAGGATTGCGATCCGGGAGCCTCCGTTTCGGCGACCGCGAAGAGCACCTGGCGTTTGATTTCCGGATTTGTCACGCGCCCATACAGGTCCATCAAGAACGACAGCGCTTCCTCCTCGCCGTCCTCGGCTCTCTCGCCGATCCAAAAGATTGCGCGCTTGCGAAGCTCGACGTCGGCAGCATCGTTCTGCGCAAACGCCCGCAGCATGTCGCTCGCGCGCGGGCTCTCGTGCTCCGAGACCGCGAACAACGCGGAGTTCATGAGCTCGTTGGGTCCGCCGGCGTCGAGCAAGCGAGCCAACGCGTCCAGCGATTCCTCTCCTTCTACTTCGCTGAGCCAAAAGGCCGCCTGCGTGCGCACCTCGAGATGCTCCGACGCGTCCAGCGCCGTAGCGAGCAGCGTTTCGCGCACTTGCGCCGCCACTTCGGCGTCCTCCGCCTTGTCCGCGAGAATGAACAGCGCCTGCCGCCTGACCGCGATCGGTTGGTTGCGGTTCGCGAGCAATTGCGTCGCGATCGGGACGGCGCGGTCGGGTCGCATGTTGATCAACGCATTGACGGCGGCGCTACGGATGACCGCGTCGATCTGGTCCGGATCCCGAACCGTGGAGGAAAGCTGCTCCGCGCAGTTGCCGTCGCCGCGTCGAGCGAGCTCGCTGCACACTTGGATGCGCAACGCGCGCGCATCGTCGAGCGACTCGGCGTCGGGATGCTCGCGAAGCAGCGTGTCGAGCACTTCGAGCGCGCGTTCCGGGTTGCCGTTGCGCTCGAGCGCGAACGCCTCCCAGTAGTATGAATCGCCGACGTAGCGCGACGCTGGGTAGTCCCTGCGCAACTGCTGCAGCGCCGCGATCGCTTCGTCGAACTCTTGACGGTTCAGCGCGCGCCGTGCTTCGCGATAACTGTCCTCGTCGGTCTGGGCATAGGCCGGGCCGAGGGCCGATGCGGCGGCTGCGAGCGCAAGCAAGATCATCGTCGAGAATCTCATAACAACACTCCTATCGAGCGCATTCATGCTCAAATCGCGACGGCTGCCGACTCCTCGGGCAGCCATCGCCGCAGGCGCGGCAGCACCGTCGATTCCTCGACTCCCTCGCGCACGACTTCCCGCTCCGTGGCGTCGTCCCCATCGACCACGCGCGCTATTTGCATGAGCAGCAGCTCGAGATCGAGCAGCGTTCGGCGCATCTCTGCGTTCTCGCCGGCGCGGGAATCGGCGAGCAGTCGCGTCGTGACGGCGAGATCGCGGGCCAAGCGGGCGAGATCCGCATCCGTTTCTGTCGAGGCGTCGAACAACGCGAGCAACGTCTCCGCTTCTCTGAAGTGCTCGCCGAGCGCGACGCGATACGGTGTAGGCAGCGTCGACTCGAGCGACGGGCGCGGTGCACGCGGCACGGCCGCTTGACCGCTCTGGTCGGAGACGGGCGCGTTCGACACGCGACCGATGAAGATCCCCACGGTCAACACTGCCGCGAGCCCGAGCGTTGCCGCTCCCCAGCCCGTGATCGTACGGACGCGCTTCCGTCGGACCCCTTGCCGGTCCCACGAGCGGCTGATGTTTTCCCATAGCTCTTCGCGGTACGCGTCGGGCAGCCGACCGGCGTCGCCCGAGGCGGAGCTTGAGTTGTTGTCACTGCTCATAGGCGAGATCTCCTGCATAGTCTGCGAGCGCTTCCCTGAGCTTCTTGTGGGCTCGCGAAAGGCGGGTCTTGGAGGCGGCTGTCCCGATGCCGAGCGCGGCGCCGATCTCCTCGTGCGTATAGCCCTCGATGTCGTGCATCACGACCACGGCCCGATAGCGCAGCCCGAGCGCGTCGATCGCTCGCCTGATCGCCTCGTTCACGACGCCGTCGAACACGCAGTCGCGTGCCGGGACGTCTTGAGCGGCCTCGAGGTCCACCTCGCGCTGGCGGAAGGTCTTCGTCTGGCGCCGCCATTGGAGGATCACGCTGACGGCAACGGCATGCACCCACGTCGACAGCGCGGCCTCGCCGCGAAACGCCGACAGCTTGTCGAAAAGGCGGATGAACGTGAGCTGCGTGCAGTCGCGCGCGGCCGCGTGGTCGCCGGTCATCCGGTGGGCGAGGCCGAAGATCCGCTCCACGTGCCGATCGTAAAACTCGCGCTGCGCCGTCTTGTCGCCCATGAGCACTCGCCCGACGAATTGTCGCTCTTCCACCTGGGGCTGCTTTTCCACTTGGGACGGTTCTCCCGGAGCCGCCGTGTCCTGTTCGAGTTTGATGCGCACTAGGCTCGAAAGGGTGACATCTGAAACGGTGTCAGGCACCGGCGCCTGACACCGGCGCGGCCCCTAGCGGCCCGTCGCGCCGCTCAAGCAAAATAGCACCGCCCCTTTTCAGTGGTGAGGCCGAGATTGCTTAAGAGTTTTGAGGAGCGTCCGCTGCGCCGCGCGCTCATCGCTGCGCTGGTGATGGCGGGCGTGTTGGGTGCAGCCTCGCCGGCATCCCGCGCCCGAGCGCAAGGCCCATCCGTCGCGGTAACGCGCGAGGAGCCTGTGATCGAGCGGCGCGAATTCGATTCGAGCCGCCCGCCCGCGAACATGCCGAAGCTCACGGCACCAGAATCCGGCGTTTGCGACACGACGTTCCAGCTCTCCGCCGGGATCGGCTACTCCGTCGAGGTCGTGGGGCCGACGTCGATCAATCTTTGGGTCGACAAGCTCGACATCACCACGCGACAACGCATCAACATCTTCACGGTTCGCGGCGCGCCGGCCAAGCTGCGCGCGCATGAAGAAGGGCATCGCGAGATCAGCGAGCATTACTACAGGAACGCGGTCGCGGTCGTACGCGCGGCCGCGGCGCCGTTGATCGGGCGGAAGTTCACGGGCAACGGCGCCAACCGCGCCGCCGCCGAAAAAGACGCGGTGAACAAAGTCCAGGCCGTGCTCGAAGGCGCGTACATGTTGCGCACGCGGATGCGGAGCATCGCCGCGAACGAGCGCTACGACGAGATCACCGAGCACGGCTTGAATTTGATCGACGAGGCGGACGCCATCGCGCGCGTTCTCGGAGCCGACAACGGCTAGGCTGCCTGCGCGTGCGCGAGCGGGGCGCCTCCGGATTCGAGCGCGACTGCGACGCCGTGCAGCACCGCCGCTATCCGCACCGTGCTCTGCACGCCCTCCGCCGTGATGCCGGCCTTGCGCACGACCTTCTCGTGCGCCGCGACGCACGCCCCGCAACCATTGATCGCGGAGACTGCCAGCGAATACAGCTCGAAGTCGGTCTTGTCGATGCCGGGATTGCCGATGACGTTCATCCGCAGCTTTGCCGGCAGCTTGCCGTACTCGGTGTTCTCGACGAGATGCACGAAGCGGTAGTAGACGTTGTTCATGCCCATGACCGCGGCCGCGGCGCGCGCAGCGGTGACGTGCTCGGCGTCGAGCGACTGCCCCGCGAGCGCCTCGATCTCGCGGACGAGAACGGCATTGCGGGCGGCGATTGCCGACGCGAGCGCAACGCCAGCGATCTGGCGCTCGTTGAGTCCCGGCGCGCCCTCGCTGGAGAGCACCGCCGACAGATTCAGGCGCAGATCCTTGGCGTGCTCGGGAATCAGAGACTTGATGTTCGTCAAATCCATGTAGTCCACCTCCAGAGGTAATCGGGGTCAGGCACAGGGTCAGGCACCGTGCCTGACCCCGGTTGGGCGCGACGCCATGCCGTTAGGCCGCTTTGAGGGTTTCCTCGCCGCGCTGCCAGTTGCACGGGCAAAGCTCGTCAGTCTGCAGGGCGTCGAGCACGCGCAGCACCTCGTTCACGTTGCGCCCGACGTTCATGTCGGTCACCGACGCGAAGCGGATGATGCCCTGCGGATCGACGATGAACGTCGCGCGCTTTGCGACGCCTTCCTCGTCGAGAATCCCGAGCGCACTGCTCAAGTCTTTGCGCAGATCGGCCAGCATCGGGAACGGCAGCCCTCGCAGATCCTCGTGATCCTTGCGCCAGGCCAGGTGCACGAACTCGCTGTCCACTGAAGCGCCGAGCACCTGCGCGTCGCGGTCGGCGAACTCGCCGTTCTTACGCGCGAACTCCGCGATCTCGGTCGGGCATACGAAGGTAAAGTCCTTCGGCCAGAAGAACACCACGAGCCACTTTCCGGCAAAGCTGTCATTGCCGATGGTCCGGAACGCCGTGTCCAGCTCCTCGGACACCGTGGCTTTCAGGGCGAACTCGGGAAACTTGTCACCTACCGTCAACATTTGGTCTTTCTCCATCCATTGCTGTCTCGAGTGCATCCTAGGCATCGATAGACAATTGGTCCAATGGATTGTTCATATCACAATGATCTGATGAGTAGATCGAGTGGCGTCCGCGAAACACAGCCGAGAGCCAAGAGGCTGCCGGGCGCAGAGCCCAAGTCCCTGGCCGCTCGCAGCGTTTCGAGACGCGGCCTCGCCGCTACCCGGCGATCTGTGATTCGGGACACGGCGATGAGATCAGTCAGTCACTAAGCTGCTCTGATCACATGCCGACGACGACGCACATCGAAGGCGCCTCGCGGCGCGCGTTTCTCGCCCTCGCGGCGCTCGCCGTTGCGGCCTGCGCCGGGGCGCCGCGCGAGCCCGTGGCGCTCCCGCCGCCCCCGGTAGACTCCTCCGCCCCGGCCGAACCCGCACCGCCCCCCGAACCCGTTGTCGCGCCGCCGCGGCGCCCCGCTCCGCGCCCGGCACCGCGGCCTCACGAGGTCATAGTCCTGTTCCAGCCGGACGCACCCGCGTATTCCGAGATCGCGGCGCAGCTCGGCGACCTCTTGTCGGGAGAGCGCTTTCGGGTCGTCCAGGTGCCGTTGGATTCCGCAGCGCAGGCCACGCTCGCGCAACTGAAGGTCTCGTCCCGCACGGTGGCCGTCGCCATCGGCCTCGAAGCCGTCGAGGCTGCGCGCGCACAGCTGCCCGCGGCTTCGCTCGTATTCTGTCAAGTGTTCAACTATCAGGAGTTGCTCGGCGCCGAACGGACCTGGGGTGTGCAGTCCGTACCGCCGCTCGGCCTGCAGCTCGCAACGTGGAAAGAGCTCGATTCGTCGCTCCAGCGCATCGGGCTCATCGTGAGCGACGCGCACGCTGGGTTCGTCGACGAGGCGATGCAGGCTGCGAGCGTCGCCGCGGCCGAAGTCAGCGCTGCGGTTTCCGCGTCCGATCGCGAGACGCTTTACTTGTTCAAGCGTTTGGCGCCCCAGCTCGACGGTCTCTGGCTGTTCCCGGACAACCGCATCCTGAGCCCCGGCGTGCTGCAAGAAGTCTTGACTTACGCGCTCACGCACGGAATCGGCGTGCTCGTTCTCAACGACGCGCTGCTTGATTGGGGAGCGCTGCTCAGCGCGAGCAGCACGGCGCCGGACGTCGCGCTCACGGTCCGCGGCGTGATCGAGCGTGTCGTCGCCGGCCGAACGAAGCAGCTGCCGTCGATGACGCCGCTGTCGGAGGTGGAATTCCAAGTCAATCCGAGCGTGGCGGGCCAGCTCGGCCTCGAGGTGGGGCCGCAATCGCGATGGGTGCTGCGTGAACCCGACTGACACGGCGCCGTCAACCGTGCGCTTGCGCGTCGGCGGCCGCAGCCTCGTCACCGAGGTGCTCACCGCGCAGCTTGCGATCGCCGCGCTCGTCGCCGTGATCGCGCTTGCGGGTCTTGCGTGGACGTCGCGCTCCGTCATTCGCAACAACTTGACGCACTGGGCCACGCAGTGGGCGGGCGAGCTCAACGAGCTCGGCGCGCCGTTTTATCTGCACGACGAGCGCGAGGCTTTGCTCGGTGTCGAGCGGTTCGTCACGAAGTATCCCGAGATCGAGCGCGTGACGTGGTATCGCCCGGACGGCAGGTCGCTGATGTCGCTCGATCACACGGGCGTCGCTGAGTCGGGAGCGGCGCCGCTGTCGAAGGACGTACTCGTAGCGCTTGCAGCCAAAGCCGGTGTCGAGCCGCCCTATCTCTTCACGGAAGACCTCGAGGCGGGACGGCGCTTTCGCCTGTCGGGTCCAATCTGGACGGAGTCGTTTGCAGGCGACGGCCTGTCCACGGCCGATCCCACGGCAGCCGAGACGTCGGTGGAGCTGCTCGGCTTCGTCAGCCTCGATCTCGACTTTGCGGCATACGAGAGCGCGTTCCTGCCGCGGCTCGCGCTTGCGAGCGGCGTCTTGGCGCTGCTGCTCTTCTTCTCGTGGGCGTGCGGCCGACTTTACTTGAAACGCGCGCTATCGCCTCTGTCGGAGCTGCAGCAGCCGCTGATGCACCTCGCCGACGGCAACACGGAAGTGACCTTCCCGAGCTCGCGCCACCGCGAGCTGCAGGCAATCGTGAGTGCGCTCGACCACACGATCCGCGCGCTGCAGAAGCGCGAGCGGCATTTGCTGCATCTCGCGAATCACGATCCCCTGACGGGGCTGTACAACCGACATCGGCTGCTCGCGGAGCTCGATGAGGAGATCGCTCAAGCCGCCGAGCAGAAGCGGCGGAGCGCGCTGTTCTTCATCGATCTGGATCAGTTCAAGTACGTCAACGACACGTGCGGTCACGCGGCCGGCGATCATTTGCTGCAGCTCGCGGCTCAGCAGATTCGTTACGCCGTGCGCAACGAGGATTTCGTCGCGCGCTTCGGCGGCGACGAGTTTGTCGTGCTGTTGAAGAACGTGACGCGCGCCGAAGCAAAAGCCGTTGCGACGCAGGTGCGTCGAAGTGATGCGCACCCTGCAGCACGTGGAGCAAGAGCAGGTCTTCCACCTCCAATGCAGCATCGGCGTGGCTGCGATCGGCGGCACGCGCTTCAGCGCTCACGAGCTCATCGCGCAGGCCGACATCGCGTGTCAAACCGCGAAGGCGCATGGCCGCAATCGCGTCGAGCTCTACAGTGTGGCCGGCAAGCAGAGCGAGCAGATGGCGAAGGACGTCGGCTGGATGCGCAGCATCCGCGAGGCGCTCGAGAAGGACTCGTTCTTGCTCCACTACCAGCCGCTGCTGCACATCAAGAGCGGCACCGTCTCGCACTACGAGGCTTTGCTCCGGCTCAACACGGATTCCGGCATAGTCGGGCCGCAAACCTTCTTGCCGGCCGCTGTGCGCTTTGGACTCATGGCGCAGATCGACGCCTGGGTGCTCGAGCGGGCGGTGCGCGCGCTGGCGGAGTTTTCCGTGGAGCACCCGGGTATGCGGCTTTCGGTCAACGTGTCGAGCTTCGCCTTCGAGGACGAAAACTTGGGTGCCCGCGTGCGCACGTTGCTGAGGGAGCACCGCATCGAGGGCGATCGATTGGTATTCGAGATCACCGAGCAATTGGCGGTCCGCTTCGCGGTGAACACCGACAGGCAGTTCGCGCAGCTGCGCGATCTCGGCTGCCGCATCGCGGTCGACGACTTCGGCACCGGCTATAGCTCGTTCAGCTACTTGAAGCGCCTACCCGTGGACTACTTGAAAATCGACGGCTCATTCATCAAAGGGCTGCCGCGCGATCGCGTGGACCAGAGCATGGTGCGCATGGTCGGCGAGGTTGCGCGAGCCGCCGGAATGGAGACCGTGGCGGAGTACGTGCACAGCGCCGCCGCGCTCGCGCTGCTCGCGAAGTACGGCATCGACTACGCTCAGGGCTTCTACATCGGGCGTCCCGCGGCCACGCCGCAGTCGGTGACGCTCGAGGTTCCGCACACCGGGACGGGCGCGTAAACGCGGATTTGGCTGCCGACTGCAAGGTCGATACCATGCGGGTTGCCCCAAAAAAACGCGCAAGGAGCGTCCACGATGT
Source organism: uncultured Gammaproteobacteria bacterium (assembly GCA_963744305.1). Lineage (GTDB taxonomy): Bacteria > Pseudomonadota > Gammaproteobacteria > Steroidobacterales > Rariloculaceae > FEN-1219. The sequence continues at coordinate 226,540 of CAVUTF010000027.1, forward strand.
GGGCGAGATCGCTCAGCGTCATCGGCATCGCCGCGATCGCGTGCGCTGCCGCCGCCGAGCAGCGCTGGCTCGACTCGACGGACCAGAATTTGCGAACCGATGGCAAAGTCACCGCGTTTCCGCTGCCGAACGCGAACAGCGGTCCCACCACGATCGCGCTCGCGGCAGACGGCACGGTGTGGTTCACGGAAGCAACCGGCAACCGCATCGGCCGAATGAAACCGGACGGCACCGACCTCGTCGAGTTCCCGTTGCCGAATGCCGATAGCTCGCCGCGCATCATCGCGCTTGGGGCCGACGGCAACATGTGGTTCTCCGAGCACACAGGCAATCGGATGGGCCGCATCACGCCCGACGGCGAGCTCGCGGAGTTCGCGATTCCGACACCGGAAAGCCAGCCGCGCGCGATCGCGCTCGGTGCCGACGGCAACATCTGGTTCGGAATGTTCGCGGCCGGCAAGATCGGCCGCGTGACCGCCGGCGGCACGATCACGGAGTTCGCCGTACCCACACCGAACAGCGGGCCGCGCGCGTTGGCGGCAGGTCCCGACGGCAACATTTGGTTTTCCGAGTACCGGGCGAGCAAGATCGGCCGCATCACGCCGCGTGGTGAGTTCACCGAGTTCGCTCTGCCGCGGCCGAACTCGGGACCCGGCGACATCACCGCCGGCGCCGACGGCAACATGTGGTTCGTCGAGCTCGCGGGCGGCGCGGACGGGCAGCAAACCGACGGCAACCGCGTCGGGCGGATCACGATGCTGGGGCAGATCACGGAATTCCAGATTCCTAGCCGCGAGGGTTCGCCGACGAACATCGCCGTGGGTCCGGATCGCAACATCTGGTACACGAAAGGCGGTGCGCTCGGCCGAGTGACAAGCGACGGCACGATCACCGAGTTTCCGATCGGTGCGGATGCGCGCGCGGTTGGCCTCACCGCGGGCAGCGATCGCCGGCCGCCCGAGCGGCTCAGCAATCGGTTGTGGTTCGCCGACGGCGCGGGCAACAAGATCAGCTATTTATCGTTCGAGTGACGGCGGCAGCGTGTGCCTGATTGGCAAACGCGCGGCTTTTCCGCTAGCGTGTTGCCCCTACATCATGCGCGCTGCTCTGAATTACGGCGTGCTGCATCGCCGAGTCGCAGCGTCCGCCGCAATCGAGTGGAAGGCCGTCAAGAACCACAAGGACGCGGATGTTCGCCAAGGACGATGGCACGCCGTGGATCGAATGGGATTGGGCTGAAGCGGTGCGCGAGGCTGCAGCGCGCGCCGGTTTGCGCCGGCGTAGTGCTCTACACGCTTCGACATTCATGGATCACAGAAGCGCTGCGGAGCGGCATGGCGACGCTCGACGTAGCCCTCATTGACCGGGACGTCGTTGCAGATGATCCAGGATCACTACGGGCATCTCGTCGCCGATAGCGCGCGCGAACGTCTCGCGCAGGTGGTGATGGTTTGAACAAGCTCGAGGCGCAATGTGCGTAAACGTACAGCATCGCAGGCGCTACACGCGCGGCGGTATGGTCTCTCTGTCAAAATGCCGGTGCTTGGCGAGCGCCTCGACGAAGACATCAAGCGCCTTCCTCGCATCACCCTCCTCGCAATGAATAACGCCGGCGTCCTTCTCCCCGCTCGGCAACGTCGTCCAGATCCCGGCGCCTTCGAGCAACTGCCCGGATGCGCCAAAGGCAAGGATTGGTTTGCAGTGGCGATAGGCGTCCTTCACGAATTCCATCGCCTGACCGAGCTGCGACATCTCTTTCACCGCATCTTCTCCGTCCGGAAGGACGACGCCGTCGTAGACGACAGACGGGCTGGCGTCGATGGAGATTTCGACATCGATCGGAGCTCCTCGCGCAGCCGACACTTTCCCCAGCGTGGCACCGACGAAACGCGGCACGGCTCCGCGCTCCATGAGCGCCGCGTGCAGCTGCGTGAGCGGCTCCGCGTCGACACCGTTCGCAACGAGAATTGCGATGCGGCGCGTCTTCACGTCCCCGTCACCCGGTCGCGCGAACAGCGACAGAGATTCGGAGGCGGTTACCTCGGGACGCGGTGAGCGCGCGAGCACTGTCGGCATCGCATCGGGAAGCTCGAACCCGAGTCCGTCCGCCACGCGCCTGAGCGAGCTCCGTGGCGACATTGCGAAGTCCGGCCACCATCCGCTTGCGGATCGCGACGGTCTGCACCTTGGTGAGCTCGAAACGAAAGGCGTTGATGATGTGCGCCTTCTCGACGTCGCTCTGGCTGTTCCAGAAGAGCGTAGCCTGGTTGTAGTGCTCGGCGAATCTTTCAGGCTTGCCGCGGACCTTGTGCTCCTCGATCTCTTGAGGGAACGACATGAATCCCATGCGTGCCGGCCTGGTAGGGACAGCCGGCGCCGAGCGAGTTCGGCTCGTACGCGACGCGCCCGCGCGCGATCGCTTGCCGGTGCATGCCGTCGCGCTGATTGTTGTGGACTTGCGCGACCGGCGCGTTGATCGGGATCTCGTGAAAATTCGGGCCGCCGAGCCGCGAGATCTGCGTATCGACGTAGGAATGGATTCGCCCGGCGAGCAGCGGATCGTTGGTGAAATCGATGCCCGGCACGATATGCGCCGTGCAGAACGCCACTTGCTCGGTCTCCGCAAAGAAATTATCTGGATTGCGGTTGAGCACCATGCGCGCCGATCGGTGTCAGTGGCACCAACTCCTCCGGCACGATCTTGGTCGAATCGAGAACATCGAAGCTGTACTTCTCCGCGTCGCGCTCGGTGAAGATCTGAACGGCGAGCTCGTATTCTGGATAAGCCCCTGCTTCGATGGCCTCCCAGAGATCCCGGCGATGAAAATCCGGGTCCGCGCCAGAGATCTTGACCGCCTCGTCCCAGACCAGCGAATGCGTGCCCGCCACCGGCGTCCAGTGAAACTTGACGAAGCGCGAGGCGCCTTCCGCGTTGACGAACCGGAACGTATGGACGCCGAACCCCTGCATCATCCTGAAGCTTCGCGGGATCGCGCGATCCGACATGATCCACATCAGCATGTGGGTCGATTCCGGCATGAGCGACACGAAATCCCAGAACGTGTCGTGTGCGGAGGCCGCCTGCGGCATGGCATGGTGCGGCTCCGGCTTGACGGCATGAACAAGGTCGGGGAATTTCATCGCGTCTTGAATGAAAAACACCGGAATGTTGTTGCCGACGAGGTCCCAGTTGCCTTCATCGGTATAGAACTTGACGGCGAACCCGCGGACGTCGCGGGCGGTATCCGTCGAGCCCCGCTCCCCCGCAACGGTCGAAAATCGCACGAAGACCGGCGTCCGCTTACCGGCTTCCGCGAAGAGCGAGGCCTGTGTCAGGTCCGTCAGGGCGCGATAGACACTCGAAGAAGCCATGGGCTGCCGACCCCCGCGCATGCACGATTCGCTCGGGAATGCGTTCGTGATCGAAATGCGTGATCTTTTCCCGAAGGATAAAGTCCTCGAGCAGCGTTGGCCCGCGAAGGCCGGCCTTGAGTGAGTTCTGATTGTCGGCAATGGCGACGCCCTGATTCGTGGTCAGGCCACGGCCGCTGGAATCGACTCGCACGCGATCGAGCGGCCCATTGGTCGGATTGAGCCCGGGTTCGGCCGCACCTCCGGCTTTCTGAGACTGATTCGTTTCAGAAAGCGTGCTGGCGGCAACACGAGGGTCGGGCGGCTCGACGCTTTGGCCCCGCTCCGGCTCGGGAGCGAACTCGCTGGACTTGGCCGCGTTGAATGGGAACGCCTCTGCAACGAGCTCGGTCGCGGCCTGTTTCGCCACGGCCGCGTCACCCGACTCGCTCCAGTCTCGACGCGATGGCCCACTCACCGTCGAGCGCGCGGACGATTTGCTCGACCGCCCTTGCGAAGGACCGGCGCGGGACGGGCGGCGGTTTGGGGATTTGGAGCGTTTGGTCGAGCGTTTCTTTGCCATGGCGTTGCACCTTCCAGGGGATCGCGAGTCTCTCGCGAGATCGGGCGCTGCGAAATGCAACGGCCGTGCCATGAATTTTTAGCGCGACGCCGTTCGCACACGACTTCGCCGGCAGCGCTCCCCGGGCATGCGTCTTGCACTCGTGGACGCACTAAACACCCAAGGACAGGAGAACGGGCCATGCTGGACAACAAGCAACTGCAAGAGCTGCTGCTTCAATCGCTCGAGCACGAGCGGGGGGGCGTCAAGGTATATGAGACGGCCGTTGGCTGCGCCATTTCCGAAGACTTGAAGGAAGAATGGACGGAGTACTTGAGCCAAACACGCAAGCACGTCCAGATTCTGGAGAGTCTGTTCCAGAAGTTCGAGATCGACCCGGAGCAGGAGTCTTCGGGACGCGAGATCGTCCGCGATCTCGGAGCGTCATTGGTGGCCGCGATGGAGAAGGCCGAGGCGGCCGGAAACCCCGCCGCGGCGCAGCTCGTCGCTTGCGAGTGCGTGGTGCTCGCCGAGACGAAGGATCACGCCGACTGGGAATTGCTCAGTAAATGCGCCGAGGAGCTCAAAGGATCTCAAAAGGCTGCCCTAAAAGAGGCTTGCGAGACCGTCGAGGAAGAAGAGGACGAGCATATCTACCATAGCAAGGGTTGGGCTCGCGAACTGTGGCTCGACTCGCTCGGGCTCAAAGCGGTCCTGCCGCCGCCCGAAGAGCAAAAGCACGTCACAACGGCGATCGGTGCGGCGCGCGCGCAGCAGGAGAGCGAGCAGGACCGCTGATACGAAACTGTCGTTGTCGTTGACAATGCCCGTGCATGCGCTCAGCCCCTCGCGCGCTTCACGCCGCGCAGCAAATCCGGACTCCATGCCAGTTCGGCGGACTCATCAGACTGTAGCATTCAGAATCCGATTCAGAGTCAGAAGAGACTAAAGACGGCGTCGCGCATGCCTCACGCACAGTGGCAACCTCCGCATGATCTTCCTGAGCCGAGTGGACCGTCGGAAACGCCCGAATTACCACCCGACGTAATCCCGCCGGAACCCAAGGAAGTTCCAGAACCTACACCGGAGGAATTGCCACCGAAGGGCGTCGCAAACCGCGTGCGATTATTGTTGTGGTCAACCAAGCAAGAACGGCAGGCTTCACGTTTACCGGTTTCAGCAACCCTATCCTGATTCTCGCGCTGTGCCCTTCCTAGTTGAGGGTGCCGACACGATTAGGTACGCAAAGAAACCCCGCCGAAGCGGGGTCTCACGATCTTGAAGAAACGCGTTAGAGTGACCGTTGATCGCGAATCGATTCTGCGGCGCCAGCGCGCGGCGTTGCCGGTCCCGTAGAACGCATGTCATAACCACCGCACTGCTCCAGAATGGACGCAACTTCGGAGGCGCGGCCATCCGTGCGTACCGTTACGACGGTGCGTCCAGAACGGAATTCTTCGTCGTAAAACTTCGCTTCTTCTTCCGGAATACCCAATCCAATTAGGGTACCAGCGAGCCCCGCCGTAGCGGCACCCGCGGCAGCGCTCGACAGCAACGCGACCAGCGTGCCGCCAGCAATGGCCGGTCCGATCGCAGGCACCACACCTGCAAGAATTCCAAGCCCCCACAGCGTTCCGACACCGGCGCCTGCGGCGACCCCGGCCACGGCTCCCTCTTTGGCATGCGTCGTCTTTGCCTTACCGCCTGGCGATTGCAAACGTCCGTCCCCATCGCTTTCACGCGCGGTGACGCCAATTTGTTCTTCCGTAAAACCTGCTGCCTTGAGCTCGCTAATGGCTCGCTGTGCTTGAGTGCGATCGCTAAAAATCGCGACCGTGGTTGTTCTGTCCTGCATTAGATCCTCCTTGGATCATAAGAAATTCCGCAGCGCGGCGCGCCACGGGGCGCCGAAGAGTGCAAGGTGTGTGCCATTCGTATATCGCCTGCGGCGATAACGGTGATGCGCGACGTGGGACGTGTTCTGGTGTTTGCATTGCGGCTGGCATTGCGAGCGCGGCGGAAGTCCGAGGTCACGGCGCGAGATCAGCTTCGGGGCTTAATTCGCCGCAAGTTCGATGGGCGGCCAGAGGTGCTCAGCGACGTCGATCCTTTCGTATTTGGAACGCTGGAGGACCGAATAGCTCAGCAAGAGCTCAGCGAGTAGCTCAGCGGTAGCTCATCAGAGTCAGAATCAGAGTCAGAGTCAGAAGAGTCTATCTTTAGGAGGAAGATAGTCTCTTAGCGTTGTTTGTTGTTGTTGTTTCGAGTGCTTTGCTCTCGCCTTGATCCTCGTGACAATGTCCTCGGCGGTACCGCGGAAGCCGCTGTTGTAATGGTGGGTTGCGAGAAGGTAACCACGACGAGTGTAACGGCCGATCGCTACGCGTTCGTATTGAAGCGTCTGTGCCCGATCTACGCCCTGTTTAATTACTCGTGCTCGAATCTTGATGCCATCCGTTAAACACAGGGCAATGACTCGCGTATGTCGACCATTTACCGGGGCAGCCCTCTGGCCTCACGCGACCTTTGCGAATTGACCCAACGGATGCGGTCCCCTGTCGCGTCATGGACGATCGGGCTCCCGCTGAAGCCTTGACGCCAATAAGATCACAGCCGGCTCAAAATACGGAATTGAGATACACCTTGAGCCCGTCGCTGTGATCAGAGAACCGGTATGCGATGCCAACGGCCTCGAACTTGAAGAACCACACCTTGAAGCCTTGCTCCCGACGCGCAGCGACACCGACCTGCCATTCCGAGCCGACCTGCGCGACCTCGTCGTCGACGGACGCGAGCGCGGGCGAGCGCCGATAGTACCAATCCGCAGCACGTGCGGCCGCAAGCGCATCGGCTCGCCGCGAAACTCCCAACGCGGCACGCCGACGTCGAGCTCCAGCGCCGTCGTGAACCGCAGCAGGGAGTCCCGTTCGCTGTCGCTGGGATCGATGCCCGCCCAGAGCAAGCCATTGATGAGCGCCGGCCGGCCGGGCGCGTCGGACCACATGAGACGGCTGCGCACACCGAGTGCGGCGAGGCGCGCCGACGGCTCCACGCCCTCGAGTTCCGCCCCATCGAGCTGCCAACTGCGCCCAGCCTGCGCTCGGGTGCGCAGTGTCCAGCGCTCGGCGGGCGCGAACTCGAGCTCGATGCCCGGGAGGAACGCCGCTTGCTTGACCCGCTCCGTCGGTCCATCGAGGGAAAGCTCGCCATCCCCCCGTTTCTGCTGACCGACCGTGACCGGCAGCAACAACCGCACTCCGGGGCCCGCGCCGCCTTCACTCGGTGGGGCGCGCAGGTGCTTCGAGAAATTGGCGCGAAAGACTGCCGCCTCCGTGCCGTCACTCAGCCGATAGACGCCGCTGCCGAACATGGCCGCATAGGCCACGTGAAACGGCCCGACGTCGTCGTTCTGGGCCGTGCATTCGAGAATCGGCGCCTGCGAGCACGGCAACGGTGACCCATCCGCGCCATGGAAACGACTTCGCAAATGTTGTGACCATCCGTGGCTCCGACCATCACGCTGTCCTGCGTCCGCTATCAATCCGCCGATGCAATAGCAAGTTTCGAGCCACGTGACGCCGCGACCAGCCGGCGGGAGCTGCGGATGTAGGTCTGATTGGACGGTTGCCGAGCGGTCACGTCTATGAGCACAAACCTCGTGTCTGATCGTCGCCAGCGCTGCACGCCGGATCGACGGGTGGCAGGGGAAGAACGAAAAGACTCTCGGAGCGACCCGCTAAGTGCGCTCACCGAAACGGTTTCGGGCTGACATTTGCTTGGCATGGAAGTCACGCCCGGCTGTCCGAGCCATGTGTCAGCCGGTCCGGCGGCGAAGGCAGGTACGCTCGGCCGCCTCGCGCCTTCTTGTTGAGTCGAGCCCGCGGCGGTATATTCCATATCGATGCCTCGGGCGTGATTCAGGAATTCAATCGTTGCGCCGCGGTATTGTGGGCGCGAAGTCGTAGTGACTCTGCCCGTCGCGCTTTCTCGCCAGTCGCGGCGATCCCGGAATTGCCTCCGCCTCGGCGTCCGCAATCGGGCGCGGCGGTGGCGAATCAGTGGTATCGAATAATGAAGAAATGCAGCTCCGAGAGGCGGCATAGGCCGCGTGTACATCACTAGTTTGCGTTTTCATCGACGCTCATTAGGTGTGAAATCAACTGTTTGGCCTCTCCCCCGAGAAAAGTACTGGGGCCCGTTACAGGTAGATACTCTTTCGTAGTTACCGCGCATCGGGTCAAGGAGAGGTTCCCGTCAACAAACACAGGACACGCAAAAAAATGCGACTTGCCGATTTCATTCTGCGTGATATGGAAGTCGTCTTAGTGCAATGGGAGGCGTTCGCTGCTGCCCAGCTACCGGCGGCAGCGAATATGCAATCGCTAGCTTTGCGCGACCACGCGGAGCAAATCCTTCAAGCCATTGCAACGGATTTGGCTACCTACCAAGTAGAGAGGCCCAAACCACCAAATCATTAGGAGGAAAGCCAGCTCTCGTTGGCGCTCCGGAAACGGCGGCACAGACGCATGCCATCCTTCGCGCGAAAAGCGGATTCAACATCACTCAATTGACCGCCGAATACCGTGCGCTGCGCGCCAGTGTCCTGCTTGTGGACCGACGCGTACCCTCTATCCGACGCCGATCAATTTGAGGATGTCATGCGCTTCAACGAGGCGATCGACGAAGCACTTGCGGAATCGATAAGCTTTTTCAGCTCGCAAGTCGAGCAGGCCCGCAATCTGCTATTGGCAATGCTCGGGGATGACTTACGGAGTCCCCTTTAGACTATCGAAGTGACAGCTACATACTGGCTGCGCTAAACGCCGGCGCTCAGGTGTCGGATGCTGCAGCTCGGCTGATTATAGCGGCTCCCGCATGAAGGCTGTTCTCGACGCTGCTGCATTTCGATCGAACGAAATTGGGGCTCGGCATCATATCATCCACCTGAATTGACGCGGCACGCGTGTTCACGGGATTGAGTTTTTGCGCGCGGCGCGCAGATCGAGCTGTTAGTGATGGGGATGCGGTTGGGTGCTTGCGTTGCGGAGTGCTAGCACTTGGTGGTGATGCGTAATACGGCGGAGACGTGGTGTGTGGTTTGGATGGAGATGCTGAGCGCTCGTTGAGGTAGAAAAGGATACATGATGAGAGTACAGGGTTTCGGCTGGAGCTCGGGGCGGGCGGTGATAGTGCTGCGATAGTTAGGTGGGCTGTATGCGCGCATTGTGAAGCCCTGGTGGCGGGTTGATGCGCGGTCGGCGAAACGCAACGGTGTGCGGTGGGTCGGCGTCGCGCGAGCAGCGGCATGCGCGGCAAAGTTGGCGATGGCGCAGCTCAGTTAGTATGTACGGCGCGCTGCTCCTGACGCGCGCTCGCCGGAGAAGTGCGCGTGTACAACTGCTCGCGTGATCACGAGGCGTGCTCGCTGGTTTTCTGGTAAGAGCAGTCGTAAGACAATGCGGCGCGAATAGGTGCGCATCACGCGCAGCCGCATGGCGGAGAACCGCCGACGTGATCGTCGCTCCGTGGCTCGCCAACATGGGACTGCTCGACTTCCACCGCGGTGAGGAAGCCATCGAGGAAGCCGAGCGCGCGATGGAAGCCGCGCTCGAGAGCCTACACCTCCTCGGCATCCAATCGAACTGATCCTTTCGGGCACGTCCCGATCCTCGTGTTATCGCGAAACCGGTATCGCGGGGCACGGACTTTGCATCCGTGCGGCCCTCTTCTGAATCCACGTTACAAGGAGAAAGTCATGGCAACAGTAGTACAGGGATGGCCCGACACCGAACGGCGCCACCACGAGCGCCGGCACGGTTGGACGGCCGCGATGGTTGCGACCGACGGAATGAGAGTGTCTTGGGGCGGCATTTGGGGCGGCGTGCTCGTCGCGCTCGGCGTGCTCATGCTATTGACCGCACTCGGTCTCGCGATCGGAGTGACCGCCGTAGACCCTGGTCAAACGGAAAGCTCGACGATTGGCGCCGGCGCCGGCATCTGGGGCAGCCTGTCGCTGCTGATTGCGCTGTTTGTCGGCGGCTTGGCCGCCACTCGAATCGGTGCGATCACGGATCGCACGACCGGGTTCTTCGAGGGCGCGCTCGTCTGGGTCGTCAGCGTTCTGATCATGGCTTATTTGGCGGGCAGCGGCGTCGGCATGCTCGCGAGCGGCGCGTTCCGATTGGTCGGCGGCGCGACGCAGGCGCTCGGCGCCGCGGTCCAGACTCAGGGGGGTGGCGCGAACGTCGACGTGTCGGGCACGGTCGATGAAATCGCGCAGCGACTGCGCTCCGCCGAAACGGCAGAGCAAGTAGCCAACGTCACGGGCCTGCCGCCGAACGAGGTCCGCACGTTGCTCAATCAAACGTCGCAGCGCGTGGAAGCGAATCGCGACAATGCGACTCAAGCCGCCGAAGAAGCGCGTCGCGGGATGGCCCAGCCATGGATCGGGCCAGAGCGAGCGGAGCGCTCGAGCAGCGCGCGGAAGAAATCCAGCCGGAGGCATCGGCCGCCGCGTGGATCACGTTCTTTGCGCTCGTGCTGTCGCTTGGCGCGGCGGTGCTCGGTGCAATGGTGGGTCGGCGCAGGTTCATCAGAACGGCGGTCGCGGCATAAACGCAACGTGTAGGCGCGAGCGGAACATCGCAATATCGCTCACTCTTCGATCTGCGCGAAGTCGCCGGACGCGTAAGCGCTCTTGCGGAACATCAGGGCGCCAAGACCCTGATGGACCGCTTCGAGCAGGAGTCGACGCCTCCCCCGCGGCAGCCGACGTCGCGGCGTTGGCGCCGACATCGAAGCACACCACGAGGAGGAAACTCCCCGCCCAAGCTGTGCTAGCAGCTTGAGCGGGCGCCTGGGAACTCATGTACCAGACTCGCTAACAGCGAAAGCCACGAGAACGGCGAGATATACTCTGTAGCATGGTCGGCTCCTGGGGTTGCTCGGAGCTTTCCGTACAGTTTCGTTAGTGAACAACGAAACAAGGTCGTGCCGCTGTCAGGCACAAGGAGTAGATCATGCGCCGAGTTGCAACATTCCTCTTGCTGTCGCTGGGTTTATCCGCCGCGGCCGCGAATGCCCAGCCCGCCCTCGAGACCGATGACCAGAAAACTCTGTATGCACTCGGTCAAGCAGTCGGGGAGAACGTGCTGAAGAGCTTCAATCTGAGCGCGGCGGAGCTCGCGATCGTTGCAGCGGGGCTGAACGACTCCGTGCTCGGCCGCGAAAGCAAAGTGAACATGGAGACCTACGGCCCGCGCATCCAAACGTTAGCGCAGCAGCGCGCAACGGCCGGGGCGACCGCCGAGAAACAAGCGTCGACGGCGTTTCTCGATCAGATGGCGAAGGAAACCGGTGCGCAGCGCAGCACAACCGGAATGATCTACATTCCCGTCTCGGCAGGCAGCGGCGCGAGCCCGAGCGCTGCCGATACCGTGCGCGTCCACTACCACGGCACGCTGCGCAACGGCACCGTGTTCGACAGCTCCGTCCAGCGCGGCGAGCCGATCTCGTTCCCGTTGTCGGGCGTGATTCCGTGCTGGACCGAGGGAGTCCAGAAAATGAAAGTCGGCGGTAAAGCGAAGCTCGTGTGCCCGTCCGAGACCGCCTACGGCGACGGCGGCCAGGGCCCGATTCCCGGCGGCGCCACGCTCGTGTTCGAGGTCGAGCTGCTCGGCATCGAGCCGAGTCGATAATAGACTCGGCGCTCGCCGCCCGAAAAAGTTTCCGATTGCACGCATGCGCCGCGCGCCGCGCGCCGGCGCGCGTTTTCGCGTTGGCTCGAATCTTGCTTCCTGGAGCGGAGCAAGAAGGGAGCGAATCGATGAAGCGATGCGTGCTGATACTTTTGTGCTGCTCGGCGAGCGGCGTGGCGTTTGGCGAAGTTTACGCGACGGCCGAGCTCGGCTACGCGAGCGCCGACTTCAATTTGGGCTCGCCGTACAACGGTGTGATCGACGATCGCTCGATGACCGTGGGCGCAGAGGTCGGCTTCACCATCAAGAAGCGTTTCGCGATCGAGCTCGGAGTCAACAAGTACAACAGCTTCGACGGCCGGGCGACGCCCTGCGCTGCGGGAGCCGTCTGTCCGAACGTCGTCGTACCGACCGGCAGCAACGACATACTCGCGTATAGCGTCGCGTTGATTCCGCACATCGAGCTCGACAACGTCGTGCTGTTTGCGGAGCTCGGCTATTACCACGCGAAGATCGACACCGAGATCGGCATTCCCGGCGACGATTTCACGGAGGACGGCGTGATCGCGGGCGTCGGCGCGCGCTGGTACTTCAAGGAGCCTTGGAGCGTGTCCCTCGAAACATCACGCCTCGACGACAATATCTATCAGATTGCGCTCGGCGTCGGTTGGGGAATGCGACCCGGCCGCGACGCGGCTGACGAGGCCGACGACCTCGACGCTCGCCTCGACCTGCGCGGCCGCGCTAACCGCTGAGCGCGAGGGTGGCGTGATCGCGTCAGCTCAGCGCGCTCTGCAGCTCGCGGAGCTTCGCCTTGATGATCGCGGCATTCTCCGGACCCATGCGAATCAGGAGCTTTTGTCCGGACGATAGCTCCTCGAGATCCTTCTCGGCGTATTTGTAAAAGACGCTCGGCTGCACGAGCCGCACCGGTCCCTGCGGCTCCGGCGTGTTGAGCAGGTGGTCGATGACTTCGAGCAGCCGCGTATTGAAGAAGTCGTTCGGATGACCGAGCTCCTCATACGCTTGCTGGAACAGCGGCTGCAAGCCGCGATACATCGCCACGAGCGTCTGCGCGTCCACCGCGTCGAGCACCGCAACGAACGGCTTGTAGCGATCGTAGTTCTCCGGCGCGAGCACGAGAGCGTCTTCGGGGCCCGTCGTCAAGAACTCGCCCGGCGTCGAGCGAACAGGGCGCTGCTGCAACGCCATCTTCTCGCGCGGCAAGTTGTCGATCGTCACGACGATATTGCGCACGACGCGCTCCGGCACGAGGAACTTCTGCACCGCGTCGCGGCCGAGCACTTCCGTCAGGCCGCCTTGCACGTCGGCGTCGCTCTCATCGAGCGGCGGCAGCGGAATTTCGCGCGGCGGCGCCGCGCTCTCTGCGACGGGTAGCGGCTCGTCGGCCGGGGCGAGTTGCGGCGTTTCTACTGCAGCGGGCGGGGGCTGCGCCGGCACCCGACCGCGCTGATAGAAGTAATACCCGCCGAGCGCGATCGCGACTAGCGCGGCGGCCGCTGCGCCGGTCCAGACCCAGAACGTGTCTTGCTCTTTCATCGCTTATGCTCCTGCTGGACGCATTATCACGCGGCCTGGTGCGCCGATTCAAACGCTGCGAGAATCACGCACGGCGCGCCCCGCCATCGCAATGACTGCAACCGACCAGCCATACGACTACATCATTATCGGCGCGGGCACGGCGGGCTGCGTGCTAGCAAATCGCTTGTCGGCGGACCCCAACGTCAGCGTGTTGCTGCTCGAGGCCGGCGGCAAGGACGATTACTTTTGGATCGACATTCCGGTCGGCTATCTCTACACGATCGGCAATGCTCGCACGGACTGGTGCTACACGATCGAGCCGGATCCGGGCTTGAACGGCCGCGCAATCGGCTACGCCCGCGGCAAGGTGCTCGGCGGCTGCTCCTCGATCAACGCGATGATTTACATGCGCGGTCAGAAGAGCGACTACGATCATTGGGCCTCGCTCGGGCTCCGCGGCTGGTCGTGGGACGACGTGCTGCCGGTATTCAAGCGCTCGGAGGATTACCAACACGGCGCCGACGAATTTCATGGCGCCGGCGGCGAGCTGCGCGTCGAGGAGCGGCGCGTGAGCTGGGAGATTTTGGATGCCTGGCGCGATGCCGCCGAGCAATGCGGCATTCCGAAAATCGCCGAGTTCAATCGCGGCGACAATTTCGGCAACGCCTACTTTCAGATGAACCAGCGCCGCGGGAGGCGTTGGAGCGCGACGAAAGGCTTCCTGCGGCCCGTGTTGAAGCGCGCGAATCTCACGGTGCTGACCGACTCGCACGTGGAGCGCATCGTGCTCACGGAGCGTAACGGCGAGCGGCGCGCGACCGGCGTCGAGCTCCGCGGCGGCGATCGGCCGGTGGCGCGACGCGAGGTGCTGCTTGCGGCCGGCGCGATCGGCTCGCCGCAAATCTTGCAGCTTTCGGGAATCGGTCCCGGCGCGCTGCTCCAGCAGCACGGGATTGCGGTCGCGCACGCGCTGCCCGGCGTTGGCGCGAACCTGCACGATCACCTGCAGATCCGCACCATATATAAGGTGCGCAATACGATCACGCTGAACCGGCGTGCCGGATCATGGCTCGGCAAGCTCGCCATGGCGCTCGAGTACGCGCTCTTCAAGACCGGCCCGTTGACGATGCCGCCGTCGCAGCTCGGCGCGTTCGCGAAGAGCGATCCGTCCCAGCTTGCGGCGAACTTCGAGTGGCACGTGCAGCCGCTGTCACTCGACAAGTTCGGCTCCCCGTTGCATGCGTTCGACGCGATCACCCCGTCGGTCTGCAACCTGCAGCCGACGAGCCGCGGCCACGTGCGGATCAAGAGTCCCGATCCTGCTGCGCATCCGGCAATCACCTTGAATTACCTCGCGACGGAAGAGGATCGGCAAATGGCGGTTGCGGGGCTCAAGCTCACGCGGCGAATCATGGGCGCGCCCGCGCTCGCGCGCTTCGCTCCCGAGGAGTGGAAGCCTGGGCCAGCGCTGCAGAGCGACGCCGAGCTCAGCCGTGCCGCCGGCGATCTCGGCACGACGATCTTCCACCCGGTCGGTACTTGCCGCATGGGCCGCGACGCGCTCGCGGTCGTCGACGACCGGCTCGCGGTGCATGGCGTTCGCGGGCTGCGGGTGATCGACGCGTCGATCATGCCGCGTATCACCTCCGGCAACACGAACGCGCCCACCGTCATGATCGCCGAGAAGGGCGCCGAGTTCGTGCGGCAGTCCGCGCGCTGAGAATTCGGGGTCAGGCTCGGGGTCAGGCACTGGGCCTGACCCCGAGCCTGACCCCTAGTCGGGGAGGGCGGCGTATTGCGGGAGCGTGTCGGTGATGGTTTCCCACGGCGCCTTCGACGCGACGAAGATGTGCGCGCTCGGTGTGAGAGCGAGCGGTGTGTCGATCGATCCCGCGGGCACGGATACGACGACGTCCGGGAGCACTGTCGGGAGCAGGCTACCGCACAGCCGGCAGAAAGTCGTCGCGTGCCGCGGCGCCTCCGGCAGCGCGTAGTGCGCCACGACATCGGCGCCGCGCGTCCAGCGCAGACGGTCGGGCGGCGCGAAAGCCGTCGTCGCGTGCGGCGCGCCGCTGCGGCGGCGACAACGCGAGCAGTGGCAATTGAGCATGCGCTCGAGCTCGCCGTCGATCTCGTACGTGACGCTGCCGCACAAACAGCTGCCGGCGACAACTTGGGATCGCGCCGTCACGCGCGGGCGCGCGACGCTCGGCAACTTCACGCTCGGCGGGTAGGCGTCGAACTGCGGCAGCGCGTCGGTGATCGTATGACCGGGCGCTTTCGAACCCACGAAGATGTGCGCGCGCGGCGTCGCGCCGAAGTCGCCTTCGATGGCGCCGGCCGGCACGAGCAGCACGTCGGGCAGGTGCGATAACCCCGGCACCTTCGACCCGCAGAGTGGGCAGAACGGCCGCTCGAACGCCGCCGTCGCGCGATAATGCACGATGTCCGAGGAGCCCGAGAGCCACCTGAGCCGGTCGAGCTCCACGCCGACGCCGGCGCCGAACAGGCTGCCGTGATGCTTTCTGCACATCGAGCAGTGGCAATACGCGAACCAGCGATACGGCGGCTCGACGGCAAACTGCACGGCTCCGCAGAGGCACGCGCCGCGGTACATCTACGCGACCGCTTCGATGAGCTCCAAGAGCTCGCGATGCAGGTCCGGCGTCGCGGCGAGCACGAACGCGCGGGTCGCCAGGGTCCACGCGCCGCCGGTCGCAAGATCGGTGACGATCGCGCCGGCCTCTTCGCTTACGAAGCACCCGGCTGCGGTGTGCACGGGCGGATCGCGGTAGGCAGCGTCGTAAGCGAAGTGCACGAGGCCTGCGATGCGGCCGGCCGCGAGATACGGATATGAGACGCTCGAGGTGAACGTCCACAAATACCACCGGTCGATAAGCGCGAGATGCCGCCAGAGATCAGCCGCGGGCTGCCGGCGCCCGCCGATCCACAGCGTGCTGCTGCGCGTGCTCGGCGCGAGCGGCTGCGCAGCCGCCTCACCACCGGGTAAGCACCACGCTCCGGCGCCGCGCTCTGCGAAAAAGATCTCGCCGGTCTTTCCCGGAGCGATTGCGGCCGCGGTTACCGCGCCGTCTTCGACGAGCGCGATGTTCGTGCAATACAGCGGCACGTTCGACGCGTAGCAACGCGTGCCGCAGATCGGGTCGACGAGCCAGTAAGGCGCTCCATCGCGCGGCGTGCCGCCGCGCTCCTCGCCGACGACGGCGTAGTCGGGGAAATCGCGTGTGAGCTCGGCGCGAATCGCGTCTTCGCACGCGACGTCGGCGCCCGTTACGATGTCGATGCCTTCCTTGAACGTGACCGCGTCGGCGCCGTCGCGGGAATCAGCGAGACGTTGGGCGATGCGAGCCGCGCGGATCGCCGTGCTGGTTTCCGGCCTCACTTCGCGAGCAAGTAGCGCCGCGATTCGTCGACCGCAAGGTACGGCGGAGCGCCGCATGCGGAAACGAGCACGCGCTCGTCGACTTTCGAGGTTGAAGCGGCCGGCGTCTCCCATGTATTTGTTCCCGCGTAGCGACTCGTGTTTTCGATCCGGTTGAGTCTACTACCGATGCTTGCGGCGTGAGTAGGAGACGATGTTGTCGGCCGCGCGCAAAGAATTGGCTCTGACCGTGAACCTTTTGACTGTCTCGCGCGCTATACCTGTCGACAGATGTATAGCGAGGTCGGTGTCGCGAATTCTCCTGCGGTCAAGCGCGGCGCCGCGCTTCTTTCAGGCTGGGTTCAGGAACACTTGGTACGATACTGCGACGGCGGATCGTGCCTTCGACATGCGAGGTGTTGCAGATATGCGAGCATGGATTCTGGCGACAGCGGGCGTCGCCGCGTTGTTGAGCCTCTCGGCGCAAGCGGACCATCGACACTACGGCGCGGCGCATCACCCTCAGACTTACGTGAGCTTCGGCTTCGGCTACCCGTTCGGCTACGGCGGATATTACGGGTTCGGCTACCGCCCGTGGGGCTATGGCGGCTACTACCCGTACGGCTGGGGGCCGAGCTTCGGCGTCGGCGTGCAACTCGGCAATAGCTATCCGACGCAGCAAGTGCGCACGGAGCGCGCGGGCGGCGAGCAGCGCGCGTTGAAGATGTACGTCTATCCGGCCGCCGGACAAACCGAAGCTCAGACGTCGGATGACCGCTATCAGTGCCACGTTTGGGCGGCCGACGAGAGCGATTTCGATCCGACGCTCGGCGCCGGCTCGCGCGAGGACGCGGATAACTACAGCCGCGCGTTCACCGCTTGCATGGAGGCGCGCAACTATGTGGTCAAGTGAGCGCTTGCGTCGCCCGGCCGTAACGCTTGCCGGCGTGCTCACGAGCTTCGTCGTCGTCGGGCCCGCTGTCGCCGCGATCGATCTTGCGGCCCTGCAGGTGTCCCCGCAGCGGGGCCAATCGGCCGACCAAACGCGCCGCGATCGCTACGAGTGCCACAATTGGGCCATCGAGCAGACGCGGAGTGATACCGATTGCGGCGCCGCATCCGGACGAGTCCGAAGACGCACGCGCGCGCCGCGCCGACCGGATCAACAGAATCCTTAGCGGGGCCGCGATCGGCGCCGGCATCGGCGGGCTGATTCGCTCGGCACAGGGCGAGAATCCGTACGAGGGCTTGATAGCGGGCGCGGCGGTCGGCGGCGTGGTCGGCGGGGCGACGGGCCGCAAGCAAGAGGGCGCGAGCGTCGAGGAGGAAGCCGACAACGAATACTTACGCGCGCTGTCGGCGTGCCTCGAAGGCCGCGGCTATAGCGTCGCGCTGCCAAGCCCCCCAGAGGCGGAGCCGGTCGTCGCCACCCGCTAGGTTCGCCAGCCGTCACTGCCGACCAACCGACGCTGGCGTGCTCGATGGATCGCAGACGTAGTCGATGAGGGCATCGGCTTCTTCGTAGCCGAGGCCGTGGTCGCGCATCAGGCGATCCTGGCTGCGTGACGAATATCGATCCCGTTGGATGTCTTGCGGTATGTCTTGCCAATCCTTGTCGGTCAGAAGGGCCACGTTGGCGGCTGCTCGGGCCGCGCTCAGTGGCGGAGCCCAAACGACCTCATTGGCATCGATGGCTTCCTGCGACGGGCAATAGTGAGTGAGCACATAGTCGCCATCACGCTGCACCAGAAAAAAGTGGGGTCTCGGCCAACGCTGTCTTTTTTCCAATCCGCAGCGGCGTCCATCGCGGGAGAGCTCATACGAGACTTCCATGAGATGCGTCGGCGATGCTTGGTGAACGCATACGAACCGCCCAGCAAATACTCCCGAAACGCGTCACCTGGAATGTCGCATCCGGAGGGATCGGCGGAAACGAGAGAAATCCGAACTGCGCGCGTCGGGAACGCCGACCCAACAATCGAAGGTACCCGGCTCATAAAGATCGGCGAACACCGACCAATCGCCGGTCTCGAAAGCTCAATTCGAGGCCTCTACGATTCGAGCGAAGATCCCTGCGAATTCCGGGTTCGGCCGCGGTTTCGGACGACTCGGCGGCAATGCGGCTACGAGCCGTTCGATCTGATCGAGCACCTCCTTCATCTCTTCGGTCTTATTCTCGTAGTGCTCGTCGAACTCATCGAGCATCGACGGAAAATCATTGAGGCACCAAGTCGAAGCTTCGCCCTCCGACATTCCAAGCGCCGTCAATTCGGCATCGCGGTCGAATCTTTGCGCGGGGCTCACCTCGAGCTGAAAAAGCCGTGCGTAGCCTGGTACCGCCGACGCTTCGTAAAGGCCGCGAATGACCCTCGCTTGCGACGGATATAGGCCGACGCACAAGTGTCGCGCATCCCTTGCAGCGACACGTCATCATCACAGCACCACTGAGCTCTCTGACGCGCGCCGGGTCCACGGACTGGGAGTCAGCGACCGTGGGGATGCCCGCGAGAAGAAGAATGCCGACACCGATCGATGAGAATCTGCGCATTTCACGAGCTCATTGATGTTCGGCGAGGCTGACTCAAGGTTTTGCTTGCCGCTTCCGGGCATTCGCCCGAGAGCGTGCTCGGCTCTCTCCGTTTGCCGCGTGACGCCTGCAACGTCGCCGCGAGCGCCGCGCCGATCGTCGCGTAGCGAAAGTGAAAGCCGAGCGCGAGTGCGCGATCCGGCGTCACGCGCTGGCCGTCGACGAAGAGTTGCGCGAGCTCGCCGAGAACCCGGCGCAGCAGCTTCGCCGGAATATTCACCGGCCATAGCCGCCGCCCGAGCGACACGGCGATCGCCTCCATGAGCTCCGCGTGCCGCACCGGCGTCGGCGCCGTGGCGTTCAGGGGGCCCGCGAGCGTTTCTTGATCGAGCACGAATAAGAACAGGTCGATCAGGTCGTCGCGATGAATCCACGACACCCACTGCGCGCCGCTGCCGAACGGCATGCCGAGCCCAAAGCGGACCGGCAGCGCGAGCGCGGGCAGCGCCCCGCCGTCGCGGCCGAGCACGAGGCCGATCCGCAAGCAAGCGACCTTCACGCCGTGCCGTTCCGCTTTTCTCGCCGCGGCTTCCCAAGCGCCGCAGAGCTGCGACTGGAAGATGGCTTGCGGCGCGCTCTTCTCGTGCAAGCGCTCGTCGTCGCCGCGCACGCCGTAGTAGCCAACAGCAGACGCGTTCACCCACGTGCGCGGCTTGGCTGCGAGGCGCCCGACGAGCGCGAGTAACGCGTCCGTGACGCCGAGCCGGCTCTCGAGCAACGTGCGCTTGCGTCGCGCCGTCCACGGCCGCTCCGCAATGCCTGCGCCCGCGAGATTCACGATGGCGTCGACCGCGCCGTCATTCGGGAGAACGGCGAGGTTCGTCACGATCTGCGCATGCGGCCCGAAAAGATCGACCGCCTTGTCGCGGTCGCGCGTGAGCACGATGACGCGGTCGCCGCGCTCGATGAGCCGATACGTCAATTCGCGGCCGATGAAGCCGGTTGCGCCGGTCACGAGGATTCGTTTCGATCGCGGTGCTTGCGCGGTCACGAGCTTCCGGCGTTGCCAAGCGGCGGGCCGAAAATGACGCAGCGCCGCCAGCGCGTCGCGCGCGCCCCAAGCGAGCACGCCCGCGCTGCACGCGGCGAAGAACCACGACCATGCGCCGTACCCGGACGGCACGATCGCGGTCGGTTCGCGCGACCAAGCAACGAGGGTTGGCGCGAGCAGCGCGAGGATCGCCCCGAAGTTGATGGCAAGCACCGTGTGCAACATGCGCTCGAGCTTCGGTAGTCGCCGCGTCGTATCTTCGACGACGAAATCCGTGAGCGTCGTGACGATCTCGATCAGCAAGAGGCCGCCGAGAAGCCAGCTCCACGCGCCGTGCCAGGACCACCACGCTATCGCGAGAAATACGAACGCGTAGATCAATTCGCGCAACGCGTGCAGCGCGAGCTCGACGCGTGCGGCGCGCTTCGCCGGGAGGCGTTCGGTGATCTCGTGATGCCAGAGATTGTCGAAGAAGCCGAGAACGACCTGAACGGTCAAGAGCGAGAGCACGAGGTGCATGGTCAGCCTCCTTCCGTCCAAAAAATTCCGTCGTGGTTGAACAGCTCGCCCAGCCAGGCATGGCGCACCGTCATCGTGAAGCGAAAACGGCCGTCGCCGAGATCGCGGTGGACGACGTGCGTGCAGCCCGGCGGGAACCACGACGGCAACGGCACCCGCAAGCCAAGCCACTCGAAGTAATAACCGGTGCTGAGGAAGTGGAGCTCGCCGTCGCGGACCGCGACAGTGAGCGGCATGCGCAAGCCCAGTGCGAGGCGCTCGACGAGCCCGCCGTCCCGCTCGATGTGCTTTGACCGAGCGAATCTCGACGGCGCCGCGCGGGAACTCGTAGCGCCTGATCCAGCGGCTGCCGCCGGTTTTTGGATCCGGCTCGACGCGCACGGTGGCCGGGACAGGCACGGTGCTCGCCGGCGGCAACGGCGAGCCGAACGGGCGGAGCAGCCGCGCAAGCCAGCGACCGCACGCGCTGGCATGCAGCGTCATCGAGCCGACGAACGTCGCGTCGTGGCGCAGGAAGCGACGGCGAGTCGCCGCCGGAAGGTTGCGCCAGGCATTGCCCAGGATCGCGGGGTAATCGAGCGGCCGCGGCGGGGGAGCGAACGTTGCGGGGATGCTGAGCATTTGTTGTTTCCGTAATTTCTGTTACGACAGAAATGTTTCTGCAAATTTTTTTCGTCTAGCCGCTCTTCGATTCCAACTTACCCACAATGCTTTTCGGCATGATTTGCGCGATCTTCGATCCCATCTTCATCAGCGCGACGAGCGTCGATTTCGGCAAAACCTTCACTTGATCGAACCATTCGGTCAGCGTCGCGATGAACGTGAGCATCTGCTCGATGCGCGCCTTCACCTCGTTCGGCGTCTCTTTGTCGTCGGCAGCCTCGATCACGCATTGCCGCAGCAGCGTGAGCGTCGGCTCGATCTCGCGCCGCTTGCGCTCCTCCATGATCGTCGTGAGCATCGTCCAAGTGTCACCTTTGATCGTGAAGTGATCGCGGCGGTCGCCCATCACGTGCGCGATCGTGACGAGCCCCCAGGATTGCAGCTCCTTGAGGCTCGTGCTCACGTTCGAGCGCGCAACGACCAACGTCTCGGCGATCTCGTCGGCCGGCAGCGGCCGCGGGGACAAATACAAGAGCGCGTGGATTTGGGAGACCGTCCGATTCACGCCCCAGCGCGTACCCATCTCGCCCCAGTGCAGTACGTAGCGTTCCATCAATGGCGTGAGCTTCATCGGCCGGTGTCCTGCGTGTCAGTAATTTCTGTCATTACAGAAATAAAATACGTCGAAGAAGCGGCGACGTCAAGCACGCTGCCGATCGGTGCGGCAGGCGGTGTGGAACGTCCGGATTAAGTAAAGCGATCGGCTCGTGCTGCGCTAGCGCCGCCGCTCTGCAAGGCGCTTCGCGCCGCCGGCCTAGGCCGTCTGGCGCTGACCGCGCCACCAGCGGCGCGGCAGCTCGGCGACGCGCTCGCCGAAGCGGCTGCCCAAGAGCAGCAGGCACGGCGTCAGCACGAGCGTGAGCATCGTCGCGAAAGTCAGGCCGCCGGCGATCGCCGTGGAGAGTTGCGTCCACCATTGCGTCGACGGGCCGCCGATCTCCACCGTGCGGCGCACGAGGTCGATGTTCATGCCGAACACGATCGGCAGCAGTCCCAAGATCGTCGTGATCGTCGTCAGCATCACGGGGCGCAACCGCTGGGCGCAGGTCAGAAGAATCGCGTCCATCACGGCCAGGCCGCGGCGCCGCATGATGTTGTAGGTGTCGATCAACACGATGTTGTTGCTGACCACGATGCCCGCGAGCGAGATGATGCCGATGCCGCACATCACGACGCCGAACGGCTGGTCGGTGATCAGGAGACCGATCAGCACACCGACCGTGGAGAAAACCACGGCGGAGAGGATCAGCAATGCCTGGTAGAAGCTATTGAACTGCACCACCAGGATGATGGCGATCAGGAACAGCGCGGCCGCGAACGCATTCATCAAGAATGTTTCCGCTTCGCGCTGATCCTCGTTCTCGCCGCGAAACTTGACGTTCACGGCCGGATCGAGACCCGCGCCGGCGAGCCAGCGTTGAATCTCTTGCACCTTGTCGTCGGCGAGAACGCCTTCGGGGACCTCGGCGCTGATGTTGAGCACGCGCTCGCCGTCGGTACGCTCGAGGTTGCCGACGCGCGGTGCGGCCGAGCGAGTGAGGAAGTTTCCCACCGGCACGACGCCTACGCTTGAGTTCACGCGGAGCCGGTCGAGCTGCGTCAAGCTGCGGTCGTCGTCGGGGAAGCGCACCCGGATATCCACTTCGTCGTCGGCATCGTCGGGGCGGTAATCGCCGAGCATGATGCCGTTGGTCACGAGCTGAATCGTGTTGCCGACGGTGGTCACGTCGGCGCCGAACCGCGCGGCTTGCGCGCGGTCGACCTGCAACCGCCAATCGATGCCGGGCACGGGCCGGCTGTCCGTGATGTCGATGACCCCGCCGATCTCGTCGAGACCCTCGCGGATGCGCGCGATCGCAGCGTTCAGGAGCTCGGGCTGCCGCGAGGAGATTTCGATCTGGATCGGCTTTCCCGACGTGATCCCGGACTCCTGGCCTTGCGGCTCGATGATGAGCCCCGCGAGATCGGCCGTGCGCTCGCGCACCTCGGCGAGAATGTCGTCGGCGGGTCGGCGCAGCTCCCAGTCGATGAAACGCAGCTGGATCCGCCCGATCACGTCTTCCTCACCGTCATCGCCCAAGCCGATGCCGCTGCGGGAATACACGGATTCGAACTCCGGCATTCCGAGCAGGCGCAGCTCTACCTGGCGCACGAGCTCGTCGCGCTCTAGCACGGAGAGATCGCCGCGCGCGCGAATGTTCACGTTCGCCTGTGACGGCTCGGTCTCGGGGAAGAATTCCACGCCGCGGCCGATCCACGAATACAGCGCCCAGGAACCGGCCAGCAGGGCAACCGCGAGGAGCACGACGCGCCCCGGGACTGCGAGCGCGCGCCGCAGAAGCCCGATGTACGCACGCGTCGCGCCGCTCGAGGTGCGCCAAGCTCGCTTGCTCGTCCACGTCGACGAGCTCGCCGGACGCTGCCGCCGCGGCAGCCGTCTGGCGCTTGCCGAGCAGCGCTCCGACGGTGGGAACGAACAAGAGCGCCATCACGAGCGAGGCCGCGAGCGTGATCAGGAGCGTGATCGGTAGGTAGATCATGAACTCGCCGATCAGGCCCGGCCAAAACAGGAGCGGCACGAACGCGGCGAGCGTCGTTGCCGTCGAGGAGATCACGGGCGCCGACATTCGCTGCGCCGCGCGGATGTACGCGTCCTTGCGACTGTAGCCAGCGGCGAGATTGCGGTCCGCGAGCTCGACGACGATCGTCGCGCCGTCGACGAGCATGCCCACGGCCATGATCAAGGAGAACAGCACGACGATGTTGATGCTCCAACCGCTCATCCAGATGATGAGAATGCCCGCCAAGAACGAGCCCGGCACCGAGATACCGACCAGCGCCGAGGAGCGCAATCCGAGCGCGGCGAGCGTCACCACCATCACGAGCAGCACGGCCGTCAGCACGTTGTTCTGCAAGTCCTGCAGCATCGTGCGCACGTCTTCCGAGTTGTCCTGCGTGAACGTCACCTCGAGATTCTGGGGCCAGCGCGCGCGCTCTTCCTCGACGGTCCGGCGCACGGAGTCGACAACCTCCACGATGTTCGCGCCGATACGCTTGCTGATTTCGAGAGCGATCGCAGGCTTGCCATCGAGGCGCGCGAACCCCGTCGGGTCCTTGAACGTGCGGCGCACCTCCGCCACATCCGCGAACGTGACAGTGCGCTGCCCGTCGGTCTTGATCGGCAGCGTGCGCAAGGAGTCGAGGTCCTCGAAGACGCCCGGCACTTTGATGGCAAACCGGCCCCTGCCCGTGTCGAGCGCGCCGGCCGCGACGAGCCGGTTGTTGCGCGACACGTAGTTGAAGAGCTCCTCGTAGCTCAAGTTGTAGCTCTCGAGACGCACCGGATCGACGATCACCTCGAGCAGCTCCTCGCGGTCGCCCGCGATGTCTGCCGAGAGCACGCCGGGCAATCCTTCGAGCGTATCGCGCAAATTGCGCGCGATGCCGACCAGCGTGCGCTCCGGCACGTCGCCGTGCAGCTGCACGACGAGCACCGGGAATAGCGCGATGTTGATCTCCTGAACCCACGGCTCTTCGGTATCCGCGGGAAGCTCCGCCTTGGCGATGTCGACTTTCTCGCGTACGTCCGTGAGCGCTTGGTCGGGGTCGAAGCCCGCGTCGAACTCGAGAATCAGCACGGCGCTGCCCTCGGCGGCCGTCGCCCGCATCTCCTTCAGTCCCTCGATCGTGCGCAGCTCCGTTTCCATCGGCCGGATCAAGAGACGCTCGGCGTCCTCGGGCGAAATGCCCTCGTGCACCATGTTGATGTACAGCGTCGGGATCGAAACGTCGGGCTCGGATTCCTTCGGAATCGCGATGTACGCAGCGGTGCCGGCGATCAAGAGCACCGCGAGCACGAGCAGCACGGGGCTCGGCCGGTTGACGAAAGCGCTGATTAGCTTGTGCACGACGAGACTGCTTCTAGACGCCGCCCTGCACCGTTCCGGTCGCTCGCGGGCTCGGCGCGCTCTCGGATGCGTCGGTCAGGCCCGCGCTCGGCGGGACGATGGTCGGCTCGACCACGTCGCCGGGCTTCACGAACCCGTGACCGATCGTGATCAGCTTGATCTCATCTGGCAGCCCGCTGACCGAGATCCCCTCGTCGGAGGAATTCACGATCTCGACGGGATGGAATTCGACGCGATCGCGCTCATCCACGGACTTCACGCCGACCGTGCCTGCCTCGTCGAGGGTCAGGAGCGCGGGCGAGAGGAAGTGCACGCTCACGACGTCCGCGGCGAGCCGCAGCTCCGCCGTCATTCCGGCACGCAAGTCGCCTTCTGTATTCGGCACCGCGAGCTCGACGCGGAACGTGCGCGTGCTTTGTTCGGCGACCGGCGCGACGTAGCGAATAGTGCCCTCGATCGGCATGCCGTTGACGAGCTTCGCGAGCCCGGCGTTGCCGACGGCGATTTCATGCACGTGCCGCTCACCGACCTCGCCGACGACGATCATCGGATCCGTATCGACGAGCTGCGCGACGCTGTCGCCCTCGTTCACGTAGTCGCCGAGCTCGACGCTGCGCTCCTGCAGCACGGCATCGAACGGTGCGGCGAGAGTCGTATTGGCCACCTCGAGCTCGATCTCCTCGAGCGCGGCGCGTGCGCCGACGAGCTGGGCCAGCAGCTCCGCGATTTGCGTCTCCGGCACGAATTGCGGCCTGCTGGAGCTTGCGCGCGCCCTCGAATTGCAGCTCCGCATACGCGATCGTCGCGCGTGCTTGCTCGAGGCGCGCCGCGCGGTCCCGCATGTCGAGACCGACGATGCGCTCGCCGCTCTTGACTGGGCTGCCCCGCTCGGCGCCGAGCGCGACGACGCGGCCATCGGTTTCCGCTCGCAGCTCGACGACGCGATTCGGCTCCGTGCGCGCGCTCACGACGATCTCGCGCGTGATCGGCCGGGCCCGGGAGACCTGCACGGATACGCGCGGCGGAAGGCCGGCGTCGCCGAGCTCGGTCCTGCCGGTAGCTTGCGTCGGTGTGGCGTCTTTGCCGATGCCGGTGAGCATCCAGACGACGACGGCCAGGGTAAGGCCGCCGGCCATCAACATGGATTTGGAAAATAGTTTCATACGACGGTAGTCGGATCGGACATTCGTTTTTCGACCAGGTTCGCGAGAGCGAGCTTAAGGGGGCTTCGTGACATCTGCTGTCATCAATGCCGGACCATAGAGCAGGTATCGTGCCACTACAGCTAGTTCTCGCTAAGTTGTTGATCGGACAGCGGAAGCGTGACGGCCGACCGACGCGGGACGCCTTTTGGAGTCGCGCTTTTTACCACTAAATGAGGCAAACAGCCAGGGTTTGTCCCTAACAAGCAACGCGGGCGGCCGCGCAGAGGGTGTTCAGTCGGGCAGCGGTATGAACTCGTCGTCGCCCGGGACTTTGGCGAAGCGGCCGTCGCGCCAGTCGCGCTTGGCTTGCTCGATGCGCTCCGTCGAGCTCGCGACGAAGTTCCACCAGATGTGCCGCGGTCCCACCGGCTCGCCGCCGATGATCACGAGAGTCGCATCGCCCGCCGCTGTCAGGTCGATCGTTGCGCCCGGCCGGGCAATCGCCATCGTACCCTCGCGGTAGAGCGCGTCGGCGCAGCGCACGGAGCCCGCAACCACGTACGCGGCGCGTTCCGTGTAGCCATCCGGCAACGTGAACCGCGTTCCCTGCGGCATCCGGACCTCGAGATACAGCGTCGGCGAGTGCACGGCAGCCGGCGATGCGGCACCGAACGCCGAGCCCAAGATCACGCGCACCGAGCTCTCGCCGACCTTTATCTCGGGAAGCGTGTGCGAGGGGTGATGCACGAAGCTCGGCGCGCCTTCCTCGAGCTCGAGCGGCAGGGCCGTCCACGACTGAATGCCGTGCAGGCGTGAGGTTGCCGAAAGGTCCGCGCCCGCGCGCTCCGAGTGGACGATGCCGCTGCCGGCGGTCATCAAGTTCAACGCGCCGGCGCGAATCGGCTGCACGAAACCCAAACTGTCGCGGTGGATGATCTCGCCCTCGAACAGATAGGTGACGGTCGCGATCCCAATGTGCGGATGCGGTCGCACGGCGATCCCTTTCCCCGGCGGAAAAACCGCGGGTCCCATGTGATCGAAGAAGATGAACGGCCCGACCATGCGCCGCTGCGCCGACGGCAGCACGCGCCGCACGTCGAACTCTCCGAGGCTGCGCGTGCGCGGCTCGATCGCGAGCTCGATGGCTCCCGATCGATTCAAGCATTGAGGCTCGTATGCCGGCTGGACACTCACGACGGCGGCTCCTCGCAGTCCATAATGCCGCATGGTACCCGGTCGCACGCCCGCAT
This sequence comes from uncultured Gammaproteobacteria bacterium, assembly GCA_963744305.1. GTDB lineage: Bacteria > Pseudomonadota > Gammaproteobacteria > Steroidobacterales > Rariloculaceae > FEN-1219. The sequence continues at coordinate 254,137 of CAVUTF010000027.1, forward strand.
TGTTCATTTCGCACGGGTCGCCGATGCTCGCGATCGCGGACAGTCCCGCGCGGCGCTTCTTGCGGCGGCTCGGCGGCGAGCTACCACGGCCGAGCGCCGCCGTTGTTCTTTCGGCGCATCACGATACTCCGGGCACGGAGGTAACGGGCGCGCCGCATCCAGAGACGATCCACGACTTCGGCGGCTTTCCGCGTGAGCTCTACGCCATTCGTTATCCGGCCGCGGGCCACCCTGAGCTCGCGGAACGCTGTGTCGAGCTGCTCGCCACGGCGGGCATCGCGGCCCGCATCGATCGGTCGCGCGGTCTCGATCACGGCGCCTGGATTCCGCTGCGGCTGATGTTCCCGGCCGCCGGCGTGCCCGTCGTGCAAGTGTCGATCGATAGTGCGCGCGCTCCCGAGCACCACTGGGCGATGGGGCGAGCGCTGCGCCCTTTGCGCGACGCCGGAGCGCTGCTGCTGGCTTCGGGCGGCGCGACGCACAATCTCGGCCTGTATTTCCGCGCGGGCGAAACCGAAACCCCACCGATCTGGGTCAGCGAGTTCAACGAATGGGCTGCGACGGCCATGCAGGAGCGGCGCTTCGATGACCTCAAGCGTTATCGCGAGAGCGCGCCGTACGCCGAGGAGAACCACCCCACGCCCGGAGCATTTCCTGCCGATCTTCGCGGCCGCGGGTTCCTCGTTCGACGAGGAGCCCGGCGTCCGGATCCACCGCAGCTACGATCGCGGGTTGCTCTCGCTCGATGCCTACGCGTTCGGATTTGACGGCGCGGCGAGCTCATATAAAGAATGAGCGCGCCGGGATCGGCACGACTGTTGAGCGCAAGAATGCACGCAAAAATCGTCTGGGCGGTCGCTGCTGTTTGGCTCGTGCTGTTCTTGGCGTCGTTCGTCGTATTGCAGATGACGCCGCCCACAGGAGACGGATTCACGCGTGGTCTGAACCGCATCGCGTCGTTCATGACGTGGCAGGGTGCGGCCTTCGGCCTCGCAATGGTCGGCGCGTTGTTGACCTACCGCTTCGGGGCGCGCCGGCGGCAAATACGGCAAGCTCGTCGGTTACGTGCCGCTCAGCTTGAGCGTATTCCTGATCGGCATGCTCGTCGCGATCATCGCGTTTCGGGTGCTCGTGCAGCCGCTGTTCAGCTAGCGGGCTCGTCGAGGGCGATCACTCCGCAGCCCGTCACCGCGGGCAGCGTGTAGAAGCTGTAGCGCTTGCGCGCGTCCGGAGCGAGCGCCGCGCGCATCGTGTACCACATGCTGAGCTCGGCGGCCTCGGTGCCGGCGGCCTGCATGATCTTTTCCATCGGTATCGCCACGAGCTCGTCGAGGCCGTTCTCGATCGCGTCCAGGAAATACCGATCCCACTTTTCGTTCGTGAGGCCGAAGCGCGTGCCGTGAATCTGGTGCGACATGCCGCCGGTGGCGAGCACGATGACGCGCGCGTCGCGGCCGTCGCCGGTGATCGCGCGCCGCAAGCTCGCGCCGAGCTGCACCAGGCGCTGCGGCGTCGGCACAGGATGCATCAACATGTTGACGGCGATCGGCAGCACCTTGAACGGCCACGGGGGATCGATGACGTACGGCAGCCACGAGTAGACGCCGTGGTCGAGCTCGAGCTCCTGGCAAAAGGTCAAGTCGAAGCCGTCTCGCACGAGCGCCCGAGCGATGGGCCACGCAAACTCCGGATCGCCGTCCATGCCCGGAAACGGCCGCAGCCCATAGCCTTCGTCGGCCTGCGGAAAATGCTCGGCCATCCCGATCGCGAACGTGGGGTAGGTTTTGAGATCGAAGTAGTTCATATGATCGTTGTAGACGATCACCATGTGGCTAGGCGCGAGCTCGGCAAGCCATGCCTTGACAGGCTGCGTGCCGTCGTACCACGGCTGCCACGTCGGGTCGAAGCCGTCGCGTAGCCCGATGTCGAACTGATAGCCCATCGAGGGCGTATGCGCGATGCCGACGCCGCCGACGATCCGCGACATCAGTCGCGCTCCGTGCGGATCTCTTCGGGCATGAGCTCGACGCGATGCGGCAACGTCTGCTTGAACTCGTCCCAGCTCACGCCGCACATGTGCGCGCCCACGTGCAAATGACTCTGCCCGACGGCGGCAGCGATCTTGATGATGTTGAAGTGATGGCCGCCGCGGGCGACGAGGCCGGTCCAGTCGCGGGCGCGTACGAGGCGTTTTTCCTCGTCGCTCAGGCCGTACGACGCCATCACGACTTCGGGAGCCTTCGCGAAGTGATCGCGCACCGCCGGATACTTGAAGTCGAACGCGAACTTGTTGAGCCGGTACGAGCGGCTGCAAATCTCTCCCGTGAAAAGAAATGCGCTCGGCGGCTCGAGGGACAGATCGATCGGCGCGCTCATCCGCGTTTCACCTGGCCGAGCGGTCCTTTGTTCTCCGGATCCACGAATATCCGGTGGATGTGCCGTTCCTGGAAGCGCCAGCGGCCGTCACCGCAAAGCACGTAAAGGTCCTCGAAATCGGCGACGAGGATCGGAATCGCGGGCGCGAGCGGCGGCACTCCCCACTGACCGAAGGTCATGCACACGCTCGTGCCGCGCGCGCGCGTCGCGCTTTCGATCGCTAGCTTGAGCCCCGAGTAGATGTGCCGAGAAGTGCGCGGCGCTGTGGCGCTGCGGCTGCGAAATACCTGCTCGAGCTCGGCCTTGCCTTTGGTGTGGCGAGTGCCGTGCGTGTAGAGCACGTCGTCGACGAACAGATCGAGGAGCGCGTCGACCTCGTCGTGGTCGAGGTGATAGGTGAACGCCGTATTCAGGTCTTCCAGCGCGACCCGGATCTTGAGGCGCTCGAGATCGTCTAGTTGAGCCGCCACGCGCCGAGCTCCTGGCTTTCGATGACGACCGGGTTCCGTTGGGTTCCGAGCCCGTCGATCGTGATCTCGACGGGACCGGACACGGTCTGAAAATTCGCATGATGGATCGACTTGCGATTGACGGCCGGCTTGAACGCGGTGCCGAACGACACGACGTCGCCTGGGTGCAGCGTGTGAAACTGGCTGATGAAGCTCACGACTTCCGCGACCTTGTAGTTGTAGTAGCGCGTGCTGTCCTCGGCCACCGTCTCTGCGGCGACTTTGCAATGCACCGCCAAGTCGTCGGGGTTCATTATCTCGTCGCTCGTGACGAGCCACGGTCCCATCGCGCCGAAAGTGTCGGTGCCCTTGTAGCGGCCCGCGTACGACAGATGCTGCTCGACGCGCTCGGTTTCGTTCGGCCGGTCTTTCCTCGCGTACACCGCCCAATAGTGGAACCGATCCTCGGCCCGCATCCCATTGCCCGTGATGTCGTTGAAGATCGTGTAGCCGAAGATCGCGTCGAGTGCGTCGCGCGCCGGAACGTCGCGTGTGCGGCGGCCGATCACGGCCGCGAGCTCGGGCTCCGGGTGAACGCTGCCGTAGTAGCGCCGGATCCGGATCGGCTCGAGGTGGCCGATCAGGCACGACGCCGGTTTCAAGAAGAACGCTGGGTGATCGGGCGCGCTGACCTTGCGCTCGTTGCTTGCCGAGTTGTTCATCGCCACGGCGCAGATCTTGCCGGGTTGACGCACCGGCGGGTGCCACGCGACGTCGGCGAGCGGGATTCGCGGCACAGCGCTCGAGCCGGCGCGCGCGTTCGCCAATGCGGCCCCGAGCCGTTGCAGCAACGGCGCGCCGCCCAGAATCACCTCCAGCATGTCCTTGAGCGGTGTGCTCGCGGGCAGCAATCGGTTGACGTCGACGAGGTCCCCCGCCGCGAGCTCCGCCGCCACGATGTCCGCATTCTTGTACGTGACGCTCGCGAGCTTCATGAGAGGTTGCGCTGGATCAGCCGTGTGTCGGCATCGTGAATTCCGGGCCTTTCGAGCCTGTCTCGGGCCAGCGCTGCATCACCGACTTGTAGCGCGTGTAGAACCGCACGCCTTCCTCGCCATAGATGTGCTGATCGCCGAACAGGCTGCGTTTCCAGCCGCCGAAAGAGTGAAATGCCATCGGCACCGGGATCGGCACGTTGATGCCGACCATTCCGGCCTTGACCCGGCGCGTGAACTCCCGTGCGATTCTGCCGTCGCTCGTGTAGCAGCTCACGCCGTTGCCGAATTCGTGCGCGTTGATGAGCTCCACCGCCTGCGCGAAGTCCCTTGCACGCACGACGCTCAACACCGGGCCGAAGATCTCCTCGCGATAGATGCGCATCTCGGCGCGCACGTGGTCGAACAGCGTCGGACCCAAGAAGAAGCCCGATTCCCGGCCCGCGACGCTCATTCCGCGCCCGTCGACGATGAGCCGGGCGCCCGCGCGGACGCCGTCCTCGATGTATCCCACCACCTTGTCGCGATGCGCGGCCGTCACGAGCGGCCCCATGTCGGTGCCCGCGATGCTGCCGTCGTTTACCTTGAGCCGCGCGATTCGAGCCGCGAGGCGCTCGACCAAACCGTCGCCGATGGCGCCGACCACGATTGCGACGGACACGGCCATGCAGCGCTCGCCGGCGGAACCATAACCCGCGCCGACGAGCGCGTCGGCGGCCAGGTCGAGGTCCGCGTCGGGCATCACGATCAAATGGTTTTTCGCACCGCCCAAGGCCTGCACGCGCTTGCCGTGACGCGTACCGTGCGTGTAGATGTGCTCGGCGACCGGCGTCGAGCCGACGAACGACACGGCCGCGACGTCCGGATGCTCGAGCAGCGCGTCCACCGCCTCACGATCGCCCTGCACGACGTTGAAGACGCCGGCCGGAAGCCCCGCGTCGTGGAGGAGCTCCGCAAGCTTGAGCGACGCGCTCGGATCGCGCTCGCTAGGTTTCAGTACGAACGTATTGCCGCAGGCGATCGCGACCGGAAACATCCACATCGGCACCATCGCCGGGAAATTGAACGGCGTTACACCCACGCACACGCCGAGCGGTTGGCGCATCGACCAATTGTCGATGCCGCCGCCGATGTTGTCGCTGTGCTGACCCTTGAGGAGCTGCGGGATGCCGCACGCGAATTCCACGACGTCGAGGCCGCGCGCGATCTCGCCATGCGCATCGGCGAGCACCTTGCCGTGCTCACGCGTCACGATTGCGGCGAGCGCCCCGTGATGCCTGTCGAGCAGCTCCTTGAACTTGAAGAACACGCGGGCCCGCTTCAACGCGGGCGTTTCGCTCCACTGCGCGAACGCGGTCTTCGCGGCCTGCACGGCACGCTCTACTTCGTCGCGCCCTGCGAGCGCGACGTCGGCGATCGCGCTGCCCATCGCCGGGTTGTACACGGGGGCACGCCGCGAGCCGCCCGCGTCGGCTCGACCGGCGATCGCGTGACCGATCACGGGCAGGGGCCGGCACCGGGCACAGCCCGGCCGCCGGCTTCTCGTCGCGGCTGAGTAAGATCGACGCTCACTCGGCCGATCTTACTCCAGCCGTAACCTTCGCTATAGCGAATCCAAGAACTTCAACACGAGCTGCTTCTCGGCTGCGGACAGCGCGTTGAACTTCGCCTTTACCGACGCCGCTTGGCCGTCGTGACGTTGGATCGCCTCCTGCTCCGTGAACGTGAGCCCGTCGTGCATGAGGCGATTGCGCGTGCGCAGCGCCCAGAGCGGTGCCGTGCGGATCTGATTCGCCGTGCTCGCAAACTCCGGCGTGGACTGCACCGGAATACCGTCGCCGGTGCCGATGTCGTGCAGCAGAAAGTCGCTGTACGGATGAAAGATCTTGTTGCCGAGCGCGTCGGGCACCCTGAGCTCGCCGCCGTTGATGCGCGTACCCGGCGCCGAGGTGTACAGCGTGTCGACGTGGCACACGTTGCAGCCGATGCTCTTGAACAGCGTCTCGCCTGCGAGCACGTCGGCGTCGATCGGGCCGCGCGACGGCGCTTTCGTCGAGCGCATGAAGTCGGCGAACGCGTCGACGTCCTCGCCCTCGTCCTCGGGGTCCTCCACGGGGTCGTATTTGCGCGATGTCCATGCCGCTCGAGGTGTTCTCCTCGGGAAACAAGGGGCTAGTGATGCCCATCTCGTTGAGATAGGCGTCTGCGGAGAACGACTTGAGGCTCGCGTGCTGGCTCTTCCAGCCGAACCGCCCGACGCGCGTCGTTCCCTCCTTGGCTTCGAGCACGGGCGCGCGCACGATGCTGCCGCGCATCGCGGCCGGTTGATTGTCGCGGATCTGCAGGAGCAGCTTGTTCGGGGCCGCCTCGATGAAGCCCGCGCCGAGCGTGTTCGTCGAGATGCGGAACGTGCGGATCGTGTCCTCGAAGAGCACGAGCTCGACGATCTCGGGGTTCGTTGCCCGCGAATGGACGAGCGAGCCGCCGAGCGATTCGAAGAACTCGTCGCCATCCAAGCGCCCCGTGCGATGCTCGGCGATCTGGCTCGCGCCGCCGGTCACGACGTTCTGGTGACACTCGCGGCAACCTTGCGCGTTGTAGATGGGACCGAGCCCATCCTCGACGGTTTCCGTTTCTTCGAAGATGAACCGATTGTCGTTGAAGGAGCCCGGCTCCACGTTGTCCTCGTCGATCGTGTCGAAGTCCGGTCCCTGCGGCAGGAAGCCGTTCGTCTCGTTGTCGAAGCCGGTGGGCGCCTCGGTCAAGCGGCGTCCCGCGCGGCGCGTCGGATCGGCTGCGTCGGCGTCCTCGTCCGGGATGTTGGTGTCGACGCGAAAGCGCGTGCGCCCGTTCTGCGCGTTTGCCTGGTCGGTGGCGACAGCCGAAGCTCAACGCGACCGCGATGGTCAAAGACATAGCGATGGCTCGCATGATCCCTCCTGCGACGTGAGTAATTTCTGTTGTTCGAACGCTTATCGGATTCGGCGTGTTTGCCCGCCCCAACATCGACCGACAGCAAGCTTCGTACCAGATCGCTCGCGTGCGTTGACAATCAGGAGGTTAAGCTACGTGCGCGAGAAAAGGTTCGACGCCGACTGTCGGCAGCTCGCGACGCAAGCTTCGCAACCGCGAGCGTGCTCCGCAGCGCGCCACAGCGCAGAGTGGGTGATAGCGTGCGCGCCGGCGGTGTTGACGCGCGTAGCCAACAGCGTCGGCTAACGGCGACGCGTTGGCGTGGCTAGCAGGTCATTGACGCGCTTTGAACGCGCGAATCTGCGCGTTGAAGTCGTTCGCGAGGGTTTCCATTGAGGAGACCATGCGGTTGTGCTCCGCGATCGCCGCATTACGCTGCTCCTGCGCGCGTTCCTCGTCGTCGATGATCTTCGCGAGGCACTCGAGGTAGGTCTCGCCGACCGCCACGAATTCTTTCACGGCGGCTTGTCCGGCCACCATGGTCTCCATGGTTGCCGTGGCGCCGTCAGGGATAGGCGGTGGAGGAGGGGTTGTGCACTCGGATGCCAGCGTTGCGCTCGGCCTGATTCTCAGGAACCGCGGTCCGATAAAGCGCCACGGCCTCCTGATAGTTGGCGTCGTCTTCCCCCGCGACGGCGAGATAGTCCTCCAGCACGTAGCGGGCGCGTTCCCGATTGCTGGCTTTGAGCGCGGCATCCGCTTCTATGACGCTGATTTGCGGGTCGAAAGTGCCGCACGACGCTCGATAGTGCTCTATCCATTGCAGCGCTTTGCGATAGTCGCCGGCCGCGGCCGCGTTCGTGATTTCGAGCTTGATCGCCGCCTCGCGGTTCTCCGTCGGCAGCGCCTCGAGCGCGGCGGTATCGAGCCGCGCGAGCGAGCTTACGGCCACGAGCGGCGTCGGCACGTCGCTTTGGAACGGGCCGGACGCGCCGGTCGGGAGGCGGCTGATCTCATCGAGAACTTGGATGCCTTCCGTGACGCGGCCGAACACCGTGTAGCCGAACTCCGCGCCCGCGTCGAGCGCCGTGTTGTCCTCCAGGTTCACGTAGAACTGGGACGTCGCCGAATGCGGATCCGCGGTTCGCGCCGCCGCGACGGAACCGCGGACGTTGGAGAGGCCGTTGCGCGACTCGTTCTCCACGGGGGGCAGCGGCCGCCGGCCGCGCAATTGGCGGTCGAATCCGCCGCCTTGCACGATGGCGAGACCGGGCTCGCGGTGGACGCGATGAAACACCGTGCCTGAGTAGTGCGCTGTGTCGACGTACGCGAGGAAGTTTTGCACGTGCTTCGGCGATTGCGCGTCGGCGAGCTCGATGACGACGCGTCCTTGGTCCGTGCACATGGCCACGTCCGTGGCGAACGCGGCAGTGGAGCAAACGAACGTTAGGCAGGCCGCCGAATAGGTATGGCTGAGGCGCATCGGTTCATCGTCCGCTGTTGCTGGTGCATCGGACCGAGCTTACCGCTACCGAGATCGTGCGCTCAAGCCGTGTCGTTCGCCAAAGGCGGTGCGATCGTTCCCGGCGGCGCGCGCGCGGCAGCGATTGCGAGCGCGCCGAGCTCGCGCGCGCGTTGCGCCGCTCCGCGATCTCCGGCGCACGCAGCGACGATCGAGCCGTTCATGAGCAGCTGCCATTGTCGCGAGAATGCCGCCGCGTCCGCGATCCCCGCTTGTACGGCGAGCTGCTCGAGAAACAGCCGGACGCGTTCGAGATACATGACGGTCGCCGCACGCACTGCGCTGCTGCGCTCCGTTGTCTCGAGCATCACATTGATGAACGAGCAGCCCTCGAAGTTGTCGGCATTGAACCATTCGCTTATGACATCGAAGACCGCGAGCAGGCGCTCGACCGGTTTCTTGGCGTGCCGCTCGACCTCGGCCTGCAACCAGGCGACCGACCACAGAGCGTCGCGGCGTTCGAGAAACGCGAGCACGAGATCGTCCTTCGAGGAGAAATGTCGATACAGCGTCATGCGGGCGACGCCCGAGTGCTCGATGATCGCGTCGATGCCGACGGCGCGGATGCCGTGGCGCGCGAACAGATCGTAGGCCGCCGACAGGATTCGGTCGCGCGCTTTGACGCTGGCGGGGGCAAGCTGCGCGGACAATAGCGGAGTAACGCCGGCGCTCATCGTGGCGGCGATAATACCAGACGCGGTTGGATAGGCTAAGCGAGACCCCTAAAGACTTGTTAAGTGAGCTAAGATCAGCTGTATTGAAGCTCGCGAAACAAAGGGGGAAATGGATGGGCACGAGACTTCGAGCCGGTGTGATAGCGCTGGCGATGCTCGCGCCGGTTGCTGTCGCATCGGCGCACCACTCGGTCGCCGGTCAATTCGACAGCGCCAAGCGCGCCACCTTGACCGGCGTCATCACGAAGATCGATTGGATCAACCCGCACACGTATTTATATCTCAACGTCGCGGACGACCAAGGGGCGATCACGACATGGCGTCTCGAGTCGCTACCGACCGCGATGCTACGCAAGGCCGGGCTCACGTCGGAGATGCTGATGGGCGGCGGCGCCACTGTCACCGTCGATACCATTCTCGCGCGCGACGGCAGCGAGCATTTGGCGTGGTTGTTGAAGATCAATTATCCCGACGGGCACTACTACCAGCTCGCGGGAGAGTAGCCGCGTCGCGACGCGGTGTGATTCGGGGGAGCAGATCATGAAACATCTTTCGATTGCTTTTGGACTGATGGTCGTCGCGTTGAGCTCGCTGCCTCAGCTTGCCACTGCGCAGGCGCCCAGTGCCGAGCGGACGAGCGACGCGGCAACCGCGCGTCCCAATCTTTCGGGCACTTGGGACAACGGCAGCGGCATCGACTTCGTGCGGCCGAACCGCGAAGGCGAATCCATTTGTGTAATCGGCTGCGGTGGTCAACCGCCTCCGGGCGTCCCGCCGCCGGGCGCCGCGGGTCGCCCCGACGCTGCCGCCGGCGCGCCGCGGGGCCCAAGTCGACCGCAGTACAAGCAGGAGTTTGCCGCGAAGGTGGAAGATCTGCGCGTGCGACAAGTGCAGGAAGATCCCGTGCTGCGCTGCTTTGCTCCGGGGGTGCCGCGCATCGGCCCGCCGGACAAGATCGTGCAAGGCGTCAACGAAGTGGTGTTCCTGTACGACGACGTCTCCGGCAACTTCTTCAGAATCGTGCCGACGGACGGTCGGCCGCACCCCACCGACCGCGAGCCCTCCTACCTAGGCGACGCGGTGGGCCATTGGGAGGGCGATACGCTCGTCGTCGAGACGGTGAATTTCAACGGGCTCACTTGGCTCACCGACGACGGCGCGTTCCACACACCGGACCTGCGTGTCGTTGAGCGGTTGCGACGTAACGGCGACGCATTGGAGTGGACCGCGACCGTCTACGATCCGGCAGTGCTCGCTGCGCCTTGGGAGCTCACGAAGCGCACCGCGAGACACACGGACCTGGAGATCGTAGAGGCGCCACCCTGCATCGAGCGCGACATCGACCACATGGTCGACGGCTCGCATCATCCGAATCCGCGCTAGCAATCGGGGTCGGGTACCGATTTCCACCACCGCGCTCAATCTGGTGGAGCGAGCGGAAATCGGTACCCGACCCCGATTTCATCCGCGCAGTAGCGGCGCCGTGAAGATCACGGGGCCGGTCGGCGTCGGCAGGGGTGAGCCGCCTGCAGGCTCGACGCTGATCGCGAGCGTCATCGTTTGCGCGAGCACCTGCAGCGCTGCCGGCGTGAGCGGAAGTCGCGTGACGCCCATGCCCGCGATCAGCCCTAGGGAAACCGGGTCCGCGCCGGCGCGCAGCATCCAAAGCTGATAGTCGCTGCCGGCCGGCGGCGGACGATCCATGAGCGTCGCGACGCGCAGTTCGCCGCTCTCCTCGAACCCTTGCAGCAGCCAAATCGGACCGCTGTCTGCGTCGCTGATCACGGCGACATAACTCGCCGATTCGGGCGCTCGGCTCAAGTACAAACCCCCGAGGATGATCGCGATGGCGGCAAGCCCGGCCGCGAGGGCTTGCCAAGCGCCGACTCCGGATGCCGGGCGCCGCCGCCCGATCGCCGCCTCGATCTGCGACCACGTAGCCCGCGGCGGTTCGACCGGCCGCACCGCGGCGGCAAGCGGCGCGAGCATTTGCTCCCAGCCCGCGACCGCGCGCCGAACCGCGAGTGAGCCTGCATGGAGTCGAACGAACCGCGCGCGTGCTCGCCCGTGCAACGTGCCGAGCACGTATTCGCGCGCGAGTGCGTCGATGAGCTTCGGATCGTCGTATCTCATCGCTGGATACATCCCTTCAAGCTCTCCAAACCGCGCCGCACCCAGCTCTTCACCGTGCCGAGCGGCGCCGAGAGCGTGCCTGCGACTTCCTCGTGCGTGAGCCCGTTCAAGTACGCGAGGCACACGGCGTTGCGCTGCATCGCGTTGAGCTCTTGCAAGCAATCCTTGAGGCGCTTGACGTCGGCGGCGTGGGCCGTGGTCGAAAGCAGGTCCGATCCAGTGGCGCTCAAGTCCTCCGGGACGTAGTCGATCGGATCTGGGAAGTGGACCTCGTGCTTGCGTGCGCGCTTGATGTCGATCGCGCGATAGCGCGCGATGCTGACGAGCCACGTGAACGCGGCCCCGCGCGTCGTCCGATATTCCTTAGCTTTTTGCCACACGTTCACGAATACGTCCTGCAGCGCTTCCTGGGCGAGGTCGTCTCTCACCAAGATACGTCGCAGTACGGCAAAGAGTTGCGCAGCGGTGCTTTTGTAAAGGAGTTGCAAGGCGTCGCCGTCGCCGTTCGCGCAGCGAGCGATGAGGTCTTCGAGCGTCGCGGAAAGCTCGTTCACCATCCCGGTTGAAATCCACGCATTTGACCGGCCGGGCCAGGCGCCCGGCTGTCTTGCACGTTACGGGACAGTCGCGCGCGTGGCAACTACCGTCGCGTGCATCCAAAACGCCGGCTCATCCGTATTACTTGGGTTTGGTCGCAAGCGCGCGAGCTCGCTGGCCTTCTTTTCTTGCTTTGCAGTGCATCCGAATCCGCGGATGCCGCGTATTACCCGCGTACGTCATTCATTCACCGTTTTTTCAAACAGAGGGAGAATCGCAATGCATTGCTTACGCAAATCCGTTTGGCTCGCGTCGGCGGCGGCCGCTTTGCCGTTGGTCGCGCTGGGATCGAGCCACCGCGAGGCGCCGTTCATCACCGAGCATCCGAAGGTGGACGGCACCGACTTCTACATGTTCAGGAGCTACGAGTCCGGCCGCGACGGCTACGTGACGTTGATCGCGAACTACCTGCCGCTGCAGGACGCGTACGGCGGTCCGAACTATTTCACGCTCGACCCGAACGCCGTCTACGACATCCACATCGACAACGATGGCGACGCGAAGGAGGACGTGACGTTCCGCTTTCCGCTTCCGCGAATCAGATCCAGGACCTCTCGCTCAACATCGGCGGCGCCAGCAACATGCGGACGGTTCCGGTGCCCGCTGATCACGACGGCGCCCGGTGCGATCGGGCCCGGGGCGCTCGACCGGGGCGGTCTGAACGTGTTCGAAACCTACACGGTCGAGCTGATTCGCGGCGGACAGCCGCAATTCCGGCCGCGCGTTGACGAACGCCGCCGGCGGCGCAGACTCCGACGGTGTTCGCAAAGCCCGTCGACAACGTGGGCAACAAGTCGATTCCTGACTATGCCGCCTACGCCGCAAGCCACGTTTACAACGTGAGCATTCCGGGTTGCCAGCCCGGCAAGCTGTTCGTCGGGCAACGCGACGAGCCATTCGCCGTGAATCTCGGCGAGGTGTTCGATCTCGTGAACACCAACGCGGTCGGCGCGCCGAACGGCGAGCTCGACATCATCGACGACGAGAACATCACGTCGCTGATCCTCGAGGTGCCGATCTCCTGTCTCAAGGAAGGCCAGGATCCCGTCATCGGCGGTTGGACCACGGCAAGCTTGCCGCAGGTCAAAGTGCTGAATCCGGCGCCGAAGTTCGACAAGGATCGCGGCAGCACGAATGCGGCCGTCGAAGGCGGTGCGCTCACGCAAGTCTCGCGGCTCGGTAATCCGCTCGTGAACGAAGTCGTGATCGGGCTGCGCGACAAGGATCGCTTCAACGCGAGCCTGCCCGTGCAAGATCCGCAGTTCCTGAACTACGTGACGCATCCGGCGCTACCCGAGCTGCTCGAAGCGCTGTTCGGCAATCTCGGCGTGCGAGCACCGAACAATTTCCCGCGCAACGACCTCGTGGCCGTGTTCTTGACGGGAATCCCGGGACTGACGAAGCCGGCAATGCTGAAAGCGCCCGGCGAGATGCTGCGCCTGAACACGGGCATCGCGCCGACCGCGCCGGCCATGCAGTCGAACCTCGGCGTGCTGGGCGGTGACGCGGCGGGCTTCCCGAACGGCCGCCGGCCCGGCGACGACGTCGTCGACATCGAGCTGCGCGCCGCGATGGGTGTGCTCTGCACGCTCAACGATCCCGCGACGTTCGGTTGTGCGCCGGCGGATGCGCCTGCGGGCTCGCTGCCGTTCACGGACGGCGCGACGGTTGCGGCAAGCGACTTCGACGCCGCGTTCCCGTACTTGACGACGCCGATTCCCGGCTCGCCGAGCAACTGAGCCAGATACATAAGGAGACGACCATGAGACTCTCGATGGCAATCTGGCTCGCGGCGTGCGTTCTGGTGGGCGCGTGCGACGGCGACCCGGGCACGATGGGTGCGTCCGGTGCGACAGGGGCGGCGGGTGCTACGGGTGTTGCCGGGCCCGCCGGCCCGGCGGGCGCCGAAGGCCCTCCGGGACCGACGGGTGCCGCAGCGCAGACCGATTTCGCCAACTTCACGCACTCGTCTCTCGGTGATCCCGAGTATGTCGTGCCCCGCGAGGTCAACGGGCTCGATTTCTGGATGGCCGAGAATCCGGGCGAGTTCGATGCGCTCTTCTAGCAATCTTCGAGTGGGCGGCAGACGGCGGCGCATAGGCGCCGCCGTCCTTTGTTCGCTCGTGCTACGCCTTGCGGTCGGCGAGATCGCGCGCGCGGCGCCGTTCATTCCGAGCGATGACGCGCAGGTTCTCGAGCGACTGCCCCCGCGCACCGGCGCAGAGTGGGACGCGATTCGCAAGTTGCGCGCCGAAACGACTGCCGACTCGAGCTCGGCAGAGCTTGCGGCGGAGCTCGCGCGCCGCTACCTCGATCTGTTTCGCGTCGAAGGTGATCCGCGCCTCGTCGCGTATGCGAAGACGGTAATCGCGCCGTGGTCGCACGATGCGGAGCCCCCGGCCGAGATCCTCTTGCAACGCGCGCTCGTAGCGCAAACCGAGCACCGGTTCGAGGCCGCGGCGATCGATCTCGAGCACCTCGGTGCGCGCGCGCCGCGCGAGCCGCAAACGTGGCTCACGCTCGCTGCGATGGCGCTCGCGCGGGGCGACTTTGCGGCGAGCCGCAAAGCGTGCGGCCGTGTCCTGTTGCTCGCGGACGCGTGGGTTGCCGGGGCGTGCTTCGCCGCCTGGCAAGGGATGACCGGTCAGGCCGAGAAGGCCTACGATTTCTTGAGCTCTGCTTTGACGCAGCCGGCCGCAGAGCTCGACGCTGCCGTCGCGTCGTGGCTCGCGCTGTTAGCGGCCGAGACGGCTGCGTCGTTGGCCCTCGACGAGGACGCCGACGCGCACTATCGATCGGCGCTTGCGCTCGTCGAGCGTGCGGGTGCGCGGCCGAGCATCTACTTGCTCACGGCATACGCCGATTTTCTGCTGAGCCGCGATCAACCCGCCGCCGTGCTCGACCTGCTTGCAAACGCGCCCGCTGCAGATCCGATCCTACTGCGGCTCACGCGCGCGAAGCGGCGGCGAGGGGACTGGATCGATAAGGAGCTCGAGACGCTGCGCTATCGCCTACAACTTTCGTTGACGGGCGACGACAACACGCACGCGCGAGAGGCGGCTTATCTCGCTCTGTATCTTCTCGACGAGCCGCGTCGCGCTCTCGATATCGCTCTCGCCAATTGGGCCGTTCAGCGCGAGCCGATCGACGCGCGTCTCGTGCTCGAAGCAGCGCTCGCGGCACGCGCGCCCGCTGCGGCGCAGCCGGTCGTCGACTGGCTGCAAGGCAACTCCGTGCAGCACGTCGAGCTCGAACGCCTGCGAGCGCGACTCGAGGAGGCGTCATGAGACTCGTCTGGCTTGCGCTCGTGTGCCTCGTGACGTCGAGCGCGCTCGCGCATGAGCCGTCGCGCTCGCTGTTGAGCCTGACAATCGCGGACGATCGTATCGACGGCCGTCTAGACGTTTCGCTGCGCGATCTCGAGGACGCGATAGGCGTGGACGCAAACGGCGATCTCGCGATCACCTGGGCCGAGCTTGAGCGACGCCGCGGCGAGATCGCGCGCTACGTGCTCGAACACTTGCAAGTAGCGGGCGACGGCGCGCCGTGTCCGATCGACGCCGGCGAGCTTGCAGTCGACGCGCACGGCGGCTCGAGCTACGCCGTCGTGGCCTTATCCGCGCGCGCGTGTCGCTCGCGTGAGCGAATCGCGATCGACTATGCGCTGTTGTTCGGGATCGATCCCGCGCATCGAGCTCTGGTCTCGATCGAAGGGGACTATTCGGCGGCCGCTGTGCTGTCAGCCGAGTCGCGATCATTCGAGATCGCGCCCGCTGCCGGGGCATGGGGCAGCTTCCGCCGCTTTGTCGCCGAAGGCGTCGTGCACATCTGGCAAGGTTACGATCACCTTGCGTTCCTTGCGTTACTGGTGCTGCCCGCGGTGCTGGGTCGCCGCGGCGCATCGTCTGCACATGCCTGGCGCTCCGTGCTTTTCGACATCGCGCGAATCGTGACGGCGTTTACGGCGGCGCACTCGATCACGCTCGGCCTTGCGGTGCTCGGCGTGATCGAAGTGCCTGTGCGTGCCGTGGAAGCGATCATCGCGGCTTCCGTGCTGATTGCGGCCGTCATGAACCTTTTTCCGCGAACGGTGCGATTTGGCTGGCGGCTCGCGTTCGGTTTTGGCCTCGCGCACGGCCTCGGCTTCGCGAACGCGCTTCGGGACCTCGGTACACAGACCGGGAGCACGCTCGTCGCGTTGGGCGGGTTCAACGTCGGTGTCGAGCTCGGCCAGCTCGCGATCGTCGCGCTCGCGCTGCCGCCGCTTTTCGCGCTGCGCGCGGCGCCGCGCTGCGGCGGCGCCGTCATGCTCGCGAGCTCGGCCGGGTGCGCAACGCTCGCGTGCACGTGGCTGTTGGAGCGCCTTTAGCGGGCGGGCGAAACGGGCGGCCTTCCGGGGCCGCCCGTGTCGATGGTCAAGTGCCGGGCGGGCGAGGTCGACGCGGGTCCGCGCAAGCGGTGCGGGCTCGTGCGGTTCGACGAGTAGACTACGCCTTGCGGCCCGAACACTCCTAACGAGGACAGCACCGTGAACGAACGGCTAATGTCGCAGCGCTTTCCGCGCTCCGCCAAGTACGATCCCGAATGGTTGATCGCCAGCGCCAGCGGCGGGGCAAGCTCGTTGTGGCTCACCGAGTGGCTCTCGGAGGCGTTGGATCTTGCGTCCGGCATGCGCGTCCTGGACCTCGGCTGTGGTCTCGCCGCCTCGTCGATATTTCTGCGACGGGAGTTCGGAGTGCGGGTGTGGGCTACCGACCTGTGGTGCAGCGCCGAGGACAACACGCGCCGGATTCGCGACGCTGGAGTGGAGGACGGCGTGACTGCCGTCCACGCGGATGCGCGGGCGCTCCCGTTTGAGCCAAATTTCTTCGACGCCATTGTCTCGATCGATTCGTTTATGTACTACGGCACCGACGATCTCTATCTCGCGTACGTCGGCCGGCTGTTGAAACCCGGCGGGCTCTTGGGGATCGCCAGCGCGGGATTGATGCACGAGCTCGACGGCGCTGTACCCACGCACCTCGAAAAGTGGTGGACGCATGATCTGTGGTGCCTGCACTCGGCGCCGTGGTGGCGACGGCACTGGCAGCGCACCGGGATCGTAGATGTCACCGTGGCGGACACCATGGAGGACGGCTGGCGGCGGTGGCTCGACTGGCAGCGCGTCGTCGCACCCGATAATGCGGTCGAGATGGACGCGGTCGAGGCAGACGGCGGCCGCTACCTAGGCTATGTGCGGGTCGTCGGCCGCCGAACTGCGATGCCGTTGGAGGAGCCAATCACGGCCATTCCGTCCGAGTACGCGAGCAAACCTTTGCTGCGCAGCCGCGCATGAGCGGCCTGATCAGGCATTTCTCAGCACTGCGCGCACTCGGGCCGGCGTCAACGGATACTCGCGCAACCGAACGCCGGTGGCATCGAACAGTGCATTCGCGATCGCTGCCGCGGCGGGGCCTAAGATCTCCTCGCCGCCGCCGCTCGACGGCTGGTCCAGGCGCTGGATCACGATCGGCGTCACCTCGGGACACTCCTCGAAGCGCAAGATCGGATAGCTGTCCCAATCGAGGCTCGTGACGTTCGTCGTGCTGAATGTCACTTCTTCCTTCAGCATGCGGCTTGCGGCCTGCACCAACATGCCGCTGATCTGGTTCTCGAGGAAACCGGGATTCACTGCGAGGCCGGCATCGAGGGCTCCGTAAAGGTGCTTTGCCACGATGCGGCCCGTCTCCCGGTCCACTTCGACCTCGGCGACGGCCGCGGCATAGGACGACAAGTGCGTGCCGAGTGCGATGCCGCGTCCGCGGACCACTTTCGCATCGGACAGATTCGCCGCGGCGCGCCGCGGGCGCCACGCGGCCGCCTCGGCGACCGCGTTCAGGACGCCGAGCCAGCGCTCGTCGGTCATGTTTCGCTGCCTGAACGTATACGGATCGGCGTTCGCGAGAAAGGCAAGCTCGTCGATCGTCTGCTCCGATGCGAACGACATCGAGACATCGAGCGGCGAACGCAGATTCGCTCCTTTTAAATAGCCGTCGATACCGCGGACTCGGTGATTCACGAGGCGCTTGCTCGGAATCGCGTACATCGAGCCACAGTTCATCGCGCTGATCTCCTGGGCGATCTGTCCTTCGCTCTCCGCCGCCGGTGTGCCGAGCGCGAGCTGCTCGGACGTTTCGGTGGTCGACCAGCCGTGCTGCCAGCCGTGATACTCGTAGCCGACGATCTTGCCG
The DNA here is from genome assembly GCA_963744305.1 of uncultured Gammaproteobacteria bacterium. Classification (GTDB taxonomy): domain Bacteria; phylum Pseudomonadota; class Gammaproteobacteria; order Steroidobacterales; family Rariloculaceae; genus FEN-1219. Next base: position 272,026 of record CAVUTF010000027.1, read on the forward strand.
TCGCGATCGACGCCGGCTCGGACTTCGGCCAAGTGCGCGGGCCCGTAGTTGTCCCAGCCGTGCTCATCGGCGCGCATGAACTGCACGCGCACCGGTCTGCCCACGGCTTGGGACATGATCGCTGCCGCCTGCGCCGCATCCTCGAAACAGCTTTGGCCGAAGGTGCCGGAACCTTCGTAGTAGCGAATCGCTACCTGCTCGACCGGCAAGTCGATCACGCCTGCGACCTTCGCGCGCGCTTGATAGATGTTCTGCGTCGAGCACGAGACGAGCGCGGAGCTCGGCTTGACGTCGGCGATCGCGCAGTTCGGGCCGAACGGCACGTGCGCCTGATACGGGCAACGATACGTCTGCGATACCACGTGCAGCGCGCTGCTGAGGGCGGCTTCGACGTCGCCGGACTGCAAGACGATGCGGTCGGTCGTCTTCGAGCTTCGCATCTGCTCGTAGATACCCTCGGTCCCTCGAAGCGTGGCGCGCGAATCCCAAGTGACTCGAAGCTGTCGCGCCGCACGCACGGCGTCCCATTCGTTCGGCGCAACGACGCCGACGAAATCACCGCGGCGCACGACACGCGCACCCGCGATGCCCGCAATCGAGTCCGCTTCGATGCTCGCGACGCGAGCGCCGTCGCCGTACGACCCTTGGCCGCGCGGACGAACGACGCGCCCGTGCCACATGCCGGGCACGCGCACGTGCTGCATGTGGACGTACGTGCCCGCTGCCTTCGGCGGTATGTCGTTGCGCGGAACGCTGACGCCGACGATCTTGTACTCGCGAACGGGCTTCACGGACGCGGTGCCCGTGAACGGTAGATCGAACGGTGCATCGCCGAGCAGCTCGCCGTAGCGTACCGAGCGGCTGAGATCTCCGCGCACCGACACGACACCGTTTGCGACGCTGAGCTGCTCGACCGGTGCGTTCAATCGCGCCGCCGCGAGGCGCACGAGCGCGGCGCGCGCTTCAGCCGCAGCGAAACGCAGCCGCTGACCGCCGACGGCGATCGCGGCGCTTGCGACCGTCCCGCCGTGGTTCGGCGACAGGTGCGTTTCGAGGCTCGACATCGTGACCTGCGAGAGATCGAGATCGAGCTCCTCCGCGGCGAGCTGGAGCAGGGCAGTCGACGCGCCCTGACCAAGCTCGGCGTAGCCCGCGAAAATCGTCGCAGTGTTGTCGGCGTGAATCGCGAGCCAAGTGTCGAGCCGTGCCGGGTCCGGTTGATCGGGTCCGGGTATGACCGCAACGCCCATGGGTGCTTGCGCACGTGCCGTCGCGGGCAGCGCAAAGCCGATCAGCAGCGCGCCGCCGGCCTTCAGCAGGTCGCGGCGAGGAAACGACGTCGCGACGGGGCTCATCTCGCGATCTCCGCAGCCGCGCGTTGGATCGCTTTCAAGATGCGCGGATAGGTGCCACAGCGGCACAGATGACCGTTCATCGCGGCGCGTGCTTCCGCGTCGCTGGGCCTGGGATTCTTCGACAAGAGCTCCGCGGCCTTGATCGCCATGCCGTTGTAACAGTAGCCGCACTGAATGGCTTGGTCGTCGATGAACGCTTGCTGCACGGGATGCAGCGCCGGCGGGTTCGCCAATCCCTTCTGCTTCGCATACCAAGACGGCAGGCCTTCGAGCGTCGTCACGGCGCGCGTACCGATGGCCGACACGGGCGTCACGCACGAACGCATCTCCACGCCGTCGACGAGCACGGAGCACGAGCCGCATTGAGCGAGCCCGCAACCGAAGCGCGGCCCTTTGAGCTCGAGGTCGTTCGTGAGCACGTAGAGGAGCGGCGTGTCCGGCGCAGCTTCGGTCGTCCACTCACGCTCGTTCACCGTCAGTTGAATGGGCATACGGAACTCCTGGCGGCCGCGGGGCGCGCTCGCCGTCCTCGGGCACGTGGGGCGGCGGGTGCTTGGATTCTTGCACTTCGCCCCAGCGCATGCACGCGCTGGAGGCGGCTGCCGGCGGCAGAGAACGAATGTTCCGTCGCGGGACGTGCTTCACCTGCCGTGTTGGCTCGCAGTTGTTCCCGCGTTTGTATCCAATTGTTACCGATTGTGAACGCGCGAAACTCCGCGCCCCCGTCAATGTCCCACCACTAGCCGCCGCGCCGGTGCACGGAATGTCCGTTCGGCCCTGATCGCGGGGTTTGCCTGGCGAAGAAGGAGCGACGGATGCTTAACGGATATCGGCTTTCTGCCATTGCGCAGGCTCGCGCAGTGCAGTTCGTGGTGGTTTGTGTACTTGTAGCCGGTGCGCGAGCCGAGAGTCAGGTCGATCTCACCGGCACCTGGTTGCTCGACGAGTCGTTGAGCGACAATCCGACGAAAGTCTTGCGCGATGCCTCGTCGACGCGCGGCGGCGACGGAATCGGCCGGCAAATAGCGCGCTCCGTCAGCGTGTTCGGAATACCGGTCGGAAGCCTGCCTCTGCCTTCCGGCGGCGACGAGGAGCAAGAGTCGGAAGCCGAGGATCCGCCCGAGAACGCGTTGCAGCCGATCAGCAGGATGCGGATCCTCCAGGACGCTCAGGCTACGGAGCTCGAGTACGACGGCTCCACGACCGTGACGTACCGCCACGGAATCCGCGAAGAGCGTGAAGACCGGAGCATCGTCGCCTCTTGGAAAAACGGTGCGCTCGAAGTCGAGCAGCGGCTCGCGGACGGAAGCAAGATCACCGAGGCTTATGTGCTGAACTCAGCTGTGGAACAGTTGGAATGGACCGTGCGCCACAAGCCGAAGAAGGGGGAGTCGGTCGAGATTCGGCGCGTGTTCTACCGCGAACGCTAGCGGGTCGGAGCCTATGGGCTCCGGCACGCTACCGCCCGTCACTTCACGACGGTGACGGGCACCTTCACGAGATGGATGACTTTGGATGCGACGGAGCCGAGCACCAAGCCGCCGACCGGCCCGAGGCCGCGCGTGCCCATCACCACCATGTCGCAGTGGTGGTTGTCGACGTACGACGCGCTCACCGTCGCGGGATCGCCGAGCAGGACGACGGCTTCGCTCGGCACACCTGCACGCTCGAGCGTCTCGGTCGGACCGGCGAGTAGCTTGGCGCCCGCTTGCCGGCGCGTGCTCGCGAGCCTGGCTCCGACCTCTGTTGCGTCGCGCGCAAAAAAGTCCGTGACTTCCGAATCGGCTTCTTGGACGTTCAAGAGAAATACCTTGACCGTCTGCTTACCGACGCTTGTAGCAATCCGGATCGCGTACTCGACCGCGCGTTGCGCTGGCGACGAGCCGTCGAATGGGACCATTATTTTCATGTGCGTACTCCAGTGTCGGCAACGATTCTCCGTCCGGCCAAACCGACCTGTATATACGTAGGAACCCGTATGCCGCGTGCGCGATGCGCTTGACCGCCGTCGGGTGATGTTGGGAGCGGGGGTGCGCCGGGCAGCTAAGCGCGGGCGCGGGACTCGCGGCGGCGCTCGTTCTCGCGCAGCAGCTTCTTGCGCAGCCGGATGCTGCCGGGCGTGACCTCGACCAGCTCGTCGTCGTCGATGAACTCCAGCGCCTGCTCGAGCGAGAAGTTGATCGGCGGCATCAGAATGATGTTCTCGTCGGAGCCGGCGGCGCGGATGTTCGTGAGCTGCTTGCCCTTCGTCGGGTTGACCATGAGGTCGTTGTCGCGGCTGTGGATGCCGATGACCATGCCTTCGTATACTTCGACGCCGTGACCGATGAAGAGCGCGCCGCGCTCCTGCAGGTTGAACAACGCGTAAGCGAGCGCCTTGCCCTGGACGATCGACACCAGCGCGCCGTTGATGCGCTGGCCGATCGTCGCCGGGCGCGCGCGGCGCGTAGCCGTCGAAGAGGTGGTAGAGCAGGCCGGTGCCGGCGGTGCAGGTCAGGTACTCGGTGCGAAAGCCGATCAGGCCGCGCGCCGGAATGCGGTATTCGAGGCGCACCCGGCCGCGGCCGTCGGGCATCATCGATAGTAGCTCGCCTTTGCGTTCCGCGATGCGCGTCATCACGGCGCCCTGGTGCTGCCTCCGCGAAGTCGAGCGTGAGCTGCTCCCAGGGCTCGTGGATCTCGCCGTCGACCTCGCGCTCGATCACGGCCGGCCGCGACACCGCGAGCTCGTAGCCTTCGCGGCGCATGTTCTCGATCAGCACGGACAGATGCAGCTCGCCGCGTCCGGAGACGCTGAACTTGTCGGGATCCGAGGTCTCCTCGACGCGCAGCGCGACGTTGTGCTTGACCTCCTGCTCGAGCCGCGCGCGGATGTGGCGGCTGGTGACGAACTTGCCTTCGCGGCCCGCAAACGGCGACTTGTTGACCTGGAACGTCATGCTGATCGTCGGCTCGTCGACTTGCAGCGGCGGCAGGCCTGCAGGCTCGCCGCGCGCGCACACCGTGTCGGAGATCTGCAGATCCTCGATGCCGCTGAAGACGACGATGTCGCCCGCGCCCGCCTCGTCGATCGAGTTGCGCTCGAGGCCTTGGAACCCGTACAGCTCCATGATCTGCGCGTTGCGCTCGGTGCCGTCGCGCTGCACCAAGGTGATCGGGGAATTGCGCTTCACGACGCCGCGGCTGATGCGGCCGATGCCGAGCAGCGCCTACGTAGGAGCTGTAGTCCAAGCTCGACACCTGCAGCTGCAACGGTCCTTCGAGCGTCACGGGCGGCGGCGGCACGCGGTTGACGATCGTTTCGAACAGCGGCTGCATGTCGCCGTCGGTAACGTCGGGCTGCGTGCCCGCGTAGCCCTTGAGCGCGGACGCGTAGATCACCGGAAAGTCGAGCTGCCGGTCGTGCGCGCCGAGCCGGTCGAAGAGCTCGAAGGTCTGATCGAGCACCCATCCCGGGCGCGCGCCGTCGCGGTCGATCTTGTTGATCACGACGAGCGGCGTGAATCCGCGCAAGAACGCTTTTTGCGTGACGAACCGCGTCTGCGGCATCGGTCCGTCGACGGCGTCCACGAGCAGCAGCACGCCGTCGACCATCGACAGCACGCGCTCCACCTCGCCGCCGAAGTCGGCGTGGCCCGGCGTGTCGACGATGTTGATGCGCCAATCGCGCCAGCCGATCGCCGTGTTCTTCGCGAGAATCGTGATGCCGCGCTCGCGCTCGAGATCGTTCGAGTCCATCGCGCGCTCGGGCAGCACGACGCGCTCACCGAGCGTGCCGGATTGCTGCAGCAGCCGATCGACGAGCGTGGTTTTGCCGTGATCGACGTGCGCAATAATGGCGATGTTTCTGAGCCGTTCCTTGGGAAACATGTCGGGGGGGCGAACCAGGGAAAGGCGCGCATTATACGGCCCTTCCGCCGCAATGCTATCGGGCGAAGCGCACAGTCCTGCCCAAGAGCTTTCGACACTAGCTCAAGCGGTGGCGGGGCGCTCGAGCGCTTGGCGGTCCCAGCGGCTCAGCGTCGCGGCTGCATCGTAGGCGCTCTGCAGGAATTCGAGCAGCGTCTCGTCCGGGCGCTCGGCCGTTCTCACTGCCTCGTACGGCAGGATGAGCTCGCGCAGGCCTTCGTGGTAATAGGCGGCGTCCGGCCGGATCCGGTAGTTGCGGAAGCCGTCGGGCTCGGGATAGGCGTAAGAATAGAATGCGGGCTCACCCAAACCAGCACCTGGCCAAAAACCCGCGCTGGACACCTCGTGCGAGTACGCTTCGCGCATCACCCAGTCGGCGCAGTTCGGCACGCCTCCGGGGTGCGGGGGCGCCGGCCGCCCGGAGAACCGCGTGACGGCGAGGTCGAACCCGCCCCAGAAGAAATGGACCGGACTCACCTTGCCGATGAAGCGCGAGCGAAATTCCGTCAGAACGCGCTGCGTCTGCACGAGCACGAGCCAAAACCGATGCGCCGCCGCCGCGTCGTAGCTTGCGTGCCGTTCGTCCTGCGCGAACGGAATCGCTTCCTCTATCTCCACCGGCCGAGCCAAGACGTCGACGGCGATATCGAGCGAGCGCAAGACGTCCATTGTCCTGCGGTAGAAGTCCGCCACCGACATCGGGGTGAGCGCGAACGCGCGATCGATCCCCGCGGACGTGGCCACACGCAGGTGGTGATTCACGAAATCGAAGTCGACGGCAAAAGTTGCGTTGTCGTAGGGAATCGGCGAAGTGGTGAGGCCGCGCGCCGTGACATACAACGCCACTCCCCACGAGTGGTTGATCCACGGCGCTAGCTCGAGTCGAACTTTGCCGACTACCTGCGTCCACAGGTGCAGCGTTTCGTACGTGTCACGCCAGGCGGAAAGCGGGAGCGCCGGCCAGGCATCGCGAACGTCCGATCGTTCCATCATGAGCGCACCCTCCGGTTCGATGACACCGGACCCAACTGCGAACGACAGCAACGTTCATGCCACATCGGGCAGGAGGTCTGAACCTTCCTTTGCATTGCAAGGACTCATTACACAAACCACAATGACGTGGGATTTCAGTATGGTGCAGTTGGAACATTCACGCGCGACGCTGCGCGCCGCTGGACTCGCGGCCGCGTGTGTCTTTCTCGCAGCGTGCGGCTCGGGCGACGGCTTCCAGACCGGCACCGGCGGGGGCGCGCTGCAAGCGACGTTCGCTTCGATCCAAGCGAACATCTTCACGCCGATCTGCGAGCAGTGTCATTCAGGCGCGGGCGCGCCCGTTGGCCTGCGCTTGGATCCCACGAACAGCTATGCACTGCTCGTCGGCGTACCGAGCGGCGAGGTGGCTTCGCTGCTGCGCGTCAAACCTTTCGATCCGAACAATAGTTATCTGATTCACAAGCTCGAGGGTCGCTCTAGCGTAGGCCAACGCATGCCGCTCGGCTTACCGCCGCTGCTGCAGGCCGACATCGATGTGGTTCGGCAGTGGATCACGGAAGGCGCAATGCCCAGCGGGGTGACGCCGAACCTCCCGATCGGCGTGATTTCGATGTCGCCGCTTCCGGGCAGCGACGCGAGCGCGCTGCCGGCGTCGATCACCGTGATGTTCGACCGCGACCTGAACGCTCCTTCGGTGACCACGGGCACGTTCACGCTCGAGCGCAGCGGCGGCGACGGCGTGTTCGGCAACGGTAACGACGTTGAGATCACGCCGTCGTCTGTCAGCGTACCGCTCGCCAATCAACGCTCGGCAGTCATGGCGCTCGCCGGGCTGATGCCCGTCGAAGATACCTATCGCGTCACGCTCGTCGGCACCGGTCCGGCGATCATTCAAGACCTCGCTGGCAATGCCCTCGACGGCGAATTCGGCGGCACGTTACCGTCGGGCGACAGCGTGGCCGGCGGCAACTTCCAGGCGCAGTTCGAGGTGGCAGGGATCGGAGCCGCAGCAATGAAATGGACTATCCGCATGACGTTGCTGGGCACTGCTGCCGTTGCCTTGAGTCTTCTCGGCCTGACTCTGCCGACTGAACGTGCGTCGGCAGAGCCCTATCTCGCGATCGAAAGCGGCTTGAAGTGCATCGAACTGCCACGTCAACCCGACCGGCGGCGGCAAGCGCAACATGTTCGGCACGCTCTATGCGCGGGGCCAGATTGCCGCTCGCGTCGTAGGAGCAGAAAGCGGCCGCATGCCGTGGATGGGCGACGTCGTCGCACGCTGGTTCGCGGTCGGCGCCGATCTGCGCGGGGGCTACCATTCGGTCGACATTCCGGGAACCGAGGAGCAAACCGCCACCGAAATCACTCGCTCGACCGTGTATGCGGAAGTGCGCTTGCTTCCGAATCTACTCTCGCTCTATGTCGACGAGAAAGTTGCGCCGGACGACGTCGAGAACCGCGAAGCTTACCTCTTGTTCAAGCCGAAGCAGGGGAAGTACACGGCGAAAGTCGGCCAGCTGTTCACACCGTTCGGGCTGCGTATCGAGGACGACAACGCGTTCGTGCGGCAGTCCTCGGGCCTGAACTTCAACACGCCCGACGAGGGCGTCGAGCTCGGGCTCGAGCTTCCCAAGTGGTCGGCGCAGCTGGCCGTCACCGAGCCCGTCGATAGTGACTCTACCGATCGCCTTAGCCTGTCCGGCGTGCACGTCATGCAGCGCTGGCGCGTCGGGGCGAGCTACAACCTCGCCGACGACCCGCTCGGCGACCGCGACATGCTCGGCGTGTTTGCGGGTTGGCGAACCGGGAAGATCTCGTGGCTCGCCGAGCTCGATCTCATTACGGACGAGACGACCACGGGCGATCACGACATCTACGCGAGCTTGGTCGAAGGCAACTGGCGGCTGCGCAAAGGCCACAACTTGAAGCTCACGTACGAATACTACGATCCCGACCGCGATCGCGGAGAGGACCAGCAAGAACGCTACAGCCTGGTCTGGGAATACTCACCGATGCAGTTCATCCAAGCACGCGTCGGCGTGCGCGCCTACAACGGCATTCCGAATTTCCCGACGAGCAACCGCGACGAGGTGTTCGCGGAGCTGCACGCGTACTTCTGACCGCGCAGGCGGGCGTTGCGCTCGATGCCGTAACGTCGCCCCGCGGCCGCGAGTCGCTTACTGCGTCCGCAGCGCATCCAGCGGATTCGCTCGCGCCGCCCGGTGCGCCGGCAGGAATGCGGCCGCGGCTGACGTCGACAGGAGCAACGCCGCCGCGCCGATGAACGTCGTCGCATCCACCGGTCCGACACCGAACAGCACGCCGCCGAGTCCACGCGAGACGAGCGCCGCGAGCGTCAAGCCCACGATCACGCCGACGGCCACGACCACGACGGATTCGCCCACGACCATTCGCATGAGGCGCGTGTGCGTCGCTCCGAGCGCCATTCGTACTCCGAGCTCCTGTGTGCGTCGCTCGACATTGAACGAGACCGCTGCATAGACGCCGAGGCCGGCGAGCAGTAGCGCGAGGAAGGAGAACGCGCTCATCAACGCAACGCCCGTTCGAGCCGTGACCAACCCGGTAGCGACGTGCGTTTCCAGAGAGCCTTGTCTCGTCACGGGCAGCGACGCGCGAACTTCTTGCAGCGCTCCTTTGAGCGCTCCCGTGAGAGCAGCCGGATCGCCGGACGTCCGCGCGACGACGGTGAACCCGATCGAGGGAACCTGCTCGGTCGAGTAATAGAACGAGGGCGTGGGCGGCTCCGTCACATCGCTCACCTTCACGTCCGCCACGACGCCGATCACCTCGCGCCATCCGTCTGGGGCGTCTTGAGGGCGGATCCTCTGTCCGACGGCGTTCCCGCCCCAGAACCGTCTGGCGGCCGTCTCGTTCGCGACGACCACCGGCGGAGACTCGGGAAGGTCGGTGGGCGAGAAGGATCGTCCGGCGATGAGCGCAATTCCCATCGTCTCGAAGTACTGCCGGCTCACGCCCGCAATCGGTAACTCGACGGCTCCGGTTCCGGCGTCCGTTGTGTAGCCGTCGACGACCATCGTCGACGTGTCTGTGGGTTGCACGGGCAGCCGCGTCGTCAGCGCCGCGCGCTCCACACCGGGCAGCGCCGCGATCCGCTCGAGCAGCTCGGCCGATACGGTGGCGGCCTCCGCCGCCTGGTCGACACCGCCTTGCTGCAAATTCGTGCCGAGGATCGCAATCCGCTCTACGTCGACTCCGAGCTCGACACGCTCCGCGTTCGCGAGACTCCGCGCCAGGAGGCCGGCGGTCACGACGAGCACCACCGAGAGCGCGACCTGCAGAGCGACCAGAGTCTTGCGCAGCAGCGAGACTCGGCCGCCCGTCGACTGCCCACGTCCCTCATCGCGAAGTGCCGCAACCACGTCGGTTTTGGCGGAGCGCAGCGCGGGAATCAAGCCGAAGAAGAGCCCCGTCGCGAGAGCGGCGAGCATGCCGAACAGAACAACACGGTGGTCGAAACGCACGTCGAGACCGCCCGTCGGCGTCGGCAGCGGCAGGCTCGGCAGAACCTGCGCCGCGCCCGCGGCCACCGCGAGACCGGCCAGCCCTCCGAGCCCGGCGAGCAGCAGCGCCTCGAAGAGCAGCAGACGCGCTACGCGCTGCCAACCGGCTCCCAATGCGGAACGCACAGCGATCTCGGGCGCGCGCGCAATTCCGCGAACCAGAAACAGATTGGCCAGATTGCTGCACGCGAGAAGCAACACGACGGCCGCAAGCAGCAGCAGACTCGCGGTCGAGCCGAACAGCATCGTGTCCACCGACGGATGGAACCGCACCTCATCGTGCGCGAATACCGTGATGCCGCGGCCTTTGTCCACGTCCGGATTGGCCTCCGCCAGCCGCAGCGCCAAGCCGTCCATTGCGGCCCGTGCCTGCACGAGCGTCGCGCCCGGCGCGAGCCGCGCCTTCACTTGGTACCAGTGGTCTTGCGGCCGATCCAAGTTCGCCACACGAAATGGTCCGCCGACAGGAGTGGTCGAGATCGAAAGCCAAAAATCCGTGATCAAAGCGCCGGCATCACCGCTGAAGTCCGGCGGTCCGACGCCGATGATCGTGACCGGCTGATTGTTCAGTCGCAACGTTTGCCCGAGCACTCCTAAGTCGGAGCCGAACTGCGAACGCCACGTGCGGTAGCTCAATACGGCTACGAGCTCCGAGCCGACGTTGTCGTGCTCGGGCGAGAACCAGTTGCCAAGGTGCGTGCGTAGCCCCAGCACATCGAAGTAGCTTGCGGTCGCGAACTCGATCGACACTTGTCGGGGACCGTCCGGAGCGTCCCATCGCGCTTGAGCTACCGAAGTTGCCGCAACGCCGGCGAAGACATCTTTGGTTGCGGCCATCTCGCGGTATGCCGGGAACGAGGTCGAGCTCGGTGCACCTTCGTCGGAGTCTTGGTAAATGTGAACGATTCGTTCCGGCTCGCCGAAAGGAGCAGGGCGGAACAGCGTCGCATCGACGAGGTTGAAAACGGCCGCGTTCAAACCGATGCCGACCGCGAGAATCGCGACCGTGGAAAGCGTGAACACGCGGTGTTCTACAGAGCCGCCGGGCGGCGTAGCGGAGATCTTGCAGCAGCGACGACACGGGTGTGCCCTCCATTCGACACTGGAACGCACCGGCATTGCGTGCCGGGCCCTGTGAGCCTAAGACAATTCCCGTGCCAAGCCCCCGAGTCGACTAAGGCGTTGAAATGTAAGCTGGTGAGCGCGCAACGCTACGCCGCCACGTCCCGCAATCGGACACGGTTCGTCCCACCGCCGGAACGAGCCGTCCCGAACGAGATCGCGGTCAGGCACCGTCCTGACGCCGATTTCAGAGGGCCGCAGTGCTGCGGGCGTGAAGTTATCTAACGCTTGTAGCCCGTGACGATCGAGTAGTAGCCGGCCGTTTGCTGCGCAGAGATATTCTCGAAGCCCGCTTTCTCGAGAAGGTTCTTGATCTCGGCGAACGTGAACTGCTGGCCTTGCGTCGCGAGCAGCATCAGCATCGAGAAGGCGGCCGTCGTCGCCGGGCCCGCGCCGTCGTCGTCGAGCAGCATCTCGTGCAGCATGATGCGCCCGCCGGCGGCAGGACTTCGTGCGCGCGCTCGGCGAGCCACGCGCACGTCCGGAAATTCCAGTCATGCAAGACGTTGGAGAAGAAGACGGCGTCGTAGCCCTTCGGCCACGGCTCGCGGAACATGTCGACCGCGGCGGTGTCGACCGCGCCGCGACGCCACCCGCCTCGATGTACGTCGACGCGACCTCGCACATCGTACCGAGCTCCATGATCGTGGCTTTGAGCTCGCGATGCGCTTGCGCGAATGCGATCATGAAGCAGCCGGATCCGCCGCCGACGTCGAGAATGCGCTCGATGTCCGTGAAGTCGTAGTTGCGTGCGGCGCCGATCGCGGCCGGCAGCGAGTGCGAATGCATGGCGGCCGCGATCGCGGTTGCCTCGCCGATTCCGATCTTGCCGGCGGCCCAACCGTCCACGGGTTCCTTCGAGCCGCTTCGTTGCGCGGCCGCCTCCGGGCCGGCGGCGTCGGCCGAGCCTTTTTTCTTCAGCTTCGCCAGGGCCGTGTCGCGGTGCCACTCGCTCACGCGCACACGCATCATGTTTCCCCAATAGAACGGGCTCGACTTCAAGAGATACAAACGCGCCTGGTCGGTGAGCTGAAAGATGCCCTCCCGCGGCACGACGAGATCGAGCGCGCCGAGCAGACGCAGCAGAATGCCGGTCGCGCGCACGTCGAAGTCGAGCCGCTGCGCGAGTCCGTCGATCGTCGCGGGTTCCTCCGCGAGCGCGGCGAAGATGCCGGCATCGTCGGCGGCGACGATCGCGCTCTGATACATGCCCGTGAGCCACAGGTCCCAGATGCGCCGATCGTCGGTCGACGGCGCTTCGTATTTGGTCATTTTCTTCGTCCTCTCCGTGACGCTCGTAAGCCTATCATCACGCGAGGCAGTGCTTCCCCGGTGTAGCCGAGCAGGCCGTAGAGGCCTAGCGAAGCGAGCAACAATGCGCTGATGCCGGGGCAAGGTCGATGGCTGCTGCGGGCCGTCCCGCATTTGCAGCTCACGTCCCACCTCCGGGATCGTGACGACCGTTCTGTCAAAACGCGATTGCCGATGTGTCGTAGGCAGAGCACACTGCTGGCGCGTGGCCTATGGGGTGGGATCTATGGGCGCTACTGCTGAAGCTATTCCAGTGCCGCCGGGCATCGAAGCCGCGGGAGCCGACGCTTGGCTCACGTCGCACGATACCGGCGCCTTGCTCTATCAACTCTTCTTCTTGCCGGGCGACTGTCTCGTCTGGGCGATCGCGACTTACTTGCCGAGCGTAGCCGCGTTTCTCGAAATCGGCCCGGCCGACTACGGCGGCGTCCTCGCCGGGTTCGTCTCCGCATGCGCATGGATCTTGCTCGTCGTAACGGCGGCGATCGTCTATCAGAAGATTGTCGATGCGGACGTTGCTCTCACGCGCGGGGTCGCGAGCGTTGAGCGCGCGCCTCGTACGCAGCACGCGCATCGCGCGCGCGCTGCTCGCCAGCCGTTTCCGCGCGCGCGAGAAGCCGCGCGGGGACAAAATCGAATTCGGCGAAGACATCGATCTCAGCCGCGAAGAGCTGCGCGTCCTGCAAATCCACGGTGAGCTCGGGCCGGGGTACGCCCTCGCGGTAAGCGAGGTCGCTGCTTCGCTGCGTGCTCGCGTGCACCATGCCCAAGAACTGCTCGAGCGACTGACGAAGTTGCAGCTGATCGAGAGCACCGTCGGCGGCTTGGATGGTGAGAACGCCTATCGGCTCACACGCGCGGGCCGCGCTTTCCTGATCTTCCGCCAAATGGCACCGAAGACGTGATCCATTCTCGCGGGAGGCGAACCTCGCAGCCGCCGTCTCGGGCTAGAATGCCGACTCCTCGCCGCGGAGTCGAAAAAAATGATTCGGGTGCATGCAACCAAGGGCTCGATCAACGGCTACAAGGTCCGCTTGTTCTTGTCGATCCTGAAAGTCCCCTATGAGCTCGTCGAGCTCGACATGTACGGCGGCGAGCACAAGCGCGAGCCATTTCTATCGTTGAATCCGTTCGGTCAGATGCCGGCGCTGACGGACGGCGACTACGTGATTGCGGACTCGCACGCTTGCCTCGTGTATCTCGCGCGCAAGTACGACAAGAGCGCGCGATGGCTGCCGGCGGACGCCGAGCGCGAGGCAAAAGTCGCCGAGTGGCTGTCGAAGTCCGCGAACGAGGTGCACCAAGGTCCGTGGATGAAGCGTGCGAAGATCCGCCGGCCGGACGCGATCAAAGTGCCGGATCAGGAAATCGACGCTCGGTGCGATCACATTCTGAAGATCATGGATGCCGAGCTCGGTAAGCGCACCTGGCTCGCGCTGGATCACGCGACCATTGCCGACGTTTCCTGCTTCGGCCCGATCTCGATGCTGAAGGTCTCCGGCTACGACACCGACAAGTGGCGCAACGTTACGCGCTGGCTCAACGACATCAAGGCGATGCCGGGCGCCCACGACATCGACGGTAACCCCTTTTGAAATCGGGGTCAGGCACGGTGCCTGACCCCGGTGCCTGACCCCTAGAAGGACCGCTTGGTCTCGACGACGAGCTGCACATCGTCGATGGTGGGATCGCCGTTGAGAGGGAAGGCGAGATCGATGTGCACGATGGAGCGGCCGCTCGAGCGCGGCGAGCTCAAGCGCAACCCGACGCCGACGTCGTAGAGCGTGCCCAACGGCGGCTGGGCGCGCGGATCCGTTCCCGTGACGCGGCCCGCGTCCATGAAAAAGGCATAACCCACGCGGAATAGCCGCCACGGATACCAGTCGGTGTAGAACCGCTGCTCGACCGTGAGCAGCACGCTGCGTTCGCCGGCTTGATAGCGCAGCGGGTAGCCGCGCAGGCCGTTGTCGCCGCCGAGCAGCACTTGGTTCTCGGCATCGAGGTTGCGGCCCGCCATCGCACTCAAGCTCGCGGAGAACACATGTCGCTCGAAGTTGCGCCGGTAGTAGCGCGCGTTGGCGTACACGATCGAGTTGCGCACGCCACGATCGTCCTCGTCGCGCGCTGACGCCCCCGCGTTGAACAGCAGCAGCCGGCCGGAGCCGCCGGGCTCCCAGCCTTTCTGCGCGGTGATGGTCATCAGCGTCGCGTCGCGGTCGGCCCCGAGGCCCTCATCCGAGAAGCCGAGGCTCATGAACAGATTGAGCCCGAGCGCGATGTCTTCGGTTCTGCCCATGTCGTTGAGCTCGCTCACCTGACGAAAGTCGTGCTCGAGGAGCTGGAAGCCGACCCACGGGTAGACGAGCTTGCGATTCTCGGGCAGCAGCAACGGCTGCGGCAGCTCGGGAGTCGGCGCAAACTCATGCTCTTCCGACGTGACGCCGAACAGCCAACGCAGCGCGCGATTGCCGATCGCGCCGCGGGAGGTTCCACCTTGCAGCGAGAACGAGTGTAGCCGGTGCTCGAATTCGTCGACGACCTCCCCGCGGTCGTACATCGAGTCGACCCGCTGGTCGCTGCGCACCCCGCCGCCGAGCGACCAGCGCGTGTCGAGCGAGTAGAAAGGCCGCTCCGCGATAAGGCCCCGGCGATGGCCGTCTGATGCGTTCGTAAGCGTCGCCGCGAGCCGGACACGGCTGCCGAACACGTTGGCGTCGCCGTAGCCGAGCTCGGCCTCGTCGCGGTCGATGTCGCTCGAGTAGGCAACGGTCAAGCTCTTGCCCGTTCCGAAGAGGTTGCCGTCGGAAAGCCCGACGCCCCACTCGTTCTCGCCGCCGCTGCGCGAGAGCTTCAAGTCCGGGGCGAGCGACCACGCGTCGCGCACGCGCACGACGACGTCGACGCTGTTCGTTGCTTCGTCGTAGCTTCCGGGCTCGACGGTAGCCTCCGCGAGAAAGCCCTGGGCCCGCAACGCGCGCGCAGATTCCTCGAGCACGCTGCCTTGGAACAGATCGCCCTCGGCGAACAGGAGGATGTTTTCGATCACGCTCGGCCGCGTGCGCACGTGGACGCGGTTCGCCCAGCGATACAGTGCCTTGTCTTCTTCGGGATTGCTCGGGTCGAAGACGTTGTCGACCACGATCGAGATGCTGCGGATCGTCGCCCCGCGCTCCTCGAGCAAGGTGCGGGGCAGCGTCGGCCGGGGTTCCGCCGGCGCATCCTGGCCGCGCCCGGCATTGCTCGCGAGGAGCAGCACGCCGAGGACGACAGCGACTTCCCGATGTTGACGACTACGCCACATTGTCTCGTTTTAGCAGACTAACGAGCTGGCGCTGCAAAAAGTGTGCGCAGGCACGCAATTAGGCGTTTCGCCGGGCCACGAGCTGCGCCAGTGCGGCCGTGCGGCCGTCGGGGTCGACCACGAGCCCCTCCCGGTAATCCAATATCGAGAGTCCGGCGGCGGAATCGCGAAGCTCGTTGGGCTGCAGGCGGAACGCGTCGCCCCGGGGTCCCACGACATCAGCACCCGAGACCAGGTGCTGCTCGCAAACCAGATGGCCGCCCGGATGAAGCCGCTGGAGCAGGTGCGGCATGAGCGCGGCGTTCACGTAGCGAACCCAGACGATCAGGTCATAGCTCACCGCTGGCAGCGCGGTGTCGGGATCGGCATCGAGATCCGCCGCGATCCAACGAATCGCGAGTCCGCGCTGGAGCGCGGCGGCGCGGGCGCGCTCTAGCGCGATCTCCGCGATGTCGAGCGCGTCGACCGTGTGTCCCTGGGCCGCGAGAAACAATGCATTGCGTCCCACGCCGCAGGCCACGTCGAGCGCGCGGCCCACCGGCAAGCGCGGCGCCCACTCCGCGAGCAACGCGGTGGGATGGACTCGTCCCTCGTAGCTACCGCTTCGGTATCGCTCGTTCCACTTGTCGCGCTCGGCTTGGCTCAAGGGTGAGTGAACGCGATCGTGCTCACAGCTTGATCACGATCTTGCCGAGGAAATCGCCGCTGTCCATGGCTTCGAACGCCGCGCGCGCATCCTCGAGCTCGAACACGCGATCGACCACGGGCCGGATTCGATGCTCGGCGATGAACGCGTTCATCGCCTCGAAATCCTCGCGCGAGCCGACGTAGATGCCGGTGACCGAGGCGCCGGAGAGGCCCATGAGTCGGCCCACCGGAACATCCGTGGCGAATCCCGATAAGCCGCCGATCACGGCCATGTGTCCGCCGAAGGCGAGCGCTTCGAGCGCTTTCGGCAACGTGTCCTGACCGCCCACTTCGAGCACGTGATCGACGCCGGCGTCTCCGGTGAGCATGCGCACCTCGCGTTGCCATTCGGGATTCGACCGGTAGTTCACGGTGCCGAAGGCGCCCAGCTCCTTGGCGCGCGCGAGCTTCTGATCGCTCGAGCTCGTGATGATCGGTTTTGCGCCCGCGGCGGCCGCAAGCTGCAGACCGAAGATCGACACGCCCCCCGTGCCTTCGAGCAGCACGAACTCACCGGGTGCAACGTCGGCGTACTTGAACAGCGCCACCCACGCCGTGACGCCCGCGCAAGGCAGCGTGGCAGCTTCCTCATAGCTCAAGAAGTCGGGAATCTTCACGAGCGCATCGGCGTTCGTGACGATGATCTCGGACAACATGCCGCCCGCGTTGCCGCCGCGCGCCGACGAGAGCCCTGCCGGCGACGCTTTGCCGTCGATCCAGCGCTCGAAGAAGATCCCCGCGACGCGGTCGCCTACTTTCAAGCGCGTGACGCCGGTGCCCACGGCGATCACTTCGCCTGCGCCGTCCGAGAGCGGAATACCGTTGGCCGAGTTTCCCCCGGGCCCGTACTGCCGGTTCAGCATCATAAGATCGCGCCGGTTGAGCGACACCGCATGCACGCGCACGAGCACTTGGCCCGCCTGCGCGACCGGGCGCGCCACTTCCTTGAGGTCGAGCTCGTAGCCGTCGCCTTGCGGCACGAATTGGTATTGGCGGATGGTCGACTCCGCACCCGCGGCGGCCGCGAGGTACGAAAGCGCGCAAGCGCCGATGATCGAAACGATCGAGTGTCGTGATGCGTTTATGTGCGCCATGTTCCTCCGGCTCTCCGAAGCTTTCAGGTTTTTTCTGGTGGAAGCTGCGACCAATGCCAGGGCTCGTATTGGATGCCGAACGCGTTGCCGCGGCCGTACGGCATTCGAAAACCGAAGCGTGCGGCGTGCTTGCGCAGCCACTCGAATGCCGCCGACGTTTCGAATTCCTCGGTCAGCGGGCGCGTGCCCGGGCGTCGCGATGTCGACGGCACGGCCTGTGTGGTGCTCGCTGAAACCCGGCGCCGCGTTTACCTCGAGAATCGCATCGATGTGTTGCCCAGACGCGAGCTTCTTGCGGAACAGCTCCACCTGATAGCGAATACTGCGAAATCCGGATACCAGCAGCAGATCGACGCCGCTCTCGGAAGCGGCGTGCTTCATTTGCCGCCACGAGCGCGCGGTGTCGGGCGTTAGCTTCTGCATGCGCCCGACGATGTTCGGCTCGACCTCCTCGAGCTCTTGCGCTTCGGCGTAAGCGGGGAGGCGCGGATTGCGGCCGTAGTCGATCGGAATACCGAGGTCGGCGAACAGTTCGGAGTTGATCATGCCCATCCGCTTTTCCCGTTCGTTTGCGCGCGCGTTGTGATTGGTTTTTCCGAGCGGTTGAGTGTACTACCGATCCTTGCCACTATCATTCCCCGAATGGCTTCGCAAGATCCGCGCAGCGACGACGAGCTGATTGCCGTTTGCAACGCTGGTGGAGCGAAGGAAGCCGCAGCGGCATTCGAGGCGCTCTACCGACGCCATCGAGATTACGTGCTGCGTGTCGCTCGACGGTTCGCGCGGGACCGCGAGCTCGCGCTGGATGCGCTGCAGGAAACGTTCGCATATCTGCTCAGGAAGTTTCCTCCGTCCGGCGAGGGTCTCACGCTCACTGCGCGGCTGCAGACGTTTCTCTATCCGGTCGCGAAGAATTGCGCCATCAGCGCATTGCGCAAGAGCGATCGCTTCGCGACGCACGACGTTGTGCCCGAGGACTTGCCGGCGCCGCACACCGCCGAGAGTGAGCCTCTCGATGCCGTGCTGTCAGGGCTTTCGGCCGAGCGGCGCGAAGTGTTGACGCTGCGTTTCGTCGACGACCTGTCGCTGGAAGAGATCGCCGCCGTGCTCGACATACCTCTCGGTACTGTCAAATCGCGCCTGCATTTCGCCATCCGCGAGCTTCGCGAGGATCCGCGGATCAAAGACTTGCTCTGACCGTGAACCTTTTGATCGTCTACTGCGCTATACCTGTTGAACGCACGTGAACTAGAGAAACGCGCACCGCGCGAGCGAACACCCAATGCACGAGCAAGATCCGCAACTCGATCGACTACCCGAGGAGTCTCGTCGTCGGCTCAGAGAGCTCGATCGATCGCGGCCGATCGTCGATCCGCGCACCGACCGCGCAATTCTCGATCGTGCGCGCGCGGTGTTCGCGTCGCGTCCGGAACGACGCCTGCGCACCGTACAGGCGTTGGACGGTACCCGCCGCTGCCGCGGCGGCGATCGTGCTCGCAGTAATGCTCGTCCAGCCGCTGCGGGAGCTCGGGCGCGATCCGAACGACGTCGATGGCTCCGGCCGCGTGGACGTTCTCGACGCATTTGCGCTCGCGCGGGCCGGCGACGATCAGCGCAGCGCCGATCTCGCCGCACAGATCGTCGCGCTTGCGCCGCGGAGTCGGCGATGACGCGCCGGGCGCTGATCGTTTTCCTGCTATGCGGCGCGGCATTCGCCGCGGCCTGGGAGCTTCGAGCGCAGCAACAGCCGGCGACGCGGTTCACGGTGGTCGACGTCTACGTCGAAAGCATGGAGCCGCTCGCAGCGTGGCAGTTCGAGCTCACCGAGCGCGGCGGCCGCATGCAGGTGGTCGGCATCGAAGGCGGCGAGAGCGCGAGCTTTGCCGAGCCGCCCTTCTACGATCGCAATGCCGTCGAGCAAGGTGCGGCCGATCGAATCATCGTCGCCGATTTCAGCTTGAGCGGCGCCGAAACGCTGCCGCTCGGCAGAACGCGAGTAGCACGCGTGCACGTGCGGCTCGCGGGCGACGAATCGCCGGATTACGAGTTGCGTTTGATCGCCGCCGGCTCGACCGACGGGACGGCCAATCGACGCCGAGATCAGTCTGGATACGCGAACGGGGAGATGAGCCATGCAACGCGAACCTAGAGGTATTTTGGGTCGCCACGTGCGTCCGCGGGCGCGCGACGTGTGGTCGGACGCGCTCACCGGTGCCTCGGCGGTGCGGCGCTGTTGCGGTCGTTTGGTAGTCGCGTGCTCGAGCGTGAAGCCCTCAGCCGCCGAGCGCGGCGAGGCGCGCCCCGAAGCTAGCGCTTCGAGTGCCGAGGAGATCACGGTCACGGGTTCGCGCAGAGAGGAAAGCCGGCAGACATTCGTACGCTTCAGCGCCAGCGGCGGTTGAGCGAGCCGTCGGCGCCCAGTCGGGCACTCGCGCTGCAGCGCGGCCGCCGCACCGCGCCTCGGAGTGCAATCCCCTAGCGGGCTGTCGATCGAGAGCGTGCGCGGCGCGTCGCTAGCGCAAGCGGCGGCGCGCAGCAGGCCGCTCGCGCGCGTGCAACCGGGCGAGGAAGTCTGGGTCATCGCGCTGAGCTCGGACGTTGCCGAGCGAGCCGACGATCTGAGGACGACACGCCGGGCTCGGGAACGATGCTCGCGGTGCCGCGGACGCTGTCGACCGGCACCCTGATAGCCCGGCGAGATGCTCCAGGTCATCGGCGCATCCGGATCTAAGCGTGGCGGGCAGGCGACCCACGGCGCGATCTCAGTATGATCTGCCGCGGTCGCGGAGCTCGCTCGGGATCGAAGCCGGCTGGGCACATCTCGCTGAGTACGTGGTGGCTTCACGCGGACATGCGCCGGTGCGGCCGCCCCGGGAGATTCCGCTGCCGTTGAAGCACACCGACGTTCGCGCTGTCGTCAGTGGCTACGTCGGCACCGTCGACGTCACGCAGCAATTCACGAATCCGTACGACGAGAAGATCGAAGCCGTCTATTTGTTCCCGCTGCCCGAGAAGGCAGCGGTGAGCGAGTTCGTGATGACGATCGGCGAGCGGCAGATCCGCGGCATCCTGCGCGAGAAAGAGGAAGCCGAGCAGATCTACCTCGATGCGCGCGCGCAAGGGTATCGCGCGAGCTTGCTCACACAGCACCGGCCGAACATCTTCGAGCAGAAGGTCGCGAACATCGAGCCGGGCAAGCAGATCGACGTCAACATCCGCTACTTTCACACGCTCGCGTACGAGGACGGTTGGTACTCGTTCGTCTTCCCGACCGTGGTCGGGCCGCGCTACAACCCGCGGCGGCCGCCGACCCGTTGCTCGCGCTGCCGCGCGACGGACTTGGAGGCCGGCGGCAGGCGCGGCCGTCCGTTATCTGCGGCCGAACGAGCGCTCGGCGCACGACCTCAGCATCGCGGTCGACGTCGACGCGGGCGTCGCGATCGAGGAGCTCGCTGCGAGCCATGCGATTCGCACGGAGCGCACGCGGCAGCAACACCGCGCGCGTGGAGCTCGCGAGCGCCGCGACGATCCCGAACCGCGACTTCTCCTCGCGCTTCCGCGTCGCGGGCGACACGATCAAGTCGAATCTGTTGACGTATACCGACGCGCAGACGCAGCAGGGCTATTTCACGCTATGGTCTACCCGCCGGCCGACCTCGGCACAGCTGCGCCGGCAGCCCGTCGAGATGGTGTTCGTGCTCGACACTTCGGGGTCGATGGACGGCCGGCCGCTCGCAGCAGGCCGCGGACGCGGTCACCGTGGCGCTCGATCGACTGCAGCCGAGCGACACGTTTCAGATCCTGAATTTCTCGGACACCGTGACGGCTTCGACCGGCGCCGGTGCCTGCGACCGAGCAAACATCGAGCGAGCGCGCCGTTACGTCGGTAGCCTGCGAAAGCGGCGGCGGCACGGAGATGCTGAACGGCATCCGCGCCGCCTTGGGCTTCCCGCACGATCCCGAGCGGCAGCGCTTCGTGACGTTCCTGACCGACGGGTACATCGGCAACGAGGCGGAAATCTTGGCCGAGGTGAATCGGCTGATCGGCGAGGCGCGAATCTTCAGCTTCGGCGTCGGCAACTCCGTCAACCGATACTTGCTCGACGGCCTTGCGCGCGAAGGCCGAGGCGCCGTCGCGTATCTCGGCTCGAGGATCCGCGGCCGAGGTCATGGCGTTCTACTTCGAGCGCATCAGCCATCCCGGCGCTCACCGACGTCGCCATCGATTGGCGCGAGCATGGGCGTGACGCGACGTTTACCCGCAGCGGCTGCCGGACCTATTCGCGGGCAGGCCGATCGTGGTGACCGGCAAGTTCCGCGGCGAGCCGGGCGAGCGTCATCGGTGAGCGGCAAGGCCGCGGGCCGCGAGGAATGCGAGGTGCCGGTTGCGGCCGGCAAGACGGCGCAGCAGAGCGCTCGTTCATCCGCAACATGTGGGCGCGGCTGAAGATCGAGGATCTTGCGAACCGGCAGATCGCGAGCGGCGACGCCGAGTCCCGATCTCGCTCGCGCCATTCGCGACACGGCGCTCGAGCACGGGCTGATGTCGGAGTACACGTCTTTCGTCGCGGTGGACGCGAGCGAGCGCACACGCCGGCGAGCACGGCACCACCGTCTATCAAGCCGTGCCCGTGCCGGCCGGC
This sequence comes from uncultured Gammaproteobacteria bacterium, assembly GCA_963744305.1. Taxonomy (GTDB): domain Bacteria; phylum Pseudomonadota; class Gammaproteobacteria; order Steroidobacterales; family Rariloculaceae; genus FEN-1219. The sequence goes on from CAVUTF010000027.1 coordinate 293,983, forward strand.
GTGCAGTACGAGACGACCGTGGCCGGGGAGTGAGCACGCGCGCGCCGATCAGCGCGAGCGAAGGTCCTTCATCAGCTCTGCGGGATCGAGGTCGAGCGCTTTGATGCGCTCGCGCAGCGCCGGCCACTCGTCGCGCAGGAAGCGCTTTTGCTCGCGCTTGAGCAGCAGCTCGCGCACGCCTTCTTTGACGATCAAGCCGATGCCGCGCCGCGTCTCGGTGTATTCCTCGAGCTCGCGATAGGCGCGTGCGGCGGTGAGCGGGTTGACGACGAAGTCGCTCGCGAGCTGCCGCACCGACGGCAAAAGCTCGCCCTCGCGGTAGGTTTGATCGAGGATCCGGCCGACGATCTGCTCGATCAGCTGCCGGTAGATCGGCCGATCCTGCGAGCCAAGCGTGCCCACGTGTGTCATAGCCGGTTGCTTGCGGAAGTCTCTACGGCGACCATTTCGCGATCGGCGAGCATCTCATGAGGGCTGTTCAGCTTGACAGGATCATTGTAGTACAGTATTACTGTATTGCCTAGGTAATACAGCGCCCGCGATGTCGATCCTGCACCTCAAGAAGAAGAGCGAATCCACGGAAGGCGGCGGCGGCGACGATCGTCGTCCTGTCGGCCATGGACCGGCGCATCGAGCGCCGCTCATCACGCCGCAGCGGATCGCGATCGCGGTCGGCGTGCTGGCGCTCGCCGCGCTCACGGCATACGCGTACATGCGATTCGGCATCAGCCGCACGCTGACGGTCGGCTCCGAGCGCGCTCACGGTCTCGCAAGGTCGACTACGGCACGTTCCACGAGTACATCCCGGTCACGGGTAACGTCGTCCCGCGCACCACCGTGTACCTCGACGCGATCGAAGGCGGCCAGGTCACGGCCGTCACGTCGAGGAGGGCGAGTTCGTCAAGGCCGGCCAGCCGCTCGTCGAGTTCAAGAACACGAATCTGCAGTTGCAGGTCATCAACGCCGAGGCGCTAGCGCATCGAGCAGACGAACTACTGCTCACGAATCAGCGGAATCAGACTTCGCGCAAACCCGGCTCAGCGCAATCAGCGGGAACTCTTCGACAACGAATATCAGATCGACCAGCTGACGCGCGAGCTCAGCGCGCAAGCGACCGCTGCTCGCCACCGGCGCCCACGACTCAGGGCGAGATCGACGACCTCGAAGCCGAGCTCACGCTTCGCACCAACTTGCGCGGACCCCTTTCGCGCAGACGAGGCGAGCTCGACGAGGAGTTTCGCGCGACCCAGATCCCGCGCATGCAAGCTTCGCTCGACGCGCTGAACAGAAGGCTCGAGATCGCGCGCGCTAACTTGGGCAACCTCGATGATCACGGCGCCGATCGACGGCCAGCTCACGCTGCTCGAGGCGAACATCGGCGAATCGAAATCGCCCGGGCCAGCGCGTCGGGCAGGTCGACGAGATCAACGCATTCAAAGTGAACGCGTTCATCGACGAGTTCTATCTTTCGCGCGTGACGATCGGCCAAATCGCGACCGTCGAGATCGACCGCAAGGAGCATCGAGCTCGACGTGTTCAAGGTGTACCCGGACGTGACCGATCGGCAGTTCGAGATCGACCTGCAATTCCTCGACGACGCGCCGACGCACGATCCGCCGCGGCCAGACCGTGCGCATGCGGCTCGAGATCGGCCAGCCCGCGGACACGCTGGTGCTCGCGAACGGCGCGTTCTACGACGACACGGGCGGCCAGTGGGTGTTCGTCGTCGATCAGTCCGGCGACTTTGCGCGAGCGGCGCGCGGTGCGCTTCGGCCGCCGCAACCCGGAGGGCATCGAAGTGCTCGAAGGACTGCGCGAGGGCGAAGAGGTCATCACGTCGAGCTACGAGAGCCTGCTCGAGTTCGATCGTATCCAGTTTCGCGCGGACAACTCGTAAACGACATCACGAAGAATCAAGCTCGGGAACGAGCGGGGGATCAGCAATGATCAAGCTTTCCGGTGTCAGCAAGAGTTATCGAACCACTGAGCTCGAGACCACGGCGCTCGACGGCATCGATCTCACGATCGGCTCCGGCGAGTTCGTCGCAGTGATGGGCCCGTCCGGCTGCGGCAAGTCGACGCTGCTCAACATCGTCGGCTTGATCGACGCGCCCGCGAGCGGTCGAGTATCTTCTTCGGCGACAGGGAAATCTCGAAGTACTCCGAGAACAAGCTCGCTGATCTGCGCAAGGGCAACGTCGGCTTCATCTTCCAGAGCTTCAACCTGATCGACGAGCTCAATGTCTACGAGAACGTCGAGCTGCCGCTCCTTTATCAGAAGGTGTCAAAGCCGAAGCGAAGAGAGCTCGTCGATGCAGCGCTGGAACTCGTGGACCTGATCCGCGCGCGCGAAGCACAAGCCCGAGCAGCTCTCGGGCGGCCAGCAGCAGCGCGTCGCGGTCGCACGCGCGGTGGTCGGCAACCCGAAGCTGATCCTCGCCGACGAGCCCACGGGCAACCTCGACAGCAAGAACGGCGAGGAAGTCATGAGCATGCTGGACAGCTGAACGAGCAGGGCACGACGATCCTGATGGTCACGCACTCGCCGAGCCACGCGGCGCGCGCGCATCGGATCGTGAACCTGCTCGACGGCAAGGTCGTAGCGGCGAACCAGCTCGAGATCTAGGGGGCAAGCGGCATGCTGGCCGGCGCATTCAAAACGACTTTGCGCGCGCTGTTTAACGACAAGGCTATACGCGTCGATGAACATCGCTGGGTTCGCGCTCGCGATCGGCTGTTGCGTGGTGCTCGGTCTTTATCTGCGCGGCGAGCTCACCTATGACCGGCATCACACACAACACGCGCGCATCTTTCGCGTCGTCAATGCGCTTCGCAGACTTGGACACGGGCGCTCAGCGCCTCGAGTACGCAACGACTTCGGCGGTGTTGGGCTCGATGCTCGCAGAGGATTTTGCGGAGATCGAAGCATTCGTCACGGTTGAGGCCCATCGACTTCGAGTCTCTGATCCGGCATGGCGACGACGTGTTCTATTGGGACGACGTGTACGTCGCCGACGCGAATGTTTTCGAGGTGTTCACACACGACATTTTGTACGGAGATCCGGCGACGCGCTCGAGAACCGTCGTCCGTGGCCGTGAGTGAGACGTTCGCGAAGCGGTACTTCGGCGATACCAATCCGCTTGGCGAGATCGTCACGGCCGAGAGCGGCGAGGCGCGCAAGATTACCCTCGTGTTCGAGGACCTGCCTGAGAACACGCATCTTAAATACGACGTGTTGTTCTCCTACAATCAGCCGCGGCTCGCCGTGCCCGACGATGCAGCGCAGCGCAACGATGCGCTGTTCAGCACGAATGGCTACACCTACCTGTTGATGCCCGAAGACTACGACGCTAATACCTTCGCGGGCGTCTCCGAAGCATTCTTCGAGCGCCATATGGCCGAGATGGCGAGGGTAAGCAAGAATCGCGCGTGGAGCGCCTGGCTCGAGCCGCTTGCTGCCATCCACTACGGCTCGAACACCCGGTCCGACCTACCGACGGGCAATCCCTTCTATCTCTACGGCTTCGCATCCGTCGCGATCTTTTTGTTGCTCGTGGCGTGCATCAACTACATGAACCTCGCCACGGCCCGCTCCGCGAAGCGCGCCAGAGAGGTCGGGATGCGCAAGGTCCTCGGCGCCAGCCGATGGTCGTTGACGGCGCAGTTTCTGGGGGAGTCGCTCGCGCTCGCGCTGATCGCTCTTTGCGTCGCCGTGGCGCTTGTCGTGCTCGGCCTGAACGTGCTGCCCGTCGACGATTTGCTCGGCGCTCCGCTATCCCTGAGCGCTGCGAATCAGCCGACGCTGATCGCGGCACTGCTCGTTCTCGGCGCGTCGGTTGGCATAGCGTCCGGTTTGTATCCGGCGTTCTATCTTTCCGCCGCGGCTCCGCTATCTGCGCTGGCTGCAAGCGGACGCGGCGGTATGCGAGGTGCGCGGCTGCGCGAGTGCCTTGTGTTGTTACAGTTTACGATCTCCGTCGGAGTCATCGCTTGCACGCTCTTGATGGTGTCGCAGATGCGGTTCATCTCCGATCGAACGCTCGGCTTCATCGAGGAGAACCGCCTGCTCGTCACGTTGCGTGGCCAGGACGCGATCGATCAAATCCCGGTGCTGCAGAACGAGCTTGCTGCGAACCCGCGTGTGCTCGGCGTGTCGGCAAGCACTTCGATGATGGGCAGGAACTTCGCCGCGAACACGGTGAGCGTCGAAACGAACACCGGAGCGGTGCAGCGCATGCAGGTGAGTCACATGGGCGTCGCGGAGAACTTTGTCGACGTGATGGGAATGTCGCTCGCCTCCGGCCGCAATTTCTCGCTGGCCGCCGACGGTCCGAACGGGCTCCTCGTGAATGAGGCGCTGGTCACATACATGAATTGGGAGCAGCCTCTCGGCAAGACCGTGCAGATAGGCGGCAGCAACGGGCCCCAAGGCACCGTCGTCGGCATAGTCCGGGATTTCAACTTCAGGTCGCTGCACACGAGCGTCGAGCCGTTTGTTCTGTATCCGTTCGAGTTTCTCGGCGTCGTTTCGCCCGCTGCGCGCCCGTTCCAGCAGCGCCTTGTGATCGTGCAAGTTGCGGGCGAGCGCGTCGGCGATACGCTCGACTTCATCCGCGGGACGGTCGCGCGTCTAGCGCCGGAGCAACCTTTCGAGTATCGCTTTCTCGACGAGTCGCTCGACGCGCTCTATCTGTCGGAGCAGCGGCTCATCCGGCTCATCGGGATGTTCGGCGGTATTTGCATTTTCGTTGCATGCCTAGGGCTGCTCGGGCTCGCGGCGTTCACGACCGAGCAGCGCACGGGAGAGATCGGCATACGCAAGGTGCTCGGCGCGTCAGCGGTGCAGATCGTCACGCTTCTGACCGGCAAGGTGATCGTGCTCGTGCTCGCCGGAGCGGGCATCGCAACGGTCCTTTCGTATTTCGCAATGGATGCGTGGCTAGAGAACTTCGCCTATCGGACAGCGATCAGCCCGGGAGTGTTCATCGCCGCAACGGCGGTCGCCCTCGCCGTCGCGTACGCAACGGTTGGATGGCAATCGCTGCGGGCCGCGCGGGGCATTCCGGCGCAAGCGTTGCGCTCCGACTAGCGCTGCCGTCTCTCGCGCCGTTGCGTCCGCTGCGAGTCTGATCACGGTGCCGCGTTTGCCCAACGGCGCTCGATGAGCTCTCGCTCGGCGCGCAGCGTCGAGCGGCGCGCCGTCGATACGCTCGTCGATCGCGGCCTCGAGCGCAGCGTCCGGGCCGCTCGCGGGCCGGTAGGCGCCGGCCGGGCCGCCCGCGGCGGGTGCGAACGTTGCCGTTTCCACGCGCCAGCCGTCGCCTCCGCCGCACGCGAGCGCGGCCGTCGTGCCGCGCGGGCCGATCAGATCGATGTGCCGACAGTAGCGGCCTTCCGCCGCTGCGAACGTGAGCCGCGCAGTGGCCGCGAATCCCGCGCCGAGGTTGCGCGACTCCCCGCTCGGCAAAGTCTGCAAGGCGTCGAACAGCGCAGTCCCGGGTGCGACGACGCCCGCGTCCGCGGCCCAACGCGCTGCGTCGGGCGCGAGCACGCGCGGGCCGAACGCGATGCCGAGCACGAGCCCGAAGGCGAGCGCGATGCCCGCTGCGAGCGATGCGGGCACGGCGAAGATTCGGCGCGACGATCGTTTGGGCAGGAGCACGACGTTGTCCCGCTGCGCGTCGCCGCGATCGCTGTCATTGCGCCTTCGCCGCGCCCAGCAAATCCACGAGCCGTTCCGGCAGCCGCTCGTCCACGACTGGCGCGTACGCTTCGCGCACCGTGCTGTTCGCCTTCTCCAGGACGGCGAGCCGCGCGGCGAGCGCGGGATCGCGCGCGAGGCGCTGCCGCAACCGGTGCGCCTCGTCGGCGCCGAGTTCGCCGTCGAGGAACGCGGACAACGCCTCGTCGTCCGCGGTGGGTGTTTGCTCGTTATTCATTGGCAGTTCCCCTTCGGGCCGTTGCCGGTGGCGCAACCGCGAACTGTGCCGCGAGCGCGGCACGCGCGCGCGAGAGACGGCTCATGATTGTGCCGATCGGCGCGTCGAGAATTTCCGCGGCTTCGCGGTACGACAGTCCTTCCACAGCCACGAGCGATAGCACCGTGCGCTGCTCGTCGGGCAGCGCGGCCATCGCTCGATCCACCTCGCGCAGCGTGAGCTCGCCGAGCGCGACTGCTTCGCCGCTGATCGTGGGCTCCTCCGCGAGCTCCGGCCGCAGCGCGGCGTTCGCGCGCACGGCGTGGGAGCGCAGCTCGTCGATCCAAATGTTCTTGCACACCTTGAATAGCCATCGCAGTACGTCCACCTCGTTCGGCATGCCGCGCTCGAGCGCCCGCTCGACCGTCGCCTGCAACAGGTCGTCCGCGTCGTGCCGGTTGCCGGTAAGGCTCCGTGCGAATCGCCGCAAGCGCGGCAGCGCTTCGATCAGCGCGGCGCGCCGGCCGCCGTCGTCCTGTTCCCTCTGCTCTGTCAACGGCCTGAGCTCACGGTTTATTCCACGAGCATCGGAATATAGGGAATTCGTAGACCGTTATCACATCGGGCTCCTCGACAATCGCGGCAGGATATGCGCTATGGACAGCAAGGCGAAACGCGACCGATACCCTGACATAACCGCGGCCGTGCGGGCCGGGCTCGCGGCCCTGCTGCTCGCCGCTCCAGTGCAAGCACAGCTCATCGACTCCACGCTCGACGACATCGTTGAAGAACAGATCGACCGGGACGTCGAGGACGAGATCGCGGACGAGCTCGAGGCGTCGGTGGCGGGCGCCGTCGAGGAGCAGGTTGCGGCCGACGTCGCCGACGCGGTGCAGGAGCAAGTGGCCTCCGACGTGGCCGAGACCGTCGGGGCGGAGATCGAGTCCGCCGTCACGGAGACGATCGGCGAGGCCGTCGAGTCCGGAGTCACCGATGCGCTCGAGCAGACGCTCGAAGGTGAGATCGGGGAGACCGTTGCCGGCGGGCTCGACGCGGTCCTCGGCGGCGCGGAGGACGTTACGGGCGCGCTCGATGGCGTGCTCGACGGAGTGGGCGCCGCCGCGGACGAGCTCACCGAAGGCGTCGTTGACGGCGTTACCGGCGTCGGGGCCGATGAGCAACGCGCGGCCGGCCAGCCGCCCGCAAACGAACGCTTTTTCGCGGGCATCGATCCCCTCGGCCGCACTTCCGAGCGCGACGTTTGGGTGATTCTCGTGCCGGCGGAGTTCGCCGCGCGCATTCCGGGCTGGGGCTTCACGATCCGCGAGAGCCGCGATCTTCCGGCGTTGCAGCGCGTGCTGCTGCGTGTCGCGGCGCCCGAGGACCGCGACATTGCGCAGGCTGCGCTCGATCTCGCGCTCGATGCGCCGGGCACGCTCGTCGATTTCAATCACGTCTACCGCGACGGCGCGGACGAAGCGAGTACGGTGCCGCGCACGCCGTCCGGCGCGACCGCGAAGCCGAGTGTGCGGCCGGCCACGCCGGCGCCCGCCGGGCTTACGATCGGCATCATCGACTCGGCGATCGCGACCGAGCACGACGCGCTGCGTTCGGCTCAGGTCGTGCAGCAGGACTTCGTGCCATTCGCCGCGGAACGTCCCAAGCAGCACGGTACGGCCGTCGCGTCGATTCTCGTCGGCGCCGGCGCATCGCTCGCGCCGCGGCTGCGCGGCGCGCGGTTGTTTGCTGCGTCCGTGTTCTTCGCCGATCCCTCCGGCGAGCCCGCCGCGACGACGGCGAGCCTCGTGGCCGCGCTCGAATGGCTCGCGGCGCAGCGCGTGCGAGTCGTGAACATGAGCTTGGCCGGTCCGCCGAACCGCGTGCTCGAAGCCGCGATCGCGACCACCGCGGCGCTCGACACCGTCGTCGTCGCGGCCGTGGGCAACAATGGTCCGGTGGGCGAACCGCTGTATCCCGCCGCTTACGACACCGTGGTCGGCATCACGGCCGTGGATTCCGCGAATCGGATCTACCGCTATGCGAATCGCGGCCGCCAAGTGGCGTTCGCGGCGCCGGGCGTGCGGATCCGCGTCGCGCGCAGCCGTGGCGGCTATGGCATGGAAAGCGGCACATCGATGGCCGCGCCGTACGCGGCGGCCGTGATCGTGCAAGGTCTTGCAGCGCATGCGGCGCAACCTCCAAAACAAGTGCTCTCGGCGCTGCAAGCGGCGGCCGTCGATCTCGGCGACGAGGACTTCGACGAGGTGTACGGCTTCGGCTTGATCGCGTCTATCGACTGATCAAAAGGTCGAGCTGAAGCTCGCCGACCACACGTTCTCGCTGAAATTCACACTTGCGAGATTCGAGCGGTTGTCCGCGTGCTTGTATCCGAGCGTTGCTAGCACGCGTTCCGTCATCGGCACTTCGAGCCAGGCTTCGAGCTGATAGCGGTCGTCGCGGCGCGGGGCGCCGATCGAGGGCGTCGCGAAATCGTAGTCGCGCTCCTCGTAGCGCAGCTGTGTCTTGAACGTGAGCTCGCGCGCGCCGGCCATGAAGCGCTGTGTGAGCTGCGCGTTGAGCTTCGTGCCCGCGTAGTCGAACGCTGCATCTACGGCGTCCTCGGCATCGTGGCGATAGCCGAACACGAGGTACGTCGTAAGGCCGTTCAGGAATACGTACGCGTCGGCCGACCAGCCGTCGGCGGTCGCATCGCGGCCTGGGTCGCCCGCAAATTCCTTGTCCGAGTACGCGTACGCGAAACGCAAGAACAAGCGCTTGCCGACGAGCTGCGACACATACGGAGACGGTTGCGCGAGCGTGAGAAACTCGTTCCCGTCGAGCTCCGCGTCGGCGTACTGCAGTGTGGTGCCGATGTCGGTGCGGCCAAGGTCGTAGCGCAGCGTTCCCGAGCCGCGGTGAATCCGCACGTCGAACTCGTCGAACTCGTCGTGCAGCGTTTCCGAGAAGTGATAACCCGCTGCGACGTCGAATGGGCCGTCGGTGCGGCGGTCGTAGCCGGCGCCGAAATCGAGCTGCGCGACGACGTCGCCGGCATTGGTCGCCGTGTCGAGCTCGAGCACAGCGACGTTGCTGTCGTATTCGAGCCCCGTGCCCAGATCGAACGTAACCGCGCGCGCGTCCTTCTTTGCGACCTGCTCTTGCGCGTGGCTGCCCGAAAGCGGCGCCGTGGCCGCGGCGGCGAGCAGCATGAGTTCCTTCTTCATCGCGATTCCTTCCTTGGGAGACTTGGGGGGGGCCGGCGGTAGGCCGCCGGCTCCCCGTCCGTCACCGTCGCGTCATTATCGGCCGAAGACCGAGCCCACGACCGCGGTCTCGATCTCATTCTCGACCGCGCCTTGGATCGTGCTCTCGGTGGCGGCTTCGATGTCGCTCGCGAGCTCCTGCTCGACCGCCGCATTCACGGCGGTGGCGACGTCGTGCTCGACGGCCGCGCCGATCTCGTCGCCGACCGCAACGTCGATCTCGTCGCTCACTGCGACGTCGATCTCGGCTGCGACGTCATTGCCGATGCCGGCCTCGATGCCGCCCGACACTTGCGCATCGCCGTGAGCCGAGCCGGCCGCTTCGGCCGCGCCGCGTGCTTCCGCGGCCGCGCTCGTGCCGACATCGATGCCCGTTGCGACCGCGCCCCGCGCGGACCGCGCCGCCGCGCGCGCCGCGCGCCGGGTCGTGGCGCGAGACTCGGTCCGCACCTCGCCCGCGACGTCAGCGGCCGTTGCCGCGCCGCCGCGGACCCGGCTGCCCGAGCTCGCTCGTTTCGCCGCGCAGGCTGCCGCCCGCGGCGACTCCGCCGCCCGCGCGGCCGTCGAGCGTGCCGAGCGAGTCCGCGCCGACTCGAGAGCCGAGCTGGCCACCGGCGCCCGCAGCGCCATTCAAGCCGCCGAGCACGTCGGCGTACGCAACGCCGCCGAGCGACAGGGCAATCACGAGAGGCAAGAGCGTTTTCCTATGCTGAGTCATGTCCGTACCCTCCTTAGAAGTGTCACGCCTGGATGACGTGCTGCCCCTGTCGTTTATTCCGAGGGTCCGGTCAGATCGCCCATAACTCTTTGTTAGAAAAGGTGATTCATGGGAACGACAGCCAGCAATCCTTATTCGCCGCCGATTTCCAAAAAGTGCGCCCCAGTCGTGGCACGGGAATGGGCGCTGGCCCCATTATTTTGCCGTGCGCGAAAGGGGGCTCGGATGAACATTGTCGTCTTCGGATTGCTCGGCGCAGCGCTTTGGGCGGCGTTTCTCGGCGCCTCCGTGAACGGCTTAATGATAGGCGCGGCGATCGGGGCGCTTGCCGGATGGGTGAGCCGGCTCAGCAAGCGCGTCGCAATGCTCGAGCAGCAGGCGAGCACCTCTGAGGCGCGAGCGCCCGCAACGGCAGCCCCGCGGACGCCGCCGGCCGCCCGCGTCGACGCTGGCGCAACGCCGACGGCCGCGCCGTCCGCCGCCCGGGTCGACGCCGGTGCAGCGCGCCCGGCTGCGCCACCCGCCGCTCCGCCTCCGACGACCGCTGCCGCGGCTTCCACAGCCGCGGCTCCGGATCAGGCGCCTTCCCCGCCTCCGGTGAGGCCGCGGGCGCCGTCGCCCGGAGCTGCCTCGGCGGCTCGGCGCGCTCGCCGCGACAACATCGAGCCGACGCTGACGGACATCGTATTTGACTCCGTGAAGCGCTGGTTCACGACCGGTAACGTTCCCGTGAAGGTCGGTGTCGTGCTTTCCGTGTTCGGGGTCGGCTTTCTCATCAAAGAAGGCATCGATCGGCAGTGGCTCGTCGCTGCCGCTCGAGGTCCGGCTCATGCTCGTCGCGCTGTTCGGCATCGCGCTGCTCGCGCTCGGTTGGAGGTTGCGGCGTAAGCAACGGACTTACGCGCTGAGCGTGCAGGGCGGCGGTATCGCGGTGCTGTACCTCACGACGTACGCGTCGTTCGCGCTCTACGATCTCGTGCCGGGAGTGCTCGCGTTCGCGCTGCTCATCGTGATCACGGCGGCGGCCGGCGCGCTCGCCGTGCTGCAGGATGCACGCGCGCTCGCGGTGCTCGGCATCATCGGCGGCTTCATGGCGCCCGTCCTGACGTCGTCGGGCAGCGGCAACCACGTCGCGCTGTTCGGCTATTACGCGATCCTGAATTTCGCGATCATCGGGATCGCGTGGTTCAAGGCGTGGCGCGAGCTCAACGTGCTCGGCTTTTTCTTCACGTTCGGCATCGGCAGCCTCTGGGGCTATCGTGCGTACGAGCCGAGCCGATTCGCATCCACCGAGCCGTTTCTCGTGCTGTTCGTCGCGATGTACACCTTGCTTCCGGTGCTGTTCGCGCATCGCGCTACCCCGAAGCTCAGGGGCTTCGTCGATGGCACGCTGATGTTCGGCACGCCGGTCGTCGGCTTCGCGCTGCAAAGCCAGCTCGTCGCCAATACGCAGTACGGCCTCGCGCTCTCAGCCGTAGCGCTCGCGGCCTGGTATATCGGCCTCGCAACGTACCTGTATCGGCGCCGCGTGCCGGAGCTCACCGTGCTCGTCGAGTCGCTGCTCGCGCTGTCCGTTGCATTTCTGACAGTGGCCGTACCGCTCGCGCTCGACGCGCGCTGGACGTCCGCGGCCTGGGCGCTGCAGGGCGCCGCAATGGTTTGGCTTGGGACGCGGCAGCGGCGCAAGCTCGCACTCGCGGCCGGCGTGGCGCTGCAGGCGCTGGCCGGCGCGGCGTATGCGGCGCAGCCCGTGGATCTTACTGCGGTGCTGCCGATCGTGAACGGCTACTTCTTGGGCGCGGTGCTGATCGCGGGCGCCGGTTGGTTCGCGAGCCGGCTATTCGAGCGGATGGAGCAGCAGGGCGGCGGAATCGCGTTCGTGTTGAGCGCGGCGTTGTTCGTTTGGGCGAGCGGCTGGTGGCTGTGGGCCGGTTTCGTGGAGGTGAATCGGCACGTCGCCGAGGACTTCGAGCTCACCGCGGAGCTCTTGTTCGCCGCGGCGACCACGATTCTCGCGATGCTTGCGAGCGCGAGCTTCAAATGGCGGCGGCTCAACGTGCTCGGCCTCGTGCTGTGGCCGATGGCCGTGCTCGCGCCCGGCATCGCGCTGCTCGGGCAAGCGCATCCGTTTGCGAATTACGGTTGGGTCGCCTGGCTCACTGTTGCCGGCACGATGCTCGTGTTCCTGCGCGCGCGCGAGGAGCAGTTCCCGTCGCTGGACGACGCGCTGCACGCGCTTGGTTTTTGGCTCGTCGCAGTGCTCCTTGGGTGGGAAACGGGTTGGCAAGTGGACCGATTCGCCGACGGCATTTGGCCGCTAGCCGCCGTGCAGAGCGCGCTCGGTGCGCTCATCCTCGCGACTCTGCTGGCGCGAAAACGCATCGCTTGGCCGCTCGCGGCGCACGAGCGAACCTACGTCGGAGCGTGCTGCGGTGGAACGCTCGCCGCGCTCACGCTGCTGACGCTCGCGGCGAATGTGCTCTCGCCGGGCGACGCCGCGCCGCTGCCGTACGTGCCGCTCGCTGAATCCGCTCGAGCTTGCGAGCGCCTTCGTGCTGCTCGTTCTCGTCCGATGGTGGTCGGCGCACGCGGCGTTCCGGCGCTACGAAATCGCGCCGCAGCGGCTCGCGGCTGCAGGCGCGCTGCTGGGCCTTTTCTTCTTGACGATGATGGTGGCGCGCGCAGTTCATCACTTCGCGGGCGTCGCGTTCGACCCGGAAAGCCTCGCGGCGTCGGGAGTCCTGCAAACGGCGTTGTCCATCGCCTGGGGCGTTACGGGCCTCACCGCGATGGTGGTCGGCGCACGAGCGAGCGCGCGCGCGATCTGGCTCGGCGGCGCGGCCTTGATGGCCGTCGTGGTCGTGAAGCTGTTCCTCGTCGAGCTCGACAATACCGGCACGCTGGGCCGCGTCGTGTCGTTCTTGGGCGTCGGCCTGCTGCTGCTCGTCGTCGGCTATTTCGCGCCCGTGCCGCCGCGCGCCGATCTCGAGAAACGCACGGCATAATGCGCACTGCTATGCCACGCGGTTCCGCTCCATCGTCCGCTGCCGTCTCGTGCGCCTGCTTGGCGCTCGGTCTCGTTTCGTTTGCTGCCTACGCGTTGCAGCACGAGCAGTTCGTCGCAGGCTGGCCGCTCGAGCTGCCGTCGGAGGAGGGATTCTTCGACGTGCCCCTGACGCTCGAGATGTATCAGCAAGCGCGCCGGTTGGAGGAGCTCGCAGTTCTCGACTTGGCCGGCTATCCGATGCCGTTCTATCGCGTGAACGAGAGTCCACCGACCCCAAGCGAGCGTCGCACTTCGCTTCCGGCATCGCCCGTGTATGCGACGGACCCGAGCGCCGCGGAGCTCACGATCGCGACGGACGAGCAACGTACGAATGTGACGGTGACGCGTCCACCGGACCAGGCAGAAGCACAGATCGCCGCGTTCATCCTCGATGCGCGCGCTGTCGAGCCGGCGCCGCTCGCGCTCGAGCTCAAGTGGCGGGCGCTCGCACAGCCGTTCTTGATGGAGGTGCGCATCGAGCAAAGCCAAACGTTGACCGAGTGGCGGCCGGTTGGCCGCGCCTCGATCGCCCAGCTTTCGATCGACGATATGGAGCTTCGGCACGGGCGCGTGCCGGTCGTCGCCACGCAGGGCGGCTACTACCGCATTACGGCAAGCGGCAGCGTTGTCGATTGGTACCTCGAGAGCGCGGATCTCGTGAGCGCGGCGGCCGAGCGCCCGCCGACGCGGGTCGCGCGGTTTGCGCCGACGGCAGAGCGCCCGACCGAGACGCGCGCGCAGGACGAAGCCGCCGCGGCCGCGACGTTGTATTTCGACCTCGGCGGGCGTTTGCCGGTGACAACCGTGGCGGTTGGTTTCACCGCGCCGAATCGCTGGGGCCGCGCAAGCCTCGCGTCGAGCGATTCGCTTGATGGGCCGTGGCGCACCCACGCCGGCAGCCGCCTGTTTTACGAGCTCGACTACGAGAACGAGAACTTGGCGAGCGCGGATGTCGAGGTCGGCCGAGTCGAGCATCGTTATTGGCGCGCCGTGTTCGATACCGCACCGTTGCCGGGCGCCGTGGAGCTGCAAGTCGAGTACCCGCAGGAGCATTTGCGGTTCTACGCGGCGGGCATCGCTCCGTACATGCTCGTCGCAGGCACGGTTTCGCCGGCGGCCGGACCGGACGCTACGCTACGTTCCGTTTGGGAAGAGCTGCGGCCGCGCGGGGCGGGCCTGCAGCAAGCTGCGGTCGGCGCCAGGGTCGAGCTCGGCGGCGCCGCGGCGCTCGAGGAGCCGTTCGAATTCCCGTGGCTCACGGCAACCCTTTGGCTCGTGTTGGGCGCCGGTGTGCTTGGAGTTGCTGCGATGGCGTTCAAGCTCGCGCGCGAGATGCGGCAAGACGCATCGAGGTAGCCGTCTGGCCAGATCCAAGAAGCCTCCGCGGTTTTCCCTTTTCGGCTTCTTTGCGCGGCTGCTCTCGATCGTGCTGCTGCTGTGGCTCGCGGTCACGTCTGCCATCGTGCTCGCGCTGCGGTGGGTAGCGCCGCCGATGACGGCGTTCATGCTGCAGCAGCCGGGCGCCGTGCGTGACATCGACTACGAGTGGACGGATCGGGACCGCATCGCCGTCGCCGCGGCGCGCGCCGTGATCGCGGCCGAAGATCAGAAGTTCATCAACCACCACGGACTGGATTTCGCGTCGATCGATAAGGCGCTCGATGACTACCGGTCCGGGGACGGCTTGCGCGGGGCTTCCACCATCACGCAACAGGTCGCGAAGAACTTGTTCTTGTGGTCCGGCCGAAGCTTCGCGCGCAAGGCGCTCGAAGCGTACTTCGCCCTCCTGCTGGAGACCTGCTTGTCGAAGCAGCGCATCCTCGAGGTATATCTCAACGTCGCCGAGTTCGGCCCGGGCGTATTCGGCGTCGAAGCCGCCGCGCAGCGTTTCTTCGGCACGCATGCCGCGACGCTGAGCGCGCGAGATGCCGCGCTTCTCGCGGCTGTGTTGCCGAACCCGCAAGCTTTGCATGCGGATAGGCCGAGCGACTACGTGCGCACGCGGCAAGCTTGGATCATCGAGCAGATGAGCTTGCTCGAGACGCGCGGTCATTACCTCGCCTTGACGTGGTGAGCGGCAGGCGCATCGCGGTGCCGCTGGCGCGCGGCTTTCCGCCGATCGCAGGCCCCGGCGCCCGCGTGCTGATTCTCGGCAGCTTGCCAGGCCGAAAATCGCTCGAAATGAGCCAATATTATGCGCAGCCCCAAAACGGCTTCTGGCGGATCATGGGCGAGTTGTTCGGCGCCGGGCCGGTGCTGCCATACGAGGCGCGACAGCAGCGGCTGATCGCCGCGGGCGTGGCGGTGTGGGACGTGCTGGCGGCCGGCGAGCGCACGGGCAGCCTCGATTCGGCGATCGTCACGGCAAGCATCGTAATCAACCGCTTCCAAGAGTTTTTCGAGCAGCATCCGGACATTCGCATGGTCTGCTGCAACGGCACGAAAGCATCGGAGCTTTATCGCCGCCATGTCTTGCCGACGTTGTCGCCGCCGTTCGCGGCGCTCGAATTGCGGCGGTTGCCGTCCACGAGTCCGGCGAACGCTTCAATCCGGTTCGACTCGAAGCTCGAGCTATGGCGCGGCGCGCTAGCGCAAGTCGCGTCCCAACAACACCGCGATGCCAAACGTTCCGCTCGAAGTTGAGCACTTCGGGAGCGCGGCGGACTTTCTCCGCGAGGTGGGCCCGTGGCTGCTTGCGAGCGAAGCGGATAACAGCGTGCTGTTGTCGATCGTGCATTTGCTCGCAGGCGGTGATCATCCGTTTCAACAGCCGTTCTATCTCACAGCCGTCAAGCAAGCCGGTCGCATCGTCGGCTGCGCCGTGCGCCCACCGCCGGATCAGCTGGATCTCACGGCGTTGCCGCCAGGCGCGGTCGAGCTGCTGATCGGCGGCGTTGCGGCGTTGTACCCGACGCTGCACATGGTCGCGGGACCGCCCGACACGGCCCTCGAGTTCGCAAGCGCGTGGACGCGGGAACGCGGCGGGCATTGGCGTATTCGGTACAAGTGGACGCTGCTCGCGGTGCATGCGGTCAGCCCGCCGCCGGCGGCGCCGGGGCGGCTCCGGCTCGCCGAGGAAGCGGATCTTCCAATCGTGCGTGAGTGGGCGCGTGCTTACGCGCGCGAGACGAACGCGCACATCGATGTCACGGCATTCTACGAGCGGCGCGTGCGCAGGCAGTCACTGTATCTGTGGGACGACGCCGGCGCGAAATGTATGGTCGCCGAGGCAAACAAGACGCCGAACAGCGTGAGCATCTCGGGCGTGTATACGCCGGACGAGTTCCGCAATCGTGGCTATGCGAGCAACGCGGTGGCGGGCGCGACGCAACTCGCTCTCGATCGCGGCCGCAAGTTTTGCGCGCTGTTTGCCGACCGCGAGCTCGCGACGCCGATGCGCATTTACCGCAGCGTGGGGTATCGGCCGCTGCGCGATCACCTGTATATCGATCTCGAGCGCTAGAGCGTCAGATCCAGGCTGGTGCACGCGCGGTTCGGGCTGCGCGCTCGCGGTGCAATCGACATGCGTCGGTTGCGCGCACCATGCCGGCGCAGATGGCCGCAGAGCGAGCCGCGTCGCGGTACCGCGCGTGTCATGTGCTCGTCACATGTTCGGGGCATAGTTTTTGCACCCGACGGGCCATCGGCCCTCCCGGCCTGGTGAAGAGGGACTACCAGTGCGTCAGAACTCGATGAGAGGTCTGCGGACCTTTTGCGTTGCCGCGCGTTGCCTGAGCTTCAAAGCGGCGGCTGAAGAGCTATGCATAACGCCGTCTGCTGTGAGCCATCAGATCAAGGGCCTCGAGCAGCGGTTGCAGACGCAATTGTTCGAGCGGCGCACGCGCGCAGTGGTCCTCACGGAAGTCGGGTTGAACCTGTTCGCACAGATTGCGCCGCTTCTCGCGGAGCTCGACAACGTGGCGGCGCGGTTTCTGCCGCGCAACGGGCAGCGGCGCGTGCTGCGGATTACGTTGCTGCCGTTCTTCGCGAGCGAGATGTTCATTCCGCGGCTAAACGGCTTTGCGGATCGGCACAGAAGCATCGACATCCGCGTGGAGACCACCGAGGCCGGCGCGCAGCATCCGACGAATAGCGATGCGTCGATACTGCTGCTGTCGTCGCGTCCAACCGATGTCGTCGCGCATCCGCTGTTCACAGTGCGGCTGGCGCCTGCTTGCTCCCCGCAGCTCGCACGTGAGCTGAAACTGAGCGACCCGCGCGCGCTGCTCCGCGCAACGTTGATCGTGCAAAAATCGCGGCCGCACGCATGGCACGACTGGTTCGCGGCGATGTCGATCGGGCTCGATCGCGCGCCGAAGCTGATTTACCTCGACAGCATGTTCGCGGTCGCCCGGGCTGCGGAGCGAGGCGTAGGCGTAGCGCTCGTGCCGATCCCGCTCTCGGGCACTTGGTTCAGCTCGGGCGCGCTGATGCGGCCGTGCATTGGCGAGCTGCAAACCACGGATCGCTACTATTTCGTGTACCGCTCCGACGCCGCAAGCAATCCCGACGTCTGCGCGCTGCGCGATTGGGTGGTCGAGGCGTTTGCGCAAGATGAGGAGATGTCAGCCGTTGCCTAAAAAGTAATCGCTTGTGAGGTGTCGTCGCAGCCGCTACTTTCACCTTCACGATTTCGGTGTCGCACGTTGCGCGGGTTCATTGCAGTTTTCCGCTATTCCCCCCAGCGGCGCTATCAAAGAACCCTTTCGCAACGTCTTTGGACCCGGCCTCGGCAGAGGCCGGGTCCGCTTCTAAAAACGAAACGTGTAGCTGAATTTCAGCGTGGCTCCGAGTAAGTCGAGTGAAAGGTGTCGTCTCGATCGAGATCGTCGAGATTGTGATTGAGCACGACGAACGCCTCGCAACAGCAATCCGCTGCGGGCCGATTGCTCGCGACCTCATTCGTGACAAAGCGCTTTCGACGCCTAAACGATGGAAAGCCGCCACGTCCCGCGTTCATCCGTCTGGACAACGTGTACGACAACATCGCCGCTCGTAGTCGCTTGCTTCGAGCAAAAATCACCGCGATCGATTGAAGAATTGCGTCGGTCATGAGGAAGTGCCGGCGGCCCCGGAATTCAGTAACTGACAAGCGTTCGCTTTGCATCACATCAGGATGGCCGCATTCGCCTGACATCCCGCTGGGGCGGTGCCCCGAACAGTCGGCTGTACTCGGGGCTGAACTGCGAGGGGCTTCAGAACCGACGAGCCCACTGGCATTACTCGCATCCAGGTTCTCGTTGTACGATCAACTGCCGGGCTTCCTGCAGGCGAAGCTGCTTCTGGAACTGCAACGGGCTGGTGCCGGTGATGTCGCGGAAATGCTGCCGGAACGTCGAAGGGCTCATGTGAGCGCGGGCCGCAAGCTCGTCCACTGCAGCGACTGCGTGAAGTTCCGCTTGAGCCAAGCGACGGCTTTCGCGATCTGCCGGCTCGGCGACCCGGCAGCGACGAGCTGCGTAGCCGCGCACCATGCGGGCCGGCCAGCAGGCGGATGGTGATCTCCTGCTGTATCAGCGGCGCGAGCGAAGGCACGAGGGCAGGCTCGTCCAGCATTTCGACCAGACCGGACCAGCGCATCGATCAAGGCCCCGTCAAGCGGTTCGACCGAGATGGACTGATAGGCGCTCGCGCGCGGGTGCTGGCGGCAAGTCCATCTCGGAAGCCAGTTGCGTGATGTGACGACATCCAAGCGTACATCAAATCAAGAAAATGGCTCTCGCGAACGTTGGCCAGCGTCACGTGAGAGACAACCGGCGAATCGATGGTGGTCATCATCATTGCCCAGCAGCGTAGTCCATCATCTCGCTCCACCCAGCATAGTACCTGTTTTTACCCTTGCGCGATGACGTCCGAGACCGAGGCTATAGATGCAATGCAGTGGCTCGGTGGGTGCGCTGCGGCGGTGGACGGTAAGCGCCGGAATGACAGTCGCGTAACCACGTCGAGTTGGCAACGTGCGCGATCGCTCTTGCCAGCCGGGAGAGGGCCGTTCCCCGAGTTTTTGGCGCGAAGGTGCTTGTTATAGCGGGTTAGCCTAAGTTCTTGGGCTGGACCTAGTGTACGGCTACCGATACTCACGCGGGGTACTTCCGCGCGCTAATCGTTGTTTCAGGCAATAACCACGGCGAATCCGGCAAACGATGCCGACGCTGTGCGTGGAGACTGCGCACATCGGAATCAACGGAAAACAACACCATGAAGCACATCTCAATCGGCGGACTCGACGTCTCCCGCATCGGACTCGGCGCCATGTCGATGTCCGGCTACTACAACATCGGGGCGGGCAGCGACGCCGAGTCCATCCGCACCATCCACCGGGCGCTGGACCTCGGCGTCACCCACCTCGACACCGCCGAGATCTACGGCCCCTACCTCAACGAGGAACTGGTCGGCCGGGCCATCAAGGGCCGCCGCGACCAGGTGGTGTTGGCGACGAAGTTCGGCCTCGTCTCGCACTCCGGTGGCGGCCCTGGCGTCCTCGACAGCAGCCCGGCGAACATCCGCGCCGCGGTCGAGGGCTCCCTGAAGCGGCTCGGCACCGACCACATCGACCTGTACTACCAGCACCGCGTCGATCCGAACACCCCCATCGAGGACACCGTCGGCGCCCTGGCCAAGCTGGTCGCCGAGGGCAAGGTCCGATACATCGGCCTGTCCGAGGCCGGCCCCGCCACGATCCGCCGCGCCCACGCCGTGCACCCGGTCGCCGCCCTGCAGACCGAGTACTCCCTGTGGACCCGGGACCCGGAGGCCGAACTGCTGCCGCTGCTGCGCGAGCTGGGCATCGGCTTCGTTCCCTACTCGCCGCTCGGCCACGGCTTCCTCACCGGCGAGATCCGCTCGCCCGAGCAGCTCTCCGACGACGACTGGCGCAAGACCAACCCGCGCTTCACCGGCGAGAACTTCCAGCGCAACCTGCGCATCGTCGACGAGGTCCAGGCCGTTGCCGCCGAGGTGGGTGCGACACCGGCACAGATCGCTCTGGCCTGGCTGCTCGCGCAGGGCGACGACATCGCCCCGATTCCCGGCACCAAGCGGGTCGCCCGCGTCGAGGAGAACACAGCCGCCGACCGCGTCGAGCTGAGCGCCGAGCAGATCGAACGGCTGAACAACCTCACGCCGGCCGCCGGCGAGCGCCACGACGAAGGGAACATGGCCGTCATCGACCGCTGACCACGCCGCCGGCCCTGCTCTGTCACCGGAGGCATCCAAATGATCAAGCGTGGACTCAACTGCATCGAATACTCAAGACGCCCAAAGCCTCAGTCGACGCGACTTCCTGGTGAAGGCGACCCTTATCGGAGCAGGATTGGCCGTCGGCCCACTATGGGCGCGGCATGCGCGGATCAACCCAGGGACAGTCGACAAGCGGAGCGACAACGGACTCAAGAGGACAAGAACGACATGAAGACACGAAGACTCGGGAAACTGGAAGTCTCGGAAATGGGCGCGGGTGCATGAGCATCAGCGCCAACTACGGCCCCCCGCAGACAGAGCCCAGGGCATCGAGGTCATTCGTGCGGCCCACGAAAAGGGCGTCACGTTCTTCGACACGGCCGAAGTCTACGGCCCGTACACGAGCGAAGACCTCGTCGGCGAAGCGCTCGCGCCGTTCCGCGACAAGGTCGTCATCGCCACCAAGTTCGGCTTCGATCTCGAAGCCGGTGGCCTCAACAGCCGACCCGAGCACATCAAGAAAGTCGTCGAGGGCTCGCTCAAGCGCCTCAGGACCGACCGCATCGATCTCTACTACCAGCACCGGGTCGATCCGAACGTGCCGATCGAAGACGTGGCTGGCGCGATCAAGGATCTCATCAAGGAGGGAAAGGTCCTGCACTTCGGCCTCTCCGAGGCGAGTGCAGAAGACGATCCGCCGGGCGCATGCCGTTCAACCGGTGGCGGCAGTCCAGACCGAATACTCGTTCATGGAGCGAGATCCGGAAAAGAACGGCGTACTTGCCGGTGCGAGGAGCTGGGAATCGGTTTCGTCCCGTGGGGCCCGGTTGGCATGGGCTACCTGACCGGGAAGATCGATGCTCGCACGAAGCTCGACCCGAAGACGGATCTTCGCGCCGGGTTCGACCGCTTCTCGCCCGAGAACCTGGCGGCCAACAGGCCGATCGTCGACTTGCTGAGACGGTTCGCGGAGAAGAAGAACGCAACACCTGCTCAGATCGCACTGGCGTGGCTGCTGGCGCAGAAGCCATGGATCGTTCCGATCCCGGGCACGCGCAACCCGGATCACCTCGAACGAGAACCTGGGAGCGATCAACGTTCAGCTGACGCCCGCGGATCTCCGTGAGATCGAAGCGGCTTTCTCCAGGATCACGGTGCACGGTGGCCGAATGAACGAGAAACAGATGCAGGTCGTCGACCAAACGACGTGAGAAGTATTGGTAGGCTGGCCGGCGACGCTATCCAGACCGGGCGACTTCTGCTGTATGACGTCCCAAGCGCGGGATGGGCTGTGCGGATCTGGGACACTCCTCCAAACGTGAGCCGCCGGCATTCCAATTGAGTCAACGAGTTATCGCCGTCGGCGACTTGGCACGCTTATCGCTTTGCTGGCACTGGGCCACAACCTCGACGACGCGTTGGCCGGGAGATTCGCCGCATGAAGATCAACAACCTCCTCGACTCTTTCGGTCGCGATCTGCGCTATGCGTTGCGCAGCTTGCCTCGGAGGCCCGCCTTCACGGTTGCCGCCGTGCTAACGCTTGCGCTCGGTATCGGCGCAACCACTGCGATTTTCAGCGTCGTGTATTCCGTGCTTATCAGGCCGCTGCCGTATCCGAACGCCGATGAGCTGGTGAGGATCAGACACAGTGCCCCTGGCATTAATGTCGCTGATCTCGCGTGCTGGGTCTACGATTTACCTCGACCTATCGCGACGAGAATCGAACGCTAGCGCGTATCGGCATATGGCAGGAAAACTCCGCAACACTGATTGATCGCGGTGATCCAGAACGCGTGCGCGCGCTTCGAGTCGCGGACGGCACGCTTCAAGCGCTCGGAGTGCAGCCGCTGCGCGGACGTGGCTTCACTGAGGAGGAATACGGACCCGCGGCCGAGGGGCCTGCGCCGATCATTCTTTCCGTATTCTTTCTGGCAACGGCGCTTCGGCGGTGACGAAGCGGCGGTCGGGCGAGAGATCTCCATCGACTCGGGGCCGGCCCAGGTCGTCGGCATCATGCCTCGCGATTTCCGGTTCCTCGACATGATACCCGCTAGCCGATGTGCAGTCGCCGTTCGGCGACCCTGCACCCAGGCGATCGGTAACTTTGGCTTTCAAGCGCTCGGGCGACTTCCCCGGCGTCACGCCAGCCGACGTGCACGCTGACCTCCAACGCATCTTGCCGATCTGGCTCGAGAGTTGGCCGATAATCTCCGGCGTCGCGACCAGTAGCCAAGCTTTCGCGGGTATGCGAATCACACCGATCGTTATCTCGTTGAAAGACGACTTGGTGGGTGGAATCAGGAGTAGCTGTGGGTGCTCATGGGTGCAATCGGAGTGGTGCTTGCCGTCGCGTGCGCGAACATCGCGACTCTCAGCCGTTCGTGCTGTCACGCGGCGGAAACGAATTCGCAGTGCGTGCCGCGCTCGGTGCACGCCCGGCGGTAATCGCGAGAGAGTTGCTAGTGGAGAGCCTCGTGATCGGGGTAGCCGGCAGTGTGTTCGGCTTGGTGCTCGCTTATGTTGGAGTCAAGGCTCTGGTTGCGATCGCCCCCGCTAACCTACCGCGCCTTCAGGAGATCTCTGTCTCTTGGCCCGTGCTCGCGTTCACGGTGGCTCTCTCGGTTGTGTCTGCCCTGGCGTTCGGATCGATCACGGCGCTCAAACATGCGCTGAACGTCGATAAACCGAAGGCGAACGCCGGGCCGCGCGGCTCGTGCGCGAGCCGCGAACCGAGTTCGACCGCAACAGTTGGCGGTCGTGCAGGTAGGCTGGCGCTCGTACTGGTCGTGAGTGCCGCGCTAATGATTCGATCGTTTCAAGGCCTGCGTGACGTCGATCCCGGCTATTCGGATCCAGTGACCATCAACGGCCGAGATTTGGATTCCGACTGACTCCGCCCCGCGATCCCTATTCATACAGTCGATCGAGCAGGAGATTCTAGACAGAAATCCAGCAATTCCCGGCAACACGGCGGCCGGTTTCCCGTGATGGGACCGACGGAAGGCCAGAGGCGAACGGACCCTCGGTAGGTCGTCGAAGGCCAAAGGCTGAGCCCGGGCAGTCCCCGATTACGCGCAAGCCTAAACAGATCTCGCCCGGTTACTTCGTAGCCATGGGCACGCGAATTCTTGCGGGCCGCGAGGTCACTTGGAGCGATATCGAAGCAGGTGCGAAGTGGCCATGATCTCCGAGGATTTTGCCCGCGAGCTTGCGGCAGAGCCAGCTGGTGCGCTCGGTAAGCGTATCCGGCTTCCATTCGGCCAAGGACGCGTGGCGCGAGGTGATCGGTGTAGTTCAAGGGGTCCGCGAGGACGGGTTGTACACAGAACCGCCTAGTTTCGTTTATTGGCCCGTACGCATGGAACGCTTTGGCAATTCGCCCGTTGTCGGAACGCCAGCCGTCACGTTCGTCATCCGAAGTGAGCGTGCGGGTACCGCTGGCCTCATGAACGAAGTGCGGCAAGCCGTTCGGTCGGTGAACCAAGACATCCCGGTTGCTCTTGAAGGCACCATGCAAGATCTTTACGCCAGCTCGCTCGCACGCACATCGTTCACGCTCGTAATGCTCGCCATCGCCGGCGGGATGGCTTTGGCTCTCGGGGTTATCGGAATCTACGGGGTCATCGCGTATGTAGTTTCGCAGCGGGCTCGCGAGATCGGCATTCGCTCAGCACTCGGCGCGCAACCGCGACAGCTCAAGAGGATGTTCCTATTGCACGGGCTCGCACTTAGCGGAATAGGCGCCGTAGTGGGGTTGGTCTTTGCGGTGGTATTGGGGCGCTTGATGTCGTCCCTGTTGTTTGGCATTAGTCCGTTGGACCCCTTGGCCTATGTCGCCGCGCTCAGTGTCATCATCGCTGCCGCCGTGATCGCGAGCTACATACCGGCTCGGCGCGCGCGGCAGCAATTGATGCCGTAGAAACTCTCAAGGCGGAGTAGCCCGAAAGCTTAGCTCCGCGCATCTCGAACGTGCTCGTCCGCGAGTTGTGCGACTCGCCGCGCAAGCTCCGGATTGAGACGACAAACACCGTCAGCCTGGATTGAGAAGTCGGCTCCGGAAAACACGGTAGTCTTGACCAAGTGCAAGACAGCGCGATCAACGACCGGCCGCATCGGCTCCATCCGATCGAGCGCAAACGCGGGATACGTTGCGTTCGCATTCGCTGACCGTGAAGGACGCCTATCGTTGGGTCGTATCCTTCGTTAATCAGGTGGACTTGTGTTCGCGCCATTAGAACGCCGTAGGATAGTTCAGCATCGCGCGATTCCGCGTTTCGGCTATCAGTCCGACGACGTGCTCGACGAGCCGATCACGCTGGATCACGCTTCCGCGGAAGCGTGGTTGAACGCGATCGTGCAGGGTCGGAATCCGCCCGCGGAGGTGCGCACACCGGACTGAGCCCTACGCGGAACTGTCAGAGCTCTAAGGAGCGCTCCATCACCGGGCGAGGTGTAGAATTACGCTGCCATCGATCGAAACACTCTAACGATAAGGAGACGACGATGCCCTTGTATCTCTATCAGGCCGGCTACACGGCGGACTCACTCGCAACGCAGATGAAGAATCCCAGCGACAGACTGGAGACCGTCGCTAAGCAGATCCAGGCCACGGGAGTCAAGTTCGTTGGGGGCGGGTTCAGCTTTGGCGAGCACGACCTCGCTATCTTGATGGATGCGCCGGACGACACGGCGATGGCCGCGGTCGCAATCGCCATCGCCGCCGGTGGCGCGATACGAGGCTCGAAGACGACGCGTCTGCTGAGCGGTGCCGAGTACGTCGACGCGCTGAAGAAAGCTTCGAAGGTCGGCTACAAGGCGGCGAAGTAGTCCCGCGGCGGCGCGTCGTCCGTCCTAAGCGACCGCCTCCTGCCCCGTGCGCGCCGGCGCCCGCATCAGTGCCGGCAGCTCGAGCGTCACGATGAGCCCCGGCGAGTTGTCGCCGAGCGTGAGCTTGCCGTGATGCTGTGCGGCCACCGCGCGCACGAGCGCTAAACCCAAGCCGTTGCCCGGCTGCGAGCGAGCCTGATCGAGTCGCGCGAACCGCTGCAGCACGCGCTCGCGATCTTTCACGGGTATGCCCGGGCCCGAGTCGGCGACGGTGATTAGCGCCGTGTCGTCCGTGCGGTCGAGCTTGACTACGATCGAGCCGCGGTTCGGCGTGTATTTCACCGCATTGTCGAGCAGGTTCGTCAGACATTGCGCGAGCAGCTCGCGGTCCCCGAACACCTCGACGCCGGGGTGGCTTACGCAGGTGAGGCGGATGTTCCGCTCGTCGGCTGCGGCCTGATAGAGCTCGCAGACGTCGCGGACGATTTTGTCCACGTTGACGGGCGCGAACGCGCTTCGGTGCGCGCCGGATTCGACGCGCGCGATGCGCAGCAGTGCGTTGAACGTCTCGAGCACACGCTCGACCTGCTGCACGCATTCGTTCAGATCCTCGCGGCTCGGCGGTCGCTCCGCGTTCGCGACACTCTCGAGTCGATTGCGTAAGCGCGTGAGCGGGCCACGCAGGTCGTGCGCGACGCTGTCGCCGACGTGGCGCATACCTTCCAGCAGGCTCTCGATTTGGTCGAGCATCGCATTCACGTTCGTCGCGAGCTCGTCGTGCTCGTCGTTGCTGCCGGTGACCGGCGCGCGCCGGCTCAGGTCGCCCGCGATGATTTGGCGCGTCGTGCGGTTCAAGGCGGCGACGCGCCGTTGCGCGCTCACGCCCATCAACAACCCGCCGATCAGCGCGAGCCCGAGCGTAAGCGATAGGCCGTAGATCGACGTGCGGCGGAACACTGCTTTGATCGCGGCGAGCTCGCGGATGTCGCGCCCGACCAAGAGGCGGAAGCCGAGACCGACGCGCAGCACGCGCCCACGCACGGGGATCGCCTGACCCGCGTCGTCGAGCTTCTGGAAGTCGACCCACTCGAGGGGCCCTTCGAGCTCGCGCGGCCAGTACGGCAGGTTGCCCGCGATCGCAGCGCCGTTCGGCTCTGCGAGCAGGTAGATCGAGCGGCCCTCGCTGTCACGGTTCACGCGCTCCGTGATCACTTCGGCCAAGCCGCGCAGACTGCGCCGCTCGTACTGCTCGGCGAGCCCGTCGATCTCCGCCTCTATGACGGCGTTGGTTTGCCGCTCGAGATACCCGAGCGTCGACCAATAGACGAACGCGAACAGCGCGATCGCCGACGCGGCGAAGAGCGCCATATAGACCAGCGTGAGTTGGAAGACGCTGGTGCGGATGAGCGTCGGTAACCGCATCGGTGAAACGCCGTGAGCTAGCCGTCTAGCCGGTAACCTACACCGCGGATCGTGTGCAGCAAAGGCCGGTCGAAGCCGCGATCGATCTTCGAGCGCAGCCGGCTGATGTGCACGTCGATGACATTGGTTTGCGGATCAAAGTGATAGTCCCAGACGCCCTCGAGCAGCATCGTGCGTGTGACGACTTGGCCCGTATGCCGCATCAGGAATTCGAGCAGCTGGAACTCGCGCGGCTGCAAATCGATCGGATTACCGCCGCGGCGCGCTTCGCGACGCAAGAGGTCGAGCTCCAGATCCGCGACTTTCAGCGACGTCGGCGCTGCGTCTGTGCCGGTTTTCGCGCGGCGCACGAGCGCCTCGAGCCGCGCTTGCAGCTCGCTGAACGCGAAAGGTTTGACGAGGTAATCGTCGCCGCCGGCTTTGAGTCCCTTGACTCGGTCGTCGACCTCGCCGAGCGCGCTCAGGATCAGCACCGGTGTGCCTTTCTCGGAGGCGCGCAAGGTTCGGATAATCGTGAGCCCGTCGACGCCCGGGAGCATCCGATCGACGATCAGTGCGTCGTACGGTTCCGTGGTCGCAAGGAAAAGCCCGTCCTTGCCGTTGTCGGCATGGTCGACGTTGTAGCCCGCTTGTGCCAGTCCCTTGCGGAGAAACGAGGCGACGTCCTTGTCGTCCTCGATGACCAATACTCGCACGCGTTAGTTATACATCTGTGTCCGGCCGCGATCACCTTATCCGACCACTCGCTACGAGGTGCGGTTCCAGTTCCTCGCCTCTTCACGCGTTAGCTCATAGATCGCGTCGATGGGGTAGCGGAAACCACCGACGCGGATCGAGTCGAACTTGGCATACACGCGGCTGCCGACCGACGTCACGCCGATCACGTGGGCCCACCGCAGGTCGTGGCTGGGGAAAGCGAGCTCGACCAGGTATGGCTTGAACGCGGTCGCCCAGACGATCACCGTGTCGTCATCCACCATCGTCCAGCTATACGGATGCGTCAGCATGCTGAAGCTGTCGACCTGCTCCGCTTCCGGCGCGATCTGCGCTTGACCGATATTGATCTGGGGCACGCGGTTGTCGCCCCGCGCCATGACGGTTGAGCCCGCGCCCAGGCCAACCACCGTTGCCGCTGCGAATGCGGCCACTTTTGCAAAACGTTTCATGTCCATCTCCTCATTCCGCCGAAGCTAAGAAACTGAAAGCTCTCCGGCATGGCTGAAGGTTATGCGCTTGGACCTGAACACAGCATTAACAATTCCCGGTACAGGAAACATTACAAAACCGTAGGGAACTCGTGAGTCGGCGTTAAGGCTGGGGCGCGTAGATTGCTCGGCATAAACCAAAGACCCCTTTTTGGAGGAATGCTTCGATGACCCACAACCTGTTGGCAAGTTCCAAGCGATCCGGCTGGCTCGCGGGAGCCATCGCCGGCGCAGGCCTCGTGCTCGCAACCCTGTTCGTTCAGTTCAGTCCGGACGCGCAATCGGCGACGGAGCCGGAGTTCGGTGTCGTCTCGTTCGCCGACGTGATCGAGGACGTGAGCCCTGCCGTCGTGAACATCTCGGTTAGCAAGGTCGAGCGCGCCATGCCTACGACGGGCTTCGGCTCGCGGCAACAGATACCGCGAGATCAATTTCCGGAGCAGTTTCCGTTCGAGTTCTTCGAGCGGTTCTTTGACATGCCCGGAATGCCGCAGCAGCCGCGCGAGCGCCGCAGCGAGGGGCAGGGCTCCGGGTTCGTGATCGACGCGCAAGGCTACATCGTAACGAACAATCACGTGATCGAGAGTGCCGACAAGATCACGGTCACCCTGCCGGACGGCCGCCAGCTCGCTGCGACGCTCGTCGGCAGCGATGCGAAGACGGACCTCGCGCTGATCAAGGTCGATTCCACGAATTTGCCGTTCGTCGAGTTCGGCGACTCCGACACCGCGCGTGTCGGCGAGTGGGTGGTAGCGATCGGCAATCCCTTCGGGTTGGGTGGCACGGCGACAGCCGGCATCGTCTCCGCTCGCGGCCGCGACATTCAGTCCGGCCCGTACGACGACTATCTGCAGCTCGACGCACCGATCAACTTCGGCAACTCGGGCGGTCCCGTGTTCGACGCGTCCGGGCGCGTCGTCGGTGTGAGCACCGCGATCTTCTCGCCGAACGGCGGGAACGTCGGCATCGCCTTTGCGATTCCGGCGAATCAAGCGAAGTCCGTGATCGCGGAGATCAAGGAGAACGGCTCGGTCGAGCGCGGTTGGCTCGGCGTGCAAATCCAGGATCTCGACGCGGAGCTTGCGGCATCGCTCGGTCTCGACCATGAAAAAGGCGCGCTCGTCGCGGAGGTGCTCGGCGACGGTCCCGCGCAGGCGGCCGGCGTCAAGGCAGGCGACGTGATCACGCGGTTCGGCAACCACGAGGTTGATTCCGCGCGCGCGTTGAGCCGCCTGGTCGGCGACGCCAATCCGGCCGACACCGCGAATTTGACGGTGTGGCGCGACGGCAAGTCGCAGCAGGTGCGTGTGAAGCTTGGTGAAGCGGCGCGCGGTGAGCAAGTTGCGGCCGCCGCGGTGCCCGGAGTCGACGGCGAAACGACGCTCGGTCTGACCTTGCGCGCTCTCACCGACGAGGACAAGGCGCAGCTCGGCCTCGCGGGCGACACGCAAGGCGTGCTCGTGGCGAACGTTGAGCCGAACAGCCCGGCGGCCGAGAAGGGCATTCGGGCCGGCGACGTGATCACACGAGTGAACCAGCGGCAAGTCGGCTCCGTCGACGACGCGCTCGACGCACTCGCGGATGCGCGCGATCAAGATCGTGCGTTGCTGCTCGTGAAGCGCGGCGACGGGCAACGCTTCGTCGCGTTGAGCTTCTCTTAGGTCAAGTATCGGTAGCGCCCTATTGAGGGCCAGAAGCCCCGGCATTTCCTCCCCCTGCCGGGGCTTCTTTTTTTTCTCACGTCGACTCCGTTCGCGATTCCTGCGACGATACGAGCGCCTATGACATGCGTCCGCGCGCAATGCGGGCGCCCGAAAATCGCTCGCTATGTCCATCCCCAAGCCGCTCAAGGATCCGTTGCTCCACTTCCTGCTGATCGGCGCCGCGCTGTTCGTTTTCTCCGCGTGGCGCGGCGAATCGATCGAGACGGGCCGCGAGCGCATCGTGATCACGGCAGAGCAAATCGCGCAGGTCCGCGACGCCACGGCCCTCGTGCAGGGCCGCGCGCCGACGCGAGATGAGCTCGAAGCGCTCGTCGAGCCGACGATCCGCGACGAGATCTTGTACCGTGAAGCGCTCGCGCTTGGCCTGGACGTGAACGACGACGAGGTGCGGCGGCGGCTCATCGAGAAGATGCAGTACCTGACCGAGGATCTCGCGGACCCGGAACCTGCTTCGGAAGCCGCCGTGCGCGAGCTCTACGACTCCGCGCCCGAGCGGTTTCGCATCCCGGCGCTCGTGAGCTTCGAGCAGGTTTTCTTTAGCCCGAGCGCGCGCGGGGACGCGCTCGCCGCCGATGCCGACGCCGGGCTCGCGAGCCTGCGCGGCGGCGCGGAGCCGGCGAGCGTCGGCGATCGCACGCCGTTGCGTGAACGTTACGACGACGCGCCGCGTCAGCAAGTGGACGTGCTCTTCGGCGAAGCTCTCGCGAATGCGCTGTTCACGATGGCGCCCGGCGAGTGGCAAGGCCCGTTCGAGTCCGACTTCGGTTTACATCTCGTGCGGCTCGTGAATCGCAGCGAGAGCCGCTTGCCGCCGTTCGAGGAGATCCCCGAGCAGGTGCGCACGACCTTCGCCGAGGTGCGGCGGGCCGAAGCAAACGCCGCGAAGTACAGCGAGATGCGCGCGCGCTATGACGTCGTCATCGACTGGCCGGAGGCCGCGGCGCAGTGACGCTTGGCCGCGTTGCGGCGCTGTTGCTGCTGGTCGGTCTCGCCGACGTGGCCTGTGCGCATCGCCTGAGCCCTGCGTTCTTCGGCATGGCCGAGACCGAGCCGAACGTCTTCCAGGTGCAGTGGAAGGTTTCGATCTCGGGCGGTCTCGCCGCGGCGCTAGAGCCGCAAGTGCCGGAAGGCTGCAGCATCCGCGGTGCGGTGCGAACCTACTCCGTCGAAGACGTGCGCTTTCAGCACGCGGAAATGACATGCCCGGAGGGTCTCGCGGGCCGCGTGTTCGAAGTCGAAGGCTTGCCCCTGACGCAGACGGATGTGCTCCTGCGCGTCGATTATCTCGACGGCACATCGTCGAACCATCGTCTTACGCCGGACGCGCCGAGCGTCGTGATTCCCGAGCGGCCGAGCAGCATGGAAGTGGTCCGGACATACACGGTGCTCGGCGTCGAGCACATTTTGCTCGGCATCGATCACTTACTGTTCGTGCT
Organism: uncultured Gammaproteobacteria bacterium; assembly: GCA_963744305.1. GTDB lineage: Bacteria > Pseudomonadota > Gammaproteobacteria > Steroidobacterales > Rariloculaceae > FEN-1219. Next base: position 324,723 of record CAVUTF010000027.1, read on the forward strand.
TGCGCTCCTGCTCCTAGTGCGCGGCGTGGGCAAGCTCGTCGCGACGGTCACGGCGTTCACCGTCGCGCACAGCGTCACGCTCGGCGCGGCGACGCTCGGCTTCGTGCGCGTGCCGTCCGCGCCTGTCGAAGCCGTGATCGCGTTGAGCATTCTCTTTCTCGCGACGGAGCTCGCTCGCCGCGGCTCGAGTACGGGCGCATCGCGCGCCACGGGGTTGACCGAGCGCCTGCCATGGATCGTCGCGTTCTCATTCGGTCTGTTGCACGGCTTTGGCTTCGCGGGCGCACTCTCCGAGATCGGCGTGCCGGCGCACGCCGTGCCGCTCGCGCTCTTGTTCTTCAACGTCGGCGTCGAGCTCGGCCAGCTCATGTTCATCACAGCAGTGCTTGCGGTGGGCTGGCTCCTCGGCCGCGCCGCGGCGCGCGCGCCGAGCTGGTGGCCGCGCGCGGTCGCGTACGGCATCGGCTCCGTCGCCGCGTTTTGGTTCTACGAGCGCGTGCTCGCGATCTGACGACCTACGGAAGCCGCTATTGCAGGTCGACCGCGAAGAAACGTCAAGCGGACGGCGCGCGTGCAGCACGGCGGCGCGCTATGCTTACCGATGACTCGCCGCCCGCGGCCCTCACGATCTGCACGGCCGAGCGGGCACGAGCATCCGGTGCCAACAATAGAGAAGGTTCGATGACGACGAAGTGTTACGCCCTGATTGTTTGCCTCCTTTGCATCGCAGCTTGTGACCGATCCGGCGGAGGGGCCGAAACCACCGCCAGCGCGACCGCGCCGCCGGCCGCGACCGCGCAGGCCGCCGAGATCGGCGCGTGGGGCATCGATTTGTCGGCGCGCGACGAATCCGTCGCCCCAGGTGATGACTTCAACCGCTATGCGAACGGGCGTTGGCTCGACACTTTTGAGATTCCGGCCGATCTGCCGACTTATGGCACTTTCGTGCGGCTCAGACTCTCGGCGGAGGAGGACGTTCGCGCGATCGTCGAGCATCTTTCGGCCGGCGACCCCGCGGCCGGCACGGTCGAGCAGCAGGTCGGGGATTTCTACGCGGCCTGGATGGACGAGGAGCGGCTCGAGACGCTCGGCGCTGAACCGCTCGAGCCATATCTCGCAGAGGTCGCAGCCATCGAGAGCAAGTCCGACCTCATGCATGCGTTCGCCAGTCTCCATCTAGCCGCGCCGTTCGCGTTCTCGATCATTCCGGATCCTGCCGATACGACGCGCTATGCGGCGGTGATCGAGCAAAGCGGGCTCGGCCTGCCGGACCGTGACTACTATCTAGAAGACGACGCGCGCTTCGACGAGTACCGCAATGCCTACCGCAACTATGTGGTGGGCGTCATGCGCCTCGCGGGAATCGAGCAGCCGGAGGCGAGGGCAGAGGCCGATCATCGATCTCGAGACGCGTCTCGCCGAGCTGCATTGGACGCGCGCAGAGTCGCGCGACATCCAAAAGATCTACAACCCGATGAGCCCCGCGCAAGTGGCCGAGCTCGCGCCGGAGCTCGATTGGCCGCTGATCTTCGCCGACGCCGGGCTCGGCGACGTCGACACGTTCGTGGTGGCGCAGACCACGGCCATCGATGCGGCTGCCGAGCTTTTTGCCGCCACTCCGCTCGCCTTGCTCCGCGACTATCTCGCATTCCATCTGATTCGCAGGCACGCGGAGTATTTGTCGAGCGATTTCGATACGGCGAATTTCGAGCTGTACTCGCGCACCCTGTCGGGAACGGAGGAGCAGCGCGAGCGCTGGAAACGCGGTGTCGAGCAGGTCAACGACGGACTCGGCGAGGCCGTCGGCCGGATCTATGTCGAGCGCCATTTCCCGGCCGAATACAAGGCGCAGATGGATCAGCTGATTGCGAACCTCGTCTCGGCCATGAAGGAGCGGCTCGAGCGCAACGAGTGGATGGACGAAGAAACTCGCGACTCGGGCGCTCGCGAAGCTCGCGACGTTCGAGCCGCGCACGGGATATCCGTCGAAGTGGACCGACTATAGCGCGCTCGAGATCCGCCCCGGGCAGCTCCTGGAGAACGCACGCGCGCTGCGCGAGTTCGCGTGGCGGCAGCAGGTGGACCGGCTCGGTGGCCCGGTGGATCGAGAGCTCTGGGACATGTCGCCGCAGACGGTCAATGCCTACTACAACCCGCTGCTCAACCAGATCACGTTCCCGGCCGCGATCCTGCAGCCACCGTTCTTCGATCCCAACGCGGATCCGGCCGTGAACTACGGCGCGATCGGCGCGGTGATCGGCCATGAGATTGGGCACGGTTTCGACGACCAGGGTAGGCGCTTCGACGAGCAGGGCAACATTCGCGACTGGTGGACGGCCACCGCCGACGCTCGTTTCTCGGAGCGAACGAGTCGGCTCGGCGCTCAGTACGATACTTACGAGCCGATCCCAGGCATGCACGTCAACGGGCAGCTCACGATGGGCGAGAACATCGGCGACCTCGGCGGTATGCAGATGGCATACGCCGCGTATCGAAAGCATCTCGAGGAAACGTCGAACGGTGTCGCGCCGGTGCTCGACGGTCTAACGGGCGATCAGCGTTTCTTTCTCTCGTGGGCGCAGGCGTGGGCAGACATTGATGCGCGACGACGTGCTGCGATCGATGATTGTGACGAACCCCCATAGCCCGGCCGAGTACCGGGTCAACGGTGTTGTGCGCAACGTCGATGCCTGGTACGAGGCTTTCGGCGTTACGCCGGAGCATTCGTTGTACTTGCCGCCCGAAGAGCGCGTGCATATTTGGTAGCGAGAGTGGGACCCGCGTTAGCAAAAGACGCGCGGTTCGAGCGGTCGACCTAAGATCAGCGGATCGGCAACGGTTTCGGGGCGTCGCCGGGATCGAGAACGGTCCCGTCCGGCAGCGTAATCGTGACGAGCGCGCCGTTCGGGCGCCCGTCGCGCAGAGGATTCACGATGGCGACGACGGCGTCGCCGGCTTTGAGCGTGTTCTTCTTCCAGCCCGTCCGCGCCATCATGTTCGCACTGCCGCACTCGATGCCCCAATTGGTCTCGCGGCCTTGGTCGTCCTTGACTGCCACCTGGATCCACGCGTGCGGGTTGGTCCATTGGAATTCCGTGACGGTGCCGGTCAGCGTGACCTCCTTCGTGCGATCGAAGGGCGCGAACGAATGGTGAGCGATCGCCGGCGCCGCGGCCGTGAACGCGACTGTGAACATCAGGGCCATCGTCGTGGCTTTCATCGAGTCACCTCGTCGATCGTGCTCACTGGGCGATCGTCTCATCTGTCGGGCGCGGGTTTTCGGTGCACGAGTACTCGAGCATCTCGATGTCCGGGCGCCGCTGGAAATAATGCTTGACGACGATCGGTTCCGTGTAGGTTTTCGGATCGCTGATCGTGAGCTCGTCCTCGAGGAGCTGGCCGTCGGCGACGAGCCGCCACCGCTCGACGAGATGCAGCTGGTCGCTCGCCGGCAGCCGCGGTTTCGCGTCGTCGACGCTGACCTTCGCGTTCGAGCCGACGCCGTTCATCGCGCGTGCTCGGCCGTTCGTGCCGACGGTGTCGACCACGAACACGTCGCCGTCCCAGCGGCCGATCGAGTGGCCCATCCAAGTCGGTTCCAATTCCTCGGGCGGCGGATGCGCGCGTCCGTCGGTGTAAATTCGCCGCGGCATGCCGCCGGTCTCGCGGATGATCACGAGCTGGCCCGGCGACTCGAGAATCTGAATCGGAAAAAGGCCGAGCTCCCACATCGCAA
>CAVUTF010000028.1:0-158442 GCA_963744305.1 uncultured Gammaproteobacteria bacterium
GTGGGTGCGGTCCCAGGTGGTCGAGAGGTCGATGACGCCGAGCGGGCGTCCGGTGACCGGGTCGAAGACCGGTGCGGCCCAGCACACCCAGTTGTGCACGACCTCGGCGTAGTGCTCGGCGCTGAAGACCATCGACGGGGCGCCGGTCCGGCCGGCGATCGCGAGCGCGTTGGTGCCGACGCTCGCCTCGTCCCAGCGGCCGCCCGGCACGAAGTTGACCGTCTCGGCCTTGCGGCGCATCACCCGGCCGCCGTAGGTCCAGAGGATGCGGGTCTGCTCGTCGGTGATCGCGATGACGAGGTCGCCGTCCTCGGCCGTGCGGCGCAGCTCGTCCTGCACCCGGGAGACGGCGGTCTGGAGGGGCGACTGGTTCCAGAACTCGGCGGTGTCGCCCTCGTCGTCGAGCGGCGCGTGCGTCACGGTCGGCGAGACCACGCCGGACAGCTGCCAGCTGCTGAGGATCTCCGGGCGGACCGCCTCGGCCTCCTCGCCGCCGTCGGCGACGAACTGCGTCCACGCGCGCACGGCTTGCACGCGGCGTGCGTGCAGGTCATCACTGGTGGACATGGCGGCTCCCGACGGGTCGCGGCCAACCTAGCCCGAGTGTGACGCTCGCAACAGGGACGGAGTCCGGACCGACTCGAGCCGCCGGTCGGGCGGCGTCAGCCGCGCGTGAAGGTGGCGACGATGCCGGGGTGGTCGGTGACCAGGCGGTGGTACGACTCGTAGGAGTCGATGCGGAAGTCGGAGTCGCGCTCGCCCATCACGTAGTCGATCCCCGATCCACCCTTGCGACCGGTGTAGTTGGTCTCCAGCCCCAGCGGCCCGGTGATCCGTCCCTTGACGAGGTCGTCGGTGGTGTCCCGGTTCTCCGTGACGTTGCAGTCGCACATCGCGACGAACTGGTGCGCCGGGCGCGCGTCCTGCGCGAGGAAGCGGATCCGCGCGGCCATCCGCCACATCGCCTCGACGCCGGCGCGGTTGGCGTAGTTCGGGCCGCCCGTGCGTCGGTTGTGGAGGTGGTTGGGCAGGTGGAAGCTCACGGCGCGGATGACGTGCCCGTTGACCCGGTGCCGGAGCACGGCCACGACGCCGTACTGGTCGTGCGCGGTCTGCCCGGTCCGGCGCCGCCACGTCGTGCCGGCCAGGAGGGCCGACCAGGTCTTCTCCAGCTCCCAGACGTCCTTGTCGAAGGCGATCGGGTTGTCGTCGGTGCCGGTGGGGCCGCTGGGCATGAGGAGCGTCCACGACTTCGGCAGGCTCGCGCGCAGCGCCGGGCCGGCTGAAGAGCCGCTCCTGGAACCCGACGACCGAGGCGCCGCCGTCCATCACCTGCGCGGATGTCGTGCCGCATGCCGGCGACCCGCATGCCCTTCCTCAGGTTGAGCGTCGCCACGCTGAAGCGGCCGCCCGGGACCTGTGCGAGCGGCCCCCGAGCGTGCTTCTTCACGCGCCTGTGCGGGCGCGCCGACCAGCGTCGTGCCGGCGCCAGCAGGACGACCGCGAGGGCCAGGGCCGACAGGCGGGCGAGGGCGCGGTGGAGCGGGGGTCACCAAAAACATTCGAAAGACCCTAGGCGAGGTGCCCGCGTCGGGCCAATCGGCGGCGGCGCCACGTCGTCAGTCGTCGTGGTGGATCCGGCCCTCGGTCGACGGCCAGCCGCTCGCCCGACCCGCCCCACTGCCGGGCCACGATCTCCGCCGCGATCGACACGGCCGTCTCCTCGGGCGTGCGGGCGCCGAGGTCGAGCCCGATCGGCGAGGACAGCAGGGCGAGCTCGTCGCGCGGCTGAGGCCCGGCCTCGACCAGCCGCTCCATCCGCTCGTCGTGGGTGCGCCGCGAGCCCATCGCGCCGATGTAGCCCGGGCGTACGTCGTCGTCGAGCCGCAGCGCGACCTCGAGGAGCGGGACGTCGAACTTCGGGTCGTGGGTCAGCACCGCCAGCACCGTGCGCCGGTCGATGCGGCCGGCCTCGAGCTCGGCGGCGAGGTAGCGGTGCGGCCAGTCGACGACGACCTCGTCGGCTCCCGGGAAGCGCGAGCTGGTGGCGAAGACGGGCCGGGCGTCGCAGACCGTCACGTGGTAGCCGAGGAACGAGCCGACCTTGGCCACGGCGGCCGCGAAGTCGATCGCCCCGAAGACCAGCATCCGCGGCTTCGGCGCGAAGCCCCAGACGAAGACCCGCATCCCCTCGCCCCGGCGCTCGCCGTCGGGACCGTAGGTCAGCGTCGCGTTGGTGCCCGCGGCGAGGAGGCCGAGCGCGTCGTCGTGCACGGCGGCGTCGGCCCGCGGCGAGCCGAGGCTGCCGTCGGCGTCGGCGTGCGGGCGGACGACCATCCGCCGGCCCAGCCACGCCGGGTCGGGGTGCTCGATGACGGTGGCCAGGGCGACCGGGCGGCCGGCCTCGATGTCGGCGGCGACCTCGCCGAGCTGCGGGAAGGTCGTCCGGGAGACCTGCTCGACGAAGACGTCGAGGATGCCGCCGCAGGTCAGGCCGACCGCGAAGGCGTCGTCGTCGGAGACGCCGTAGCGCTCGAGCACCGGCTCGCCCGACGTGACCACGGTCTGGGCGAGCTCGTAGACCGCGCCCTCGACGCAGCCGCCGGACACGGAGCCGACGGCGGTCTCGTCGGGGCCGACCAGCATCGAGGCGCCCGGCGGGCGCGGGCGCGGACCGGAAGGTGGCCACGACGGTGCCGACGCCGATCGTCTCGCCGGCCTCCCACCACTGCATCAGCTCGGGCAGCACGTCACGCACGCGCGATCACCTCCGTGAGGTCGGCGAAGGTCGCCAGCGAGTGCCCGGCGAGGAAGTCGTCGCAGTGCGGCAGCGCCGCGACGACGCCGCCCTGGAGCGGCTCGTAGCCCGCCTTGCCCCGGTGCGGGTTGACCCAGATGACGCGGTGCGCGACCCGCCGCAGCCGGGCCATCTGCTCGCCGAGCAGCTCGGCGTCGCCGCGCTCCCAGCCGTCGCTGAAGACCACCACCACGGCGCCGCGCGCCATGCCCGCGCTGCCCCCACCGGTCGAGGAAGACCCGGATCGTCTCCCCCAGCCGGGTGCCGCCCGACCAGTCGGGCACGACCTCGCCGGCCGCCACGATCGCCCGGTCGGCGTCGGGCGAGCGCAGGGCGCGGGTGACGTGGGTCAGCCGGGTGCCGACCGTGAAGGTCTCGACGGTGCCGCCCGCGGCCCGCGCCGACTGGGTGAGGCGGTGGGCGAGCCGCACCAGCGCGTCGGCGTACGCGCTCATCGAGCCGCTCACGTCGACCAGCAGCACCACCCGGCGCGGCCGCACGCCGCGACGGCGCCAGGCGATCTCGCCCGGCTCGCCGAGGTGGCGCAGCGAGTTGCGCAGGGTGCGGGAGGCGTCGACCTCGCCGCGGTGCCACCTCTGGTGCCGGGCCGTACGACGACTGGGCGGGCGCAGCGACAGCCGGACGAACATCCGGGCCAGCCGACGCTTCTCCGCGGCGTCGAGCGAGGCGACGTCGCGGTGCCGGAGCACCTCGGCCGCGGACGCGGCGGCGCGCACCACGTCCTCCTCGTCGTCGCCGCCGTCGCCCCCGCCGCTCTCGGCTGTCGGGCAGGAGGTGCGCGGTCGACGGGCGCGAGGCCTCGCGCGGGCGGGCCTGCGGCAGGCCGTCGCGCGCGTTGAACCAGGCGGCGAAGACCTGGTCGTGGCGGAACAGGTCGTCGGGCGACGCGCAGAGGGTGGCGCGGCCGGCCCAGTAGGTCGCCTGCCGGTCGTCGGCGCCGACCTCGGCCACCGCGGCCAGGAAGCCCTGGGCCCGGTCCTGGGTGACGGCGACGCCGGCGGCGCGCAGCGCCCGGGTGAAGCCGAGGAGCACCTCGTCGGCGGCGTGGGCGGTGGTCGGTCATGTCGACAGCATCCGGTCGAGCGCGGCCTTCACCCGGTCGGCGTCCTCGCGGTACTTCAGCAGCGCGCCCAGGGTCGCGGCGGCCGAGGCCAGGTCCAGCTCGGCGGTGCCGAGGTGGGTCAGGGCGCGGGCCCAGTCGAGGGTCTCGGCGACGCCGGGCGGCTTGAGGAGGTCGTCGCGCGTGCGCAGCTGCTGGACCAGCCCGACGACCTGCCGGGCGAGCGCCTCGCTGACCTCGGGCGCGCGCGAGCGGACGATCTCGACCTCGCGCTCGAGGCCGGGGTGGTCGATCCAGTGGTAGAGGCAGCGCCGCTTGAGCGCGTCGTGCAGCTCGCGGGTGCGGTTCGAGGTCAGCACCACCAGGGGCGGCTCGGGCGCGGTGACGGTGCCGAACTCGGGGATGGTCACCTGCCAGGTCGAGAGCACCTCGAGCAGGAACGCCTCGAACTCGTCGTCGGCGCGGTCCACCTCGTCCACCAGCAGCACGGCCGGCGCCTGGCGCAGCGCGGCGAGCACCGGGCGCGACAGCAGGAAGCGCTCGTCGTACAGGCTCTTCTCGGCCTCGTCGGAGTCGACCTCGCCGGAGGCCATGAAAGGGGCTGAGCTCTCATCCGCCCGTGCGCTGACGCTGCTGTCGCCTCGCGCCGACACCGTGGGGCTGGTGAGGCCGGGACACTTTTGGTACTTTGTAATACCGTCTCCCGGGGAACCCAAGCAACGAGCTTCGAGAGCCAGCTCGGCGCCCAATGAAGAGCGCCGTTCTGGCTTTGCTTGATTTTGAAACCTCTTAACGCTTCGGAACGGGCGGCAGCTTGAGGGCGACCGACGCAACATGACGCGATTCATCTTTATCACGGGCGGCGTGGTCTCCTCGCTCGGCAAAGGCATCACCTCGGCCTGCCTCGGTGCGATCCTCGAGGCCCGCGGGCTCAAAGTCCGCCTGATAAAGCTCGATCCTTACATCAACGTCGATCCCGGGACGATGAGCCCTTTCCAGCACGGCGAGGTCTACGTCACGGACGACGGCACGGAGACCGACCTCGATTTGGGCCACTACGAGCGCTTCGTGCGCACCCGCACGAGCCGGAACAGTAATTTCACCACGGGGCGGATCTACTCGAACGTGATTGCAAAGGAGCGGCGCGGCGAGTATCTCGGCGCGACGGTGCAAGTCATTCCGCACATCACCGACGAGATCAAGAAGAGCGTCCTGCGCGGCGCCGAAGGCGCCGACGTTTGCATGGTGGAGATCGGCGGCACGGTCGGCGACATCGAGTCGCTGCCGTTCCTGGAGGCGATCAGGCAAATGGGCGTCGAGCTCGGCCGCGAGCGCGCGCTCTACATACATTTGACGCTCGTGCCGTTCATGGCGGCATCTTCGGAGATCAAGACGAAGCCGACGCAGCATTCCGTCAAGGAGCTGCGCTCGATCGGCATCCAGCCCGACGTTCTCGTGTGCCGGTCGGACCATGCTCTGCCGCGCGAGCAGCGCGCGAAAATTGCGCTCTTCACGAACGTCGAGGAGCGGGCGGTGATTTCGGCGATCGACGTCGACGACATCTACAAGATCCCGATGCTGCTGAACGAGCAGGGGTTGGACAGCATCGTCGTCGAGAAATTGCGCCTCGACGCAGAGCCTGCGAACTTGGCGGAGTGGCAAGCCGTCGTCGACGCGAAGGCGAATCCCGAGGCTGAGGTCACGATCGCGATGGTCGGCAAGTACGTCGATCTCAAGGACTCGTATATGTCGCTGACCGAGGCGTTGCGGCACGCCGGGATTCGGACGCGCACGCGGGTCAACATCGAGTACGTAGAATCGGAGAACATCCAAACGCAGGGTACCGCGTGCCTCAACGACGTCGACGCGATCCTCGTGCCGGGCGGGTTCGGTGAGCGCGGAATCGAGGGCAAGATCGCGGCGGTAAAATTCGCGCGCGAGAAGAAGGTGCCGTACTTGGGCATCTGCCTCGGACTGCAAGTGGCGGTCATCGAGTACGCCCGCAACGTCGTCGGGCTCAAAGGGGCGCACTCGACCGAGCTCGACCCGAATGCGGCGCATCCCGTCATCGCATTGATCACCGAGTGGCAGGATCAGAGCGGCATGACGCAAGAGCGCAACGCGACTTCCGACCTCGGCGGGACGATGCGCCTCGGCGCGCAGACCTGCTTCATCAAGGACGGCACTCTCGCGCACACGATCTACGGCGCCCGTCAGATCAACGAGCGGCATCGCCATCGCTACGAGTTCAACAACCGCTACGCGGAGCAATTGGCCGAGGCCGGCCTGTGCTGTCCGGGTTCTCTCGCGACGGGCTCGTCGAGCTCATCGAGCTCAAAATCATCCGTGGTTCTTCGCGACGCAATTCCATCCCGAGTTCACCTCAAATCCGCGCGACGGCCATCCGCTATTCACGAGCTTCATATCGGCTGCTCGCTCCTGCCAAGGACTCAAGTTGCCTCGAGCCGTGCGCGCATGAAGCTCGGCGGCGTCGAGATCGGGCAGCGTGCACCGCTGGTCTTGATCGCGGGCCCGTGCGCGATCGAGAGCGAGGCGCTCGCCCTTTCGACGGCCGAGACGCTGAAAAAGATCACGGCCAAGCTCGGCGTGCCGCTCGTCTTCAAAGCATCGTTCGACAAGGCGAACCGCTCGGCGCTGACCGCGTTCCGGGGGCTCGGATTCGATCGCGGGCTCAAGGTGCTGGAGCGCGTGCGCCGGGAGTTCGCGCTGCCCGTGCTGACCGACGTGCACGAGGACACGCCGCTGGCGGAGGTGGCCGCCGTCGTCGATGTGCTGCAAACGCCCGCCTTCTTGTGCCGGCAGACCAACTTCGTGCTCGGCGTCGCGCGGCAAGGCAAGCCCGTGAATCTCAAGAAGGGGCAATTCCTGTCGCCGTGGGAGATGCGCCACGTCGTGGACAAAGCGCGGTCGACCGGCAACTCCGATCTCACCGTCTGCGAGCGGGGCGTCTCGTTCGGCTACAACAATTTGGTCGTGGACATGCGCTCGCTCGCGATCCTGCGCGAGACTGGTTGCCCGGTGGTGTTCGACGCGAGCCATTCGGTGCAGCAGCCTGGCTCCCTCGGCTCCTCCTCCGGCGGCGAGCGTGAGCACATTCCCGTGCTCGCGCGGGCTGCCGTCGCGGCCGGTATTGCCGGGCTCTATCTCGAGACGCACCCGCGCCCCGAAGACGCGCTGTCGGATGGCCCGAGCGTCTGGCCGCTTCCGCTTCTTGCGCCGCTGCTCGAGCAGCTGCGTGACATCGACGCGCTCGTGAAGGAGAAGCCGTTCCTCGAAACCGAGTTTTCCAAGTCGTTGCAGGAGTCAGCATGAGCGCCATCAAGGACGTTGCGGGCCTCGAGATCGTCGATTCGCGAGGAAATCCGACTGTGGAGGCCGAGGTGGTCTTGAAAAGCGGCGCGCGCGGTCGAGCGGCCGTCCCGTCGGGAGCCTCCACGGGCTCGCGCGAGGCGCACGAGCTGCGCGACGGCGATCGCAAGCGCTACCTCGGGAAGGGCGTTACGCGCGCGGTGGCAAACGTCGCGGGCGAGCTGCGCTCCGCCGTTCTCGGCATCGACGCGGCGGATCAAGAGGCCGTCGATCGAACCATGATCGAGCTCGACGGCACCGCGAACAAAGGCAGGCTCGGCGCGAACGCGATCCTCGCAGTATCTCTCGCGAGCGCGAAGGCGATCGCGGCGGAGCGCGGCGTACCGCTGTTCGAGTCGCTCGCCGCGAACAAGACCTATACGCTGCCGCTTGCGATGATGAACATCATCAATGGCGGCGCGCATGCCGACAACAGCGTGGACATCCAGGAGTTCATGATCTTGCCGGTCGGTGCACCGACGTTCGCGGAAAGCCTGCGGTACGGCGTCGAGGTGTTTCATGCGCTGAAAGGCGTGTTGAAGAGCCGCGGCTTGAGCACGGCGGTCGGAGACGAGGGCGGATTCGCGCCGGACTTGGGCTCGAACGAGGAAGGCCTCGCCACGATCGGCGAGGCCGTCGAGGCCGCCGGCTTCACACTCGGCCGGGACATCTACCTCGGTCTCGACGTCGCAAGCTCCGAATTTTTTCGCGACGGCGCCTATCACCTCGAATCGGAAGGTAGGCGCTTCACGCCGCGCGAGTTCGTCGATTACCTCGAGGATCTCGTCGCGCGCTATCCGATCATCTCGATAGAAGACGGCATGGCGGAGAACGATTGGGACGGCTGGCAGCTCTTGAGTGGGCGGCTTCGCGACCGCATCCAGCTCGTCGGCGACGACCTGTTCGTCACGAACACGGAAATACTCGCAGAAGGCATCCAGAAGAAGATTGCCAACAGCATCTTGATCAAGCCGAATCAGATCGGCACGCTGACCGAGACGCTGCGCGCGATCGACATGGCGGCAGCTGCTGGTTACTCCGCGGTCGTCTCGCACCGCTCGGGCGAGACAGAGGACGCGACGATCGCCGACATCGCCGTTGCAACCGACGCGACGCAGATCAAGACCGGCTCGCTGTGTCGGTCCGACCGTCTCGCCAAGTATAATCAGCTGCTGCGGATCGAGCGCGGACTCGGAGCGCGCGCGCGGTTCGACGGCGCCGGTGCTTTTCCGGTGCCGCTGTAAAGTGGTCTCGCACGGGCCACTTGTTCTCGGTGGGGTCTAGATGCGGTTGCTGATCGTTTTGCTGCTCGCAGTGCTCGCGTGGCTGCAGGTTCGGCTGTGGTTGTCGGACGACGGCCTGCGCGAGGTTTGGCGCCTGACCGCCGAGGTCAACCGGCGCAGCGAGGAGAACGGCCGGCTAGCCGTGCGCAATTCTGCCCTGGAAGCCGAAGTCGCGGATCTGAAGCAGGGCATGGCCGCGGCCGAAGAGCGGGCTCGCACCGAGCTCGGCATGATTCAGGACGGTGAGACGTTCTATCAAATCGCACCGGCGGCGCCGCCAAGCGTCCGCGAGCCGTGAGCGCGGCCGCTCAGCGGCGCGCGAGCAACACACATGTGGCGCCGGTGCCGCCGTGACGTGGGGTCGCGGTCGCGAAAGCGAGCACCGTTTCGTGCTCGGCCAGCCAGCGATGCACGAGACCCTTGAGCACCGGCCCGCCGGGTCCGGAACGGCGGCCTTTGCCGTGCACGATGCGCACTGAGCTCTTCCCGTGAGCCAACGACTCCGTAATGAATCGCGCGAGCGCAACCTGCGCTTCGTCGGCCGTGAGGCCGTGCAAATCCGCTTCGTCCTCGACGCGAATGCGTCCGCGTGCAAGCAGCCGCAGCGTTTCCTGCGGCACCGCTGCCCGGCGAAAGGTTATCCGCTCGCCGTCCGTGACGATCTTGGCCGGCTCGGCCGTGACGGGCGCGGGCGCGCGTGCGCGCGCTTGCGCGGACGGCCAGCGGCGACCCGCTGCTCGCGCGCGAGCGGCTTGACGTCGCGCATCGCTTTCTTGAATGCGCTGCGATCGTCGCTGCTGTTCATTTGAGCGCCGCAGAGTGCGCGGCCCGTTGCTCTCGGGCTTCCAGTATAGTTAATCGGTTTACGGCCATTCCAGGTGCTTCTCGCACGTGCTCATTCTGCTCTCGAACGACGACGGGTATCAGGCGAGGGGCTTGCGCGTTCTCGCGAAGACCCTCGCCGACATCGCCGTCCGTCGTGGTCGTCGCGCCGGATCGAAATCGCAGCGGCGCGAGCAACTCGCTCACGCTCGACGCGCCGCTGCGCGTCGAGCAGGTCGACGACGAACGTGTACTACGTCGAACGGCACGCCGACGGATTGCGTGCACCTCGCGATCACCGGACTGCTCGACGACGAGCCGGACATGGTGATCTCGGGCATCAACCACGGCCCGAATCTCGGCGACGACGTGCTGTATTCCGGCACCGTTGCGGCGGCCATGGAAGGGAGCGTTTCTCGGCCTCCCCGCGATCGCAATATCGCTCGGTGCTCGAGCGACGGCGGCGCATTTTGCAACAGCCGCCGCGTCACGCCCGACTGGTGCAGCGCATGTTGCGCAGACGCCGCTGCCCGCGGATACGATCCTGAACGTCAACGTGCCCGATCTTCCGCCCGAGCAGTTGCAGGCGTGCTGCGACGCGGCTCGGATACCGCCACGAGTCCGAGCCCGTCGTGAAGGCGCTCGACCCGCGGGACCGGCCGATCTACTGGATCGGGCCCGCCGGCGCGGGCCAGGACGCGGGCGCCGGGCACGGATTTTCACGCGGTCGCGCCGGCTGCGTGTCGGTCACGCCGATGCAAGGTGGATCTGACGCGCACGCCGCGCTCGACGCAGTGCGCGGGCTGGCTCAGGCGCTGCCGATGAGACGAGCAGCGACGCGTGCGCGGCATCGGCATGACGTCTGCGCGCACGCGCGAACGGCTCATCACAGCGCTTGCGCAGCAGGGCATCACGAATGAGCCGTGCTCGAGCGCATTCGCGACGTGCCGCGCCACCTGTTCGTCGACGAGGCGCTCGCGAGCCGCGCGTACGAGGACACGGCGCTGCCGATCGGCTTCGGGCAGACGATCTCGCAGCCGTACATCGTGGCGCGCATGACGCGAAGCGCTGCTCGCGGGCTGCCGGCCGGCAAGAAGCCACGAAGGTGCTCGAGGTCGGCACGGGCTGCGGCTACCAGACCGCGGTGCTCGCGCCGTTCGCTCAGCATGTGTTCAGCGTCGAGCGCATACAACCGTTGCTGCTGCGCGCGCGAGCGAATCTCACGGAGCTCAAGATCACCAACGTGAGCCTGCGCCATGCGGATGGCTGGCACGGTTGGCGCAGTCAAGCGCCGTTTCAGGGCATCTTGGTTGCCGCGGCGCCCGAAGAGATTCCGCCGCAGCTATTGGAGCAGCTCGACGAGGCCGGGCGGTTGGTGATTCCGATTGGGTTACGCGGGAAGCAGCGCTTGGTGAGCGTGACTCGCGAGGGTGCTGAGTTTCCGCGAGATGAGCTGATCCCGGTGAGCTTCGTGCCGTTCGTCGAGGGAACGGAAAGTTGACGAGGATGGCGGCCGCAATTTTGCTCCTGCAATTGCGGCACTCCGGCCATCCATGGCCGTCGCCAGCGCGCGACGCGGTGCGGTGAAGGACCATGAGGGCTTGGATGATCGTGACGGCGACGCTCGTCGCCGGCTGCACGTCGCTAGATACCTACGACGCGCAATATCACGTCGTGCGGCGGGGCGAGACGCTGTACCAAATCGCGTGGGAGCACGGTGTGGATCAGCGCGACCTTGCGCGCTGGAACGGCTTGCGCAATCCCGATCTGATTCAAGTCGGTCAGCGCCTGCGCCTTACGGCTCTGCCGGGCGCGGCCGCCGCGGCGCCGGCGGTAAGTCGTGCGCCCGCAGGCTCCAGCGCCGCGCCGCCTGCGGCTACCGCTGCACGGCCAAGGCAGCCCGCGCCGCAGACGGCACCCCCCGCGCGGCCGCGCCGTTCCACCGCCGGCCGAACCGCCGCCGGCTTGGGTATGGCCGACCGACGGCCAGGTCGTGAGCCGATTCGGCTCCTCGCAGGGAATCGCAACGGGCGTCGCGATCGGCGGCCGCGGTCGGTCAGGCCGTCAGCGCGGCGGCGGCGGGGCGCGTCGTCTATGCCGGCAGCGGCCTCATCGGCTACGGCCAGCTCGTCATCATCAAGCACAACGACACCTATCTTTCCGCGTACGGACACTTGAACCGCGTGCTCGTTGCCCAGGGACAGGACGTGGGACGCGGCCAGCAAATCGCGGCAATGGGCGTAGGTCCGGAACGGCAGCCGCGATTGCACTTCGAGATTCGCCGCAACGGCGTGCCGGTCGATCCTCTACAGTTCGTCGCGCGGCGCTGAGCGCGCAGGCGGGTTGAACAACGCGGCAACTACGCGCCGATGCTCGTGCACGAGCACGTTGTACGTTCGGCACGCCGCGGGCGTGCTCATGATCTCGAGCCCGATCGAGCGCCCCGCGAGCGCGTCCATGAGCTCGATGTCGGGCAGCAGCACACCGTTGCCCGTGCCAAGCAAAACTATCGTAGGCGAAAGATCGATCGCGGGCTGTAAATCGGCAAGGCTTAGGTCGGTGGGCTTGCCCACGTTCCAGGTTTCGATCACGCGCTCCGCCGACACGATGACGTGACCCGCGAGCCAACGCTCGCCGATGCGCACGCGGCCCGGTTCCCACGCGCGGATCACATTGGCTTGAGTGGTTTCGCGGGTGACTTGCACGATGCCGTGTGAGTAGCGTTGCGACGAGAGCGATTATACCGGGACGCGCAACCCAAGCTCGCGGCCGACAGCGGCATGCTAGTATGCGCGCAGCGACGAGGCGGCCATGGAAATCAATCAGATCGGTACACGGATTGTCGAGCTCACGGAGCGTTGCGGCGCCCTCCGGGGGTATCTTTGACTATGATCAAAAGCGTGAGCGGCTCGAGGAAGTAAACCGCGAGCTCGAGGACCAAAACATCTGGTCGGATCCCGAGCGCGCGCAGAACTTGGGCCGTGAGCGCGCGGCGCTCGAAGGCGTGGTCAACACGCTCGCGCGCCTCGATCGCGCGCTCACCGAAGCCGCCGAGCTCCACGAGCTCGCGCGCGCGGAGGCCGACGAGGCCACACTCACCGACCTTGCGGCGCAGCTTACGAATGTCACCCAGGAGATCGAGCGGCTCGAGTTTCGCCGGATGTTCGCGGGTGAGATGGACGAGCACAACGCGTTTCTGGACGTCCAGGCCGGGTCCGGCGGCACCGAGGCGCAGGATTGGGCAAACATGCTGTACAGGATGTACGTCCGCTGGGGCGAGTCGCGCGGTTTCAAAATGGAGGTTCTCGAGCACTCTCCCGGCGAAGTCGCAGGGATAAAGAGCGCTACGGTGCACGTGCAGGGTCCGTACGCGTACGGCTGGCTGCGCACCGAAACCGGCGTGCACCGGCTGGTGCGCAAGTCGCCGTTCGACTCCGGTCACCGACGCCACACCTCGTTCGCCGCGGTCTTCGTCTCGCCCGAGCTCGACGACGACATCGACATCGAGATAAACCCGGCAGACGTGCGCGTCGACGTTTTTCGCGCGAGCGGCGCGGGCGGTCAACACGTCAACAAGACGGAGTCGGCCGTGCGCATGACGCACATCCCGACCGGGATCGTCGTGCAATGCCAGAACGAGCGGTCCCAGCACAAGAACCGGGCCACTGCCATGAACCAATTGAAAGCGAAGCTGTACGAGCTCGAGCAGCAGAAGCGCCGTGAGAAGGCTGACATCATCGAGGAGAGCAAAGCGGATATCGGCTGGGGCAATCAGATTCGCTCCTACGTGCTCGATCAATCGCGCGTGAAGGATCTGCGCACCGGGCTCGAGAGCGGTCGCCCGGGGGCCGTCCTCGACGGCGACCTCGACGCGTTTCTCCAGGAAAGCTTGAAGCAGGGGTTGTAAGAAGATAGATGGGCGATAGTGAGTTACCGCCGGGTCATGAGGACGGGGAGGCAGGCGATGCGAGCCCGAACGAACTGCCCGAGCAAAACCGGTTGGTTGCGGAGCGGCGCGCGAAGCTCGCGCGTCTACGCGAGAGCGGTCCGGCGTTTCCAAACGACTTTCGGCGCGACTCGTTGGCCGCCGAGCTCGTCGCTGCCTATTCGGCGCATAGCGCCGAGTCATTGCAGCGAGAGGCGCGCACGGTGCGAATCGCTGGCCGCATCCTCGCGAAGCGCGTGCAGGGCGGTACCAGCTTCGTCACACTGCAAGACGGCTCCGGGCGCATCCAGCTGTTCATCCGACGCAATCGAGTGTCGGAAAGCGCATACGCGCAGTTCAAGACATGGGACCGTGGCGACATCGTCGGGGCGGTCGGTCAGGTGATGAAGACCAATACGGGCGAGCTGTCAGTGGAACCGACGGAGCTCAAGCTTCTCGTCAAGTCGCTGCAGCCGATGCCGGAAAAATGGCACGGGATCGCCGACCAGGAATTGAAGGTGCGGCTGCGCTACGTCGACCTGATCGTAAGCGAGGACACGCGGCGCATCTTCCAGCTGCGCACCGATCTCATCAAATTCATCCGGGCCTTTCTCGACGCGCACGACTTCGTCGAGGTCGAGACGCCGATGATGCATCCGATCCCCGGCGGCGCCGCAGCACGGCCGTTCAGCACGCATCACCACGCGCTGGATCTCACGATGTACCTTCGGATTGCTCCCGAGCTTTACCTGAAGCGCCTCTTGGTCGGCGGCTTCGAGCGGATTTATGAGCTCAACCGTGTGTTCCGCAACGAAGGCTTATCGACGCGCCACAATCCGGAATTCACGATGCTCGAGCTCTATCAAGCCTACGCCACTTACCGCGATGTGATGAACTTGACTGAGAAGCTGATTCGCATGGCGGCGGTCGCGTTGCGCGGCGTGACCACCGTCGAGTATCAGGGGGAGACCGTGGACTTGGGCTCGAAGTTCGCGGAAACGACGATCGAGGAAGCGCTGCAACAGCACCATCCGGTGCTGCGCGGCCGAGCTCGCGACCGTGCGGCGCTCGCCGCGCTGTGCGGTGAGCGCGGCATCGAGGTGCTGCCGCAATTCGGCGCCGGCAAGCTGCAGATGGAGCTGTTCGAGAAGACTATCGAGCCGCAACTCAAAGGACCGATGTTCGTCACGGCGTATCCGGCGGAAGTCTCGCCGCTCGCGCGCTGCAACGACGCCGATCCATTCGTCACGGACCGCTTCGAGCTGTTCATCACGGGCCGTGAGATCGCGAACGGGTTTTCCGAGCTCAACGATCCCGAGGAGCAAGCGCGCCGGTTTCAGGCACAGGCGGATGCGAAGGCTCTCGGGGACGAGGATGCGATGTTTTACGACGAGGACTACATCCGTGCGCTCGAGTACGGCATGCCTCCAGCCGGCGGCCTAGGAGTCGGGATCGACCGGCTCGCCATGCTGTTTGCGGACGCTGCGTCGATCCGCGACGTCTTGTTGTTCCCGCAGCTGAAGCCCGAAAGCGATTAGTGGGGTCAGGCACGGTGTCAGGCGCGGGTCAAGCCCGGTGCCTGACACCGTGCCTGACCCCATCATTCGCGGCTAGTCCGCCGGCACGTCGTAGGGCAGGGGCAGCTCGGTGAGCGGCGTGCGCGCTTCGCCGAGCGTCAGCGCGTTGCGGTGCGCATGCTCGACGACGGCTAAGAGCTCGACGCCCGGTTCGGCCGGCGCGGCCCGGATGACCTCTCCCGCAGGCTCGCCGTCGGCCCCAAAGACCGCCGTACCGGGCGGTGGCGGGCTCGCCGAGCCGAGCGCGTAGCGGCGCATGCGCCGCTTGACCGAGCCCAAGTTGCGCACACGCGCGATGACTTCCTGTCCGGGATAGCAGCCTTTGTCGAACGTGATCGCACTCAAGCGATCGAGATTCAGCATCTGGGCGACGAAGCGCTCGGCGAGCGCAGCCGTGATCGACGGCAGGCCCAGGCGGATCTCGCCGAGCCAGGCCAACTCCTGCGTGCCTGCAGGAAGCCGCTGCGCGAGCAACTCGATCTGCTCGCCGGCGCCGACGACGAGGACCTGCTCGGGAGCTAGGCGCACGAAGCGCAGCGAGTCGCTGAGGACGACGCCGTCGCGCGGCGCGCCGGGCGCCAGGCCCTGCGCGGCGAGCCATGCGCCGTCGCCGCCGACGAGCGCGGCGACGCGCATTCCGAGCGCGTGCGCGAGCGTCACTCGCGCGCGCAGCACGTACTTGCGCATCTGGTCGAGCACCCGGCCCGACTGTGTCCGCAGGTGTGAGTAGCAACCAGCCGTCGTCCTCTCGCAGAATGCGGAACAAAGCGCGGACCCTTCCGCGTGCGTCATGCCAGCCCGCGAGCGGCGCCGTTTGCTCATCGAGACCAGCGACGTCGCGGGAGAGCTGCGCATGCAAGAAGTCACGCGCGTCGTCGCCGCCGACCGCGATGCAGGCGAGGTCACGGAGCGCGCAATGACGAGGGTTCATTCTGGTTCCAAGAGCCTCGGGGTCGTAGTGCGGAGAACGGTGGTTTCTGGCAAACTTTACAGATGCCGGTCGAGTATGCACAAGCATCGCGTGGTCGAGACGCGCGAGGCGACGAATCCACAATCCCCATCCGATCGCACAGGCAACCCAAGCGAAAAAAGCACCAGCGCGCCGCGCGAAATCGGCGGACCGAAGGGGCTCGAGCCGACGCGCTACGGCGATTGGGAGCGAGCGGGTCGATGCGTTGATTTCTAATGTCGGACGGGTCGCGTCGACGCGCCGCCATGGTCGACGTTCGACGCACAAACCGGAGGAGCTAACTAATGGACAGGGCACAGCGACCCTTGTCGCCGTTCTGGGTCTATCGATGGCAGATCACGATGTGGCTTTCGAGCCTGCATCGAATCACCGGTCTACTGCTCTCGGCCGGCGCGGTGGCGCTCGCGGCGTGGCTGGTTGCGCTCGCCGGCGGGGTCGAGGACTACGCTGTCGTGCAAGAGCTCTACTCAAGCGGTTGGTTCAAGGTCCTGCTGGTCGGCTGGACGATTTGTTTTTTCTTCCATTTGTTCAATGGCATACGCCATCTCGTTTGGGATACCGGCCGCGGCTTCGAGCCGCGCACTTTTCGCGCGAGCGGGTGGCTCGTGATTGCCGCGACGCTAGTCGCACGGAATCGCGTTTAGCATCACCGCGATCATCTAGGACCACACATGAACCTCGTTACGCCGTTGAATCGCGTGCTGGGCCTGGGCTCGGCGAAGAACGGCGGCACGCACTGGTGGATGCAGCGCCTAACCGCTGTTGCGCTGGTTCCGCTCGGCTCGTGGTTCGCACTCTCCTTGCTCGCTATGGCCGACTTCGAATACGCGACGGTCGTTGCATGGCTCGGGCGCCCGCTGTCGAGCATTTCGCTGATACTGACCGTGCTCGCGGTGAGCTACCACTCGTACCTCGGAGTGCAGGTCGTGATCGAGGACTACGTGCACGCCGCCGCGTTGAAAATCCTCGCGCTGCTCGCGTCGGCGTTCGCTCACTTCGGTTTGTCTGTCGCAGCGCTGTTCGCAATCCTCAAAGTCGCCTTCGATCCTTCTTAGATGAGCAAAGATTACGAATTCATCGAGCACGACTACGACGTCGTCGTAGTCGGCGCCGGCGGCGCCGGGTTGCGTGCGACGCTGGGTCTCGCAAGCCAAGGTCTTGCGACCGCGTGCTTGAGCAAGGTGTTTCCGACACGCAGCCATACGGTGGCCGCGCAGGGTGGGATCAGCGCGGCCCTCGGCAACATGGGAGAAGACGACTGGCGCTGGCACATGTACGACACGGTCAAGGGGTCGGATTGGCTCGGCGACCAAGACGCGATCGAATACATGTGCAAGGAAGCACCGGCGTCGGTCATCGAGCTCGAGCACTACGGCGTCCCGTTCTCGCGCACGGAGGACGGCCGCATCTACCAGCGGCCGTTCGGCGGCATGACCACGCGCTTCGGCGAGGGTACTGCGCAGCGCACGTGCGCGGCGGCGGATCGCACCGGCCACGCGATGCTGCACACGCTCTATCAGCAGTCGCTACAGCATGCAGCCGAGTTTTTCATCGAATACTTCGCGATAGATTTGATCATGGAGGGCGGCGCCTGCCGCGGAGTGGTGGCGCTCGATCTCGCCACCGGGCGGCTGCACCGCTTTCGCGCCCAGATGGTGATCCTTGCAACCGGCGGCTACGGACGCGCGTATTTCACCTGCACCTCCGCGCACATCTGCACGGGCGACGGCAACGCGATGGTGCTACGCGCGGGCTTGCCGCTGCAGGACCTCGAGTTCGTGCAATTCCACCCGACCGGCGTTTACGGCGCGGGCATGTTGATCACCGAGGGCTCGCGCGGCGAGGGCGGCTACCTCACGAACTCCGAAGGCGAGCGCTTCATGGAGCGCTATGCGCCGAACGCGAAGGACTTGGCCTCACGCGACGTCGTGAGCCGCTCGATGACGATCGAGATTCGCGAAGGCAGAGGGGTCGGTGAGCACAAGGATTACGTGCATCTGCACCTCGAGCACCTCGGCCGCGACGTGATCGAAGAGCGGTTGCCCGGCATCGCCGAAACCGCGAAGATTTTCGCGGGCGTCGACATCACCAAAGGGCCGATCCCGGTAGTGCCGACCGTGCACTACAACATGGGCGGCATTCCGACCAATTATCATGGCGAGGTTGTTGCCAAGAATCGTTCAGGCAGCATCGATGTCGTTCCGGGCTTGATGGCAATCGGTGAGGCGGGCTGCGTGTCGGTGCACGGTGCGAACCGTTTGGGATCGAACTCGCTGATCGACCTCGTCGTTTTCGGCCGCGCCGCGGCGCAACGCTGCGGCGAGCTAATCAAGCGGGGCTCGCGGCCGCGCGCATTGGCAGCGCGTGCGGGCGAAGAGGCCGTCGCTCGGTTAGACAAGCTGCGCTACGCAAAGGGCGGTTCGCCGACGGCGAAAATTCGCGTCGAGATGCAGCGCGTGATGCAGAATCATGCCTCGGTGTTTCGTACCGGTGCGCACCTGCAAGAGGGCATCGACAAGCTCGAGCGCGTATTCGCGTCGTTCGCCGACGTAGGCGTCGCGGACCGCTCGCTGATCTGGAATACCGATCTCATCGAAACAATGGAGCTCGAGAATCTGCTGTTGCAGGCCATGGGCACAATCAAGTCCGCCCTGCATCGCACGGAGAGCCGCGGCGCGCAAGCGCGCGAGGACTATCCCGAGCGCGACGATGTCAACTGGTTGAAGCACACGCTCGCTTGGGTCGACGAGCGCGGTGGCGTGCGCTTCGACTATCGTCCCGTGCAGATGAACACGCTCACGGACGAAGTGCAGCCGATTCCGCCGAAGGCCCGCACTTACTGATTCGCACGGACGGCGCGTCGCATAGAGGAGCCCGCATGGCGCAGTTTTCGCTTCCAGCCAACTCGAGAGTTACGCCGGGCAGAAGGCACGGCGACCTCACGGGCGCCAAGCGCGTGCGTGAATTCGTCATCTACCGCTATACGCCCGACACCGGCGAGAACCCGCGTCTCGACACCTACGAAGTGGACATGGACAACTGCGCGCCGATGGTTCTCGACGCGCTGATCAAGATCAAGAACGAGATCGATCCGACGTTGACATTCCGCCGCTCGTGCCGCGAGGGCATTTGCGGATCATGTGCGATGAACATCGACGGCATGAATGCGCTCGCATGCCTCAAACCGATCGAGGAGGTGCGCGGTCCGGTCAAGATCTACCCGCTGCCTAGCCTGCCCGTCGTGAAGGATCTCGTTCCGGATTTGACGAACTTCTATGCGCAGTACGCGGCTGTCAAACCCTGGTTGCAGTCGCAGACGCCGCCGCCCCCCGATCGCGAGCGCCTGCAGTCCAAAGAGGACCAGGAGAAGATCAACACGCCTTCAGCTTGCATCCTCTGTGCCTGCTGCTCGACTTCCTGCCCGAGCTACTGGTGGAACTCGGAAAGGTTTCTCGGTCCGGCCGCACTGCTGCAGGCCTATCGCTGGATCGTCGATAGCCGCGACGAGGCGAAAGGCGAGCGCCTGGACGAGCTCGAAGATGCGTTTCGATTGTATCGGTGCCACACGATCCTGAACTGCACTCAGGCCTGCCCCAAGGCCTTGAATCCCGGGAAGGCGATTGCGGAGATCAAGAAGCTGATCGTGGAGCGTCGCTTCTAGGTCGCCGCTCGGATCTGCAGATGAGCTGCGCCGATCCAATCAAGCTCGCGAGACTGCGCTGGCGCTGTCGACGCGGCATGCGCGAGCTCGACGCGGTTCTGACGCGGTTCTTCGACGGAGCAGCCGCGGATCTCGACACTTCCGAAATCTCCCGGTTCGCGGCGCTTTTGGATCTGCCAGACCCGGAGCTCTACGGCTATCTTCTCGGCCGGCATGAGCCCGCCGACGCCAACACCGCAAGGCTCGTCGAACGGATTCGCAGGACCGTTGGTCCTGCGACCTGAGCGCTCGCGCGCGCTTACGCTGTGGTGGCTCGCGCTGCACGGGTTGCTCGCGGCGGCGGCTCTCGCGCTCGATCTGCCGATCCTCGTCCGCGGGCTCCTCGTAGCGGGGTTGGGTGCGCACGCGACCTTGCGGCGGCCGCGGTCCGCGGTTTCCACCGTGATCTGCGGCCCCGACGGTCGTTGGGCACTGCCGGAGGCTGCACTCGAGGATCTGCGCCTCGGGCCCGCGAGTCGGCACACCGCGTACTGGATACGGCTCGTGTTGCTCGGCGAGGGCCGTGCATTTGACATACTGCTTCTCAAGGACCAGCTCCGACCGGCCGAGTGGCGAGCGCTTCGCGCCCGGCTCTGGGCCCGCGCGCCCCCGGCTTCGGACGATCTGCGTTAGAATGAGTCTTGCTGGTCGCTCTTCGAAACTGCGAACTGCCGCAAACTTGGGGCGAACTTTTTGGGGTCGCATGAGGTCTACCGAACAGCGTTTGACAGAGCAACCGGACCGCCATCCACCAGGCAGCGGTGCCGCGGACCTGGCGCTGATCAAACGCGTGCAGCAAGGCGACAGGTCGGCTTTCGATCTGTTGGTGGTCAAGTACCAGCACAAGATTCTCAAGCTGATCATGCGGTATGTTCGCGACTCCTCCGAAGCGTTAGACGTCGCCCAGGAAGCCTTTCTCAAGGCCTATCGCGCGGCTCCGTCGTTTCGCGGCGATAGCGCGTTCTATACCTGGCTCTACCGCATCGCGATCAACACAGCGAAGAATCATTTGGTCGCCGCCGGCCGCCGGCCGACTCATTACAATCTCGACCTCCAGGATCCCGAGCAATCCGAGGTCCTGGCGGACCTGCGCGAGCTCGACACGCCTGAAGGGATTGCCCAATCGGACGAGATACAAGAGGCGGTAAACAACGCGATCAGAGACTTGCCGGAGGAGCTGCGAACCGCCATCCTGTTGCGCGAAATCGAGGGCATGAGCTACGAGGAAATCGCGCAAACCATGGAATGCCCGGTCGGCACTGTCCGTTCGCGGATTTTTCGCGCACGCGAAGCGATCGACAAACGAATTGCCCCACTGCTCGAGTAACCCTTCAAAGAACGGATCGACGACGACATGACAAACGAGCCTCGCGATCGAGCACCCGGCCCCATTCACGATCAGATCTCGGCCTTTCTTGACGATGAGCTTTCCGACGAGGAAACGGCGTTTCTCGTGCGCCGCTTCGAGCGGGACCCGGAAGCGCGCAATCAGCTGCGGCGCTACACCGCCATCGGTTGTGCGCTGCGCGGCGAGCTCACCACGGCCGATCCCGACGTTCTGCGCAGACGCGTTACGAGCGCGCTGCACGGCGCGGTACCGCAGCAGCAGCTGGCCGCGCGCGCAGCAATCGTCCAGCCGCGGCGAGCTCGGCTCGTGCGGCCGTTCGTCGGTGTCGGCATTGCCGCCGCCGTCGCCATCGCGGCCGTCATCGGGCTGCGTTACGCCAACGAGGCGCGGTTCCCCGTGGAAGGGGCGCTCGACGCCACACCGCTCCAAGCGGGGCAGTGGACCGAGCCGCCGAGCTACGTCGTGCCGCAGGACGCCGCCGAGAGCGGGCCTGTCGCGCCGCCGATTCGCCTGACCAACTACCTGATGCGCCACGGCGAGTACGCATCGGGTCTCTCCCGCACGTCGGTGCATTCGAACGTCGTCGGAGCGGTGGAATCGGCTCCGCCGCGTGCTGAGCCGGTCGTGTTGGAGTAGCCGTTTGCACCGCTTCACTCGACAGCAGCGCCCGCTCGTTCTCCTGACCTTCGTCGCAGTCGATCTATTCGTGATCGACGCTTACGCGCAAGAGGCTCGCGAGTGGCTCGATCGCATGAACCGCGCCGTCGAGGAGCTCAACTATGAGGGCACGTTCGTGCACGTGCTCGCCGGTACCGCGGAAACGCTGCACATCATTCATCGCAATCAGGACGGCAGCATCGGCGAGCGCATCGTGTCGCTCGACGGAGGCAGGGAGATCATTCGTCAGGAAGACGAGGTTCAGTGCATCCTCCCTGACCGGCGCGTGGTGCTGCTCGAGGCGCGCAAGGACTTGAGCCCACTGGTCGCGGCGCTGCCGAGCTATTCCGAGGATCTCGAGCCGCACTACGAGCTCACCCTCGATTGCGACGGCTCGTGTCGCAAAGAGAGCCACGCAGATGCTCAGCATCAAGCCGCGTGACGAGTTCCGCTACGGCTACATGCTTTGGCTCGACGAAGCTACGGCAATGCCCTTGAAGTCGCAGCTCACGGACGAGAAAGGTGAGATCGTCGAGCAAATTCTGTTCACCGACATCGAGATGCTCGAGTCGATTCCGCTGGACGCGCTCAACCCAACGATCGATACGACGGGTTTCGAATGGCTGCGGCCGCCCCAGTCCACGCAACTGACGAGCGAGGTGAGGCCGGAAGTTCCCTGGCGAGCATCGAGCTTGCCGGGCGGCTTCAAGTTGTCTGTCGCTACTCAAAGCGCGATCGCGGGCTCGGAGACTCCCGTCGAGCACCTCGTCTACTCAGACGGCTTGGCCACCGTGTCGGTCTTCATCGAAGACCCGAACACGAAGGCCGAGGTAGGCGAGGGTTTCTCGAACGTCGGCAGCACGAATGCGTTCTCGCTGACTTTGCGCGGCCGCAAGGTTACCGCGGTAGGCGAGGTCCCGCGGCGCACGGTTCGCACGATCGCCTCATCCCTGGTCGCCGAGTAGCGGAGGCCGCTCCATCAGCTCTGACGACTGCATGACCGCGAGCGGGGTCGTGTGCCGCGCCGTAGGAGACGGTCGTGTAGAAATCGAGTTTGTCGCTCCACGCGGTTGTCGCGGCTGCGAAGGCACCTGCATGTGGCGCCGCCTGCCGGGGATCAACCGCGCGCAGCTCAAGACTTCGTTGTCGCTGCGAGCCGGCGATCCGGTCGACGTCCGCTTGCCGCACCACTACGTACTGCTCGGCGCGGTGTTTTTGCATGGGCTTCCCATGGCGGCGATGCTTCTCGGCGGGCTCGCCGGCGTCGCCGCGACGGGCTCCGACGGGGGTTGCCTGGCAGGTGCCGTCCTAGGCGTGGCGCTCTCTTCGCTCGCGGCGCGGCCGCTGCGCCGGCGGGTCGAGGCAGCGACGTTGCGCGCACTGCGCGTCGAGCGGCAGCGGGCTCATGCACACACTCATTCTTTATAGCCGCCCGGACTGCCACTTGTGCGAGCTTCTCGCGGCGGAGCTCGAGCCCCTGTTGCGCGGCCGCGCGGTGCTCGAGCACGTGGACGTCGGCCGGGATCCCGAGCTCGAGCGCCGCTACGGACTGCGCGTGCCCGTGCTCGTAGGCGGGGGCGCGGAGCTTTCGAGCTACCCGCTCGACCGGTCCCGCGTAGAGCGCTTTTTCACGCGCGCCTAGCCCGCCCCCAAGAATCGGTATAATCCGCGCCGCTCCAGGCATGGCAAGCGCTTTCAAAACCCATGGATCGGATCCGCAACTTTTCCATCATCGCTCACGTCGATCACGGCAAGTCCACGCTAGCGGATCGGCTGATTCAGCTTTGCGGCGGCTTGACCGACCGTGAGATGGAGGATCAGGTCCTCGATTCGATGGATCTCGAACGCGAGCGCGGTATCACGATCAAAGCGCAAAGCGTTGCGCTGAAGTATCGCGCCCGCGACGGGCACGACTATCAGATCAACCTGATCGACACGCCGGGCCACGTGGATTTCTCTTACGAAGTCTCGCGATCGCTAGCGGCCTGCGAAGGAGCGCTGCTGGTCGTCGACGCGGGTCAGGGTGTCGAGGCGCAAAGCGTTGCGAACTGTTATACGGCCATCGAGCAAAAGCTCGAGGTCCTGCCCGTAATCAACAAGATCGATCTGCCGACCGCGGACCCGGAGCGCGTCATTCGCGAGATCGAGGACATCATCGGCATCGAGGCCAAAGGCGCGCTGCGGATCAGCGCGAAGCACGGTACCGGAATCGAAGATCTGCTCGAGCGGATAGTCGAAAAAATTCCGCCGCCGCGCGGCAGCGAAGACGCGCCGCTGCAGGCCCTGATCATCGACTCATGGTTCGACAGCTACGCGGGCGTCGTCTCGCTCGTGCGCGTGGTCAACGGCGTGATCAAGCGCCGCGCCAGAGTGGTGGTGCATTCAACCCAACGCAAGTACACGGTGGAGCGGCTCGGAGTCTTCACTCCGCGCGCCGCCGAGCGCGAGGAGCTGCGCGCAGGCGAGGTCGGCTTTCTGATCGCCGCGATTCGGGAAATCGATGCGGCGCCCGTCGGCGATACCATCGTCGACGCGCAGATCGACGACGTGCCGGCTCTTCCCGGTTTCAAGAAGATTCAGCCGCGAGTGTTTGCCGGACTCTTTCCGCTCGCTGCCGAGGAGTACGACGCGTTTCGTCAAGCGCTGCAGAAACTGTCGCTCAACGACGCGTCTTTCGTCTTCGAGCCCGAGGTGAGCGGCGCGTTGGGCTTCGGCTTTCGGTGCGGCTTTCTCGGCTTGCTGCACATGGAGATCGTCCAGGAGCGCCTCGAGCGTGAGCACAATCTCTCGTTGATCTCCACGGCGCCCACCGTCGTGTACGAGGTGGAGACGGTAGACGGCGAGACTCTCAAGATCGAGAACCCGGCCGATTTGCCCGAGAGCAACCGCATCAGGGAGATTCGCGAGCCGATCATCCTCGCGAGCATCCTGCTGCCGCAGGAGTATCTTGGTAACGTCATCCAGCTCTGCATCGAGAAGCGTGGGGTCCAGCGAAAGCTCCAGTACTCCGGCCGGCAAGTGTCGCTCGAGTTCGAGCTGCCGCTTGCGGAAGTGGTTCTAGACTTCTTCGATCGATTGAAATCCGTGAGCCGGGGCTACGCGTCGTTCGATTACCATTTCCTGCGTTTCGAGGCGGCGCCGCTCGTCAAGCTCGACATTCTGATCAACAAAGAGAAGCTGGACGCGATGGCGATGATCGTCCACCGCGAGGGCGCGGAGCGAAAAGGGCGCAAGCTCGTCGAGACGCTGAAAGAGGTTATTCCACGCCAACAGTTCGAGGTCGCGGTGCAAGCTGCGATCGGCGGGCAGATCATTGCGCGCAGCACCGTGAGAGCCTATCGCAAAGACGTCACCGCGAAACTCTACGGCGGTGACGTCACGCGCAAGCGCAAGTTGCTCGAGAAACAGAAAGCGGGCAAGCGGCGAATGAAGCAGGTCGGCTCCGTAGAAATTCCACAAGAAGCGTTTTTGGCTGTGTTGCAGGTCGACAAGAAATGACGAATACTCGTTTTTCTTACGTGGCCCGGAAGGTAGTGGTGCAGTGGATTTCGCGTTGATTCTGGTCGTCGCGACTCTTGCGACCGGTGTGATCTGGGCCTTCGATGCATTGTTCTTGAAACGCTCGCGCGTTGCCGAAGCGGCGAGCGGGGCGAAGGGCAATGACCCGATCGTCGTCGAGTATGCCAAATCGTTTTTCCCGATCTTGCTGCTCGTGCTCGTGATTCGCTCCTTTTTGTTCGAGCCGTTTCGTATTCCCTCGGGGTCGATGATGCCGACGCTTCTCGAGGGAGATTTCATTTTTGTGAACAAGTTCGCTTATGGGCTTCGACTACCGGTTATAAATACGAAATTCGTCGAAATCGGCGAGCCACAGCACGGCGACGTGGTCGTTTTCAAGCTACCCTCCGATCCAGATGTGAACTACATCAAGCGGGTGGTGGGCCTGCCTGGGGACGTCGTGAGCTACGAGCAGGGCAGCAAACGGCTGACGATCAACGGCAAGCCGATTGCGATGGAGCTGCTCGGCGAGTACGAGAAGGACCCCGGGATGCAGTTGGCACGCGAGGAATTGGGCGAGCATGAGCATGACCTTCTGTTGACGAAGGGCAGGCTCAGCCCGGGCGGGACATATCCGGTTCCCGCGGGGCATTATTTCGTGATGGGCGATAATCGCGACAACAGCCGCGATAGTCGTTTCCCGGGTGTGGAGTTCATCCCCGAGAATAGGCTCGTGGGCAGGGCGGTCCGAATCTGGATGAATTGGCGTTGGCCCGCACAAGGAGGTCCGCAATGGAGTCGTATCGGCAAGGGCATCGAGTGACTGTGCCCGCTCGGCACCGCCAAGGTGGCATCACCGTCATCGGCTTTCTGATTCTCGCGAGTCTATTCGGCGTGGTCGGTCTCGCCGCGATGAAGCTCGTGCCGATGTATCTTCAGAACATGCGCCTTTCGACCGTTCTCGAAGATCTTCAGACGCAGTTCAACGGCAAGGAAGTGACTCCCGCCAACATCCAACGCGAGCTCAACAAACGCTTTGTGGTTGAAGGCATCAAGCTCCCGCAAGACAACGTGAAGATCAACCAAGGCAAGAATGGCTATCAAGTTAGAATTCAGTACGAGAATCGTGCTCCCTATGTGGCGGACATTTGGCTGCTCGTCGCATTCGACAAACAGGTAGAGATAAGACGTTGACCTCTCGCCCGCGCTGGGCCGAGACGCAACTCCGCTACTCCTTCCGCGACCTCAACCTGCTCGAGCGCGCGCTGACGCACCGCAGCGCCTCAAAGGACAACAACGAGCGTCTCGAGTTTCTCGGCGATTCCTTTCTGAGCTTTGCAATCGCGCGCCGTCTCTACGCGCTTCGGCCGTCGGCCTCGGAGGGCGACCTGAGCCGAGCTCGCGCGGCGCTCGTGAAGCGCGAAACACTCGCGTCGGTAGGGCAACGCCTCGGCATCGACTCGATGATCATTCTCGGTGCGGGCGAGCTCAAATCGGGCGGAGCTCAGCGCGGCGCCGTGCTCGCCGATGCCGTGGAGGCCTTGATCGGCGCAGTGCTGCTTGACGGCGGCACGGAGGCAGCGGAAGCTGTCATCGACCTCTTGTTCGCCGAACAATTCCAAACCCTGCCGGATGCCCAAGCCCTCAAGGATGCAAAAACCAAGCTGCAGGAACTATTGCAAGGACACGGGCTCGGCTTGCCCATTTATAAGGTGAGCGCCGTCGAGGGACGCGACCATGAGCAAACGTTCGTAGTGCTCTGCGAGGTTCCGGCCAAGGATGCGCAAACGACGGGGCAGGGCGGGAGCCGAAGACATGCCGAGCAGCAGGCGGCCGCGGCAATGATTGAAGTGCTAATTGGTGAGCTCGACTGAACACGGCCGCTGCGGCCTCGTGGCAATCATCGGACGGCCGAACGTCGGCAAGTCCACTCTGCTGAACGCGCTGATCGGCGAGAAGATCAGCATCGTCACCGACAAGCCGCACACGACGAGACAACGCGTGCTCGGCGTGCTGAACCGCAACGCCGATCAGGCGGTGTTCATCGACACACCGGGCCATGCGCGCCGCACCAAGCGCGTGCTGCACCGGTTGATGGCGCGCGCAATTCACCAGGCCGTCGAGGATTGCGATGTAGCCCTGCTCGTCGTGGAGGCCGCGGGCGTCAGGGCGCAGGATCGCGAGCTCGTGAAGCTGCTCGAAGGCAAGCTCGAGCGGACGTTTCTCGTGGTGAACAAGATCGACGCGCTCCGCAGCAAGACGGAGCTGTTGCCGACGCTGCAGAATCTCGCTGAGCACCCGTTTGCCGGCTTCATTCCCGTCTCGGCGAAAACCGGCGACAACCTCGAGCGTTTGGTCGAACAAATATTCGCCTTCCTTCCCGTGGGGCCGGCGCTGTTTCCGAAGGACATGACTACGGATCGTGATCTGCTGTTTCGAATGGCGGAGATCATTCGCGAGAAGCTAATGACGCTCCTGCACAAGGAGGTTCCGTACGGCCTAACGGTGGAGATCGAGCACTTCGGCGCAGCAGAGGACGGCCAGAAGCTGATTCACGCGTTGATTTGGCTCGAGCGCGACAGCCACAAGCCGATCGTGATCGGCAAGTCAGGCCAGGTGCTCAAGCAAGCCGGGACAGCCGCCCGCCTCGAGCTCACGGAGCTGTTGGGCTCCCGCGTGCATCTGGAGCTCTGGACGAAAGTCCGCGAGCATTGGTCGGATAGCGAGCGGGAGCTCAAACGCTTGGGATTCGACGTCTGATGGCCGAGCGGGAAGAAGTGCTGTTGGAGCGCGCCTTCGTGCTGCATCAGCGCGCGTACCGAAACACGAGTCAACTGCTCGATTGCGTGACGGCGACGCACGGGCGCGTCGCGTTGGTGGCGCAAGGCAGCAAGCGCGGCGTGAGCACCCGGCGCGCGTTGCTGCAGCCCTTCATTCCGTTGACGTTGTCCTGGGTCCGGCGCGGTGACCTCGGGCGGCTGACGCATGTCGAAGCGGCTGCCGCAAGTTACGATCTTTCTGCACACGCGCTGCTCGCGGGTTTCTACGTGAACGAGCTGCTGCTGCGGCTCACGGCGCGCGGCGACCCGAATGGCGAAATCTTTTCCTGCTATAGTCGCTGCCTAGTTGCCCTAACGGAAAGTTCGAACGTGGCGCGAACGGTGCGCCTATTCGAGCTGCAGTTGCTGCGGGCGCTCGGTTACGGGTTGGAGCTTGCTGTGGATGTCGAGAGCGGCGCGCCGTTGCAAGCGGACTCCCAATATCTCTTCGAGCTCGAGCGCGGACCGCGCAAGGCCGATTTCGCGGGTGTGCACGAGGAGATCTACTCGGGCCACGAGCTGATGTCGTTGCGCGACGAAGCGCTGGCGGACGAGGCGAGCTTGCGTGCGGCGCAACGGCTGCTCACGCGCGTGCTCAAGGCCTACTTGGGCGAGCGGCCCTTGCAGAGCCGGCTCGTCCTGCAGGACATCGTGCGCCGCGGGTTGTAGAGGGCTAGGGGACAATGAGTGCGCACGGGCCCATCCTGTTGGGAGTCAATGTGGATCACGTCGCCACGCTGCGGCAAGCGCGCGGCACGCGTTATCCCGATCCGGTCACGGCCGCGCTAATCGCGGAAAGCGCCGGCGCGGACAGCATCACGATTCACTTGCGCGAGGACCGCAGGCACATTCAGGAGCGCGACCTCGAGATTCTGACCCGCACGATTCAAAGCAGGATCAATCTCGAGATGGCGGCGACCGAAGCGATGCTCGCGATCGCTGCGAACGCTCGGCCGGCCGACTGCTGTCTCGTCCCTGAGCGGCGCGCCGAGCTAACGACGGAAGGCGGTCTCGATGTCGCAAGCCAGCCGCAGAAAATCGAAGCGGCTTGCCGACGGCTGCACGCGGCGGGCATCCGCGTCTCGCTGTTCGTGGATCCGGAGGAGCGGCAGCTTGCGGCTTGCGCCGCTACTGGTGCGACCGTCGTCGAGCTGCATACGGGCGCGTACGCGGCCGCGGCCGATTCACGCTCGGCGGCCGCGGAGCTTGCGCGCATTCGCGCTGCAGCCGAGCACGCGCAGCGGCTCGGACTGCGCGTGCATGCGGGTCACGGGTTGAACTATCACAACGTCGGGCCGGTCGCCGCGATAGCGCAGATCGTCGAGCTCAACATCGGGCACGCGATCGTGGCGCAAGCGCTGTTCGATGGGTTCGCGGTCGCCGTAGCGAAGATGAAGACACTGATGAGCGCCGCGCGGTCGTGATTTACGGTATCGGCACCGACGTACTGCAAGTTGCGCGCGTGGAAGAAACCTGGCGACGCTTTGGCGATCATTTCGCGCAGCGCTTGCTGCTCGATGAGGAGCTGCGGCTGTTCGCCAAGGCCAAGCGTCCGGCGCGCTTTCTCGCGATGCGGTTCGCGGCCAAGGAGGCGGTCGTGAAGGCCCTGGGCACGGGATTCGCGAATGGCATCTGGATTCGGGACGTCGGC
Organism: uncultured Gammaproteobacteria bacterium; assembly: GCA_963744305.1. Lineage (GTDB taxonomy): Bacteria > Pseudomonadota > Gammaproteobacteria > Steroidobacterales > Rariloculaceae > FEN-1219. The sequence continues at coordinate 29,498 of CAVUTF010000028.1, forward strand.
ATGATGCCGAACGCGCTCGGTCAACCGCAGGTGATCTTCTCCGCGCGCGGCCGCGCGCTCTGCGAGAAGCTCGGCGTCGGCGACGCGCACTTGTCGCTGAGCGACGAAGCCGGCCTCGTGGTGGCCGTTGCGGTGCTGCTGCGCGCCGGAGCAAGCGGAGGCGGGGCTTGAACACGCTGGTGTTCGACATCGAAACCGTACCGGACGTGGAGCTCGGGCGGCGCCTCTACGATCTGCAGGACCTGGACGACGCGACGGTCGCGAAGGTGATGTTTTTCAAGCAGAAGCAGGCGCGCTCTTCAGACTTCTTGCCCCCGCCGCTGCAGCGCGTCGTCGCGATAGCGGCGCTCCTTAAGAGTCGCGACGGCCTGCACGTGTTCAGCCTCGGCGACGAGCAATCTAGCGAACGCGAGCTCGTCCAGCGCTTCTTCGACGGTCTCGAGCGCTACAGCCCGGATCTCGTGTCGTGGAATGGCGCGGGCTTCGACCTGCCCGTACTGCACTTCCGAGCTTTGAAGCACGGGGTCAACGCCCAGCGCTATTGGGAAGTGGGCGAGACGGACAAGGACTTCAAATTCAACAACTATCTGAATCGCTTTCACTGGCGGCACATGGATTTGATGGACGTGCTGTCCGGCTATCAAGGCGGGGGACGTGCGTCGCTCGAGCTCGTCGCTCAGTTGCTCGGGTTCCCCGGCAAGCTCGGCATGAGCGGCGATCGAGTGTGGGCCAGCTACCGGCGCGGTGAGCTTGGCGAGATCAGGAACTACTGCGAGATCGACGTGCTGAACACCTATCTGATTTACTTGCGCTTTCAGCTGATTCGCGGCGAGCTCGACGCGGAACGCCACCAGTCGGAGTTGGCGTTGCTCGACGCAAAGCTCGAGCGGGCTGAGCAGGCGCATCTGCAGCGGTTTCTCGCCGCCTGGCGGTCGACGCGGCATGCCGGGTGAGACGGGCACGCTCCGCGCTCAGCATCATCGACCTCACGCACGACGGACGGGGTGTCGCGGATCTCGACGGGCGGCGCGTTTTCGTCCCCGACGCGTTGCCCGGCGAGGTCGTCGAGATCGCGCTGCGCAAGCGCCGCCGCAAGCTGCAGGAGGCCGACCTTGTGCGCGTGCTCGAGCCCTCGCCGGAGCGGGTGGTTCCGCCGTGCGAATACTTCGGCCGCTGCGGCGGCTGCGTGCTCCAGCACCTCGACGATGCAGGGCAGGTGCGCTTCAAGCAGGAAGTCGTCGCGCAGGCTTTCGCGCGCATCGGCGGGATCGATCCCGAAGAGTGGCTCGCGCCGATCACCGGTCCCACGTGGCGCTATCGACGCAGGGCCAGGCTCGGCGTGAAATTCGTGCAAGGCAAGGACCGCGTGCTCGTCGGGTTTCGCGAGCGCGCGGCGCCCTACATCACGGACATGGCGCATTGCCCCGTGCTGATGCCGCCGCTCGATAACCTCCTCAGCGAGCTGGCTTTGGTGATCGAACGCAGCAGCGTGCGGCAACGCTTGCCGCAGATCGAAACGGCGGTCGGCGACTCCGCGAGCGCCGTCGTCTTGCGTGTGCTCGATGCGCCCAGTTCTGCTGACGAGGCGCTCATCGCAGAGTTCGGCCGGCAGCCACGATATCGACGTCTATTTGCAGCGCGGCGGTCCGGGCACGATCGTGCCGCTCGGCAGTGCGCCGCGAACGCTCGACTACTCGTTGCCGCAGTTCGGTATCACGCTCCGTTTCGCGCCGACGGATTTCGTGCAGGTGAACGCCCCAGTCAACGCCCAGATGGTGGCCGCCGCGGTCGAGCTCGCCGCTATCGAGCCCGGCGACCGCGTTCTCGATCTGTATTGCGGCCTCGGCAACTTCAGCCTGCCGTTCGCTCAGCGCGCGGCGGCGGTACTCGGCGTCGAGGGCGAGGCCGGCCTGGTCGCGCGCGCCGTACGCAATGCGGCGCTCAACGGCCTCGGCAACGCGCGGTTCTTGACGGCCGATCTCGCAAAGTCCGATTGGAGCTTCTTTCGCGAGCATTGGGACATCGTCGTGCTCGATCCACCGCGGACCGGCGCGGACGTCGCAATCGTAGAGATGCGGCACGTCGCGCCGCGGCGCATCGTCTATGTCTCGTGTCATCCGGCGACGCTCGCGCGCGACGCGCGCGTCCTCGTCCACGACTTGGGCTATCGCCTGACCTCGGCGCGCGTTCTCGACATGTTCCCGCATACCCACCATGTCGAAGCGATGGCCCTCTTCGAACGGTAAGGAGTCGTCCGGAAAACGTGACTGCACCACCGCTTCCTGGCCGACGCATTGTTTATGATTCGCGGATGGGGAAGGAGATCGAGCGTAAGTTTCTGGTCAGGGACGACGCGTGGCGCGACGGCGTCGTGCGGCGGCTCACGATGTGCCAGGGGTATCTCGCGGGGGGGCCGCGCGCGTCGGTTCGGGTGAGGGCCGCGGGCGATGAGGCTTGGTTGAACGTGAAAAGCGGCGGGCTCGTCGCCGTGCGCCAAGAATTCGAGTACCGGATTCCTGCATCCGACGCTGGCGAGATGCTCGACACCCTCTGCGAGAGACCGCTCGTCGAGAAGACTCGGCATTGGGTGCCGTTCGGCGGTTTCGAGTGGGAAGTCGACGTGTTTCACGGCGCGAATGACGGGCTCATCGTCGCGGAGCTCGAGCTCGCGGATGCGAGTGAGACGTTTCCGCGGCCCGACTGGCTCGGCGCAGAGGTCACGCACCTTGCGCGTTTCTACAACGTGAATCTCGTGAAACATCCGTACAGCGCATGGGACGAGCACGAGCAAGCGAGGTTTGAGCATCCGCGTCTCCCTGCGCGAGCAGCGCCTCGAGCTGCTCGGTCTGGCGGGCACGGTGCATAGCTATGCCATATCGACTTCGCGCTATGGGGCGGGCGAAATGCGCGAGAGCTTCAAGACGCCGCGGGGTCGGCATCTGGTCCGCGCGAAAATCGGCGTGGGGCAGCCCGTGAACGCCGTGTTCCGCGGGCGGCGCCCGACCGGCGAGATCTATTCGGCTGGGTTGGCGGCCACTCACCCCGACCGCGACTGGATTCTTACGCGGATCCTGTGGCTTTCCGGAACGGAGGTCGGCAGGAACCGGTTGGGCAATGTCGATACAATGCGCCGCTACATCTATATCCATGGCGCGCCGGATGAGGCGATGCTCGGAACGCCGGCCTCGATCGGCTGCATTCGCATGAGCAATCACGATGTCGTCGATCTCTTTGCCGCCGTGCCCGTCGGCACCGTGGTGGACATCGTAGAGGATTAAGCGTGTCGCTCGGTCCCCTGATGATCGATATCAAAGGTACTGCGCTCGATGCCGAGGAGCGCCGCTGGCTCGCGTCGCCGCTGGTCGGCGGCGTGATACTGTTTAGCCGCAACTATTCGGATCGGGCCGAGCCTCCAGCGACTCGTGGCGGAGATTCATGCGGTGCGCCGGCCGCCGCTGCTCGTGACCGTCGACCACGAAGGCGGGCGCGTGCAGCGATTCCGCGAGGGGTTCTTTCGTTTGCCGCCGATGCGCATGCTCGGTCACCTCTATGACGAGAATCCGGCGGCCGCATTGCAGTCCGCCGCGTCGTTCGGGTGGCTGATGGCAGCCGAGCTGCGTGCGCTCGGTATCGACATGAGCTTCACGCCGGTCTTGGAGCGCGACCTCGGTCTTGCGGCAGTGATCGGCGATCGCGCGTTGCATCCCGAAGCAGAAGTCGTAGCCAGCCTCGCGCTGCGTTTCGCCGGCGGCGCAAAACAGGCGGGGATGGCGATCACGGCGAAGCACTTCCCAACGCACGCGGGCGCGAAGAGCGACTCGCACACGGAGTTCGCCGTGGATCGCCGCGAATTCTCGGAGCTTCTCGACGACCTTTATCCCTACCGGCGCCTGATCGGCGCCGGTCTGCAAGCCGTGATGATGGCGCATGTGAGCTTTCCTGCCGTCGATCCGGCGCCGGCGAGCTTGTCCCCGTGGTGGATCAACACGCAGCTGCGTGGCGAGCTCGGCTTCAGCGGCGCCGTGATCAGCGACGACCTAAGCATGGTCGGCGCGGCCGTGGTCGGGTCGGTGGTAGAGCGCGTGCGCCTCGCGCTCGCCGCCGGCTGCGACCTAGTGCTGCTTTGCAACGCGCCGCACGATGTACAGCGGGTGCTGGACGCTCTCCACGGCTACGTGAATCCCACGTCGCAGGTGCGTCTCGCGCGTTTGCATGGCCGCGGCGGCGACGCGTGGGACGCGTTGCACGCTTCGAGCGAATGGCGGGCCGCGTGCACGGCGCTGCAACCGCTGTGCACGCGTCCAGAGCTCGAGCTGCACGGATGAGCGGCGCGGCGCAGGCCGCGAACGTGGTCGATGCCGCGGCTGCGCGGAGGCGCGCGCGATTGCTGCACTCCGCGCGCGAGGTCGATCGCGCAATTGCGCGTATGGCGAAGGAGATCACGGCGGCGCTCGGGGCAGCGAATCCCGTCGTGCTCGCTGTTCTGCATGGCGGCGTGTTCACGGCGGCCGCGTTGACCTCGCGCTTCGCCTTCCCATACGAGTTCGACTACGTGCACGTGACGCGTTACGCGAACTCGCTCACCGGCGGCGCTCTCGACTGGCGCGTGCGCCCGAGCGCTCGACTCGCGGGCCGCACGGTGTTGATCGTCGACGACATTCTGGATCGCGGCGTGACGCTCGCTGCGGTGCAGGAGAAGCTCTCCGGCATCGGCGTTGCGAGCCAGCTCACCGCCGTGCTCGTCGTCAAGCAGCTGGCCGAGCACGTTGTGCGGCCGGCGGTGGATTTCGTCGGATTCGACGTCGCGGACGCGTACGTGTTCGGTTGCGGCATGGACTACAAGGGCTACTGGCGCGGCTTGCGCGGTCTTTATGCGCTGCGCGAGGACGGCTGAGCGATGGCCGACCTCGCGTTGATCGTCGGCTCCGGCTTCTCGCGCTTGGATCTTGAGATCGTCGCCCGCAGCCCAACCAAGACGCCATATGGTTCTCCCAGCGGCCCGATCCTGACGGCGGCGTTCGGCGCGCACCGCGTGCTGTGTATTGCTCGTCACGGCGAAGCGCACGCGCTCGCTCCGCATGAGATCAACTACCAAGCGAATCTGTGGGCGCTGCATGCGCACGGTGCGCGCCGCTGCATCGCAGTGAACGTAGTAGGCGCGATTGCGCCCGGATTTCGTCCGGGCGATTTGGCGGTGCCGGAGCAGCTGATCGATTACACGTGGGGCCGCGCCGCGACCTTCGGCGGAGGAGGCAACGTCGTGCACGTCGATTTAACGCAACCGTTCGACGCCGTTCTCGCGGGCAGGCTGGCCACGGCGATCGCCGAACGCGGCAACGCGGTGCAGCGCGGAGTCTATGGCGTGACGCAAGGGCCCCGGCTCGAAACCGCCGCAGAGATTGACCGGCTCGAACGGGATGGGTGCGCAATGGTCGGCATGACGGCAATGCCCGAAGCCGCGCTTGCGCGCGAGCTCGACCTGCATTATGCAATATGCGCAGTCGCGGTGAACTATGCAGCGGGCCGCTCGGCCGACGGCGCCGGCATTCACGCGCAAATAGAACTTAATCTGGCGCTCGGCATGCAACGTGCAGCGGAAGTTCTGCGGCGATTGATTCCGGATCTCTGCACAGAAGCATTGTGATGACGGTCATAGACACTTTACGTCGAGGTGATCGAACATAATTGAATGGAGATCGGCAGGGACGCGCGAAGCCTGAAGTCACTGAGCCGTCACACGCTCGAGCAGATGGTGACATCGATTTCCGAGGGAATTCTGCTAGTCGATGCACAAGATCCGAATCTGCCGATCGTCTTTGCAAATCCAGCCTACGAAATGCTGTCCGGTTATTCGGCCGAAGAGTTGACCGGCAGCCCCTTCCGCCTCGCGAAGCGTGACTCCGACGGTCAGCAAAATCTCGAGCGACTCAAGGCAGCGATCGGTTGCGCCGAGGCCTGCGCGGTCACGGTGCCGGATCTGCGCAAGGATGGCACTTCTTGGATCAGCGAGATCAGCGTCGAGCCAATCTACAACGCGCGCGGCGATCTCAAATACTTTCTCTGCATCCAAAAGCCGGCCAGGCAACCCGGCGGCGAGGGCTCGAATGTGGAAGTGAGCTTGCTCGAGCGCGAGCTCGGGCGCGCGCGGCAAAAAATCGCAACCCTCGACAAGGTCGACCCCGCCAGCGGTTTGCTGCGGCTCGGGTACTTCCAGGATTTACTGCGCCGCGATCTGGCCGTTGCGCGCCGCGATCGGCGCTTCGTCACGGTGTTGCTGTTCGAGATCGTGGACTTCGACACCTATCGACAAACATTCGGCTCGAAGGCGGCGGACTCTTGTCAGCGCATGATCGGCGTGCAAGTCATGCGCACATTGCGGCGTGCCGGAGACCTCTGCGCCCGCTACGACGACTCGACGCTCGTCGCGTCGGTGCTCGGTCAAGAGCCGGCCGAGGTGCAACGGTTGGCCGACCAGATTATCGACAACGTTCGACGCCTCGGCCTGCATAATCCGCGCTCGAAATCGGGCCGGTACGTGACGATTCGCAGCGCGGTCGTCGGTTGCCCGCCAGGACGCGGAGGAGGACACTGACTCCGTGATCGCGCGTGCGCAAGCCGATCTGCGGCTGGCGGAGCTAGCCGAGGCAGCCGCCTCGAGCTGACGTGGCTCTTAGGCCGCGGGCTCGGCGCCGCGCGGAACGAGCGGCACCGCATCGGGAGGCAACGGCGTCACTTTCACGAGCAAGCCGAACGCCGGATGATCGAAGTAGTGGAGCTCGCCGCTACGCGCTTGGCGCTCCGCAGTCAGGGTGAAACGCGGCGCGAGGGCCACCTCCGTGAGCTCGCGCGAGCCGAACGCATCGGCGGTCTGCGCAGGTCGAAGCGGGCCGTTGTGATAGGTCAAATCAACGGTCAAATGCAGGAACCGACTCAAGTGCAGACGGATGCTGCCGCTCGGGTTCACGACTCCGAGGAGCGCTAGATCGAACGGCCGGGATTGATCTTCGGGCAATCCCTGCTGCACCCAACCGCCGTGCACGAGGGGTACATACGCGGGAATCCGGCCCAAAGCCTGGTATTCGCGTGTGAGCTGCAGCTCCTCCGGTTGCAGCAGGCGAAACTGAAACGCCGGAGAATTGCCGTCGGTGCTCGGGGATTCCGTCGCGCCGCCGAGCCCACCGGCCGCGGGCGGTTCGGTCAGCGACTCGAGGCTCGAGTCGTCATACACGCGCGGCTCGCGCCTGACGACGGGCTCCTCCGCCGCGAGTGAGTCTGCGCGATGCCCGAAGCGCTCTTCGCTCGGATCGAGCTCGCGATAGCCGAACACGAGGATCTCCACCTGGTATTGCGGAATCGCCGGTCCCGCGACGGGCTCCGCTGCCGGCTCTGCCGGTGGCGTGGCCTGCGCGAAAACTCCTGAGCTCAAGATCAGCGCGGCCAGGGCGGCGAGCACTGCGTAGGATGCGGCCCACATTCGAATCTTCATGCGGAGATTATAACGGACCGTTCACGAGCGGGCTTCTAAGCCGCTTCGGAGGCGCGCTCGCCCGCGCCGAGCTTGGTGAGCAGCGCTTGCACGGCGGCCATCCGCTCGGCGGCCGTTTCCGCTTTGGCCGTGTAGCGCAGCTTGAAAGGACCCTCGAGCCGATAGGTATCGCCGTCGTTCTCGATGAGCGCGAGTAACACGAGGGGATCGACGGACGAGCGCTCGCCGAATCGCACCGTGCCGCCGTGGGCGCCGGCTTGTATCTTCGCAATGCCGAGGCGCTGCGCGAGCAGCTTGAGCGACGTGATCGAGAACAATGTCTTCGCCGGTGCGGGCAGCAATCCGAAGCGATCGATGAGCTCGATCTGCAGCTCCTCGAGCTCGCGCTCGGAGCCCGCGTTCGCGATGCGCTTGTAGTGAACGAGCCGCATGTGCACGTCGGGCATGTAGTCCTCCGGAATCAGCGCCGCGACGCCGAGCTCGATCTCGGGACCATGCGTGAAAGGGTCCGTAAGATCGGGTTCGCGGCCTTCTCGCAGCTCGCGCACGGCCCGCGCGAGCAGCTCGTTATAGAGCGTGAAGCCGATCGCTTGGATCTGGCCGCTCTGTCCTTCGCCGAGCAGCTCGCCCGCGCCGCGAATCTCGAGATCATGCGTCGCGAGCGTGAAGCCCGAACCGAGCTCTTCGAGAGACTCGATCGCTTCGAGGCGTTTCGCCGCGTCCGGCGACAGCGCGCGCAACGGCGGGGCGATCAGATAGGCATACGCCTGGTGATGCGAGCGGCCGACTCGGCCACGCAGCTGGTGCAACTGCGCGAGCCCCAGATGGTCGGCGCGATTGATGACGATGGTATTCGCCGTAGGGATGTCGATGCCGCTCTCGATGATCGTCGTGCACACGAGCACGTTGAAATGCCGATGATAGAAATCGAGCATCACGTTTTCGAGCGCCCGCTCGGACATTTGGCCGTGCGCGACTCGAATGTCCGCTTCGGGTAGCAGCTTCTGCAGATCGGCGGCCACCGCTTCGATGTTCTCCACGCGATTGTGCACGAAATAGATTTGGCCGCCGCGGCGGATCTCCCGCAGCACCGCCTCGCGGATCTGCCGATCGCTCCATTCGCCGACGAAGGTCTTCACCGAGAGCCGATCCGCCGGCGGTGTCGCGATGATCGACAAATCGCGCAGTCCGCCGAGCGTCATGTTCAGCGTGCGCGGGATCGGCGTAGCCGTGAGCGTCAGCATGTCGACGTGCGTGCGCAGTTTCTTCAAGCGTTCCTTGTGCTTTACGCCGAAGCGATGCTCTTCGTCGACTACGACGAGGCCGAGGTTCTTGAAGCGCACTTCCGACTGCAGGAGCTTGTGCGTGCCTATCACGATGTCGACCGCACCTTCAGTAAGGCCGCGAAGCACGTCCGCGGACCCTTTCGCGCTGCGGAACCGCGACAGGAGCTCGACGCGCACGGGCCAATCGGCGAACCGGTCCTGGAACGTGCGGAAGTGCTGCTGTGCGAGCAACGTCGTGGGCACGAGCACGGCGACCTGGTAACCGGCATGCACGGCCACGAACGCAGAGCGCAAGGCCACCTCCGTCTTGCCGAAGCCAACGTCGCCGCAGACGATCCGATCCATCGGCCGCTCGCTGCTGAGATCCTCCAACACGCGCTCGATCGCGCCGAGCTGGTCGTCGGTTTCCTCGAACGGGAATTCGAGCGTGAACCGCCGATAGTCGCTTTCCGAATACTCGAGTCGCGTGCCGGTGCGCGCCGCGCGTTGCGCATACAGGTTCAGAAGCTCGGCGGCGACGTCGCGCGCCTGCGCCGCCGCCTTGCGCTTCGCTTTCGTCCATTGGTCGGACCCCAAGCGATGCAGCGGCGCGTCTTCCGGGGCCGCGCCGGTGTAGCGAGTAACGAGGTGCAGGCTGTGCACCGGCACGTAGAGCTTGTCGCCGCCGGCGTACTCGAGGAGCAGGAACTCGGTCAGCAACCCGTCGACGTCGAGCGTCTTCAAGCCGTGATAGCGCCCGATGCCGTAGTCCTCGTGCACGACCGGCGCCCCGACCTGCAGGTCCGTGAGCTCGCGAATCACGGCCTCGGGGTCGCGCGCGCGCCTGCGCCGGACCCGCTGACGCGGGCGCTCCATACCGAGCTCAGCGGCCGTGATGAGACGCAACTTGCGCGCCGCGATCCTCAAGCCCTCAGCGAGCTCGCCGACGGTGATCGCGAGACGCGCATCGCTTGCAAGAAACTCCCGCCAACCGCGCACGATTTCCGGGTTGTGCTTTCGGTTGTGCAGTAGCTCGAGCATCATCTCGCGGTGCCCAGGGGAGGAGGTCACGACGAGCGTGCGATCCGAAGCGTCGGGATTGAGCCAGCGCTCGATACGGTCCTCGGTCGCGGCGACGCCCGCCGCGAGAGGATGCGACGTCCCCGCATTGACGACGTCCTCGCTCTCCTCCGGCGACTCCGCGTGCGCGAGCGTGAGGGTCGGGTGTCGATCCAGCCGCTCGTGTAGCGAGGCTGGGCTCCAAAAGCCTTCGTCCGGAGGCAGGATCGGATGCTCGATGTCGCCGTCGAGTTGCCCATGCCGCTCGACGATCAGCTCCCAGCCCGCCGTGATGCCTTCGAGTGCACCGTCCGTGAGCACGACCAGCGCGTTCTGCGGCAAGTAGTCGAATAGGGCCGCGGTCTTTGCAAAGAACAGCGGCAGGTAATACTCGATGCCCGCGGGCAGTTGCGCCTCGGAGATCGTGCGATAGATCGGGCAGCGGCCCGGCTCGACCGGGAAGCGCTCGCGGAAGCGCTCCCGAAAACCTTTGATCCCGGCTTCGTCGAACGGAAACTCGCGTGCCGGCAGAATCCGAATCGAGTCGGTTGCGCCGGCGGAGAGCTGCGTCTGCGGATCGAACGTCCGCAACGTTTCGATCTCGTCATCGAGGAGATCGATGCGCACGGGCGCAGAGTTTCCGGTCGGATAGACATCGAGGAGAGCGCCGCGCACGGCGAATTCGCCGGGCTCCGTCACCTGCTCGACGCGCAGGTAGCCATGATCGGTCAATCGGCGCGTCAGCGCCGCGCGATCGAGGCGGTCGCCGACCGTAAGCAGCAATGATCGCGCGAGCACGAAGTCCGGCGGCGGCAGGCGACTTAGCAGCGCCCCCGCATCGACAATCAACGTCTGCGCTGCGCCTCGAGCGAGCTCGTAGAGCGTCAACAACCGATCGGCGAGCAAATCCTGCGGCGGAGAAATCGATTCGTACGGCAGCGTCTCGTAGTCGGGGAAGCGGCGCGTCGGCCGCCCGGTGAAGAACTTGACCTCGTGCTCGAGGCGGTCGGCGGCGCTCACGGTGGCCGCGATCACACAGATCGGGCCGGAGTGCCGCCCGGCGGCTTCCGCGACGGCGAGGCTCACGGCGCTGCCGTGCAGCTGCGCCCAGCGTATCCGCGGACGGCTGTCGTCCGGTAGCGGTAACGCGTGGAAGATATCGCCGATCATCGCCCCTTGCTCGCGCAAAAGACGAATTATCCCATAGCGGGATCGGCGCGCAGGACGCCGACGCGGGCGCGTCGGCGAAGGTCGGCTAGTGACGAGCGACCGAGTGGATGACGAGCTGATACTCGAAATACACGACGAAGCCCGGATAATCCCACCGCGTGATCGGCGGCTCGCCGACCGCGGCGTGCTTATCCGTGGGTGTTCCGAAGCTCGCTTCGACGCGCTCCATGCTCATGCCGCGAGCGGGCCGCAGGCTCGCTGATTGCGCGTCCGTCTCGACCCCGTCGATCAATAGCACGTCCGCAATGCTTCCGGCTGCGCTCAACGTGAGCAGCAACGCCAAGATCGCTTTCGACATGTTCTGATCCTCCCTGCAACGGGCCGAATATAGCACCGGCACGCCGGCCGTGAAATCAAGCCCGGCCCAACTTTGTGGCCTGTGTCACATTCTGCGCTATGGTTTAATGCCCTCCTTATGTTGCAACCGCTCGAGTGCTTCATTGGCCTGCGTTATCTGGGCTCGCGCCGCTCGCGCGGCGTGGTCTCGTTCATGAGCGCAGCGTCGCTCATCGGAATTGCACTCGGCGTTGCCGCTTTGATCGTGATTCTGTCGGTCATGAACGGGCTCGAAACCGAGACGCGCACCCGCCTGTTGGGCATGAGCGCGCACGCGACGATCGCGGCCCCGCGCGTCGGGCTTCCCGACTGGCGCGAGCTCAAGAGAAGTCTCGCGGACAGCACCTGAAGTATCGGGCGCGTCGCCCTATGTGTCGCTCGAAGGCATGCTTGCGGCCGGCGTCAACCTGCGTCCGGCGCTCGTGCGAGGCATTCTGCCGGACGAGGAGCAGGGTGTTTCCGACGTGCAGCGATTCCTCAGAGACGGCACCTTGCAAGCGCTGCAACCCGGCGCGCATCGCATCATCTTGGGCAGGGTGCTCGCCCTGAATCTCGGTTTGGCTCGCGGCGATCAGGTGACGTTGGTGGTGCCGCGCATCGTCAACGGCAATGTGCTGCCGCGCTATTCGGGCTTCACCGTAGCCGGCATTTTCGAGGCCGGCATCCAGGAACACGACACCAGCCTCGCGCTCGTGCACATGACGGACGCGAGCGATCTCAAGGGTCTCCAAGGCCGCGCCGAAGGCCTCGCCGTACGTCTTGATGATCCGCTCGGGGTGACGCGGTTCCAGCGTGAACGCCTACCGGCGATTGACGCGGCGCTGCGCCGGCAATTGCAGGAAAGCGAAGGCGGCACTTCGGATGGTAGCCAAACCGCTCCACCGGCCGCCGCCGAGCTGAGATATTCAGACTGGGCGGAGGAGCATCGGAATCTGTTCACGGCGATCCACATCGAGAAGCTCATGATGACGATCATTCTGATGTTCATCGTCGGCGTGGCGGCGTTCAACATCGTCGCCTCGCTGATGATGGTCGTCATCGACAAGCAAAAGGACATCGCGATCTTGCGCACCTGCGGCCTCGAGCCGAACCGCGTCGCGCGCATTTTTCTCGTGCAGGGCTCGGTGATCGGGCTCATCGGCACCGTGCTCGGCGACAGGTCTCGGCCTCGTGCTCGCGCTCAATGTCGACGTGATCGTCCCGTGGCTCGAGACCACGTTCAATTTCCAGATCATGCCCGGCGACGTGTATTACGTTACGCAGATTCCGTCCGAGGTGCATGTTTTGGACGTCGTCGGGATTCCGGCCGCCGCGTTCGTCGTGGCCGATGCTCGCGACGGTGTATCCCGTCACGGCGTGCCGCCGCCGTCGCTCCCGCCGCCGCGCTGCGCTACGACTAGCGGAAGATCGATGCGCCAACCCTACGAGCTGTCGATCGCCTTGCGCTATTTGCGCGCGCGCAGCTCGCACAGCTTTATTTCGTTCATTTCGGCCGTTTCGATGATTGGCATCGGCTTGGCGGTAGCGGTACTAATCGTCGTGCTGTCGGTCATGAACGGTTTCGAGTACGAGCTGCAGCAGACGGATTCTCGGCATGGTCTCGGATGCCACGATCGGCGGCTACGACGGGCCGCTCGAAGACTGGCAGGGGCTGCGGGCGCGTGCATTGCAGCGGCCGGACGTTTCCGCAGCCGCGCCGTTCGTCGAAGGTCAAGGCATGGCCGTCGCAGGCGAGTCGCTCGCCGGCGTGATCGTCCGCGGCGTGGACCCGGAACTCGAGCGCGAGGTCTCGAGCATCAACGACGCGATTCGCGAAGGCAGCATCGATACGTTGAAGCCGGGCAGCTACGCCGTCCTGATCGGCAGGAGCCTTGCCGAAGCGCTCAACGTCGGCGTGGGAGACGAGATCGTGCTCGTGCTCGCGCGAAGCACGAGTGACGCCGGCCGGTCTCGTGCCGCGAGTCCGCAGCTTGGAGGTAGCGGGCATTTTCGAGGCGGGCATGTACGAATACGACCGCGGCTTGGTATTCGTGAATCTCGACGGATGCTGCCGTACTGTTTCGTACGGCCGGGCGCGCGACCGGCGTGCGCTTGAACGTGACGGATTTCTATGCGGCGAGCCGCGTGGCGACTGAGCTCGCGACAGAGCTGGCGAACGAGAAAGGCAGCAACTTCTATGTGGACGACTGGACCCGGCAGCACGCTACCTATTTCCGTTCCATTCAACTGCAGAAGGCGATCATGTTCGTGATTCTGTCGCTCGTGATCGCGGTGGCCGCGTTCAACATCGTCTCGACGCTGATGATGGTCGTCCGCGACAAGCGCGGCGACATCGCGATCCTGCGCAGCTTCGGCGCGGCGCCGCGCGCGATCATGACGGTGTTTGCGAGCCAGGGTACGTTGATCGGTCGTCGTCGGCACGCTGCTCGGCGTTGCGCTTGGCGCTGCTCGTGACGTCGCAGCTCGCGAACTTCGTCGACTTGCTCGAGGCTTGGTTCGACATCGACCTGCTGTCCGCCGAGGTGTATTTCTTGAGCGATCTGCCGACGCAGTTGCGGCCGCTCGAGATCGCTGGAGATCGGCGGCTGGCGCTCGGTGCTCGCGGTCGCCGCCACGTTCTATCCGGCCTTGAGCGCGGCTCGCCAACCGCCGGCCGAGGCGCTGCGTTATGAGTGAGAGTGAGACAGTCCTCGCTGCATCCAACCTCGTGAAGACGTTCGAGGACGTCGGCCGAAAAATCGAAGTGCTGCGCGGCGTCAACTTGAGCGTCGGCAAAGGCGATCGAATCGCGATCGTCGGGTCGTCGGGCTCGGGGAAGACGACGCTGCTGCAGCTTCTCGGCGGCCTCGACGAGCCTACGGCGGGGGACGTGCGCGTCGCCGGCGAGTCGATGAGCCGCTGAGCGACGCCGAGCGCGGCCGGCTTACGCAATCGTGCCCTCGGCTTCGTCTATCAATTTCATCATCTGCTGCCGGAGTTCACGGCGGTCGAGAACGTGGCGATGCCGTTGCTCGTGCGCGGAATGAAGCCGCGGGAAGCCGAGAGCGCCGCGAGCGAGCTGCTCGAGCGCGTGGGCTTGGGCGAGCGGCTCGATCACCGGCCGGGGCAACTTTCCGGCGGCGAGCGGCAGCGCACGGCCGTCGCTCGCGCGTTCGTCACGCATCCGGCGGCGGTGCTCGCGGACGAGCCGACGGGCAATCTCGACCGCCCGACCGGCTTGCGCGTCTTCGAGCTGTTGCTTTCGCTCAACGCCGCGCTCGGCACGAGCTTGGTCGTCGTCACGCATGATCCGGATTTGGCGGAACGCATGGATCGCGTGTTCGAGCTCAAGGATGGCGTATTGAGGCCCGCCTAAGAGGTCGCAGTCGCGCGGCCGCGCCCGAGAATTACTACGCCGCCGGTATCGCCGGCGTCGGATTGCCGTGGCTTGCGGGCACGCTCGCGGTGCACCAATTGCCGCGCTTGCCCGGACCGGAATGGGTCGCGCCGGCGTTCCTGGCGGGGCTGTTGTTGCTCAAGCCAACGCGGCTGCAGTTCCTGTTTTGGGCGATCGCGGGCTTCGCCTGGACCTCGTACTGCGCACAAGTGCGCTTGGCCGATCGCTTGCCCGCCGCAACGCTCGGCCGCGACTTCGAGCTCACGGGGTGGATCGACGGATTTCCGAGTCCCTCGCCGGGGCAGGTCACGTTTTCGTTCACAGTCTCGGCGCCGCGGCCGGCAGGCGTGCCGCCAGCGGATTCGCCTCACGTGGTACGACCCGCCGCCGCGGCTAGCAGCCGGAACTTCGCTCGCGCTCGTGGCGCGCCTGAAGCCGCCACGCGGGCTGCGCAATCCGGGCGGCTTCGACTACGAGCGGTGGCTCCTCACGGCGGCTACGGCGCCACGGGCTACGTGCGTTCGGCGCGAATTGAAGAGGGCGCCCCGAGCTTCCGCCGCTCGTGGTTGCTGCTTCGGGCGCGACTCGCCGATCGCTATGCTGCGGCCGCGCCGGATGCTTCGGCCGCAGCGCTGCTGACTGCGCTTGCGCTCGGCGAGCGGTTCCGCTTCACCGAGGAGACGTGGCGGGATTTTCGCGTCACGGGCACGAGCCATCTCGTCGCCGTGTCGGGAATGCACGTCGCGCTGCTCGGGCTCGCCGTGTTCGTGTGCCTGCGTTGGCTCTTCGTGCGTCTGCCGACTCGGCTCGCAGCATACGACCTCGAGGTCGCCGCGGCCGCGAGCGTGCTCGCGACTGCGGGTTATGCGGCGCTGACGGGTTTCGCGTTGCCGGCGCAGCGGTCGCTCACGATGATCGTCGTCGCACTGGCCATCGTCGTGAGCCGCCGCGAAATCGCGCCGCTGCAAAGCTTGGGCGCGGCTTTGCTCGCGATCCTGGTCTTGGACCCATTCGCACCGCTGTCGGCGTCGTTCTGGCTGTCGTTCGTGGCTGTTGCGTTCTTGATGTTGCTCGCGGCGCCGCGCGTTCCCGCGGCCAGTGTTCGGTTGCGGCTCGTTGCGCTCTTCGAGCTCACGCGCATGCAGTGGGGGATCAGCTTTGCGCTGCTGCCGTTGACGGCGCTGTTCTTCGCGGAAATTTCGGTGGTAGGTCCAGCGGTGAACTTGCTTGCGATTCCACTATTCAATCTCGTGCTCGTGCCGCTCGCCTTGCTAGCGACGTTGCTGACGCCGCTTGCGCCGGCCGGCGACGCTCTGATCTTCGGTGCCGGGCTCCTCGCAAGCACGACCATGCTCGCGCTTCATCGACTCGCGACGTTCCCGTGGGCGTCGCTGCCGCTTGCACCGCCGGGATTCTGCGGCCGCTGCAGTCGCTTGCGGCGGTGCGCTCTTTGCGATCGCGGCGCCGCCGCTGCCGGCGCGGCGGCTCGCCTGGCTCGCGTTGCTGCCGTTGTGCTGGCCATCCGTCTCGCCCTTACCGCGCGGAGCGGTGCGAGTGGTAATGCTGGACGTCGGCCACGGCTTGGCCGTTCTCATCGAGACCCGCGAGCACCGCCTCCTGTTCGACGCGG
This sequence comes from uncultured Gammaproteobacteria bacterium, assembly GCA_963744305.1. Classification (GTDB taxonomy): domain Bacteria; phylum Pseudomonadota; class Gammaproteobacteria; order Steroidobacterales; family Rariloculaceae; genus FEN-1219. The sequence continues at coordinate 45,880 of CAVUTF010000028.1, forward strand.
GTCCGAGATTTCCGTCCGGATTCGACAGCGGCGAGCAGATCGCACTTCCGGCACTCGCCGGTAGCGGCCGCCGCGTGCTCGACCGGTTGATCATCAGTCACGCCGACAACGACCACTCGGGCGGCGCCGCGGCGATCCTGCGCGCGCTACCGGACGTCGTCGCGCTGGTTGGGCCCGACGTCACGGCCGTTCCGGGCACGCCGTGCGAGCGCGGGCAACGGTGGATCTGGGACGAGGTGATGTTCACGATCCTGCACCCACCCGCCGACTTCGGCGCACGCGGCAACGACAGTTCGTGTGTTCTGCAGGTAGCGGTCCGATGGCAGGTCTATCTTGATCGCCGCAGATATCGAGGCACGCGGCGAGCGGGCGTTGCGCGCAGTCGCCAACCTCGCGGCGGAGGTCGTGATCGTGCCGCATCACGGCAGCGCATCCTCGTCATCTGCGGACTTCGTCGCGGCGACGCGTCCCGTGTGGGCCCTCGTGTCGGCGGCCCATGCCAACCGCTGGGGCTTCCCGCGGCCAGAAGTGCGGCAGCGCTGGGAGGGGCGCGGGGCGACCGTGCTCGTAACTGGCGACTCGGGGGCAATTACGATAGAGCTCGATGCGCGCGGCGCGCTCGTCAGGACCGAACGCGGTCGGCGCATCCGCTATTGGGATCCCGTAAGCTAGGGCGCCATCCGATTTGTGGCTCGCGCCCGCCGGGCAACTCGTCAAACTGAGAAATAGACCTTTGGAAACAGTTGTCAGCGCGCTATAGTTCGTGCCGGCCTTAGGAGAGTTTGCGGGTCTTCATGCTTGAAATCGTGCAAGCCGGCGGCTTGATCATGCTGCCGATTATCGCGTGCTCCATCGTCGCGGTGGCGATCGTTCTCGAGCGCCTCTGGACTTTGCAGCGCAACCGCGTCCTGCCGGCAACACGTCGGCGCAAGTCTGGGAGCTGGATCAAGAACAACCAGCTCGATCCGAAGAACCTGCAAACGCTGCATCAAAGCTCGCCGCTAGGGCAGATGCTTGCGGCCGGTGTCGAACATCGCTTCGGCACGCGCGACGTTCTCAAGGAGGCCATCGAGGACAGGGGCCGGCACGTCGTGCACGAGCTCGAGCGGTACTTGAACCCGCTCGGGACAATCGCGGCGATCTCACCACTGCTCGGACTGCTTGGCACGGTGTCGGGCATGATCAGATCCTTCACCGCGATCACGGCGCAGGGTGTCGGCAATCCCGCCGTCCTCGCCGGGGGTATTTCGGAGGCCTTGATCACGACTGCGGCCGGATTGACGGTCGCGATTCCGTCGTTGATCGCGTATCGTTACCTGCGCGGGCGGGTGGATGGCCTCGTCGATCCAGATCGAAAAAGAGTCGATGAGATTCATGGAGGCGCTGCTGCAACAGCAACGCTCCGGAGCTCCTCAGTAGTCCCCGATGAAGCTGCAGAGCCGCGTCAAGAGAAGAGCCTGAGATCAACGTCATTTCGTTCGTCGACGTGCTCTTCGTGCTCGTCCTGTTTTTCATGGTGTCGACGACGTTCTTGCGCGAGAGCAAGATCAACCTGCGCCTGCCCGAGGCGAGCGCCTCGGCAGAGCAAACCCCGGTCAGCGAGGTCCTCGAGATCACGATCGCGCAGAACGGGAACTACACCGTAAACGGAAGGCTGCTCGTCAACAGCGAGCAGCGCACGCTGCGCGCGGCGATCGAACGGTTGATCGGCGAGCAGCGAGACTTACCGGTATATCATTCGCGCCGATGCGCAGGCCACTCACCAAGCGGTCATCACCGCCATGGACGTTGCCGGGCAACTCGGCTTCGTCGATATCAACATCTCAACCGTCACTCCGCCGGAAGCTCGACGCCGTAAGGTTCGTTTCAAGGCGGTCGGCAACGGTCGTGGCGAGCGCGGTATCCACCATGGTCGGGATGAAGTCGGACGTCGTCGCGGTTTACCGCAGGCTGCTCGAGTACTTGAAGCCCGCGCAACGGCGCGTCGTGCTCGCGGCGTCCATTGCGTCCGCGGCCTACGCGGCAGGCACGTTCCTCGTGCCGGACCTCATGAGCTAGCGTGATCGAGCGCCTGCAGGCGACGGGTGGCACGGTCAGGGATGCCGTCGAGGTCCCGCTCGCAATCCTCGTGCTGTTTCGGCGTGCGCGGAATCGTCGAGTTTCTGCTCGTCTACGGCTTGGACTGGGTCGGCCGCGCCGTGATCCGTGACCTGCGGACTGATTTGTTCGGTCACTATTTGGCCTTGCCCGCGCGCTACTTCGATCGCAACTCGCGGGTGTCTTGATCTCGAGGCTGACGTACAACACGGAACAGGTCGCGGAGGCGGTTTCGACTGCGATCGTCGTGCGATGCGCGACACGATCGCGGTGATCGGCGCGCTCGCATGATGATCGTTCGCAGCCCGGCGCTGACGTTGCTGATCAGTGTGGTGGGCCGGTCGTCGCGGTGGTTGGTCGCGGTGATGAGCCGCGCGTTTCGCCGCTACAGCACGCGAATTCAGCACTCGATGGGCGACGTCACGAAGCTCACCGAGCAGTCGCTGCACGGCCAGCGCGTCGTCAAGGTGTTCGACGGACAAGAGCAGGAGCGCGCGGCAATTCGAGGAGATCAATCACGCGCAATTTCCGGCTCAACGTGCGTCTCGTCGCCGTGCGCGCATGGGGCGAGGCGCTGACGCAGTACGCCGTCGCGCTGGGCGTTGCCGCCGTGATGTACTTTGTCGCCTCTTCGGTGCTCGAGGACTTGAGGGCGCCGCTTTCCTCGGCTTCATCACGGCGATGGGCATGTTGCTCTCGCCGCTGAAGCGCCTGATCAACATCAACGCCGTCGTGCAGCGCGGCGTCGCCGCCGCCGCGAGCTTGTTCGAGATTCTCGATCAACCGGGCGAGACCGACACCGGTGCACGAATCAATCGCGCGTGCGCGCGGCGACGTCGAGTATCGCGACGTGTCGTTCCGCTACGACGCGGCAAAGACCCCGCGTGCTGCGCAACGTGAACCTCGCCGTGCCGGCGGGCGCGAAGCGTGGCGCTCGTCGGCCAGTCGGGCAGCGGCAAGTCGACGCTGGTAAGCTTGCTGCCGCGGTTCTACGACGTCGACGCGGGCGCCGTGCTGCTCGACGGCGCGGACGTGCGCGAGCTACCGCTTGCGCGATTTGCGACGGCAGATCGCGCTGGTGAGCCAGGACATCGTGCTGTTCGACGACACGATTGCGAACAACATTGCCTACGGAGCGCTCGCCAAGCGGTCGCGCGCCGACATCGAGCGCGCCGCCGAAGCGGCATATGTCACGGAGTTCGCCGCGACGCTGCCGCACGGCCTCGACACGCGGGTCGGCGAGCGCGGCGCGCTGCTCTCGGGCGGCCAGCGCCAGCGCATCGCGATCGCGCGTGCGCTGCTCAAGGACGCGCCGGTGCTGATCCTCGACGAGGCGACTTCGGCGCTCGACACCGAGTCCGAGCGCCGCATTCAGGCCGCGCTTGACACGTCTCATGCGAGGGCGCACGACGCTCGTCATTGCGCATCGTCTGTCGACCGTCGAGCACGCCGATCGCATCGTCGTCATGCGCGAAGGCGCAGATCGTCGAGACCGGCACGCATGCGGAGCTGCTCGCGCGCGGCGGCTACTATTCGCCTCGCTGTACAAGATGCAGTTCGCCGAGTGAGCGCCCATGCGGCCGAAAGACTTCAACAACTGCTCGCAGAGCTGTTGAATCGGATTTGGTACGGCACAGCCCGGTGCGTTGGCTGCTGTGGCCCGTCTCGCCGTCTATATCGCGCTCGCGCGGCTGCGGCGAACGGCCTATCGGCGCGGTTGGCGTGCGACCGTCGAGGCGCCGGTCCCGGTGATCGTCGTCGGCAACGTCAGCGTCGGCGGCACCGGCAAGACGCCATTCGTCATTTGGCTCGCGGACCAGCTGAAGCAGCGCGGCCGCAAGGTCGGCATCGTCGACGCGCGGCTATCGCGGCAAGGGCACCGAGTGGCCGCGCGCCGTGACTGCCGACGAGCGATCCGCAGCGAGGTCGGCGACGAGCCGGTGCTGCTTGCGCGCCGTACGGGCTGCCCCGTCGTCGCGGGCCCCGATCGCGTCGCGTGCGTCGAGGCGTCTGCTCGAGCATGCGCGCGTCGACGTGCGTGCTGTCCGACGACGGGCTGCAGCACTACCGGCTCGGCGCGCGCGTTCGAGATCGCGGTCGTCGATGGCGCGCGCGGCATGGGCAACGGGCTCTGCTTGCCGGCCGGTCCGCTGCGCGAGCCCGTGGTCGCGGCTCAGGAAGTCGATGCGATCGTCGTGAACGGCGGCGAGTGGGGTCATGCCGGCGTGTTCCGTGCCGCAGGCCGTCGTCACGAAGGTCTAGCACTTGAAGGACGGCGCGGTGCGCACGCTCGAGTCGTTTCGCAAGGCAGCCCGTGCATGCCGTCGCCGGCATCGGCAATCCGCAGCGATTTTTCGAGCTGCTCGAGCGACGCGGATCTCGAGGTCGATCGCCGCATCCGCTCGACGGATCATGCCGAGATCGACGCTCGAGAATCTGCGTTCGACGAGCCCGGCGCCGTGCTGATCACGGAGAAGGACGCAGTAAAATGCGAGCAGCTGCGAACGCGGACGGGTGTGGTGCGTCGTGGTCGATTTCAGGTTCGACGCCGATACTGCACGGCGCGGCTCATGCGCGTTGTTGATGCGCGACATCGGAGCAGCGGGCCGTGACGACAGGCTTCATCGTCGTCATCCCGGCGCGCTATGCGTCGACGCGCTTGCCGGGCAAGCCGCTGAAGGACATCGCCGGCAAGCCGATGATCGAGTGGGTGTACCGGCAGACCGATCGCAGAGCGGCGCGAGCGAGGTCATCGTCGCGACCGACGACGAGCGCATCGCGGCCGCGTGCCGCGCGTTCGGCGCGCGCCGTCGAGCTGACGGCGACCGAGCATGCGAGCGGCACGGATCGGATCGCCGAGCTCGCGCGGCGGTTTGCGTGGGACGACGGTCAGATCGTCGTCAACGTGCAAGGCGACGAGCCGCTGATCTCGCCCGTCTGCATCGCGCAAACGGCGCGGCTGCTCGGCTGGCATCCGCAAGCCGCGATCGCCACGCTGATGACGCCGCTCCGAGTCCGAGGCCGAGTTTCGCGACCCGAACTTCGTCAAGGTCGTGACGGACAAGGACGGTTGGGCGCTGTACTTCAGCCGCGCGCCGATCCCGTGGCCGCGCGATGGCGGACGGCCGGCGCGTGCAGCGGCACATCGGTTTGTATGCCTATCGCGCCGGGGAGCTTGAAAGCGATCAGCGCCGCGCCGCCGTGCGCGCTCGAGGAGGTCGAGAAGCTCGAGCAGCTGCGCGCGCTGTGGCTCGGGCTTCGGATCATCGTGGCAGAAGGCCGTCGAACCGCCGTCGCCGCACGTCGACACGGAGGAGGATCTCGCGAAGGTCCGTCGCTATCTCGAGCGTGCGCCGCGACCGTGCAGTTGACCTCGACATGAGAGAGCTGCTCGGAAAAGCCTGAAACGCACGATGGCGAGGCTCGTCGGCGACGAAGCCGCCCGCGGAGGCGCTCGCGTCGCGGCGAGTCTTGTTCGTCTGCATGGGCAACATCTGCCGATCGCCGACGGCCGAAGGCGTGTTCCGCAAGCTGCTCGCCGAGCAGCGCGCCCGAGCTCGACGTCGAAGTCGATTCTGCCGGCACGCATGGCTATCACGTGGGTCGCGCCCCCGATCCGCGCGCGTGTCGCGCGGCCGAGCGCCGCGGCGTCGATCTCAAGCAGCTGCGCGCGCGGCGGGTGACCGAGCAGGATTTCGAGCATTTCGAGCTCGTGCTCGCGATGGACGAGCAGAATCGGCGAGTTCCTGCTCGAGCTGTGCGCCGCCCGAGTATCGCCACCGGGTCAGATTGTTTTTGGAGTTCGCGCCCGCACGCGGGTCGGCGCGAGGTGCCCGATCCGTACTACGGCGGCAGCAACGGCTTCGAGCACGTCCTCGATCTCGTCGAGGAGGCCGCCGCGGGCCTCCTCGAGCATCTGCGGAAGCCGCCGGAGCGGCAGCGTCCCGACGAGGAACTGACTCTCGAGCTCAGCGGGGTTGCCGGTCGCTCCGTTCCGGTCGCACCCAGATCGCCGTCGGCGGGCTGCTTCGGCGCGGGTGCCTCGGCCTCCACGCTCGCGGCCCGATGCTCGGAGTCGTCGGTGTCCCTGTGCTCTTGCGCTGGGGCTTCCGGAAACGGGCTCGATTCGCGCGGCGGTTCCTGGAAAGGCTCCGTAGTCTGCGCTCGGCGCGCTCGCAGTCGCCCGTACTCTCAGCGGGCTCGCTCCAAGCCGGGGCCTCCTGGCGTGGCGCTCCCTCGAGCGCGACGTCGCCTGAGCTTTCCGGTTCGGAGTATTCCGGTTCGCGCAGGTCCCGCGGCTCGGCGGCGCGCTCTTGCGCTTCCGCCGCGTATTTCGCGTTCGGGCGCGTTGCCGTCCGTTGCGAGGCGCGGGCGCATCACGGAACCCGTTGCCGTCTTGCCTGCGCGGTCCCGTATCCGTCCGCGGTTGGTCTTGTCGCGGCCCCTCTTGGCCCTGCTGAGGGCGTTGGCCGCGGCGATTGCGCGAGCGCGCGGCTCCGACCGCCCGAGCCCTGGTCGCCGCGGTTCGGTCTCATCGCGGTGTTGTCGCTCGGCGGCCGATTCGCGCGTGGCTTGTTCCGGCCCCGGTCCCTTTCTCGATCCCGATCTCGATCACGGTCGCGATCCCTGTCTCGGTCGCGGCCGCGCGACTCCTGCTGGGGCCGCCGATCGCGCGTTCCCGGTGTTGGGGCCGCCGATCCGCCTCGGCTCGGCGCGGCTCTCGCGCGCGGCACTTGCGCTTCGGCCGCCGGCGCCGAAAGGCACCCAAACAGCCGCTGCCAAAGCGTCGGCCCCTGCGGCTTCGGCGGCGCCGGCCGCGGTGCGGGTTCAGGCTCGGAGGGCGGTGTGGGCGCCGGTGTGCCGGCAGGACGTGCGAAACCGCGGCTTCCTCGGTTTTCGGTGACGCCTTGACTTCCTCGTAGGCGACGCTCGGATCCGGCTTCGGATCGAGGAGCTTGTAGCTCGTTGCCCGCGTTCTCCGGCAAGGCCGGCCTCGTCGTCGCGGACGCGCCGCAACGAGTAGTTCGGCGTCTCGAGATCCGGATTGCCGAGCAGCACGACGGTGACGCCGTTAGCGTCCTGCAGCGTCTGGACCCAATCGCGCTTCTCGTTGAGCATGTAGTTCGCGACGTCCATCGGCAGCTGCGCAATGACCTTCGCCGTGCGCTCCTTGCGCGCTTCCTCGCCGACCAAGCGCAGGATCGCGAGCGCCAGCGACTCGACGCTGCGAATGTTGCCGGCGCCGCTGCAGCGCGGGCAGTTATCGATTGCGTCGCTTCCTCGAGGGACGGGCGCAGCCGTTGCCGCGACAGTCTCGAGCAGGCCGAAGCGCGAGATCTTGCCGATCTGAATACGCGCGCGGTCGTGGCGCACGGCGTCGCGCAGCTTGTTCCTCGACCTCGCGCTGATTGCGCTGCGGGCCCATGTCGATGAAGTCGACGACGACGAGGCCGCCCAAGTCGCGGATCCGCAGCTGCCGGCCGATCTCGTCGGCGGCTTCGAGGTTCGTGTTGAGCGCCGTCTCCTCGATGTCCTCGCCCTTCGTCGAGCGTGCCGAGTTGATGTCGATCGCCGTCAGGGCCTCGGTGCGGTCGATGACGATGCTGCCGCCCGAAGGCAGCTGCACTTTGTGGCCGTAAGCCGACTCGATCTGGCTCTCGATCTGATAGCGCGTGAACAGAGGGACCGTGTTGGTCGTCGTAGAGCTTGAGCTTGCTTGAGGTTGTGCGGCAGCACCCGCTCCATGAACTCGACGCTTCCTGATAGACGCGGTTGGCTGTCGATCAGGATTTCGCCGATGTCGTTCGAGAAGTAGTCGCGCAGCGCGCGCACGATGGCGTTGCCTTCCTGATAGATCAGGAACGGCGCGGGGCGCGTGACGACGACTTGCTTGATGGCTTCCCAGACCCGCAGCAGGTAGTCGAGGTCCCACTTGAGCTCCTCGGTCGTGCGGCCGATGCCGGCCGTGCGCACGATGCAGCCCATGCCGTCGGGCGACCTGCGAGGTCCTCGAGCGACTGGCGGACGATGTCGCGCTCCTCGCCCTGGATGCGGCGCGAGACTCCGCCCGCGCCGGGGTTGTTCGGCATCAGCACGATGAATCGCCCAGCCAGGCTGATGAAGGTCGTCAGCGCCGCACCTTTGGTGCCGCGTTCTTCCTTATCGACTTGGACGACGATTTCCTGGCCTTCGCGCAGAACGTCGCGGATCTGGACGCGATCGCCCGACTCGGGCTGCTTGACGAAGTACTCGCTCGAGATTTCCTTGAGAGGCAGGAAACCGTGGCGCTGGACGCCGAAATCTACGAAGCAGGCCTCGAGGCTCGGTTCGATCCGAGTGATGCGGCCTTTGTAGATGTTCGACTTGCGCTGTTCTCTGGAGGGTACCTCGATGTCGAGATCATAGAGCTTTTGGCCATCCACCATGGCCACGCGCAACTCTTCCCGTTGAGTTGCATTCACCAACATTCGTTTCATAAATCCTCAGTGCCATAGCGGCGGTGCACGGAGGCTCGGTTCGATAACCGCGGTCTGCGAGAGAGTGCGGCCGAGCCGGTGCTCGGCTGCAGCACGATGCTCATGGAGGTAGCGGCGCTGCTCGATCCGTGACTCGGTCTATCGGCGTTAGATTTGCTACGGAGAGCCATCGCCTTACGCAGATGCGGGACCCGAAATCTCCGGTCCGCCTATGTAGTGATGTTCCTTGAAACTGGCAGCTCGCCTGGTTGAGCTACCGCCAGAATAAGGCTCGGGAGCGTTCGGGCGACTTACCCGGCGTGGGCCGCTTCCCGTGCGCGGTACTATAACATACGGTTCTTCAGGCTCAATTCGTACGCCGTTGAATCCACCGCAAAAACACCCCCGCAGAACGTCGGGCGCCGTCCGTCCGCCACGAGACATCGAGTCCGAGAGTGGCCGGGCAACGGCTCGACAACTACCTGCTCGGCGAGCTGCAAAGGCGTGCCGCGCAGCCACGTTTATCGGCTGATTCGCTCGGGGCAGGTGCGCGTGAACTCGGGGCGCGTACGAGCCCGAGCTACCGGCTGCAAGCCGGCGATCGCGTCCGCGTTCCGCCCGTCGGCGTCCGCGCCGCAGCGCCGCGCTGGCGGTCGCGCGACGATCGGCTCGATTGGCTCGCCGAGCGCATCGTCTACGAGGATCGAGCGCTTGCTCGTGCTCGACAAGCCGGCCGGGCTCGCCGTCCATGGCGGCAGCGGCGTCAGCTTGGGCTGCATCGAGGCGCTGCGCGCTCTTGCGTCCGCGAGAGCAAGGAGCTCGAGCTCGCTCACCGCCTGGACCGCGGCACGTCGGGCTGTCTGCTGCTCGCGAAGCGGCGCAGCGCGCTGCGAGTGCTGCACGCACTGCTGCGCGAGGGCGCCGTCGACAAGCGCTATCTGGCTCTCGTGAAAGGCCGCTGGCCCGAGGGCACGACCGAGATCGACGCGCCGCTCGTGACGCGCCGCGTCGGCGGCGAAGCCCGCGTGAAGGTCGACGCGTCCGGCAAGGAGGCGCGCAGCACGTTCCGCTGCTCGAGCCGTTCGGCAAGACGGCATCGTTGCTCGAGGTCTGCGATCGACACCGGCCGAACGCATCAAATCCGCGTGCATGCCGCGCACGCCGGCCATCCGGTGGCCGGCGACGAGCGCTACGGCGACGACGAGTTCAACGCGTAGCTTGAGGATCTTCGGCTTGCGGCGGATGTTCCTGCATGCGCATTCGCTGTCGTTCGACTGGCCCGACACCGGCGAGCCGTTTCAGCGTCGAGCGCGCCGTTGCCCGACGAGCTCGCAAGCCGTGCTGACCGCGCTCGAAGCCAAGAGCTCGCCATCGGCAGCGAGCGGATCGGCGCCCAGCTGCCTTGAGCGTCGCGCGCAACGAAGATCAGCGGCAGGCCGATGAGCGCGGTCGGGTCGTGCGACGACGATCCGCTCGAACAGCGCGACTCCGAGCCCTTCGGCCTTGAAGCTGCCGGCGCAGTCGAGCGGGCTGCTCGAGCCGCACGATAGCTGTTCGAGCGCGGCGGCGTCGAGTCGCGGAACCGCACTTCGGTGCGGTCGACGTGCTGACCAGCGTCTCGCCGCGAGCGCTGGTCGATCACCGCGACGGCCGTGTGGAACAGCGACGGTTCTGCCTTGGCAGGCGCGGAGCTGCGCGACGGCGACGTCGCGCTGATCGCCGGGCTTGCGCAGCAGGCGGCCGTCGAGCGAGGCGACCTGATCGGAGCCGATCGACGATGGCGTCGGCGGCGCTCGACGCTCTCGCGCCTTGGCCAGGGCGAGCCGCGCGGCGAGCGCTGCCGGGGCTTCGCCGGGTCGCTGGCGTCCTCGTCGACGCCGGGCGCGCGCGTCATCGAACGGGCAGCCCGAGCCGCGCGAGCAGCTCGCGGCGATAACGGGAAGTCGAGGCCAGGATGAACTGCGGCATCGCGTGCGGCAACAGCTTCAAGGATCGGGAGCTCGTAACTCACGGTTTTGACGCAGAAACCCGCTCACTTATCATGCGCGGCCTATGTCCGGCTCGCTGCACGCCTGGTACAGTTTGCGCGATCTGGAATCGTTGGCTGCATCGGAGAGGTTACGCTCAGCGGTGAGCTTGCTCGGCAGCTGACGCAGGCTTGTCGAGCCTGCTCCATCGGAGTCGGCAGTGTAAGAGCAACACTGAGTTTTCGACAGCGCGGCGGTTGGCTGGCGTCTGCGGCTCGAATACGAGGCTGCGGTGGAGCTCGTGTGCCAGCGTTGCCTCGAGCCGTTTCGGCAGCGAGCTGGCGGAGACGGTCGAGATCGTCGCTGGTCGAACGGAGGCCGTCGATGCCGGCGGCAGTACCGGAGGGGTTCGAGCCGTTCGAGTCTGGAGGGCGGACGGTTGCAGCCCGGCGCAGCTGATCGAGGACGAGTTGATCGTCGCGATTCCGCTCGTGCCGAAGCACGCCCGAGTCGAGGACTGTGGTAGCTTGGCGCGGCGTTTGTCGGCCGAGACGGTGAGCGAGCCGTGGGCGGCCGCTGAATAGTTAGGTTCGAGGAGATTGCAATGGCAGTTCAGAAGAGCCGCAAGACGCCCTCTCGGCGTGACATGCGTCGTTCGCACGATGCATTGACCGGCCCGACGTTGTCGGTGGACGCCACCACCGGAGTGACGCATCGGCGTCATCACGTCACGGCCGACGGCTATCTACCGCGGCAAGAAGGTGTTCGAAGTCCCGCAGGACAGCCGAGCAAGAGTAGTCGCTTTGGCTCTCGCGTTGCTGGCGAGCTCCGCCCAGTTGCGCAAGCCGTCACTCGAGTCCAAGTCCCGCGTGAGTCGCAAGGTCACAATTGCCTTGGACGCCATGGGCGGAGACCATGGGCCCGAGGCCGTGGTTCCGGCGGCGCTTGCGACGCTCGAGCGGACGATTCGGTCAGCCTCGATGCTCGTGGGCTTGCCCGACGTGCTCGAGCGAAGCAAAGCGGCAGGCCGGCGATCGCTACGGCATCGCGGCTCGGCTTCAAAGTCGGCCACGCGAAGTCGTCGTCGATGGACGAGCCGCCGGCGGACGCGTTGCGCCGCAAGAAAGATCGTCGCTGCGAGTCGCGATCGAGCTCGTGAAGAGCGGCGAGGCCGACGCGTGCGTCAGCTCCGGCAACACCGGCGCCTGATGGCGACGGCCCGCTACGTTCTGAAGACGCTGCCCGGCATCGATCGGCCGGCGATAATTTCGGCCGTGCCCGGGGTCGAAGGGCCCGACGTACATGCTCGATCTCGGCGCGAACGTCGGGTGCACGCCGGAGCACCTGCTGCAGTTCGCGTTGATGGGTTCGGTCGTCGCCGAGGACATGCTCGAGATCGCGCGGCCGCGCGTCGGGCTGCTGAACATCGGGCTCAGAGGACATCAAGGGCAATGAGACCGTGCGCGAGGCCGGGCGAGCTGCTCGCCGGCAGCGGCTTGAACTACGTCGGATTCGTCGAGGGCGACGGAATATTTCACGCCGACGTCGACGTCGTCGTCAGCGACGGGTTCGTCGGCAACGTGGCGCTGAAGACGATGGAAGGCGTCGCACGGCTGATCAGCTCGTTTCTTGAAGGAGGAATTTCACCGCAGCATGTTGCGCGGGCTGCAGGGCTCGATTGCACAAGTCCGCCCTCGACGCCATTGCGCGACGCGGCTCGACCCGCGGCGCTACAACGGTGCGAGCCTCGTCGGGCTGAACGGCGTCGTGCTTGAAGAGCCACGGCTCCGCCGATCAATTCGCGTTCGAGAACGCCGTCAAGGCGGCGATCGTCGAGGCGCGCAAGGGTGTGCCGGTGCAAATCGGCAAACTCATCGAGAATCAGCCGCACAGAATGTACTCGCGCATAGTCGGCACCGGAAAATACCTACCGGAACGAGTCCTCACCAACTGCGGATCTCGAGAAGATGGTCGACACGCCGACGAGTGGATCCGGAGTCGCACCGGCATCGAGCACCGGCACATCGCGGCCGACGACGAAGCGACGAGCGATCTCGCGTACCATGCCGCGCTCGCGGCGATCGAGGACGCCGGGTCTCGACGCCGAGCGACATCGATTTCGTGCTCGTCGGAACGACGACGCCGGATTTGATTTTCCCGAACGTCGCTTGCCTCGTGCAGGAAAAGCTCGGTATCCCGAGCTGCCCGCCTTCAGCCTCGAGGCGGCGTGCTCGGGATTCATCTACAGCCTCGTCGTCGCCGATCAGTTCATGCGCATTGGGTCAAGCGCGCCATGCGCTCGTCATCGGCGCCGAGACGATGTCGCGGATCATCGACTGGACCGATCGCGAGACCTGCGTGCTGTTCGGCGACGGCGCCGGCGCCGTTGATACTCGAAGCCGCCGAGGAGCCCGGGATCATCTACTCGACGCTTGGCGCCGACGGGCGGTATCGCGACCTGCTCTATGCTTCGAGCGGCGTCTCCACGCGGCACGTGAGCGGGCGACGTCGCGGCGCTGCGGATGAAAGGCAACGAGGTCTTCAAGGTCGCCGTGAAGACTCTCGAGAACCTCGTAGACGACGTATCGTCGAAGCAACGATCTCGAGAAGGGCGCAGATCGATTGGTTGATCCCTCATCAGGCCAACATCCGCATCATCCAAGCGACCGCGAAGCGTCTGCAAATGCCGATGGAGCGCGTGATCTTGACCGTTCAGGAGCACGGCAACACGTCGGCGGCCTCGGTGCCGATGGCGTTGGACACGGCCATCCGGGATGGCCGCATCAAGCGGGGCGATCTGCTGTTGCTCGAGGCTTTCGGCGGCGGCTTCACCTGGGGCGCGAGCCTCATGCGCTATTGAGACTCTACCTGTATAGTTCGCGCTAACTGCGACCCATCGCTCAAATTTGAGGCATTCGGGCTCGTACAATGCCGACCATGCTTCGAAAAGCGCTCATTGCACTCGCTGCCGCGACACCCGGCGCTCGCGTCTGGCCGCGGAATATCTGGCTCGCAGACCAGCGACGAGGTGTTCGGCGACGTCACGGTGATCGCGGCGCGTTACGAGGACACCTTCGTAACCCTGGCTCGGACCTACAACGTCGGCTTTGAAGCGCTGCGGCAAGCCAACCCCGATGTAGACGAATGGCTGCCCGGCGAAGGCACCCAAGATCGTGATCCCGACCCGGTACGTGTTGCCGCGTGCGCCTCACCGCGGCATCGTCGTCAACGTCGCCGAGCTGCGGCTCTACTATTTCCCGGCATCCGGCCGCTGCCCGAGGGCCGCGCCGGGTCGCGCGTGATCACTCATCCGATCAGCATCGGGCGGATGGACTGGGCGACGCCGCTCGGCACGACGATCAGTCGTCGGCAAGGTCGCAAACCCGAGCTGGTATCCGCCGGAATCGATTCGCGACGGAGCACGCGGAGCGCAACGACACCCTGCCGCGCGATCGTGCCTCCGGGCCCGGACAATCCACTCGGGGCGCATGCGTTGCGCTTGGGTTTGCCGGGATACCTCATCCATGGAACGAACAAGCCTTCGGGCGTTGGGATGCGAGTCACGCACGGCTGCATTCGCATGTTCCCCGAGGATATCGAGGCGTTGTACAAGATCGTGCCGTGCGGGAACGCCTGTGCATCTCGTGAATCAGCCGTACAAGCTCGGCTGGGGCGACGGCCGGCTTGTATCTCGAGGCTCACCCGCCGTTGGTCATTGGGGAAAACACGGCCGACGATGCCGAGAGTGCGGCGGATCTGGAGAGCACGACGGATCCGCAGAGTCCAACCGATCCGCAGCGCGCGCCGGAATGGACCGCGACCGAGCTCACGCGCTTGTTCGTTGCCGCTACCGAGGAGCGGCGCAGCGAGGTCGACTGGGAAATCGCCGAGCGAGTCGATGCAAGCGGCGCGCGGCATTCCGGAGCTCGTGTCGATCGAGACCGTCGAGCCGCCGCCGACGGAGCTGCCGCAGCCCCTCGCAGCCGACAACGAGCCTGAAACCCTTTAGACGGCGTCCTAAGCGGGTCTCCGACGGTCCTCACGAGCAAAAAAGCCGCCAAGTTCGTTGGCGGCTATAAACTGTTGCGGGCGCCTTGGAGGCGCCCGCAAATGAAAGGTTGTTAGTGCTTCGAGCGCTCTGCTACTTCGACTGAGACTGCTCGAACATCCGATCCAATCGCTGATTGGTTGCATCGCAGCAGGCTTGAGCCGCTTGTGCCGCCTGCAAAGCTTGATTTGCTGTGCTCTGAGCGCCAGTAGCAGCTTGCTGTGCTTGAGTAGCCGTGCGTTGTGCCGCATTGGCCGCGTTCTGGGCGGCGTCTGCTACACCACGGACCTCGGCGAGCATTTCCGAGGTAACCTGTGCACAGCCGGTCACGATCGCAAAGCCGCTGACGAGCGCCGCTGCCCGCAGAGCAGCTTGGATTTTTGTGGCCATTGAGTAATCCCCTGACTTGTGAGTGACAAACCAGCCGTCATTATTTCCTAAAGCGCAAGTTACTGCAATTTGAAATTGGTCTCGCGCCGCAAGAGATCGTACGACGAAAGGCCTACAAGAAAGCGTCGTCAAAGTGTCTCGCGTCGTCGATTGCAGACAGATGATCGTTGAGCCGGACTCATTCATATAGACGACGCAGTTTTTTACTCGACACGCTCACTCACCAAATTCACCCACTTGACCTGTCCGGGTGTTCGGCTGTATATAATACCAAACTGATTATTTATACAGGTTTATAGATGCGCGAGCTCACTCCCCGACAAAAACAAATTCTGTTTCTGGTTCAGAAAGTTATGCATGAGACGGGCATGCCTCCGACACGTGCGGAAATTGCCAAGACTCTGAAGTTTCGCTCCGTGAATGCAGCCGAGGAGCATTTGCGCGCGCTCGAGCGCAAAGGCGCCATCGAGCTTTTACCCGGCACTTCGCGCGGTATTCGACTGAAAGATTCATTGCGGGAGCAACTCGGATTGCCTTTGGTCGGCAGAGTTGCGGCCGGTGAGCCACTTTTGGCGGAGGAACATATCGAAGCTCGCTATCAAATCGATCCGGACTTATTCAAAAAGCCACCGCATTTCTTGCTGCGCGTCCAAGGCATGAGCATGCGAGACGCTGGCATTTTGGACGGCGATTTGGTCGCGGTTCATCGCACACCCGAAGTCAGAAACCGCCAGATCATCGTCGCGCGTTTGGAAAACGAAGTGACGGTGAAGCGATATCGGCAGGAAGGCCATCGTGTTTGGTTGATGCCCGAAAATCCGGAGTTCGCGTCGATTCAAGTGGATTTGCGAGAACAGAACTTGACTATCGAAGGCATAGTCGTCGGCGTCGTTCGAGATTCGATGAAATGAGCGCCCCAATCGAAAGCCAACAAAAAAATGAAAGATACAGAGATTTTTGTGGCGCAACCTATTTTGGGATCTCCCTTTTTTGGATCACCCTCTTTCGGATCACAGATATGGCGAGGTAAGAGCGCCCATTTCTCACAGCCGGTCATTTCGACCGGCTTCGCGAATCTAGACGAGCATCTGCCCGGCGGCGGGTGGCCGCAAAGATCGATCACTGAAGTTTTTTTGGACTATTACGGAATCGGCGAGCTCACTTTGCTGATTCCTGCTTTACGCGAGCTTGACGCAACGCAGAAATGCGGCGGACAAGAAGTGGGTCATTTTCATTGCGCCGCCGTTTATTCCTTATGCTCCAGCTCTCGTGCAGCGCGGCATCGACATCGAACGGTTGCTGATGGTTCATCCCACGGCAGGGAACAAGAACAACCTTTGGGCGGTGGAGCAGGCCGTGCGATCCGGATCGAGCGCTGCAGTATTGGCATGGCTTCAGATGGCGGACGGTGTCGCCTTGCGCCGCTTGCAATTAGCTGCCGAGCAACAGGGTTGTTGGACGGTGCTGTTTCGTCCGATGAGCGCACTTTCCGAGCGTTCGCCTGCGGCTTTGAGAATCCGGTTGTTCATTGAGGATGCGGTCACGAGACTGCAAATTCTCAAAAGTCGAGGCGGGCGACCGGCAGTCGTAAATCTGGCTACCTACGAGCGAAAGCGTACGGGGGAGCCCAGATAGTGGCGACATCGTATGGCTCGCGCGTTGAAATCGCTCAGGCTCTTCGCTCGAGAGGCTCCCGCCCCCGCCACCCCTCGACCTGATCCTGGTCCGCTCGTCGAGTCATCGCAGCTATGGCTGGCGGTATGTTTACCGAACCTCGCGCTCGAAGCTCTGGACGTCGAGGAGGACGCGCCGATCGCAGTCGTTGAGCCGGGGCGGGAGCAATTTCAAATAGCCGCGGTCAATCGCGCCGCGGAGGTCCTGAGAATACAGCCCGGAATCAAATTGAGCGCAGCGCTCGCATTGTCGGCATCGCTCAAAGTCATCGAACGGTCTCCAGACTCCGAGCGCGCCTGCCTCGAGTCGTTGCTCGCTTGGTCGCAGCGAATCACTCCGCTGATCAGTCTCGAGGCTCCGGAAGCTTTTCTGCTGGAGGTCTCGGGAAGTCTCAAGTTGTTTCGCGGGCTGGCTGCTATAAAGCGGCTGCTTGCCGAAGAGCTCGATCGCCGCAAGCTGTCGCATCGATGGTGCGCAGCGCCGACGCCGCTCGCCTCTTTGTGGTTGGCGCGAAACCGTAGCGAGGACGTGCTTCAAGTCGAGCAACTGGCCGGACGCGTCGGTTCAGCGTCGTTATGGGTAACTCGTTGGCCTGCAGCCGTTCAGACACTTTTGGAAGATATGGGCGTACGAACCATCGGCGACTGCTTGCGGCTGCCTCGAGATGGGTTTGCAAGAAGATTAGGGCAAATTTATCTCAAGGATCTGGATAAAGCCGTAGGCAAGAGATTCGATCCTCGGGCCGGTTTCCACGCTCCTCACAGCTTTTGCTCGAAAGCCGAGCTCTCTACGGAATGCTCGCAGCTTACGGTCTTCATCGAGGCGATCGCCGCGATGCTCGACGTCGCCATCAATCAATTGCGCGTTCGGCAGGCTCAGATCCAGAGCTTGACCGTGAGCTTCGAGCATAGGCGAGGTCCGCCGACCGTGGAGCACATCGCCCTCGTCGAGCCCTCGGGGCAAAAGAACCGATTGATGAATCTGATTGCTGACCGGCTCGAGCGAATGGTTCTGCCTACTCCGGCTCTTGCTCTCACCTTGCGCACGGATTTTTTTCGGCCGATGCATTTGCGACCGCCGGGCTTGTTCGGCGCATGGTGCGAGGATGCAGCCGGGATATTGATCGAGCGCTTGCGCGAGCGTTTTGGCGTCGGTGGCGTTCACGGCGTTGGCTTGAATGCGGAGCACCGCCCTGAATACGCATGGTCGAAAGTGATCGACGATCTAATGAAGCCATCCGCCTCGACCGAAATTTCGCCTTGGATATCTGATCGCCCACTTTGGGTATTGCCGTCACCGTTGCCGTTGTCATCCAGCGATGCTCGAAGCTATTACGGGGGATCCTTGAGGATCAGCTCGTCGGTCGAACGGATCGAGAGCGGTTGGTGGGACGAGCGGGACGTGCAGAGGGATTACTACACCGCCATGGGGGCTTGCGGACAGCGCCTCTGGATATATCAAGACCGCACCAGCGGTGATTGGTATTTGCATGGGATCTTCGGCTAACCATCAGGGGAGCGATCAGCGCGATCTCCCGCAGTACGCGGAGCTGCATTGCTTGAGCAATTTTTCTTTTTTGCGCGGCGCGTCTCATCCGGACGAATTGGTATGTAAAGCCGCGGAGCTCGATTATTCGGGATTGGCGCTGACGGACGAGTGTTCCCTTGCCGGCATCGTGCGCGCGCATGGGGCGGCCAAGGACCTTCCTCTCAAGCTCGTCATCGGCAGCGAGTTTGTTTTTTCGGAAGCCTTGCAAGTCGTGGCGCTTGCCGCGGACCGCCGGGCGTATTCGGCGCTTTGCCGGTTAATAACCAGGGCTCGTCGAGCGGCGCCGAAAGGAACTTACGAGGTGTGCCGCGATGATCTTCTCGAGTGCTTGGGCGAATCGTCCTGCTTGCTGCTGTGGGTGCCGAATCGCGCGGTGGACCTGCAAACAGGAGCTTGGCTCAAAGAGTGCTTTGCCGGCCGTGTCTGGTTGGCGGCGGAGCTCCTAAACGACGGCAACGACAGACAACACCTAAGCCGTTTGCGCAGCGCCGGCAAGAAGCTCGACATGCCTCTCGTTGCGAGCGGCAACGTGCACATGCACAGCGGTGAGCGGCGGATGCTGCAAGATACGTTGACCGCAATTCGTTTGCAGACCCCGTTGAATGAGCTCGGTTACGAGCTTCACCCGAATGCGGAACGCCGCTTGCGAACACTCGATGAGCTCGAGCGTCAGTATCCGCCGTCATTATTGAAGGAAACGTTGCGCATCCTCGAGCGCATCGAGTTTTCACTCGACGAGCTGCGCTATCAATACCCGCATGAGGTCGTGCCCGAGGGACGATCATCGAGCGAGTATCTACGCGCTTTGACTGAAGCGCGGTAAGCGATGGCGTTGGCCGAACGGTGCGTCGGAAAAGGTGGAACGGCTGATAGAGCACGAGCTCAACCTCATCAAGGAGCTCGACTACGAGCACTACTTTCTGACCGTCTACGACATCGTCAATTTCGCACGGAGCAAGCGAATTCTTTGTCAGGGCAGGGGCTCTGCCGCGAACTCAGTGGTCTGTTATTGCTTGGGCATCACCGAGGTCGATCCCGCGCGTATGCAGACGCTCGTCGAGCGGTTCATTTCCAAGGAGCGTAATGAGCCGCCGGACATCGACGTCGATTTCGAGCACGATCGCCGGGAGGAGGTGATCCAGTACATTTATAACAAGTACTCGCGCGAACGCGCGGCCATTGCTGCCACCGTCATTACTTATCGGCCGCGCAGCGCGATTCGCGACGTCGGTAAGGCGTTGGGGCTCAACGAGCTGCAAGTGAATGCGCTCGCAAAATCACTGCAGTGGTGGGACGGACACGTCGATGATCCAACGCGTCGCGGAAGCGGGCCTCGACCCGACCGCCCCGAAAGTCCGATGTCTGCTGCGAGTTAGCTGCAGTCGTTGCTCGGGTTCCCTCGCCATCTTTCCCAGCACGTGGGCGGCTTCGTCATCTCGGAGCAGCCGCTCTCCGAGCTCGTGCCGATCGAGAATGCCGCCATGGCCGGAGCGCACGGTCATCCAGTGGGACAAAGACGATTTCGAGGAGCTCGGACTTCATGAAGGTCGACGTTTTGGGCTTGGGAATGTTGAGTGCGATCAGGCGCAGCTTCGAGCTCGTCGAGGGGTTCGACGGACGAAAGCTCACGATGGCGAGCATTCCTGCGGAAGACCCAAACGTGTATCGAGATGATCTCTCGTGCCGACACGATCGGCGTGTTTCAGATCGAGTCGCGCGCGCAAATGGCGATGCTGCCGCGGCTCAAGCCGAAGGAATATTACGACCTGGTTATCGAAGTGGCGATCATCAGGCCGGGTCCGATCCAAGGCGACATGGTTCATCCCTATCTGCGGCGCCGCAACGGCGAGGAAGCGGTGACGTATCCGAGCAAGGAAGTCGAGGAGGTGCTGAAGCGCACGCTCGGCGTGCCGATATTTCAGGAGCAGGTCATGCAGCTTGCCATCGTCGCAGCGGGTTTCACCCCGGGCGAGGCAGATCAGCTGCGCCGAGCAATGGCCGCGTGGCGCCGCACGCGGCGGGCTCGAGCCTTTCGAGGAGCGGCTGGTTCGCGGCATGTCCGAGCGCGGATACAGCGAGGAATTCGCGCAAGCGCATCTTCAATCAGATCAAAGGATTCGGCGAATACGGTTTCCCCGAGTCGCATGCGGCGAGCTTCGCGCTGTTGGTGTACGTATCGGCATGGCTCAAGTATCACGAGCCCGCGGCATTTTTCTGCGCGCTGCTCAACAGTCAGCCGATGGGTTTCTATGCGCCGCAGCAACTCGTGCGTTCGCGCGCGCGAGCATGGCGTCGAAGTGCGACCCGTCGACGTCAATCGCAGCGATTGGGATTCGACGCTCGAGCCGCCGCGCACGGACGATGCGAGCCGTTCGACTCGGTATGCGAGCTCGTAAAGGGATTCTCCGCGAGCGGCGCGGTGCGCGTTGCTGAAGCGCGCGCGAGCGGCCTTCGATTCGCGCACGTGCAGGATTTGGCCGAACGAGCGCGCACTCGACGCGAAGGACTTGGGCGCGCTCGCTATCGGCGGAGCGCTCGCAAGCGCTCGCGAGCAATCGTCATCGCGCGCGCTGGGAAGTGGCGGGCGTGGAGAAGCCGACGGCCCTTGCTCGACAGAGTGCGTTTGCAGAAGGCGTTACCGATGTTGCGGCGGCCGACCGAAGGCGAGGATATCGCTGCGGATTACCGTCATTTCGGCGTGAGCCTCGGCCGTCATCCGCTTGCGTTGTTGCGCGACCGATTCGATGCGCTATGGACATCGAAGACTGCCCGTGGAGTGGCGGGGTCGCGCCGACGGCAGAACGGTACATACGGCGGGGCTCGTCATCACTCGGCAGCGGCCCGTCGAGCGCCTCCGGCGTGACATTCGTGACCCTCGAGGACGAGACGGGTTACTTGAATCTCGTGGTTTGGGAAGTGCTCGCGCAGCGTGTCCGGCGCGCTTTGCTCGGAGCGGCGTTGCTCGGCGTCGTAGGCAAGGTCGTGCAGAAGGAGAGGGCGTGTTACACGTGATTGCCGAACGGCTTTTCGATCACAGTCAGCTCTCGGGCAAGCTCGTCACGCAGTCGCGCGATTTTCATTGACCTCGAGGCGATCGCGATCTAGACTTCGTAGTCGTCGAAATCCTCGAGATCGCGCTTCGCGCGCTTTCTCTCCATGAGCTCTTCGAGCCGCCGCTTCGCAGCTTGCTCGCCACCGGGACGCATGCTGCGACGCCGTCGACCTCGAGCTCGTGGATGAGCTCTTCGACATTGATCTCGACCGAAGGATCGCCGACGTTATCGGTTTCCGCGACGACGGGCTCGCTTTCGTCTGCCTCGCGTCTTCCGTCTCCTCGTCCTCTTCTTCCATCTTCTTCTTTCTTCTTTTCCGACTCTTTCAGCTTCATTCCTCCCTCCAAATCTGAGTCGGTGAATCAGGCTAGATCGCAGTCGGCGCTTTTATAAACCCGCGGTCGAACGCTTGGCAATACCCCCCGAAATGCGTTGTGAACCGAGCGCACAAAGCCGAAAAACGGCTTGCGCGCTGCGGTGTGCCGCAGTTCAGCGAACGAGCTGGTTGATCTGGAAGATCGGCAGAAGGATCGCCATGACGATCGCGAACACGACGAGCCCCATGATGACGATCAGGAGCGGCTCGAGCACGCTCAACATCGTCGCAAGCAGACTGTCCATCTCGCTTTCCTGGTGATTCGCCGCGCGCTCGAGCATGCTGTCGAGCTCGCCGCTCGCTTCGCCGCTCGAGATCAATGGATGCTCATCGGCGGAAACAGCTTCGACTGGCTCAGCGAGCGGCCGATCGCACCGCCTTCGCGCACGCGCACTGCCGCTTCCTCGACGGCCGCGCGCATCGGCAGGTTGGCGATGACCGAGGCGCTGATCCGCAGCGCCTCGAGCGCCGGCACGCCGCTCGCACGTCAGAATGCTGAGCGTGCGCGTGAACCGGGCCGTGTTGAGCCCGCGCGTCACGCGGCCGAAGATCGGCGCGCGCAGCAGCCACCAGTGCAACGCGCCGGCGGATGTGCCCTGCTTGCGCAGCAGGCGCTGCACGCCGAGGACGATCGACCGACGATGGCCGCGATCAGCAGGAACCACCAGTTCTGGACGAAGCTCCGAGAGCGCGATCAGGGCCCGGGTCATCACGCGGCAGCTGCTGCCCCGTGGTCTCGAACACGCCGACGACCTTCGGCACGACGTACGATCAGCATCACGACGATGATGATGAGCGCGATCGCCGTCAGCACGATCGGATAGACCATCGCCTGCGCTGACCTTTTGCCGCAGGCCGTGGCGCGACTCGGTGTAATCGGCGAGCCGCTCGAGCACCGAGTCGAGCTGGCCGGCCTGCTCGCCGGCCATGACCGTCGCGCGGTAGACGGGCGGGAACGCGTGCGGAAAGTCGTCGAGGCCCGATGGCCAGCGTAGTGGCCTTCGAGAACTTTGGCGCGCACGCCGAGGACGATGCTCTTGAGCCGCGGCTTTCTCCGTGTGCTCGCTGACCGCCAGCAGGGCCTCCTCGAGCGGCAGGCCGGCGCTTGCACGAGCGTCGCGAGCTGGCGCGTGAGCAGCGCGAGATCGAGCCCGGAGATGCCTCTGAACAACGAGAATTGTCGCCGGTTCGCGACTTGCGCTCGCGCGCCTCGACCTCGGCGACCTCGACGGGCAGCAGCTGGCGCTCGCGCAGGAGCTGGCGCACGTGGCGCGGCGTGTCGCCTTCCAGGACCCCGCGGTGCTCCTTGCCGCCGCGGGTCGACGGCGACGTACTGATAGGCGCCCATCAGTCGCTCCGCGTGACTCGGAGCACCTCTTCGAGCGTCGTGACGCCCGCGAGGATCTTGCTGGACGCCGTCCTCGCGGATGCTCGGCGTCAAGCGTGCGCGCGTAGCGCTCGAGCTCGTGCTCGCCTGCGCCGTCGTGGATCATCGTGCGCATCGTATTGTCGACCTTGACGAGCTCGTAGATGCCCGTGCGGCCCTGATAGCCCTGCTCGGCGGCGGTCGCGCGGTAGAGCGTCGGCGGGTTGGCTGGGTCGACGCCAAGCAGGCGGCATTCGTACTCGCTGGCCGTGTACGGGCACGCGCATGGCGGGATCGAGCACGCGAACGAGCCGCTGCGCGAGCACGCCGATCAAGCTCGACGACAGCAGGAACGGCTCGACGCCCATGTCGCGCAAGCGCGTGACGGCGCCGACGGCCGTGTTCGTGTGCAAGGTCGACATCACGAGGTGGCCCGTCAAGCTCGCCTGCACGGCGATCTCGGCCGTCTCGAGGTCGCGGATCTCGCCGACCATCACGACGTCGGGGTCTTGGCGCAGGATCGCGCGCAGGCCGCGCGCGAACGTCATCTCGACCTTCGTGTTGACCTGCGTTTGGCCGATGCCGTCGATGTGATACTCGATCGGGTCCTCGACGGTCAGGATGTTGCGGCGTCAGGTCGTTGATGCGCTCGAGCGCCGCGTACAGCGTCGTCGTCTTACCCGAGCCCGTGGGCCCGGTGACGAGCAAAATGCCGTGCGGCCGATGGATCGAGCTCGTCCATGGCCGTCTGATCGCTCCTCGGCCATGCCGAGGTGGTTCAGCGTTAGCCGGCCCGCTTGCTTGTCGAGCAAGGCGCAGCACGACGCGCTCGCCGTGCCCCGAGGGGATCGTCGAGACGCGCACGTCGACGGCGCGGCCCGCGATGCGCAACGAGATGCGGCCGTCTTGCGGCAGGCGCTTCTCGGCGATGTCGAGCTTCGACATGACCTTGACGCGCGACACGACGAGCGGCGCGACGGCACGCTTCGACTGCAGCACCTCGCGCAGCACGCCGTCGATGCGAAACCGCACCGTCATGCGGTTCTCGTACGGCTCGATGTGGATGTCCGAGGCGTTGTCCTTGACGGCCTGCGTCAGCAGCGCGTTGATGAGCCGAATGATCGGCGCCTCGTCGTCGCTGTCGATGAGGTCCGACGGCTCGGGCAGCTGCTGCGCGACGAGCGAAGAGGTCGGTGTCGTCGTCGAGCCCCTCGACCATCGTCATCGCGGCGCCGCTTTCGTAGGCCGCCTGCAGCGAGCGTCGAACGTCTCGGGGTCGACCTCGGCGAAGCGCACGGGCACGCCCGCGAAACGCCGCACCTCGGCGAGGCTCTGCGGCGCGGCGCCGTGTGCGGTAGATCGCGTGCGCGACGCCGTCGCGGAACTCCTGGATCAGCACGCCGTGGCGTTTCGCGAACGCGAACGGCAGCGTCCGGTCGCGTCGGCCGCTCGGCCTTCCGGCCCCGCGCCCGGAGCGGCTGCGCTATTGGGTGTTCGCTGCCATCGGCTGCGGTGCGGCGTTCGGTGGCGCCGCCGCGGGATCGATCGGCGCGGATCTCCTCGCTGGGCAGCGGCGGCAGCTCGCGGCCGTGGCTCGTCCTCGCGCATCAGCTGCACTGGGTCCTCGGCCATCTGCCGCTGCAGGTCCTGGATGTAGCGGTACTTGCTGTTCGTCTGGAAACGCGCGTCCGTCGCGCGTCGCGCAGGATCGTCGGCCGGATGAAGACCATGAGATTGGTCTTGCTCGCGGTCGGTGCGTGCGCGCGCGGAACAGCCAGCCCGAGCCCGGGGATCCTGCCCCAAGCCGGGCACGCGCTGCTCGCCTTGGCGCAGCTGGTCGTCGATCAGGCCGCCGAGGACGAGCACGTCGCCGTCGTTGACGAACACCGACGTCGTGATCGTGCGCGTGTTCGTGACGAGGTCGGCGGCTCCCTCGACGACGCGCTCGAGGCTCGAGGTCTCCTGCTCGATGTCGAGCTTCACGCCGCTGCCTTCGTTGATCTGCGGCGTGATCTTCAGGCTCGTGCCGACTTCTTCGCGTTGGATCGTCTGGAACGGGTTCACGGAGCCTGCGTTCGCGCCGGTATTCGTGAACTGACCCGTGAGGAACGGAACCTCCTGGCCGACGCGGATCTCGGCTTCCTCGTTGTCGAGCGTGACGATCGTGCGGCGTCGACACGATGTTGGTCCCGGCGTCGCCGCGCAGCGCGTTGAGGAGCGCCGCCCAGCCTGCCGGTGTCGCGTGATGCTGCCGACGCCGAGCGTGATGCCCTCGGCGATCGCCGACGAGGTTCGGCGTCTCGCCGACGCCGCGCCGGCGAGCCGAGGATGCCGCCGCCGCCGGCGTTGCTGAAGTTCGTGAGG
Organism: uncultured Gammaproteobacteria bacterium; assembly: GCA_963744305.1. Taxonomy (GTDB): domain Bacteria; phylum Pseudomonadota; class Gammaproteobacteria; order Steroidobacterales; family Rariloculaceae; genus FEN-1219. The sequence continues at coordinate 71,218 of CAVUTF010000028.1, forward strand.
CCGACGCACGTCGTCGTTACCGGGCCGTCAGCAGCCACGTGACGCCGAGCTGCGCCGCCTTCTTCCTCGCTGAGCTCGACGATGATCGCGTCGACCTGCACTTGCAGGCGCGGGATGTCGATCTGGTTGAATCGACCGCCAGCATGTCCTGGCGAATGCGCTCGGGCGCGTTGATGACGAGCGCGTTCGTGCCGGGGTCCGCCCAAATCGTGACGGGCCGCTGCGGCCGGACCCGCCGCCGGCGCCGTCGGGACCTGCGCCGGCGCGGCTCCGCCGCCGCCGAACTGCGCTTGCAGCTTGGTCGCGAGGTCCTCGGCGTCGGCATAGTTCAGATAGCGAACCAGCGTGTCGCCGCCTTGCGCCGACGGCGTGTCGAGATGCGCGATCAGCGCGCGCATCTGCAGGCGCGACGGCCCGGGCCCGCCAGCAGCACGCTGTTCGTGCGCGTCGTCGGCGATGACTTGGATCGGCGGCGCGCCGCCGGCCGCCTGCGCCGCTCTGATTCAGCTGGCCGAGCATCCGCACGACGTCGTCGGCCGCGGCGTTCTCGAGCGGGATGACCTCGACGTCCTGGGTGCCGGCGTGATCCATGCGCCGAATGAGGTCGAGCATGCGGCGCATGTTCTGCGGCCGGTCGGCGATGATCAGACGCATTCGAGGTCGGATGCGCCGCGAGATGCGCGGACTGCGGCAGCAACGGCCGCAGGATCGGCACGAGCTGCGCAGCGCCGATGTTGTCGAGCACGATGGCTTGCGTCACGTAGTCGTCGCCGCGCGCCGAACGCCGGGCGTTCGCATCGGGCACGATCTGGATGGCGTTGCCGGAGTCGAGCGCCACGAAGCCGTGGACCTCGAGCGTCGCCAGGAACGCCCGATAGAAGGCGTCCGGCGTCATCGGCGCGTTCGACAGCACGGTCACCTGGCCGCGCACGCGCGGGTCGATGATGATCGTTGCGGCCCGATGACCTCGCTGGACCTGCTCTGCGACCATGGCGGATGTCGGCTTCGCGGTAATTCGGCGTGAGATGCGTGCTTGCTGGCGTGCGTCTTGCGCGCCGAGCGACGCACGCCAGATGCGCGAACCAAAGCAGCGAGCCGCGGCCAGGGTTGCGCGCACGGCGACGCGCATGCGCCGCCGCTCGCGGCGCGCGCGCTCGGGTCATTCACTCGCGATTCTCCTGGAGAGTTTGCAGCTGAGTCGTGTCGATGACGATGACTTGCGGGAACGCCGTCGCGCAGCACCGTGACGTTGGCATGCGTCGCTTCGCCAAGGGATTGGAAGACTTGCAGGCCCTGGCTCGGATCGTCGAGCACGGTGCCGTTGATGTCGGTGACCACGTCGCCCGGCTTGCAGCCCCAGCGCTTCGAACGTCGCGCGGTCGCGACCGGGTTCACCGAAACCCGACGACTTGACCTTCCTGCACGTGCGGCGCGAGCCGCATGATGTCGGTGAGGCGCGCGGCGTTCTGGCTGATGACTTCGCGCAGCGACCCGCCGCCGTCGTCAGCCGGCTGCGGCCGCCGGCAGCGGCGGGAGCCGCGTCGGTGGAGCCGCCGGTCGAGCGTCCTTCGGCAGCCGCAGCGTCTCGAGCCGCCCGTTGCGGTTCGAGCAGCACGCGATCCGCGTAGACCGAATGCAGCGTGGCGCCGTCCGCGCCGTCGATCGCCTGGCCGACTTGATAGGTCTTTGTCTCGCCGCGACTGCCCGCGATGATGACGCTAGCGCTCGGTGCGTCCGCCCTCGCCATGCGAGGATCGCCCTTGAGCGTAAGGCTCAACGTCGTGTCGGGGGCATCGACGACTTCTGTGGACGACGGGCGCCGGCTGTGCTCGGCGGCTTCACCGAACAAGTGCGAGTTCGTTCAGCGCGCCGAAATCCGTCGGGCGCTGTGCCGCCTGCCGTCGCTCGCACCGACGGCGGAGTAGGGCCGCGAAGCCGTGACCGTGCCGCCTGGCACGAGCGTCCACGTCAGCGTCGCCAGCTGATAGGCAATCGCGATGACGAGCACGGCCGTGAGCGCCGGGCGGCAGATAGCGATTGCCGATGGTGAACCACTGCTCCGGCGGCTGGTCTTTCCATTCGGCGAGTCGCTTAGCGACATCCATTACGAGTGCTCGGCCAGGCGGCACAGGCTTGGTCGGGCATGATAGGGCAGGTGCTTCGTGTGTAACAAGTCACTGAATTTGTTGATAGTGTCGAGTTCGACAACGTACGGTTGCCGAAAACGGGGTTTGCGCAACCGTCGAGCGCGTGATGCATTGGGTTCAATTGACCGCCGCGGTCGATAGAATTCCCATCACATGTCACACGATTCAGAAAAAGTCGGACCGCGGCGACGATCATGGGCTGGCAACGGCCGAGGCGAAACCGCGTCTAAAGCGGCCGCCGCTGTATCGTGTGATCTTGCTCAACGACGACTACACTCCGATGGAGTTTGTAGTCGAAGTGTTACAGAAAGATTTTCTCTTTGGACCGAACGACGGCGACCCGCATCATGCTCGAGGTGCATACCAAGGGAAAGGGCGTGTGCGGTGTCTATACATATGAGATAGCGGAGACCAAGGTCGCGCAGGTCACGGGCCTCGCACAACAGCACCAGCATCCGCTGCTTTGCACCATGGAAGAGACGTAATGCTATCCAGCGAGCTTGAATACTGTCTGAACGACGCGTTCCAGCGAGCGCGCGAAGAGCGGCACGAGTTCATCACCGTCGAGCACCTGTTGCTCGCGTTGCTCGATACGCCGCACCGTCATCGAAACGCTGAAGGCGTGCGGCACGGATCTCGCGCGCCTGCGCCGCGAGCTCAAGGAGTTCATCGACGGCTCGACGCCGCGGCTTGCGCGGCGAGGACGACGAGGGGACGGAGGTTCAGCCGACGCTGGGCTTCCAGCGCGTGCTGCAGCGCGCCGTGTTCCACGTGCAATCGAGCGGCCGCAAGGAGGTCACGCCGATCAACGTGCTCGTCGCGATCTTCAGCGAGAAGCAATCGCAGGCCGTCTATCTGTTGGGCCTGCAGGACGTCGACGCGGCTCGACGTCGTCAACTTCGTCTCGCACGGCGTGCCGAAGGTACAGGAAGCGAGCAAGGCCGGAGCCGCGACGAGTCGGCCATCGAGGGCGAGCGCGCCGGCCGAGTCGAATCCGCTCGAGCGCTTCACGACCAATCTCAATGCGCAGGCCGAAGCGGGCAAGATCGATCCGTTGATCGGCCGTGCAGCTCGAAATCGAGCGCACGGTGCAGATTCTCTGTCGCCGGCGCAAGAACAATCCGCTGTTCGTCGGCGAGGCCGGCGTCGGCAAGACGGCGCTCGCCGAAGGTCTCGCGCGGCTCATCGTCGAGGGCAAGGTGCCCGACATCCTGCGGCAGTGCACGATTTACGCGCTCGACATGGGCTCGCTGATCGCGGGCACGAAGTATCGCGGCGACTTCGAGAAGCGCTTGAAGGGCGTCGTCGCGGGGCTCAAGAAGCGGCCGGGCGCGATCCTGTTCATCGACGAGATTCACACCGTGATCGGCGCCGGCGCGGCTTCGGGCGGCGTCATGGACGCGTCGAATCTGATCAAGCCGTTGCTCGCGAACGGCGAGCTGCGCTGCATCGGCTCGACGACTTACACGGAGTTCCGCGGCATTTTCGAGAAGGATCACGCGCTCGCGCGGCGCTTCCAGAAGATCGACGTGACGGAGCCGTCCGTCAGCTGAGACCATGGAGATCTTGCGCGGCTTGAAGAGCCGCTTCGAGGAGCACCACAGCATCCAGTATCCGATGAAGCGTTGCGCGCGGCCGCCGAGCTGTCGAGCCGAAGCACATCAACGACCGGCATTTGCCAGACAAGGCGATCGACGTCATCGACGAGGCCGGCGCGAACTGCCGCCTGCAGCCCGAAGCCGCGCGGCCGCGCGTCGTCGACGTGGAGCTCATCCAGAACATCGTCGCGAAGATCGCGCGGATTCCGCCGAAGAACGTCTCCGCTTCGGATCGCGACGTGCTGCGCAACATCGAGCGCGATCTGAAGCTCGTGATCTTCGGCCAGGACCGCGCGATCGGAGCGCTGGCTTCCGCGATCAAGATGGCGCGCTCGGGGCTCGGCGACGAGCGGCGGCCGGTGGGCTCGTTCCTGTTCTCGGGTCCGACGGGCGTCGGCAAGACGGAAGTCACGCGGCAGCTCGCGTTGACGCTCGGCGTCGAGCTCGATTCGCTTCGACATGTCGGAGTACATGGAGCGGCACACCGTCTCGCGCTTGATCGGCGCGCCGCCGGGCTATGTCGGGCTTCGATCAAGGCGGGTTGCTGACCGAGGCGATCACGAAGCATCCGCACTGCGTGCTGCTGTTCGACGAGATCGAGAAGGCGCATCCGGAGGTGTTCAACTTGCTGTTGCAGGTCATGGACCACGGCACGTTGACGGACAACAACGGCCGCAAAGCCGACTTCCGCAACGTCACGATCGTCATGACGACGAACGCCGGCGCGCAGGAGGCGAGCCGCGCGTCGGTCGGCTTCACGCTGCAGGATCACTCGACGCGACGCGATGGAGGTGCTGAAGAAGCTGTTCTCGCCGGAGTTCCGCAATCGTCTCGACGCGATCATTCAGTTCGAGCCGCTCGACGAGCAGTCGGTCGCGCGCGTCGTCGACAAGCTCATCGTCGAGCTCGAGGCGCAGCTCGACAAGAACGAGGTCACGATCGAGCTCGAGCCGGCTGCACGCGATTGGGTTGCCGTCACGCGGTTACGACAAGAAGATGGGCGCTCGGCCGATGGCTCGCGTGATCCAAGAGCACATCAAGCGGCCGCTCGCGGAGGAGCTCCTGTTCGGCAAGCTCGCGGAAGGCGGCCACGTCCGCGTCGAGGTCGCGTGCCGACGGGCGAGGGCTTGCTGCTGACCGTCGAGCCGGTGATGCGCGAGCTCGAGGATCTGCCGCAGCCGGCGACGGCAATTCTCCCGGCGGATCGCGAAGCCATCGACGCGCGGACGGCGACGCGCGGCGCAAGAACGAACCTGCGGAACGTAGCGGCGACGAACGCGATCCTGAGCTTGCGGACCATAGCAAGCCATAGCAAGCCCAATCAGGAGAATTGACGCTCGAACTAGCGCGCGCGGTAGACGATCCGCCCTTTGCGTCAGATCGTACGGCGTGAGCTCTACGGTGACGGCATCGCCTTTCAAGATGCGGATGTAGTGTTTGCGCATCTTGCCGGAGATGTGCGCGGTCACGACGTGGCCGTTCTCGAGCTCGACGCGAAAGGTCGTGTTCGGCAGCGTTTCCACTACCGTACCTTCCATTTGAATTGCTTCTTCTTTTGCCATTCCGCAACAGTTGGGAGCCCGCATCGGGCGGCGCATTGTTGCATAAGCCGACGGCAAGCTCGGCAAGCGCCGAATCTACGAGACGCTCCACGGCTGCGGTATGCCCGCGGGCTCGCACAGCTCGGCCCGATCAGCGTCAGGAACTCGGCGCGCGGTAATAGTCGACGGCGCCGAGGCTCGTGCATGTGCGCTGACGCAACCTGACAGTCGATGAGCTCCGAAGCCGCGGCCGCGCAAGTAGTTCGACTGCATGGACGAGCGCCACTTTCGAGGCGTCGGTTACGCGCGTGAACATCGACTCGCCGAAGAACACGCGCCCGATCGCTACGCCGTAGAGGCCGCCGACGAGCTGCCCGTCGCTCCAGGCCTCGAACGAATGCGCCCACCCAAGTCGGTGCAGAGCGCGCGTAGGCGTCCGCCATCTCCGTCGGTGATCCACGTGGCTCCGCCGCCGTCGCGCGCGGCTGCGCGCAGCCCTGCGACGACGCGCTCGAACGCCGTGTCGACGCGAACCTCGAAACCTCGCTTTATTAATGGAGCGGCGCAAGCTGCGCGACACCTTCAAATCGTTCGGCCAGAGCACGGCGCGCGGGTCAGGGCTCCACCAGAGGATCGGTTGGCCGTCCTCGTACCATGGAAAGATTCCGCGTTTATACGCGGCCAGCAGGCGCTCCGGAGTCGAGATCGCCGCCGGCGGCGAGCAGGCCGTTCGGCTCGGTGAGCGCGCTGTCCGGCGGCGGGAACGCGTCGGCGCGCATCCGTCGCCGACAGCCAGCGCAACGAGCTCACGGCGGCGCCGAGTCCTCTCGCATCAACTGCTGCGCGGACGCGTCGTCGCGCGTTGCGTCGGATAGGGAACGTGCTCGCCGAGGTCGTCCATGTAGGCGTCCACGTGCCGAGTCTCGCGGACAAGGAAGGCGGCGATCGCCGCGTGGAAGCCACGGTCGCGAAAAGCCAATGGCACGACCAGGTCGCCTGCGGCATGAAGCCGCGGCTGATCTTGTGCTCGCCTTGCGTGCCGGGCTCGAATCGCCGCAGCCCCTCGCGGATGCAGTACTCGATGCCTTGGTAGTAGCACGTCTCGAAATGCAGGCTGTGGAAGTCGGCGCGGCTGCCCCAGTAGCGGCCATACAAGCGTCGTGCTGCTGCGAAAGCAGATCGCCGTTGCGATCGGCGCGCCCTGGTGGCGCGCGAGGACGATCAGCAGGTTCTCGGGCATCGTCGTCGCGATCTCAGCGAAGAACTCGCGGTTCAGGTAGGGCTCGCGGCCGCGGCGCCGAACGTGTGCGCGTAGAAATCGAAGATCGCGTCCCAATCGCGGCCCGTCGGCTCGTCGCCGCTGCAGGTGCTCGAAGACGATGTCGGCTTCTGCCACGCGCCGGCGCTCGCGTTTGCGCTTTCTTGCGTTTTCGCGCGCTGAAACGGCCTAGGAACTCGTCGAAATCGGCATAGCCGTCGTTGTGCCAGTGGAACTGGCAGCTTTTGCGCAGCAGGAATCCCGCGCGCTCGAGCCATGCGCGCTCGCGGCTCAGTCGGAAACAGCACGTGCAACGAGGACGCGCCTAGGTCCTCGGCAAGGCCCCGTGCGGCCTCGATCAAACGCTCCGCGATCGCTTCCGGATTCGACGACGCCCCGATCAGCAACCGTTCGCCCGTCGCGGGCGTGAACGGCATCGATGCGACGAGCTTCGGATAGTAGTAGCGGCCGCTGCGCTCATACGCGTCGGCCCAACTCCAGTCGAAGACGAACTCGCCGTGCGAGTCATATTTAATATAGAGTGGCAGCGCGCCGGCCAACCGATGTTGTCGTCGCGAACCACGAGATGCAAGGCTGCCAGGTGGTGCCGTGGCCCACGCAGCCGCTATGCTCCAGCGCGATCAAGAACTCGTGCCGCAGGAACGGGCTGTCGCCCGCGAGCGCGTTCCAGGCCGCGGCCTCGATGGTCGCGAGTGTCGTTATGCGTTCGACGTGCCAGGTCATCTTTATCGATAGCCGTCAGATAGCGTGATGAGATCCGATCGTTAGTGGTTCGGCACACGCCGCGCGAGGCGCGCCGGACCTTGAGGCGAGGCGCGGGCGCGAGCCGCTTTGCACGCGTCCGCTTATCAGTATAATCAGCGCATTAAAATCGTTAACTGCGGTATAACTTGAATAAAGCCAAAGCCAGCGTCGCTCGAGACCTTCTTCGTGCCTCGCATCAGCGGTTTGCGAGAATCGGCATTCTGGGTCCTCGCGGGACTCAGCTTGATTCTGCTGCTCGCGCTCTTGAGCTACAGCCCCGTCGATCCTGCGTTCAGCGTGGCCGGCGACGACGACTCGGTCAGCAATCGAATGGGTCCTGCCGGAGCGTGGTTCGCCGACATCGCGTTTCTGGTGTTCGGCGCAATCGGCCTTCCTTCTGCCGGTGCTGGTGTTGCTCTGCGGCGTGTTCGTCTTTCGCGAGCGCGAGCTCGCGCCGAAAGGCGTGCTGCTGTACCGAGCGACCGGTGTCCTCGTGACCGTTGCGACGAGCTCGGGGCTTGCGACGCTGCACTTTACGACTTCCGACATGCGGGAAACGGCTGGCGGCATCTTGGGCCAGCTCGTCGGCGGCGGGTTGGAGAACGCGCTCGGGTTACTCGGTGCCACCGTGCTGATGCTCGGTCTGTGGCTCGCGGCCGTGTCGCTCGCGACCGGCGTCTCCTGGGTAGCGATCATGGATCAGATCGGCCGATCGGTGTTTGCGGCTGTCACGGAGCTCAACATCGCTCTCAACCGCGTGCGGATCTGGCTCGAGGGCCGTCGCGCCAAGCAACAGCGCCAAGAGCTCGTGAGCAAAGTGCGCGCGAAGCCCAAGGCCAACGCGCCGCGCATCGAGCCCACACTCGAGAAGGTCGAGGTGAGCGCAAGGCTCGAGCGCGAGAAGCAAGTGCCGTTGTTCGAGCCGCCGGCATCGAGCGAATTGCCGCCGCTCGTCGCTGCTCGACGATCCGCCGCCGAAGGAGGGCGGATACTCGGCGGACGCGCTCGAGGCGATGTCGCGCTTGGTCGAGCTCAAGCTCAACGATTTCGGGATCGAGGCGGAAGTCGTCGCCGTGCACCCGGGACCGGTCGTTACTCGATTCGAGCTCAAGCCGGCCGCCGGCGTGAAGAGCAGCCAAATCAGCAATCTCGCGAAGGACTTGGCCCGCTCGCTCGCGACGGTCAGCGTGCGCGTCGTCGAGATCATCCCCGGCAAGCCGTACGTTGGGCTCGAGATCCCGAACGAGGTTCGCGAGATCGTCGCTCTTGGCGAGATCGTCAAGTCGCAAGCCTACGACGAGCTCAAGTCGCCGTTGACGCTCGCGCTCGGCAAGGACATCGGCGGCCAACCGATGGTCGCTGATTTGGCGCGCATGCCGCATCTACTGATTGCGGGCACCACTGGCTCAGGCAAGTCCGTCGCCCTAAACGCGATGGTGTTGAGCCTCCTGTACAAATCCACGCCCGAGCACGTCCGCTTGATCATGATCGACCCGAAGATGTTGGAGCTTTCGGTTTACGAGGGCATTCCGCATCTCCTCGCGCCCGTGGTCACCGACATGAAGGAGGCCGCGAACGCGTTGCGCTGGTGTGTTGCGGAAATGGAGCGGCGCTACTCCGTGATGGCGGCCGCTCGGCGTGCGCCACATCTCCAGCTACAACAAGAAAGTCGCCGAAGCAGACGCGAAGGGCAGGCCGATACTCGATCCGACGTTCACGCCCGACGAGGAAGGCGACGCCGCGCCCGCGCTCCAACCGTTGCCGTACATCGTCGTGATCATCGACGAGCTCGCCGACATGATGATGATGGTCGGCAAGAAGGTCGAAGAGCTCATCGCGCGGCTCGCGCAAAAAGCTCGCGCCTCAGGCATCCACATGATCATCGCAACGCAGCGGCCGTCGGTCGACGTGATCACGGGCCTCATCAAGGCCAACATACCCTGCCGCATCGCATTTCAGGTATCAGCCAAAGTCGACTCGCGAACCATTTTGGACCAGATCGGCGCGGAGCATCTGCTCGGGCACGGCGACATGCTCTACCTGCCGTCCGGTACGTCGACGCCGATCCGCATCCACGGCGCGTTCGTGTCGGACAACGAGGTTCACTCGGTGGTGAAGGCATTGCGCGCGAGCGGCAGCCCGCAATACATCGACGACGTGCTCGCGGGACCGAGTGGCGAGGTGCTCGGGCTCGATTCTGCAGTGCCGATCGGCGAGTTGGACGGCGAGCAAGATCCCCTTTACGATCAAGCCGTCAGAATCGTGACCGAAACGCGCAAAGCCTCTATCTCGGGCATTCAGCGACGTTTGAAAATCGGCTACAACCGCGCGGCGCGGATGGTCGAGACCATGGAGGAGGCTGGCATCGTTGGAAGCTTGCAGACGAATGGATTCCGGGAGGTTCTTGCTCCGCCGCCGCCCGGGAACGATTGACCGCGGTCTCGCACTCCCACTGCTTGTTCTCTTTGCGGGCCACGCCTGGACGCAGACGGCCACTGCCGAAGCGGACGGTGAGCAAGCGCTCGATAGCTTCCTCAACGACGTTCGAAGCTTGACGGCGGATTTTCGTCAGGAGCTGTGGACCGCCGATCAACGGTTGCTCGAGACCGCCACCGGCACGCTCTCGCTGAAGCGGCCGAACCGTTTCTTGTGGTACTACGTCGAGCCGATCGAGCAATCGGTCGTCGCCGACGGTAAAGATCTCTGGATGTACGACGTCGAGCTCGCGCAAGTCACCGTCGCTCCGCTCGAGGATTCCTCGGCATCGAGTCCCGCCATGTTGCTCAGCGGCGATCGTGCGGTGCGCGACGGGTTCGATGTGGTGCGCAGCTTCGCCGTCGATGGTCTGCAGTGGGTCGAGCTCAAGCCCAAGCTCGGGGGCACGGATTTCACTTCGGTGCGCATCGGTTTCAACGACAACACTCCTGAGCGTCTCGAGCTCGTCGACGGGCTCGACCAAGTGACGCGCATCGAATTCTCGAGCGTCGTGGTCAATCCGGATCTGACAGATGCCGCATTCGATTTCGAGCCGCCGCCGGGCGTGGATGTGATAGGCGGCGATTGACAGGTGCTGAATCTTCGCTATCCATGGCTCTGGGTGACGCTGGGATGGTTACTGGTCCTCGGAGTGTGCGTCGGCAGCCTCGTGCCCGGCGACGCGTTGCCGACGATCTCGATCAGCGACAAGATGCTGCACGCGGGCTCCTATTTCCTATTGATGGTCTGGTTCGCTGGGCTTTACGGACGTAAGCACCACACGTGGATCGCGCTGGTGCTCGTGTTGCTCGGCATCGCGCTCGACGTAGCGCAAACCGGCACTGAGACGCGCTCGTTCGAGCTTCGCGATATCCTCGCGAACGCTCTCGGTGTGTTGGTTGGGCTTCTGTTGTCTCTCTGGCTTTTCGCGGGCTGGTGTCAACGGGTGGAACAGCGGCTGCTCGCAAGCGGCTGACTGCGCCGCCAGAGCGCCGCGGCGGCTTGACCCCTTGCCGCCAAGCATTACCCTTCGCACATGTTAGACCCCCGGTCCCTACGCCAGGACCTCGACGCAGTAGCGCGCAACCTCGCGCGGCGCGGTTTCGTGCTCGATCGAGAGCGCTATCAGGCACTCGAGTCCGAGCGCAAGACCCTGCAGGTCGAGGTGGAAACACTGCGCCGGGAGCGCAACGAGCGATCCAAGACCATCGGCCGCGCGAAAGCGGCGGGAGACGACGTCGAGTCGCTGAAACGCGCGGTCGGCGATCTCGGAGCGGCGCTCGCGGCCGGCGAAGCGCGGCTGAGCGAGCTCGCCATCGAGCTCGAAACGTTTCTCGCCGGCTTGCCGAATCTGCTGCACGCGAGCGTTCCCGACGGCCGCGACGATGCCGCCAACGTCGAAGTGCGCCGCTGGGGCAAGCCGCGCACGTTCGACTTTCCGGTCAAGGATCACGTCGCGCTCGGCGAAACGCTCGGGCTCATGGATTTTGACGCGGCGGCGAAGCTCGCCGGCAGCCGCTTCGTCGTGCTGCGCGGCGCGCTGGCTCGACTGCACCGGGCTCTGATTCAGTTGATGCTCGACGTGCACACACGCGAGCACGGCTATAGCGAGACGTACGTGCCATATCTCGTCAACGATCGCACGCTGTTCGGTACGGGCCAACTCCCGAAATTCGCGGGAGATCTGTTTGCGCTCGAAGGCGAGCCGCAGCTACGGCTGATTCCGACGGCGGAAGTGTCGCTGACGAATTTGGTCGCCGACAGCATCCTCGACGACGCCGCCTTGCCGATGCTGCTCACGGCTCATACGCCGTGCTTCCGCTCCGAGGCCGGATCGCACGGACAAGACACGCGCGGCATGATTCGCCAGCATCAGTTCGAAAAAGTGGAGCTCGTGCACATCGTGCATCCCGACACTTCGTATGCGGCGCTAGAGTCGCTCGTTGCGCACGCCGAGGCCGTGCTGCAGCGTCTCGAGTTGCCGTATCGCGTGATAACGCTGTGCGCCGGGGACACCGGGTTCGGCGCCGCAAAGACGTACGACCTCGAAGTGTGGCTGCCTGGGCAAGAACCGCTACCGCGAAATCTCATCCTGCAGCAATTGCGAAGCATTCCAGGCGCGTCGCATGCAGGCGCGCTTCAGAAGGCCCGACACGGGCAAGCCGGAGCTCGTGCATACCCTCAACGGTTCCGGTGTTGCGGTGGGGCGCGCGTTGATCGCGATCCTCGAGAACTACCAGGAAGCCGACGGCTCCGTGCGCATTCCCGCCGCCTTGCGGCAGTACATGGGCGGCACGGAGCTCTTGACACGCTAGCCGCAGACGCCATTGTTCGGGTGAGCTCAGCTCATGTCAGACCGCGGCTGTCGCGCGGTGAACGGCGTCGATATACTCATTCGTTGCCGCTTCCCACGATCCTTCCGCTCGCATGAGTCTGCACGTCGCACTGAATCACCAGAGCCGTTACGACTACGACCGCGCCGTGCAGTTGGGTCCGCAAGTGATTCGGCTGCGTCCCGCACCGCACAGCCGCACCGCCATCTTGAGCTACGCGCTGCGTCTTTCGCCTCCCGGGTACTTTCTGAATTGGCAGCAGGATCCGCACGGCAATTTCATGGCGCGCGTGGTGTATCCGAGCAAGATCACGCATTTCCACGTCGAGACCGATCTCGTGGCCGACATGGTCGTGCGCAATCCGTTCGACTTCTTTCTCGAGCCCGAAGCTGAAGCGTACCCGTTCACGTACGATCCAACGCTCCGCGCGGACCTCGAGCCGTTTCTAATCGCCGCGCCCGCAGCGCCGTTGCTTGCACGCTGGTTGCACTCGGTGCGCGGCCGGCCTCCGCGGCCGACCATGGATTTTCTCGTCGATCTGAACCGCCGCCTGCAAGAGGAGATCAAGTACACGATCCGACTCGAGCCGGGTGTTCAATCGCCCGAGGAAACACTTGGGCTACGCTCCGGCTCTTGCCGCGACAGCGGTTGGCTGCTCGTTCAGATCCTGCGCCATCTCGGCATCGCGAGTCGGTTCGTATCGGGCTATCTGATCCAGCTCGTCGCGGACGTCAAGGCGCTCGACGGTCCATCCGGTGCTTCCGCCGATTTCACCGATTTGCACGCGTGGGCCGAGGCCTATCTGCCCGGTGCCGGCTGGGTCGGGCTCGATCCGACTTCGGGGTTGCTCGCGGGTGAGGGCCACATTCCGCTCGCGTGCACGCCGCATCCCGTCAGCGCCGCGCCGATCACGGGCTTAGTGGAGGAATGCACTACACGTTTCGAGCATCAGATGAGCGTGCGCCGCGTCGTCGAGTCGCCGCGCGTCACGAAACCTTACGGCGAGCCGCAGTGGCAGGCGATCGACGCTTTTGGGCGGCGCATCGAGCAGCAGCTCGCGACCGACGACGTGCGCATCACGATCGGCGGCGAGCCGACATTCGTGGCTCTCGACGATCCGGATGCGCCGGAGTGGAACACTACGGCGACGGGGCCGACGAAGCGCGTCTTCGCCGCGAATCTCGTGCATCGTCTGAAGGCGCGCTTCGCGCCGGAGGGCATGCTGCACTTCGGGCAGGGCAAGTGGTATCCGGGCGAGCAACTGCCGCGCTGGGCGTTCTCGTTGTTCTGGCGGCGCGACGGCAAGTCGATTTGGTCGGACGGAGCGTTGATCGCCGCGGAGAGCAAAGACTACGGGGCGACGGCCGAGCATGCGCGCAAATTGCTCGAAGGGATCGCTGAACGGCTCGAGCTTCCGGCCGCGAACGTGATGCCCGTGTTCGAGGATCCATGGCACTTCATCGGACAGGAACGCAAGTTACCCGAGAACCTCGACGCGGCGAGCAATCGCCTCGACGATCCGATGGCGCGCGCGCGGCTCGCACGCGTGTTCGAGAAGGACATAGGCCGTCCCGTGGGCTACGTTCTGCCGGCACAGCGGTGGAACGCCAAGGACGAATCGCGGCGTTGGATCAGCGAGCCTTGGACTACGCGTTCCGGCAAGATTTTCTTGATTCCCGGCGATTCGCCGATCGGCTTCCGCTTGCCTCTTCCATCGCTCTCCCACATCGCGCCGCTCGACTATCCACACGTCGTGCCGGCCGATCCGTTCGCGGGGAGTCGCGATCTGCCCGACCCCAATCCGCTGCGTCAGCCGTTTCGTCTCGGCGCCCGCGGCCCCGCACACGACGCGGCGCAACCTGCCGTTGCGCAGCCTGCGACTCGCTACGCGCGCACCGCGCTTTCCGCCGAGCCGCGCGACGGCAGAGTCTGCCTGTTCGTGCCGCCGGTGGCGGATCTCGAAGACTATCTCGATTTGCTCGCGGCCGTGGAGGACACGTGCGCCGAGCTCGATCTGGCGATTCACCTCGAGGGCTACGAGCCGCCGAGGGATGCGCGCTTGAACGTTATCAAAGTGACGCCGGATCCCGGCGTCATCGAGGTCAACATCCAACCGGCCACGACCTGGGACGAGATGCGGCAAATCACCGAAGGGCTCTACGAGGACGCACACTTGAGCCGCCTGATCACCGAAAAATTCATGCTCGACGGCCGGCACACCGGCACCGGCGGCGGCAACCACGTCGTTCTCGGTGGAGCAACGCCCGCCGACAGCCCTTTCTTAAGGCGTCCCGATCTGCTGCGTAGCCTCATCACTTATTGGCAGCATCATCCGGCGCTGTCGTATCTGTTTTCGGGGCTCTTCATTGGGCCTACGAGTCAGGCGCCGCGAGTGGATGAAGCGCGGCACGACTCGCTCCATGAGCTCGAGCTCGCCTTCAAGCAGATCGAAAGCGCTGCAGCAATCCCCCGCACCATGGATCGTGGACCGGTTGTTCCGCAATCTCTTGATCGACGTCACGGGCAACACGCACCGCACCGAGATCTGCATCGACAAGCTGTATTCGCCGGACGGACCCACCGGGCGCCTCGGGCTCGTGGAGTTTCGGGCATTCGAGATGCCGCCGCATCCGCGGATGAGCTTGGTGCAGCAACTGCTGCTGCTGTCGCTCGTCGCGCGTTTTTGGCGGGAGCCTTACGAGCGTGATCTCGTGCGCTGGGGCACACAACTGCACGACCGGTATATGCTGCCCGCCCACGTCTGGGCGGACTTCCTCGACGTCGCCGCGGATATGAACCGCGCAGGCTACGAGCTCAGCGCCGAGTGGTTCGCGCCGCATTTCGAGTTCCGCTTTCCGCTGTGCGGAACCATCAACTTCGGCAGCATCGAGCTCGAGCTGCGGCAGGCGCTAGAGCCCTGGCACGTTCTCGGCGAGGAGGGCGCAATTGGTACCACCGTGCGCTATGTGGACTCGTCGATCGAGCGGTTGCAGGTCCGAGTCGCGCGGCTTGAATCCGGCACGCTACTGCGTTGGCTGTAATGGCAGCGCGGTGCCGCTAGTGCCGACCGACCGCGCCGACGAGTACGTGGGCGGGGTTCGCTTCCGCGCGTGGCGGGCCGCGTCGAGCCTGCATCCGACGATCGGCGTCGATGCCCCGCTCACGTTCGATCTCTACGACCGTTGGTCGGGGCGAGCCGTCGCCGGGTGTACTTATCACGTCGCTCACCCGGGCGGCCGCCATTACGAGCGCTTCCCGGTGAATTCTTACGAGGCCGAGAGCCGGCGTCTTGCGCGCTTCTTTCCGTTCGGGCACACGCCCGGTCCGTCACCGGAGCCGAACTGCGTACTGCGTCCCGATTTTCCGCACACGCTCGATTTGCGTTGGACGCACTGAGTTAGACTTGGCCGGCGAATTTCACCCTAGCTAGCTCATGTCGGCCATTACTACCGTCTCCGGCGAGTACGCCGGGCGCGAACTGAAGCTCCTCGAATCGTACAATCGCACGCCCGGTGCGTTCGACGAGATGTCGACCGAGAGCGGTGAGCTGCGGCCGCGGTGGCAACGTGTGCTCGAAGCTTTCGCGGCGATGGGCACCGACGCCACAAAAGCCGCCCAAGACAAAGCGCAGCGCTTGCTGCTCGAGAACGGCGTGACGTTCGTTGCGCAAGGCGACCGGGATCAGAGCCGTCCGTGGCGCCTCGACTTATTCCCTTGCTGCTCGACCCCGCCGAATGGAGCGTGCTCGAGCGTGGATTGACGCAGCGCACGCGCTTGTTGAACGAGCTCTTGGTCGATCTCTACGGAGCGCAGCGCGTGCTCAAGGAAGGAAAGCTTCCGCCCGGCATCGTCTACGGCAACCCGCAGTTCTTGCGGCCGTGCGCGAGCGTGCCGGTGCGCGACCGATTGCATCTGCACTTCGTCGCGTTCGATCTCGCGCGCTCGGCCGATGGCCGTTGGTGGGTCTTGAGCGACCGCACGCAAGCGCCCTCGGGAGCGGGCTACACGCTCGAGAACCGCGTGGTTTCGTCGCAGTGCCTTCCCGAGCTCTTTGCCGAAAAGAACGTACGCCGCCTCGCGAGCTTTTTTCGCGCGTTCACCGACAGATTCTTGAGCCTTTCGAATCGCGATCAGCCGCTCGCGGTGTATTTGTCGCCAGATCCATCGAAACAGAACTATTTCGAGCACGCGTATCTAGGCCGGTATCTCGGCTTCAGCGTCGTCGAGGGTACCGACCTCACGGTGCGTGACGAGCGCGTGTATCTGAAAACCGTCGAAGGCCTGAAGCCCGTGGACCTCATCATGCGACGCATCAGCGCCGAGATGTGCGATCCGCTCGAGCTGCGCACGGATTCGCTGATCGGCGTTCCGGGATTGCTGCAGGCAGCGCGGGCCGGCAAAGTGACCATCGCGAACGCTTTGGGCAGCGGTCTCGTCGAGAGCGATGCGTTATTGAGCTTCTTGCCGAGCTTGAGCCGTCATTTCCTGGACGAGGAGCTCGAAATCCCGAGCGTCGCAACGTGGTGGTGCGGACAAGAGCAAGAGCGCAACCACGTGCTCGCGCATCTCGATTCTTTGATCGTGCGGCGCGTGTCGTCCGCTCGCACGTTGTTCGGAACGGCACAAGGTAACTTGGTCAAACCAGACATGACGGCGGCCGCGCGCGAAGCCCTGATCCACGAGATCGAGCGCAACGGCCACGATTTCATCGGCCAAGAGGTCGCCTCGCTGTCGACGGCGCCGCTGTGGTCCGGCGCCAGCGCGTTGCAGGCAGCGCCGATCGCTCTGCGTGTGTACGTCGCCGCCACGGCAAAGGGCTATCAGGTGATGCCGGGCGGTCTTACGCGGATCGCGCTCGGCTCCGACCCTCGAGCTCCGTGGCTCGAAGCCGGGGACGTCAGCAAGGACACGTGGATTCTTTCCGACCAGCCCGTCGAGCAGTTCAGCTTGCTTGCGCAGCGCCAGGATCGCCGCCGGTTGCATCGCGGCGGCAAGGATCTGCCGAGCCGTGCAGCGGACAATCTGTTTTGGCTGGGCCGCTATACGGAGCGCGCCGACGGCGCGGTGCGCCTGTTCAGGAGTCTCGTGACGCGGCTCGGCGGAGAGATGGGATCGACCCGAAATCTAGTCTCGCCCGAGCGCGTCGTGTCGATGTTGATCGTGCAGAAGCATTTGTCCGCGCGCCGCGGGCGGCGCGCGATGCAGGAGGGGCGCGAAGCCGTCGAGCGCGAGCTTTGGACGATCCTGTTCGATCCGGAATGCCGCGATGGGCTCGCGACCGTGCTCGACAACGTGCGGCGCACCGCGGAAGTGGTGCGCGAGCGTCTGTCGTTCGACACGTTTCGAATTCTGCGCGACTTGACAGAGGTGATACATGCCTGGGAGCTCAGCCCGGGGCATGAAACGGACGACGCGTTGCGGCTACTGAATCGACTGATTCAGTATCTCGCGGCGTTCAACGGCATGGTCATGGAGAACATGACCCGCGGGTACGGCTGGCGGTTTCTCGACATGGGCCGCCGCCTCGAGCGGCTGCGGACGATCATTCAACGGATTCAGCAGCTAGCCGTGCGCGGCGATCCCGAAAGCGACGGCGCGCTCGAGCTGCTGCTCGAGCTCGCGGACAGCACGATGACTTATCGAGCGCGTTATCAGGCCTCGCCGCGTGTACCCGGGGTTTTGGATCTGCTGCTGTCGGACGACTCGAATCCCCGTTCCGCCGTGTTTCAGATCGTAACTTTGGGCGAGCACATGCAGCACCTGCCGGCCGCCGACGAGGACGGTATCTTGACGCCGGATCAACGCATCACGACGAGACTCGGCAACGATTTGCGGCTCGCGGATCCGGCTGAGCTCGCGGAGACGGTCAGCCGGTTCGACGCGCGCATCGAGCTGGATCGCTTGACTCGTCGCGTCGATCGCGGTGTGCAACAGCTGTCGGACCACATCGCCGACCGATTCTTCAGTCACTCGTTGCTAAAACGCGTCTCGGGCGCGCGGCGCGGGGAGACGCCCCCTTGATCTTCGACGTGCGGCACAAGACTACTTTCACGTACGAGGAGGTCGTCTCCGTCTCGCACCACGTGCTGCATCTCGCGCCGCGGCCGCACTCGCGCCAGATGTGTCTGGAGAGCTCGCTCACGGTGGACCCAAAGACGTCGGCCAGCTCGGAAGGCCGCGACTATTTCGGAAATCCCGTTCACTATCTGACCGTGCAGCAGCCGCACGAGCGCTTGATCGTGGAGGCGCGCGCGCGCGTCGACGTTGTGGCCGCGGACCGCCCTGGATCTCGCCGCCACCGCGGCGTGGGAGCAGGTGCGGCGAGCGCTCGACGAAGTGGCGGATCCGGACGCATTGGCCGCGCACGAGTTTAGGTTCGATTCCCCGTACGTCACGACGAGCGATGACGTGCATCGGTACGCCGCGGCGTCGTTTACGCCGGGACGGCCGATTCTCGAGGCCGTGATGGAGCTAACGGGCCGGATCTTCCGCGAGTTCGAATACCGCGGCGGCGTGTCGGACGTCTCGACGCCCGTGCGTGATGTGCTCGCGATGCGCAAAGGCGTGTGTCAGGACTTCGCGCACCTCACGATCGCCTGCTTGCGCAGCGTCGGACTGCCCGCTCGCTACGTGAGCGGGTATCTCCTCACGCGTCCGCCGGAGGGAAAGCAGAAGCTCGTGGGTTCGGATGCGTCGCATGCGTGGCTGTCCGTGTGGGCCGGAGAGCTCGGCTGGGTCGACTTCGATCCGACGAACAACATGATTCCGGAAGCTGAGCACATCACCGTCGCTTGGGGCCGCGACTACGGCGATGTGAGCCCGATCAACGGCTTCATCGTCGGCGGCGGCGCGCATCAGGTGTCCGTCGCTGTCGACGTCAATCGCCTCGCAGCGTGAGTCAGGCCATGGCTAGACCGGTCGCGGTCGGATACAGGCGCGGGATAGAAGCACGTCACGATCGTGCCGCCGCCAGGCCGTGGCGCGATTGCGAGCTCGCCGTCGATGCTGCGCGCCCGGTATTGCATGATGTGCATACCCATCCCGCGGTGCTCGCGGCCGGTGTGGGCTATCCCTATGCCGTTATCGGCGACGCTAATTGCAAAACGGTGTTTCGCCCGCTCGCAGCGCAACTCGATGCGCGTCGCCTTGCCGTGCTTCACGGCGTTCGTGATGGCCTCTTGCGCGATGCGATACAGGTGGGTGGCCGAGCTTTCGGCCAAACCGGACGGCGACTCCGTATTCACGAAGCTGCAAGCAACACCGAGCAAGGCCTCCGAGTGATTCGCAAGCTGGTGTAAGGCGTCGCACAATCTGATGCCGCGGCGTATCGGACTCAAACCCTGTGCGAGCTCGCCCGTTTGACCGATCGCGGCCTTCAATAGATTCACGGCGCGTTCCGCATCGCCGCGGTGCGGCGAGCCGTCTGCGCCGAGCTTGTCCACGAGCGCTTCGACCATCAACTTGACGCCGGTCAGCAACTGCGCGAGGCCGTCGTGCAGGTCGTGCCCGATGCGAGCTCGCTCGCGCTCACCGCTCGCGATCGACTTCCCGTTCGAGCTCCACGCGGTGCGTGACGTCGTGCACGATCACGAGAACCTCGTCGGCGCCGCTCTTGACGAATCGAGCCTCGAGATGACGTTCCTTACCGTCGAGTTGGCGCACGTATTGCCAAAGCTGGACCTCGCCCGTGTCGAGTGCTCGTAGCCGGTGTCGTTCGTGCTCGCGTGCAAACTCCGGCTCGAACAAATCGTTGACGCTGGCGCCGGGGAAGGCTGCCGAAAGACGCGGCAAGTAGTACTTCGTCATTCCGCCGCCGTAATGCACATCGAGGTAGCGGCCATCGCGCGTGATGCGGCCCACGAAATCGGGATTCGCATCGAGCAATGCCCTTACCCTGGCTTCGGACTCCCTCAAGGATTGCTCGGCCTGCTTACGAGCCGTGACGTCGGACATCATGTGGAGTGCGCCGATCACTTCGCCGGCTTCGTTCAGGAGCGGCGAGGCGGCTGCGCTGATCCAGACATCCGCGCCGTTCTTGTGGCGCACGCGGAACTCGAAATGTTCCTTGACGCCCGCGTGGCGCCGAGCCCGCGTTTTCAGCGCTTCCTCGTGCAACGACTCGTCGAGGAAGTCGAACACGGAGACTCCGAGCAGCTCATCGGGCGTGTAGCCGAGGATCTCGGCCGCGCGTTGATTGATGTAGGTCGTCACGCTGTTCACATCGACAACCAAAATGCCTTCGTTTGCAGTGTCGACGATGCGTGCGGTACTTCTGCTCGCTAACGCGCAGGGCTTCCTCGGTACGCTGGCGTTCCGTGATGTCATCGGTGTGCATCACGACGATGTCCGAGGACACGGGCACTAGGCACAACGCCAAGCGGCGGACCGTGGCGCTTTCGAGGTAATGATGGTCGACCTCACGGCGAACGGTGGCGCTGCCTACCGCGCACAGCTCGAGATCCGCGTGCAAATCGTGGTTGCTGCCGCGTTGCAGCTCGCGGACGCTCATGCCGACAAACTTGGCCACTTTGCTGAACGGCAGCGCGCCGGCCGCGCGGTTGTGAGCAATCAAGCGGAAGTCGTCGCCGTCCCGCTGCCACATATAGGCTGGCCCGGGCAGGTTGTCGAAATGCACGCGAAACAGCCTGTCGTCCGACCGATTGTCGCCGTCGCGGCGGTTCAACCGCGCCTCCAGCTGCGTGCTCATGCCGTCCCCACCCTTACCCGACGTGTGGCAATCAATCACAGACCCGTGAGCCGTCGCGAGAATATACCAGGCCTCGTGTCGCAGTCCCCCACGGCCAAAGCTCCGGCGCTTGGCGCACCCGTAGCGGAAAACTGCCGATTACTGGCTGTATTCGCCAACTAGTGGCGCGCTGCGCAATCCCTTGCGCGGCACCGCTTCACCCCGCTGGGTCCCAGTTCCCGAACAAAAAACAGTAGCTTGGACGCGGCAATTGCGCATGGCATAGATCCTGCTATCGGGTCAGCCAGAGTGAAACGTTCGGTGTGTGCTTTCGGTCAGCGCCGTTCGTAACTAGGGATGAAGGATGTGGCGTGTGCTGCGGCGTCGTGCGAACCGCACGCATGCGAGGGTGAGGGGTCGTCTCGTGGATGAAAGATCATCGCTGCTCGGTCAGCTTCGTATCGATCATGACGATCGCGAAACCGACGTCGGCCGCCCGTGGGCTTGGTGGGTAGGCGCCTGCGTCTTGCTCATCGCGATCGGTGTCGCAGGAGCGCTTCTCTGGCGGGCGCAGCAGGGCGTACCGGTCAGCGTCGTCACGGCGGAAGCCGCTCCAACGGACGTTGCCGTGGGTCCCGGGTCGATACTCGACGCTTCCGGCTACGTCGTCGCGCGCCGCAAGGCGACCGTCTCGTCGAAGATCACCGGCAAAGTGGTCGACGTGCTGATCGAGGAAGGGCAGCGCGTGGAGCGCGACGAGATCATCGCCCGCCTCGACGATACGAATGCGCGCGCAGCCGTCGCGCAAGCGCGCGCCCAACGCGAGCAAAGCAAGGCAAACCTTGTCGCAACTCAAGTTGCGTTCGTGAACGCCGTGCCCACGTACAAACGCAACGAGCAACAACTCGCCCTCGCCGTCATCAGCGTGCAGAGCTTCGATACGGCGAAAGCCAACTACGATGCCGCGCGCACGAGCCTGGACGTCGCTGTGCGCGCAGTCGAAGTCGCGGACGCGAATCTTGCGCTCGCGCAGCGGAGTCTCGACGACACCGTCGTGCGCGCGCCGTTCGCCGGAATCGTCACGGTCAAAGCCGCCCAGGAAGGGGAGATGGTGTCCCCGAACTCCGCCGGCGGAGGGTTCACGCGCACGGGCATCGGCACGATCGTCGACATGAGCTCGCTCGAAGTGGAAGTCGACGTCAGCGAGAACTTCATCAACCGCGTGCGGCCCGGGCAAGCCGTGACAGTGAAGCTCAATGCGTATCCGGATTGGGAGATCGCTGCGCGCGTGATCGCGATCATCCCCACGGCGGATCGCGCGAAAGCAACCGTCAAAGTGCGCGTGGGTTTCGATGTCGATGACGCGCGAATCTTGCCGGAGATGGGCGCGCGCGTCGCGTTCCTGGAGGATTCGCCGTCGGCAACGCTGCCGGGTGCTTTGCAAACTCAACAGCGCGCCGTGATCGTTCCGGTGGAGGCCGTGCAAGGCACCGGCGATACGGGCGTGGTCTTTTTGATCGAGAACGACGTGCATCGAACGTCGGACTGTGCGGCTCGGCGCGCGTTCCCCGGCCGGGCAGGTCGTGCTGTGCGGGACTTGCCGCGAATGCACGGCTTGCGGTCGGCGATTTTTCTTTATTCACGGACGGTGCGCGGGTGCGCATCGCGAATTGAGCCGAGAAGGGCTTTGAGGAGTCGTCATGGCAGCGTTGGTGTCGATCAAGCAGGTGGTCAAGGGGTACGTGCGCGGCAAGCAGCGGGTTGAAGTGCTGCATGCGCTCGATCTCGAGGTTCGAAGCGGGGATTTCTTGGCGCTGATGGGGCCGTCCGGGTCCGGCAAAACGACGCTCTTGAACTTGATCGGCGGCCTCGATCGGCCGGATAAAGGCGAGATCACGGTCGCCGGTCAGCGAATCGACAGCTTTCGTCGGGCCAGCTCGCGAAATGGCGCGCGCGCCACGTCGGGTTCGTATTCCAGTTCTACAACCTGCTGCCCGTGCTGACGGCAGAACGCAACGTCGAGGTGCCACTGCTTCTCACGAAGCTCTCGAGCGCGGAGCGCAAGCGCAACGTGAATGCAGCGCTAGAGCTCGTCGGGCTGGCCGACCGAGCGAAGCACAAGCCCGCGGAGCTCTCGGGTGGCCAGCAGCAACGCGTCGCGATCGCGCGCGCGCTCGTGTCGGATCCGACGCTGCTCGTCTGCGACGAGCCCACCGGCGACCTCGACCGCGAGACGTCCGAATCGATCCTGCAGCTGCTGCAACTGCTGAATCGGGAGCACGGCAAGACGATCGTCATGGTCACGCACGATCCGCGCGCGGCGGATCATGCGTCGCGCCGGCTCTACGTCGACAAAGGGTCGCTTGACGGACGCGCCGCTCGGAGTCGCAGCATGAAATATCTTCCACTGATCTGGGCGGGATTGTGGCGAAAACGCGTCCGCACGATTCTGACATTCCTGTGCGTCGTGGTGGCGTTCTTGCTGTTCGGCGTGTTGCATGGCGTGACCGCGGCGATCGAGGACATCATCGGCGCAATGAGCGACACGCGGCTGCGAATCATGAGCCGCGTCAATATCAGCGAGGCCCTGCCGCTGGCGCATATGGCGAGGATCGAGAGCGTCCCGGGCGTCGAGGCAGTGGGCTTCTATAACTTCTTTGCCGGCTACTACCAGGACCCGACCAATGGCGTCGACTCGGGCGCGATCGACGTGGAGCGATTGGACGCGACGATCCCCGAGATCGAGCTTTCCGAAGGAGCACTATCGAGGCGATGCGCCGCACGCGCAATGGCGCGCTGATCGGCCGCGACCTCGCGGCCCAGCGCGGCTGGAAGATCGGCGATCGGGTTCCGCTGCAATCCGCGGTCTGGACCCGCAAGGACGGCGCGACGAGTGGCTGTTCGAGATCGTGGGCTTCTACGGCTCGCGCGCCGGCAAGGTCCCGACCACCGAGCTTTGGATGAACTACGACTACTTCGACGAGGCCCGCGCCTTCGGCAACGGCACCGTCACGCTCTACTTCGTGACCATCAGCGATGCGAAGCGGTCGGCCGAGATAGCCGAGGCCATCGACGAGCTGTTCGAGAATTCGCCGTTCGAGACGCAGACCCAGAACGAGAAGGACTGGCTGCGCGCGCAGATCAATCAGATCGGCGACATCGAGTTTTTCGTCAACTGCGATCATCGGCGCCGTGTTCTTCACGTTGCTGTTCCTGACCGGCAACACGATGATGCAGTCGGTGCGCGAGCGGATTCCGGAGCTCGCCGTCCTGAAGACCTATGGCTTCAGCAACACGGCCGTCATGAGCCTCGTGTTCGCCGAGGCGTTGCTGCTCTGTCTGCTCGCAGGCGGCATCGGGTTGGGGGTGGCCTCGATCGTCTCACCGGCGCTCTATCGGCTCATCGACGCGGGCGGCATATCGTTGCCGTCGAGCGTCTTCGTCGTCGGGATCGTGTTTGCCGCGTTGGTTGCGCTCGTGAGCGCGCTGCCGCCGGCGCGGCGCGTGCAACGACTCAGCATCGTCGATGCCCTTGCGGGTCGCTGACAGGCGTTCGAGAGGAAGAAGGACCATGAGCGTGTTAAAGCAGATCCGCGCGGTCACCGCGATGAATCTCAACAGCATTCCGCGCCGGCTCGGCAGCTCGAGTGTGATCGTGATCGGCATCGCGGGAGTCGTCGGCGTCGTGGTTTGGACGCTCGGCATGACGCAGAGTCTCTCGAAGACGCTCGTCGACAGCGGCCGGCCCGATCGCGCCATCGTGCTGCGGGCCGGCGCGCGGACCGAAGTCGCGAGCAGCTTGGCAGTGGATTCCGTCGCTGACCATCGAGAACGCGCCGGGTATCGCGAGAACTTCGGCGGGAAATGCCGCCGCGTCGGCGAGATGCTGGCGGCCGTCAATCTGTTGCGTAAGGAGGATGGGACGCGGGCCGGGATCACCGTGCGCGGCGTCTCCACCGAGCACGTGGCCGTGCGCCCGGAGATCAAGATCGTCGAAGGCCGCATGTTTCAGCCCGGCTTGAGAGAGATGATCGTGGGACGAAGCACGCAAGCGGAGTTCCAGGGGCTCGAAATCGGCAGCCGCGTCGGCTTGCGAGACAGCGAGTGGACCATCGTCGGCACCTTCACGACGGCGGCGATGCGCATCGAATCCTCTGTTGTCGTGGATGCGGACACCTTGCTCTCCGCGTATGGGCGCACGGCAGTCAACAGCATGACCGTGATGTTCGATCCGAAGCCTTCGACGATTTCAAGACGCGCGCTCACGACCAACCCGACGCTGTCGGTCAGTGTGGAACGAGAATCCGACTACTTCATCAGGCAGTCGGAAAACTCCGGCCAAATCTTCCGCATCGTAACGACCTGGGTCAGCGGGTTCATGGCGCTAGGTGCGTTATTGGCCGCGTTGAACACGATGTATACGGCCGTCAGCTCGCGCACGGTGGAGATCGCGACGCTGCGCGCAATCGGCTTCGGCGCAAGCGGCGTGGTCGTGTCGGTGCTTGCCGAGGCGCTCGTGCTGGCCGTGCTCGGCGCCCTAATCGGTGCGGCCGTGGCGTGGGGCTTGTGGAGCGGCAACACGATGAGCCTCGGCGGCGGCGTGAGCTCGATGGTGTTCGAGATGCGCATCACGCCGGCGCTCGTGGGCACCGGAATCGTTTGGGCGTGCGCCGTCGGCCTCATCGGCGGATTGTTTCCGGCCGTGCGCGCGGCCCGGCTGCCCGTAGCGACCGCACTGCGGGCCGTCTAGCCTGGCAGTGACTTGATCGGCGAGGGCGGTACAATCCGCCCTCATGAAAAGAAGAGAAGTCCTCGGGTCGTTCGCGGCAGCGGCGGCCTTGTTCGCGACCTTGCCCGCGCAAGGTCAGCAAGGCGGGCAGGCGGCCCCGCAACCGCGCATCCAACGCCGCGGCCGCATCAAGCAGGGTCTCTGGCGCACCAACTTCGGCGCCGACACGACGCTGTCGTTCGACGACATGTGCCGCGAGGCCGCGCGCTTGGGTTGCTACGGCTTCGATCTGATCCCGCCGGAGGATTGGCCGACGCTGCGTAAGCACGGGTTGGAACCGCTGATCGCCGGAGCGGGGCCCGGTCACGTTCGAGAACGGCGTGATTCATCCGGAAGTCCATGCGCAGCTCGAGAAAGACATCCGGCCGCATATAGATATGTGTGCGGATGCGGGCGTGCGCCTGATCATCTCGATCGGCGGCCAGCGGCGGGGCATGCCGTACGAGCAGGGCGCCGATAACGCCGTCGCGTTCCTGAACAGGATCAAAAACCACCTCGAAGATCGGCAAGTCACGCTCGCGATCGAGAACATGAACAACCGCCGTACCGATCCGCGGTTCGGCCGCGAGGATCAGATCTTCGGCCGCTGGGCGTGGGGCGTCGACGTCTGCAAGCGCGTCAACTCGCCGAACGTGAAGCTCGTCTGCGACCTCTATCACCTGCAGATCATGGACGGCGACATCGCGGTGAACATTCGCGATTCGATTCAGTGGATCGCGCACTTTCATACTGCGGGCGTGCCCTCGCGCAACGAGATCGATTTCTCGCAGGAAATGAACTACCGCTACATCGCCGAAGTGATCGCTGATCTGCCGTTCTCGGGCTATGTGAGCCATGAGTGGCGGCCGACGCCCGGCCGCGACCCGCTGCGCAGCATCGCTGAAGCGATCGAGATCATGGACGTGTAGCAATCACGACTCGCAAACCATTTTGGGAGAAAAAATGCGTAAGGTAGACCGCCCGCGCGGTTCGGATGTTGCAGTGAGTGTCTCACTGGCGGCCGCGACGCTCGCCGCATTGATCGTTGCAGCACCGGCGCGCGCACAACCTCCCCGAACGATGCCCGAAGGCTTCATCACCGGTACGGTGGCGAGCGACCGCGGTCCCGAAGCGGGCGTTTGGGTCATTGCGCAAACCACGGAGCTCAAGACGCCATTCATCAAGATCGTCGTGACCGACGACGGCGGGCGCTACGTGCTTCCGCAGTTGCCCGAGGCCACGTACAACGTGTGGGTGCGTGGCTATGGCCTCGTCGACTCGACCCCGATCGAAGGGCGCCCCGGGGATACCGACCTGGCCCTCACGGCGAAGCGGGCGGGTACTGCTCAGGAAGCCGCGAAGGTGTATCCGGGCAACTACTGGTTGGCGCTGCTCCAGCCGCCCGCTGCGAACCAGTTCCCGGGCACGGGTCCGTCGGGCAACGGCATCGCGCCGGAGCTCAAGGTGCAAGGTCAATGGATCCACAACCTCAAGAGCGCGTGCAATTTCTGCCATCAGCTCGGCAACGAGATCACACGCACGCTGGGTCACATGGATCACCTGAAGTTGACGCCGCCCGAGGCGTGGGCGTATCGCACGCAGCTCGGCGTGCGCGGCGGAGCGATGGCGGGGGCGTTTGCGGTCTTCGGCCGCGAGAATGCGATGCAGGTGTTGTCGGATTGGACCAACCGAGTGGCGGCCGGCGAGGTGCCTCCCGCGCCGCCGCGGCCCGAGGGCGTCGAGCGCAATGTCGTCGTGACGCTTTGGGACTGGGGCGGCGCCACCTCGTTCATGCATGACGAGATCGCGACCGACAAGAACGATCCCACGGTGAACGGCTACGGACCGGTCTACGCGGTCTCCGCCGGGCACGGCAGGCTCACCGTGCTCGACCCGCTCGATAACAGCACTTACGAGCTCACGATCCCGACGCGCGAAGATCCGCGCAAGGTCTCCTCGCGGTTTCCGCCGCCCGCGATGCCGTCGAACTTCTGGGGCATGCAGCACCTTTGGGGGCTCGAGAACCCGGCCGATCCCCACAACCCGATGATGGATCGCAAAGGCCGCGTGTGGATGACGTCGAAGATCCGCGACGATCAGC
Source organism: uncultured Gammaproteobacteria bacterium (assembly GCA_963744305.1). Lineage (GTDB taxonomy): Bacteria > Pseudomonadota > Gammaproteobacteria > Steroidobacterales > Rariloculaceae > FEN-1219. The sequence continues at coordinate 98,890 of CAVUTF010000028.1, forward strand.
CGGCGTGGTGCCGCGAAGGCTCGGACAACAAGTACGCTCGCTACTATCCGCTCAACTTCAGCAACCGGCAGGCGTCGCACTACGACCCCGCGACCGGCAAATTCACTCTGATCGATACGTGCTTCGCGACGCACCACTTGCAGTTCGACACGGACGCGGAAAGCTACGCTGTATTTCAACGAGCTCCTCGGCCCGATCGTCGGGTGGCTCAACACGCGCGAATACGACCGCACCGGCGACGAGCAAGCTTCGCAAGGCTGGTGCCCGCAAGTCGTCGACACGAACGGCGACGGCAAGATCACGAAGCCCTGGAATCCGCCCGGACGGTCCGATCGACGCGCGCCGCGATTCCGAGGTTCGGTACAACTTGTATTCGGTGATCCCGAGCCCGGTCGACGGCTCCGCGTGGGGCGCGTCGGAGCAGTTTCCGGGCTACATCGTGCGCGTCGATCGCGGCGACAACCCGCCGGAAACCTGCATCACCGAAGTGTACAAAGTGCCCGACCCCGGGATCGATCCACGCGGCATCGACATCGACAGCAACGGCGTCGTCTGGACGGCGCTCGCGGCGAGCAGCCACCTCGCGAGCTTCGATCGCACGAAGTGCAGCGTGCTGAACGGCCCCAAGACGCTCGACGGCACGCACTGCCAGGCAGGATGGAAGCTGTATGTTTCCGACGGCCCCCGTTTCAAGGGCACGGACATTCCGGCCGACTTCCACTACTACAACTGGGTCGATCAGCACGACGTCGCGGGCTTCGGCAAGAACACGCCGATCGCGACCGGCTCGAACTCCGACGCGCTGCTCGTGCTCGATCCCGAAAGCGGCGAATGGACCAAGCTGCGCGTGCCGTACCCGCTCGGGTTCTATCATCGCGGTCTCGATGGCCGCATCGATGATCCGAGCGCGGGCTGGAAAGGCCGCGGCCTATGGGCGAACTACGGCACGCACCTGATCTGGCACACGGAAGGCGGCAAGGGCACCACGGGCAAGATCGTCCACTTCCAGATCCGCCCCGACCCGCTCGCGCGGTAGAGCGCCGAATGGGGTCGGGTACTAATTTCGGTCCGCGAAAAGGGGTCGGGTACTAATTTCCACCTCTGTCGCCGAGGGCTGACGCGCCCTCGAGGAAATTAGTACCCGACCCCGATTTTCATTTCGCCACCTTGGTTTTCTCGGCGACGGGCGCGAGCATTTCCTTGACGGTGTTCGCGAACTCGAGCCAGCGCTCTTTCGCCGTTTTCTTGATCTTGATGTCGGCGCCGCCGAACAGCACGAGACCCTGGAGCACGATCGTGGGCGCGTTGCGGTCGGCGGTGGATGGCCCACGATTGTCGACGCCGCCGAAAATGCACACCGCCTTGGAAACCGTCCGCACGCCTTCGCGCACGCGAAGGTCCACGCCGCCAAAGACGCAAAGCATCGTAATCTTGGTGACTTGCGAGGTGAAACGCGCCTCGCTGAAATCCAAGTCCGCGCCGCCGAACAGATTCAGCATTCGAATATTGCTCGGCACGTCCCATTGCCCGCCGCGGTTGCTGCCGCCAAAGATGTTGATTATGGTTTCGACCTCGTCGGCACCCTCGCGGCCGCTTGCGGCGGGCTCGACGCGGATGCCAAGCTCCGCGCGCTTCTGCTCCGCGTACTGCCTGTCCACGCGCAGGTCGAGATCCTTGGTGAGCTCGAGGAGCCGGTCGTGAGATTGCGCGTCCAACGCCTCGTCGAGGCGCCGTTCGAAGGCCTCGAGCGACAGCTTGCCGTGACCGTAGTTCACGATGAGCTGGTCGATCGTCTCTTCGCGAAGCGCGCTGATCGGGCGGTCCTGCGGAACGACGGGCATGGCGGCTCTCCCTCTACTCGGCCTAGCGTCAATGAGCCCTGCGATGACCAGTCGCGGCGCTGTGAAGCTCTCGGGCGAAAGAATAGCGGGGTCGTGCCGGCGCGGCAATGCGCGCCCTGGCTACTCCCGCAGGCCGAAGACGAACAGCCCGTTGCCCGAAGAGAGGCGGTAACATAGCCGCGCGCACAACGGCGCTTATCGCAAGATCCTGTCTTCATGACGAAAACGAGCTGCCTTTGCGTTCTGTCGTTCGTCATGGCGACAGCGGCGGCACAAGAACCGACAGTGCTCCTGGACCCCGGTCAGAAGACGGTTCGCATGGTACGGGCCACTACTGCGCCGATAATCGACGGCGTTCTCGACGACGCTGCCTGGGCGAGCGCCGCCCGCATCGACGACCTCCACCAAGTGAGCCCGATCGAGTATGCCGAGCCTTCCGAGCGCACGGAGGTCTATGTGCTTTACGACGACGACGCGCTCTACATCGGCGCGCGTCTTTACGATTCCGAACCTGCGCTCATCACCGCGCAGAATCTGCGGCAGAACGACAACATTGGCGACGACGATCGATTCTTCGTCACGCTGGACCCGTTCAACAGCCGCCGCAGCGGCTATTTCTTCGGCGTCAATGCCAACGGCGTCCGTCAAGACGGGCTGTACCAGAATGTGTCGGAGTCCTATCGAGCCTGGGACGGCATCTTCTCGGCGGCGGCGGAGCGTTTCGACGCAGGCTGGATCGCCGAAATGCGCATCCCGTTCACCACGATCTCCTTCGATTCGAGCACCGACACCTGGGGCATCAATTTCTCGCGCGGCGTGGCGCGCAAGAACGAGAACATCGCCTGGGTGTCGCGCAACCAAGCGTTCGATCCTTCGAGTTCGGGCCTCGCGGCCGGCTTCGAAGGCCTCGATCAGGGCATCGGTCTGGAGATCGTTCCTTCCGCGAGCGTCACGAGCAACCGCCAGTTCGACCCGGGCGTCTCGGATACCGACTTCGAGCCGTCGCTCGACATGGCGTATCGGTTGACGCCGTCGCTCAACGCATCGCTGACGATCAACACGGATTTTTCCGCGACCGAGGTCGACGATCGCCAGGTGAACCTCACGCGGTTCGGCCTGTTTTTCCCCGAGAAACGCGACTTCTTTCTTCGCGAAGCCGACATCTTCGAGTTCGGGCGCATCGGCGCACCGATCGACCACGTCTATATGTTCCGTGGCGGCACGGCCGATGTGCAAAGCGGCCGGCCGTTCTTCTCGCGCAGCATCGGGCTCGACGCCTCCGGCCAGCCCGTCGACCTCGAGTACGGCGGCAAGATCAGCGGCCGCGTAGGTAGCTGGGAGCTCGGCGCGTTGTCGATCCGCCAAGATGAGTTCACCGGTGTTGCTGCAGAGACGCTCTCGGTCGTGCGGGCCAAGCGCAACATCCTCGAGGAGTCCAGCGTCGGCGTGATCGCGACCGACGGCAGCCCGCGCGTGAACGCGGACAACTCGCTCGCGGGCTTCGACTTCCTCTACCGCAACACGCGGTTGCCCGGCGGGCGCACGCTCGAAGCCGAAGCGTGGGTGCAGCAAAGCGACACGGAGAACCTCGACGGCAACGACGCGGCGCGCGGCATCGGTATCCGGCTGCCGAGCAGCGACGGCATCCGCGCCGGCGCGGCGATCAAGGAATTCGAGCCGAACTTCGAGCCCGCCCTCGGATTCATCAATCGGCGCGGCGTGACCGAGTACACGGCCGATGTCGGCTACACACACCGGCCGCGCAGCGGCCGCGTGCAGTCCATCAAGACGACGTTCGATACGCAACGGTTCGAGCTCATCGACGGCGGGCTGCAATCGCGCTCGTTGAACTTGAGGCCTTTTGCGATCACGAACCGCACGGGCGACACGGTCGATCTCGTTTATCGCGACTACAAGGAAGTGCTGCTTGCGCCGTTCACGATCTCGCCGGGTGTCGTCATCGCGCCGGGCGAATACGATTTCCACGATACCGGCGGACAGCTCCGCACGGGTAGCCATCGCCGCGTGGCCGGGTTGATTCGGCTCACCGACGGGACGTTCTATGACGGCAAGCGTACCGACTTCGTCAGCGAGCTCACTTGGCGCCCATCGCCAAAGTTTCGGACCAACGTGAGCTACAACTACAGCGAGGTCCTGCTCCCGGCAGGCGACTTCGAGACCCGGCTCGTCCGTGTAGGGCTCGATTACGTGTTCTCATCGACGATGTCCTGGGTCAATCTGATCCAGTACGACAACATCTCCGAAACGATCGGCGTCAACATGCGCTGGCATTGGATTCCGGAAGCAGGCCGCGAGCTGTACTTCGTAATCAACCACAACCTCGCGGACCCGGATCGCGACAACTCGTTCGCTTCGACGTCCTCGGACGCGACGGCGAAGCTCAACTACACGTTCCGGTTCTAGGCCATCGCGGATGCCCACATTCCGGGGACATCCCGAGTGCTCCAAATGAGCACTGCGTTCTTCTTTCTTGCCGACTCCTTTGAAATATTGGTGGTCTCGCGAGGCCGCCGGCGCGGCGGGGAACGGCCGCTAGCGGCCCGTCGAGGAAGCCGTCATATTTATGAAAAAATCACAGGGCACACTGGGTTGCAGGGTATTATTCATGTAGAGAAGATTTATGGGTGCCAACTCGCTTGAACGGGCTATATTTTTACCAAAGCCCAAGTACCACACTCGCCTCAGAGGTCAGGTTGAAGTCGACCGGGTGCGGTGTGTGCTTGGGCATGCTGGGCAATATCTACTAGTCCGACACAACTCGCGGCGACCGGAAAACGCCGCTAAATGGGCCTTGCCGGGCGGACGCCTAAAGCCGCGCGAGGCTCCCCAGGTCGGGCTCCGACGCGAGCTCGCAGAAGAGTTGCGGCTACGTGTCGCGAATCTCTTCAAGCTGGGCGACTGGTGGTGCCGAGACGAGACCCATCGGGTATTCGGCTGCGAGATAGGACGTCCCGTCGACTGGTTCAACTCGGATGAGATCCTCGAGGTTGCCTGGCTCCCGTATGCCGAAGTGGGCCAGCTAGCAGCCGTTGGTCGTCTACACACCGGCTTCGAGCTCGCGGCGATTAACGAGTTTCGACGAAGGCGCTAACCATCGCATTCCTTTGCTGGACGAGGACGCCGTGATCGGCGAGCCTTACCGGCTGCGCCGGCGTCGCCTCCGAGGCTGGTGCTCTTGATGGCCCTATCCCCAATGGCCTGGCGCCAAGAGTTAGCGGGCGAACGTATAATCAGGGCGCGTTCGACGTCCATAAGCAGATTCTGGGGGGTAACATGCGGAGCCTTGGCGTATCGGTCCTGATGCTGGCGGCCAGTGCCGCGAGCCACGCTTCGGGCGACTGCTCGTCGCTCACGAGCTTTTCACTTCCCACGATGAAGGTAGTGATTACAAAGGCGGAAGTCGTTCCTGCGGCGCCGCCATTGCCGGCGCACTGCCGTGCCGACGGCATGATCAACGAGCGCACCGGCGCCGACGGCAAGACCTACGGAATCGGGTTTGGCATTGCACTCCCCGACAACTGGAACAACCGTTTCCTGTTCCAGGGCGGCGGCGGCTACAACGGTCTGGTTCGTCCGCCGGTTGGCGTTGCTGCCGTCGGATCCAGTCCCGGTCTCGCCCGCGGTTTCGCCGTCGTCTCGACCGACACCGGCCACCGGAGCGAAGCCGTGTTCGACCGCAGCTTCGACGCGGATCAGCAAGCGAGCATCGATTTCGCGCACTTCGCGATCGGCGACGTGGCGGTCGCCGCGAAACAGATCGTTGCCGCGTACTACGGGCGGCCCGCGGAGTATTCCTATTTCACCGGCTGCTCGACCGGCGGCCGCGAGGCCATGGTCATGACGCAACGGTATCCTAGCTACTTCGACGGCGTCGTTTCAGGCGACCCCGCGATACACGTAGCGTACTCCGGTCTCGGCAACGCTTGGCTTCGCGCGGCGTTCAACGAAGCCGCGCCGAAGGACGCGAGCGGCCGGCCGCAGCCGCATCTGCTGTTCTCCGAAGCTGACCGGAAACTCGTCGTCGATGGCGTGCTCAACGCGTGCGACGCCGATGACGGGCTCAAGGACGGAATGGTATTCAACATGAAGGCGTGCGACTTCGACCCGAGCACGCTCGCCTGCGGCAGCGGAAAAACCGATTCGTGCTTGGAGCCGCAGCAGATCAATGCCCTGAAGAAGGGTTTCGCGGGGCCGCGCAATTCGAAAGGTCAGCTCATTTATCGAATGAGCCCGAACGATGCCGGAGTCGCTGCGTTCTTGCCGAGCACCACGCCGCCGCGCGACGATCAGGAGTTGCCGGTCAGCGTCGACGTCGATGCGCGGCTCTTCGCGCTGCTCGAGAACCCGCTGAATCAGTTGACGGATGCCGTTTGGACCAATCTCAGCACGTTCTCAGGAAACGGCGGTAAGCTGCTGTTCTATCACGGAATGAGCGACCCGGCTTTCCATGGAATGGACACGCTCGACTACTACGAGCGCATGGCCAAGGCCAACGGCGGAATGGAGAAGGTGCAGACCTGGAGCCGCTTCTTCGCGGTGCCTGGGATGCTCCACTGTCGCGGCGGCGACTACGCCCTCGACAAGTTCGACCTGCTCAGCGCCGTGATGGATTGGGTAGAGAAAGACATCGCACCGGAGTCCGTCGTCGCGACCGGGGAGGCGTACCCGGGACGCAGCCGGCCGTTGTGCGCCTATCCGAAATACGCGCAGTACACCGGCAAAGGCGATCCGGAGGACGCGAAGAATTTCGTCTGCCGGGAGTGACGCGAACGGTTGTCGGGCTTCAGGAGCCGGCGCTACGGCTCACTGACCGGACGTCGCCGCTGCGAGCGGCGGGGTCAACGGCGACGGGCGGCGCAGCTTCGTGGCCTGCTCGTAGTCGTAGGCGTAGCCGATCAGCTTGCCCTCGTCGTACGGCCGACCCATGAACGTGATTCCGGCCGGCATCCCGCTTGCGCCGAAACCCATCGGCACGACGATCATCGGAAAGCCCACGGAGTCGTAGCCGCCAAGGACGGCCGGGCTCGGTTGCGCCTGATACGGGAACACGAGCGCGTCGACGCCGTGCCTGTCGAACATCGCGAGCTTCGTTCGCGTGATCATCGGCAACGTTTGCTCGATCATCCCCACGTACTCCGGATCGGTCGACGAATGCTCGAGCGAGGCTTTGAGCATCGGCAGCGCGCTCGTGCGTCCCGTGGCGGGCGGGAATTGCGTACGACGTGAGCTCGTTCTCGTAGATTCGAACCCACTCTGCGACCGTGCCCGGGATGCCGGGCTGCAGTGTCTTGAGATACGCCTCCCACTGCTCGCGGAAGCCCCAGACGAGCACCTCGTCGAGATTCTCGACCCAACCGCGCACGTAGCGCTCGAAGAAGTCCGGATCGAACCGCACCTCGACGAGCTCGGCGCCGAGCTCCTGCATGCGCGCAACCGCGGCGCGCGCGAGCGCGTCGATCTCGGGATCGCTGCCGAAGAAATCTTCGGCCACGCCGATGCGTGCGCCGCGCAGGGCGCCCGGCGCGAGATACTGCGTGAAGTCCGCGTAGCCGGTGGCGGTTTTGGCGGCGGCCGGATAGCTTGCATGCACGTCGAGTGATCGCGGATCGGCCGGATCGGGTCCCGCGAGCACGTTCAGCACGATCACCGCGTCGGTCACGCTTCGCGCCATCGGACCGGCGGTGTCGATGCCGGCCTTGCGCGGTGAAATGCCGTTGCGGCTGATCAAGCCGGTCGTCGGCCGAATGCCGACGATCGAAGTGGCCGCCGCGGGCGAGCGAACGGATGTATAGGTGTCGGTGCCGATGGCCACGGCCGTGAGGTTCGCGGCCACGGAGGCGCCGGAGCCGCTGCTCGAGCCCGCCATCGTGACGCTCGTGTCGTATGGGTTGAGCTGCTGCCCATGCACGGTGTTGTAGCCGCCAGCCGCGAGCTCGCCCATGCCGGCCTTGCCCAAGATCAGCGCGCCGGCATTCTCGAGCCGCTTGACGACGGCGGCGTCATCGAGCGCCGTCGTGTTTCTGAGAATGGCCGAGCCGCTCGTCGTCGGCATGTCGGTCGTATTGATATTGTCCTTGAGCAGCACCGGGACGCAGTGCAGCGGACCGGAGGACCCCCCGCGCTGCCAGCGCTCGTCGAGCGCCGCGGCCTCGTCGAGCGCCCGTGGATTCACTGTCGTGATCGCATTGATCGCCGGACCGTTCTTGTCGTATGCGCGAATCCGGTCGAGGTACATCGTGACGAGCTCAGTGCACGTGAACGTGCCCGCTCGGAACGCCGCATGGATGTCGGCGATCGTGGTTTCTTCCACCCGAAAGCCGGCGACGGGCGAGTCCGGGTCTGGAGCACAAGAAGTCAGGAACAACCCCGCGACGAGGGCACACGAAACGCGCGAGCGCGGCCGGGAGCTGCCGACGGCCGCGTCGTCGTGCTCAGCGGTACGTCGTTCCGCCATGGTTCGCCGCGATGAATTCGCGTACGGCCACGACGAACTCCGGACGCCGCATTGCGCCGCTGTCACCTCCGTGACTCGCGCCTTCGACGACGACGAGCTTCATATCGGGCCGCAGCTTCGAGAGCTCTCGAAAACTTGCGAGATACGGGTCGAGACTGCCGACGATGCCGAGGGTCGGCACCTTCACGGCAGCGGCTTGCGCGGGCGTGATGGCCTGATCACCGAACGCGCGATGAAGCGCCGCGAGCGCAAAGCGATCCTGATTGGGATCGGCCATGCACGCAGCGGACCGCCGCTGGATCTCTTCGTCGGTCGGCTTTGGCTGATTCACAGGCGCGAGGCGGTGAATTTGGGTTCTGCTCACACAGTCCCGCTCCTTCTCCGCTGCTTCTGTTGCGGTGCGAGCAGCATCTTCCGCCGTCCACCGAAAGCGGCCAGCGGCTCCTCCGAGCGTCGCGGTGATGAATCGATCCGGATGTGTCGTGAGCAGCTGGGCCGTGATGAGTGCTCCCATCGAATAACCGATGATGTGCGCCCGAGCCACGCCGAGATGATCGAGCAGCCGCACGACGTCGAGCCCCATCTCTTGGCCGTACGCCGAGGACTCGTGCGGCTTTCCGCTCTTGCCGTGGCCGCGCGCGTCCAAAGCAACGACCCGGTAATCGCGCTCGAGATTCGGCAGTACGCCCGAGTCGATCCAACCTTCGAGGCTCCCTCCGTTCCCGTGAATCAAGACGATGACATCGCCGCTCCCAGAATCTCGATAACGGATCCGAACGCCATTCGAATCGAAGAACTGATCTTGGGCGAAAGCCGTGATTGGCGTCGCCAACACGAGACACATGATCGCCGCGAGTGATTTGAAGCGTTTCATCGTCGACTCCCCCGCGAATTCGTTGCAGTGAACCGCTAGCGCGGTTGCTTGAACGACAGGTTCTTCGAGAAGAACGGCAGCACGTGCTGCTCGATTCGCTCGGGAACGCGGTTGCCGTGATCGCCTTCGTACGTTTCGTACGTGTGCGGTATCCCGAAGCGTTTGAGTCCCGCGACGAATACCTCGTTGCTTGCGATCAACGTGTCCTGCAGGCCGATGTCGATCGCGAGCGCGTTGAGCTTCTTCAAGTTCGATACATACTGATCGAGCATCGCGACCGGCGAGTTCGCAGCCCACCGCACGGCGACTTCAGGCTGCACTTCGCCGTTCTTCGTCGGCAAGTCCAGATAGAACGGCGGATTGCTCGGATTCGGCGCCCAGGCGGCGGCCCGCGCGAGCGTGCCTTGCGCTTGGCGATTGTCGCGGGCTTCTGCGATCGTCGTCACGGACTCGGCCGGCGAAGGGCCCTCGCCACGTGCGCGCACGTTGCCTTCGTTCAGGCAGCAGGAGCTGAGCGCATAGACGGCCGAGAACACGTCGGGCCGTTTCATCGCGATGCGCAGCGTCCCGTAACCGCCCATCGAATGCCCGGCGAGACCGCGGCTCTCGCGCGTCGGGATCGTGCGGTAGTTCTTGTCCATGTACGCGACGAGATCTTCGGCGACGTACCGTTCCCAGTCGCCGGTCGTCACCGAGCTCGAGTACATGCAGCCGCCAAACGCGTTCATGCAGTTCGGCATCACGAGGATCATCTCGTTCGCAGCGCCGCTGCCGAACGCGCGCTCCGCGATCACGTGCGCTTGTCGACCCTCCGGTCCGAAGTAGCCGAGGTCGCTGTTGGTGTAGCCATGCAGCATGTAGACGACCGGGTAGCGCCGAGTGCGATCCGTCGAGTAGCTCGGCGGCACGTAGATCGAAACCTCCGGCTCCGCGCTCTCGCCGAGCAGATTGCCCTCGAGCGAGTGGCCGAGCACCTTGATGCGTTCGAGTTTGCCCTTGAGCGCAACCGGCGGTTCACTTTCCGTTTGCGCGCTCGCCGGCTGGCTTGCAAGAGCGGCCAACGACAGCACCATGGCCAAGGCGGCTGCCGAACGCAGCCCGTTTGGACGTGCCATAGTTCCCCCTTCTTCTTGCGGCCGGAGCTTGTGCCGGCCTTGACCGAGACACGGACTCAATATAGCAAGGTCACCGCCGTCGCGGCGCTTTGTCGACGTGCTTGCCGACCCAGTCGATCATGAGGTCTGCGATCTCGAGGTTGTTCTTGTCGAGCATCATCATGTGCGTGACGCCGAGCATGCCGAGCTCGTCGAGCTTGAGGTAGTCGGCCTGTGCGGTGCCGAGCTTGTCCGCGCGTCGCGCGTAGATCGCATCCACGGTCTCCTGGCACTGCATGCTCGTCGCCGTGTAGTCGCCTTTCAGCGCGAGATAAGGGATCGCGTCGAAGTCGGCGGCCGTCAAGCCGCTAACCGGCAGCGAGCAACCTCCCTCGACTGTTATGAGCGCTTTCACCAGATCCAGGTGCCCTCGTTCCTTCAGGATGCGCACCATGTGATGGCCCATGATTCCGGACTGCGAGTGCGTGGCGACGATCGCGCCGCCAAGCCGTTCGACGAGCGTTGCCAAGTTCTGCGGCGTCCAGGTGTTCGCGGGCGTCAGCGCTTGCGGCGTCGCAGCTCATGCACGTGGAGCCGGGTAGCGTAGCCTCCGCGTTCGGCACGAGTTGTTTGTAGTACTCGGCCACGGCCTCCATCGGAAACATCGGTGCGACGTGCGGCGCGGATGCCGTGCCGAGATCGGGGTCGCCGGCTTCTCCATGGAGAATCAGCCGGCCGTTCGTCACGTTCGAGCCGGCCGGAACGAGATGCCCGAACCACGCCGTCCAAGCGCCGTTGTTCGTGATCCGCTGCATGGCCGGGAGGAGCTCGGCCGCCGCCGTCGCGTCGCCGGCCGTCAAGAGAGCTTCGGCCTCGTGCAGCACCGACTGGTCGAAGCCGGACCGGCCTCTGCCGGACTGATCGACGACGTAAGTCGGAATGCCGCGTCGGACGAAATAGGGATACCAGCCCTCACGCCCGTCGGGCGTTGACTCGAGCGCGGCGCCGGTGTGCGTGGAGCCGTGCACCATGATGACGGGCCAGCCGGATCCCGATTGGCGTGCGGGGATCTGAAACTGCACATACATCTGGCCGATTGTGATCTGCTGCGGCGTTGGGCCCGGCGGCGGCTGGCCCGGAGGCGCTAACGGCGTCGACGCGTGCTCCGTTATCTTGCTGACCCCGCCGACGAAGAAGCTCCCTTGATCTTCGAGCGTGACGGGTCCGCCCATGAATCTGCGCGGCGGTTCCGCGTCGGCCGCAAGGCCGTATGTGGCGAGGACGATGCTTAAAGCTGCGGCCGTTCGCGTATTCATGGGTCGAGTCTCCGTGGAACCGCGAGCGATCATGCGGCTGCGATGCTGCGCGGCGCAACCCGTTTCTCCAGTCGGGCTCGATCGTCTGAGCTAGGGTGGCGGTGCAGGACCCCTGTGACACACCAGCTCGAGTTTTTGCGATAAGTCGTTCGAACGGAGTTGCCCCTCGAGGGCTCCGTGCGGACGATGGTAATTGTAATAGTCCTCCCACTCACGCAGCTTCTGGTTGAACAGGTGGATGTCGTCGGAGATGCCGTCCCGATCGAGGAGCTGGTAGAACTCCTGGTCATCCACCCGGTGCGAGCGCTCGACCTTGCCATTTAGCCGCGGAGTCCGCGGGCGGATGTAGACATGGCGAATGTCTAGCGACTCGGCGTGCCAATGAAACTGCGATTGGAACTCTGCGCCATTGTCGGTCTGAACGACGTGGATCCGAAACGGTAGCCGCTGCCGGACCTCGTTGAGGAATTGGATCGCGGCGCGCTGATTGCAGGCATCGTAGACCTTCAACACGCGGATACGCGTGCAGTCATCGATGGCCGTGAACTGATAGAGCCGCTTGGCGGTCCCCGGGATGCGTTCGAGGAACTTCACGTCCATCTGCAGGCGGTGCCCCGGCCGCGGCTTCTCGTACCGTTTCCACCGTTTGTGGTGTGGCTGATGCTTCTGATTGGCCGGCAGCCGGCTCATGCCGTGCCGGCCTAGGATCCGGTGCACGGAGGAGCAGGCGATCTCCACCTGATGAAAACGTCTGAGGTAATCGGCGATCCTGCCGGGGCCAAAGTGATACTGCTGCCGCAGATAGAGGATCTTGCTCACCACCGCCGCCGGCGTCGCTCGCGGCGAGCTCTGTGGCGTGCGCGGGCGGTCGGCCAGCCCTGCCTCCCCGTGAGCGTCAAACCGGCGTTTCCAGCGGTAGAACGCTGTCCGTGAGATGCCGAAATGCCGGCACGTCCGCGCGACCTGGCGCGGCTCGCCCTGCGCCCATCGCAGGATCTTCAATCGCCACGCCATGACGCGCGCTTGTTCTGCGTTTGTCATCGCTCTTCACTCCAAGCTTCAGCAGCCTTGAGAAAAGAGCTGAATGTGTCACCCTTCTATTGGGATTTCACAAGTATAGGGTGGCGGAGAGGGAGGGATTCGAACCCCCGGAACCTTTCGGTTCAACGGTTTTCAAGACCGCCGCATTCGACCGCTCTGCCACCTCTCCGGCAGCGGCATTCTCGCGAGCCCCAATGCGCGGCGCAACCGAGCCGGCGACGATGCCGGTTGCACCGGCCGCGCCGAGCCCTGAGTATTCGCCGATCAAGAGAGGTTTGCGGATGATTCGGGCTCGATTACGGTCGTTATGGTTGCTCGTTCCGGCCACGTGCGTGATCGTCGGTGCGCACGCGCAGTCAATCGTTTCCCCGGAAACAGTCGCACCGGTCGCCGATCCCGCGGAGCTCGCGTTCGAGGAGGGCCGCTGGGAGGATGCGATCGCGGAGTACCGCGAGATCCTCGCGGCGTATCCCGAGGATCGCTTGAGTCTGCTCCGCATCGCCCAAGCTCAACGCGAGCTCCGCCGCCACGAGGACGCGCTCGCGACGCTCGAGCAAGCGCGCACGGCTAATGCTCCCGAAGCGATGATCGATCTCGAGCGCGCGCGCAACCTCGCGCTGCTCGGCCGGTCGGACGATGCGCTCGCGGCGCTCGATGCCGCTGATCACAGCGGCCTGCGCGCGCTGACGTTGGTCGAGCAGGCAGAGGAGTTCGCCGCGTTCCGCGGCTCGAGCCGCTTCGAGCGCGTGCACCGCAACGTGCGTGCGCGCGTGTTTCCGTGCGAGGCCATTGAGGCGGCGAGCGACTTCGATTTCTGGGTCGGCCGCTGGGAAGTGCGGCTGCCCGACGGCACGCTCGTGGGCCACAACACCATCGAGAAGAAGAACGGCGGCTGCTCGATCGAGGAACGCTGGGAAGGCTCGGGCGGCTCGTCCGGCACGAGCGTGAGCTTCTTTCTGCCGAGCCGCGGCGAGTGGCGGCAGGTGTGGACCGGCTCGGGCGGCACGCTGTTCGATATCACTGGACGTTTCACCGACGGCGCGATGCGCATGGAAGGGCAGATCGAATACGTGAACCAAGACAAAGTGGTCGCGTTCCGCGGCAGCTGGACGCAAAGCGAGGACGGCCGCGTGCGGCAGCGACTGGAGGAGTTCGATCTCGCGGCACAGTCGTGGGTGGTGTGGTTCGACGGCTTCTATCGGCGTCTGGACTGACCGGCGCGACGCCGTTCGGCTAGAATCGCAGCATGAACGGGCGCGCCCACACGCTCATAACATCGAGCAATCCGATAGTCCAAGTCGTCTCGCTGATCCTCGTCGGTCTCGCATTGATCGTCGCTGTGCTGTTCGGCGCGATGCTACTCGCGGTGGTGTTCGGCGTCGCGATGGTCGCGGCGATCGTGATCGCGCTGCGTGTCTGGTGGCTGCGCCGCAAGTTCGCAACGCGCCCAACCGCCCGGCGGAGCGGTGATCGAGGCCGAGTACCGAATCGTGCAGCAGCGCGACGCCGACGAGCGCGCCGACCGCCGCGACTGACCGCCGCCGCATGGAACCCGACCCCATTCCGCCATCCACGCCAGGCAAGGCTCGGAAGCGCCGCCGCGTTCGACATTCTGCCGATTCTCGGGTTCGTAACGGCTGCGCTCGGCCTTGCGTGGTTCTTCGAGTCGCGCTTGCCGACGACGTTCATTCTCGTCCGGCACGCGGAGGCCGAAGCTGCGATGGAGCAGGGCGGCGATCCGCCGCTCAGCGCGGCCGGCCGCGCGCGTGCCGAGTTGCTCGCCGACTTTCTCGAGAACATCGACGTCGTGTCGAGCGTCAATGCCATTTACGCAAGCGAGCGCCGCCGCACTCAGCAAACCGCGGAACCGCTCGCGAAACGCCTCGGGCTCGAGGTCCAGGTCGACGCTCAGGACGAACCCGGGCGGCTCGTGCGCGAGATCCAACGCGAATATGCCCGCGACATCGTGCTCATTGTCACGCACCGTGACGTGATGGGGCCGCTGATCGCGGAGCTGCACGGCAAGCAGCCGCTGCCCGAGATCGGGCCCGACGACTACGACAACGTCTACATCGTCACCGTGCCGTGGTTCGGCTCCGTGAAGACCTTGCGCTTGCATTACGGTCAGCAGCTGCCGACCCTCGGCCTTTCCGGCGGCGCGCGTCCGGGCTCCGTTACTGCGCCGCAGTGACGGACTCGCCCAAGGAATTGTGCGCGAGATATCCGTCCGGCGTGAGCGGCGGGTAGGGCTCGCCGCGCGCGCGGCACAACGCGGCGATCTCGGGGTAGGCCCATTCGAACAACGTGCGCTCGAATTCCGCGGGATCGAGTCGCGCAAGCTCGTAGAGCCCGGCGTTGCGCCGCTGTCTCGCAGCTTCCATCAAGAGGATCGCGGCCGCTACGGAGACGTTGAGCGACCGGCCGAGGCCGTGCATCGGGATCGCAACGAGCTCGTCGGCCGCGGCGATGGCCGCCTCGCTCAACCCGCCGAGCTCGGCTCCGACCATGACCGCAACCTTGCCGGTGTAATCGACGTCGCGGAAGTCGCGCGCGCTCGCACCGGGTTGCGCCGCGAGCAGACGCCAGCCGTCGCGCTTGAGCGTTGCCGTTGCGGCTTCGATCGACGGATGCAGCACCACTTCGACCCACTGCTTGGCGCCGCCCGCGATCATGTGATGCCGGCGCAGCGCGCCGCTGACCGAGATCGCATGGATTCGGCCAATGCCGACCGCATCGGCGGTGCGCAGAATCGCGGATATGTTGTGCGACTTGTTGACGCCATCCGCGAGCACCGTCAGGTCCGGCTGACGGCGGCGCAGGGCCTCGCGCAGCTTGGCGAATCGTTCAGGCGTCATGGCCGCACCTATCTTATCCGGTCGCGCGCACGGGTATAGGCTTAGCGCGTGGTTCAGACCGAGATCGACATCCAAACGCAGGGCCGCGGCAGCTACGAGATCACCGAGCGCGTGGCTGCAGCCGTCGCCGCCGCCAAGGTGGCGACTGGGCTTTGCCATGTATTCACGACCCATACGAGCGCTTCGCTGATGATCTGCGAGAACGCGGACCCCGACGTGCGCCGCGATCTCGAGACGTTCATGCGCGACCTCGTGCCCGACGGCGATCCGCGATTCGTGCACACCGCAGAAGGCCCGGACGACATGTCCGCGCACGTGCGCAGCGTGCTCACGCAGTCAAACCTGACGATTCCGATCGCGAAAGGCCGACTCGCCCTAGGCACGTGGCAGGGCGTCTACCTTTGGGAGCACCGCACGGCCGGCCACCGCCGCCGCGTCATCGTCACCGTCCAAAACTGAAATCGGGGTCGGGTACTAATTTCCTCCGCTGACCTCGATGCACGCCGTCGCGCGCGAAATTAGTACCCGACCCCGATTTCGAGCGAGTCGCGGCTGATCGCGGCGAGGCTCGGTGCGCCCATCTGCTGCATCACGATGCGCAGCTCGCGCGTGAGAATGTCGAGCGCGCGCTCCACGCCCGGTTGGCCGAAGGCGCCCAATCCCCACAAGTACGGCCGGCCGATGCCGACGGCGTCCGCGCCGAGCGCGAGCGCCTTGAAGATGTCCGTGCCGCGGCGAAAGCCGCTGTCGACGATTACGGGCACGCGTCCGCCCACGACCTCGACTATCTCGGGCAGCGACTCGATGCTGCCGCGCAGTGTCTCGTCCGCGCGTCCGCCGTGGTTCGAGACGATGATGCCGTCGGCGCCGTGCTCGAGGCAGCGTTGCGCGTCCTCGGCGGTCACGATGCCCTTGACGAGGACGTTCATCGACGTCGTGTCCTTCAACCGATCCACGTAGTCCCACGTCAAACCGGCGACGCCCGTGCCGCCGATGCGCCCTTCGTAACCATCGACCATCGGTCTGCGATGCAGAGCCTCGGTGCCCGGGCCGTGGCACCCCATGCAGACGGGATCCTCCTCGCGGCGAAAGCGCGCCATCGGCTCGAGATTGCGCGCCGGGATGTCGACGGTGAGCGCGAGCGCCGTGCAACCGGCGCGCTCCGCGCGCTTGATCATGTCCTGCGCAACGTCCCAATTGCCCGGCGGATAGAGCTGGAACCAGATTGGCGCTCCGCGCGCCTCGATCACATCCTCGACCGAGTAGTTCGTGAACGTCGAGATGGCTTGCGCCACGTTCTTCGCTTTCGCCGCGCGCGCGGCTCCGACCTCGCCGTCGGAATGAAACATGTTCAGCGTGCCGACCGGGCAGAGGAGAAGCGGCGCCGCGTAGCGTTGTCCGAACAGCTCGATCGACATGTCCACGTTGCTCACGTCGACCAAGCGTTTCGGCCGCAGCTGAATCTTCGCAAACCCGGCGCGGTTCGCGGCAATCGTGCCGAGGTCGTCCGCACCCTGCGCCATGTATGCCCAGTGGCCGGGATTGATCCGGCTCTTCATCACGACCTCGAGATCGAACACGTTCAAAGCGCGGTCGACTGCGTCGACCATCACCCCCTGACCGGAGAGCTCTTGCGCGGCAAGCTCCTCGAGCGACAGTAAGCCGCTCAGCCCATATAGCAGCGGGCTTTGGCCTAGGAAGCGCAGGAAGCGACGCCGCGAGTCGCTAGTGTTTGCAGTCATGGCTCTCCCCCGAAAAGCACCGGGAAGATACCACTTTGCCGGCTGCGGCCCAACGGAGCCGCTGCCGGAGAAAACTTTCTCAAGCGGCGCGCTGGAGACGATAGACGAAGGCAGGCGGCAAATTGATCGGTGATACGCCGATGAGGGCCGCGGTCAAGCCCAGACGATCGAAAATCCCGCTATCGACCGGAGCACTCCGGTCGAAAGATACGGACGTCAGAGTTACGGTTTCGCTACAGACAAGAAAGCCCCGTCTACGACGGGGCTGAAGGTTGCACAAGGTTGATTTGTTATTGGCTTCCACCCGGGGAGTGGTAGGGGGTGGTGGAAGACGGAGACTACTCTAGGTCTGCTTCGTGAACGTTGAATGGAGGTCCGCGGAACGTTTTGTGACGCCCTCGCTCCGGTCGTTCATGGGCGAGCGCCGAAAAGACGGCTACTATTTGCGGGACATACTCTGCGGAGGTAACGCGTGTTTCTCACGAAAACTCGGTCGGTGCTCTTGGCCGCGACCATCAGCTTGCTGGCCTGCGAGGCCGGCGCCCAACAGCTGCCGATCGAGAACATCCAACTGCGCGGCGACCGCTTTCGCGGGCTCTCCTACAGCGAGATGACCGCCGAGCAGCGCGTGATGCTGGATCACGTGGTAAACAGCGCCCGCGCGGTGACGAACACGACGGGCAACGGCCCGTTCAACGTCTTGCTGCGCAGTCCGGAAATCGGCGACTTGTCGCAGCAGCTCGGCAACGCCATCCGGTTCTCATCCGGACTCTCGGGCAGGCTCCGCGAAATGGCCACGCTGATGGCGGGGCGGGCCTGGACCTCGAGCTATGAGTGGTACGCGCACGCCCGGTACGCGGCAGACGAGGGAATTCCGCCGGACGTGATCGATGCGATCGCCGAGCATCGAACGCCCGACCTCTCGGCAATGCCGGCGGAGGACGCGCTGGTGTGGCGCGTTGCCGATGAGCTCTTGTACACGCGGCGCGTGACCGACGAAACCTTTCACGAAGCGCTCGGCGTTCTCGGCGAACGCCGCTTGCTCGCAGCGGCCACCATTGCGGCGTACTACGAGTACATCTCGATGATCTTGAACGTGGATCGTTATCCGTTGCCGGCCGACGCGCCGCCGGGCGCCGAGCACGCGGTGAAGCCGTTGCCCGCCGATGCTCTCTATCGCAGCCCCAAGGGCTCGGTCACAGCGCGTGCACCGCTCGCGAACGAGGACGCGGAGCGCGCGATCGCGGCGCTCGGGGCAGCGGTGAATCAGGACGCCGCGCTGCCGCACGACGTTCGACAGGCCGTAGTGCACGCAGTGACGGCACAGTGGAACCGCGTTCCTCATCCGGCGTCCGACAGTGTCGCGCAGCGGTTTGCCACGGAGCTGCTCGCCACTCGCGAAGTGACGGATGCGACGTTCGACGCGGCGATGCACGCCTTCGGCGAGCGGCGCCTCGTCAATCTGCTGATCTTGATGGGTTACTCGAACATTCGCTGCGCGCAGTCCGCTCTCGCGGGCTCTGCGTGCGCGCTTTGATCACAACTGGAGAAGAAAATGACGAATCACAGCCCCATGCTCCGGAGTATTGCGTTGCTGCTGTTGGCGTCGGCCGCCGCCGCAGTGTCCGCGCAGACGCCGGCTCCGCTTCCCGCCGATCTCGACTCGACATCGTTGGCGCGCCTGCCTTACCTGCAGCGCAAGGACGTGGATGAAGCGGGCCAAAAGATCTTCGATATCTTCGACCGTTCACCGGGTCGCACTCCGGAGGAAGCTTTGAGCGGACCGCTCGCGTTCGCCGCGTACAACGTCCCTGTTGCCCAGGCTCTACTCGACTTGCACGACGCGGCTGTCGGAAAGGGTACGTTGAACCCGCACGTGCGCGAGCTCGCGATCCTGGTGGCTTCTCGTGCGACCGACTACAACCTCGAATGGAACGCTCACCAGTCGGCAGCGGCCGAGGCCGGAGTCGACGCGAAGGTCATCGCAGCCGTGCGCACCAACGGCCCGCTCACGGGCATCGCAGAGCAGGACGCGGCGGTGATCCGTTTCGGGCGGGAGCTGTTGCACGATCGCAAAATGAGCTCGGCCACGTTCGCGAAAGCCGTCGAGCTCTTCGGCGAGCACGGCGCGATGGACTTGGTCGCAGTGATGCTCACTTACGCCGTGAGCGGCTTCTACGCGATCGCGGTCAGACGAGCAGCATGCCGGCGGGTCAGCCGACGTTGGAGCGCCTCGCGAAATTGCTTGCCGATCGACCTCGTAGCTGATCGGGCGCGTTGACGATCTGGCCGCCGAGGCTCGCGCGCCACAGGAGCTCGCCGGTACGCGCGTGCAGCGCGTGGAAGTGGCCCTCGCGGCCACCCGTGAAGAGCAGGTCCGTTGCCGTGGTCATGATGCCGCTGTCGGTGACGTCGTACTGGTCGAACTTCCACCGCGGTTGCCCGGTGCGGGGATCCAACGCGATCACCGCACCGTGACCCACGGCGTCGGTCCAGTTGTTGATCGGGCTGCGCCGCCCGATGCCAACGGCGGGCGCGTCCGGCACCGGCGTCACGACGCGGTGGCCGCCGCCCGCGAAATTGCGGCCCGAGCTGAAACTCCTGGTGCTCGCGCCGGTAATAGGACGCGTAGCCCTCCCACGCCGACAGATAGAAAAGCTCCGTCCGCGGGCTGAATGACGGCGAATACCAGTTGGTGCCGCCTTGGTTGCCGGGCCATGTCGGCGCACCCGGCGGTTGCGGCGTCTGAATCGGGCGGCCGGTCGCGTCGAGCCCGCTCGCCCAGTTCACTTTCACGAACGGCGTGCCTTGCAGAAACTTCCCCGTGGCGCGATCGAGCACGTAGAAAAAGCCGTTGCGGTTCGCCCAGAGCATCAATTTGCCCTGCGTGCCGTTCCACGGCAGGTCCGCGAGCACGGGCACCTGCACCGCGTCGTAGTCGTACGCGTCGTTCGGCGTGAACTGGAAGTGCCACTTCAGCGCGCCCGTATCGGCGTCGAGCGCCACGACGGAGTCCGTGTAGAGGTTGTCGCCGGGACGCTGATCGGGGTTCCAGTCAGGCCCGGGATTACCGACGCCCCAATACGTGAGGTTCAGCTCGGGGTCGTAGGATCCCGTGACCCAGACCGAGCCGCCGCCGTGCTCCCACGCGTCGCCGCTCCAGCTCTCGCTGCCCGGCTCGCCTGGGCTGTGGAATCGTCTCGAAGCGCCACAGCTGCTCGCCGGTGCGCACGTCGTAGGCCGCGACGAAGCCGCGAATGCCGTACTCGGCCCCGCCGACACCGACGAGCACTTTGTCCCCGATCACGAGCGGCGCAAGCGTTATCGAATAGGCCAGCTTGGAATCGGCGACCATGGTTTTCCAGATGGGCTGACCGTTCTTGGCGTCGATCGCGACGAGATGCGCGTCGAGGGTGCCCATGAAGAGCGTGTCGCCATGGATCGCGACACCGCGGTTGTTCGCGCCGCAGCACACGCGTTGATCGGTTGAGTTCGTGTAGCGGTACTGCCAGAACGCGCGCCCCGTTTTCGCATCGAGCGCGAGCACGTCGTTCGGCCGTTGCGTCACGTACATGATGCCGTTCACGACGAGCGGTGTGGATTGCCACGCGCCGAGCACTTGGCCCTGCAGCACCCATTTCTGCTCGAGATTCCTGACGTTCTGGGGCGTGACTTGCCGCAGCGTCGTGTAGCGCTGGCTCGCGTAGCCGCCGCTGTAGATCAGCCAATTTTGCGGTTCCTCTGCGGCGCGCAAAATGCGCTCGGGGGTTACCTGCGCCTCGGCGTATATCGCGACGCCACCGAGGGCCGCGCACGCGAGCGCTAGGAACGAACGCAGTCGTCGAGTCATGTTAGAGCCCTTTCAACGACACGAGGTACGCGATGACATCGGCAATCTCCTCGGCGCTCAAGCGATCCTGATAGGACGGCATCGCTGCCGTCGTCTCCACCGTGAGCTCCTTGAGATCCGCCTTATCGAGCGAGAGGAGATCTTCTTGGTCGTCGATGAGCTGGACCGAATACGTGTCCTCGTTCAAGCGCCGACCGCGGATCGTGCGACCGTCCGCCGTCACGATGCGTACAGGTCTATTGATCGGCAGGAGCGACTCGGTGGGTTGGAGCAGCGCGCGCTGCAGCGCGGCCAACGTGCGGATCGCGCCGATGTCGCTCAAGTCGGGAGCAAGACGAGGCCCGTTGCCCTTCACACGGTGACAGGTCGAGCAGTTGGCCTTACCCTCGAACAACGCTTGGCCGCGGCGTGCATCTCCGACTCGCACGCCCGCGGACGCGGGATCGAAGCCCGCGCGAATGAATGCGACGACAGCGGTGAGCTCCGCGGGCTGAAGCACGAACGCCGGCATGCCGGTGCCCGGTACGCCCCCCGTGATCACGCGAGCTAGGTCCTCGTCCGATGACGAGCGCCGGAATCTCCCGAGCTTGAGGTCGATGCCCGGTACGCCATCGCCGTTTGCCCCGTGACAGACCTGACACTGCGGGGCGTAGAGGCGCTGACCGGCCTCGACGTCGGCGCGGGTGTAGTGGCCATGATCGTCGTTCACCGCTTGCGCGCGGGCCTCGCCGATCACGAGACCGAAAGCTGCGGCGACCGCTAGAACGGCGAACGATGCGCGGGTCATCGACGGCCCCTCCCGGGGAGAGCTGCAGGGTACCCGGGCGCATTCTCTCGCAGCCGCCGGTGGTTTACGACGCCTCTCTATCTCTCCGTCAGGCGCTTTCGGGGAGCTTTCGTCCGAGCTCGTCCAAGCGCTTCTGCAGGCTCAAGCGATCGAGCGATTGGATCGGAAGATTCACGAACGCGCCGATCCGGTGATTTAGCATCCGCAGCGTTTCCGCGAACGCGAGACGGCGCTCGGCCTCGTTGCCCGTAGCGGCCGCCGGGTCGGGCAAGCCCCAGTGCGCCGTCATCGGTTGACCCGGCCACACTGGGCACTGCTCGTTCGCTGCGTTATCGCAAACCGTGAACACGAAGTGCAGCCGCGGCGCGCCGCCGCGCGCGAATTCGTTCCAACTCTTCGAGCGCAGGTGGTCCGTGGGATATTGCTGCCGAGCGAGCAGCTCGAGCGCAAACGGATGCACCTCGCCCTTGGGAAAGCTGCCCGCGCTGAACGCCCGAAACCGCGGGCGGCCGAGCCGCTCGAGCACGCATTCCGCGATGATGCTCCGCGCCGAGTTGCCCGTGCAAAGAAACAACACGTTGAAGGCGATGTGGCTCATGGGTCGGTGCTCCGCAGCTTGCGACTGTCCGCGACGGTCACGGATAATCTCGCGCCGCTCTTTAAAATCGTACTATGAATCGTCGGACACTTTTGTTACTGCCGTTGGTCGACGGTGTGGGGCACCGCTGCGGCCGCGGAGCTGACGATTCCTTTTGTCGACACCGCGCCGGTGCTTGCCGAGTTCGTGGTCCCGGAGTCAACGACCGGCGCGCGCGCCAGCATGACGGTGGTCACCGACTTCACGCAGCGCGTGCCGACCGATGGCGCGGCCGCGACGCAGCGCACCGACGTCTACTTGGGCTACGACGCCCGCAATCTCTACGCGGTATTCATGGCGTTCGACAGCGAGCCGCAGAACGTGCGCGCGAACCTTGCATCGCGTGAGAACATCGACAACGACGACCGCGTCGGAATCTTGGTCGATACGTTCAACGATCAGCGCGCGGCCTACGGCTTTCGCTCGAGCCCGCTCGGTGTGCAGTGGGACGGCCGCTGGTCGGAGGCGAGCAGGGGCGCGAGCTACGACACTGCATACGAGGCAGTCTGGTACACGGACGCGCAGCGCACGGACTTCGGCTACGTGGTGCTCATGACGATTCCGTTCCGCACGATGCGTTTCCCGGAAAGTGGCGAGCAGCAGTGGCGCATTCAATTCGAGCGCTTGATCCCGCGGCTCTCGGAAGAATCGTACTGGCCCGCATACTCACAGTCGGTGGACGGGCGCCTCAATCAAGCCGCGACGTTGACCGGCGTGCGCGACGTATCTCCGGGCCGCAACATCCAAGTGATTCCGTTCGCGTTCGTTCGCAGCTTCGACGTGCTCGATCCGACCTTGGCGGGCGGTCCGGGCTTCTCGAAGGACACCGAGGACGACTTGGGCCTCGACGCAAAGTTCGTGCTGCGCGACAGCTTAGTGCTCGATCTCACCTACAACCCGGATTTCAGCCAAGTAGAGTCCGACCAGCCGCAAGTCACCGTCAACGAGCGCTACGAGGTGCAATTCCCGGAAGCGCGGCCGTTCTTCCTCGAGAACGCGGACTACTTCACGACCGAGACGCCGCTCGTGTTCACGCGCCGCATCGTCGATCCGAAGGAAGGACTGAAGTTCACGGGACGCCAAGGGCCGTGGGGCATCGGCACGATGCTGATCAACGACGAAGCCCAGGGCGCGACACTCCCCACCGGGGATCCGCTGTACGGCGAAAACGCGAACATCGGGATCGTGCGCATGTTCCGCGACGTTGGGGAGCAGTCGCGCGTGGGCATGCTTTACACGGAGCGTGAGTTCGGCGACGAGTACAACCGCGTTGCCGCGGCCGACACGCGCGTGCGCTTGAGCGACAACTGGAGCACCGAGCTTCTGTTCGTCAACACCGACACCCGGCTCCCGAGCGGCGAAACCGTCGCAGGAAGGCAGACGAACTGGCGGTTCGACCGCAACGGGCGTCACGCCCTCGCGCACATCCATTGGACGCAGCAAAGCGACGAGTTTCGTGCGCAGCTCGGCATCCTCGGGCGCAACTATCAGCCCGATACGCGCGGCCCGCACGGCAACGTGCAATACAAGTTCTGGCCGACGGATGCGGCGATCGATAGCTGGGGTCCGCGGGTCGGGTTCACCTATCAGGAGGATCAAACCGGCCTGCGCACGTACGCGAACTTGCAGCCGCGCATGGAGCTCACTTGGGCCGGCGACAGTTGGCTCGAGGTCGGCTTCAACAAGACACGCGAGCGGCTGCGGCCGAAGGACTTCGCCGTCCTCACGAGCAACCGCGACTACGGTCAGCGCGGCTGGTCGACGGCGATGGGCACGTATGTGTTCACGAAGTTCGGCTTCAACTTTCAACTGACCGACGGCACGACGATCAATTTCGTGCCGCCGGTGGGCGAGGAGCCGGAGCTCGAAGACTCGTTCGGCGCCCAAGTCAACTTTCTGTGGCGCCCCACGGGGCGGTTGCGCGTGGACACGAATTACCTCCTGACCGAAGTCGACGATCGCGGCGGTGCGGGGCGAATTTTCGACAATCAAATCGTGCGCACGCGCTGGAACTACCAGTTCACGAAGGAGTGGTCGCTGCGCTTCATCGCGCAGCACGAGAGGACGAGAGCGTCGCCGCTCACGAGCCTCGTGGACGACGAGAACTTGAACTTCGACGTGCTCGGGCGCTACGTGATCAATCCGTGGTCGGCGCTGTACATCGGCTACAACACGAACTCGAGCAACTATCAGCTCGTCGACTCGGGGCAGGGCACCGAGATCGTCGCCACCGACGATCTCGCGCGCGACGGAGAGCAGCTCTTCGTGAAGTTCTCGTATCTATTGCAGCCGTAGCGCGGTCGGTTACAGCCCGGCGCTTGCGGGGTGGTCGGGACCTGGCCGATAATCCCGCGCCTGCATCGCCGTGGGGCAGTAGCTCAGTTGGGAGAGCGCCGCGTTCGCAATGCGCTCTGTAGGCTACCATTTCTTTATTTATCAGCCACTTCCGTGGGCCCGAAATTGCCGAAATGCACGATAGAGCACGTTAGTGCATGTTGATGTGGGGCAAAAGTGGGGCACGGATTCCTCGGCCACTAGCTTAAGGACGGAGTGTCCGTTTCGGGGGTGCAGTGGCCTTTCAGAATCGTCATTTCACCGACGCCGAAAAGGTCCTCGTCCGGCCCAGAAGCGGTCAGTCCGGAGCTAACGGTTTAGACTGAACGTGGTAGCGCGGATGATTCGGTCATGGCCTACTGACGTTCACCGGCCTCTGAGAAGGGAGCGTCTGCGACGCAGTAAATCGGCCTTTCGCAAGTTCGCCCAGCTTAGCGGCGAAGGAGTTCTTGCGATTCGCTAACCCTTGCTCGATAGTAACTCGAGGATCCCGCCCCGGCGCGTGATCTCACGATGGACTCCGAACCTCTACCGCACACGCTCACAGCCGTTCTCTATGCGGATGTTGCCGGTTACAGCCGCCTAACGGGCGCGGATGAAGACTCCACGCACCGCCGGCTGAGCGAGTACTTGCGACACGTGTCTGCAGTCATCGAACACCATGGCGGCCGCGTAAGGCACTATGCGGGCGATGCTGTGCTCGCGAGTTTCACTGCAGTCGCTGATGCGCTGACATCGGCCACGCAGATACAGCGCGATCTTGCGATGCGCAATGCTGGGCTGCCGAGCGAGCGAAAGCTCGAGTTTCGCATCGGCGTGAATCTCGGTGACGTCATCGACGACCGGGGCGATGTTTACGGGGATGGCGTGAATGTCGCCGCGAGATTAGAAGGCCTCGCAGGACCTGGAGAAGTCTGGGTATCCGAATCCGTTCGCGCCGCGGTCGGCAAACGGCTGCCGCTGGAGTTCGAAGACCTGGGCGAGCTAGTGCTGAAGAACATCGCGCAACCGGTGAGAGCCTACCGCGTTCGCGCCATGGAACCCTCGCGTGGCCCTACCAATTCGTCCGCGGATCGGCAGCGGCGCCAAGCCGGACCTTTCCGGCGCGAAGTGGTGGCATACGGCATGGTGGCGCTCGTCGTGTTGGCGATGATCATCTTTGTGGCGAACGACCGGCTGTTGCGCGGATCGACGGAGGAAACCGCACGACAGAGCGCCGTCATCAGTTCGGAAACCCTGCCCGAGCTGCCAGCTTCACCGCAAGTGCTGCCTAACTCCATCGCGGTTCTGCCGCTCGAGAACTTGAGCCCCGATCCCGACAACGCCTTTTTTGCGGCGGGTATGCATGAAGAGATACTCAATCAGCTCAACAAGCTGAGCGATCTCAACGTGATTAACCGAAGCTCCGTTCTTCGGTACGGCAATGCCGAAGCCCGGCCGCCGATTCCGGAGATTGCGCGCGCTCTGAACGTGCAGTCGATCATGGAGGGTGGTGTTCGTTATGCGGGTGAGCGGATTCGCGTCACGATTCAGCTATTCGATGCCCAAACGGGGGCGAATCTATGGTCTGAGACTTACGATCGCAAATTCGATGACATATTCGCGATCGAATCTGACATCGCGACCAATGTCGCCAACGCACTGGAACTGGAATTTTCCCTTGCCGAGCGACAGCGCATTGCGACTCCGAGCACGGTCTCATCAGCAGCGTACGCGTACTACTTGCGGGCGTTGAGCACAAATGACGTTGACGGCCGGCTTCGTTTGCTGAATGAAGCCGTGCGCCTCGATCCAGACTTTGCCTCGGCGCATGGGCTAATCGCGGGCGCGCTGGCAAACAGCATGATCGACACTATTCTGGGACCTGGCGCCGATCCGTCACAACGCGTCGTAATCAATCAGCGCGCACGCGATCACGCGATGCGGGCGCTTGCGATCGACCCGGAGCAAGGTGATGCCCACGGGGCACTCGGCATGTTGGATCTGTATTTCTGGCGTTGGAGTGACGCCAAAACCAGCTTTGATCGCGCTTTCCAATCCACCGCGGGCGCCACCATTCCATGGAGCGACGCCTGGTTGGGAGATCCTGCAGAAACCCTTCGGCGAGCGCAACGAAACGTAGATCTGAGCCCGGCCGACAGTGTGCCGCTCTGGCAGCTTGGCATCGCACATGCGTACGCAGGCGACTACGCTGCCGCAGCGGCAAGCCTACGGGAATCACTGGCGCTGAATCCGGCGCTATCCGCGGCGCATTTGTGGCTTGGGGGAGTAGAATTCGTTCGCGGCAACATCCAAATTGCGCGCGAAGAACTAGGAAGTGCGGAACAATTCCGCGGCGACGTAGGGCGCCAGCGCTTTTGGCGGAAGTCGCAACCTTTATGGATTGGTGGGTGAGCCCGAACGTGCAAAGAGCGTCGTTTCGGAGTTGCGCAGTCTCGCCGCGAATCTCGAGGTCGATGCCGGGACTTGGGCGATGGCATACCTCGCAATCGGAGATCGCGATCGAGACGTTGGAGTCGCTAAATACAAGCGCCGTAAAGGCCGAGCGCAACGAGCTCGATATGGCTTCGTCAATCTGATGAACATACGAATGAACCCCTTTCGCGACCCCGTGCTCGAGCAACCCGAGTTCGTCGAGGTACGGCGTCGCATCGTGGGCGATTAGATCGGCTGAGACGAGCGAAGAACGCAACTGGGAATGGCCTATTTGGGTCGGTCCCGTACTGACTGACAATGGTTAGCGCTCCAGTGACTTTCGAGAGTTAGCCCCACGCTAAGATCTTTCCGTCTCGTCCTGACGTCTTCCGTGAAGTGCCCTGTCTCACGTGCTCGTGGATGCGGTTCTATGACAACAGAGGCTCAACCCCCGGCACCGTCGGCGTCGAAAGTCGAAGCCGCGAAGGGCTTTTGGGCTCGCGTTCGAGAGCACAAAGTCATTCAGTGGGGCATCGCCTATCTCGGAGCCGCGCTCGCGCTCGCGCACGGTGCGGAGCTTCTCGGCCACGCGTTCCATTGGCCGGAAATCTTCTGGCGCGTCGTCATGATTGCGCTGGTCGCGGGTTTCCCGATCGCGTTGACGGTCGCCTGGTATCACGGCCATCGAGGCTTGAGCCGCATCAGTGCCGGGGAGCTCTCGATCGTGTCCGTGCTCTTGCTGATCGGCGCCGTGTTCTTCGCGGCGTCGCTGCGGCCGCCCGACGAGCACGCGGCCAGCGCGCTCGCAAATGTAGCGCAGGCTGCTGCCGCCGCGCCCGCAAACGACGAGGCGCGGCCAACGGCCGCATCGACCGCACCGCCGCTTCCAAACTCCATCGCGGTGCTTCCCTGCAATAACTTCAGTCCGGACCCCGACAACGCCTACTTTGCGGCTGGAATTCACGAGGAAGTGTTGAATCAGCTCGTGAAAATCAGCGATCTCAATGTCATCGCCAGAACGTCGGTGCTCCAGTTTCGGGCGCGGCGCGCCCCATTACCGAAATCGCCCGCGAGCTCAATGTCGGCAGCGTGATGGAGTGTAGCGTCAGTTATGCGGAAGGCCGCGTCGCGATCGCGGCGCAGCTCATCGATGCCGGTACCGGCGGTTACCTATGGTCCGATCGGTACAACCGCGAGTTCGCCAACATCTTCGGAATCCAGGCGGAGATCGCGACGGCCATTGCCGCCGCGCTCGAGGCCGAGCTCCTGCCGGAGGAACGGCGGAATATCCGGAAGACGCCGACGGGCTCGCCGGAGGCCTATGCCTATTACTTGAGGGCCCTTAACGCGCTCGACGAACAGGGTAATACCGCTATGCTGGCGTACCTGGATCGAGCGATCGCAATCGACTCCCAATTTGCCTTGGCGTACGCTCAAAGAGCTCGGCTCCTCGGAAGGAGCACGGTCAACACCACGACCGGTTCTGCCGTAAGCCCGCAGGATCGCGATTCAGTCGTCGCGCTTGCGTTCGCGGACTCCGAGCGCGCCCTCGCACTCGACCCGACGCTTGGACTGGCGCACATCGCGCTCGCGCGGATACATGCCTACACATGGCATTTCGCGGAAGCGCGCAACGCTCTCGAACGCGGACTTGAAGCGAGCCCAAACGATCCGGTCGTCTTACGCGACTATGCTCAACTCGCATCCGTTGCGGGGGACCCGGAACGTGCAATTCGCGCCGGTCGACGATCGTTGTCGCTCGACCCCGGCAACTATGAGTCCTACTACTACCTCGGGAACGCATTGCTTCACACCGGCGACAACGGCGCCGGCGCCCTTCCGTCTACCGCCAAGCCGTGCAACAAAACGATACCGCGGCGATCCTGCGAATCGGGAATCTGGGAGGTCTCGAAGGACGCTTCGGCGATGCCGCTGAAGGCGAGAGAATCGTGCGTCTCGGCGAGGAGCTAACGACCGACAGCAAAGGGATCGGCGGAGCGTTGTCGATCTCAATGCGAGCGCATTCGTACCGGGAGCTCGGGCTCGATGACGACGCGATGCGCGTTTTCGAGGAGTTCAAGACGTGGGCTTCCGACAACCCGGCCGGCGCCGGCGATTGGGCGGTGGCCTATTTGGCGATTGGGGATGCGGAGCGCGCGCTCGAGTGGCTGAATCGTGCGGCGGACAAAGTCCGGGCCAACGAGCTCGACGAAGGATTTTGGAACCTGGGACTCATAAGATCGAACGCTTTTGACGACCCCATTCTCGAACGACCCGAGTTCGTGGAGGTACGCGCCAGACTGGGATTCAGGGAGTAGCCATGAAGAAGCTCATCTTGAAACTCAGCTGCGACGTGCGGTGTGATCTCCGATTCGGCCCGGTTGCCGTCGCGAACTCCACTCTGCTTTGACAGAATGACTCTGACGCGCACAGCCAACGATCGAGAAGGCGTGGCGCCGCGCCTGGGAGCATGTGATCCCATTTTTCGCGTTCCCGCCCGAAGTGCGTCGCGTGACTTACACGACCAACGTGATCGAGAGCCTGCAAATAGTCGCCGCGTTCATGCTACTGGGTGCACATGCGCGCAGCGCCGTGTCCGGTGCACATCTTGATCTTCGCTGACCGCACCAAACGGACGCCCGCTCACTCGATCTCCACCGTCAGGCTGCTGTACGGAAGCGTGACCTCCACAACTTCCAGACCCTGCCCGAGTTCGATGTGCGTGGCCGGGTTGCAAGTACTGCCATTGATTTTTCCCCCTACCGCGAAAAGCCCAGTTTCGTTGCCCGTCACTCGGAAGTAGCGCCCGCCAGCCGGCAGGATAACGAGGTTACGGAAGAACCACGACCCAGTCGGAAGCCATTGCCGGAGTTAGTTCCGGTGTATCTTGTGTCGATCGCCGTCAAGTTGTCCCCGCAGCCATCTGCGAACATTGGGCTCCAGCGCGACTGAACTTCCCAGTAACTCTTCAGGTCTGCGCCGCGATATATGGCAATACTCGGTGAGACATCCGTCCCGTCAGCCGTGCTGACAGCAATAATTCCTTCGCGGAATACAGCAAACTGACCGTAGGGACCGAGGTAGACGATCCGACCGACCATTACGCCATTCTCGTCCTTGATGACAAGATTTGGCATTGAGCTGCCAGCCGGTCCTGGTGGGCCTTGCTGCCCCACGGTCGCTGCGCTCCTTGAGCACCCTGGGGGCCTTGCGAACCAGCAACCCCTTGCGGTCCTTGCGGCCCGGGTGGGCCTTGAATACCTTGCGGACCCGTCATGCCCGGGGTTCCCTGCGCACCAGGCACACCGGGTAGTCCCTGCGGGCCTGCAAGGCCAGGTTCGCCTTGCGGACCCTGCGGGCCGGCCGGTACTTTGCTAATTGCATCAGCCAATGCGGAAAAGTTTTCGTTTACGTCAGCCGCACGAGCTGGCGTTCCGGGAGTGAAAACATGCGGCACTGTTGCGCTCTGCGGGAGTGCCGTGAGCGGCGCAAGCAACAGCACGAATATTGGTGCGAACGTCCAATTACTGCCATTGGCGCTGATCCCAATTGCTTTGGTCCCATACGAGTTCCGTTGATGGCGCTGTCGCCGCTGGCGGATTGGATTGACTGGCACCGCCGCCTCCACCACACGCGGTCAGAGTGGCTGCACAGGCCATGAGCAGGACGAGTTTCTTCCACATCGCCTAGGATCCGATCCTGGTTTGCGCGAGAACGTATCAAACGGATTAGCGGTGGAAGAACCGCGTACGTCACACAACGCGAAGACGCAACCCGCATTTGACATCAGTCACAGCACTGATCCGACTTGCGCAGGGCTGGCTGCCCTTCCATGCCCACTGTCTTTGAGAACCAGTTCGTCGCTGCAAGCGGCTCGTTCTGGCATGGTTAGCTTTCGTTAAAACGTCACTCTGTTGTCATCTGATCGCCGCCCGTGCCTAGTGCAGGTTGATTGTGTCCACGAGGATACCAAGCATGAAGCAAGCTTATGTTTTGGCCGCTCTGTTACTTGGTGGTCAAGTGGCTGCAGCGGAAACACTACTGACGTGCGTCTCGAACGATGCCACCAAAGACATCGAATCAGTCATGATTCGTTTTGATGAATCCGCAAACATCTTCGAGCTGCGCGGCAAGGCAATGTGGTCGGTCAAGAACGACGACGACGGCGCTGCAAAGGTCAATGAAGTGGAAGTTTTCACAGAACCGCATCACGGTGAAATTCAAACGCAAGTCAGCTTTGTGGCTTAGCTCGGGCGCCGTTGCCGCTAGCGGAGGACGCGTGGGTGCTTGGACCGCGTAGCCGGCACATGGACGCTTGGCCCACACACGTTCAGCTGCTCCGTCAGCGATCCTGGTGATAGGGCGTCTAGAAAAACGAACGCCGCCAGCGGAGCTCATATGCTATTCCACGACACCGGCACGCCTAGCGTTGTCAAAGTGGACAGCTGGGATGAGGCCGACAAAGACAGCCGGAAGTGGCGTGAGGAAATTTTTTTCCGCTGCTCTTGCGCTACTCGTCGCGCCGCTTGCACTTGCGGCCGGACTCGGACTTCTACATCATACGGGCGACTGCAAGATGCTTGGCGGGAGCGCACGGTCAGGACGCCGTCAACTATTCTGCGCAAGCTGACCTCCCAAGTTTCGCGTGCAACCGAGCCGGAACGAGCATTGTGTGCACTGCGAGCTACGCGTCCAACCCCGAAAAGGACGTCCCCGCAGAGACGTTTGAGATCTTCATCGACTCGCCGCCGCTGCTTTGGTTCTCCTCGCAGAAGCGATTCTTCTGGTCAATACGCAAACACACGCGGCTTCCCTCAGAGCTCATGGCAGGCGTTGAGTACCTGGCACAGAAGGTGTGCGTTGGCACGTACGCAACCGCATGGGAGATCGAGTCGCTGAACAAAGCGCCAGACTAGCGAGATGCTTCGGGCTGATTGTTCCCGTCGTACGACACGTTGGGGGGCTCAAGTGCCCGACGCTCGATTATCCTCGGCGTGTGTCGCGGGCAGAGCGCCGCGGAGCCCATGCGGGACTTGCTTTACGGTACGCACTAGAGGAACAGCGAGTTACGAGGTTCGCGCGGAGCGCTTGCCCGGTTATTGCCACCTTCGCAGGTGGTGCTGCATTCACGCAGTTCTTATAGAGCGGTCTCCGAATGCGTGACCGGTCGGCAGCGCGCTCGAAGAAACCTCTTGCTCTTTAGTCGTCTCCGCCAAGCGCTGAGACTTCGTGCTCGAGGGCTCTGTTGAAGTAGCCAATCGCCTTTCCAAAGCGCACGTCATCGTCCCACGAAAGGCGTCGCGCCTCGCCATGTGCGAACTTCGAGCGCACCGGCAGGCTTCGTTGACCCCATCGCCGAATCAAAATGCAAGCGACGGTATTGCGGATCGGCGCAGAGAGGCGGCAGAGTGAGGCAAAAATGGGGCAAGCGTCGGGGCATTCCGCGCCGCTTGGCAAAGCCGAAGTAAGTGCCTGATAATGTGCGCCTTCACCGCGTGGGGCAGTAGCTCAGTTGGGAGAGCGCCGCGTTCGCAATGCGGAGGTCGTGGGTTCGACCCCCATCTGCTCCACCAATAAAAACAATAGATTAGGTCGTAGCGGCTCATGACCCGCGTTCCCCTGTAGACACTAAGTAGACCGGCGGGGGAGCGTCTGCTCCAAGAGAAACGAATTCCGCGCCTGAGGTTGGTATCGAGTGTCGCCTTGGCGTGGAAGAGCGGACGCCTAAGCTGTTAGGTCGTGAGTCGAAGCGGATGACCGGAAACGACCCAACAGACTAAGCGCGGCATCCGTTTCCCTTTGTTAATATCCGGGAATACACGCAGTCGCTGCGGCGCAGAGCCGGTGCGGGCTGGAGCCTCATGACCGAGAAATACCTCCCAGATATTTGCCACTACAAAGGCAAATATCCGGCGTAGATTTCAAAGTTAGCCGACATCAAGCGGAGCCGCTCATGACTGACGTCATCGGAATCGACCATATCTATTTGACGGTGTCGGATCTTGAGGCATCAGAGCAGTTCTACGACCGTGTGTTGATCGAGACCCTTGGCTTCCGCAAGAACAAATTCAGCATCTCGGGCGACTTGCACATTCAGTATTTCAATCGCCACTTCGGGTTCGTGCTGAGGCCGTCCCGCGTATCGGCGAGGCATGAACCCTATTCGCCGGGCCTTCATCACTTTTGTCTGCGCGTGGATTCCGAAGCTGATGTTCATTCTGTGGCGAGTCAGCTTCGCGCGCTCGGAGTTGGCGCCACAGAGGCAAGGCGGTATCCGGAGTACGCGGAGGACTACACCGCGACATTCTTCGAGAGCCCGGACGGTATTCGCCTTGAGGTTACAAACTACCGGGAAGAGCGCCGGGACCGCCATGATCGCTGGCATCATGGTGTCGGCTAACAACCGGTTGCAGCGGACGGGATAGTTCCTACGGTTTAGTGGACACCCTGAACTAACTGTTCAGGAGTGTCGAGATGCCAAGACCAGGGCCGAGGACGACGAACAAGTACAGCGATCGATTCAAAGCGACGGCGGTGCGGCTGAGCGAGTTGCCGGGCGTTGAGGTGCAGGACGTCGCGGAGTCTCTTTACATCCATCCGTTCATGCTGTCTCGTTGGCGCAAGCAAGTGCGCGAGGGACGGATCGTGACGCAAGGGTGCGCGGATCGATACGGACGTGGCTGCGGAGCTGAAGGAGCTGCGGCAGCTGAAGAAGAAGTACGAGCGGTTGAAGCTCGAGCACGAGATCTTAAAAAAAGCCATCGCGTTCACTTCGGAACGAAAGGCGAGATCTTCGAGTTCATCGAAGCCCACCGCGAAGCGTTCCCGGTCCGAGTGATGTGTGAGCTATACGGAGTGAGCGCGAGTGGTTTCTACGCGTGGTGTGCGCGACCGCGCAGCCGGCGGGCGGCCGACGACGAACGGCTGGTAGGTCAGATTCGCGCGGCACACACGGCCAGCCGCGAGACCTACGGCAGCCCACGGGTGCACGCAAGCGTTGCAGCAACGAGGTGAGAGGATCGGGCGCCGGCGAGTCGAGCGATTGATGCGGGAGAACGGGATTCGAGGCGTGTTCGGCGACGATGTACCGACGAATGCCGGGACTGGGCCGGTTCTTCGCGAGCGTCGGCAACCGCGTGCAGGAGCTCCAGGTGACGCGGCCCGATCAGGTGTGGGTCGGTGATGTGACGTATTTGAAGGTCAACGGCGCCTGGCGTTATCTGGCTACCGTGATGGATCGCTACTCGCGCCGGATGCTCGGCTGGGCGCTCGGTGTCGAGAAGACGGCGCAGCTCGTGCGCCGCGCGCTCAGACACGCACTGCGCCGACGTCGGCCGCAGCCGGCACGATCTTCCACAGCGATCGCGGGGTGGAGAACCTGGCTGACGCGATCAGGCGAGCGTTGCAGCGTGCCGGGCTGGTGCAGAGCATGAACCGACCGCGGCGGATGAACGACAACGCGCACATGGAGTCGTGGTTCAAGTCGATGAAGTCCGACATGTATCACCGGCGAGACGTTTAGCAGCGACTCGGCAGTTGCGCGAAGCGCTGCGCTCGTACGTGGAATTCTACAATCGGCGTGCGACTACACTCGTCGCTGGGATACCGTTCACCGGTGGAGTTCGAGAGCGTGTGCAACTAACCAACGGGTGTCCACTTTTTCGAAGGAACTCTCCGCGTGAGGGATAAAATGCCAAGGCACATGCGGCAGCGCGCGGGCCGCTGAACTGCGGCGTTGATATGACTTTCGCCGTCAGATGGCGAGGCGGTTGTTAGTCACGACATCGTTGATCTCCGAAGAGAACGAAGACGTGCGGCGGCGCGGTCAGTACGTCGACGGTGGATCATGCTGATATCCGCGGATTGGGTACCGCATTACTGAGTTCCGTCAGGTGGATCTGTCCGCACTCTAGGAGCGCGCGTGGCAGGAAAGCTGCTGCGGCATAACGCCGACGCGGGTTATCCACGACACCGGTCCGCAACGCGCCGCACGTCTTCGAAGCTAACTCGTTGTGGCTCGCTCGATGAGCCGAGCGGCATCCCAGATGAAGGCTGCGAGCTCTCGCGCGACAGCGGTGACCGCGACTTGGCGTGTTTACCGCGGGAGACGAGGCGGCGGTATTTTTTCGAGGAGGCGCAGTTGCGCTTTCCAAGCCAGCGCCCGGATGGCGGGATCCAGTCTGCTGTGCGCGCCGCTCGATGATGGGGCTGATCTTCGGCGTATAGCGATACGCCCAAGCGGCCTCGACTAGCACGGAACGAACCCAACGGTTACCGCTTCGGGTGATCGGGCCTTGGTGCCGCGAAGCACCGGAGGAGTGTTCGCTCGGCACGAGGCCGAGCCAAGCCATGACGATGAACGACGCCTCGCGCGAGAGGCGGCCGTCCCACGGATCGTCCTGGTTGGCCTTCGCGATGCCGCGCGACTGCTCGGGCGCGCCGGCGCCCAGCGCCTCGGCGCGGTGCGGCATATAGACGACGCGCTTGTCGGCGGCGAGCTTCTCGACGAGCGGCTGCAGCGCGTCGCGCGGCAGCACCTGCGGAATACCCGTCAGGCGCTGCGCGTCCTCGCCGGGCACGAGCACCGGGCCTTCCGACCGCTCCATGCGCTCGTTGCGCGGCGCCAGGAACAGCGTGACGTCCTTCGTGCGGCCGTCCATCAGCAGGAGCGCGCGCGGCACCTCGACGCCGGTCAGGTAGAAGAACTGATTGCTCTGGCGGAACTTGAGGTAGCCGCTCTCGATCGTGCCCTGCATCAGCACGACCCCGTCGCCAATCTGCTCCAGCACGCGGGCCCGCCGGCGCGCGAACTCTTCCTTGGGCACCGAATCGGTGAAGAGCGGCCGCTGCGCCCCCAGGGCGGCCGTGGCCAGCCACACCGCCGCCACCACGGCACCTCGTCTCACAAAGGTTTCCATCCTCATGGCCTGAAACTCCAGCAAATGCTGTGCATTATCAAGGCGCATGGGGCCTCACCCCCACGCGCAGGCCTTCGCGCGCGCGCGCGTTGCCCGGTCGTCGACCTGATCGCCGCGGTCTCCAGCGGCAGGTGCCGAGCGCTGTCATCGCCGACAGGGCCGCACGCCGCGTAGCTCGCGCAGGTCGCGGCTCGGATTATAGCCGTCAGGGCCTTGACGCGGATGACTATCCAGTCCATAACGGAGCCGCATGCGTCTGACTGCTGGATGGGTCTGAATCCACGGTGACATCAACGGCCACTCGACCGGCGGGGCTCGAAAGCAGCCCCGCCCTACGTCCTTCCGGTCCCGGACCCTGCGCGCCGCGGCCGCCCCCGCGTTCGCGGCGGCCATGTCCCTCGTTCTGGCCACCTCCGCCATCGCCCAGCCGGCGCCGACGTACGCCCAGCGCACCGCCGCGCTCGAACGGCGCGACGGCTACCTCCCGCTCTATGTCGATGCCGCGCGCGGACGCGATCCTGCTCGAGATCACCCGGCCGGGTGAGGATGTCCTCTACTTCGTGTCGGTCGCCAAGGGCATCGGATCGGTGGACCTGGGCGTCGACCGGGGCAGCACGAACGTGTCGGCCGTGATCGGCTTCGAGCGGTCGGGCGCCGCGCGTCCACGTCGTCCAGCGGAACCTGCAGTTCCGGTCGCTCACGGGCAACGCGGCGCTCGCGGCCGGCATCGAGCAGTCATTTGCCGGATCGATCATCGCCGCGCTGCCGATCGAAGCCGAGTCGCCGGGCCGCCTGCTCGTCGATGCCACGCCGCTGCTGATCCGCGACGCCACCGACCTCGAAGGCGCGCTGCGCCGCCGCAGCCAGGGGACGTTCAGGCTGGACGCCGCCCGGAGCGGTCCGTACCTCGCGAAGACGAAAGGCTTCCCGCGCAACACCGAGGTAGAGGCCACGCTGACCTTCGGGGCCGACGCGCCCGGTCCGCTCGTCAGCCGCGTCGCGCCGGATCCGCGCGCGCTGACCATCCGCCTTCACCACTCGTTCGTGCAGCCGCCCGAGGCGGGCTACCGTCCGCGGCGGGCGGATCCACGCATCGGCGTCAGCTCGATCGCCTTCAAGGACTACTCCGCGCCGCACGAGTCGGCACCCGACGTGGAGTGGATCCGCCGCTGGCGGCTCGAAAAAAAAGATCCGTCCGCGGCGGTCAGCGAGCCGAAGACGCCGATCGTCTTCTATCTCGATCCCGGCATTCCCGATCCGATCCGCGCTGCGATGCGCGCCGGCACGCTCTGGTGGAACCAGGCGTTCGAAGCGGCCGGCTTCCGCAACGCCATCGAGGTCCGCGATCCGCCCGCCGACATGGACCCGATGGACATCCGCTTCTCCGTACATCCTCTGGGTGAATCGCGACGAGCGAGGGTTCTCGAACGGCGGCCATTTCGCCGATCCGCGCACCGGCGAGATCCTCGTCGCGAAGCCGCGCATGGACTCGCATCGCATCCGCACGATCAGCAACTACTGGGACGCGTACCAGCCGCACACGGGCCCGGTCATCCTGGACGGTGACGGCGGGAACTGCGGCGCGCTGCTGTGGCCGCTCGACGAGCTGCTGTCGATGCTCGCGCCGCAGACGCCCGTCGCGGCCCGGCATGGGCAGCGACGAAGGCGCCCTCGTCGCGGCACGCCAGGCGCTGGTGACCGCGCACGAGGTGGGTCACACGCTGGGTTTCGGGCACAACTGGGCCGCGAGCATGAACGACCGCGCGTCGGTCATGGAATACCCGACGCCGCGCATCCAGCTGACGGCCGACGAGAAAATCGATCTGAGCGACGCCTACCAGACGGCCGTGGGCGCCTACGACATCCTGGCCGTGCGCTATGCGTACACCGAGTCCCTCCCGACAAGGAGCGCGCCGGGCTCGAGGCGATCGTCGGTGACCTGCGCACGCGCGGCCTGCTCTACGTGCCGCCGACCGACCCGCGCTGGAACCGCTACGACGACCTCGTGAACCCGGCGATGTACCTGCGCGAGGCGATTCGGCAGCGGCAGGTGCTGCTGTCGCGGTACGGGCCGGACGTGCTGCGGCCGGGCGATTCGCTCGGCGACCTTCGCGACATGCGCCTCTGGATGGTGTACCTGCATCATCGCTGGGCCATCGACGCCGCGGTGCGCCACATCGGCGGCCAGTATCACGAGCCGATGGTCAAGGGTGAGGATCGGCGGCCGACCGAGATCGTGCAGCTGCCGCTTCAGCGCGATCTCCTGACGCTGCTCCTCGAGAGCCTCCAGCCGGCGGCGCTCGAGGTTCCCGAGGGCCTGCTGATCCAGCTCGCGCCGGGCGCGTCGGGCCGGAACCGCGAGGAGATGAACGGCGCCACCGGGTATGCCTTCGACCAGCTCGGCGCGGCCCGCACGCTGTGCGCGCTGATTCTGGAGCCGCTCCTCGAGGCCGAGCGCGCGGCGCGCCTCGTGGCTTTCGCCGACCGGCAGCCCAACTCGCTGACGCTCGGCGAAGTGCTGCAGGCGATCGTCAAGCAGACGTGGGACACCGGCGGCGACACCACGCCCGCGCACCGCACGCTGCGCCGGGTGATCCAGCGGGGCGCCGTGGAGGCCATGATGATCCTCGGCGGGGATCCGGAGGCCACGCCCGAAGTGCGGACGATCGTCCTCGATCAGCTGACGCGGCTTCGCACGCAGCTCTTCGATCGACACGACGCCGATCGCCTCGCCGAAGCCCACATCCGACAGACCGAGCGGGACATCACGCGCTACATGGAGAACCCGACCGCGCACGTCCCCCGGCGCAGCGCGCCGCCGCAGCCGCCGGGGGCGCCGCTCGGAGGTCGTGAGTAGGGTTCAAAGGTTCCAAGGTTCAAGGGTTCCAGGGTTCCAGGGTTCCAGGGTTCAAGGGTTCCAGAGCGCTGCAGGATCTGACAGCCGCGTGCCGTATTACAATGAAGCCCCTCGTACTGAATCGCAATTGAAGGAGCAGCACGATGTGGCATGAGGACATCCGGCTCGGGCGGCTGCTGGCGGCCGGTTTTTCGCTGTGTTTCGTCGTGGCGCCTGGCCTGCGGGCCCAGCAGACGACGCCGGCCGTGGTGGCGCCGGCGTCGGCAGGCGGGGCGCAGGCGGCCGAAGCGGCTGTCAGCGCCAAGCTCTGGCTTGGCAAGACCCAGGAGATCGAGGAGTTCATCCGCACGGCGCCGCCGGTCAAGATGATCGACGTGCCAATCGGCGTCGCCAAGCCGAAGCGCGCCTACTTCGCCCCCAACAGTCTGGTCGAGAGCATCAACTGGAAGAAGATCCCACCCGGCATCCACGGGGGCCACTGGGACAGCTACAAGGGCGACATCGCGGGCTATGAGCTCGACAAGCTCCTCGAGATGAACATGGTCCCGCCCACCGTCGAGCGCCGGCTCGAGGGCGATCTCGGTGCCGCGATTCTGTGGGTGAAGCCGACCCGGATGTTCAAGGACATGCAGGCCGACATCCCGAAGGTGCCGAACCCGGCCGCGTGGGACCGCGAAGTCATCCGGATGAAGATGTTCGACAACCTCATCCACAATCCGGATCGCAACGCCGGCAACATCCTCATCGATCCGATGTGGAACATCATCCTCATCGACCACTCGCGCGCGTTCGTCACCGAACAGGAGCTGCCCTTCAAGCTGACACGTGTCGACGGGGCGTTGTGGGAAAAGATGAAGGCGCTGACCTTCGAGTCGCTGGACGGCCGGCTCGGCCCGTGGCTCGGCAAGCGCGAGATCAACGCGATCCTGAAGCGGCGCGATAAGATGCAGAAGGAGATCGACGCGCTGGTCGCCAAGAACGGCGAGGCCAACGTCTTCCTCAAATGACACATCAGCCCGTGTGCCGGCGCCGGGCCGGCACGCACCGACTCGCCGCCGCCGCTGCCGCGCTCCTCCTCGCGGCGCCCCTCGCCGGGGTCGCCGCCTCAATCACCGCCCCCGCCGCGCATCGTCGCCGTCGGCGACGTGCACGGCGATCTCGAGGCGTTCCGATCGATCCTCAGGCAGGCCGAGCTGACCGACGAGGCGCACCGCTGGAAGGGCGGCGGCGCCACGTTCGTCCAGACGGGCGATTACACCGATCGCGGTGCACAGGTCCGCGCCGTGATGGATCTGCTGATATCACTCGAGCAGGAGGCCCGGCGGCCGGCGGACGTGCCGTCATCCTGCTCGGCAACCACGAGACGATGAACCTCATCGGCGACACGCGCGACGTGACGCCGGAGATCTTCGCCACCTTTGCGGACACCAAGTCGGAGCAGCGGCGGGAGGACGCCTACAAGACGTACGAACGCCTGATGGACGGCAGGCCGGAGTTCGGCGTCGTCGACAAGGCGCTGGCGCCGGCCTCGGTCTCGAAGGAAGCCTGGATGAAGGCGCATCCGCCCGGCTTCATCGAGTACTACGAAGCGCTCGCGCCGCGCGGCAAGTACGGCGAGTGGCTCCGCAAGCACGATCCGCTGGCGCGGGTCGGCGACAGCCTGTTCATGCACGCCGGCATCAATCCCGACACCGCGCCGCCCAAGGCCGAGGACGTCAACGTCAAGGTGCGAGACGAGGTGAAGCGGTTCGACGACATCCGGAAGACGCTCGTCGACGCGAAGATCGCCGCACCGTGGTTCACACTCGGCGAACTGCTCGACGTGTCGCGGCACTACCTGAAGCTGACGCAGCGTCCGGGCGGCACCGAGCTCGCCCAGGCACAGCCTCACGTCTACAAGGCCATGTTCGATCTCGACGGGATCGGCGCGTGGTCGGTGGTGAACGGGAACGGCCCGATGTGGTTCCGCGGCTTCGCGCAGTGGCCCGACGCCGACGGCGCGCCGCTCGTGGCGAAACTGCTTCAGCAGTACGGCGCCGCGCGGTTCGTGACGGGACACACGCCGCAGGCCACGGGCCGCATCATGCCGCGATTCGAGAACCGCGTGTTCCTCATCGACACGGGGATGCTGGCGGCTGTCTACAAGGGCCGGCCGTCCGCACTGGAAATCAAGGACGGGGTGATCACGGCCATCTACACCGACAGACGGGACGTGCTGGTGAAGCAGGTGAACTGTTGTGCCACGCGCTTACGCTTGATGATCCCCAGATCGCCTTGCCGATTTCCTCGATCGCGTCCTCGAGCGTGCGCCGCACGGTCTGGCCCAATGAGGCCCGGTGGATGCGGCACTTCTGCGACGGGGGATCGTCGCCGCGCTTGAAGTACTCGACGTAGGTCGGACAGCCGTCCACCGGCTGCTGGTAGGACACGCGGCACAGCGTCTCCTCCTGCAGCCCCGGCTGGACGAACGACTTCGCCGGCGCCGCATCCGCGCCGGCCCGCCGCATGAAGTCGGCTCCAGATCGGCAGCGCCACGCGGGCGCGCGTAGGCGTCGCGTCCGATCGGCGCCGGCTGATCGAAACCCACCCAGACGCCGGCCACCAGCGACGACGAGAAGCCGACGAACCACGCGTCCTTGAAGTCGTCGGTGGTGCCCGTCTTGCCCGCCGACCGGGAACCGCAGCCCGAACGCGCGCGCGCCGGCGACGCGGTGCCGCGATCGACGACGTCCTGCAGCATGCGTCACCATCTGGAAGGCGACCTCGGGCGAGATGACCCGTCGCGGCCGGACGCCTCGTCCTGGAGCGCCGGTCGCCGTCGGCGTCGAGGACGCGGACGATGGCCGCGCGGCCGCACCGCCAGGCCGCCGTTCGGGAAGATCGCGTAGGCCGCCGTCAGATCGAGCGGCGTGACGAGCCCGGTGCCGAGCGCCAGGGAGGGCACGTCGGGCAGGTCGCGCAGTCCCGGCGTCCGCGGCCAGGTCGAGCACACGGCCGCGAGCCCGACTCTGCTGCTGCAGGCGCGACCGCCGCGCGGTTGTTCGGACTCGATGCAGCGCCGTCGCGCAGCGTCAGCTCGCTCCGGCGATTCGTCGTCGCGCGTTGCGCGGCGTCCACTCCTCCGGCCCCTGCGGCTCGATCGATCGCAGGTCCGTCGAGCAGCGACACCGGCGAGAAGCCGCCGCTCGAGCGCGGCCGCGTAGACGAACGGCTTGAAGGCGGAGCCGGGCTGGCGGCGGCTGCGCGCGGCGCGGTTGAACGGCGTGCCGTGAAGTCGCGGCCGCCGACCATGGCCAGGACGTCGCCCGTCTGCGGGATCGATGCGCGACCAGCGCCGCCTGCAGGTCGCGGCTCGCCGAGCCGGCGCAGGCCGTCCACGCGACCGCCTGCTCGGCCGCGTCCTGCAGGCCCGGGCACGAAGGTCGTGTGCACCTTCCAGTCGGGCGGATGGTCGCCGCCGAAGCGCGTCCCGGAACTGCTGGCGCAGGTACTCCTTCGCGTAGCCGCCGCGGGCGTCCGCCGTCGCCGGGTACGGGCGGATGCGCGGACGCGCGCGCCGGCGCGCGCCTCGCTCCTGCGCGTCGGTGATGTAGCCCTCCTCGCGCATGCGCGCCAGCACGACGTGGCTGCGCTCGACGGCGCCGTCGAGGTTCGACCAGGGCGACAGCGCGGAGGGCGCGCGGATGAGGCCGGCGATGAGCGCCGCCTCGGCCAGCGTCAGCGTCCTGCGCCGGCTTGCCGAACACGCGCCGCGACATCGCCTCGACGCCGTAGACGCCGGCGCTCAGGTAGATGCGGTTCAGGTACAGCTCGAGGATCTGCGTC
Organism: uncultured Gammaproteobacteria bacterium; assembly: GCA_963744305.1. GTDB lineage: Bacteria > Pseudomonadota > Gammaproteobacteria > Steroidobacterales > Rariloculaceae > FEN-1219. The sequence continues at coordinate 141,751 of CAVUTF010000028.1, forward strand.
CTTGGTGAGCTGCAGCTCGAGCAGCAGCGCCAGGACGGCTTCCTTGCGTCTTGCGGCTGTAGCGTGCGCTGTTGGACAGGAACAGCGTGCGCGCGAGCTGCTGCGTGATCGTGCTGCCGCCCTCGACGCGTGCCCGGCGCGCGCATGTTGCGCACGATCGCCCGGCCGAGGCCGATCGGGTCGATGCCGGGATGCCGGTAGAAGCGATGGTCTTCGACGGCGACGACCGCGTGCTGCAGGTGCGGCGAGATCTGGGCCAGCGGCACGTCCCGCCGCTGCTCGTCCAGGCGGAACCAGCGGCCGGCCGTCGGCCGTGTAGAACACCGTGTCGCCGACGCCGCGCGTCAGCCGGTGGATCGCGATGGCGTGTCTCGCCACGAAGGTGACGAAGATGGATCCCGTGATCGCCAGCGTGATGATCACCCCCAGCGCGACATGGTCACGCCAGGATCGCGAGCGGAAGAGGCCGGCGAAGGTAGGGCGATCGGGGGGCATCAGGGACCGTATCTCGGTACAGGCTTCAGGCGGCGGCTTCGGCTTAGGACGACGACCCCGTCGACGCTTCTCGCGAATCACCGCAAGGACGTCGTCGATGCAACACCACCGACAGCACGAAGTAGTACAAGGGATAGACGAGCGACAGGCGGACCAGGGTCGGAGAATCCTCGGGCAGCCGCCAGACGACGATCGCCATCAGCACGGCCCAGCCGACCCCCAGCAGGATCGTCGGTGTCTGCAGCACGGGCGTGCGGGTCGGGTAGATGTAGCCAGTCCGGACGAACACCGCGCCGACGAGCAGCCACACCACCACCGCGTTGGCCCACGCCGGCAGGCCGAGCAGCAGGAGATACAAGGCGACGATGTTCCAGTACCGAGGGAAAGCCGGTGAAGAAGTAATCGCCCGTCTTCGCGTCGCTGGAGCTGAACCCGTAGGCGCTGGACATCAGGACGGCCGCGCTCGTCGGAAGCGCCAGCACAACAGGAAACAGCGCCGCGTCGTGCATCAGCGCGACGGGAACGAAGACGAACGTCAGGTAATCGACGATGTCGTCGAGGCGGGCGCCGTCGAAGTGCGGCAGCACGTCGCGAACGCGCGCGAGGCGGGCGAGCCAGCCGTCCACGGCGTCGACGGCGGTTGCGGCAATCATCCAGAGAAATGCCGTGCGATAGTCGTGCCGCCAGACGGCCAGCAGCGCGAGCCACGCCATCACGACGCCGGTCGCGGTGAAGGCATGGACGGCCCAGGCGCGCAGCAATGGCATGGTGAAGCCCGCGTCCTATTGTTCAGCATCCGACCGGCGGCCGCCACTCGAGCTGGCGCCCTCGCGCTACAATCCCTCCAGATGCCTGCCGGGCTCGTCACACACGAGCGTCCTGCGGATAACGGGCTCGAACACCGCTGATGCCACTCCCCAGCCCGACCACGACTGCGGCGCAGACCTCGTCTCTGCGTCCGGCGCGCAAGACGATGGCCGTCTTCGTGCTGCTCGCGCTGACGGTCCTCTATCTGGCGCTCCAGGTGGCGTTCGTGCAGCCGTTCCTGTGGCCCGCGGGCCATGGCGCGCTGATCGCCGGCGATTCCCGGTTCGTCGGCGGCTCCGGCGAGGCGCGCCTGATGCTGGCCCGGCCGCCGGCGCCGTCGGACCACCCGGTCGGCGTCACGGTCATTCAGCGTGTGGTGCCGGAGAGCCCGGCTGCGCGCGCGGGCGTCCGGCAGGGCGACGAGATCCTCGCCGAGCGCAACCTCGACACAGGCGCGTCGGTGGACCTGCGCGGCCTCATGATGGGCGACCCCGCCGATCAAATCGCGATCTGGCGGCAGGCGTATCACATCGGGCTTCGCGGACGACTCGAGGTGACGCTGCTGCGCGCCGACGGCACCGAGGTGGTCGTTCCGCTCGACCGGCCGTCGGGATGGATGAGCCGCCCGGCGGTCCGCGAGGAATGGCTGAAGCGGCACCTCGGCCTGACCATCCAGCTGATCGTCTTCACCGGCGGCGCGCTCGTGCTGTTCCTGCTGCGGAGCCGCGACACGACGGCGGCGCTCATGATCGCCGCGCTCACGCTGTGCGGCGTCGGCGGCAGCGGATCGCTCTTCGGCGAGGAGCGCCTCCTGCCGGGGTTGCGCGACGTCATGACGCTGTTCTCGCTGGATCGCCACCCCGCTCGCCTTTCCGATCACGGGGATCGCGATCCTGTATTTCCCGTCACGCAGCGAGCGGCTCGCGCGCCGGCCGTGGCTGCACGCCGTGCCCTTCCTGGCCGCCGCGCCGATGATCGTCATGGGCACGCTGACCGGCCTCTATCTGGCCGGCGTGGATGCGCTGGCCGGCGCGGCGGTCTGGGACGCGCAGCACGAATCGGTCTATGTCGGATCCTTCGTGGCCTCGCTGGCCTTCAACGTCCTCACCATCGTGGAGGGGATGTGGCGGTTCAACCGCATCACGGACGTCAACGAGCGGAACCGCATCCGGATCGTGGTGCTGACCGCCGTGCCCGGCGTGCTGGCGTATGCGATCCGGGTGGGTGTGCCGGCCATCGCCCGCCTCCAGGGCTCGCACGCCGAGCTGCCCTGGGTCGTGGACGCGCTGCTGCAGGCACTGGTCCTGCTGCCGGCCTTCGGCCTGACGTACGCGGTGGCCGTGCACCGCGTGCTGGCCCCGCGGCTCGTCGTGCGCCGCAGCATCCAGTACGCGCTCGCGCGCAACACGCTGACGGTCGTGGCCGTCCTGCCGGCGGCGGCGCTCGTGGCCTCGCTCGTCAAGCAGCGCGAGATGACGCTCGGCGCGATCGTCACCGGCGCGCCGCTCTTCTACGCGTCGCTGATCCTGATCACCATCGCCGGCCTTCAAGTACCGCGACCGCGCGCGGGCCTGGCTCGATCAGCGCTTCTTCCGCGAGGAGTACGACGCGCAGAAGATTCTCGTGCTCGCTCGTCAGCCGCGTCCGGTTCGAAACCGATCCCAGCGAGCTGACGACCCTGGTCGTGAGCCAGATCGACGCCGCGCTCCATCCGGAAACCACCGCCATCCTGATCAGCGGCGTGGACGACAAGACGCTCACGCCCGTGACCGTGCTGAACGGCAGCGTCGAGACGCTGCCGCTCGACGGCGGCCTGGTGTCGATGCTGCGGTGGTCGGACGAGCCGCTCGAGCTGTATCTCGACGATCCGAAATCGCCGGCGCACCGCCTGCCGGTCGACGAACGCGAATGGCTCGACTGCACGGGAGCGGTGCTGCTCGTGCCGATTCTCGGCGACGATCGCGCGCTCGTGGGGACGATCGCGCTCGGCCGCAAGCGGTCGGACGAAGCCTACACGGCCGAGGATCGCCAGCTGCTCGCCAACATCGCCGCCCAGGTCGGGCTGGGCCTGGACGTCGCGCGCCTGCGCCGGCGGCTGAGCGATGGTCCGGAGGCGACGACCATGGCGCCGGCCGCTGCCGGATCCGTCGCCGCGCCCGTCGCCGAGTGCCCGCGCTGCGGACGCTGTGAGGAGGCAACGGTCGGCCTCTGCCCCATCGACGGCGCCCAGCTCGTCGTCGTGCCGTCGGTGCCGCGCGTCATCGACGACAAGTACCGGGTCGATCAGCTGCTCGGCCGCGGCGGAATGGGCGGCGTCTACCGCGCGCACGACGTGCGGCTCGACCGCGACGTCGCGATCAAGGTCGTGCGCGCCAATCTGCTCGGCCATCCCGAGGCGCGTCGCCGCTTCCGCCGCGAAGCGCAGATCGTCGCGCGCCTGCAGCATCCGTCGATCGTCTCCGTCTTCGACTACGGCACGTTCCCGGACGGCAGCGCCTTCCTGGTGATGGAGCTCGTGCGGGGCGACGATCTCCGGCGCGCGCTCAAGCGGGCCGGCGCCTTCGAGCCGCGCGAAGCGGTCCGCCTGATGTCGGCGATCTGCCAGGCGATTGAAGCCGCCCACCGCGAAGGCATCCTGCATCGCGACCTGAAGCCGGAGAACGTCCTCATGCCGGGCACGCGACGTCGAGGTGAAGATCCTCGATTTCGGCGTCGCCAAGATCGTGGACACCAACGCAGGGCGGTGACGCGACGATCGCCGGGTCGATGATGACGATGGACGGATCGATTGTGGGGACGCCGGCGTACATGGCGCCCGAGCAGCTGACCGGCGGCGCCGTTGACGGACGCACCGACGTCTTCGGACTGGGCGTGATGACCTACGAGCTGCTGACGGGCCGCCTGCCGTTCGGGACGGGCAGCATCGCCGAGATTGCGGTGCGGCAGACCGTCGGGGTGACGGAGATGTCGTCGGCCGGCCGGGCGGTGCCCGCGAAGATCGAGGCGGCGGTCCGGACCGCTCTTCAGCCGGACCCGTCGCTGCGGCCGTCATCGCCGTTGGCCTTTGCGAATCTGTTGCAGGAAGGACTGCGCTGAACCTCAGAGTTTCGGGCCTCGAAGTCCACAGGTTCCCGGAGTCACGGGGTATCCGCGGTTTTCGGGGGTTCCGGGTTCGGGGGTCCAGCTGTCGTGCAAGGTTCGGAGTCCGGAGAGACCAGGAGGGACCATGCTCAAACAACTCTCGACGCTGGTGCTCGCGTCCGGATCGGTCGCGGCGCTCTGGCTCGGCGTGGCCGCGTGCGCGGCGACTGGCGATGACGGTGCGGGACAGGCGGCGCCGCAAGACGAGGCGCTGGCCGAGCGGCGCCGGCGGATGGTCGAAGAGCAGCTGCGCGCGCGGGACGTCAAGGACGAGCGCGTGCTCGAGGCGATGCGGCGCGTGCCGCGGCACCTGTTCGTGCCGGCCGACCAGCGCGCGCTGGCCTACGAGGACTATCCGCTGCCGATCGGGCACGCGCAGACCATCTCGCAGCCCTACATCGTCGCGCTACATGACGCAGGCGCTCGAGCTGCAGCGGCGCACCGCGTGCTGGAGATCGGCACGGGGTCCGGGTACCAGGCTGCGGTGCTCGCCGAGCTGGTGGACGCAGGTGTACTCGATCGAGATCGTGCCCGAGCTGGCCGAACAGGCGCGGCCGCGCCGCTGGCCGGCGGCTATCGGCACGTGCAGGTCCGCACGGGCAACGGCTATCTCGGCTGGCCCGAGGCGGCGCCGTTCGATCGAATCATCGTGACCGCGGCGCCGCCCGAGATGCCGCCGGCCCTCGTCGCACAGCTCGCCGTCGGCGGACGGATGGTGATTCCCGTCGGCGACGCGTACCAGGAGATCCGGATCGTCTCGAAGACGGCGGCAGGGATCGTCGAAGCAACGAACGATCCCCGTCCGTTTCGTGCCGATGACTGGAAAGCCTGGAGGCTGAGACGGCGGCGAAGACCCGCGGCAGGCCGGGCAGACCGGCGGACGCCGGTCTACATGCCCTGTTGAAGGCGGCGGTCGAGCTCCTCGATCGCCAGGGCTGATCTGCTTGCGGCGGATGGGATGCTCGGTGGCCGCCAGCTTGCCGGTCCATTTCCGTGCGCGCGAGCCGCAGCGATTCCACGAGCCGCGCGCGATCCGGATCCTTCACGCTCGGGCCCGCCGCTTTCGGCGGCGCGCTCCGCTCCATCTCTTCCATGCGTTCCTGAAGCTCGGCCTCGGCGTCGACGAGACCTTCACCTGCATCACTCATGCTCTTCCTCTGACTCCCTCGGTCGATAGAACCGTCGCTACGATTGTAACAGTCCGGGCGGCAGTTTCGACGACATCCTTCAGCAACTCGCCCCAGGAGTGGTCAGCGACTCGGACCGTTCATCGTAAGATCGATCGATGTGGCATGAAGCCCGACGCGCACCGCGGTCCGCTCGAGGCGTTCCACCCGCGGTGCGCGATGGTTCACCGAGTCGTTCGGCGCGCCGACGCCGCCGCAGGCGCTGGGCTGGCCGGCGATCGCGACGGCGAGTCGACGCTGATGCTCGCGCCGACCGGCAGCGGCAAGACGCTCGCGGCGTTCCTCTGGTGCATCAACCGGCTGATGTTCGCAGCCGCGCGCCGCCGACGGCCGCGAGCGCGTGCCGCGTGCTCTACGTCTCGCCGCTCAAGGCGCTGGCGGTGGACGTCGAGCGCAACCTGCGCGCGCCGCTCGCCGGCATCGCGCGACGTCGCCGACGGCGCGCGGCGATGCCTTCACCTGTCCACGCGGTCGGCGGTCCGCACCGGCGACACGCCCGCCGCCGAGCGCGCGCGGTTCCAGCGCGAGCCCGCCGACATCCTGATCACGACGCCCGAGTCGCTCTACCTGCTGCTGACGTCGCAACGCGCGCGAGTGCTGCGCGTCGGTCGACACGGTCATCGTCGACGAGATCCACGCGCTCGTGCCGACCAAGCGCGGCGCGCACCTCGCGCTGTCGCTCGAGCGGCTCGAGGCGCTCTGCGCACGGCCGCTGCAGCGCATCGGCCTGTCGGCGACGCAGCGTCCGCTCGACGAGGTCGCGCGGTTCCTCGGCGGCGTCGCGAGACGCCGGCGCGACTCGAGGCGGCCGTCGACGGGCTCCGCGGACACGCGCGAGACGCGACGCCGGTGACAGCGAGCCATCGACGAGTTCGTCGGCGAGCCGCGACGCCGGCTATCGCCCCGTGACCATCGTCGACGCCGGCGGCGCAGAAGCGCTCGAGCTGCGCGTCGAGGTGCCGGTCGAGGACATGGCCCGCTCGGCCAGCCGCTCGAGATCCCGAGCGGCCCGGCGGCGCAGGGCCCGGTGCGCACGTCGATCTGGACGGCGATCCATCCGCGGCTGCTCGAGCTGATCCGCGCAGCACCGCTCGACGCTGATCTTCGTCAACAGCCGCCGGCTGGCCGAGCGGCTGGCGCGGCGCGCTCAACGAGCTCGCCGGCGAGACGCTCGTCCGCGTCGCACCACGGCTCGCTCGCGCGCGAGCAGCGCGATCGAGATCGAAGACGCGCTCAAGGCGGGCACGCTGCGGGCGCTCGTCGCGACCTCGTCGCTCGAGCTCGGCATCGACATGGGCGCGATCGATCTCGTCGTCCAGATCGAGGCGCCGCCGTCGGTCGCGAGCGGCATGCAGCGCATCGGCCGCGCCGGCCACCAGGTCGGACGCGGCGAGCCGCGGCGTGATCTTCCCGAAGTACCGCGGCGACCTGCTCGCCTGCGCCGCCGTGACCCGCGCGATGCACGAGGGCGAGGTCGAGGCGACGCGCTACCCGCGCAACCCGCTCGACGTGCTCGCGCAGCAGATCGTCGCGATGGTCGCGATGGACGACTGGCACGTCGACGACCTGTTCGCGCTCGTGCGCCGGGCGGCGCCCTTCGCCGACGCTGAGCCGCGGCGTCTTCGAGGGCGTGCTCGACATGCTGTCCGGCCGCTACCCGTCCGACGAGTTCGCCGAGCTGCGGCCGCGCCTCACCTGGGACCGCGCTGACCGGCAAGCTCACGCGCGCGCGAGGGCGCCCAGCGCGTCGCCGTCGCCAACGGCGGCACCATCCCCGACCGCGGGCTCTACGGCGTGTTCCTCGCCGGCGGCGAGCGGGCACGCGCGCGCGTCGGCGAGCTCGACGAGGAGATGGTCTTCGAGAGCCGCGTCGGCGAGACGTTCCTGCTCGGCGCGTCGACGCTGGCGCATCGAGGAGATCACGCACGACCGCGTGCTCGTCTCGCCCGCGCCGGGCGAGCCGGGCAAGATGCCGTTCTGGAAGGGCGACGCGCGCCGGCCGGCCGCTCGAGCTCGGGCGCGCGATCGGCGCGCTCGTGCGCGACGCTGCGCGACGCTGCCGCCCGACGGCCGCCGATCGAGCGGCTGACGCGCGCAGCACGACCTCGACGCGCAGGCCGCCGAGAACCTGGTCCAGTACCTCGCCGACCAGGCGGCGGCCACGGCGCCGTGCCCGACGACCGGACGATCGTCGTCGAGCGCGTGCGCGACGAGCTCGGCGACTGGCGCGTGTGCGTGCTCTCGCCGCTCGGCGGCCGCGTCCACGCGCCCTGGGCGATGGCCGTGGTCGCCGAAGTCCGCGACGAGACTCGGCATCGACGTCGAGACGATGTGGACCGACGACGGGTTCGTCGTGCGGTTTCCGGAGACCGACGAGCCGCCCGACGCAGCGCTGCTGCTGCCCGACGCCCGAGCGAGGTCGAGGCGCTGGTGATCCGGCAGCTCGGCGCCACGCGCGCTGTTCGCGGCGCAGTTCCGCGAGGCCGCCGGCCGCGCGCTGCTGCTGCCGCGGCGGCGGCCCGGGCGGCCGCGACGCCGCTCTGGCAGCAGCGCAAGAAGGCCGCCGACCTGCTCGCCGTCGCGTCGCGGTTCGGCTCGTTCCCGATCGTGCTCGAGACCTACCGCGAGTGCCTGCGCGACGTGTTCGACATGCCCGCGCTCGTCGACCACGCTGCGCGGATCGCCGACGGCGCCGATCCGCGTGACGACGGTCGACACGCCGACGCCGTCGCCGTTCGCGGCGTCGCTGCTCTTCGGCTACGTCGCCAACTATCATCTACGACGGCGACGCGCCGCTGGCCGAGCGCCGCGCGCAGGCGCTCGTCCATCGACCAGGCGCAGCTGCAGCGAGCTGCTCGGCGACGCCGAGCTGCGCGAGCTGCTCGATCCCGACGCCATCGACGCCGTCGAAGCGCAGCTGCAGCACCTCGACGACCGCTACCAGCGCGCAGTCGGCCGACGCGCTCCACGATCTGCTGCTCGCGGATCGGCGATCTGACGGCCGACGAGATTCGCCGGCGGACGCGCTGGCCGACGTCGCGGCCGACGCTGCGATCGAGGCGCTGGTCGCGCGCGCCGCCGCGTCGTGCCGCTTGCCGATCGGCGGCGAGCGACGCGCTACATCGCCGTCGAGGATGCGGCGCGCTACCGCGACGCCCTCGGCGTGCCGCTGCCGCCGGGACTGCCGGAGGCGCTGCTCGAGCCGGTGCGCCGACCGGCGCGGCGACCTCGTGCTCGCGCTACGCCCGGACGCACGGGCCGTTCACGACGCGACGACTGGCCGGCGCGCTTCGGGCTCGGCCGCGGCGTCGCCGACGCGATGCTGCGGCGGCTCGCTGGCCGCGGGCCGGCTGCTCGAGGGCGAGTTCCGGCCCGGCGGCATCGCACCGCGAGTGGTGCGAGCCGACGTGCTCGCGCACGATCCGCCGGCGTCGCTCGCGCAGCTGCGGCAGCGAGGTCGAGCCGGTCGAGCCGGCGGTGCTCGGCCGGCTGCTGACGCGCATGGCAGGGCGTGGCGCGGCCGCGCGCGCGGGCTCGACGCGCTGCTCGACGCCATCGAGAGCCTGCAGGGCGCGCCGCTTGCCGGCGTCGATCCTCGAGACCGAGATCCTGCCGGCGCGCGTCGACGGCTACCGACCCGGGCGATCTCGACGCGCTGATGGCGGCCGGCGAGGTCGTCTGGTCGGCGTCGAGCCGCTCGGCGAGCGCGACGGCCGGATCGCGCTCTACCTCACCGATCATCTGCCGCGGCTGCTGGCGGCCGCCGCCCGACGAGCCGGCGAACCGTCGGCCGCGACGCGGAGCGCGGCGATCCTCGACTACCTCGCGCGCGCACGGCGCGTCGTTCTTCGCCGCGCTTCACGCAGGCGCCGGCGGCGGCTTCCCGGCGGAGACCGTCGACGCGCTCTGGACGCTCGTGTGGGCGGGGCTGGTCACCAACGACACGCTCATGCGCTGCGCGCGTTCACGCGCCGCCTGACGCGGCGCGCCGCGCGCGACGCGCGCAGGCGCCGCGCGTTCCGGTCGCGCCGCGTCGCGCCGCCGGCGGCCGAAGGCGCTGGTCGCTCGTGCGCGCCGCGATCGGCGCACGCCGTACGACCACCGAGTGGAGCGCGGCGATCGCGCAGCAGCTGCTCGCGCGCTACGGCGTGGTCACGCGCGAGGTCGGCGGCGGCCGAGGCGCTCGCGGCGGCTTCTCGGCCGTCTACGACGTGCTGAAGGCGATGGAGGAGGCGCGGCCGCATCCGGCGCGGCTACTTCGTCAGCGGGGTCGGCGCCGACGCAGTTCGCGCTGCCGGCCGCGCTCGATCTGCTGCGCGCCGCTGCGCGAGCCCGCCGGAACGCCGGAGGTCGTGCATCTGGCCGCCACCGATCCGGCCAACCCGTACGGCGCGATCCTGAGATGGCCGTCGCCCGCGGGCGCCGCGGCGCCGAACCAGCCGCGCCTCGCCCGCTCCGTCGGCGCGAGCGTGATCCTCGTGAACGGCGCGCTCGCCGCCTATCTCGGCAAGGCCGGCCGCACATTGACGGTCTTCCTGCCGGAAGCGGAGCCGCAACTGGGCCACACCGCGCGCGCCATCGCCGCGCGGCTCGCCGGGATTGCCTTGACCGGAGAAGGACAGGAAGGCGGACTGCTGATTGCGGAAGTGAACGGCGCAGCCGGCCCGCGAGCATCCGCTGGCGCCCTATCTCGTCGAAGCCGGATTCGTCGCGTCGGCGATGGGCACCACGTGCCACGACGAAAATAACGGCGGCGCTCGCTCTCCGCGGGCACGAACGGCTTGCCCCTCCGTGGTGGGCATCGTGTTAGTCGCTCACGGGGACCCGCAGCGGACATCCCAGCGCCGCCGGCGTCGCCCAGCCCCCGCGTCGGTCCTGCCAAGCGCAGCGTCCCTTCACGTTGTAGGGGCACGCCGCCGGCGTGCCCGACAGCTTGCCGCTCCCGAGGCCCGCCGTCGGTTATGGCGTCTTCCGCTCGAACAGCCTCGCGATGTCGATGTTGAGGTACCGCAGCCCGGATATCAGCAGCACCATGGCGCCGGCTTCGTCCAGGTTGCCCAGCAGCGGCAGGTTGTCGGGAATCAGCTCGAAGATCCCCGCCGTCGGGTTGATGAGATAGATTGCCGACAGCAGTGTCACGACGACCACGATCAAGCTGCGCATCGCGTTGGGTCCTTTCGAGGCATCCCGCGAATCGCGGCCCTCGCCTTGCCGCACTTTCTGGAGGGGGGTAGCATCCGCGTCAATTTCGCCCACCCGGCCGGAGGAATGCGTGTTCATCCGTCGATCATCGCTCATCGCCGCACTCGCCGTCACCGCCGTCGCGGCATTTCTCGTGGCGTTTCTCGTCACCGGCGCCCGGCTTCGCGCGCAGACGACTCCCGGACCCAGCACCGGCCGGCACGCCAGGCGATGCGCTCTACAACGCGAAGTGCTCGCAGTGCCACGGCGTGTCGGGCGACGGCAACGGCCCGGCCGCCCCGTACATGACACCGCGGCCCCGCGACTTTCGACAGGGACGATTCAAGATCCGCACCACCGAAACCGGCAGCCTGCCGACCGACGATGACATCGAGCGGTCGATTCGCCAGGGGATGAGGATCGGCGATGCCGGCCGGCAGCCGTTCCTGTCCGACGCGGACGTCGACGTGCTGGTGGCAAAGGTGAAATCGTTCTCGGCCCGCTTCCAGACCGAACAGCCGAAGGTCGTCACGCTCGGCCCCGAGGTGCCCTCGTCTCCCGAGAGCATCGCCGCAGGCAAGGAGGTGTTCGATCGGCTCCTGTGTTCCGGCTGCCACGGCACCGACGGCGCCGGCGCCGACGCGGTTGCCACCGATTTCGACGACGACTGGGGCCGGCCGATGCGTGCGACGAACCTCACCGAGCCCTGGACGTTCCGCGGCGGCGCGACGCCGCGCGACATCCATCTCCGGTTTCGCACCGGCATGAACGGCTCGCCGATGCCGTCCTTTGCGACGGCGGCGACCAATCCCGAGATGTGGAATCTCGCGAACTATGTCGCGTCGATGGCCCGCAAGCCCGTGTGGAAGATGACGGCCGACGAGGTCAAGGCGTTTACGCGGCACAGGACGAGGCCGCGCGCGCCGACGCCGTCGGTCGCGGACGTACCTGGTCAGATCGATGGGCTGCGGCGATTGCCACACGCCGATCCGCCGCGACGGCTCGCACATCGAGGAATTGTGGATGGCCGGGGCATGCGCTGGACGATCGTGCCCTTCGGCGACCGCTTCACGGCCAATCTCACCTCCGACAAGGAGACCGGCCTCGGCAACGTCAGCGACGACCTGATCAAGCGCACGTTGACGAAAGGCCTCCGCCGCGACGGCACGCGCATGCTGCCGTATCCGATGCCCTGGACGGCGTCCGGATAGCCTGTCGGCCGGAGACCTCGACGCAATCGTCGCCTACCTGCGCTCGCTGCCGCCGGTCATCAACCGCATTCCCGCGCCGCGAACGCCCAACATCCTGAGCTACCTCGCGGGCAAGTTCCGGTGGCTGATCCTGGGATCGAATCCACCCGCCATCGTCTACCCTGGCAACGCGGGATCGGCGCAGCCGAAGACCGCTCGAGGTTCCGGGGTTCCTGAGTTTCAGGGTTCCTCGGTTCTGTTCCGGGGGTCCGAGGTTCGGGGTTCAGGGGTTCTGGTTCGGGGTTCCAGGGTTCGGCGAAGGGAGGCGTGCGATGAAGCGCATCCTGAAGTGGCTGTCGTCGTCCTCGTCGTGGTCGCGCTCGGCGCGCTCACGGCGTTCCTGTATTTCATTCCGCCGTTTCTGACCACGCCGTCCGAGACGTTCGTCAAGGAGGAAGAGGAGGCCGCGCCGCGCGTGGACCACATCCAGGATCCGGCGCAGCGCGCCATCGCCGAGCGCGGCCGCTACATCGTGGTGCGCACCGGGTGCATCGGCTGTCACATGACGCCAGGGCCCCAGGGTCCGCGCTGGGACATGTACCTCGCGGGCGGCGCGAAGATCGTCACCGCCGCGGGCGGACAGGTGGTCACGCGCAACCTGACGTCCGATCCGGAGACCGGCCTCGGCAAGAAGAGCGATGAAGACATCCTGCGCGTGCTGCGCAACGGCGTCTTCAGCGACGGCCGGATGATTTCGGCGCGCCACATGCCATGGGGCGCGTTCTCCAACCTGACCGAGGAGGACCGCTTTGCGATCCTCACGTACCTGCGAACGCTGAAGCCGATCCGGCACGCCATCCCGAACCCCGATCCGACCGTGCGCCTGCCCGACCCCGACGCCGCCGAGGTGTCGTACGCGGGACAGGACTACGGGAAGTAGTGCCTGAAGGCGATACCATTTTTCGGGCCGCGCGGACGTTGAACCTGGCGCTCGGGGGCCGCGTCGTGACGACCTTCGAGTCGGTGCTGCCGCAGCTCACGCGGGTCCACGACGACACGCCCGTGACCGGCCGAACGGTCGACTCGTGACGTCGGTGGGCAAGCACCTGCTGATCCACTTTTCGGGCGACCTCATCCTGCGCACGCACATGCGCATGAGCGGCACCTGGCATCTCTACAAGCCGGGCGAACGGTGGCAGCGGCCGCGCGCCGATTTCGCGCGTGCTCGTCGCGCACCGATGCCTACGTCGCGGTCGCCTTCAACGTGCCGGTCGCCGAATTCGAGACCTCCAGGATCGCTGGCCCGCGAGGACGCGATCCGGCATCTGGGGCCCGACCTGGCGGGCGAGGCGTTCGACGCGGCGACGGCCATCGCCCGGCTGCGCGAGCGCGGCGACCAGCCGATCGCCGACGCGTTGCTCGATCAGCGCGTCATGTCGGGCATCGGCAACATCTTCAAGTCGGAGACCCTGTTCGTCGCCAGGGTGAATCCGTTCGCATCGGTGTCGTCGCTGACGTCGGCACGCTGACGGCCGTCGTCAAACGGCCCGCAAAGCTCCTGCGCGCCAACGTCCGCGAGGGTGCCGGCGGCGGCATCGTCACCTACACCGGATTCAGACGCGCCACGGGCCGCGTGATCCGTCGGCGCGCCTCTGGGTCTACGGGCGGCAGGGACAGCCGTGCCGCCGGTGCGCCACACCGATTCTGTCGCGCAAGCAGGGGCCCGATGCGCGGACCACGTACTGGTGTCCGCGATGCCAGACGGAGCGTCTGGGGACCTCTGGCTGATGTGCTGGCCTGGATCCGGCAGCTCGGCGGTGCCTCACCATCTGCCTGTCTTCATGCGACTGGCACTGTGCCATCCTCGATCGTCTACACGTTTCGCGGATCAGGCCATCTCGATGTCCTGACGATGGACACGACCGTCGGGCTGTGAGCGCCCGCCGACGGCCTTCGTCCCAAGTGGAGGAAGTCAGAGATGCGCACGTTCGCAGTCCGTACCATGTCCGTCGTCGTCGCCTTCGTCGTCTCGGCCGCTGCCGCGGCGGCGCCGCAGACCGCCACCGGCACCTTCACCGTCAACAAGAAGCCGACGAAGCTCGCCTTCGCGTACCGCGGTTGCGCAGCCGGGATCGTTCGACGAGAAGAAAGAGGACGTCGCCGTGATTCTCTCGGCGACCGAGCTGCCGCAGGCGTCGCTGCTCGACGAAGGCGATCGCATGCGCGTCCTGATGATGGACAAGCCGACCGCGGTCGTGGTGATCCTGTCGGCCGAGCGGCAGGCCACGTCGACGATGCTCTACCATCCCGACCTGTCGATGCAGATCTCGTTCTCCGGTACGCGCAGAAGGTGGACCTGAAGACCTTCGACGGTCAGACGGTCGAAGGGCGCCTGTCCCTCAAAGAGCCCGGATCGATGGAGAAAGACACCTACACCTTCGACGCGACCTTCAAGGCGCCGATTCTGCGGAAAAAGATCCCGACGGCCGCGGAGCTGAAGGCCATGGCCGACTCGCCCGCCGTCAAGCGGCACTGGCGTTCCATCGCGTCGCGCGGCGGGAATGTCGCCGCGCTGAAGGCGGCGGTAGTGCCCGAGATGGCCAAGGAGCTCGATGGCCCCGATGGCAAGCAGATCGTCGAGATGCTGAAGGTAACGTCGCTCGAGAAAGCCGACGGTGGCCGATTGTCTCGTCGCCGGCGACGTCACCACGGTGAAGCTCGAGGAGAAGAGCGAGAGCGGCAAACAGACCATCACGATGAGGCTCAGCGCAAGGTCGGCGGAAATGGCGTCGCGGAACCCTGAAGGGCCCGCGAGGGCGCCGGGCCTATCACGGGGGAAGCAGGGGCAACTTCAGAGTGCAGGTCCGGCCTCCGCGCCGGACTCTCTGCCGTCGTCCGTCGTCAGGCCAGGGCCTGCAGGCGTTCCACGAGGACGGCGGCTGACGGCACGCGTTCGTCGGGGCGTTTGGCGAGCAGCTGCAGGACGAGGTCGTCCAGCGCCCTTGGCACCTCCGCTTTGATCGACGAGGGCGGCGCGGGCTCGTCGCCGAGCACCTTCGCGACGAGCGACATCATCGACGGCGCGGCGAGCGGCGGCCGTCCGGTCAGGCATTCGTAGATGACGGCGCCCGCGGCGTACAGGTCGGCGCGCGCATCCACCGGCTCGCCGGTGATCTGTTCGGGCGGCATGTAGGCCGGCGTGCCCACCACCATCCCCGCTTCGGTCTCGTCGCCGCCCGCCGCTTCCAGCTTCGCGACGCCGAAGTCCATCACCTTGAGCACGCCATCGGCATCGAGCAGCAGGTTGTGCGGCTTGATGTCGCGGTGGACGACGCCGACGTCGTGCGCGACGGCGAGCGACTGCGCCAGCTGCATCGCGATGGCCAGCGTGGCCGACACGCCGAGATGCCCGCGCATCGAGGAGGGCGCGAACGGTCATTCCCTCCACGAACTCCATGGTCATGTACCACGGTCCCGCCGGACTCGCCGAAATCGTGCGTGCGGACGACGTTGCGATGGGGATGCGGCGTGCAGGCGGACTTCTTCCTTGAACCGCTCGCGCGAGTCCTCGTCGGCGACCAGGTCGGGCCGCAGCGCCTTGACCGCCACCAGATCGCGAGCTCCGGTCGCGCGCCGGGTAGACGGTGCCCATCGCCCCCTCCCAGCACGGACGCGATCGCGTAGCGGCCGGCGAACAGCTCGCCGGCCTGCAGGGTGCGCCGGAGACATCCGCCGCCTCGGCGCTACGCGGGCCGCGCCGATTCGCCGAGCAGGTCGAGCCGGTCGCGCAGCCGCGCTCGCGTTCCTCCACCTGCGACGCCATGCGGTCCATGACCCGGGCCAGCCGGCCGATCGCGTCGCCGCGGTGCGAATCTCGCCGAGCTGTCCGGGCGGTAGGCGGCCCACCTCGATCGCGCTGGCCGCCTCGGTCACCAAGCCGAACGCCCTCAGCAGGTCGCGCTCGGTCGCGGAAGCGCTTCTTGGCGAGCGACGCCGCGAGGCGCGCCCGCAGGATGACCGGCTCGAACGGCTTGGGCAGGTAGTCCTCCGCGCCCGTCTCGATGCAGCGCGCGATCGCGCGAAGATCGTCGAGCGCCGAGATCATGATGACCGGCACGTCGCGCGTGACCGGGTCGGCCTTCAGCCTCTCGAGCACCGCAGGCCGTCCAGGTCGGGCATCATCATGTCGAGCAGCACCAGGTCGATCGGTCTGCTGGCCATGGCCTGGAGCGCCTCCCGCCCGCCGCAGCGGTGATCACGGCGTAGCCCTCGCGCTCGAGCCGGCGCCGAGCAGGTCGCGATTGCCGGCCTCGTCGTCGACGACGAGGATGGAGGCGACGCCGGACGCCGGAGCCCGGACCTGCCGCAACAGGTGCGGCGGCCGCGGGCGCACGGGGCACGAGGCGGCTCGCCGCGTCGAGGATGCGGCGCAGGTCGTCGGTGAAGGTGGGCGAGCACATCCTCGCGGACCGAGGCCAGGAGCCCGCGGATGGCGCCGAGGATGCGCCGCTGCGGCTTCTCCAGCCGCGCGTAGAGCGTCGCGAGCTCTGCGGGCTCGACCGAATCGCGGGTCGGCGCGAGCACGGCGCTGATCGCGCCCAGGGCGTCGCGCGCCGCCGCAATCGTCTGTTCGAGCGCCGCCCGATCCTCGGTCTGTGCGGGCCCGAGGTCCTCGAGGAGCATCTCTGCAT